>NZ_BAAGTC010000025.1:0-174499 GCF_054782115.1 Nocardia heshunensis | reverse complement strand
GGGAGGTATTCGGGTGGTGGGGGTGGCGTTCGGGGGGTGGCGGGTTGAGCAGGCTCGGGCATCTCTACCGGGGGACGGTAGCGCGGGGATTCGGCGGGCAGGTGGGTTTGAGTGTCGGCGGGCAGGCGGGGGGTGACGGGGATGATGTCGCGCGGGGATTCGGGGGAAGGGGCACCCGAGACTCCGGGGAGGACGACGTAGTCCCCCTGGGGGGTGGTGAATTCGATGGGGGTCGGGATGGGGAACTGGGTGGGGCTGTCGATGGTGGGGTTGGGGAAGTAGCCGGGGAAGGTGGTTCGGATGTAGTCGGGTTCAGGTTGGGTGAATTCTGGTGGAGGAGACGGGGTTTGGTCGTGGATGGTCGGGGTTGGGCCGTTCGTCGCGGTCAGGGATGCGGGGGTCGGGTTCGATGTGGTGAAGGTGGGGGTCGGGTGATGTTGTGTGAGGGCTATTTCCGGGGCGGGCGTGGGAGGGGTCTGCAAGGTGAGGGCAGCGTGGGTTTGTTGGGGCGCGGGGGGATGCGAGGTGTCTGCGGGTGGCGGATCAGCTGCTTGGTGTGGCGGGATCGCGTTGTCGGTGGTAGCCGGTGTGGTCGTGGAAGTCTTTGGGGTGCCGGTTGATCCGGGCTGTTCCAGGGTTGTGCCCGCGGCGGGTTCGATCGGGGTCGAGGTATTGGTGGGGGCCGCGGTGGGGCCGGGGGTTTCGGTTGCGCCGTGTTGGGTGGATGGGGTCGGTGATTCGGGTTTGGCGCCGGTCCACGGAGTGGTTGCCGCTGGGTTGGCGGGCTCCTTGGCGGTCGGGGATGGGGGTGTCGGGTTGACAGGCTCATTGGTGGTGCTCGGTGAGGCTGTCGCGGGGGCCTCGGTGGGCATGTGCGGTGGCGTGTGCTCCGGAGCGGTCAGGCCCAGACCTGCTGTGAGTCGGTTGAATTCGGCATCGACATCCACGGCGGTGGCGACGCCGCCGTCACGGCTGCCCTGGAGGCCCGGCGGGAGGTCGTGTGCGGTGGGATGGTCGCCGCCGGACAACAGAGAGCCTTCGGTGATGGGACCGCCGCCCCCGGGGTCCGCGGTGGGATTGGGTGTGCCCTGGGGGTTTTGCGGACTGCTGGGCTGACCGAGTGAGCCGCCTCCCAACTGTCCACCACCGGTCTGCCCAGCCGATCCGCCGCCAGGAGGCCCACCGGCCAGGGCGGTTGCTCCGCCACCGGTTGCGCCGGCCCCGGGTTGAGCGCCTGCCGAGCCGGCTGGGACCGCACTCCCGTCCGGATTCGGCGTGAATGCGGTCGATAGTGCTCCCCCTTGAGGCTGGCCACCGGACCAACCGCCTGGCGACTGCCCCCCAGCGCCGGGTGGCGGCGCGAGCGGCGGTGAACCGCCACCCGGCGGTCCGAGAAAGGGCCCTGGGTCGTGGCCGTCTTCACCGAAACCCGCGCTCACTATTTGCCAGAACTCGTCGTCCTCGACCGTAGTCCCGCGGTTGGGCTCTCCATATCCTTGGTCGGGCTCCCCAAGTTCCTGGGCCAGTGCGTGAAGTTCCTTGTCTTCCGAGAAGATCTCGTCGACGCGTGCGCCCAGGTCGGCTTCCAACGCCATCGCCGCCGCTGTTAGCTCGGTTGGCCGCGGTGCCCGCCCATCCGGAAACTCCGAGATGCCACCGACTTTCTCCGGCTCAACACCTATTGGCTCCGAATTATGCAGTTGCGCAATCGAATGTGCAGGATCGCTCACTGAATCGACGTTGACCGGGAGCACGGGCTCTTCCACACCCCGAGCGGCAACAGGTTCGATCGGCGGCGCGCCACGCAAGCCGGCTACAACGGGCTCTCCGGCCGGAAGACCTACTCGCGCACCGACCTTCGCTACCCCAACCCCGACCTTCGCCGCCGCTCCGGCCGCGCCGACGGCCCCTGGCGCGAGACCGGCCAGCGCCGCCTCTGCCAAGTTGCGCAGATTGAGCTGACGACCCTCCATTTCGGCCAGTACGATGGCCCCGACGACACCGCCCGCGGCCCCGGCCGCAGCACCAACCACCAGGACGCCCGTCACATGGGCAGCGACCCTGGTTCGTTGTTCTGGGAATCGATTGCTCCAGCGGCGCAGCCCCGGCGCCAACCGATGTGCGAGCCCCGCGCCCGCCGCACCGCTCGTGGCACCGACCGCGGTCGCTTCGCCGACAGCCTTCCAGTCGATCGAATCGCGATGTCCCTGTACTACCTGGACCAATTCGGCACCCAGGTTGAGGCCGCCACCGAGCAGCGCGCCCCATTTGGCACCCTGCCAAACCGCTTTGACGGGAGGATGTTCGAGCAGGAATTGGGTGGCGTGCTGGCGCAACCACTTGAGTAGGGTGCGCCAGGTGAGTTTGATCGCGATCTCGCCCTCGACACGGACGAGGGCCGCACCCGGCGCGTTCATCGTGGCGACGGCGATGAAGAACTGCGCGATCATGACGGCTAGGGTTCCGAACGCGATGTAGATCTGGAGTTCCAGGTCGTTCGCCGCCCCATAGAGGTATTTGGCCAGGCTCTCGAAGGGTTCGGCCAGCGCGCGGCAATCTTCACGTAGTTCGTCGACGGCGCGTCTGAACGCGTCGCCCGCAGATCCCTCGGTTGCGTCGGCGACCTCGACCGCACCCAACTGAATCGACAACGCCCTCAGCTCAGTAGCTGTCTGTGCCCACGTGTCGGCGCAGTCGCGCAGAAGTTGCGGATCACCATTGGGTATATGACCGACCAGCAATTCGACCGCCCAGGACGGCCAACCCGGCGGTATCTCGATCCTCACCGCCGTGCCACCACGCTGTCGACGAGCAGCCGGTGTAGTACGCGCGCGGGTATCGATGCCCCGCGACCACACAGTTCGCCCTCGGAGAAGGCCGCGACCAGGGCCAGACCGGGATCGAAGGGACCGTCGGAGTTACTGTCCCACAAGGAATTAAGCCAGCTCCGGTAGTGGGCGACTACCCCCGCGAGCGTTCGGCGCGGCTCCGCACCACAGTCTGCGGCCGCAATGAGTCCACGACGCGCCTTCCGGACGACGCCGGGACCGGCGGTGTGCACCATGATCCGCCCGAAGTCCGCGACGATAGTCGAATACATTGGGCGCTTATATAGTTCGGCAATTCGACGACCCGGCCTGCGCATCCCGACGACCCGTTGTTCGAGTTGCTCGCGATCCACCAAGCAGGCTCGATCCAGAGTGATCCAGGCCCGGTGGGGGCCGGATCCGGCGGCTCTGCGCAGGACCACTCGCGAAACGGTGTCGGAAAGATCGGTGATCTCCAGACCTCCGAGCTCGAGGAAGGGGTACTTCCCGATCATGTTGTCCACAGCGGTAGCCAACTCCACCAACGTCGTTCCATCGAGCGCGGAATCATCGAATCCGATCAGACGCAGACCATGGCGGTCGGCGACCGCCCGAAGATGCCCGGCCGACGGGATTTTTGCACCGCGGGCCGAAACAGGCTGGTATCGACGGGGTTTGGCGCGTTTCGGCGGGAGTGTCATTGCGGGTTCGCCGAGGTTTGGTGTCACTCCGATGGGGAGTTGGCCTCTCGGCATGGATCGGGGTGCGCCCGTGTCGGTTCCGACGGTGACGGTTGGCCGAGACCACGGCGTATTCGCCTCGCCTGCTTGCGGTTGTCCAGGCGCGATAAATGATCCGACCTTTCCGGGCTGGGCTTGCGAACTGCCTCGTGGTCCGGGATTTGTCGGCGCAGCGGCGGGACCCCGACCGTCCGCAGTGCCCGATGGCACGACTCGCGGCACGTCCAGCGGATTGTTCGTCGACTGCCGAGATGGGTTGCCAGCCGGTCGCATGGAATCCGGAACGGAAGTCGCCGGATTCCATGCCGCGCTCGATATCGGACCTGGCGTTGTCGCTGAACCGTTGATGGCCGGAGTGGGTGTCGCGGAAGTCCCCTCGGACCGAGATGCCGTCGGATCGGCCTGCGCACCAACACTACCGGGTTCGGCACCGCCGAATGTCTGCGGCGATGTCGCGCCCGCGACATCTACCACGGGCGGTGGGGCCCCGGCATACAACGGCAGCCCGTATGGCTGTCCCACTCCGGCATTCGCCAATGGCACATCACTGCGCTCGGCACGCTGGACGGACCGCCCGGCATTCAGGTCCTGCTCCTGCATCAAGCCGCCGAATCCGGAAATACCGCTGCCCAGCGCCCTGATATTGTCCGCGACGGCACGCAGTCCGGTCATCGCCTGCGTGGCCCCTGGAAGGTAGGTGTCGCCAATCGTGCGGCCCGGTTCGTCATCGCCCCAACATGCGCCCGCACGATCCAGAGTGTCCCGCAACCGAGACAAATCCTGGTCTGCGGTATTCGCGAGATCGGACAGTCGATCGACCAGATTCCGCACCTGAGCGGGATCCACATGGAACTGATTCACCAATTGGTCCTCCGCTCCGACGTTCCGAGCATCCAATTGTCCGGTGCGGCCCGGTACGTGCCGGTTCCCAGTCCGGGGAAGTCCGGCGACTACTCGTACTCGCGCCGCCGCATACTCGGAGCGCCGGGTACCAGATCGGCGAAGTCCGGCATGGACTCGGCGGATTCGAGCACCGGCGCGAGCAGTTCCTGAACTTTCGCGCGAGCTGCCGCGGCCGCTTGTCGCGCGGTCTCGGCGACCGATCGGCCCAAGTCATCGGCATTGCCGCGCAAGGCTTCCGGTTCGATGCTCACCTCAGCGACCAGGCCCGCGGCGTCCACGGTCACCGCCACCAAACGGTCGCCCGAGGTGGCGGTGGCGCGAATGGCGGTCACCTTATCCTGCACGCCGATGAGGTAGATCTGCTGTTCCTCGAGGATGTCGAGCATGTGGTCCACTTGGTTGCGCGTGCCTGCATTGGCCGCGCGCAGGCCCTCGCGTTCCCAGCGATCCATTGGCTTCACCCTTCGATTCGGTGTCGTCGGCGGAACCGTCGCTCGAGTTCGGCGACGGCGGTCGCCGCGGTCACGGTCGACGGGGTGCGTTGCAGGCGGCCGTCGTCGACGATGTAATAGATTGTCTGTTCGACCTCGACGGGGACGCGCACCATCCAGCCGACGCTGAAGCGTTCCGCACTCAGTTGCGCCACCGGGATTTTCGCGAGACCGTGGCCCGCGATGTAGTCGCCGACCATGGCCAGCGCCCGGTCCTTCGGCATGGGTTGCGGCACTGAGGAAACCAGTCCGGAGAGCGTGAATTGATATAGTGCGCTGTCGATATCGTGATCAGCACCGAGGATCCGCTCGAGACCCGTGCGCGTCACCTGCGCTGACTCCGCCGCGGTCAGTAGTGCGGCTGCGTGTTCCCGACGCAGATCGGGCTGGACCGTGGCGATGATGTCGAGTGTGGTCGCGGCAGTCCACACGCCGGGTATCGCGTCGGCGCAATCCGAGCGAGTTTGCGCACGATACCAGCGACCCGACTCCCACCAGTAGCAGAACGACAGCAGACCCGAGGCGGCGCGCGGATCCAGTACCGGATCCGCCACCCAATCCGGTGCTCCCGCATAGAGGTTCGGCAGTGGCGCGGATTCGAGATAAGCGGCCGCCAGGGCCGGGGCGTTCCAGACACCGCCCGAGAGCACGGCGCGTCCGCCGGGTAGCACGTGCAGTGTCGAACCGCCGTGCGTCGCACCCTCGAAAACCCCGGACCAAGGCAGAATCCGTGGACCCCACCCGGATCCGGCTGCGACGAAGACCGCGGCGAGCGTTACCCAGCGGGCCCATAGCAGCGGGAAGGGCGGCAATTCTGTCTCCACCAATGTCGCCCACACTCCGGCGGCTCGATCGGTGCGTGCGTGGACAGCCGCTGACCGGGGTGGACGGCGCTGACGATCGCCGTGTCCGACATAGGCGGCCAGCCAGACCGGGATGCGGTCGCGCGGATAGGTTCTGAGGTCGGCGCGATACGCTTCGGGAGGAAACAGCTGGCCCGGCGGCATGGGCAATTCGCCGTAGTCGTAGTCGATTTCGATGGCACCGGTGTGGTCGGCGGTGACCAGTAGGCGCAACCACGGACCTTCGGGCGAGCGGGCGGCGGCGGCGCGGGTGGTGCGCACGAGGGTACGCACCGATTCCGGTGGATCGAGGGCGACGGTGTGGTCCCCGATCGAGTACACCAGTTTGCCGACCTCGGCGGCGACGGTTACGGCGAAGACCGCGTCCACCTGTCGCCAGCCCACCGGGCCGTGTTGCGCCAGGAGTTCGGCGAGTCGGCGGACGGGACCGTCGCTCGAGTCGCCTGCATTTTCTGGACCTGCCACGGAGGTCATCCTGACGCAATGGGGGCAGCGGACCGGTCGGTTGCCTCCCCAGGCGTGGCAAGTCATGAATGCGGCGATCTGCGTTGCCACAGGCCAAGCCATGGGCCTGCAACGGGACCAACCCGGTGATGATCTCGTCGGCGTTCATAGTGCATCACCGCCCGGCGGAGCAGTACGTCCTCCGCCCAGACCGGGCCGATGCGGTCACTATCGTGCTCGCCGAGCGCTACCCAACCAACGACATACTGACGTTTGATGGTTTGGTCTCCGCGTACCTCTCCAACCGATGGCAATACCGAAACACGCTGCTGCAACAGGCTTTCAGTCACAAGAAGGATCTTTCTGAGGCCCGCCGCCAGGCCTACGTGGAATACGTCGTCTCCGCCCAGCAGGTCGTCGACAAGGCATGGACCTGTATCTCGAACATCGAGATCTACGGCGCGAGAGGCAGTACGCGCTCCTAGCCGATCCGCAAACCGATCTGTTTATCCTGGTGAGCGAGAACAAGTCCCGAAGGGTCGAGGCGCTGCTACGAGGCTCTGCTGATGGCGATGCAACATCCAAACGGATTCATGGGTGCCGATCGAGATACCTCGGCCAAGATCGGGGCCTTCTACGCCTTGGCTACGAAATTCTCCAGTCCCAGCCCACGACCTTCTCCAGCCGGTGTTGGCGCTCCGCGCTTAGCTTCCCGGTCGCATAGTTGCGGCGCTGCTCTCGCACCCAAACGCCGAGCTTTACCTTATCTTCGATATGGCCATCCTTAACGCACGCATGGCCTTCGCGGATAACGAACTGCTCCAGAACTCGATACTTCTGATTCCAGACATAGTCAGACTTCTTACCCCAGAACCAGCCTGGAATGGCTTCCAGCAAGGCCTTCCGCTCTGGCGCGAGCTCGAGATGCTCACTCCGTCGAAGCCGTGTCCACTGTCCCAGCTTCAAGCCGTTCTCAGTGTGGTCGACGGGGACGTTGGCGTGCCCTTCCCTGATGGCGAAGGCCCGCAACTTCTCGAGGTTTTCCATCCAGGAATCCTCGACGGAGTTCCAACTCCAGCCAGGGATGCCTTCGAGCCTCATCTTGCGGTCCTGACTCATCGTGCGCTGGCTTACCCGCTGCTCCCCCACCCACCCGCCGAGCTTCACCTTGCCCTCAACATATTCGGCGGGGACACGTGCGTGCCCCTTTCGATCGACAAATTCAACTAAGGCGCAGTATCCGCGCTCCCACGCCGCGGTGTGCGGATCCCACGCCCAACCGGGTGTGGACTCCAGCAATGCGCGCCGCTCGGTACTGATCTCTTCTCTTCTGTTTCGTTGCTCGTTAACCCATGAGCCTAGCTTGATGTGGTCTTCAACATGCCCCTGCGGAACCAGCGCCTGTCCTTCTCGTCGCTGGAACTGTTGCAGCAGAGCAAATTTGCGGTGCCACATATCCGACCGTGCATCCCAGTTCCAGCCCGGAAGTGTTTCCAGCCGAGTTCGCTGTTCGACGGTTAGTTTGTCCCGCCTGCTGCGTTGGTGCGTAACCCATTTCCCCAACGGAACATCGTTCTCACAGTGTGAATTTGGGACGCGGGCGTGCCCCTCACGTCTCGTGAACTGCACCAATTCCGCGTATGAAGTCTCCCAGCGGTCGGCAAAAGGGTCCCACGACCATCCGGGGAGGGCATCGAGGAGTGCCCGACGCTCTGGGGACATCTCCTCGCGGGTCCTTCGCTGAACCGCCACCCACGTCCCGAGTTTGAGCCCATTCTCCATGTGCCTCTGCGGGGTTCGAGAGTGGCCGATGCGTTCGGCGAACTGCTCGAGTGCGTTGTAATTCTGCTGCCAGACGTCATCTAGCACGTCCCACAACCAGCCCGGCAGAGCTTCGAGTTCCCAGATACGTTCTTCAGACAGTCGTCCTCGACGAAACAGCCCACGTTGGGTAGCAACCCAACTCCGGAGATTGTACTCGCCGATCATGTAAGGAAACGGCACATTGGCATGACCATGTTCGGCAATGAACTTGTTCATCAACCCGATCCAGACATCCCACTGGTCCGAGAGGACATCCCATGACCAGCCGGGCAGCTCTTCCAATTTGCTGCGCCGGTCGTCGCTCAGCTTTCCCTTCGAGTACTGACCCCTCTGGACACTAGCCCACTGGCCGAGTGGAAACCCTTCTACAACGAGTTCAACTGGAATCCGTGCCGTGCCATTCTCGGCGGCGTGCCTGCCTAACAGTCCACACCAGAACTCCCATCGAGCGCTAGTCTTCTCGACCAGCCTAACGTCAAAGGCGCGAGCGAAACTCGCACTTACCCTGGGTGATACGTCGAAGTGAATCTTGTCGGGAACCCTTGCCCGACCACCCTTCCTGCCGAGTTCCCGGCGGATAGTGTCGATCTGTTCGGCTAGATCCTCATCGTGGGCCCGGAGCGCATTGACGACATCCCACACCGGCTTGAAGGAGGAATCGTCAAGCGCCGATTCGGGATCCGTCTCGGTGTCGATGAACACCGGCAGGACGATCGTTCCAACGGTCTTGTCCTCTGCCAGCCGGATCGCCCTGCCGACCGCCTGCACGATGTCTACTTCGCTGCGGCGGGGGTCGATGAACGCGACACCATCGAGTGTCGGAACATCGACCCCCTCGGAGAGGCACCGGGCGTTAGCCAACAAACCGCGGTCGCCGTCTTCACACTCACGTAGTTGCCGAAGCTGGACGTGGCGCTCACCAGCGGTCATCTCCCCAGAGACGTATCCGGTCCACAATGTGCCATTCGGGCGCTGGTGAGCTGGCATCCAGTCGATAACGTCGGGCATCTCGGAGGCGAACTCGCGGGCCCGGGCGACGCGGGAGTGAAAGCTGATGATCCGATGTAAGTCATACTTACGCATCGCTTTGGCCAGACCGATCTGACTCGCCAAGGTGCGGGCATCGGTAGCCTTGCGCCCGCGCACGACCAGGGTGCCCCTCTCAGCCCACTCCCGGTACGTCGCGTCGTCCACGCCTACGATGGCGACCTGATAGTCGGTCAGGAGCTTCCGGCTAATAGCCTCACCGAAACTCAATCGGTGGAACACCTCGCCGAACCTGGACGCATCGTCCATTGATGCGACTTCCATCTCCACGTCCCTCGCGGCCTTCCGGATGCGACCGGTGTAGTAGCGCGGGGTGGCGGTCATGAACAGGCGACGACGAGCCTTGATGGCATCAGCCTCTAGAACTGTTGCAAAAACAGTGGATTCGTCACCGGCGATCCTGTGTGCCTCGTCAGCGACGACCAGATCGAACGCGGGCAGTTGCTCTAACGCAAAGGCGGCGGCGATCCGCGGTGATGACTGATATGTCGAGAAGACCACGCGCGGCCCCGACTGCCGACTCAGGAATGCGGCTATCTCCGCGGGCTCCGTTGTCACGGGCAAGCCCAGCTCGCTCGTGTGGGCAACTGCTTCGTCGGTGTTCTGAGCAACGGTCTCGTCAGAACAGACCGGCAAAGACTCGAACGCCTTCATTCCATGGGCCCGCCAGACCTGCATCGTCTGCTTGAGCAGTGACAGCGATGGCAGCAGGACGAGAGTCCGCTCAGCATCCAGCTTCTCTTTGATAAACAGGGACGTGAGGGTCTTGCCGGTGCCGCACGCCATGATGAGCTGCCCCCGGTCGGCGGTCTCGAACCCCCCTACGACGTTGTGTATCGCTTCTTGTTGGTAGTCGCGCGGCGTGGTTGGGTTCGGAAGCGGCGAGGGCCGCAGGTCCGCAGGATCGCTCGGCCAGTCCACCGCCGATGTAAGAAGGTCGCTCAAACCCACAAAGCTGACATGCTTTTCTTGGTCGTTGATCGTTCGACGAGCGATGTGATGCAGCTTGTCGGTGGTGGCGATCAGGAGCCGGAACGAGAAGATCGCACGCGACGACTCGGCGAGGAACTTGTTCACATCGTTCTTGGTAACCACATAATCCGGCGCGTAAGCCTTGGCCTGGATGGCCCAAAGTTTTCTGTCATGGTCCTCGGCAACCAGGTCGATACCAGCGTCAGCAGCCCAACGGCCTGGCCAGTCATCCCACAACCACACGCGTCGCAGCGTGGCCCTATACGTTGGGTCGTTGGTCAAGAACCACTTGCAGAGATGCTCGAACTGCTTGCCCCGCACTGCAGCCCGGGTGTCCAACAAATCAAAGAGCTCGACGAAGGTCCCCATGTCCTCGCACAGTAGATCAGGCCTCTGACACCGAACCGGGCACCCACACGAGCCAGCGACTCTCCTCCCCGATACCAGGCGACCGCCTCATCAATCTCCTTCTCGGACAACCAACGCTGCGATCGAATATCACGCGGCTCAACGATGGCCCGGCGGCCGAGGCCGCTGCGCTGGCGCTCACCCGTACCGACGACCCCGAACTACTGAAGTTGCTCGCCGCCGTCGACACCCGGCTCCACGCCTGACTGGACCCGACTACCTGCGCTGACACAATCGGCAAAGCGAACCGGCAGGTACCGTTGGGCGGTGAAACCAGCTGATGCGCGATGCCTCAAAGACGGTGACCTCGAGACCCGGAAGGATAATCTGCGGGTCTTGCTCGAACGGGCCGACGACGGCGACACATCCGCTGGGGAAGCACTGCGTGCGCTCGTGCGGGACTATCCCGACTATCACCGGTCGCTTTATAGCCAGGCGTTGAACCATGCGGCGGTCTTCGGCGATGACAGTCTCGAGGGACCGCTGCTCGCCTCACTCGCCGACAGCCGATACAACTGCCAGGCGTGGGCGGCAATGGGTTGCGCGGCGCTGGGGTTCCGTGACGCGGTACCCGGTTTGGTCGCGATGCTGGACCACCCGCAGGAGTTCGCCCGGGTGCAGGCGGTGATCGCGCTGGGCACACTCGGCGACGAATCGGCCGTTCCGGCACTGACTCCGCTGCTGCGGGACCCGATCGCCGGAATGCGCGAACGTGTCGCCGAAACCCTCGGCATGATCGGCGGCGAGGTGGCTCTGGCCGCACTGTGGGATGAGTTCGACAACCGGCGGTACTACCGCATCGGCTACATTGCCAGCGCTCTGTCCACATTCACCCCGGACGTTATCCCGAGGTTGTGCGAGGCCGCTGGCAGCGACGACCCGGACCAGCGCTATTGGGCGGCCGTTGCGCTCGGTTCGACCGGCGACGATCGTGCCGTGCCGACGCTGGAACGGCTGATGGCCCACGACCGAGGCTCAACCGTCTTCGACGGGATGGTGAGCGTCGCCGCGAAGAAAGGCCTCCGCACGCTACGACGAATCCAAGCCGCCATCGCAGCCCGCGAATCCTGAAAGCCGGGCGCTTGGCGCCCGTCCACCAGGTTGAGGTGGAGCGGGGTCTGCTGAGGGCCGGTGCCGCGGGAGCGGGACCGGCCCCGCGTTGTCAGCAGGTGGAGGTCACCGGGTCGCCTCGGAAGCGGGATTCGACGTAGGTCCAGGCGTCGGCGAAGCCGGCTACTGCGCCGGTCATGTGTTCGGCTACGTCTACGGGGTGGAATTGGAGGGGGACACCGGCTTTGCAGTAGCGAGCCGCGACATCAGCGACCGGCTCGAAGGCGGTGAGGGTGTCGTAGCGGGCCTGCCAGAAATAGGTGGGCGCGGTCGGTACGCCGGTGTCGTAGCGGAGGCTGTTCTCGCGCAGAACCGCGTGGGCCTCCGGGCTGTCGAGGAGGCTCTTGGAGGCTGCCATTTGTTCGGCGCTGCGGAAGGCGCCGTGGAACAGGAGGAAGCGGCGGCAGGCGTCGTGGGTGAATTCTCGGAACCAGAGGCCGTTTTCGTTGAGTTGGTCCGAAACGGGCAGGCGGGCCGGGTATTCGCGTTCGAGGCCCATGGCCGCGGCGAAGGCGAGGCCGAATCCGGGGTGGGGTTCGAAGCCGAGGGAGAGGGCCATTTGTTCTTCGTCGGCGGGAATCCCGCCTGCCACTACGGCATCCAGCTTCAGGTCCGGGGCGTAGGTGGGTTGCAGGGCGCCTGCCCAGGCGGTTGCCATGCCGCCGCCGGAGTAGCCGGCCAGCGCCACCGGTGAGGTTCCCAGGCCAAGTTCGGACACCTTGCGGACGGCTTTCACGCTGTCGAGGGTGACCATGCCGCTGAGCTTGGCCGCGCCGTAGGCCACGTTCGGGCCGAGGTAGTCGGGCAGCGAGATGGCCCAGCCGCGGCCGATCGGCAGCATCGCGCCTACGCCGTCCTGGAGTTCACCGTTGAACAGCGAGCGCGACGGGTTGCATTGCGCGCCCAGGGAATTGATCAAGGCCTGGTAGGACACCAGGGGCGGGTTCTTCACTCCGGCGGGTAGCAGCACGGTGGTCATGCCGAGAATCGGCTGCCCGGTGGAGTTGGTGCTGCGGAAGGCGATCTGCCAGCCCTCGGTGCCCACGTACAGGCCGGTGTCGATGCGGCGGGTGCGCACCACGTCACCGGGGGCCAGGTCGGCCAGATTGGCGGGCGCACCGTAGAACGGGTCGGGATCCGCTGTGGGATACAGGGGTTGCGCCGATACCGGGGCGGCGATCAGCCCCGCGGTCAGGATGCTCAAGGCCAGCACGACAGCCTTGACGGAAACTCTGGACACTATGTTCCTCACACGTCAGCCTCACTCTCTCCTATGCCCCGACCTGCACGGGAGAGAGCTCACAATCAACAAGGGCACCACTGCGGCAGCAGAATTCACGCCCACCACCGTGAGCGAGCTACCAGATAGCGAATACCACACCAACCACGAAACGGACAAATCACCCGACTGTGCCGTCCGCGGTCGGCACTATGGCTGGGCGCTCCGATCTGCGAAGACACTGGTGCCCACCGCTGCCGCGGTGATTCCGTGGGACTCGATCAACCATTTGCCGCAGATGCAGCGGAGATAGCGGGTGGTGCCGTGGGTGGAGATGACGGCGGGGTTCGGCCAGAAGCAGTCAGGGCAGGTGGCGCACATGAATTCAGCTTGATGTAATGGTTCAGTGCACTTCAACCCTTACGGCGGTGTGGCCGCCGAATTGGCTGTTCGACTGGTGAACGCGGCCGCGGACGATGATCTCGGGCGGCTGCTCGCCGAGGCCGGGTACAAGCCGATCGGCGTGATCGATGCGCGGCAGGATGCCGAATTGCGCAGGTGGGCAGGCGTACTCGCGGCGGCGTTCACGGATCCGTCGGTCGAGAGGCTCAATGCGCTGCTGGCCAGCACGGCCGGGCGCCCCTATATCTCCGTGCACGACGGCCGGGACCCGCACCTGCACTACGCCGAAGAAACAGCGCCGGTGGACGAACGGGTGAAGGCGTACACCGCATTCGGTCTCGCGACACTGTTCTGCGAGGCCCCGACCCGAATCGGCCGCTGCGCCCGTGCCGGATGCGACATCGTTTTCGTCGATACCTCACGAAACGGCAAGCGCCGCTTCTGCACCACCCAATGCTCGACCCGGGTACACGTGGCCGAGCATCGCCGACGTTCCGCAAGCTGAAATAGGGTGGCGGGTATGGAGACTGCCGAGTTGGTCGCGGAGCTGGTCGAGACGTATCGGGGTGGTCCGGCACCGCTGGTGCAGGTGGGCGATCCCGTGTTGCGGCGGGTAGCGGAGCCGGTGGATGGGCAGGTGGGGGCGGAACTGCTGGGGGAATTGGTGGAGATCTTGTTCGCCACGATGGCAGCGGCTCCCGGGGTGGGAGTCGCCGCACCACAGATCGGGATTCCGTTGCGCGTCGCGGTGCTCGGGGATCCCGCCGACGTGAGCGAGGAGGTGGCACTGGCGCGGGGGCGACGGCCCCTCCCCGAGCTCGTCGTCGTCAATCCGCGATACACCGCCGATGCCGACGAGATCGGTTTCTACGAAGGCTGTTTGAGCATGCCCGGATACCAGGCGGTCGTACCCCGCCCGGAATCCGTGGTCGCGACCTACCAGGACCTGCATGGCGTCCTCCACACCGATCGGCTGACGGGCTGGCCCGCCCGTATCTTCCAGCACGAGACCGACCACCTCGCCGGGATCGTCTACCTCGACAAGGCGCAGACCCGGTCGATCAGCACCAACGACAATCTGCGGGAGCGGTGGGCGCAGCCGAGCCCTGCGGAAGCCGCACGGGCGCTCGGTTTTTCGCTCCCGCACGCCTAGGGTCGGCTCAGTGGCAGCAGTGGGTGTCGGGTTGGTCGGCTGGAAGTCGGCAGAAGCATGAGGCTTGGATCGGAACGTCCGCCAGAGCGGTAGCCAATTTCAGTTGTTGGGCGATGATGGCAGCCGCGTCTGTTTTGTCCAGGCGCAGCAGGCATTCGTGGTAGCCGTGCAGAGCCCAGACGTTCCCTGGATGCTGGCAGGCGCGGGGAAGGGTGTGGTCCAGGCCCAGGTCGGCGCGGTAGACGGACTCGGCTTCGGTGATGCGGCCCTGTTCCAGCAGGAGGGCGCCCAGGGCGTGGCGGGGTGGTTGCATCCAGCCCCAGGGCTCGTCGTAGGGCAGGGTGTCGCTGAGCTCGATGGAGTGGCGGAGGGCTTCGAATGCCTTGTCGTAGTGACCTTTTCGGTACAGAAGTTCGCCGTCCAGCATTGCCTCGGCGATGGCGAGGATGTCGCGGCAGGTGTTGTTGAACAGAGTTCTGGATTCCGATACTCGCTCGGCGGCGGCCCGGAAGAGTTCTTGTTCGCGCTGCGCCTCGTCGATGCGGCCGGTGGCGGAATAGGCGACGCCCTTGCCGTAGTGCAGCATGGCGGTCGTAACACAGTACAGCTCAGGGTCTTTCGGGAGTTCCAGGGCAATGAGGTCCTGCCACCGACCGAAGCGGATGAGGACATGGACGCGCATGGCCACGAAGCTCTCCAGCCAATCGGCCATGGGCGGGGATGGCACGCGCAGCAGTTCCTCCGGGATGGAATTCTCCAGCTGTGCTGCGGTTTCCAGGGCTGTCGCGGACTGGCCGAGGAACATCGCACCGTAGATCTTGAAGTGATAGTTGTGGGCTCGGTAGAGCGTGTAGAAGTTGAGCGCGCCTGCGTGGCGGGCGAACTTCTCGTCCGCGGTGATGGCGGCGGAATTGGCGGCCACCACACTGCGGTAATCACCGCACAGCACATCCAGATGCGAAGGCATGTGTTGCAGGTGTCCGGCGTCGGGGACCAGGCCGCGCAGCCGATCCGCCACCACCAGAGCCGATTCCGGGGTCGACGACATCTCCATCAGGTGGATGTAGAGGTGCAGAATGCCTGGATGCGTGCGTCCCGCTTCGCTACGCAGCGCCCGATCCAACACGCCCTTGGCCTCCCGTGTCGAGGCCCCGGCCGCGGATTCGCCGGTACGTTGGTCCCACAGCGCCCAGGGGGTCAGGTTCATCAGCGCGTCGGCGTACAGCGCGGCGACCTCGAGATCGTCCGGGAAGCGCTGGTAGACGGTGCGCATCGCGTCGGCGTAGTCCTGGTTCCAGGCTGCCTGATCACCCTCGGCCTCGGATTGCGGGTATCGGGCGCAGAGGGCTTCGGCCAGCGCCCGCTCGACCGGTGTCGCGGTGTCGGCCAGGGCGAGTGCCCGTCGTGCCGCCTCGTGCGCGGTGACCACCGTGGTGGCGAGCTCGTCCGCGTCGAAGAACTCCCAGGGCTTGTTGTAGTTGGGACCCAGCGCGAACGCCAGACCCCACTGCGCCAGCGCGCAGACCGGATCCGCCTCCAGCGCCCGCCGGAAACACTGCACGGCCTCCTCATGATTGAAGGCATAGGTCCAGATCAAGCCCCGGTCGAACCACAGCCGGGCAGCGGGCGAAGAGGTCGTGACGGGCCTCGAATACGAGCCCAGATCGAAGTAGTCCGTACTCATTCCATGATCGTGCCAGCTGCCGGAATAAGGTGGCGGGTATGACGAGCAACCCGTTCATCGAGCGCAGCACACTGCCCTACGAGCTGCCGCCGTTCGCGGAGATCAGCGAAGAGCACTATCTGCCCGCCTTCGAACAGGGGATGGCGGAGCAACTGGCCGAGATCGCCGCGATCACCGCGCTGGATGAGGACCCGGGCTTCGTTAATACCATTGCGGCGCTGGAGACTTCGGGCGCAGTCCTGACTCGGGTGTCGCTCGTCTTCTTCAACCTCGTGTCCTCGGACACGAACGAGCGCATCGAGGCGATCGAGGCGGAGGTCTCGCCGCGGTTGGCCGCGCACGCGGACGCCATTCATCTCGACCCTGTGCTGTTCGGTCGCATCGACGCGCTGTACGAACGCCGCGCCGATCTCGGGTTGGATGCCGAGCAGACGCGGCTGCTGGAGCGCTACCATCTGCGCTTCGTGCGCGCCGGGGCGCGGCTGGATGCGGCGCAGCAGACCCGTCTGCGCGAGCTCAATGCGGAACTCGCAACGGCCTCAACGGAATTCGGGCAGAACAACCTGGCGGCCACGAACGCTGCAACCCTGATCCTCGACAGTGCAGACGAACTCGCCGGGCTCACCCCGGCGGCGGTGGCCGCCGCGGCCGAGAACGCCAACACCCTGGGGCACCCCGGTAAATGGGCGCTGAGCTTGCAGAACGTCTCCAATCAGCCGGTATTGGCCGAACTGGCAGACCGGTCGGTGCGGGAACGGATGATGGCGGCGTCACTGGGTCGCGGCTTCGGCGCGAACGGCGACAATGCCGCTCTTGGAGCCCACATGACGGCCTTGCGCGCCGAACGGGCAGAGCTGCTGGGCTATTCGGATCACGCCTCCTATGCGGTGGCCGATCAGACCGCGAAAACTGCTGCGGCAGTGGAGGACATGCTCGGTCGCTTGGTGCCGCCCGCGGTCGCCAATGCCGAACGGGAGGCGGGCGAGCTCACCACGGCCCTGCGAGCCGCCGACCCGGATGCCGAACTGCGCTCCTGGGATTGGCAGTACTGGTCGGAAAAGCTTCGCGCCGAACAGTTCTCGGTGGACGGCGAGGTGCTGCGCCCCTACCTCGAGCTGGAGCGGGTGCTGTGGGACGGCGTATTCCACGCGGCCGGACTGGTGTACGGGCTCACCTTCCGGGAGCGCGCAGACCTGATCGGCTATCACCCGGAGGTGCGGGTGTTCGAGGTGTTCGACGCCGACGGCAGCGCCCTGGGCCTGTTCCTCGGCGACTTCTTCAAACGCCCGTCCAAACGCGGTGGCGCGTGGATGAATTCGCTGGTCCGCCAGTCGACACTGCTGGGGCAGCGGCCCGTCGTGGTCAACAACCTCAATATCGTGAAACCGGCCGAGGGCGAGCCGGCCCTGCTGACCTGGGACAACGTCCGCACCCTCTTCCACGAGTTCGGGCACGCCCTGCACGGATTGTTCTCGGATGTGGTGTACCCGTTCTTCTCCGGCACCGCGGTGCCGCGCGACTTCGTGGAATTCCCGTCGCAGGTGAACGAGATGTGGATGGCGCGCCCGGAAGTCCTGGCCAACTACGCCCGCCACATCGAGACCGGCGAGCCGATGCCCACCGACCTGGTCGAGCGCATGATCGAGGCGGAACGCTTCGGTGAGGGTTTCCGTACGGTCGAATATCTGGCCGCGGCGCTGCTGGACTGGGCGTGGCATCGTCGCACCGCCGCCGAGGCGCAGGCACACACCGATGCCGCGGCGTTCGAGGACGAAGCCCTGCGCAAGGCCGGTGTCGCGCTCGCCGCGATCCCGCCGCGTTACCGGACCGGATATTTCGCACACCTCTTCGCGGGCGGTTACGGGGCCGGGTACTACTCCTACATCTGGAGCGAGGTGCTCGACGCCGACACCGTGCAGTGGTTCGACGAGGGCGAGGACTCGATCCGTGCGAAGGGCGAGCGGTTCCGCGGCGAATTGCTCTCGCGTGGCGGCTCGGTCGACCCGATGGAAGCCTTCGCCGCCTTCCGTGGCCGCGCACCGGAGATCGAGCCGCTGTTGACCCGCCGGGGCTTGCATCGATAGCTGATTCGATTGAGGCACAGCCGATTCCCGCTGGGATACAGTGATTCCTCGGAGATCAACCGGGAGGGGTGCTGATGCTGGGCGTAGTGCGATCCGAGGGACACCGGACGTTTCGCGGTGTACTGAAGCGGTTCGCCACCGTTGCCGCCGCGGCCGTGCTGGTATCGGGGCTGGGGGCGGCGCAGGCCACGGTCGGCAGCGGGCGGGCCGCGGCTGCCCCGGCGGGTGGGTATCAGGAACTGTGGGTGCCCTCCAGCATGGGGCCGATCAAGGTGCAGGTGCAGTGGGCCGCGCACGGCGGCAGTTCGGCCCTGTACCTGTTGGACGGGTTGCGCGCCCCCGGTGACCACAACCAGTGGACGTCCGACACCGACGCGTTGCGCCAATTCGTCGGCGACGACGTCACTTTGGTGTTCCCGGTCGGCGGGCACTCCAGCTTCTATACCGACTGGAAGCGGCCGAGCAGCACCAACGGGCAGACCTACACCTACCGTTGGGAGACCTTCCTCACCGAGGAGCTGCCCAACTTCCTTGCTGGCTACGGTGTTTCGCGCACCAACGATGCGATCGTCGGGCCGTCCATGGGCGGCAATGCCGCGCTGACGCTGGCCGCCCACCACCGTGATCAGTTCCGGTTCGCCGGATCCTTTTCCGGCTACGTGAATCCCACGTTCCCGATGTGGAACGAGGGCATGCGCGCCGCCATGCGCGACGAGGGCAACTTCAACCTCGACGACATGTGGGGCCCGATCACCGATCCGGCCTGGAACCGCAATGACGCCACCGTACAGGCCGAGCAGCTGCGCGGGCTGCCCCTGTACATCTGGAGCGGCAACGGCGTCCCCACGGGCGCCGACCTCCCCAACGGCCTGGGCAACACCATCAACGCCATGGCCCTGGAGGCAATGACCCAGACCGCCACCCAAATCCTCCGAAACCGCCTCGCAGCCTTGGGAATCCCCGCCCGCATCGACATCGGCCCGGGCACCCACACCTGGCCCTACTGGCAGGAGGCCCTGCGCACCGCCCGTCCGATGATCCTCGACGCGCTCGGCACACACTGAGAACGAACAGCTTTCGGCCATCGCGGCCGAGATCCCTCTCGGCCGACTCGAATGGCTCTTGCGTAGAATCGTTGTGGCAGTGCACAATCCCTGCGTCAAGATTGTTTTCGCCGCCTGCGGGCGGTTTGGGGAGGGACACTGTGAACGTCAAGAGTGCGTTCGTTCGGGCGGCGCTGGGTACCGCGATCATCGGGGCGGCGGTCGTGACCACCGCGGGTGTTGCGGGTGCCGAGGTGCCGGTGCAGGCGGGCGACAATGTGAGCCAGCAGAACGCGGACATCAGCGGGTATGGGTCGGGTAGTGCCGCCGGGTCCGGGCATGCGCTCGGGGACATGATCGGTCGACTGCTGTTCCACAACGACGACAACTGACCCTGCGGGTCGCCAGCGCCCGTGACCTCGGTAGAGGTCACGGGCGTTTTCGTTCCGCGTGGGGTTCACCGTTCGGGGCGTGCGGCGGGCTACGGTACGCGCCGTAGGGATGGAGATTCCCGGGTAGAGGAGCGGTGTGCGGATGGGACGCTGGGCGGGCGGAGTGCGGGTCGTGTTCGTGGTCGGCTGCGTGCTGGCGGTGGCCGGGATGCCGACGGCGGGCGCCGATCCCGATGCGCAGTCGCGGCCGCTGGGCTGTGTGCCCGAGATCGGGACGCTGCAGATCATTCCGCCGCTGCCGGGGCTGTTCCTGCCGCTGCCGAGTATCAAGGGCCCGTCGGAGTTCGATGATCTGCCGCTCGCACCGGCGGGGCTGGATTTCCCTCCGGCAGTGGAATTGCGGGACACCACACAGGGTTTCAACAACGTCGTCGAGGTAGCGCTCCGTGGGGGTGCGCTGTATGCGCGTCCACGGGGTCAGGGCGGTCCGTGGCGGGCGGTTGCCACGCCGGGCTGCCTGAGCGGGCAGATCGTCGCAATGTCGTTGAACAACAACATGCTTGTGGCCGCGGACGCGAACGGGTGGATCTACTCGCTCGACAATCTGCTGTCGGGTCCGCTGCTGTGGAACTGGACTTACTCCTACGGCGCACCCATCTGGCTGTGGCCGGGCGACCGGGTCGCGGCAGCGGACCTGCCCTCGCAAACCTGGGCGATCAGCCATCGCATGTCGACGAGTTTCGATGACGCGGAAGGGAATCGGCATCCGACGACCGCCGGGCTGGTCGAATTGGTCAGCCTCACCGGCGACGGATCACGCATCGTCTATCAGGACCCGTGGCTACCCCCGGACCGCAGCTACGAGATCGGCGGACCGCTGGGCGGGCGCTTCATCTCGCAGTCGCTGTCGGTCTCGGGCTCGGTCACCTTCGTCATGAACCGCTACGGCGACATGTACACCCGCAAGTACGACCTGGATATGGCCGGGGCCAACCACATTCCGGGCCGCTACACCTGGCAGGAGCAGGGCAACAAGCCGTCCGCGCCCAACCAGCTGGTGGAACGGTTCGACCCGCAGTACGCCGCCATCGCCCTGCCCGCCCAGGACTGGATCGCGCAACCGAAGATCCCCGGCGAGATCACCGGCCGCATCTCCGTGCACGACAGCGGACCCGCCGTGGAGAACCGGGAATTGCGCGTCGAGGGCCGCCGCGACGGCGTCACCGGCTACTGGTTCAAGGATCTCGCCGCCCCGGACTGGCAGTTCACGGCGACGAATCAGCCACTGCGGCAGTCCATTCTGGCCGCGAACCCGGCCGTCGATCAGTCCTCGCTCACGCTGGCACCGGAGAGCGAGCTGTCCTTCCGTGGCGCGCTCCCGGCAGGCTGGACCCTGGCCGTCGACCATTTCGATTGGGCCCAAACCAAACACGCCGTCACCCTCACCTCCCCCACCGGCCACGCCTACCCGATCGCCCTCTACACCACCGATCAACTGCGCCTGCTCCCCCGCGGCGAAGGACTCGACCAGAACCCGCGCGGCCTCGAAGGCGCACTCGACCTGCGCCCCGCCGACCCCCGCAACCCCGACAACGCCGAACTCGGCCAGTTCATCGACTCCACCCTCAACGGTCAGCAGATTTACGAGGTGAAGGTCGAAGCCACCGATTCACGCCTGGTGATCGACCCGCTCGGCAGCGTTCTCGACCGCGTCTAACCCAGGCCGCCGAGTTCGCCTGCCAGGGCCCAGGTTCGGCGCTCGTCGGCGGGGCTGCCGAGGTCGGTGCTGGTCAGGACGACTTCGGTGGCTCCGGCCGCGTAGTAGCGGCGGATCCCGTCGGCGACGGTTTCCTCGTCACCGATGAGCGCGAGTTCCCCTGCCCGGGACGCGCCCTCCAGTTCGATGGTCCGGCGGTAGGACGGCACCTGCTCGTAGAACGAGAGCCGCTCGAGCGCTTGCGCGCGGGCGGCCTCGACATCCGCGGTGACCACGGCGGGGACGAAGGCGACCACACGCTGGGGACGAGTCGACGCCCGGGTGAGCGCCGGGACGATGTGCCCGGACAGGCCCTTCGGACCCGCCAGGAACGGCAGAATGCCGTCCGCGAGTTCGCCGGTGACCCGCAATGCCTGCGGTCCCATCGCCGCCACCAGGACCGGTGGGCGCGGCTGCGCTCCCGGCAGCGCGGTCGGCCAGGGCGGGGTGGCGGTCAACAGTTCGCCGTGGAAGTCGGCGGTGCCGGTCTCGAGCAATTGCGTTATCGCGGTGAGGAATTCGCGCAGGCGGGCGATCGGTCGATCGAACGGGGTACCGAACGCACCGGCGACGAAGGCCGAGCCGACGGCCAAGCCCAGGTGATAGCGCCCGTGCGTCGCAGCCTGCGCGGTCTGCGCCTGCGCGGCGACGATCAGCGGATGTCGTCCGACCACCGGAATGGCCGACGTGCCGACCTGCAATCCGGGCACCTCACGCCCGACGATGGCGGCCAACGCGGGCGAGTCGTAGTCCATCCGCTGCCCGAACCACACCGAGCCGACACCGGATTCGTGCACCGCCCGAGCCTGGGCCACCACCGCGTCGACATAGTTCTCCGCATTCGTTGCGGCAAGCGCAATTCCGAGAGTCATGCCTTGGGCAACCCGCCCACACGCACGAGTGTTCCCCTTGCTGATGATTGAAATCAGCTAGAGTGCAACGGTTTCAGCGATCAGCTCAGCGGCGATCGCGTCGAGATTCGCGTTCATACGAATGTTTATAACAAATGTTTGACACATTCGTCCCAGGGGATGGGATGAACTGCTGCATATACTGATCGGCGGTTTGACGACCGTCCAGGAGGTATGTGGTGGGGGGCGATTGGCTGCTGGGCCTCGCGTTCGGGACGACGGCGACCGCCGCGGCGGGGCTGGAAATCGCTGCGGGACAGGTGCTGCCGATCCGGCTGCCCGCGGCGCGCTGCTCGCGGTAGTCGGCCCGGCTCCCTCGTATCAGGCTCCACAACAAGCGATTCCACAGTGGAATTCCGCACCGGCGCGCCCACGTCCGCCCGCATCCCGAACGGCCTGGATCTGGGCAGCCGCCATAACCACGATTGTCGTCATGATCGGCGGAGCAACGGCCGTCATCCTGACGGACCACGATGACCACACCACCGCCGCGACCGACACCACCACAACCCGATCTACGGCAACGCGCCCGGCCACCACGTCACCGACCGCCGCCCCGCTTCTCACCTCCACCGCCGGAACCCCTGATCCGGCAGCGTCATCCACACCGCCGACCCCTGCGTCCACCACCACCGAGCCGCCGCCCACGACCACGACCACACGGACCGTTCCGGCCCCGACGCAGCCGGTTGCGCCCACGCAGCCGAGTCCTTCGGAGGAAGTTCCGACGACGGATGTCCACGAAGCCGCCATTCGAGGAAGCTGCAAGGGTTTTCTGCAGCAGGTCGATACGTTCCCGGGCGGCATCCAGGGCATGCGAGATCACATCGCACGGCCGTTCTACCTGACCCCGGATGATTGGGACGAGGTATTCAGGCGCTTGGCCAGCGGGTCGTGCTATTAGCCGATACGGCTGTACACCGCACCCGCCACGGCGGCATCGCCCCGCGGTGAGGGATGGAACGGCAGGCCGACCAGGTTCACCTTCGGATCCAGCGCGCCGAGCACCCACGGATCCGCCGAGCACAGCCCGTGTCCGGCCGTGGTCGTCCGGGCATCGACGAAGTCGATCGAAAGCAGCTGGGCCGCATCGCGTTCGGCGTCGTCGACCTTGTTCCAGAATTCGTTGATGGCGCTGCCGCGCGCCTGCACGTAGCGGAACACGCCCAGCACGTCGAGGCACCAGTCGCTCGAACCGGCCGGCGCCAGTTCGGGATAGCCGACCAGCTCGATCTTCGCGTTCGGCGCGTAGTACTTCACGTAGTCGACGACCTTGCGGACCCGGTCGGCGTAGGCCGCGCCGTTGACCGCGTTGAGGTCGGGCCACCGGCCCTGCGTCACCGCGTCGGCGTCACAGCCCTGGGCGAGATTGAACGCGCAGGTCAACTGGGCGGGCGCGTCGGCGGTGGTGGCCGAGTCGTGCGGCCATTCGTCGTTGGCGCCCAGCTGGATCGCCACCACCTTGGTGCGCGGCCCGAATGCCCCGTCCTTGGCGGCCTTGATGGCCAATTGGGCCAGGGTGTAGCCGTCGCGGCCCGGCACCTGCTGGCCGCTAGCGGTCACCGGCCCGCTGTCGATGGAAGCGTTGGTGCAGGTGGCGTTCTCGAAGTCCGCGGCCTCGACACCCATCAGGGTGCTCAGCTGCACGGGCCAGGAGGTGTCGCGGTGCAGGCATTCGTGGGCGGCGGCGTCACCGTTGCCGTCGCATTTCACCAGCACGCCGTCGCAGGGCGGGTTCGCGGCGAACGAGTCGCCCATGACCACGAGCGTGCGACCCGCGGCCGGAGTCGGTTCGTCGGCCGCGGCGACGCCGGGCGCACCGGCCGCCGCGAGTACGGCGACGATGGCCGCCAGCCGAAGCGGCAGCACCGCTCCGAATTTGTTCTTGATCAAGGCAATTCCTCCACGACAGAAAATAGCGTGCGGATCACACCCTCGCTCACGAAGCCGGCGGGACGATCATGTAGGTCAGTTTCGGCCAGGCGATGGACATCGGAACCAGCGGATCACGGCAGATCCACACGGTCACGTGGTGGTTCTGCCCGGCGATGCCGAGCGGATTGTCCATCTGCAGAACCGGTGTGGCATGGGCGAATGCGGCCAGGAAGGCCCGCTGTTCCGGGGCGTCGTTGTAGCCGACGTACAGGAAGGTGCGGGCCGAGTCCGGCGGCGGACCGAATTCGCCGAAGCCGCGATTGGGGCTGTAGACGGGCGGAATCCATTGGGACCGCCGGTAATGGTCGAGCGCCCCGGCCTCGTTGTAGGCCTCCGTGACGACCACGGCGTCGGCCTGGTCGGCGGGCGGCAGACCGATCGCCACCCCGTGCACCGCGTCGGCCAGATCGGCCCAGTCGTCATTGCCGTAGTGCTGCAGGAAACCCCCATAGCCGTTGTTCGGCACGGTGATCCAGCTGCGCGGGTAGGGCAGCGTCGCCAGCGCCGCGGTCAGCACGGCGGAGGCGACGATGAGGCCGGTGAACAGTCGCCGCAATCCCGCTCGGGCGCCGTCGGTTTCGAGGAGGCCGGACAGGGTCGCCGCGCCCGCACCGAAGATCGCCGGAACGATTCCGGCGACATAGTAGGACCGGCCGTGCTCGGCGACCACCAGCACGATCATCAGCAGACCCGCGACCAGCACGAACCGGTACGGCCGCAGCTTCGGCGACCGGGCCAGGCCGTAGAGGCCCAGCACACCCAGTCCGCCGCCCAGGAATCCGGTGGTGATCATGATCGCGGCCACGGTCCCCCACTGCCCGCCGTCGCTGCCCGCCGTCTCCTTGGCGATGGCGGCATTGGTCGCCAACTGCGGCCAATGGTGGTGGGCCTGCCAGAGCAGGGAGGGGGTCATGGCCAGCCCGAAGATCAGCAGCCCCAGCCAGAGTGCGGGCCTACGCAAGATCTCGCGGGGTCCGGCCACGAGCATGCCAAAGCCGAGACAGGCGGCCAGCATGAGCACCAGCCATTTGTCCTGGACATCGATGGCCGCGACCACGCCGACGCCGATCAGCAGCCGATCGCGGCGGGTGCGCACCCAGCGCACGAACAGCCAGACGATGGTGGCCTGCAGGGCGACGTCGAGGGCGACGCTGTCCAGGACGGTGAAGGCCACCACGAACGGTGAGGCGGCATAGCCGGCCGCGGCGAGGAATTGGTAGCGCGGCCGGGCCCCGCATTCGAAGGCCACGGCGGCCGCCAGCACCGATACCGCGATCAGCAGCAGCAATCCGGGAATCCGCAGCGCGAGCACCGACCCGGGGGCGATCAGGTCGCACAGCCGGGCGATCAGCGGGATCGCGGGACCGTTGTCGACGTAGTCGACCGCCAGCCGCCGACCGCACGCGAGGTAGTACAGCTCGTCACCGGCGAGTTGGAACCGGGCCGCGGAGACCGACCAGACCAGCGTGATCAGGCCGGAGATCAGCAGGACGCCACGCCACGCGAAAACCACTGGTGCGGTGTGTGATTCGGGTTCCGAGGTAAAGGTGAGCGTCATTGCTGAAACAATCCTCATCGTGCGACGGCCAGGTCACATCCGGCAGCGATCGTGACGCGGGACACAGCACCAGACAGGTAAAGGAAAATATCCTTATTTCACTTTGAAGGCAAGCGAACGCCCGGTTCCCCTCGCCACCCCCAGGGGCCGGAGCTCATCACCCCGGCCCACCTGCGCCTATTCCACCGCGAGCGTCGACATCGACCCCGACGCGAGCGTCAGAGCGTGCCGTTCTCGATGTCGCGCTTCAGCGCCGCCTGGTACGCCTGATGCGACGAGATGCCGTTGTCCGCGGTGTAGGACAGCAGCAGCGCGTTCGCGGTGAAGGTGATGTGCTCGACCACCGTCGTGCTCCCGTTGCCGTTGTCGGTGAACGAGATCTTCTGCTGCGTGATGACGCCGGGATCGTCGTAGCTGTTGGTGGTGTAGTAGCGGTCGGCCGGATGCAGCGTCTGCTCACCCTGCGTCTTCGCGGGATAGTCGACCGACCCCATCGGCACGTTCTCCAACGCCGTGAAGTCGTTGGTCGTGGTGACACCGTCGGTGCAGGTCTTGTGCATGATGATGTCCTGCAGGAACGGATGCCGCCCGATGTCGTTGCGCAGATTCGAGTACACCGACCACACCTTGGCCAGCGGCGCATTGATGGTGACCGGCAGATCGACGGTCCGCGACGACTGTCCGGAGGACGGGCTCTTCTGCGCCGCCTGATAGGAAGCCCACCCGGTTTGCCAGCCGGGCGTGTAGGCGTTCGGCGTATCGGTACAGGTAGGTGCGGAATCCGCTTGCGCCGCCGGTGAACCCGTCACGGCGAACGACAGGGCCAGGGCGCAGCCCAGTAGATATTTCACGGGCGTGACTGTAACCGGTTCTCGCACGGAAAGATCATCTTCCGTCGATAGGGTTACCGGGTGGAAATCAACGGCGTGCGCACCTTCGTCGCGGTGGTGGAGGCCGGACAGTTCCAGGAGGCCGCGTTCACGCTGTCGATCACCCAGCAGGCCGTGTCCAAGCGCATTGCGGCCCTGGAGCGGGACCTGGGTGTGCGGTTGTTCGCGCGGACTGCGCGCGGCGCCGACCTCACCGCCGACGGGCGGGCGCTGCTGCCGCACGCGCGGGAATTGCTGCGGGTCGCCGAGCGCGCGGCGGCGGCGGTGCGGCCGGGGCGGCGGGCGCTGCGCGTGGACGTCGTCAACCGGCGCATCGTCACTTCCGTTTTGCTGCAGGACTTTCACCGCGCCCATCCGGACATCGGGTTGGAGGTGGTGACCCTCGACGGGGATGCCGACGCGGCGATCGCCGCCGTCGAGAACGGCACGATCGATGCCACCTTCCACGCCGTCACCCCGCAGCGGCGGCTGCCCTCGGCGATCGAGTCCACACCGGTGATCCAGGAACCCCACGAACTGCTGGTCGGCCCCCGCCACCCGCTCGCCGACGCGGCGGCCGTGACACCGGCCCAACTCGCCGGACACCGGGTATGGATGCCCGGGCTGCCCACCGGCGGCGAGGTAGCCGACTACTTCGCCGAACTCGCCGCCGCCTTCGGGCTGACCATCGACGTGCTGCGCCCACTCTTCTCCAAAGAAGCACTGCTGCAGGAGATCTCGGAATCACCCGAGCTGGCCACCCTGGTCGGCGCGGACACCCGCTTCCTGTGGCCGGACAGCTACGACCTGCGGCGCATACCGATCCACCGCCCGGCGCTGATCTACCCGCTGTCGATCATCTGGCGCACCGGCAATCCGCATCCCGCCCTGCCCGCACTCCGCGCCTACCTGGCGGCCCGGCGGTCGGACTCCCCCGGCACCGAGCACTGGACCCCGTCCTGGCGGCACCATCCCGAGCTGCCGTGACTGCGCCGGGCCGACAGCGTTTCGTCGGTCAACGGTGACCTTGTGATGACCCGCCTGACCTAGGCTGGGGCGATGGGCCAGCAGATGCCCGTCCCTCGGGGCGGGACTCCAGCGGTGGTACGGACGGCCGGGGCACTGGTCGCCGCCGAGGGCGCGGTCGGGGTGGCGGCGACGATTCGGGTGGCCTGGCAGCTGGTGACCCGGTCCGGCTCCCCGCACGCCGGGAATCTCACCGGCGCGGCCCTGCTCATCGGATTGGCCGCCGCGGTGCTGTTCTCCGGGATCGAATTGATCAGGGGACGCTGGTGGCCGCGCACGGTCGCCACGATCACGCAGATTCTGCTGCTCGGTCTGGCCTGGCTGACCATCATGAGAGGTCACCCCGCACTCGGGTACCCCCTGGGATTGCTTGCCCTGATCGTGCTCGGATTGCTGTTCTCGCCACCGTCCAACCGCTGGATGGCGACCCCGTACGACCTGTCGCCCGCGGCCTGGCACCCGAACGGTCACTAGTCTGACCGCATGTCGCCCGATACGTCGTCAGACCTGCGAGAGACCTTGGAACCGCCGCGTTTTCAGCCGGTTCCCGATCCCCGGCCCGAGGACGAGGTGTGGCCGGAGATGACGTGGCCGGTGCCGGAAGGAACGGAGCTGCGCGGGGAGACGGTGGAGCTGACCCCCGTCGATCCGGCGGCGGACGCGGCGGAACTGTTCCGGGCGCTCGACCACGACGCGGCCTGGTCGCATGTGCCGAAGCGGTACGCGGACGAGCGAGAGTTCGAAGACCTGCTGCGGCAACTGAATTCGCTGACGGACTGGCAGCTGTGGACGGTGCGGACCCGGCGAGAGGTGGCCGGCGTGCCCGCCGGGGCGATCGTGGGCGTCACCGCCTACCTGGATGTCCGGGCGCGTGATGCCGGGCTGGAGATCGGATTCACCGTGTACACCCCGGCCGTGTGGGGTACCACGGTGAATCCGGAAGCCAAGCTGCTGCTGCTCGGGTACGCCTTCGACACGCTCGGGGTGGGCCGGGTCCAGTTGAAGACCGATGTCCGAAACCAGCGCTCGCAGCAGGCGATCGCGCGCCTGGGCGCGAAATACGAAGGGACGCTGCGCCGTCAGTTCCGGCGCGAGGACGGCACGCTGCGCGACAGCGTGCTGTTCTCGATCATCGCGGAGGAATGGCCGGAGGTCCGGGACCGGCTCACCCGGCGCCTCACGCCGCATGCCGGATGATGATGTTGCCCATGGTGTTTCGTGCGATCACCTGAACCGTGTCGACGCTCGCCACGACCGGGGACAGCTGGTTGTGCACGACCTGCCCGTTGGTTTCCAGCCGCGCCGCGCTGCCCGGGTCGATGCCGACCTCGAGTTCGCCCATGGACGTCTCCAGCCGCATGACCCCGCGCACGGCCGCGCCGATGCGGATGTCGCCCTTGGCGGCCTTCGCGGTCACCGAACCGCCCGGGCGGTCGACGACGATCTCGCCGACGGCGATTTCCAGTGCGGTCTCGCCGAGTTCGCCGGTGCCGTGGATGCTGCCGACGCCCGCGCTGCCGGTCAGCCGCGAACCGGTGGGCACCGCGATGGTCACCTCGATCGAGGGGTTGCCGCCGAAGGGCGTGTAGGTGCGCCACTGCTTGGGCGTCTTCACCGTCAGCACGCCGTCGGCGAAGTCGACCCGGGTGAGCTCGGCGGCGCGCACGTCGCCCTTCTTGGCCGGGTCGGCCGGGCGCACCTCGACCACGGTCTCGGTGCGGTCGGAGGCGTCGACGGTGACGTGGCCGGACAGGATCTCGACGGTGACGGCGATCGGCGCGGAGGTCTGGAAGGCGGGCATGACTGGCTCCTCGGGGATGGTGTTGCGGTCGTTGTGAGAACCACTGTCGCCGCCGGCGCTGATACCGACCTGACACCGATCTGACACGCCCGCTCTCATCACGGCAGAATGTCCGGGTGCAGATCGGGATGCTTGGACCACTCGAAATCCGGAAGACCGACGGCGGATTGCTCGAGGTGCCGGGCGCCCGGTTGCGCGCGCTGCTGGTCGCGCTGGCCATGGAGCCCGGACGCGCGGTGCAGAAATCGACGCTGGTCGACTGGATCTGGGGTGAGCAGCCACCCGCCGACGCCGCGAATGCCTTGCAGGCGCTGGTGTCCCGGCTGCGCCGGGCGCTGCCGGACGGCGCGATCGGGGTGGAGGCGGGCGGCTACCGGCTGACAGTGAAACCCACCGACGTCGATGCCGTGCGGTTCGAGCAGCTGCTGGATCAGGCCCGCGGCGGTGACGACGCCCGCCGCGCCGACGCCCTGCGCGAGGCCCTCGAATTGTGGCGCGGCACGCCGATGCAGGACATCGACATGCGCGACAACGAGGCCTTCGAGGCCGCCATCACCCGCCTCGAGGGGCTGCGTGCGGCCGCCCAGGACGACCTGTACGAGGTGGAGATCGGTCTCGGCCGCGGCCCCGGGCTGATTGCCGAACTGACCGAACTGGTGGCCCGTAATCCGCTGCGGGAGCGGCTCGCCGCCGCCCTGATGCGGGCCCTGGCCGCCGCGGGCCGGGTCACCGAGGCGCTGGCGGTGTACCAGCAGACCCGCGAGACGCTGGCCGACGAGCTGGGCGTCGACCCCTCGGCGGACCTGTCCGCGCTGCACGTCGCGCTGCTGCGCGGCGAGGTGGGCGCGCAGGCCGAGGAGGACCGCCGCACCAATCTGCGGGCCGAATTGACCAGCTATGTCGGCAAATACGCCGATGTCGCCGCCGTGCGCGATCTCATCTCGCACCATCGGCTCACCACGGTCACCGGTCCGGGCGGCTCGGGTAAGACCCGGCTGGCGCTGGAAACCGCGCAGACCCTGCTCGAAGATCTGCCGGACGGGGCGTGGCTGGTGGAACTGGCCTCGCTCGGGATCGGCGACGATGTGGCCCAATCCGCGCTCACCGCACTGGGATTGCGCGATGCCCTGCTCGGCGGCGGCCCCAACGCCGAACCCATGGACCGCCTCGTCGCGGCCCTGCGGGACCGCGAAACCCTGCTGGTGCTGGACAATTGCGAGCACATCATCGAGGCCGCGGCCGCCTTCGCGCACCGGCTGCTCGGCGAATGCCGTCGCCTGCGCATCATCGCCACCAGCCGGGAACCGCTCGGCATCACCGGCGAGGCGCTGTGGCAGGTCGAACCGCTGAGCCTGCCCGCCACCGACGACCCGGCCGCGATCGCCTCCTCCCCCGCCGTGGAACTGCTGCGCGACCGGGCTGGCGCGGTGCGCAAGGACCTCGGCTCCGACGCCGCCACCCTCGCCACCATGGCCCGCATCTGCCGTGCGCTGGACGGGATTCCGCTCGCGATCGAGCTGGCGGCCGCGCGACTGCGCACCATGTCCCTCGAACAGCTCGCGCACCGGCTCGACGACCGGTTCCGCCTGCTCACCGGCGGCAGCCGCACCGCGATCCCGCAGCATCGCACCCTGCGCGCGGTGATCGACTGGAGTTGGGAGCTGCTCGGCGCGGCCGAGCGCACGGTGCTGCGCCGGCTGTCGATCTTCGCGGGCGGCGCGAGTCTGGAAGCGGCCGAACAGGTTTGCGCCGACCTGGTAGAGACCGGGGACACGGTCGAGCAGTGGGAGGTGCTGGAGTTGCTGACCGCCCTCACCGAGAAATCGCTGCTGGTCGCCACCGAGGACCGCTACCGGATGCTCGGCACCATCCATCAGTACGCCCGGGAGCGGCTCGACGAAGCGGGCGAAGCGGATTCGGCGCGCCGGGCGCATCTCGCGTACTTCACCGCCCTCGCCGCGACCGCGGATCCGCTGCTGCGCCGGGGCGCCCAGTTGGAGTGGCTGCTCACCCTCGACGCCGATCACGACAATATCGCCGCCGCCATGCGCGGCGCGCTGGCCGTGCAGGACGCCGACGGGGCGGCCCGCCTGGCCGCCGCGGCCGGGTGGTACTGGTGGCTGGGCGGGCACAAGTCCGAGGGGATGGAGCTGGTCACCGCCGCCGCCGAGCTGCCCGGCGAGGTCGATGACCACACGCTGGCAACGGTTTACGGGCTGGTCGTGCATTTCGGCACCACCGGTCTGACCGACCAGTTCGCGGTGGAGGAGTGGATCACCAAGGCCAGTCGGCACGGGCAGAGCAGCCACGACGGCGACCGCCATCCGGCCCTGGCCTTCGTCGTCGCCCTCGAGCGCACGCTGCACGGCCCCGAGGAGATCCTGCCCGCCTTCGAGGCGCTGCTCACCGACGCGGATCCCTGGGTGCGGGCGCTGGCGCGGCTGCAACTGGGCAAGATGCGGGTGGTGCTGGGCCAGGACGGCCCGGAGGTGGACGAGCAGCTGGAACGATCGCTGGCCGAGTTCCGGGCCATCGGTGAACGCTGGGGCATCTCGTTCGCGCTCACCGAACTCGCGGAGCGGCTGGCCATGCGGGGTGAATTCGCCCGTGCGGTCGAGTATTTCGACCAGGGCATCGAGGTGGTCACCGAGATCGGCGCCAGCGAGGACATCGCCCGGATGCGGTCGCGGCAGGCCCAACTGCTCTGGCTGCTGGGCGATTCGGCGGGCAGCGCGGCGGCACTGGCCGAGGCGCAGCGCTGGGTCGACCGCACCTCCTGGCCCAGTTCCCTGGCCCAATTGGCCTTGGCGCGAGCCGAACTCGCCTACTGGGGCGGTGATGCCGCCGAGGCGCACCGCCAGATCGCTGTCGCCAGAACGCATGTCGGCACCGGTGTCGAGCAGGCGTACTTCAACGCGGGCATCCACGATCTGCTCGGGTATCTCGCCGAGAGCCCGGCCGAGGCCCGGAAACACCGCAAGACCGCGCTGGGCGCGGTCTCCGAACAGGCGGCCGCTCCCCTGCTGGCCAAGGTCCTCGTCGGCATTGCTGATCTGGCCCTGCGCGACGACCGGAACGAACTCGCGGCGCGGCTGCTGGCCGCCAGTGCCGCGGTGCGCGGCATGCCCGACCGCTCCCAGCCGGAGGTGGAGCGCATCGAGCGGGAAACACGAAGTCGCCTCGGTGAAGTGGATTTCACCGAGGCGACCAAGGTTGGTGCGGAATCGAATTGGCAGGAGCTGGCGGAGGCCGCCTTCGCGGACTGATTACGTCCGCTTGTTGAACGTGGCACGCGACCAGAAGTAGCCGACGACCGTGAACCCGACGCACCAGGCCAGCGCGGCGGCGGTGTAGCCGCCCGACGGGTGTCCGGTGAGAAACCCGCGCAGGGATTCGATGATCGGCGTGAAGGGCTGGTACTGGGCGAACTGCCGCACGCCCTGGCCCATCTTGTCGGCGGGCACGACCGCGCTGCTCAGGAAGGGCAGCATGATCAGCGGCACCACGGCCATGCCCGCGGATTCCGGGGTCTTGGCCGCCATGCCGAGCGCGACGGTCAGCCAGGAGGCCGCGAACGAGGTGGCCAGCATGACGCCGATCGCGCCCAGCCACTCCGCCGCCGAGGCGGGCGAACGGAACCCGAGGGCGAATGCCACACCGATGACGGCGGCAATGGCGATCACATTGGTGACGATGGTGGCGGCCACGTGGCCGGTCAGCACCGCGCCCCGGGAGACGCTCATGACCTTGAACCGGTTGATGACGCCCTTGGCCATGTCGGAGCTGACCGACACCGCGGTGCCGGAGAGCCCGTAGCTGATGGCCAGCAGGATCATGCCGGGGGTGGCGTAGTCGACGTAGTGGCCGCCGACGCTGAAGGCGCTGCCGAACACGTAGACGAAGATCAGCATCATCACGACCGGCATCAGCGCCGCGTTGAAGATGGTGACCGGATTGCGGGCGATGTGCTTGAAGTTGCGGCGCAGCATGACGATCGAGTCGGACAGTGCGCCGGAGACGGTGGCGGGGGCGACGGTGGTGGGGGTGGCGAGGGTGCTCATTATGCTTCGGCCTCCGTGGTGGCGTGCCCGGTCAGGGCAAGAAAGACATCGTCGAGATCGGGGGTGTGGATGGAGACGTCGTCCGCCTCCAGGTTGTGGTCGGCGAGCCGATCCAGCAGGGCCCGTAGGGCTTTCGAGCCGGTGCTGCCCGGCACCCGCAGGGCCAGGGCGTCCTCGTCGCGGGTCGCGGTCGGCAGGATGGCGGCCGCGGCGTCCAGGTCGGCGAGCTGGGTGAAGCTCAGGCGGACATGGGTTCCGGGCACCCGGCGCTTGAGCTCCTCGGCGGTGCCCTCGGCGACGATGCGGCCCTGATCGAGCACCGCGATGTGGTCGGCCAGCTGATCGGCCTCTTCGAGGTACTGGGTGGTCAGGAAGATGGTGACGCCGTCGGCGGTCAACTCCCGCACGATGTCCCACATGGTCCGGCGGCTGCGCGGATCCAGGCCGGTGGTGGGTTCGTCCAAGAAGACGATGTTCGGCCGGGTCACCAGCGTCATGGCCAGATCCAGCTTGCGGCGCATACCGCCGGAGTAGGTGGAAGCCTGCTTACCGGCCGAGCCGGTGAGCTCGAAACGCTCGAGCAGTCCGGCCACGACCCGCTTGGCGTCGGCACCCTTCAACCGGTGCAGATCGGCCATCAGGCGCAGGTTCTCCTCGCCGGTGAGCAGATCGTCGACCGCCGCGAACTGGCCGGTGACGCCGATCGAGGCGCGCACCGAGCGGGCCTGGGTGGCCAGGTCGTATCCGGCGACCGAGGCGGTGCCGCCGTCGGCCTGGGCCAGCGTGGTCAGCACGTTGACGGTGGTGGTCTTGCCCGCGCCGTTCGGGCCGAGCAGGGCGAAAATGGATCCGGCCGCGATGTTCAGGTCGATGCCGTCGAGAACTTTCTTGTCCCCGTAGGACTTCCGCAACCCGGAGGCGGCGATTGCTGTGTTGTTCATGCCGCTTACTTTGGCCAGCCGCCCTGATACGGACCTGACACCGGCCTGACATGCCCCCTGATACCGCAAACGGCGGCACGACCCGAAGGTCGTACCGCCGCTGAGCTGCGCGTATCGAGTTAGTAGTCGATCCGGTCGGTCTTGGCCAGCCACGCCTCGAAGGGGGCGTTGGCGTTCGGCAGCTCGAGGCGCTCGATGGTGGTCGGCCAGTCCTCGCCCGCGGGCTTGGTCTCGAACAGCTCGTAGAACTTGCGATCGTCGAAGCCGGCGACGGCGGCATCGTGCCGGTCGGCGGCGAAGATGATCCGGTCTACTCGCGCCCACAGGGCCGAGGACAGGCACATCGGGCACGGCTCGCACGAGGTGACGAGCACGCAGCCCTGCAGGGAGAAGGTGCCCAGTTCCTTACAGGCGGCGCGCATCGCGCTGACCTCGCCGTGCGCGGTGGGGTCGAGGGTGGCGGTGACCTGGTTGTGGCCGACCGCGACGATCTCGCTGCCCTTGGCGATCAGGGCACCGAACGGGCCGCCGCCCTTGTGAACACTCGTGGTGGCCAGCTTGATCGCCTCGTCGAGCCAGGCGCGCTCGAGCTCCTGCAGCGTCACTTCGGTCGCGGTCATGGTCACTCCTCTATGGATAGGGCAGGGACTCCGGGGAAGAAGTCCACGGCACTGATCCCTTACGTTGCTGCAACTGTGTGATTAGGAGTACACAGCGCGGCGGGGCCTATCAGCTAGGGCGGAATCCATGAAAAGGGTCCTTACCTAGGACCCCTCTTTCGTAGAGAAGGACGAAACGGGTGCTTTTGCCCTGGTCAGAGGGTTGCAATTCTGGTACGGATCGGCAATTTCCGGAATTTCCGTGCGGCGCGACCCTGAAAATACCGTCTTGATAATCATTCACGTTGCGGCACAACGCTTTTCGCAAGAATTGCGTTGGTGTGACTCTACGAAATACCCGCTGTGACCCGGGCCACTGTTCGTGGCTTCCATCCCTGGCAGTTCCGCCTCGGCCGCCTGTGTACTTCATGACGAAGTTTGCAATCTCGAGGCAATTACCTTGCCGGACAAGGATTTTACGTGGCTGTTCAACGCAAGCACACGATGTATCACTCGAGCGTCATCGACGCTGATCCGGCGGCTGTCTGGGCGGTCGTGCGGGACGCCCTGAAGTTGGTGTCGATTGTCTCCGGTCCTTCCGCCAAGGACGTGCACTGGGTCGGCGACGCCGGGCCGGAGCGGGTTCCGGCGCTCTACAACTTCACGCTGGTGTTCAGCGACGGGCTGGTGCAGCAGGAGATCGCCGGGCGCGACGAGTTGAAGCGGCTGCAGACCTACCGCTCGATCGAACCGACCATGGGCGTGGAGCGCTATGTGGCGACGATTCGCGTCCGGTCCATCACCAATGACCCCAATCGCAGCTTCTTCGATTGGACCCGCGAGCTCACCATCGCCGAGGACGCCGAGACCGAGGTCGTCGAAACCATCATCGACATGATGGCCAAGCAGGTCGACGCGGTGCGCGACTACTTCGCACAGCAGTAGCGCCGACCTCGCCTTATAAGGAGAATCCCTTGTCAGAGTCATCGACCGGACGACATATCGAGATCGTCTGGCCCGAAATCGGCATCACCGTGACCGCCGAGCTCGACGGTCGCAACGAAGAACTCGCCGACGCGTTGTGGGAGGCGCTCCCCTACCGCAGCCTGCAAGGCCACGCCCTGGTCGCGGGCGAGCACCTTTACCACGTCGCGCCGATCCCCTCGCTGCTGCACGTGCCCGCGGAGACCAAGATCCCGGACCGCCGGGACGCGCCCGACGGGACGGTATTCCTTTCCGCGCTCCAGCATTTGGGCATCAAGTACGGCACGTTGACCGAGCCGATGCCCGCCGCGCCGGTGGGCCGGATTCGGGAGCAGGACATTCCGGCGCTGCTGGAAGCCGGTCGGGCGGTGTGGGATTCGGTGTATTCCACCAAGCAGCCGATCCTGGTCGAGGTCCGCAAGGCGGGCAGCGAGAGCGGCCATCGCATTCCGCATCTGACCGCCGCCGACGCGGACGCCAACCGGCTCATCCACGATGTGCACGCCGAGACCGAGCGCATCTGGCTGACCGAGCCGGTCGAGCTGGCCGAGCTGCACCGGGGCGTGATTCCTTCGGGGGCAGGCAGTTTCGAGACGGTGCTGCCGACTCTGCTGTTCGTCAACGGCGAGACCCGGCCGCTGGGCTACGCCTCCTACGGCGGCCTGGTCCGCGCGGCCGTGCAGGACATGCCGATGGATTCGCTGCGGCACATGACCCGGCTGCTGGTCGGCGTGCCCGCCGAGTTCCTGGGCTACTGCGGTCTGGAACCGCTGTGGGCCTTCACCCAGCGGTTCCTGGCCTGCCTGGATCAGCTCGACCGCGACGACTTCCTGGCCGTGGTGAGCCAGCTGGCGCTCTACGTCAACACGCTCGGCGCGTGGAATCTGCACCTGTACCCGTGGGACAGCGGTGACCACCTGCGGCAGCACCGCCCGGCGGAAGTGGGTTCGCAGTCGTGAGCGGCGAGGTAGTCGAACGCACCGAGGTCCTGGTCATCGGCGGTGGCGTCATCGGCACGTCGATCGCGTGTCAGCTGGCCGAGGCCGGGGTCGGCACCGTCCTGCTCGAGCGCGGCGATCTCGGTTCGGGCGCTTCGGGGAACACCGCGGGTGTCATCCGTACCTACTTCCCCGGCAGTGCCCTGACCAGTTCGCTCGCGGTGCGCAGTCTGGCCGCGTATCACGAGCTGGCCGAGCGCAGCGGCACCGATCTGCTGCTGCAACGGGTCGGGTTCCTGGTGCTCTTCACCGAACAGCAGCAGGTGGAGGATTTCCAGCAGGAGCTGGAGGCCCAGCGCGAGGCGGGCGTCGAGGTCGAACTGGTGACCGCGGCCGAGGCGGCGTTGCGCAATCCGCTGCTGGATGAAACCACGATCGTCGGGGCCGCCTGGTCGCCCGACGCCTACGCCTGCGATCCGGCCGCGATCGTGCGCGCCTATGCCACCGCGGCCGAGCGGGCCGGGGCGGTGCTGCGCACGCACACCCCGGTCACCGCCATCGATCCGGACGGGCGGGTGCACACGCCCACGGGCAGCATCCTCGCCGACACCATCGTGTGCGCGGCCGGGCCGTGGGCCGACACCGTGGCCGCCCTGGCCGGGGTGGAACTGCCGGTCACCACCTATCCGGTCGACCTGCTGCTGACCGACGCGCCCGCGAGCGCACCGCACGCCCTGCCCATGACCCTGCATCCGTCGAGCCTGCGCATTCGCTCCTGGGGCGACCTCATCCTGGTCGGCATGGGCCGCCCGGGTCCCGATGAGTCCCAGCAGGATTGGCGGCAGCGGGTGTCGCAGCAGCTCGGCTCCACCTACCCGGCGTTCGCGGGGCAGCGCGTCGAGCACGGGTGGAGCGGGGATCTCGATGTGAGCCCGGACGGCATGGCCGTCATCGGCCGCGATCCCGCCCGCCCCTTCCTGTACGCGGCGGGATTCTCCGGTCAGGGGCTGTGCCAGGCCCCGGCGGCCGGGGAAGTCATCCGCGATCTCGTTCTCGGCAAGGAAGGAAATTACGATGATCGTCTTGGCGTGCAACGGTTTCAGCCGAGTCTCTGAGTTCTTCGCCGCCAATTTCGGCGCGGTCGGCATCGACAAGCACTACCTGATGGGCCACGACGCGGCCGCCACCCTGCTGATCGACGGCGAGATCGTCGCGGCCGTGGAGGAGGAGCGGCTCAACCGGGAGAAGAAGACCACCGACTTCCCGGTCAATGCGGTGCGGTGGTGCCTGGATCAGGCCGGGATCGACTTCGCCGACGTGGATGTCCTTGCCATTCCGTGGAATTGGTCCGGCGATGCCTTGACCGGGGTCGAGATCCTGACCGAAATCGTCAGTCCCGAAGCGATTCTCGCCGACTTCGCCGCGCGCACCGGCTGCACACCCGATCCGGCCAAGGTGGTGTTCGTTCCGCATCACGTCGCACACGCCATGACCGGGTACTACCTGGCGGGCATGAAGGACAGCGCGTTCCTGGTCAGTGACGGTCGGGCGGAACGGTATTCGGCGGTGCTCGGCGAGATTCGCGGCGGTCGCGTGCGGATCTTCGACGAATCCACCATCGGCGCGGAACACTCGATCGGCCTGCTGTTCGCCGCCATCACCCGCTTCCTCGGATTCGTGCCCAACAATGACGAATACAAGGTGATGGGCCTGTCCGGCTACGCGCAGCCGCCGGTGCCGAATCCATTCGTCGAGGACCTGATCGAACTGCACGACGACGGTCGCTACAGCTTCCGCGTTCCTCTCGCGGCCGAGAATCCGCGCGGACTCGACCCGCTGTTCGAGCAGTACTTCGGCCCCTTCGAGGACACTCTCGAATACCAAGCACGGGTGGCGGCGGCAGCCCAGGAGATGCTGGGCGTTGTCACCAATCATCAACTGCGGGCGCTGGAATCCAAGTCGGACCTGGATCACCTGTTGTTCGAGGGTGGCGTCGCGTTGAACTGCCTCAACAACACTCCGCTGTTCGAGGGTTCGCGGTTCGACGAGATGGAGGTGAGTTTCGGTGCCAGCGACACCGGCATCACCATCGGCGCGGCCGCACACGCGTGGCTGAACCATCCCGCCAACGATGGGGTGGACAGGTCGTCGCGGCACGTAACCCCTTACCTGGGACCGGAATACGACGACCTCGCCATCGAGGCGGCACTGCGGGATGTCGACGATCGGGTGGGCTGGACTTGGCTCAGCGATGACGAAATCATCGACCAGGTCTCGAAACTGCTCACCGAGAAGGTGGTGATCGGCTGGTACGAGGGGCGCATCGAGCACGGCCCGCGGGCACTGGGACATCGCAGCATCCTGGCCAATCCGAGCTTCACCGATATCAAGGACATCATCAATACCCGGGTCAAGCATCGCGAGCCGTTCCGGCCGTTCGCGCCGCTGGTGCTCGAGGCGGATGCGCCGAAGGTGTTCGAGATGGGCCGCAAAACCCGTTCCCCGTACATGACTTTCGTGTTCCCGGTGCGGCCGGAGTTCCGGGACGCGATTCCCGGCGCGACCCATGTGGACGGCACCTCGCGGGTGCAGACCCTCACCGATCGCGACACTCCGCGGCTGGCGGCGCTGCTGCGCCGGTTCACCGCCTTGACCGATGTGCCGTGCCTGATCAACACCTCGTTCAATGTGGCCGGTGAGCCGATCGTCTGCACCCCGGCCGATGCGCTGAACTGTTTCCTCGGCACCGAGATCGACTATCTGGTGCTGGGCAACCATCTCGTCACGAAAGCCGAAGTGTCCGCATGACTTTCGCACCGGGCGAACCCACCACACTGATACTGCTGCGCCACGGTGAGACGGCGCTGACGCCGGAGGGGCGATTCTCCGGCAGCGGCGGCGACGATCCGATGCTGTCGGAGAACGGGCGGCGGCAGGCCGATGCCGTCGCCGGCCGGCTGGCGGAGTTCGGCCCGGTGCACGCGGTGGTGTCCTCACCGCTGCGCCGATGCCAGGAGACCGCCGCGGCGACGGCCGGGAAACTGGGCCTCGACGTCCGACTCGCATCGGGGCTGCGCGAGGCGGATTTCGGTGCGTGGGAAGGACTTACCTTCGCCGAGGTCCGGGAGCGCTACCCGGACGAAATGGCGGCGTGGCTGGCCTCACCAACGGCCGTGCCGGGCGGCACGGGCGAATCATTGGAGTCGGTGACCGGCCGCGTCGAGTGGTCGCGGGACAAGATCCTCGCCCGATTCCCCGGCCAGACGGTGCTGGTGGTCTCCCATGTCGCGCCACTGCGGACGCTGGTCCGCCTGGCATTGGGAGCGCCGCCCGCATCGCTGTTCCGGATGGAGATGGCGGCTGCCTCCCTGTCCGAGGTGGCGTACTACGAAGACGGGACCGCGTCGGTGCGCTCGCTCAACGACACCGCGCATCTACGCTGAACCCGCTGCAGCGAAAGGCCCCGGTTCTCCACGAGAACCGGGGCCTTTCTGTATGTCTTATGCGCTGTCCGCGATCGAATGGACCGGGGCCACACTGTTTTTCGCGTGCCGTTCGGCCTCGAACGTCATGATCAGATCCGCCGCCACGCTCACCGCGATGATCGCGGGTTCCTTGCCGGTGATCTCGGTCAGTCCGATCGGGGTCTTGATCCGCGCGATGGTGGCGGCGTCGAAACCGCCCTCGGTGGCCAGCTTCTTCTGGAACCGCGCCCATTTGGCGGCCGACCCGATCAGCCCGACCGAGCCGAGTTCCGGTGTGCGCAAAGCGGTATCGCACAGCGCGGCGTCCTCGGCGTGATCATGGGTCATGATCAGCACGTGGGTGCCGGGCGGCAACTCCCCGATGATCTCCTCGGGCAGCATGAGCGGGCGATGCACATGCACCTGCGCCACGCTGTCCTCGAGGACCGTAAGGCGTTCTTCGGCAAGCTGTTCCGGCCGGGTGTCGATCAAATGCAGATCGAGGTCCTGGCGGGCCAGGATGCGGGCCAGCTCGTAGCCCACGTGCCCGACCCCGAACAATGCCACCGCGGGCACCACCGGCAGCGGCTCCAGCAGAATGCTGACCGCGCCGCCGCAGCACTGCACGCCGTGCCGGTTGGTGACCTTGTCGTTGAGGGCGAAGTCCATGATCTCCGTTTCCGGATCGGACGCCGCGATCAGCTCGCGCGCCCGGTCGATGGCGACGGCCTCGATATTGCCGCCGCCGATCGAACCCCAGGACTCCGTCTGTCCGACAACCAGTTTCGCGCCCGGCTTGCGGGGCGCGTGACCGCGCACGGTCGCGACGGTCACCAGCACGCCGGGTTCCCGGCGGGCTCGTAACCGTTCGACCGCGGCCACCCAGGTCATGTCAGACTCCGCTCAACGCGGTGGTACCGACGGCGACACCGTTGCCGTTGCTGCCGTTGCCATTGGTGTGACCGTTGCTGCCATTGCCGTTGTGGCCGTTGCCGTTCACGGCGTGGCCGTTGGCGGCGTGCCCGTTGGTGAGCGCCTTGGCGGCCACGTCACCCCGGCGCGCACCCTGGATGGCCCAGAACATCGCCTCCGGCGTCGCGGGCGACGCCAGATCGACACTGGTGCCCTCCGGCCCGAACGCGGCGGCGGCCTGCCGCAGCGCCTCACGGACCGCGAAGGCCAGCATGAGCGGCGGCTCGCCGACGGCCTTGGAGCCGTAGACCGCGCCCTCTTCGGTGGCGTCCTCGAGCAGCGTCACATGGAACTCCTCGGGCATCTCCGAGAAGGACGGCAGCTTGTAGGTGCTCGCGGCCTGGGTCAGGAAGCGACCGCGGTTGGGGCCGTCGCTGGTGTCCCAGCGCAGGTCCTCCAGGGTCAGCCAGCCCGCGCCCTGCACGAAGCCGCCCTCGACCTGACCGATGTCGATCAGCGGCGAAAGGCTGTCGCCCACATCGTGCACGATGTCGACGCGGCGGATCTTGTAGCCGCCGGTGAACCCGTCGACCTCGACCTCGGTCGCGGCCGCGCCGTAGGCGAAGTACTTGAACGGCGAGCCCTGGAAGATCTTGGCGTCCCAGTGCAGGCCCTCGGTGCGGTAGAAGCCCGACGCCGACAGCTGCACCCGCTGGAAGTACGCGGTGTGCACCAGCGCATCCCAGTCGAGGGTCTTGTCGCTGCCCAGCAGGGTCGCGACACCGTCGATGATGCGGATGTCGGAGGCGTTGCCGCCCATCTGCGTCGCGGCGACCTGAACCAGTCGACCGCGCAGCTGCTCGCACGCGTTCTTGATCGCGCCACCGTTGAGGTCCGCGCCCGAGGAGGCTGCGGTCGCGGAGGTGTTGGGCACCTTGTCGGTTCGCGTGGGAGCCAGCCGCACCTTGTGCAGCGGGATGCCCAGCGTGGTCGCGGCGACCTGCATCATCTTGGTGTGCAGGCCCTGGCCCATCTCGGTGCCGCCGTGGTTGATCAGGACGGAACCGTCCTTGTAGATCAGCACCAGCGACCCGCCCTGGTTGAAGGCGGTGAGGTTGAACGAGATACCGAACTTGATGTTGGTGATCGCCAAGGCGCGCTTGGTGTTCGGGTGCGAGGCGTTGAACGCGGCGATATCGCGCTGACGCTCGGCCCAGTTCGCGTTGTCCTGGGTCTCGTGCCAGATCTTGCCGATGCGATCGGTCTGCCCGACCGGCTGGCCGTAGGGCGTGGTCTGGTTGGGCGCGTAGAAGTTACGCTCCCGCAGCTCCGCCGGATCCAGGCCCAGCAGGGGCGCGCAACGGCCCATGATGTCCTCGATCACGATCATGCCCTGCGGGCCGCCGAAACCGCGGAAAGCGGTGTTGGAGACCGTATTGCACTTCGCGATCCGGCCCGCGACGTGCGCGTTCGGGATCCAGTAGGTGTTGTCGATGTGGCACAGCGCGCGAGCGAGCACCGGCTCCGACAGGTCGAGGCTCCAGCCGCCGTCGGCGGTCAGCGTCGCGTCCAGGGCCTGGATGCGGCCCTCGGCGTCGAAGCCGATCTTCCACGAGGAGTGGAAGCCGTGCCGCTTGCCCGACATGGTCAGGTCCTGGGTCCGGTTGAGCCGCAGGCGAACCGGGCGACCGGTGAGCTTGGCGCCCAGCGCCGCGATGGCCGCGAAACCGTGCGGCTGCATCTCCTTGCCGCCGAAGCCGCCGCCCATGCGCAGGCACTGCACGGTGACCTCGTGGCTGTGCAGCCCGAGCACGTGCGCGACGATCTCCTGCGTCTCGGACGGGTGCTGCGTGCTGGACTGGATGAAGATCTGCCCGGCCTCGTCGACCTGCGCCAGGGCGCAATGGGTTTCGAGGTAGAAGTGCTCCTGGCCCTTGAACTCGAACTCGCCCTCGAACACATGCACCGAGTTGGCGAAACCCTCGTCGATATCGCCACGAATCATGGTCGGACGCGCGCCGTGGAAGCTCTCGGCGGCGATGGCCTCGCGCACCGTGATCAGCGACGGCAGTTCCTCGAGTTCCACCACGACGGCCGCGGCACCGAGCCGGGCCGCCTCCAGGGTGTCGCCCAGCACCCACGCGACCGCGTGGCCGTTGAACATGACCTCTTCGGGGAACAGCGGCTCATCGTGCTTCATGCCGGCGTCATTGACGCCCGGCACATCGGCGATGGTGAGTACCCGCACCACACCGGGCACCGCGTACGCGGCGTCGGTGTTCAGCGACTTGATCGCGCCGTGCGCCTTGAACACCTGCACCGGGTAGGCGTGCAGGCAGTCCTTGGTGCGGTACACCAGGTCGTCGGTGTAGAGCGCGGTGCCGGTGACGTGCAGCGACGCGCTCTCGTGCGGCATCGGTACGCCGACTACCGGCTTTTCGGGACGCTCGGACAGATGGCTCATGACAGCACCGCCTCGGTGGTCTGCGCGTACAGCTTCTTCAGGCTCTGGCCGAGCATCGCGGCGCGGTACTCGGAGCTTGCCCGGTGATCGTTCATCGGGGTGCCCTCACCCTGCAGGATCGCGGCGGCGGCCTCGACCGTGTCGGTGGACCAGGGCTTGCCGATCAGCGCGGCCTCGGTGTCGCGGGCCCGGATCGGGGTGGCGGCCACACCGCCCAGACCGATGCGGATCCGGCTCACGATGCCGTCCTCCAGCTCGAGCGCGAAAGCGACCGCGACACTGGAGATGTCGTCGAAACGCCGCTTGGCGATCTTGTGGAACGCGGTCACCGGCGCCAGCGGCAGCGGGATACGCACGGACTTGATCAGCTCGTCCGCACGACGCACGCTCTGCCGGTAGCCGGTGAAGTAATCGGCCAGCTCGACCGTGCGCTCACCGTCGGCGGAGGCCAGCACCACCGACGCACCCAGCGCGAGCAGCGCCGGCGGGGAGTCACCGATCGGGGAACCGGTACCGAGGTTGCCGCCGAAGGTGGCGTTGTTACGGATCAGCCGCGACGCGAACTGCGGGAACAGCTGCGCCAGCAGCGGCACGCTGCCGTCCAGGCGACGCTCGATCTCGGTCAACGGCATGGCCGCGCCGATCTCGATGTGATCGGATTCAACCGTCAGGCCGCGCAATTCGGGGAGACGATCGATCGCGATGGCGTAATCCGCACGGCGCGAACGAATATTGACCTCGACGCCCCAGTCCGTGGAACCGGCAACCAGCACCGCGTCCGGACGCTCGCGCAGCAACTGCACGGCCTCGGCCAGGGTCTCCGGGCGGCGGAAGGTGCGGCCGTCCTGCGAGTACTCGGTGGCAACCGGCTCCGGCGCGTCCTGCTCACGGCGCAGCGCGAACTTGTCGTCGGCCTCGGGCTCGCCGAGCGCGTACGCGGCATCGCGGATCGGGCGGTAACCGGTGCAGCGGCACAGGTTTCCACTCAGCGAGTGCAGGTCGAAACCATTGGGGCCGTGCTCGTGATCGTGCGACTCGGCCTCGGTGACGGTGTCCTCGGCCGCGTGCGCGGAGGCGCAACGGGTGGGCCGGTAGTACTCCGAAGCCATCGAGCAGATGAAGCCGGGGGTGCAGTAACCACACTGCGAGCCACCGCGAACCGCCATCTCCTTCTGCACGGGGTGCAGTTCGGTGGGGGTGCCGGAACCATCGAGTTCGCCCAGGCCCTCAGCGGTCACGATCTCCTGGCCGTCGAGCGAGGCGACCGGCACCAGGCAGGCGTTGATGGCGATCCAGTCGGTGGGCGACTCCACACCGGGGCGCGCCACCATGATCGAACAAGCGCCGCATTCGCCTTCGGCGCAGCCTTCCTTGCTCCCGGTGAAACCGCGGTCCCGCAGGAAATCCAGGACCGTGGTGTGCGGTGCCGCAGGGGAAATCGGGGTGACTTTCCCGTTGACCGTAATCCGCGCGTCTACCATGGCACGACCTCATTTCGGTGCGCGGTCTTCTCGATAATCCTAGTCGCCATTTCAGGAGCTTTCTATTTACGGTGGCGCAGCCCGAGTACCCGGAGCGCGAAACAGCGGGCAAATGACATGCCGCAATCGATGACACAGAGCGAGATGCCGGGGCCGCAAACGGGGCACGCCGGGAACGGGCTGGTCAGAAGCCGTGAGCTACACGACCCGGAACCCAGGCGGTCCGGTGAGCCAGGTGGCGGAGATCGGAGATGGAGATGGACATCCGACAACGCCTCCTTCCAAGCAGCTCACGTATCGGTGTGACCGACGCTACGTGCCGCCGGACCGATAGGTCAAGCTGATGTGGGGTGGTCCGGAACAGTTTGAGGGAACCTCTGACCAGGTCTCGGGCGAGAAGTGAATGAATCGGTTTATCGCACAATAAGCGCGCTCTTGTTAATAGCTACGAAAAGCTCTCGCATAACTATCGAAGCCTTTGTATGTTCCGCCAGTGCGGATGCGGGCAGGCCCTGGTCGCAGCGTCGGCGCGCGAGTGTCACCGGGCTGGGTTAGATTGCCGCGCATGAGTTTTCTGGGTGGGGTTTTCGGTTCGAAACGCACGAAACAGCAGTTCGGGGAGCAGGCGCTGGCCATGGTGCGGGCGCACGGGGTGACGGAGGCGGAGTTCGACCTCGCGGACTTCTCGATCCGGTACACGGCCAAGAGCGGGGAGCGGGGGGTGATCAACCTGCAGACCGTCTTCAAGCGGACCCGGTCGGTGACGTCACGCGAGGGCAATCGCATGCTGTTCGACTTCGTCAATGTGAGTCCGGGGCTGGGTGGGCTCGAGACTCCGAGCGCGTGGGAGGAGGCCGCGCCGACGCTGCGGCCGCTCATCAGGCAGGCCGGGGAACTCAGCACCCGGATGGAGGGCATGCAGGTCGCCGACCACATCCTGTGGCGGCCGGTGCTGCCCTGCCTGATGGAAACCCTGGTGCTGGATCATCCGACCTCGATGCAGCGGGTTCATCCGTCCCTGCTCGCGGAGTGGGGTGTCGACGCGGAGACCGTATTCGCCACTGCCCGAGCCAATCTCACCGGTCTCGCGCTCGATACCGTCGCCCGCTACAACGCCCGCGCCAAGGGTGGGATGCTGCACATCCCCGACACGGACGGCAATCTGTACGCGGGTGCGCTGCCGCTGGTCGACGGGTGGCTGGCCGGGATCGGCAAGAAGGCCGGGGCGCGGCCGATCGTGTTCATCGCCCAGAACGTGGGCGTGCTCGCCGGTGCAGAGATCTCCGAACGGCATGTGCTGCACCTGGTGAACACCGCCCGCGAGCTGTTCGACAACGCGGTCCGGGAGGTCTCGCCGGTGCCGTACACCGTGGACGACGCGGGCCGCCTGGTGCCGTATCGGGTTCCGCGAGATCACCTGGCGTGGAAGGAGATCCGGTCCGCAGAGGCGACCCTCACCGCCCACGCGTACGGCGGGCAGTGCGAAAACCTGCGCGCCGATTCGGACGCGGGACTGATCGAGGAATTCGCCGCCGAGATCGTGCACTTCCGGCGGAAGGACGGCATCGAATCCACCCTGGCAACCTGGACCGACGGCGTCCCCACCCTGCTCCCGCGCGCCCACAATGTCAGCATGACCAACATCGAGACCGAGACGGTCTTCCCGGTCCCGTGGGAGGTGCTGACCGATGCCCTCGACCTGAAACCGGAGGAGGGCATCTACCCGGACCGCTACCGCGTCGAATTCCACCCGGACGCGGAGGTCATGGACCGACTCCGCTCCATGTCACGGATCGACTGATGACGTAGCTCACAATGCTGCGGCCGCAGATTGTAGGGGGCCCGGTCGGCCTGGCAAGCTCGCCGACCATGGGTGTGGGGAGTTGTCGTCGTAGTCGTGTGAGAAAAACCGTTCGCTGCCTGGGTATTGCGCTGTGACGAACAGCGTCGTTACCGAGAACTCGACGGCGGTGAGCGACGAAACGGCGCGGGGCCCCGGTGGGCGGTACGAGTTCCTGGACGCACTTCGGGGTGTCGCGGCGTTGGCGGTGGTGATCCAGCACTGCTCGATCGAGCTGTGGCCGGGGTTCGCACGAATCTCCGCGGAGTACTTCGAACTCGGGCAGTTCGGGGTCTTCGCGTTCTTTCTCGTCAGCGGTTTCATCATCCCCGCATCGTTGGAGCGCGGGCGGTCGCTGGGCGCCTTCTGGGTGGGGCGGTTCTTCCGGTTGCTGCCGCCGTTCTGGGCCTGCCTGATCGTGGCGATGATCCTGTCTGCCGCAGGCCGATACACGCTGTCACCGAACTTTCTGAGCGCACCGGTTTGGCACCTGGCCACCAACGCGACGATGGTGCATCTCTTCCTGTTCTCCAGCCCACGGGAAGATTTGGTGATCGTCATCGCCTGGACGCTCGCCTATGAGCTAGTGTTCTACATGTTCGTGTCGCTGCTGTTCCTCGGCCGACTCAACCGCCGTTCGGTGCCCGTCGCGGTGCTCGCAATCGGCGCGATCGCTCCCATCGGAGTCTTGATTCCGACCGGAATGCTCAACGGACCGCACGCGAACGGGATCACCCGGCTGGCGGTCGCGATACTGACAACGCTGGTCGCGGCGATATTCGCGTTTCGGGCGGCGAACCGGCGGGCCCAGCTCACCGCGGTCGCGCTGGCCGTGATCGCTGTTCCCTTGGTGCTCAATCAGCCTGGGCCCTCCAGCTATTCGGCCGCGATTTTCGCCACCATGTTCGTGGGCACGGTGCTCTACCGGATGACCAAGGGCGAGACCACAACCCGCATCGGGTGGGGAGTCTTCGGTCTCGCCGCGGTGCTGATTACCGCGGTATGGTTCGCCATTGCCGACGAACACACCGATCCGAACACCGGATACTTCATCGGGTGGTTCAAGGATGTCGATGCCATGGTCGGCGCCTACGTCTTCGTCGGGGCCGCGTTGCTGCTGCGCCGCCGCTCCTTCCCCCGCCCACTGCTCTTCTTGGGCCGAATCAGCTACTCGCTCTACCTCGTTCACCTGCTGGTGCTGAGCGGGCTGCCCAGGTGGACCAGGTCGTTCGCCGGTATCCCCGCAACCTGGCTCACCTGGTGCACCTGGGTCGGCGGCACCCTACTCATCGCCACCGCGACCTACTACGCGCTCGAAAAGCCCTTCCACGACCTCGGCCACCGCGTGATCGCCAAAATGAACGCGCGGGCGCGGACCTAGCAGGTTCGCGCCTTGTCGCGGTTCGATCGATCAGTTGCCCTGGGCGGCAAGGGAAACGGGCTGCCATTCACGCCAGGCGGCGAGGCGGGATTCGTAGTCGGCGGTGGCGATGGTGAGGGGGAGTTCGCCGAGGAACAGGCGCAGCGGCGGCTGATCCGCATCGACCACGGTGAGGATGGCGGTGCGGGTGGCTGTGGGCTCGCCGCGGCGGAAGGAGTTGCGGGCGGCCTCGCGGGCGGCGCGGATGGGTTCGTAGGCGGGGTTGGGGGTGGCGTGGCGGGCCGAGGGGCCCGCCCAGTCGGTGCCGAAACCGCCCGGCTCGATGAGGGTTACGTGGATGCCGAAGGGGGCGACCTCCTGGGCGAGGGCCTGGGAGAAGCCCTCCAGGGCCCACTTGGAGGCGTGGTAGGCGCCGAGGTTCGGGAAGGCGGAGATGCCGCCGATGCTGGAGACCTGCAGGATGTGGCCACTGCCCTGGGCGCGCAGGATGGGGAGGGCGGCCTGGGTGACCCACATCGCGCCGAAGACGTTGGTTTCCAACTGATCTCGGAATTCCTGCTCGGAAAGTTCCTCGACCGCGCCGAACTGGCCGTAGCCCGCGTTGTTGATGACGATGTCGAGGCGGCCGAAGTGGGCGGCGGCCTGCTCGACGGCGGCGAAGTCGGCGGCACGGTCGGTGACGTCGAGCTGCAGCGGGAGGAAGGTATCGGAGTACTTGGCGACGATGTCGTCGACGGTGCTCAGATCGCGTGCGGTGCCCGCGACGCGGTCGCCGCGTTCCAGTGCGGCGAGCGCCCATTCGCGCCCGAAACCCCTTGAGACACCGGTGATGAACCAGACTTTGCTCATGCATCGACAGTAATCAGCTGGAGTGCACTCCAAGCAAGAGTTGTTGCCGTTTCCGCTGGTATTGACCGTTTCCGCCAGTGATGGATATTGCGAGCCCGATCACATCCGTGACATAGTGGGGCGCAATATTGAGACTACGTAGTCTCACAAGTGGGATCAGGGTGAGGAAGTGGGTCGATGAGGACCAGACGACTGAGCGGCCGGACGCTGCGGCTCGGGACCATATCCATCAGTGCGCTGGTGGTGGCGGGCTTGACCGCGGGACCGGCCCAGGCCGATCCGGCACAGGCCCCGGCGCTGCCGTCGATCGCGCCCGCGCAGATCCTGCCGCTGCCGCCGGAACTCGACCCCGGCTTCTACAACCCGCCCGCCGACGTGGTGGCGGCCGCCGCACCCGGCGAGATCATCGCGGCCCGGCAGGTGAACGTCGCCAACTTCGGGCTGATCCCGCTGAACGTGGACGCCTGGCAGGTCTCCTACCGCTCCAACAACAGTCGCGACGAGGCCATCCCGGCGGTCGCCACGCTGCTCAAGCCGCGCGGGGTCTCCCCCACGCCGCGCAAGCTGCTCTCGGTGCAGATCGCCGAGGACTCGACCGCCGGCTATTGCAGTCCCTCCTATGCGCTGCAACAGTTCTCGGCCGCGACCTTCCTCGGGCAGATCGTCGCGCCCGCCGAATTCCTGTTCGCGCAGTCGGCGCTGCAGAAGGGTGACGCGGTGGTGATCCCCGATCACCAGGGCCCGAATTCGGCCTATGCGGCGGGCCCGCTGGGTGGGCGGATCACCCTCGACGGCATTCGCGCCGCCACCTCCTTCGCACCGCTCGGCGTCGGGGCGGGCGCACCGGTGGCCATGTACGGCTATTCGGGCGGATCGATGCCCACCATGCACGCCGCCGAACTGCGCAAAACCTATGCGCCGGAACTGAATATCGTCGGTGCGGCCTCCGGCGGCACCGGGGCCGACCTGGGTGCGACGCTGCTCATGGCCAACAATCAGGCGACCGCCGGCCTGGTGCTCGGCGCAGTGCTCGGCCTGGCCCGCGAGTACCCGGACTTCAATGCGCTGCTGGACCAGAAGCTCAACCCGCTCGGCCAACTGCTGCGCACCGTGAAAGCGCCGTTCTGCGTGCAGTATCAGTCCGCGCTGCTGCCGTTCCTGAACATCACCGGGATGATCAACTCCCCCGATCCGCTGCAGGAGCCGGCCGTGCAGGCCATGCTCGAGGACACCCGGCTCGGCAAGAGCCTGCCGGATATGCCGGTGTTCATGTGGCATTCGAGGTGGGACGAGATCCTGCCGCTCGCCTCGACCGACCAGCTCGTCAACACCTATTGTCAGAACCCGGCCGCCCAGCTGACCTACACCCGCGACTGGGCCAGCGAGCACATCCTGGCCGAGGTCACCGGCGGACCCGCCGCCCTGATGTGGCTCTTCGATCGACTCGATGGTGTTGCGGCGCAACCGGGTTGCTCGACCACGGACATGCCCTCCATGCTCGGCACCCCGGGTGAACTGCAGACCCTGGGCGACACCATCGGCGAGACGCTGGCGTCGTTCTTCGGCAAGCCGATCGGGGCGTAAACCGATGTGACGCAGGTCTCATCGGGGGCCTGCGTCACTGGCGTACTCGAGTCACGCTGCGATAGCGACTCATTCGCGAAAGTAACGCCTGCGTCACCCGCAACGACGTCTCCGGTGGTAGATGGCCCGACTACAGACAGGGCTTGACGGTTCACTGTCGGGGTGAAATGGGGATTCGGGCATGGATATTCGCGGCTTCTTGAAACGACATCGCATTGTGTCGGCGGTGGCGGCACCCGCCACACTGGGATTGGCCGCGGTGGTCGCGGTGACGTTCGCGTACACGTCGTCACCGGATTCGAAGCAGGCCGATCCGGCGCTGAAGGCGTCGGTGACCGAATGCCACGACATGGTGACCATCTCGGTGGCCGGGCGTAATGACTCACCGCAGGCCGGCACCACGAAGATGCTGGTCGACGCCAATGGCAACGAACTGCCCGCCGCGCTGAGCGACGATTACCAGAGCCACTGGGAAGACCCGATCGTCAATGCGCCCAGCGGGCAGGTCGACTCCAATTCGTACTGGGCCGTGTACGTCTCCTACCCGGCCAACCTGAGCACCTACGAGGACGCCGTGAACACCGGTGTCGCCAATACCGAGCAGGTCATGCGGGATATCTCCGCGGCCTGCCCGAACACCAAGTTCGCAATCGTCGGCTACAGCGAGGGAGCGGACGTCACGCGCCGGGTGGCGCAGGAGATCGGGCACCAGAATACCGGGGCCGACGGCAAGTACGGGATCGTCGACCCGGGCAATGTGGCCGGTGTCGTGATCCTCGCCGACTCGGGGCGTTCGGCGGGCGACGGTCCGTTCATCGGGGCCAAGGATCCCAGCCACCCCGACAATTTCGATCAGAGCTATCAGACCAACAAGGACGTCGCGGGCGGGCAGGGCGCGCTGCAGGACCATGCCGGTGACTTCGGGTCGCTCAACGGCCGCATCGCCTCCTTCTGCTCCGACGGCGACCTCACCTGTGCCGCACCGAAGAACATCTCGTTGCTGCAGCTCGCGGTGAACGTCGGCCGCCAGATCAATGTCGACCAGATCCAGAACGACAACACCCTCACCCCGGAGAGCGGCATGAACGTGGCCGTGGTGCTGGGCAAGATCGCGGGCAACGCCTTCGCCGACATCGCGCACGACCCGGGCTGGTGGACCAGCAAGGAGACCTTCCTCGATGTGCTGCTGAAGGTGTCGGCGCCGGACTACAAGCCGAATCAGGACAACCCGACGCCGGTCGAAGCGAGCAATATCGACGCCCAGAACATGTCGCCGCTGGCCTACCTGCCGCAGAAGGTGTTCAACGAGGTCATCGGGCTGATCACCACCAACCAGAACACCATTCCGGTGATCCTGAACGACCCGTACAACCTGACCCTGGGCCCCAACGGCACCGGCCACCACTTCGACTACTGGCACGACCAGAACCCGGACAACGGCAAGCAGGTCAGTTCCGCGGACTACGCCGCGGCCTGGCTGACCGAGCTGGCCAAGGAGGCACAGGCCAAGCAGCTCGACCCGCACACGCTGACCTCCTCGCCGACGCCGACCACGACGCCGAACGCGCTCGCGGCGGCCCGGGCCAGCGCCTCCGGAACCAGCACGCCCACAAGCGGTTCCACGACTCCGGCCACCACCACCCCGGGTAGCACCACCGTGCCGCCGACCACCACCACGGTGCCGCCGACCACGACGGTCACGCCGGACGCGGGCACCACGACCCCGCCGGTCACGACCACCACCCCGCCGGTCACCACCACGACCGTCGCGCCGACCACCACCACGGTGCCGCCGACGACCACGACCGTGCCGCCCACCACGACACCCACGCACTGACAGCAGAACCCCGTCATCCCGGCATGCTTTTGGCCGGGATCCACACCCTTGGGTGTTGGATTCCAGCCAAAAACACGCTGGAACGACGGGGTTTTCGTTTGCCGTGACTCGGTTCAGCGAATGGTGAACCAGACCAGGCTGCCCAGACCGGCGACCAGGCAGTAGATGGCGAACGGGGTCAGCGTCTTGGTCTCGAAGTACGCGGTGAGGAACTTGACGGAGATGTAGGACAGCACGCCCGCCACCACGCTGCCCGCCAGGGCCGGGCCGAGAATGGCGTGGTTTTCGTGCTTGAACAGCTCCGGCATCTTGAGCACACCGGCCGCCAGGATGACCGGGGTGGCCAGCAGGAAGGCGAAGCGGGCGGCGTCCTCGTGGCGCATGCCCTTGAACAGGCCCGCCACGATGGTGCTGCCCGAGCGGCTGATACCGGGGAAGAGCGCGGCGATCTGGGCCGCGCCGATCAGGGTGGCGTCACGAATGCTCAGGCGCGACAGGCGAACATCCGAGGCGCGGTCCGGGTCGGTCATCGGCAGCACGATGGTGTCCTCCATGGAGAGGTCCGTGGTGCGGCCGGTGGGGCTGCTGAACTGGAAGTCGGGCTCGTGGTCGCGCTTGCGCATGATCTCCGCCGACAACAGCACGAAACCGTTGATCGCCAGGAAGATCGACGTCGGAATCGGATTGCCGAGATAGTTGCGGACCGCCTTCTCCAGGAGCAGACCCGCGAGTCCCACCGGGATGGTGGCGATCACCAGCAGCACGCCCAGCCTCGCCTCGGGCGTGCGGATCTGACGGGTCAGCGCCACATCCCACAGGCCGCGGAAGATGCGCACCCAATCGCGCCAGAAGAAGATCACCAGGGCCAGCGCGGTGGCGACGTGCATGGCCACCAGCAGCGCCAGATACGGGGAATCCTTGGCGGACATGCTCAGATCGTCGGCCCACTTCCCACCCACCAGGGCGGGCAGCAGAATGCTGTGACCCAGGCTGGAGACGGGGAAGAGTTCACTCACCCCTTGCAGTGCGCCGACGACGATCGATTCCAGGTAACTGATGGCCATTCGAATTCCTGTCGGAGGGAGTGCGGGAACCGAACACCCCGAAACCGCCGGGGCTGCTCGCTTGGCGAGGCTACTTGATCGGGCCGCGGTATGTGCACACGGTCGGCCGCGCGCGGGCCGCTCGCCCCGCCCGGTCCGGTCGATCTCCGCACATCGGGCACCGGCGGCGGCCGGTGACCCCGGCGCGGGTTTCAATCCGGCGCACGCAGGCTTGCGAAGGGCGAATTCTGCCCGTACGCAATCGAATTGCGCGGCACGGAGGCGGCCTGCGTGGAATACTTCCGCGATATGCAGTACAGGGGATTCGACAATCCCGACACCGGCGAGGATCCCGAGTTAGCTCAGGCTCGCATCTTCCTGGATGAATTGGAAAAGCATGTAGTCAAACTGACCAGGCGATTACAGACCGCGCCCACCGCCGAGGCCAGGCAATCGATCAGTGCCGAACTCTCCACCGTGCGCCGCTATGTCGATCGAATTCACCGCAGGTTCCCGGGAATTGCCGTCGCGAATCCTTTCCGCGGCTCACCACCGGGTGCTCCCGCGCTCTGATTCCCCACCGGCACAGCGATTTCCGCACCGGCACCGCGATCAACGGTCGGCCAATTGCGCGCGCCAGCGTTCCGCGGAGCGGACCATGTCCAGGCCCACCCGCTCCAGGTACTCGCTCATGCCCAGCAGCCGCAGCCCGGCGGGGGTCGCCGCCCCGAGCGCGTCCGCGCCGTCGCGCGCCTTGGCCGCCAGCAGCTCGTTGGCCCGCGCGTTCGCGAGAGTCGCTCGATACCAGGCGGATTCGTCGATGAAGTAGCGATCGCGGCGGCTGCCCGGGTCGCGATCGCGGCGGATCAGCGCCTGCTGCTCGAGCTGACCGACGGCCGCCGACACCGTCGCCGGACTCACCCGCAGATGCGCCACCAGTTCCGCGGCGGTGAGGCTGCCGGAGTCCGCGGCATAGAGCCGGGCCAGCACCGCGGCGGCCATCTTGGGCATACCGGTCCGGGCGAACAGCGCAGCGAACTCGGTGCTGAATTCGGCCAGCAGCGCCTCGCCGCGACCGTGTTCGTCTGCGCCACAAGGATTTTCGGTGCGTTTGGGCCGGGGTGTGCGACGCCGCGAGCGCACCGCGGTGGCGGCCTGGGCCAGGTCGGCGCGATAACGCCCGGGCCCGCCGTTGCGGGTCACCTCGCGGCTCACGGTGGAGGTGGGGCGATGCAACTGCCGGGCGATATCGGCGTAGCCGAGCCCGCCGGCCAGACCCGCGGCGATGAGACGACGATCCTCCTGGCTGAGTCTTCCTCCGGGCATCGGAGCGGCTCCTTCATCAGAGTGCCGCACAGGCGGCGGGGCTCCAACCTATTGCAACACACGACCTGCGCGATTGCATTAGGCTCCGGCGCTGCGAGGTCGCGAATTCGCCTGTGCGGCAGGCGTTATCCCGATCCCACCGGCATTCGTTCATTGCCCGCATTGTGAACGCAACGTAGCGTTCGCCTCCGGTCGAACCGCCTGGCTCGTCCCCGGCCGAAACCGCCGCGGCCACCGCGACACGTCCGGCGGGGCCGGATACACCGAAACCGGACCGAGCGACACGGTCATATAGTGACCCGGTGAACAGTCCTGACGCGCGTGAGCTCATTCTGCTCGCCGGTGAGCGCACCATCGCCGAACGGGGGCCCGATGTGGCCCTGCGCGATATCGCGGTGGCGGCTGGACAGCGCAACAACTCCGCGGTGCACTACCACTTCGGCTCCCGCGACGGACTCATCACCGCCATCATCGAACGCCACCAGCCCGCACTGGAGGCGCGGCGCACCGAACTGCTGGCCGCCCACCGGGCCGCGGACGCACCCGACAGTGTGGCCGCGCTGGTCGACATCCTGGTGCGGCCCATGTTCGACGTACCCCCGGCCGAGGGGTCCACCCACTACGCGCGATTCCTGGAACAGGCCCGTGCGCACCCGGCGCTGACCGGACCCGACCTCAGCGAAAAGCGCTGGCACGCAACGCGAGAGATCGTGACCCGGCTCTACCGGGCGCTACCCGACCTGGGCCGCGCGCAACGCACCTACCGATTGCGCGCCATGAGCACCGTCATCTTCGCCCTGCTCGCCGACTACGAGAGCCAGGACCTGCCCACCGCGGGCGAGCGAAACGACGTGCAGGACAACATCATCGCCATGATCGTCGGCCTGCTCACCGAACCCGTCGACCGTCAGGGCGCGGCCGTGCGCGCCTCGGGGTCGAAGCCGCCCGGGATCTCGTAGACCTGACCGGTGAAGGTGATGCCGAACAGCCGCCCGGCCGAGAAGCCCCGATCACCGCGCCCGTACTGCACCTCGCTGGTCAACTGCGGTCCGAAACCGAGGACGCAGTACTGCCCCGGGGCGTCGATGCGGACCACCTGCCCCGACGGGTTGAACGGCACCACCGGGCGCTGCAAGGCGTCGAGGGTCAGTCCGTCGGGAGCGTCGAAGAAGTCGCCGCCGGACAGGTCCAGCAGTGACTGCGGGGCCCAGGGCGCGTTCGTCGGGATCCGGCTCACCCCGGGATTGACGAAGGTCCGCGACACATAGAGGAATCCGTCGCCCGGGTCGAGTACCGCGCCATTGGCGCTGGGGAAGTTCGCCCAGTCCGCCTGCACCACGCCGTTCGGATAGACCCGGCCCACCAGAGAGCCGAAATCGTTTGTGGCATAGACGGTTCCGTCGTGCGCCACATCCATGCCGTCGGCCGCCGAGAGCCCGGCCGCGAAGGGGGCCATGGCCCCGGTGTCCGGATCGACGGTCACGATCCCGGCATGACGAATGCTGTCGCCGATCGCCGCGCGCGCGTCCGCGCCGTAGCCGACCAGCATGCGGCCGTCCGGCAGCCAGGCCAGTGCGCCCGCCCCACCGCTGGGGACCCGGGCGATCGGCACCGCGGGCGCGCCGGGTGCGTCGATGCGGAAGACCTGACCGCTCACCAGATCCGTGACGAAGGCCCGGCCCGCCTGATCGACGGTGATGCCCTCGAGTGCGGCGCCCGGCACCGTGGCGACCGTGAAGGTCGGTTGCCCCGCCCCCGCGCAGACCGGGGCGGCGGATGCCGGAGCGGCGGTGACGGTCGACAGTCCGGCTGCGGTGAGCGCGGCGAATGCGATTGCCGCCGAACGCCTGCCACCGAGTCGTAGCTTCTTGCCCATCTCGTACCTCGCCCATTCGGCCGATGAATCCCTGCATCGTAAAACGTTTTCGGGACTTGACGGGTTCGATCAGAAGCGGCGGGCGCCGGTGATCGGCATATTGTTCAGGGGCGAGATCTTCACGCCGGAACTGTTGTCACTGGCATGGATGATCTTGCCGTCACCGAGATACAGCGCGGAGTGACCGCCGCCGTAATACGACACCAGATCGCCGGGTTGCAATTCGTCCAGCGGCACCGGGGTACCGGAGGCCAGTTGCGAATAGCTGGTGCGCGGCAATTCGACTCCGGCCTCGCGATAGGACCACTGCACGAAGCCCGAGCAGTCGAAGGAGTCGGGACCGTTGCCGCCCGAGCGGTAATACGCGCCGAGCTTGCTGCGGGCCGCTTCGATGGCGCGCTGTCCGGCCGTCACCCGTGGCATGGCCGCGGGCATCGGGGCGGGCGCGGCCGCGGCGTCGGTGACGCCGGGGATGCCGGTCAGCGGGGGCAGGCTGCTGGGGAGCTGGAAGGTGCCGAGTCCGGCGATCACCACCGAGCGGACCTCCGGCGCGGCCGGGGTGGCCGGGCGCAGGGGTTCGGGCGAGAGTGCCTGCACCGGAACGGGATCCTGCGCGGGGTCGGCCGGAGTGATGGCGACCCGCCCGGGAATCCCGACCATCCGGGAGCCGTCCGCCGCACCGACACCCGGGATCCGGTCGTCGGCATCGGGATTCGTCACGGGACGGAAATCACCGGCTTCCCCGCCCGTGGATTCCTGTGCCGGAACGACGATCCCGGGAGCGGCGATGCCCAGCTGGGCCGCGATCTCGTTCGGGATGTCGATCGCCCCGATGCCGGGGATATCGACCGGCGCGGCATGCGCCTGGCCCGCCGTGAACAGCAGGGCCGCACCGACGGCCGCCGCACCGAGGACTCCTGTGACCAGAGTCCGCAGGCTCAGCCGCGGAAGCTTCAGAACCTTCTGTCTATCACCGATCTGTTCCATGAGCGGTCGTCCTCCGTCTAAGCCGTGGGCTATCCGGTTTCCGTCCAACACTCGCGAATGTTCGGTACTGCCAGCAGATCCGAAATTGCATATTTCGCCGGAAGATCAGGCGGCGCAACGAATGACAGGCGTGTTATTCATAACGAAAAGGTAACCATTGACGGCTGTGTCCAATTGGACACAGCCGATTTCCCCCTCGGACACAGCCGATTTCGGCCCGCACACCACCGATTTCGGTCGGAATCCGCGACATCACGCGCGCGGTGACCGATATGGACACGCGCCCGTGTGAGACTGACACACGGAAAACCTGCCCTCCCCATCACCAGGAGGATGAACAATGACCGAATCCGGTGCGCTACCGAATCTTCCCGAACCACTCGTGGTCACCCTCGGGAATCTCAAAGGCGGCGTGGGCAAAACGACCTCCGCCTTCTTCCTAGCCTCGTATTTCACGAGCGTGCACAAACTTCGAGTGCTCGTCATCGACGCCGACCCGCTCAGCCAGACCGGGTACTCCTGGTATCGGCGATTACAGAAGGCCGAGGTCGAAGTCCCCTTCGAACTGCTCGCCTTCCCGTCTCGGCACGTGCACGACTGCATCACCGACAACTCCCGCAATTTCGACGTGATCATCGTCGACGCCGGTGGCGAATCCGCCGAGATCTTCAAGGCCGCCGTGCCGGTGAGCGACGAACTGGTGCTGGTCACCAGCGTGAGCCCGTCGGAGGTGAAACGCGTGCCCAGTACCTATCGGGCCGCGGAGGAAGCCGCCGCCGAACACGATCGCGCCATTCGCGTGCGGGTGCTCATGACCAAGGTGCCGGTCACCATGAAGAACGGCGTCAATGTCTCCACCGAATACCGCACCCAGCGCGGCAATCTGGAGGACGCCGGATATGACGTCTTCGACTCCTATGTCAGCGCGTGGAAGTGGTATCGCGAAGCCGCCGACGGTGAAGTCGGTGACGGCGCCGAGAATCCGATCGAGGATCTCGGTGAATATCGCGCCGTCGGTGACGAATTGGTGCGGCCCTATCTGGATGCCGTCGCCGCGACCCGCATTCCCCTGGAGGTGCCGGCCTGATGCCACCGCAACGCCGTAAAGGCTCCATCGGCGGCGGCGGGGGGCTGGGCCGCAATCCGCTCGCCGACGAAGCCGAACACACTCCCCCGGTCTCCCCGCTGCGTGACGCCAAATGGCCACGCACACCACAGCTGTCGAAGGCGGCGACGGCGGTGCTGATGTCGCCGCCGCCCACACCCGCGGTGGCGGTGCAGCCGGTCGCCGAGAGCGAACCGGCGGCAGCGCCGTCGCCGACTGTCGCGAAAGTCGTTCCCGCTCCCCCGGTTCCATCGAAGCCCGCTCCGGCAGAGTCCGGTCCGGCCGAGCGACCCTCGGCACCGCCCGCACCGCCAGAGTCCGATCCCTCGGGCACGGTGCTGGAGATGCCGCTGCCCACCATGGCGGGCGCGGGACCGCTGAGCCGCTCTGAGAGCGACCAGCTCGAGGTCTGCGAATCCTCCATCGACGCCCTGCGGGTCGCCTTCTGGACCGCCGGGCGGGCGCTGCAGATCGTCCGCGACGCCCGGCTCTACCGCGCCGATCACGCCACCTTCGACGAGTACGTGGAGAAGCGGTGGGACATGCAGCGGTCCTACGCGCACAAGCTGATCCGGGCCTGGCCGCTGGCGGCGCGACTGCATCCCGTCGCGCCGTCGCTCAACGAGGGACAGATCCGAGAGCTGCTGCCGGTGGCCGCGGCCTACGGCGAGGAGGCGGCGGTCACCGTCTACACCACGCTGGCCGCCGATGTGAAGGTCACCGCGGGCAAGCTCCGCGAGGCCGTCGCGGTGCTGCCCGATGATTACGACGAGAGCGAAGTCGTGCAGCGGCTGCAGGCGTGGATGCGCGGCGAAGTGATCGAGGAGCAGTCGCAGACACCCGATGTATTCAGTTCGGTCGAATCACGGCTCACCGCCCTCACCCAGAAGGTGGTGCGCGGCTCCACCGACCATCCGGTCGCGGCTCGTGAATTCGCCGCCAAACTGCGGACCCTCGCCGAACTGATCGAACGGCAGATTCCGGTCGGCTGATATCGGACCGTCAAGAAGGGGCCCGGCACCGTGCCGGGCCCTTTCTTTATGCGCAGCTTCGGAATTGATTCGATCGGAACTCGGCGAGAACCCGAATCCTGCGATAGCAAAAGGCTATTCACAACTTGGCGAGTCGACACAGGGGGAAAGACAGTGAGAGGGCTCCCGGTTGCCCGGGAGCCCTCTCACTGGTCGACGCTGTTATTCGCCTACTGCGCGACGTTCGCGGCCGCCGGTGGCGCGCTGGCGGGTGGCGCGGGCCTCGGCGGCGTCGAAGAGTTCGAGGTGCTCGAAGAGGGGGTCTTCGTCGTCCGGTTCGACCAGGACCGCGCGGCGGAGTTGGGTGCGGGTCTGTTCGCGGTCGGGGCGGGGGCGGTCGCGGGCGGGGGCCTCGTCCTCGGCGTCGAGGCGCTTGCGGACCGTGCGGGCGGCGCGGCGGCGGCGGATGTCCGCCTCGATGCGCACCTGTCTGCGTAGGTAGCCGAGATAGCCCACCAGGCCCGCCGCGGACAGGCCGCACAGCACCCACAGCAGCGAGGTGATGGCGAAACCGGCGGCGGCCAGGATCAGGGTGGAGAGCACCAGGCCCAGGACGGCGCGCTGGCGGAAGGTGTAGCGGGCCGCGCGGGCCGCGGCGTCAGCCTCGGGGTCGAAGCCGCCACGACCGCGCCGGGAGGGCACGAAATCCTCGTCGTCGGAATCCGATTCGGGCTCCGGGGCGAGCTCCGGTTCGGGTTCGAGGAGTGCGGGCATCCGGACCCGCTGTGGTGCGGCGGGCTCGGGGTCGGCCGCCGCGGCGGCGGGCTGTGCCGCCTCCGGCTCGGATTCGGCTGTCTCGGAATCGGATTCGGGGCTCGCCTCCGGCTCCGCGGCCACGGCCACCGCTTCCGCCTCGGGGGCGGCCGCTTCGGTGGTCGCCTGGGCCTCGCCCGCCAAAACCTCGGTGTCGACTTCCTTCTCGTCCGATGCAGCCACGCTGTCGTCCGATCTGGTCATCCGATCCTCCGGATCCTCGCTCGGGTGCTGAAGCTTCCTGCGAACCGGCACGTAGTCCGGGTCGGTGTCATGTCCGGTCGCCGGACCTTTCTTAGCGCTTCGCTCGGCCCCACCACGATGCAACACCCGTGTGGACAGGGCGGCGTCGGTGTGCTGACGGATTCGTGGATGACGGTTGGCCAGCATGGGAAACAGAACGAAGACCCAGAGCACCACCAAACCGATCCACAAGATCGAATTCGGCATTGCCGTCACACCTCCGTCCCGCCCAGATCGTTGTCCCTTCGACGTGCCCCGCTGCACCTACCGGTTGGTAGGCGGACGCACCACCGACGTCCGTAGGTTAATTCCACCAAACCGGAATTCCCCACAGGCGCGCCGATCACACCCGCAACACTAGTCACAGGAGTGGGGTACGAAAATCTCACGGCCGCACTGCACAGCGACTTATCAGGCTTTGGTGGCGCGCCCGGCGCGAATCAGCCTGTCCACCACCGTGCCCGAGACCTCCTCGACGGTCATGCCGACCAGCAGATGGTCGCGCCAAGCCCCGTCGACGTCCAGGTAGCGCTGCAGCAGTCCTTCCTCGCGGAAGCCGACATTGCGCAGAACCGCCTGGCTGGCAAGGTTTTCCGGCCGTACGGTGGCCTCCACCCGGTGCAGGCCCACCTCGCCGAAGCAGTGGTCGAGGCCCAGCGCGAGCGCCGCGGTCGCCACCCCTTGACCGGCCAGCTCGCTCGACACCCAGTACCCGATCCACGCGGAACGCAGTGCGCCACGGACGATATTGCCCACCGTGAGCTGCCCGCTGAACTGACCGTCGACCTCGATGACCAGCGGAATCATGGCACCGCGCCGGGCTTCCGCCTTGAGCGCCGACCACAGCGCGGGCCAATTGCTGGAATGGTTGCGCGCCTCCCACGGGCCACGGCCGGTGGGCTCCCACTTCTCCAGATAATCCCGGTCCCGCACCCGGATTCGGCTCCAGACCGAGGCGTCGCGCAGGCGGATCGGACGCAGCGTGACCACACCGGCCGCACATCGCACCGGACCCAGATGCGCCGGCCAGCCCGGATGCTGGGCGGTCCGGAAGACGTTCATGTCCACGCCCTACCCTCGCTGTGCCAGGAACGCGACCCGCACCTCGTCCCCCGTACGCACCTCCGTGACATCCGGATCGATGACGATGAGGCTGTTGGCCTCGGCCATGGTCGCCAGCAGATGCGAGGACGCGCCGTTCGGACCCCCCAGCGGCTGCACCAGATAGTCACCGGTCTGCTCGTCACGCATGAGCTGCGCGCGCAGATAGCCGCGGCGACCCGGAATCGAGGCGATCGGCAGGATGGTGCGCGCCCGCACCACGCGGCGCATGGGATGGCGGCGGCCCAGCGCGATCCGGATGAGCGGTCGCACCATGACCTCGAAAACCACCAGCGCGCCAACCGGATTCGAGGGCAGCAGGAAGGTCGGCACCTCGTCGCGGCCGAGCAGACCGAAGCCCTGCACCGAACCGGGATGCATGGCGACGCGGGTGATCTCCAGCTCGCCCAGGCCCTCCAGGGCCTCGCGCACCTGCTCCGAGGCCCAGCCGCCGACCGCGCCCGCGATCACCACGACCTCGGAGCGAACCAGCTGGCCCTCCACCACATCTCGCAGCCGCTTGGGGTCGGCGCTCACGATGCCGACCCGGTTCACGTCCGCGCCCGCGTCGCGCGCGGCGGCGGCCAGGGCGTAGGAGTTCACGTCGTAGACCTGGCCCGGACCGGGCGTGCGATCGATGTCGACCAACTCGCCGCCCACCGACAGCACCGACAGCCGCGGGCGCGGATGCACCAGCACCTTGTCCTTGCCGACCGCGGCCAGCAGCCCCACCTGGGCCGGGCCGATGATGGTGCCCGCGCGCACGGCCAGATCGCCGGGCTGCACGTCATCGCCGATGCGGCGCACGTAATCGCCCGAGCGCACCGACTCGTAGACCTTCACCCGAGCCCGGCCGCCGTCGGTGTTCTCCAGCGGCAGTACGGCATCGGCGAGGGTCGGCAGCGGCGCGCCGGTGTCGACCCGCACGGTCTGGCGCGGCTGCAGGCGAATGGGCTGCCGCGAACCCGCGGCCACCTCGCCCACCACCGGCAGGCTCAGATCCACCGAATTGCCGTCCTCGTCACGGATACTCGCGCCGGCGCCCGCCACATCCACACTGCGGACGGCATATCCGTCGATGGCGGCCTGATCGAATCCGGGCAGCGGACGCTCGGTGACCACGTCCTCGGCACACAGCAGTCCCTGGGCCTCGCTGATCGCGACCCGGACCGGCCGCGGGGCCACAGCCGCGGCGGTCACCTTGATCTGCTGATCCTCAACCGAGCGCATGCCGCCCTTCCGTTGTCTCGCCCGCCGCGCGGTCCCTCACGTGCACCGCTGCGCGGACCCTCATCTGCACTGGTCTGTTCGGGTGCGGTCAGCCGTGCGTTCCGGCCCGGCCGAGTCGCTGTTCGAGCCACTCGCGCAGGGCGGGACCGTATTCCTCGCGCTCCAACGCGAAATCGACCGCAGCACGAAGATAACCGCCCGGGTTGCCCAGATCGTGTCGCGACCCACGATGCACCACCACGTGCACCGGGTGGCCCTCCGCGATCAGCAGTGCGATGGCGTCGGTCAGTTGCAGTTCGCCGCCCGCGCCCGGGGTGATGCGGCGCAGTGCGTCGAAGATGGCGCGGTCCAACAGGTATCGCCCGGCGGCGGTGAAGGTGGAGGGCGCGTCCTCGACGGCCGGCTTCTCGACCATGCCCCTGACCTTGAGGACGTCCGCGGGAGCGCCCGGCAGTTCCTCGACATCGAAAACGCCGTAGGCGCTGACCTCGTCCTTGGGCACGTCGATGGCGCACAGCACCGAGCCGCCGCGTTCCGCGCGCACCTGGGCCATCAGCTCCAGCACGCCCGAGGGCAGCACCAGGTCATCGGGCAGCAGCACCGCGATGGCGGTCTCGTCGTCGTCGAGCGCCGATTCCGCCTGTGCCACCGCGTGACCCAGGCCCAGCGGCTCCTCCTGCACGACCGAGGTCACGTCCAGCAGCGCGGGGGCCTTGCGGACCTTCTCGAGCAGATGGAATTTGCCGCGCTCGGCGAGGGTGCTCTCCAGCACCAGGTCCTCGACGAAATGCGCGACCACGCCGTCTTTTCCGGGCGAGGTCACGATCACCAGCCGATTGGCGCCGGATTCCGCGGCCTCGGCGGCGACCAATTCGATGCCCGGGGTGTCGACCACCGGCAGCAGCTCCTTGGGGACCGTCTTGGTCGCGGGCAGGAACCTGGTGCCGAGCCCCGCCGCGGGTACCACCGCGGTGCGGAAGCACGCATCGGCTCCGCCGCCGTTAGCTGTCATGAATTCACCCTATCCATCCGTGAAAAGCTCGAAGCGGCTCGTGGCCGCCTCGATATCCCCGAGAGCCTAAAGGTCGCGGCGGTGAAGGGCGCATCGAACGCCGGACCGAGTCTCATCTGGTAGACCGACCTGTTTATTTCATTTCATGTTCGCCACGCCGTGACCTTCGCCGTACCCAGCGGTTGTTAGCTGACACCTATGACCGACCGTGAGGATCCCCACAGCTCCAATCACTCGGAAAACACCGTCGCACCGGACGCTCCCGCCGCCGGACTCAGCCGCCGTCGGCTGTTCGGGGCGTCGGCGATCGCGGGCATCGCCGGACTCGCCGTCGGCGGGGGCGGCGCGGTCGCCCTGCGCGGCAGCGACACCTCCAACGCCGCCGCCTGGCCGCGCTCGGCCGAACTGGTGACCAGCCCGGATCGAGCTGCCGCGCCGCGAGTTTCGGGACTGCACCTGCAGTTCGGCGCCGACGCCTCCCGCGAGGTCGTGGTCACCTGGCACACCACCGGATCGGTCGACAAGCCCACCGTGCGCTACGGCACCGCCGACGCCGGGTTCGGCAAGAGCGTGCAGGCCGAGACGCGCACCTACCGGGATGCCAAGTCCGGCATCGAGATTCAGGCCCACCACGCCCGCATCACCGGCCTGTCCCCCGACACCGACTACGTGTACGCCGCCGGGCACGACGGTGCGCCGCCGGAACTGGGCACCATTCGCACCGCACCCGCCGGGCGCGCCAAGTTCCGCTTCACCAGTTTCGGCGATCAGGGCACCCCGACGGTCGGCAAGATCGTCGACGGCAAGGCCCTCAACGACAACCTCGGCTCCCAGTACGCCGGGGATGTCACCTCGGCCGTGGAGTCGCTGGCCCCGCTGTTCAATCTGATCAACGGCGACCTCTGCTACGCGAATATCGCCACCGATCGCGTGCGCACCTGGAACGACTACTGGACCAACAATTCCCGTTCCGCGCGCTACCGGCCCTGGATGCCCGCGCCCGGCAATCACGAGAACGAACTCGGCAACGGGCCCATCGGATATCAGGCGTTCCAAACGTATTTCAGCGTGCCCGACGCCGGAGCCGAGGACCACGCCAAGGGGCTGTGGTACTCGTTCACCGTCGGCGGCGTGCGTGTCATCGCCGTCGCCAACGACGACATCTGCCTGCAGGACGGCGGCAACAGCTACGTCAAGGGCTACTCCGGCGGGGCCCAGAAGCGGTGGCTGGAAAGCGAATTGACCAAGGCTCGCGCGGACAAGGGCATCGACTGGGTGGTGGTGTTCATGCACCAGGTCGCCATCTCCTCGGCCGACAAATTCAACGGCGCGGACCTGGGCATCCGGCAGGACTGGCTGCCGTTGTTCGACAAGTACCAGGTCGACCTGGTGCTGTGCGGGCACGAACACCATTACGAGCGATCCCACCCGGTGCGTGGCACCACCGGATTCGAGACCCTCACCCCCAAACCCGCCGACACCCGCAAGGACGTGGTGGACACCACCAAGGGCACCGTGCACCTGGTGATCGGCGGCGGCGGCACCTCCTCGCCGTCCAATCAGCTGTTCTTCCCGGGCGACAAGTGCCGGGTCATCACCTCCGTCGGCGACGTGGACCCGGCCACCGGCAAGAAGGCCCCGGTGTACGTGCTCGAGGACGCGCCCTGGTCGGCCTTCAAGGACGCCGCGAACGCGTACGGCTTCTGTTCCTTCGACGTGGACCCGGGGCAGCCGGGCGGCAACACCACGATCAAGGGCACCTACTACGCGATCACCGGGCCGACCAGCGAGCTGAAGGCGATCGACACCTTCACCCTCACCCGCCCCCGCTCGGACCGCTGAGGCCCGCTCCCTAGGGTGGGAGCGTGACGGGCGAACGGGACAAGCGAGCGTGGCGCGCGGAGATCCTCGCGGCACGCAATGCCCTCTCGGCGGAGATCAGGGAGCGCGAGGCGGCGGCGCTGGCCGCGGCCGCCTCGCGACTCGGCGGTGACGAGTGGGTGTGCGCCTACGTCCCCGTCGGCGGCGAGCCCGGATCGCTCGCCATGCTGGACGCGCTGCGGGCCACCGGGACCCGGGTGCTGCTCCCGGTGACCGGCGAGCCCGGCCCGTTGGAGTGGGCGGAGTACACCGGCCCGGAAGGCTTGCGGCGCGGGCGCTTCGGCCTCCGCGAACCCGAAGGCGAGCCGGTCGCGAATGGGATCGCGCGCGCGACGACCATTCTGGTTCCGGCATTGGCGGTGGATCGGCGGGGAGTCCGATTGGGGCGCGGGGCCGGTTATTACGATCGCAGTTTGGGCGCCCGCCGCGCCGATGCGCGATTGGTCGCGGTGGTGCGTGACGACGAACTCGTGGCGCGTTTGCCGGAGGAGTCCCATGACCACAGAATGGGATGGGCACTGACCCCGTTCGGCGGGCTGCGGCGGCTCGAAGATCACATCGGGAATTGACACCCGATTGGCAGCGTTGGCACTGCCAGCTGTAGAGTGCCAATTCGACGAAGAGCGTGGAGGTTACCCGATGCCTACTTACTCGTATGCATGCACCGAGTGCGACAACAAGTTCGACATCGTGCAGTCCTTCTCCGATGACGCACTGACCACTTGCGATCGCTGCAACGGCAAGCTGCGCAAGCTGTTCAACTCGGTCGGCATCGTCTTCAAGGGCAGCGGGTTCTACCGCACCGACAGCCGCAACGGCTCCACCTCGTCCGAGCCGGCCAAGGCGCCGAGCACCGACGGCGGCAGCTCCAGCACCCCCGCGTCGAGCAGCACCACCTCGACCCCGGCCGCGTCGAGCACCCCGAGCAGCACCTCCGCCGCGTAAGCCACTTCTCGTCGTTATCCACAGCCGGGCCGTTCTCCACAGCCCGGCTTTTTGGCGCGCGTGTCGGCCTGGGCTCGGTCCTACGCTGCCCCCCATGACGCGATCGATCCGAGCATTTCTGCAGGAGATCCGTGGCCGCCTGACCGGGGCGGACGCCACGCGAGCGCGGCGCGCGCTGGCGGTCGGGCTGCTCGCGCTGTCCGCTCTGCTGGCCGTCCGCGCGGACCCGGCGGCAGGGCATTCCGACGTCCTGGTCGCCGCGCGGGACCTGGCTCCCGGTGAGGTACTGGCCGACAGCGATGTGCGGATCGCGCCGCGGGAGACGGCGACCCTGCCCGCCGGGGCGCTGCACGCGGCCGGACAGGTGCGCGGAGCCACGCTGGCGGGCGGTCTCGCGGCCGGGGAGATCGTGACCGAGCTGCGCGTGGTCGGATCGCGTCTGGCGGCGGTGGCGGCGGCCGCGCCCGATGCGCGCATCGTCCCGATTCGCCTGGCGGACAATGCCGTTGCCGAGCTCCTGCGGGCCGGTGACCGGGTCGACGTGGTCGCCGGGGCCGACTCCGGCGGTACCGGTCGCCCGGCTCGGCTGCTGGCCTCGGACGCGGTCGTGGTGCTGGTGTCGGGCGCCGACGGCGGGCGCGGGCGCGCCGACCGGGTGGTGCTGGTGGCCCTGGACGCCCGCCGCGCCACCACGGTGGCGGCCGCCTCGCTGCGCACGGCGCTCACCGTCGTCTTTCATTGAATGAACTAGCATCGCCGTACAGCCCCAATTGCGCCCTACACCCGAATACCACTGCGTTCGATCAGCTCGAGTAGAGGAGTTTCGGCAATGCTCAAGGGTTTCAAGGACTTTCTGCTGCGCGGCAATGTCGTCGACCTGGCCGTGGCCGTGGTCATGGGTACCGCGTTCGTCGCCATCGTCACCGCCTTCAGTGACGGCGTGATCAATCCGCTGCTGGCATTGTTCGGCGGCACCAATCAACTCGGTCTGGGCTTCCAGCTGGTGGCCGACAAACCCGCGACCTTCGTGGCCATCGGGCCGATCATCACCGCGGCGCTCAACTTCGTCATCATCGCGGCGCTGCTCTACGTCGTGCTGGTGGTCCCGGCCAACAAGGCCAAGTCGCGCTGGGGCAACAAGGACGACGCCGCGCTCACGGATAACGAACTGCTGCACCAGATCCGGGATCTACTGGCCGAACGCAGCGCCGGTGGCAAACACGAAAGCTGAAGCCGGACAACGCAAACGGGCCCGGTGCGTAAAGCACCGGGCCCGTTGGTATTTCAGCTTCTCAGCTCAGGCGGATCAGCCCAGGCTGAAGGGCTGGCCCCACAGGGTGACCCAGCTGATCACGTTGTCGGTCTCGACCTCGACGCTCACGAAGGCGCGCGCCTGGGCGTAACCGGCACAGCCGTTCAGACCGATGGTCTCATCGGACCAGGTCACCGAGCCACTGTTGCCGGTGAACTTGTTGCGGGTCTTGTGGCTTTCCTTGCCGTAGTCGTCCGGCACTTCCTCATCGAGGATGTAGAACGACTTGGCCTGGCCGGGGCCGAGGGTCAGGTTGGCACCGGTGTTGGCGCCCGCCTGCGGGGTGACGTTACCCGAGTTGTCCCAGCTCGCACCGCCGGTGGCGCCACCGTTGACGTTGCCGCCATCGATGGTGACCTGGCAGCCGACCACGTAGCCGGGGAAGATCTTTCCGCCGGTGGCGGAGGTGTCACCGGAGATGGAAACCTGCGCCGAGGCCGAGACCCAGGCGTTGCGGTGCACGGGGGTGGCACCCATCGAACCGGAGATGTTGGCGGACTCGCCGACCAGGTTCACCGTGACAACGGTTCCGTCGGAAAGGGTTTGAGTGATCGATCCGCCCGGCAGCGGAATGAAGGTGTCGGCGTTGGCAGCGCCGGGAGCGAACAGGCCAAGAGCGGCGGTAGCGACGGCTCCTACACCGGCCACCCGACCCACGGTCTTACGGATGTTCATTTGGTTGTCCCTCGAAGATTCGAATCGCTTGCGCGAGAAAGGATTTGGCGGGGTGAAGACCACATCAGCCGATGCTGAAAGGCTGGCCGTAGAGGGTGGTCTTGGAGTAGTCGTTGCCGATGACCTCGACGGTGGTGTAAGCACGCGCCTGGGCGTACCCCGCGCAACCCTGGATCTGCATCTCCGCGTCCCGGTACTCGACCGAGTAGGTGCCGGATTTGGTGATGTCCTTCGAGTCGATCTGAACGAACGCGACCTGGCCGGGGCCGAGGTTGACGCCGAGCGAGCCACCGACGCCCGCGCTGTTCAGGCTGACGTTGCCGGAGATTCCGGCAGAAATCGCGTCCTCGCCGATGCTGATCTGGCAGCCGACGATGTAGCCGGTGCTGATGATCGACGTGCCGTGGGTGGACGAGTTGTTCGAACCCGGGCTGTTGGTCGGGCCGTTCCACGGACCGGTGGTGCCGTCCGGAGTGTCGACGACGGCGCTCGCGGCGCCGCTGACCCACACGACGCGACCCGCGCCGTTGGCGGAAAGCGACGGCGAGACGATCGCGTGCTCTCCGGTTCGGGTGATTGTGACGGTGCCCGCCGGGTTCACCTTCTGGCCGTCCGGCAACGGCACGAAGGTGTCAGCGTTAGCGGCACCAGTGGAAAAAAGGCCGATGGCCACGGCCGCGGCCGCGCCGACGCCCGCAAAACGGGCCGCGACGCGCACACCGTGGGTGCGGTTCTCGCTCATACTTCCCCTCATCAGGTTTCTAGCGGTTCAACCTCGACCACCGAGGTTGAAATGGGACTCTTGCGAATCCCCTGGGACCCTTGCGAATCCCCGGTAGAGTTTGTCGCCACATTGTTGCCACTGTGTTACTGGTAACAAATTCTTTTCGCGTAGCGACGGAGGGCACTTTACATCACCGCTGTGAGCTTTGAGACGTGAGCGAACAGGATCGGTCACGCATCGAGACAAACCCGCAGGTATGTCGAGAAAGTCGTGGATAGCAAAAGGGGCCCGGTGCTATTGCACCGGGCCCCTTGGGCATTCCGCTGAGCGGAAACTGATCAGGCCAGAGCTGACGGGTTCTCAGTCAGAGCCGATCGGTTCTCAGCCGAGGCTGAAGGGCTGACCCCACAGGGTGTAGGCCGTGATGACGTGATCGGTCTCGATCTGGACCGCCACGAACGAGCGAGCCTGCGCGTAGCCGCCGCAACCGTTCAGGTTGATGGTCTCGTCCGACCAGGTCACCGAGCCGGAGTTGCCCGAGAACTTGTTGCGCACGTAGTGCGCTTCCTGGCCGTAGTCGTCCGGCATTTCCTGATCGAGCAGGTAGAAGGCCTTCGACTGACCGGGGCCCAGGGTCAGGTTGCCACCGACATTGGCGCCGGCGGTCGGGCTCGAGCCGTCGTAGTTGGCGCCCACGCTGGGGCCGCCGTTGGCGCCGCCACCGGAGATGTTGACCTGGCAGCCGACCACGTAACCGGGCACGATCTTGCCGCCGACGGTGCCGTTGGTGCCCGACAGCTGCACCTGCGCGGAGCCGGAGGCCCAGGCGTTGCGGTGCAGCGGGGTGGCGCCCATGGACGGGTTGATGTTGGCCGACTCGCCGGTCATGGTGATGGTCACGACGGTGCCGTCGTCCATGGTCTGGGTCATCGAGCCGCCGGGCAGCGGGATGAAGGTGTCGGCATTGGCAGCGCCGGTCGAGAACAGGCCCAGGGCGGCGGTGGCGACAGCGCCGATCCCGGCGGCCCGCGCCATCGTCTTACGAACGTTCATGATTTTCCCTCAAGGGTCGAATTCGCTTACGCGAGAAATGAATCGGGTAATGACCACACGTCAGCCGAGGCTGAACGGCTGCCCGTAGAGGGTGGTCTTCGAGTAGTTGTCGCCGATGATCTCGACCACGGTGTAGGCGCGCGCCTGGGCGTAGCCCGCGCAGCCCTGCACGTCGACCGGCACGTCCTTGTAATCGATGGAGTACGTGCCCGAGCTGGGGATGTCCTTGGAGTTGACCTGCACGAAGGTGACCTGGCCGGGGCCGAGGTTCAGACCGATCGAGCCGCCCGCGTTGGCGCCGGTCAGGCTCACGCCACCGGAGACGCCCGCGGAGATCGCGCTGTCGGAGATGTTCACCTGGCAGCCGATGATGTAACCGGTGTTGACCTGCGAGGTGCCGTGGGTCGAGGAGTTGTTCGAACCGGGGCCGTTCTTCGGGCCGTTGTTCGGGCCGACCTTGCCGTCCGGGGTATCGACATTGGCGATGACCTTGCCCGAGAGCCAGGCGGTGCGTCCCGCGCCGTTCGCCGACAGCGACGGCGAGATGACGGCGGACTCGCCGACTCGATCGATGGTGACGCCCGCGGCGACCTTGTGACCGTCCGGCAACGGTACGAAGGTGTCGGCGTTGGCGGCGCCGGTGGACATCAAGCCCAAGGCCACAGAGGCGGCCGCGCCCACACCCGCGATACGGGCGGCGCGCCGCAAACCGGCAGTCCGGTTGTCGCTCATAGTTCCCTCATCAGTTTTCATGCGGACAACCCCGACCACCGGGGCTGAAGAGGTCGCTACGGCTCGGCATTCCTATCGGAAGCAACGCTCGAGCACGCAACACAAAACCGATAGAGCCGTAGCTTTGTTGACCCGATGGAGACCTTAGCCACAACAGCTACCAAATGGCAACAGAATCATTAAGGACACGCCAAATCCCGCCGTGAGAGCAATGGCAAATTCTCAGCAGCCGGGATAAGAACGTGATTCAGCCGTGATGCGGCGGGACCTGCGAACGCAGCCAATCATCGGAAGTGCCACCGGAATCGGGCTCGGGAGAGCGCTCGTCGGTGGTCGTGGACGGCAGTTCGTCGCCGAAGATGCGCGCCAGACGGGCGCGCTCGGCAGGTGTCAAACGACGAGGCCCCGCCCGGCGCTCGGCCGGACGGGGCGACTCGGTGGAACCGGAGTCTGTCGACTCCGTGGAATCAGGGTTATCGGCGTCGGTCATTCCGACAGGCCGGACAACTCATCGATCACGCGGCTGGCCAGCGGACCCAGGGTCGCCATGCCATCCCGCACCGCGGCCCGCGAGCCCGGCAGGTTCACCACCAGCGTGCTGCCCGACACCCCGGCCAGCCCACGCGACAGGCCCGCGTCCAGCGAACCCGAGGCCAGCCCGGAGGAGCGCAGCGCCTCGCTGATCCCCGGCAGCACGCGGTCGAGCACCTCTTCGGTGGCCTCCGGCGTCACGTCGCGCGGCGACATACCGGTGCCGCCGACCGAGATCACCAGATCGACACCGCCGATCACCGCGGTATTGAGCGCATTGCGGATCTCCACCTCGTCGGCCTGCACCGAGATCGAGGCGTCCACCAGGAACCCGGCCTCGGTCAGTAGCTCGGTGACCAGCGGACCCAGCGAATCCACCCCGCCATGGGCGGTTCGATCGTCGACGACCACGACAAGAGCACGGCCGGCCACAGCGGCATCGATTTCCATGGTGCTCACCGTAGTGCCTTTGTCCGACAACAGCTCCCAACCCCCGTCCGGGGTGACACGAATCGTCGGTACCGGTTCTCTGCCGTTCGTGCGATTCATCATCGGCCGCCCTCCGCAGCTGCTTCGCCGAGGGTGACCTCGACGGTTTTCGGGTTCTTACCCTGGTCGTCGGTGTAGGTCACCTTGACCTTGTCGCCCGGCCGGTGCGAGCGCACCCCGGCGATCAGTGAGTTGCCCGAATCCACGATCTGGTCATCGATCTTGGTGATGATCGCGTTCTTCGGGATGCCCGCCTTGGCGGCCGGGCCGTCCGGTGACACGTCCATGACGCGCGCACCGTTCACATCGTCCTGCGCCTTCACGGTGATGCCGATCTGGGCGTAGGTGGCCTTGCCGTTCTTGATCAGCTCATCGGCCACCCGCCGCGCGGTGTCCACCGGAATCGCGAAACCCAGCCCGATGGAACCACTCTGCGCGCCCGCGGACTCCGCGGTGCCCATGGTGGCGATGGCGGTATTGATGCCGATCAGCTTGCCGTTCATATCGACCAGCGCGCCACCGGAGTTGCCCGGGTTGATGGCGGCGTCGGTCTGGATGGCGTCGATGACGGTGCCCTGCGAGCCCGGCTCCCCGCTGGTGGAGACCGGCCGGTTGAGCGAGGACACGATGCCGCTCGTGACGGTGCCCGCCAGGCCCAGGGGCGAACCGATCGCCACCACGCCCTGGCCGACCGCCAGATCGGCGGACGAACCCAGGTCGACCGGCTTCAGATCAGCCTTGCCGGTCACCCGGATGACCGCGATGTCCGAGATCGGATCCGCGCCCACGACCGTGGCCGGGGCGGTCGAACCGTCACTGAAGGCCACGGTCAGCTTGGCGTTCTGGCCCGCGCCGCTGACCACGTGATTGTTGGTGAGGATCAGGCCGTCGGTGGACAGGATCACGCCGGACCCCTCGCCCTCGGCCTTCACGCCCGCCACCTGGATCATGACGACGCTGGGCAGCACCTTCTGCGCCACGGCCTGCACCGAACCGTCCGGCGCGGGCTCGGCCTTGCCCTTGCCGACCGGCTGATCGAGGGCGTTGGTCGCCACGCTGTGATTGTTGTTGTGCTCGAGCACCGCACCGACGGTGCCGCCGATGCCGCCGCTGAGCAGCGCCAGCAGCACCGCGCCCGCCACCAGTCCGGCCTTGCCGGAGCGCTTGGGCGCGGGGGCCGCCGCGTACGGCATGCCCGGTCCGCCCGGCGGCATCCCCGGTCCACCCGGTCCCGGAATGACCTGTGTCGGATGTTGACCCGTCGCGTAGGCCGGGTGCTGGCCCGTCGCGTATCCGGCCCCCGACGCCGCATACGCCTGCCCGTACGCCCCGGGAGGCGCGTAGGGCGATCCGACCGGAATCTCCTCCGTCGGATGCTTGCCGCCCCCGTACTGCTCCGAATAGGGCTGCGCCCCACCGAAAGCCGCGCCGTAGGCGGGACCGCCGCCGGGCGCCCAGGCCCGCTCCTGCGGCGAGCCCGGACCCGGCGATGCCGGACCGGGCTGCGCCGGACCCGAACCCGGTTGTCCCGCAGCGCCGTACGCCGCGCCGGGCAGGATCTGGGTGGCCGGGTCGCCGCCCTGCACGTGCGATGCGCCCGCGGAAAACGACTGCGCCGCATCGAATCCCGGCGCACCGGGTACGGGCGCGGCAGGGGCGGCAGGCGCCGCCGGGGGCCGCGGGGCGGAGAAGCCGTCGAAGGGCTGGGAACCGGCGTCCGGGGTGGCCGCGCCGGTGGTGTCGCGCTTGGGCAGGCCGGACGCGGTGGTTTCCGGTGCGTCGGCGGTTCGAGGCGAATCGGCCGGGGCCGCGGGCGCGGTGAAGGGCACATCGCCCGCGGGCGGGTTCGGCTGGGCAGTCCCGGCAGCAGCGCCCTCGGTTCCTGCGGCGTTGCCTTCGGGCTCGGTGCCCTGCTTGTTCGAATCCTCGGTCATTTCTCGTTTTCTCCTCGAGTCTCGTCGCCAAGCCTGGCGGGAACGACTGAGAGTGGACTGAGACCGTGCTTGCTTTTAGCCGAGCTTTCCGGGTTCAGTTGTCCGCCACGACGGAATGCGGTGGTGCACCTTCTCCTGGCAGCACGATACGGATCAAAGCGCCCCCTCGGTCGGAAGTATCGATGTTGATGGTGCCGCCGTGTTTGGTCACCACCTGCTTGACGATGGCCAGGCCCAGGCCCGAACCGGGCATGGAACGCGACGCCGTGGTGCGGTAGAAGCGTTCGAACACCAGCTCGCGTTCGGCGGGCGGGATGCCGGGCCCGGCGTCGTCGACCGCGAATTCCAGCAGGCCGCGGCCGCTCTCGCGCATGGTGACGAACACCTTCGCGCCCTCGGGACTCCACTTGGCGGCGTTGTCGAGCACATTGAGCAGTGCGCGTTCCAGTCCCGGTTCGTCGCCGTAGATGAACCAGGGCCGCAGCTTGGCGTCGAATTCGATGCCGGTGCGCCGCCGCCGGACTCGCTCGAGCGCCCGCTCGGCCACATCACCGAGGTCGATCTGCTCGTAGACGGTCTCCGGGGCGTCCTCGCGGGCGAGGTCGACCAGATCGCCCACCAGCGTGGACAACTCCTCGATCTGGGCCATCACATCCGAGCGCAGCTCGGCCATGTCCTCGTCCGGAATGCGGGGTGCGCCCGGCCGCGAGGAGGCGATGAGCAGTTCCATATTGGTGCGCAAAGACGTCAGTGGCGTCTTCAGCTCATGCCCGGCGTCGGCCACCAGTCGCCGCTGCCGTTCCCGGGATTCGCCGAGGGCGCGCAGCATGGTGTTGAAACTCTCGGTGAGCCGGGCGAGTTCGTCGTCGCCGGTGACCGGAATCGGGGTGAGGTCGTCGGTGCGGGCGATGCGTTCGGTGGCCGCGGTCAGGCGCGCGATGGGCCGCAAACCGGTGCGGCCCACGGTGGTTCCGGCCGCCGCGGCCACGATGACCCCGCAGCCGCCGACCACGAACAGCAGCCACGCCAGCCGGTCGAGCACCTCCTTGGTGGGCTGCAGCCGCTGCGAGACCACCAGGGTGGACCCGGAGTGGGTGCGCCGCGCCAGCACCCGCTGATCGCCGACGGTGCGCAGCGAGGAGCCCAGCTGGCCGGTCGCGACCGCCCGCTCCTGATCGCCGATGGGCGGCAGCGTGGTCTGCGGCGGCACGTACTGCGACTGGTCCGGGAAGACCAGGGCCACACCGACATCGCTGGTGTACAGCCCGACGAACACCAGCGACTGGAAGCCGAGGCTGTCGAGGTTGTTGTCGATCATCACCGAGGCGCGGGCCCGCAGTTGCGAATCCACGTCGGCGTACAGCGAACGCGCCACCATGGCGTAGGCGGCGATGGAGGTGAAGGCGACGGCGACGGCCACCACGGAGGCGGCCAGCAGGGTCACGCGCCAGCGCAGTGACACCGATCGGGTCAACGGCATGGGCGGCCGCAGTTCGGCCGTCTCCGTACGGGACCCGAGTCCGGCGACCACCGGCCGCCGGGGAACGGTTCTACCCACGAGCTCGGCTCCTACGGCGGGGTCTCGCGCAGCACGTAGCCGACGCCGCGCACGGTGTGAATGAGACGAATTTCGCCGTCGGCCTCGGTCTTGCGGCGCAGGTAGCCGATGTACACCTCGAGCGCATTGCCGGAGGTGGGGAAGTCGTAGCCCCAGACCTCTTCGAGGATGCGGCTGCGGGTGAGCACCCGGCGCGGGTTGGCCATCAGCATTTCCAGCAGCGAGAACTCGGTGCGGGTGAGGCTGATCGGGCGTTCGCCGCGGGTGACCTCGCGGGTGACCGGGTCCAGCGACAGGTCGGCGAAGCCCATGGCCTCGGAGGCCGGGTCGATCGGATCGTTGGCGGTGCGGCGCAGCAGGGCGCGCAATCGGGCCAGCAGTTCCTCGAGCGCAAAGGGCTTGGGTAGGTAGTCGTCGGCTCCCGCGTCCAGTCCGGCAACGCGTTCGGAGACCGAATCCCGTGCGGTGAGTACCAGAATCGGCAGATCGTCGCCGGTGCTGCGGAGGCGACGGCACACCTCGAGGCCGTCGAGGCGGGGCATCATGACGTCCAGGACGAGGGCGTCGGGTCGCTGACCGGCGGTCTTCTCCAAGGCGTCCAGACCGTCGACCGCGAGGTCGACGGTGTACCCGTTGAAGGTCAGCGAACGACGCAGCGATTCCCGCACCGCGCGATCGTCGTCGACTACCAGAATGCGCATGGCAACCAGTCTGCCCACAGCGACTGAGAGGTGACTGAGAAGGTCCCCTCCGACACGCCGAGCGGCTCGAGCAGGTGACCTGCGGGTTTTTCGGACGGCCGCCCCGACATGGTTGGAGTGTCACCCAAATCCGCACGAAAAACGTTGCGGGAAGGGCGCATTCGGAAACTAAACCAGCGAGTCGCCCGAATTGCCGTTACGCAGCTCACGCGGTATGTTGCAGGCCGTAAAAGAAGACCTCTAGTTGGTTCTGCGTGGGTTCGACCCCAAAGCCGTACAACCGCATACGTACCCGGGGGTCACTCGTGAAAAGCGGAGGCAACGGAAGCGGGATGGAAGCAGCACCCCGGTCGTGGCAATTCAGCCTGTCCAACTGGCCCGTTACCCGCAAGGTCGGCATCGTGCTGGTGCTCCCGGTGCTCCTCGCCGCGACCTTCGCGGTACTGCGCATCAACAGTGAATTGCAGACCATTTCGAAACTGAGCGCGGCGACCGAACAGATGGACGTCATGCGCTCGTCGGTCAAATTCGTCACCGCCACCAATGAACTCGCGGTCGCCGCCATCACCGGCGGCAACGAGGACTCCGACCCCGCACTCGACGCGGCCACCACCAAGTTCGATCAGGCGCAGGCCGAATTGGACACCGTGCTCAAGTCCTCCAACGCCGATCCCGGTGTGGTGAAGGAACTGGGCACCTCGGTCGCGGTCGCCAAGACGATGCGCAACAGCCTGCGCACCAGCTCTCCGCAAACCATCGGCGATCAGGCCGACGAGGTCCAGACGCGAGCCCAGAACGCACTTACCAACGCGCCCACCGTCGGTGACCTCCGGGTCCAGCAATCCTTCCTGCAGTTCGGTGCGGCGCTGACCGCCGCGCGGCTGCTCACCCAGGAGCGGGTCATGCTCGCGGTGCCGGGCGCGGGCAACAACCCGGCGCTGCGCACCAAGCTGCTCACCGCCATCGGTGCCGAGATCACCATGATCGAGGTGTACCGCGGGCTGGCGCCCGAGGCGGCGGTGAACGCCAACACGCTCAAGGACAATGCGGGCACCCGTGTCGGCATCCTGATGCAGAACGTGCCCGACGCCGGAACCCTGCCCGCCATGCAGGATTCGTTGCGCAGCAGCGCCGACGCCTACGACAAGGAAACCTCCGGCGTCGCGAACTCCATGGACGGCAAGCTGTCCCAGCTCACCACCGAGGCCCGCAACAACGTGCTGCGCGATACCTCGATCGTGATCGGGATGCTGCTGGCCGGTCTGGCGCTCGCGCTGGTGGTGGCCCGCTCGCTGGTCGTGCCGGTCCGGCGCCTGCGGCGAGATGCCCTGCAGGTGGCCCACATCGACCTGCCGCAGGAACTCGAGGTGGTGCGCGCCGGCGGCGCGACCCCCGAGATCAGCCCGGTCGACGTGCACACCACCGAGGAGATCGGGCAGCTGGCCCGAGCCGTCGACGACATCCACGCCCAGGCGCTCCACCTGGCCGCCGAACAGGCGCGGCTGCGCCTGCAGATCGGCAACATGTTCGAGACCCTCTCGCGCCGTAGCCAATCCCTCGTCGAGCAGCAGTTGAGCCTGATCGAGGAACTCGAGCGCGACGAGGACGACTCCGAGCGGCTGCAGTCGCTGTTCCGCCTCGACCACCTCGCCACCCGCATGCGCCGCAACGGCGACAACCTGCTGGTGCTGGCCGGAACCGCGCTGCGCCGTGGCCATCTCGCGCCGGTGCCGCTCTCGGACATGCTGTGGTCGTCGGTCTCCCAGGTGGAGGACTACCAGCGCGTCGAGATCGGCACCGTGCCCGACGGCATCGTCGCCGGTGAACCGGCCGTCGACATCGAGCACCTGCTGGCCGAGCTGATCGACAACGCGCTGCGCTACTCCCCGCCCACCACCCCGGTGGCGGTGTCGGTGGCGCGTGCGGTGGACGGCGGCTACCTCATCGAGATCACCGACCGCGGCCTCGGCATGAACGCCGAGGACCTGCAGGGCATCAACGACCGCCTGGCCTCCGGTGGCGAGGTCAATGTCGAGACCGCCCGCCGCATGGGTCTTTTCGTGGTCGGCCGCCTGGCCAAGCGGCACAACATCACCGTGAGCCTGCGCCGCACCTCGGCCATGGTGCAGCAGCCGGGCATCACCGCCAGCGTGCACCTGCCGGGCAGCCTGGTCTCGCCCGCGCCGGAACGCGGCGGCGACCCGACCGGGCAGTACGCGGTGCCGACGGCACTGCCGGTGCCCCCGGCCGCGATGGCCTCGGGTCCCATCCCGATGAACGCCGGAATGGGTTCGGGGCCGATGCCGTTCGCACCGGTCGGCATGCCCGCGGGGCCGAATTCGGCGCCGCAGCCGGTGATCACGCCGCCGCGGCTGACGCCGGTGCCCAACCCGCCCGAACCGGCCCAGCCCGCGGCCACCACCACCGGGCGCTTCACGACCACCAGTTCCGGCCTGCCGCAGCGCAAGCCGGGCCCGGACACCGGGGAACAGCCGGTGCTGCCGGTGCTGGCCCGGCGCGAACAGCAGACCCAGGATCGCTTCTCCGACGGTTTCACCGATGTGTTCACCGCACCGGACGAGGCCCGCGCCTACGGCCTGCCCGCATTGCGGCCGGAATCCGGGACAGTGCGACCGGAATCGGTGACAGTGCGGCCGGAATCCGAGGCCGCACCCGCGCCCGCGGAGCTGGACTTCTGGGGTGAGACCGGGACCGCCGAGCCGGACGAGCAGCAGCCCGAACCGGTCACCCCGATCACCGCGGGCGGGCACAGCTCCGGATACGTCTTCAGCGCCGAAGCCGAAAGTGCGGGCAGCTCGTTCGGCAACGGCTACAGCGCCTTCGGCACCGGCGAGCACCCCGTGGCCCGTCCGACCGAGAACGGCTATGTCGTCGGCCCGGTGACTCCCGTGAACGGTGCCGCCGAGCGCGGAGGTGTCATCGAACGCAACGGTGACGTCGACCGAAACAGCGACGTCGAACGCACCGCACCCCGTGCGATCGTCGCCTTCGACAACAGCCCGGCCCCCGTCGGCAACGCCGCCAACGGTATTCGCGGCACCGAGACCGCACCCGCCGCGCCGCAGCCGACCGCCCCGGCGGTCGCCCCGCGTCCGGCGGGCGAGGCCCCGACGCCGATCTTCCAGCGCATGGTCTCCGAGTGGCTGGTGGAACCGGCCGCCGCGGAACAGGATCGCGCTGCACAGGACGCCGCGGAGTGGTCGTCGAGCTCGGACGCCGGCTGGGCCGCGGCCGAGGAAGCGGCCAACCCGACCACCAGTAGTCGCACCCAGGGCGGGCTGCCGATCCGGCAGCCCGGCGCCCAGTTGGTGCCCGGCGCCGTCGCCCAGGAGGACGACGGCGAAGGCCGCAATCCGGACGAGATCCGCAACAGCCTGAGCAGGCATCTCAGCGGCGTCCGCTCCGGACGGGCAGACTCCCAGTACAACGACGGAGGGTATGCATGACCGACACCCAGAGCACCACCACGGATGAGAACCTCAACTGGTTGGTCACTCGCTTCACCCGGGAGGTGCCGGGCGTCTCGCACGCCGTCCTGGTCTCCGCGGACGGTCTGCTCCAGGCCACCAGCCCGCACCTGCCGTCCGATCGCGGCGAGCAGCTGGCCGCGGTGACCGCCGGTCTGGCCAGCCTGTCCGCCGGTGCCGCACAGCTTTTCGAGGGCGGCAAGGTAATGCAGTCGATCGTCGAGATGCAGCGCGGCTACCTGCTGGTCATGAGCGTCGGCAATGGCTCGCACCTGGCGGTGCTGGCCAACAAGCAGCACGACATCGGCCGCATCGGCTACGAGATGGCCCTACTCGTCGACCGGGTCGGGTCCGTGGTCTCGGCCACCGCCCGCACAGCCTCCTAGATGAGCCGCCCATGACCAATCCCCTTGGCGGTGGCGGTAACCGGCCACCGACCACACGTGTTCGTCCCTACGCTCTGACCAGCGGTCGCACCGAGCCGGCAGTGGATCTGCCGCTCGAGGCGGTCGTCGAAACGCTGTCCTACACCGCACATTTCGATTGGCCCGCCGGTGACGTGCGCACCGAGATCCTGCGACTCGGCACCGCGCGGCTCTCGGTCGCGGAGATCGCCGCGCACCTGGGACGTCCGCTGGGCATGATCCGGGTCGTGATCGGTGATCTCGTCGTTGCCGGAACCCTGCGCGTGCATTCCACCTTGAGCGATCAGGCGACCTTCGACGAGCGGCGATCTTTGATGGAGAGGACCCTGCATGGACTCCGCGCCCTTTGACCGCGGAGGGTACCCGGGCGGCCCGCACGGGGCCCCCGCGTACACGACCGGGCAGGCTCCCGCGTACACCACCGGGCAGGTTCCGGCGTATACGACCGGGCAGTTCCCGATCCCGCCGCGACTCGGCGAGGAGGCCCGCACCGCCTCGACCAAGATCGTCGTAGCGGGCGGATTCGGCGCGGGCAAGACCACTTTCGTGGGCGCGGTCTCGGAGATCGTGCCGCTGCGCACCGAGGCCATGGTGACCGGCTACTCCGACGGGGTCGACGACCTCGCCGCCACGCCGGGCAAGGAAACCACCACGGTGGCCATGGATTTCGGGCGCATCATCCTGCCCGGCAACCTGGTGCTGTACCTGTTCGGCACGCCCGGGCAGCGCCGGTTCTGGTTCATGTGGGACGACCTCATCAAGGGCGCCATCGGCGCGGTGGTGCTGGTCGACACCCGGCGCATCGAGGACAGCTTCGCGGCCGTGGACTTCTTCGAGGCCAAATCGCTGCCGTTCCTGATCGCGGTCAACCGTTTCCCGGACGCGCCCCGCTTCCCGGTCGCGGAACTGCGTGAGGCGTTGAGCGTGCGCGACGGCGTCCCGATCGTGGACATCGACGCGCGCGATCCGGTCGAGGTTCGCCGATCATTGGCCGCCGTCACCGAATACGCGATCGAGAGGCTGATGGCGGCGCAGCGCGAAAACGCCGCCCGGGGCTAGGGGGACAACCGGATGATCTATTTCTCGATGGGCTACTGGGTCCTCCTGCTGGCGCTGATCGTGTCCTTCGCGGGCGCGGCGTGCGGGCTGGCCTGCATTCGCCAGTCGACCAAGTCGGTGACACAGAAGTTCCGGCTGGTGTGGCTGTTCGTGGCGTCCATTTCCATCGGCGGCGTCGGCGTGGCCATGCCGATCTTCGTGTCGATGCTGGGCTTCGACGTGAAGGGCAGCCAGCTGCGCTACGACAACCTGTCGATCACGCTGTTCTCGGTGGTCGCGGCGGCCACGGTGCTGATCGCCATGCTGCTCAACGGCAAACGACTGGTGTGGTGGCGGCTGCTGGTCGGCGCGGCACTGATGTCCCTGGGCTTCGGCGGCGTCCATCAGTTGCTGCTGAGCGCGATTCGCATCCAGGGCAGCGTGGACCAGTCGCTGGTGTCCACGGTCGCGGTGTACGTGATCGCGTTCGTGCTCTCGGCGCTGACCCTGTGGTTCAGCCTGTGGGTGTCGTCGGTGCCGCTGGTGCTCCTCGGTGCGCTCGTCTACGCGATTCTGGTGACCGGCATGCACTACGCCGGGCTGACCGGGCTGCAGGTGCATCTGGATCCGACCCGGGCACAGCCGCAGGGGAACGTGCTGTTCAACTTCTTCGTGCCGTTCTTCATCGTCGGCACGCTGTCGCTGGCGATTCCGATCACCGCCATCCTGGTCGCGCCGGACCGCCGGGAGACGCGGGCGCCGAGCGCGCCCCCCGAACCGCCGGTCGCCCCGACACTGCACAGCACCTCGCTGCAGGCGGCCTCGCAGCAGGCCGCGGCCTACAACGGCCGACGCTGACTCTCAGTCGGCGACAGCCACGGACGTCGTGGGGTCGAGCAGACCGAACAGTTCGCCCTGGGGCGCGGCCATGATGGCCATCCGCCCGAACGGGCCGTCGGTCGCGGACATCAGTACGGTCGCGCCCAACTCGACCGCACGGGTCAGCCCGGAATCGATGTCCTGGAACTGAAACCAGGCCAGCCAGTACGGCTGGGCGGCGGCCACGCCGTTCACGCTGTCATCGTTGATGCCGCCCACCGCCTCGCCGCCGCCCGGCGGGGTGAAGGTGGCGTATCGCATGTTCTCGTCATCGAATTCGGTGAAGGTGAACCCGAACACCTCACCGTAGAAGCGCTTGGCGGCATCCAGATCGCCGGTGTGCAGATCGTTCCAGACGTAGGAGCCGTGCTCGTTGTACACGGCGGCACCGTCGTGTGCGCGCGCCTCCCACACCGCGAAGGGTGCGCCCGAGGCGTCGGCGGCCACGAACATGCGGCCGAACTCCATCACGTCGAAGGCCGGGACCAGCAGCGTGCCACCGGCCGCCGTGACCTGCTCGGCGCTCTTGTCCGCGTCTGCCACAGCGAAATACGTGGTCCACACCGACGGCACCCCGTCCTCCGGCTTGGGTCCGATGCCCGCCACGGCCTGCCCGTCCCGTAGTGCCATGAGATAGCCGCCGGAGTCCTCCCCTCCCCCTTGCATATCCCACCCGAACAACTCTCCGTAGAACTCACCGGCCTTGACCGGATCATCGACCTGGCAGTCGACCCAACACGGCGTACCGGGCGGCCAAGCCTCATTGCGTACAGGCATCCCACATCTCCGTTTCTGAACTATTCGTGACGCAGCTCACAAGTAGCCCCAGTCAACCACTCCGCCAAGGTGGTCGCGGGCGTTCGGCGGTGTCCCCGTTCGGACTTTCGAAATGGCTCACACCTGGCGTGTCGGGCGAATTACAGTGGGTGGCATGCGTTTCGGGCTGGACTACGCCGCAGGTCGGCCCGCTCCCAGTGCCATTCGCGCGGCCGGGTACGACTTCGTCGTCCGGTATCTGTCCGATGGCGGGCCCACGCTGCCGGGCAAACTTCTCACTCCCGCCGAAGCGGACGATCTGCGCGCACACGGTATTTCGATCGTCTCGAACTGGGAGACCACGGCCGCACGCATGCTCGACGGCTACGGCGCGGGCGTGACGGACGCGCATTCGGCGCTGGCGCAGGTGCTGCGCTGCGGCGGGCGGGCGGATCGGCCGATCTACTTCTCCGCCGACTTCGACGCCACCCCGCAGCAGCAGGTGCCGATCAACGACTACCTCAACGGGGCCGCCGATGTGCTGGGCCGCGCGAATGTCGGTCTCTACGGCGGCTATTGGCCGGTGAGCCGGGCCCTGGACGCCGGGACCGCGACCTGGGCGTGGCAGACGGTGGCCTGGTCGGGCGGCAATGTGGATCCTCGGATCGCGTTGTTCCAGACCGGCGAACAGGTGACGGTCGACGGCGTGCCCTGCGATGTGAACCAAACCGACCGGGCAGATTTCGGTCAATGGGATGTGAACACGGAGGAACCGGACTTGACACCCGAACAGGACGAAGTGCTGCGCGATATCCAGACCCAGCTGCGCGGCCCCGGCCTCAGCGGCTGGCCGCAACTGGGCACCGACGCACAGGGCCACCACCTGACCGTCGTGGACGGCCTGGCGGCCGCCCTCACCAAGATCGACGAATTACGCACCGAGATCAGCGATCTGGAGGCCACGACGGCCGAACTCCGCAGCGAGCTGAACCGGGTGTCCGCACAGCATCGCTGGCCGTTCCCCTTCTCCTTGGTGGAGGGTCCGGCCACCGCCGTCGCGGACCAGTTGGCAAAGCTCGAGCAGTTGCTGCCGGGCGTGCCGTTGCCGGGCTGGGGCACCGGACCCAACGGGGATTCGGGCAAGTCCGGCGAAAGCGGACAAGCTCCGGTAGCTGCGCCGCCGAAAGCCCCATCCGGCAACTGAACTGGGTGAAATGTCGGATTTTCTCCGGAATGCGAAAAGCGGCCACGCGGCCCGCGAACGGTACGGAAACCCTTGCTGAACTGGCCCTGAAGTGGCGATGAGCGGGTTCTTCTGTAATCAGAAGAACCCGCCCTCAAGGCACGAGGATACCGCCGCCAGGCCACGAGTTCACAACTTTAGGAAGACTTTTTCGCACTCCCGAAACAATTGGACGTCCGGTTCACCGATCCGCAACACTCGGGCAGATCTCTGGTGGGACAGCAACTTCGGGGTTATTGTCGGCGTCGTCCGATCTCTTGCTCAGTTCCAGATGAAGGAGGCTCTCGTGGCCGTCAGCGTGGTACTCGACAAAGCTCTCGACAAGGCCTATGAGACCAAGACCGTCGATGAACTCCTGGCCGCGCCGCCCTCGGCGCTCGCCGGACTCACCGAGAAGCATGACGCCCAGCTGCTCGAGGCGCTCGGCGTGAAGACCATCGCCGACCTCGGCAAGAACAAGTACTTCCGCCTCGCCGCCACCCTCGTGGACCTGGCGGCCAAGGAAGGCTAGAGCTTCGCCGGATCGATCAGGCCGCGCTGCACCGCCCTGGCGAGGCGGCGCGGCACCTGATACTCCACTCCCCCAACCTTGACCGGAATCAGATCCGGCACCGTCGCCTTCCACTGCGAGCGGCGGCTGTGGGTATTGGCGCGTGACATTCTCCGCTTCGGAACGGCCATGCTCAGTTCTCCCTGTCGATCGTCGAATTCGTGCCGCCGCGAACGCGTTTGCCGTAGCGGCGCTCGAACTTCTCCACCCGGCCCGCGGTATCGAGCACGCGCTGATTGCCGGTCCAGAACGGATGCGAATCCGAGGTCACATCCACCACCAGCAGCGGATAGGTATTGCCGTCGGCCCATTCGATGGTGCGGGTGGAGACCGCGGTGGAACGGGTCAGGAAGCATTTCCCGGTGCTCACGTCCTGGAAGACCACCGGATGGTAGGCGGGATGGATTCCCTGTTTCATCACTTCACCTTTCGTTGTTGCGGGTAGCGCCGTCGCCCGCGGGCGTGGATCTGGTGGTGTCGCACGGCTCTTCGTGCTGATCGCCGAACGGGTCCGGCCACAGGGCGACCCGTTCCGGCGCGAAACGCACCTGCCGCAGTTCGTCCTCGTCGACCAGTGCCCAGTGCAGGGCGTGGCGGATCTCGTCGGCATCGGCGTCCGCGACCAGGATCACCAGCGAGGTGTGCCGGTCGCCGAACTCCTCGCGCCAGCGCAGCCAGGCCATGGCGCGGCGTTCCCGCCAGCGGCGGTCGCCCTCCGCGTCGGCCTCGTCGAGTTCCCCGGATGTCATGGCGGCCAGCCACTTTCCCGCCCCGCCGACCCGCAGCCCGCCACCGGCCGACTCCAGCCACACCACCTCGTCGGGCTGGGTCGCGAGCCACACACGGCCCTTGGCGCTCACCACGCCGTCCAGCAGCACGTCGATGGCCGAGTGCAGGCGGTCGGGATGAAACGGGCGGTCGGTGGCGAATTCCAGCAGTGCCACACCGCAATCCGGCGTCAGCGGCGGCTGCCCGGCCAGCAGCGGCGCGTGCGGATCGAAGGGCACGCCGCGGCGGGCGTCCTCGGGCACCCGGCGCAGCAGCCAGGTCAGGTCGTCGGCGTCCAGAGCGTCGGGACCGTGGACCCAGGCGACCGGGGCGCGCGGAGTGAGCCGGGCCAGCACGGCGGCCGTCCGCTCCCGATCGAAGAGATCGGCCCCGCCGTCGAAAGCCACCACGGCGTCGGCGAATTCGGCCTGACCGACGGCGAGCTGCGCGATGGTGCGCTCGTCCTCCGCGGTGGCGTGGCCGCGCTCGGCGAGGGTTTCGTCGCCGGTGGCGTCGGCCAGCCAGTCGCGGGCGTCGACACAGGTGAGCACGGCATCGATGCGCACGCTGCGTCCGGCCGGGCCGTCCACGCGGCCGACGACACCGGTGACCTCCACGTCGGTGATGGCCTGGCACACCGCTTCCGCCTCGAAGGCCGGGTCGAGCGCGAGCACGATGCGACGCACCGAATCCCGCGCGGCGAGCAGACACAGGAACGGCAGCAGATCGGCGCGCAGCGTGCAGGAGACGCAGCCGTGCGCGAGTTCCAGCACGGTGATGCTCTCGCGGCCGCCGATGCGGACGATGCGGCGCACCACGCCCTGCCGCAGTTCACGCAGATCGTGGCGGACCACGACGGTGCCGGACTCGGCCCCGAGCAGGCGGGCGGCCCGGTCCACACCGTCGGCGGCGCGGCCCGGGAGTCCCGCGAGGACGAGTACGGGCTTGCGTTGGGACGATCCCGGGTTGCTGTGGAACGGCACCACTCCCCCTTTCGACAATGATTTTCAATTACCGGAGAGTCAATGTACCTTGGAATAAGTTCGTTGTCGAAAACGATTGTCATGAACATGTAACCCGGGAAGGGAGTGCCCATGTCGGCCATCTGCCAGGTCACCGGCCGCAAGCCGGGCTTCGGCAAGTCCGTATCGCACTCGCACAGGCGGACCAACCGGCGCTGGGACCCCAATATCCAGCGCAAGACCTACTACCTGCCCAGCGAGGGCCGGCGCATCACGCTGACCGTCTCCGCCAAGGGCATCAAGACCATCGACCGCGACGGGATCGAAGCGGTCGTGGCGCGCCTGCGGGCGCGTGGCGAGAAGATCTGAAAGGGAAGCAATGGCATCGAAGTCGACCGATATCCGGCCCGTCATCAAGCTGAAGTCCACCGCCGGAACGGGTTACACCTATGTCACCCGCAAGAACCGGCGCAATGATCCCGACCGGATGGTGCTCAAGAAGTACGACCCGGTCGCACGTCGGCACGTCGATTTCCGCGAGGACCGGTGACATGGCGAAGAAATCGAAGATCGTCAAAAACGAAGAGCGCAAACGGATCGTGGCCCGCTACGCCGAACGGCGGGCGGAGCTGAAGGCGATCATTCGCAAGCCGACCAGCGACGATGCCGAGCGGATCGCCGCTCAGGCCGCCCTCGCGAAAATGCCCAGGGATGCCAGTCCGGTACGATTGCGCAATCGGGACGCCGCGGACGGACGCCCGCGTGGTCATCTCCGGAAGTTCGGCCTCTCGCGTGTGCGGGTACGCGCGATGGCCCATCGGGGAGAGCTGCCCGGTGTACACAAATCGAGTTGGTAAAGCATCCACATTCGTGAGTGAGGAACCGCTGACATGGCAGTGAAGCGAGCACCGTCGAAGAAGGTCCGCGCCGAGCAGGCCCGCCGCCCGAAGAAGAACCCCCTGATCGCCGCCGGCATCGAGACCGTCGACTACAAAGACGTGAACCTGCTGCGCACGTTCATCTCCGACCGCGGCAAGATCCGGTCGCGCCGGGTCACGGGCCTGACCCCGCAACAGCAGCGCCAGGTCGCTGTGGCGGTGAAGAATGCCCGAGAGATGGCTTTGCTGCCGTTCACGAGCCGGTAAGCCCGTAGGGACGAAAAACGAAGAGGCTCCGATGCTTTCGCATCGGAGCCTCTTTGTTCATCCCAAAGTACTTGGCACGATGCCGATTACGGGATGGTCAGGACCTGGCCGACGTCGATGGCGTCCGGGTTGCTGATGCCCGAGGCGTTGGCGATTTCCTGGTAGCGGTTGCCGTCGCCGTAGAAGCGCTCGGCGATGGCCCACAGGGTGTCGCCGGGCTCGACCGTGTAGGTCTGGGCGGCGGGCGGCGGCGGGGGAACCTCCTCGACCGCGGCGGCCTGGGTCTGGACCGGCTCCGGCGCGGGCAGCGGGTTGTCGGTCTTGGTGTCGGAGGCCCACAGCGCGCCGCCGTCGGAACCGTAGAGCACGACGTTGCGGTCGGCCTGAACCACCAGGCGGTCCGCGCTCTTGCCGTTGGTCTCGGTGGACCAGGCGGCGCCGTCCTCCTTGTAGAGGACGAAGTTGCCGTCGTCCTGCAGGGTGGCCCGGACGACGCCCTGGCCATTGGTCGCCGAGGCCCACACGACATTGCCGTCCGGTTCGGTCAGGACCAGGTTGCCATCATCTTGCAGAGTCAGAGTGTAGGCGCCGCCTTGCAGCGACTCTCCACGACCGAGTTCTTCGCCGACCTTCAACGAGTCGCCCACGGTATGTCCTTTCGGGAGGGGAGATCATGAGATAAGTCGATGGCGCGGAACTGCATTCGCACATCTGGGACAAGGTTAGCGATCCTTCGCCGGTCACCGCACTGTTACGCGCCGGTTCTGCGTAGATTTCGGCGTGTCTTCGCCGGAAATTCGCCAGCGGGTCGAAACGCGCGCTCGGAACCGGCCGTACGGTCGCGGGACATTAGGGTGTCAGCCATGTACCGGACCCGGGGACGCCGTCTGTTCGCTGCCACCGCGGCCGCCCTGATCGGGCTCACCATCACCGCATGCGGGAGCACGGAAAACAGTGGCGACCAAGCGAAATCCAGCAGCAGCGCTGCCACCACGACCACGAATACGCCCACCGAGGCACCTAACGGGCAAATCGGGCGAGCCTTCACGGCCGACCCGACCATCGTCAGCCCGCACGCCATTCCGTTCGACAGCTGGACCCGCGTCGCTCCCGACCGGATCGCGGTGAACTTCCAGACCGGCTCGCCGGAATGCTACGGCGTCGACGCCGCCGTCACCGAGACCTCCTCGACCGTCACCGTCGAACTGAAATCCGGCACCCTGCCCAGCGCGGTCGGCAAGATGTGCACCATGATCGCCGTCTTCGGCACGCTGGAACTCCCGCTGAAGTCCCCGCTGGGTGATCGAAAAGTATTGAGCGCCGGATAGTCCCGGCCACCGAAACGGCTCGGGGCCGGTGCGCATCAGCGCACCGGCCCCGAAATCCATTAACCCCGTATGGGTCTCGCCTCAGTGGGCGAAGTGACGCGAACCCGTCAGATACAGGGTCACCCCGGCCTCACGGCACAGCTCGATGGTGTCCTTGTCCCGAATCGAACCACCCGGGTGCACGATCGCACGCACGCCGGCGGCCACCAGGATCTGCGGACCGTCGGAGAACGGGAAGAACGCGTCCGAGGCCGCGACCGCACCCTTGGCCCGGTCACCGGCCCGCTCGACGGCCAGCTTGCAGGAATCCACCCGGTTGACCTGGCCCATGCCCACACCGACGGCCGCGCCCGCGTCCGCCAGCAGGATGGCGTTGGACTTCACGGCCCGGCAAGCGCGCCAAGCGAATTCGAGATCACGCAGCGTCGCCTCGTCGGCGGCTTCACCGGCCGCGAGGGTCCAGTTGGCGGCACTGTCACCGTCGGCGTCGAGGATGTCGCGCTCCTGCAGCAGCGCACCGCCGCTGACCGGACGCAGCTCCGCACCCTTGCGCTGGGCGGGCTCGGCCACCAGCACACGCACGTTCTTCTTGCGCTGCAGCACTTCCACCGCACCGTTGGCGTAGGAGGGGGCGACGATGACCTCGGTGAAGATGTCGGCGACCTGCTCGGCCATCTCGACGGAGACCTCACGGTTGGCCGCGATCACGCCGCCGTACGCGGAGACCGGGTCGGTGGCGTGCGCCTTGCGGTGCGCCTCGGCGATATCCGCGCCGACCGCGATGCCACACGGGTTGGCGTGCTTGATCACAGCGACCGCGGGCGCGTCGAAGTCGTAGGCGGCGCGCCAGGCGGCATCGGCATCGGTGTAGTTGTTGTACGACATCTCCTTGCCGTGCAACTGCTTCGCCTGCGCCAGCCCGGCCGGACCGGCCTCGTTGACGTAGAGCGCCGCGGCCTGATGCGGGTTCTCGCCGTAACGCAGCACGTTGTCACGGTTCCAGGTCGCGCCGATCCAGGCCGGGAACTGCTGGGCCGCATCGGATTCCGGCGCGGCGGCCGGCACGGCCACATTGGTCATCCAGCTGGCGACGGCCACGTCGTAGGTGGCGGTGTGCTGGAAAGCCTTGGCGGCCAGGGCGGTCCGCTGCGGCAGCGTGAAGCCGCCCTGCTGCACGGCCGCGATCACCTCGGCGTAGTCACCGGTGTTCACCACGACGGCGACCGACGGGTGGTTCTTGGCGGCGGCACGCACCATGGACGGGCCGCCGATGTCGATCTGCTCGACGCATTCGTCGATGCTCGCGCCCGAGGCCACGGTCTGGGTGAACGGGTAGAGGTTCACCACCACCAGCTGGAACGCCTCGACGCCCAGCTCGACGAGCTGGTCGACGTGCTCTTCCTTGCGGGTGTCGGCCAGGATGCCCGCGTGCACGCGCGGGTGCAGGGTCTTGACGCGACCGTCCAGGGTCTCCGGAAAACCGGTCAGGTCTTCGACCTTGGTGACCGGGATGCCGGCGTCGGCGATCTTGTTGGCGGTGGAACCGGTCGACACCAGCTCCACGCCCGCCTGATGCAGGCCGGTCGCCAGTTCGATCAGACCGCTCTTGTCGTAGACGCTGACCAGGGCCCGCTTGATCGGCTTACGTTCACTCACCGGAGAACTCGCTCATCTGGAATAACTGCCTTTCGTCCATCGGAGACAATGCCTCGGGTAGCGACGGCGGCGACGACCTCCGCCAGCAACCGACGCTCCACAACCTTGATGCGCTCGTGCAGGGCGGCCTCGTCGTCGTCGGGCAACACCTCGACCGCCTCCTGCGCCAGGATCGGCCCGGTGTCGACACCCGAATCGACCAGGTGCACGGTCGAACCCGTGACCTTCACCCCGTAGGCGAGCGCGTCCCGCACCCCGTGCGCGCCCGGGAAGGCGGGCAGCAGCGCGGGATGGGTATTGATGATGCGACCGGCGAACCGGCCCATGAACTCGGGACCGAGGATCTTCATGAAACCCGCCGACACCACCAGATCCGGCTGGAAGGCATCGACGATCTCGGTCAGCGCCGCATCCCATTCGGTGCGGTCGGCGAAATCGCTCAATGCCACCTTGAAGGAGGAGACGTCGAACGCCTCGGCGTGCGCGGTGGCCGCGCAATCGCGATCCACCCCGACCGCGATCACCTCGGCCGGATAACCCGGCTGCCGAGTCGCTTCCAGCAGCGAACGTAGGAGAGATCCGGTGCCGGAGGCCAGCACGACAATGGTCGCGGGCGCGGTAGGCGGCAGCAGACGGGCGGGCGTGGACACGCCTAAGAGTAACTATCGGCCGATTGCTACTTGTCCGGCAGGTCTCCCTCTACCACTTCGGCGTCCACGATGTCGGAGTTCTCGGCCGATTTCACAGGCGGTGCGGGGTCGTCCTGGTCGTCGACCAGTTCCGCGTCGAGCGCGTCGTCGTGATCGGATTCGTCGTACCAGCCACCGGTTTCGCCGGACTCGGGTTCGGCCTCGACCTCGGGGTCGGCCTCGTCGTCGAGTTCCTCGTCGTAGTCGTCGTACTCGTACTCGTCGTCGTATTCGTCGTCCGCGTAGTAGTACTCGTCCTCGTCGTCGTAGTACTCGTCCTCGTACTCGTCCGCCAGCACCGCCGGGCCGCCGAACCAGCGCGCACCGAGCATGCCGACATAGCCGGGCAGCGCCAGCCAGCCGAACACCAACACCGCCGTCGACGCCGCGGGCGCGATCCGCCCGAACGTGCCGAGTTCGCCCCCGGCCGCCACCCCGAGCAAGGCCGTGAGGACGGCTGCGACCGCCGCGGCGGTCAGCGTCGCCCACGGCGCAGTCGCCCGATCCCGCGATGTCCGACCGCATTCCAGCCCCGACAGCACACCCACCGCCGCAGGCACCACCAGCAGCCCCAGCCACCACAGCGCCACCGGACCCGAGGGCACCGCCGCCGTCACCGGCACCGCGGGCACCGCCGCACCGTCGATCCGGAACAGGCTCAGCAGACCGGCCCCGATGTGCACCTGCCCGCCGACCAGCACGCTCACCGCGTCCACCGCCACATTCGGCAGGTAGGCCAGCGACAGCAGCGTCAAACCCAGTGCGCCGGAAACACTTCCGTCGGCCGCCCGGTAGGTGTCGCCGATGCGGGACCAGTGCACCAGCACCGACACCACGGTCAGCACCACCGCCACCGCCAACAGCCGGGTCACCGCGGTCACGCCGACCCGGAAGCCCGCGATCACCCAGTCCGGCACCGCGATCGGCAGCAGGTCGGCGAGATCGCGCCAGCGCCGGGCCCCGATGCCGACCGCCGCGGCCACCAGGCTCAGGCCCAGCACCCAGCCGAAGGCCGCCAAGGTGTCCGGCGGTTGCAGCGCAACCACCGCCGCGGCATCACCGGCCACCGCCAGGCATACCGCGGTGATCAGCAGCGGGCCGCCCACGGCCGCGGCCACCACCCAGCCCAGCTCGGTGGTGTCGCAGTCCGGCCCCGCGGCTTCCGCGCTCTCCCGCGCCACCAGCCACAGCATGCCCAGTGTCGGCAGCAGCGGCCACAGGCCGATCCCGGTCTTGCCGATCACCAGCGGAACCTGATGCACCGCAAGCCAACTCGCTGCGATCGCCCCGGACGAACCGCTCATGGCGCTGCCCGCGGCGAACAGGGTGGCGTACACCAGGATGAAGATCACCAGCAGGGTGATCGCCGATGGCCGGGCGGCCACCAGCATCAATACCCGCGCGCGTTCGGGGGTCAGCGACCCGAAGCCGCCGCCCCGCCGCCGTACCGGCGGCGCCGGCGACTCCCGCAGATCGGGGTCGCTCAGGCGAGCCAGGGCAGTTCTCGGGGCACTCATGGACAACCAGCGTGGCAGCATCTCGGAAACCGGGGGGTCAGGCGCGCCGGATCGACCGGCGCACAGGCAAAGAGAACGGCCCCCGGTGACACACCGGAGGCCGCGCTCGAGTCTTCATCAGGCGGTCGTGAGACCTACTTGTCGTCCTGGCCCGGCCGGAACGCACGGGTGGCGTCCGCCGCCGGATCCGCGGCCTGCTCGCCACCGAACGGCTGCGCCGGGCGCTGCGCGGCACCGTAGTGCTGGGTCGCGTCCGCGCTACCCGCGGGCTGCTGACCGTACGGCGACTGCTGACCGTAGGCCGGCTGGGCCGGCTGCTGACCGTAGGACGGCTGCTGCGGCTGCTGACCGTAGGTCGGCTGCGAACCGGTGCCGTACCCGGCCGGCTGCTGACCATAGGACGGCTGCTGCGGCTGCTGGCCGTACGACGGCTGCTGACCGTAGGACTGCTGCGCGGGCTGCTGACCGAACGACGGCTGCTGCGGCTGCGCCGGCTGGCCGAAACCGCTCTGCTGCCCGAAGGTCGGCTGCTGGTACTGCCCGCCCGTCGTGGAGAACGGCTGCTGGCCGTAACCACCCTGCACCGCAGCCGGTTTCGGCGCCGGCGCCTTCACCAGGCCGAGCTCGAACAGCAGCGCCAGCACGGCCACCACGGTCTGCACGAAGGCCAGGAACAGGATCACCCAGCCGCCCCACTTCAGCTCCGCGCCCTCACCGAGATCGAAGGAGCTGAACAGGATGGCCAGGAAACCGGCCACCGAAATCGCCGCCACCAGCGTGGTGTTGGCCGCACCCTTCGGCAGCAGCGACAGGCCCGCCAGCAGGCCGGCGAGCAGCAGCAGCGTGATCAGCGCGGGGTTGCTCTCGAACAGGCTGAAGCTCGTGCCCTTGACCGTGGTCCCCAGGACATCCTGGGACTTGGTCCCGACGTAGGGCGCGAAGCCCAGCAGGAAGTTGAGAACGCCCAGGACCGCGATGCCCACGGTCAGGAAGAAAGGCAGGCCCTTGCCCGCGACGGACGACGTCCCAGAACCGGCAGCGGGAGCGCCTGCGGGCTGCGAGCCGTATCCGGGTGCGGAAGAGGGCGTCGGCTGGGGCGCGTTGTATCCCGAGCCCCCGGTCGGGTATGACATGTCGTCGTCTCCTATCGAGTCGTTCACGAACCTCCACCGACGCTACTGCACTCGACGGCCGGGGGCACCATCTACCACCGGCCGTGGCCTTACCGCAATACCGTAAATAACGGCCGAAGGCCGCCTGTCGAATTCGACAGGCGGCCTTCGTGATCAGCGATTGCGCGGAAAAATTACGCGCTGATGCTTGCCTTCTCGAGGATCTCGCGCGCCAGGGCGGCGGTCTCGGACGGGGTCTTGCCGACCTTCACGCCCGCGGCCTCGAGGGCCTCCTTCTTGCCCTGCGCGGTGCCCGCACCGTCGGAGACGATGGCGCCGGCGTGGCCCATGGTCTTGCCCTCGGGCGCGGTGAAGCCCGCGACGTAGCCGACGACCGGCTTGGTGACGTTGGCCTGGATGTAGGCCGCGGCCCGCTCCTCGGCGTCGCCGCCGATCTCGCCGATCATGACGATGATCTTGGTCTCCGGGTCCTTCTCGAACGCCTCGATGGCGTCGATGTGGGTGGTGCCGATGACCGGGTCGCCGCCGATGCCGATGGCGGTGGAGAAACCGAAGTCCCGCAGCTCGTACATCATCTGGTAGGTCAGGGTGCCGGACTTGGAGACCAGGCCGACCGGGCCCTTGCCGGTGATGGTGGCCGGGGTGATGCCGACCAGCGACTCACCCGGGGTGATGATGCCGGGGCAGTTCGGGCCGATGATGCGGGTCTTGTTGCCCTTGTCCACGTTGTAGGCCCACGCGTACGCGGTGTCCTGCACCGGGATGCCCTCGGTGATGACCACGAGCAGCGGGATCTCCGCGTCGATGGCCTCGATGATGGCGTCCTTCGAGAAGGCCGGGGGGACAAAGGCGATCGAGGTGTCGGCGCCGGTCTTCTCCATGGCCTCGGCCACGGAGGCGAACACGGGGAGCTCGACCTCGTTGCCGTCCTTGTCGGTGTGCTTGACGGTGGTGCCCGCCTTGCGCGCGTTCACGCCGCCGACCACGTTGGTGCCCGCCTTCAGCATCAGCGCGGTGTGCTTGGTGCCCTCGCCGCCGGTGATGCCCTGGACGATGACCTTGTTGTCCTTGTTCAGGAAGATAGACATGTTCGTGGTCCTTTACTTGGCCGCAGCCAGCTCGGCAGCCTTGTCGGCGCCTTCGTCCATGGTCTGAGCGAGAGTCACCAGCGGGTGGTTGAAGTCGGCGAGGATCTGACGACCCTCCTCGACCTTGTTGCCGTCGAGGCGCACGACCAGCGGCTTGTTGGCCTCGGCACCCAGGGTGTTCAGGGCGCCGACGATGCCGTTCGCGACCGCGTCACAGGCGGTGATGCCGCCGAAGACGTTCACGAACACGGACTTGACCTGAGCGTCGTTCAGGATGACGTCGAGACCGGCGGCCATGACGGCAGCCGAAGCGCCGCCACCGATGTCGAGGAAGTTGGCGGGCTTGACGCCTCCGTGGTTCTCACCGGCGTAGGCGACCACGTCGAGGGTGGACATCACGAGACCGGCGCCGTTGCCGATGATGCCGACCTCACCGTCGAGCTTGACGTAGTTGAGGTCGTTTTCCTTGGCCTTGAGCTCGAGCGGGTCGGTGGCGTCGATGTCCGCGAACTCGAGGTGGTCGGGGTGGCGGAACTCGGCGTTCTCGTCCAGGGTCACCTTGCCGTCGAGGGCGAGGATCTCGTCGTTGGGGGTACGCACCAGCGGGTTGACCTCGACCAGGGTGGCGTCCTCCTTGATGAACACCTCCCACAGCGCCTGGATGGTGACCGCGGCGGCGTCGAGGATGTCGGCGGGCAGGTGGCCCTGCTCGGCGATGGAACGGGCGAAGGCCAGGTCCACGCCCTTGACGGCGTCGACCGGCACCTTGGCCAGGCGGTCCGGCTTGGTGGCGGCCACCTCTTCGATCTCCATGCCGCCCTCGACCGAGCACATGGCCAGGTAGGTGCGGTTGGAACGATCGAGCAGGAAGGAGATGTAGTACTCGGCGGCGATGTCCTTCGCCTCCGCGACCAGGACCTTCTTGGTGATGTGGCCCTTGATGTCCAGGCCCAGGATGTTCTGGGCGTGGGTGAAGGCATCGTCCGGGGTGGCGGCGTACTTCACGCCACCGGCCTTGCCGCGGCCACCGACTTTGACCTGCGACTTGATCATTACCGGCTTGCCGATTTCTTCGGCGATCGCACGAGCGTCCTCGGCGGAGTCCGTCACGCGGCCCTCCGACGAAGGCACTCCGTGCTTCACGAAGAGTTCCTTCGCCTGATATTCGAAGAGATCCATGTACTCACCGTCTCGTCTGCGTTGTTGTGACAACGTCTGGTTTGGCGGCCCGTCGTCGGGGGCGGGTCGGATCGGACTCTAATCAGTCACATGGAGCGGAAATCAGCCGCATACAGCCTAAGTGGCGCAGGTCACGGTACTGTCTCCGCTACCTCAAAAGCCCTTGTCAATGCTACTCATCGGTAGCTTGTTGACCGTGTGCCAGGTGGAGCACACGAATCCCTCGGAGTGATACCCACTACTACGTATTGTCGTTGACAAAACTCACTCGGTTACCCGAAGCACAGTGAGCACATTCCCGCGCGCAAGGTGATGAATGTCACAGCAGCGTGTCGAACCATGTCCATCGCTTGCTGAGCCGCAATCGTTTCGTTACCGTCGTTGCGGTCGATGTCACAACCCGGTCACGGACAGGAGGACGGCAGGCTTGACGCAGCACAGCCCCCGACGTGCCCACCGCTATCGCGAGGACGCCGAGAACTACGGCGGCGCGACTACCTTCGACGCCCCATTCGAAACGAACACCGCGGTCGCGCACGGTGATTGGGATGCAACCCAGGCGTGGAACTCCGACGCCCAGTGGAATCCCGACGCGCAGTGGAACTCCGACGCCGACTGGAACCCCGGTGAACAGTGGGGCCAGCCGCAGCAGTGGGATCAACCGCAGCAGTGGGACGAATCCGGCTACCAGCCCGAACCGGACTGGAACGCACAAACCACCGTGAACGGCTGGGCCGCACCGAATCCGAGTGATTGGGCCCCGCAGTCGCGGACGAACTGGGATCCGTCCGCGGACCCGACCCCGTCCGACGAGTACCGACCGGTCTACACATTCCGTACCGCAGCCGGCGAGAAGCTCCAGTTCTCCGGCGACGGCGCCCGGGTGAATCGCGCTGCGCGCGAAGCCGATGCGAACGCCGAGGACGAGACCCACCCGACCCGCTCCGGCGGCAAGCGCCGCGCGGGCGGCACCCATCGGGTACCCGCCCCGCCCTCCGCGCTCAAGGGCCGCGCCGCGGTCATCGCCGTGGCCGCCGGTGCCGTCGTGGCCGCGGGCCAGGCCACCATCGAGACCGCCGGGCACGACAACACCGTCGACATCCAGGCCACCGGCCAGGTCAAAGAGGTCGCCGCGACCTCGGTGGTCGGCGACGGCGGCGGCAACGGCTCACCCCAGGTGGTGAACCCGAACGCGCCCGCCAGCCTGGACCAGTTCAGCGACATCCTGGAGAAGGGCAAGCAGTTCGCGGCCGATATGGCCAACCAGGAGGCGATGAAGAACCGTCCCCTGTGGACGCGATTCGCCAACGGCACCTTCACTTCCGGCTTCGGCATCCGCTGGGGCGTCGCGCATCAGGGCGTCGATATCGCCGCCCCGATCGGCACCCCGATCTACGCGGTCGCCGACGCCACCGTCCTCGAGGCCGGTCCCGCTTCCGGTTTCGGCATGTGGGTGCGCCTGCTGCACGACGACGGCACGGTCACCATCTACGGCCACATCGACACCGCGACGGTCTCCCAGGGCCAGCGCGTCCTCGCGGGCGATCAGATCGCCACGGTCGGCAACCGCGGCTTCTCCACCGGCCCGCACTGCCACTTCGAGGTCTGGCTCAACGGCGTCGACAAGATCGACCCGCTGCCCTGGCTGGCCTCGCGCGGCATCTCCCTCGGCCCCGAACGGGACTGACCCGCAAGCGAAAACGACGAAAGGCGCGCCCGGCCGGGCGCGCCTTTCGTCGTTTTCGCCCCCTTCTCGGCCCAGAGCGGGCTCAGCGGGCTCCGGCCGGGGCTCGATGCCGACCGGCCGGATCTCGTCGCTCAGCGACGGTGCGAGCGGTACCAGTCGATCAGGGTGTCGGTGGAGGAGTCGCCCTGGGATGCAGGGGCTTCCGGCGAGGTGAGCAGCGGTTCCAGGGCGAGGGCCTGCGCCTTGCCGAGTTCCACGCCCCACTGATCGAAGCTGTCGATGCCCCAGATCGCGCCTTCGGTGAAGACGATGTGCTCGTAGAGGGCGATGAGCTGGCCCAGCACCGAGGGGGTGAGCTGCGGGGCGAGGATGGCGGTGGTGGGGCGATTGCCGGGCATCACCTTGTGCGGCACGATCTTCGGATCGGTGCCCTCGGCGGCGATCTCCGCGGCGGTCTTGCCGAAGGCCAGCACCTTGGTCTGGGCGAACAGGTTCGACATCAGGATGTCGTGCATGCTGCCGGTGCCGTCGAGGGTGGGCAGATCATCGGTGGGCTGGGCGAAGCCGATGAAGTCGGCGGGCACGAGCTGGGTGCCCTGGTGCAGCAGTTGGTAGAAGGCGTGCTGGCCGTTGGTGCCGGGCTCGCCCCAGAAGATCTCGCCGGTGCCGGTGGTGACCGGAGTGCCGTCCGCGCGAACGGATTTCCCGTTCGACTCCATGGTGAGCTGCTGCAGGTAGGCCGGAAAACGGGCCAGATCATTGGAGTACGGCAGCACGGCGCGGGACTGCGCGCCGAAGAAGTTCGAGTACCAGACGCCGAGCAGGCCCAGCAGCGCCGGACCGTTCTCCGCCAGCGGCGCGGACGCGAAATGCTCGTCCACCCGGTGCATTCCGTCGAGGAACTCCGCGAAGCGCTCCTTGCCGATGACCGCCATCACCGATAGCCCGATGGCCGAATCCACCGAGTAGCGCCCGCCTACCCAGTCCCAGAAACCGAACATGTTGGCGGTGTCGATCCCGAAGTCGGCGACCCGCTGGGCGTGGGTGGAGACGGCCACGAAGTGCTTGGCCACGGCGTCCTCGCCGAGAGCCGCCACCAGCCAGCGGCGCGCGGCCGTGGCATTGGTGAGCGTCTCGAGCGTGGAGAAGGTCTTGGAGGCGACGATGAACAGCGTGGTCGCCGGGTCGAGGCCGTGCAGCTTCGAAACCAGGTCCGCCGGATCGACATTCGACACGAAGCGCGCGGAGATCCCGGCGTCCGCGTAGTGCCGCAGCGCGAGCGTGACCATGGCCGGGCCCAGATCCGAGCCGCCGATGCCGATGTTCACCACCGTCGCGATGCGCTCACCGGTCGCGCCCCGCCACTGTCCCGAACGCACCTGATCGGTGAATTCGCCCATGCGGCGCAGGACTTCGTGCACATCGGTCTCGATGTCCTGACCGTCGACGGCCAGCGGCTGCCCCGCCGGGCGGCGCAACCACGTGTGCCCGACCGCGCGGTCCTCGGAGGTGTTGATGTGCCCGCCCGCGAACATGGCGTCGCGCCGCTGCTCGACCTCGGCGGTGTGCGCCAATTCGACCAGCAGATCGAGGGTCTCGCGCGTCACCCGATGCTTGGAGTAGTCGATGCGCAGGTCCGCGACCTGAACGGTCAACTCGCCACCGCGCGCGGGATCCTCGGCGAAAAACTCCCGCAGATGCCGCCCAGCGATGGACGCATGGTGCTCGTGCAGTTTCCGCCAGACCGCCGACGCGGTGATGTCGCTGCTCACCCGGGCGAGGTTACAACCTCCGCATGACGACGCGCAGGTAACAACGGTGATTCGCGGGATTCGCCCAGCGCAGGAGTCAGATTCGAGGGTGCGGCCTAGGCTGACGTCATGGTGACTGAAAGCGCCCTACTCTCGTCCATTCCCACGCAACTCTGGATCGGCGGACCGGTGGACGCCACGGGGGGTGCGACGTTCCCGGTACACAATCCGGCCACCGGTGAGGTCATTGCCCGCGTTGCCGACGCCACTCCCGATGACGCGGTGCGCGCGCTCGACGCGGCCGTTGCCGTGCAGGCCGAATGGGCCGCGACGCCGGCGCGGCAGCGCGGGGAGATCCTGCGCGCGGTGTTCGAGGCGATCACCGCGCGGACCGAGGAGTTCGCGCTGCTGATGACCCTCGAAATGGGAAAGGCCCTGCCGGAGAGCCGCAATGAGGTGCGCTACGGCGCGGAGTTCTTCCGCTGGTTCAGCGAGGAGGCGGTCCGCATCCACGGCCGCTATCAGCCCGCCCCGGCGGGGACCGGCCGGATTCTGGTGCACAAGCAGCCCGTCGGCCCGTGCCTGGCCATCACGCCGTGGAACTTCCCGCTGGCCATGGGAACTCGCAAGATCGGCCCGGCGCTGGCGGCCGGTTGCACGATGATCGTGAAGCCCGCGGGCGTCACCCCGTTGACCATGCTGCTGCTGGCCGAGCTGTGCAGCCGGGCGGGACTGCCCGACGGCGTGCTGTCGGTGGTCACCACCTCGCATTCGAGTGCCGTCACCGCGCCGCTGCTGAACGATCCGCGCCTGCGCAAGCTGACCTTCACCGGCTCCACCCCGGTCGGCAAGAAGCTGGTCGAGCAGTCCGCGCACGGTCTGCTGCGCACCTCCATGGAGTTGGGTGGCAATGCCCCGTTCGTGGTGTTCGACGATGCGGATATCGATGCGGCCGTGCAGGGTGCGGTGCTGGCCAAGCTGCGCAACGGCGGTGAGGCGTGCACCGCGGCGAACCGTTTCCACGTCCAGAATTCGGTTCGCCAGGAATTCACCGACAAGCTGGTGGCGGCCATGGCCGAGTACAAACTCGGCAACGGCGTCGATCCGGATACGACCCTCGGCCCGCTGGTGAACGAAGATCAGCTCGACACCGTGAGCGAGCTCGTCGACGACGCGGTCTCTGCGGGCGCGCAGGTGCGCCTCGGCGGCAAGGCCCCCGGCGGCCCGGGCTGGTTCTACCCGGCGACCGTCCTCACTGATATCCCGCCCGCGGCCCGCATCCTGCGTGAGGAGGTGTTCGGCCCGGTCGCCCCGATCGTCGGCTTCGATACCGAGGAGGAGGGCCTGGCGGCCGCCAACAACACCGAATTCGGCCTGGTCGCCTACGTTTACACGCGCAGCCTGGACCGCGCGCTGCGGATTTCCGAGGGTCTGGAGACCGGCATGGTCGGCGTGAACCGCGGCGTCATCTCCGATCCGGCCGCGCCGTTCGGCGGCGTGAAGGAGTCCGGTTTCGGGCGTGAGGGCGGCTTCGAAGGCATCGAGGAGTACCTCAACACGAAGTACATCGCCCTGCCCTAGACGGAAAAAGAACCGCCCCGGGGTCGAAACACCCGGGGCGGCCTGGGGAAGGCTACATCCGTGGCACGCATGCAGCTGTGGCTTGTGTGGGCACGCGAAAACGCACACCGCTCGATGTATCGGTCCGAGCGGTGCGCGGTGTTAACGACAGATCTTGATCAGTGCCCCAACCGGCCGCGGCCGAGTCGGAGCAGCAGCATCGCCAGGGTGTGTCCCTCCTGGCCGAGCTCGCTGAAGCGCTCCAGCACCTTCATCTCGCGGGAGTGCACGAGTTTGGGGCCGCCGTTGGCCATCCGCGTTCGCCCGATGATGCGCGAAACCTCGGTGCGGCGCTTGATGGCCGCGAGGATCTCGGCGTCCAGCTTGTCGATTTCCAAGCGCAGCTTTTCGATCTCAGCCTCGGAGGGCAGGGCGGAGTCCGACCCGGTGGCAGACTCGGAATGTCCCGTCGTCGAGATGCTCATACTTTCAACTCCTCGTGGTCCAGAACGTCGATCGGCGGGTGGACCCATCCTGTTACCGATTGGTTCTTCACCAAAGAATCAGACCTGTTGGCCTAGACATTGTCCCCCCGGTGTCGGGCTCAGGTGCAATGCGTCGCCGTAGAGCCGGTCATCCGACGAGTGTGCCACGCGGGGTGACCTGAGCAAAACAGGTACATTTAGGAATCTGCTGAGTTTCCCGACCCGGTCGAGTTCACCGGAGATTCGCCGGACCGGCACTTATCGGACACCTGTGCGAACCCGGCCGCCGGCTGTCGGTGCGCGCCGGTAGCGTGGATGGGCGATGAATACGACGGTGGCACAGGACGGGCAGAAGACCGGGCACGCGCGGGGCGGGGAAGCGTTGCTCGAGGGGTTGAATCCACAGCAGCGTGCCGCGGTGATGCATACCGGCACCCCGCTGTTGATCGTGGCCGGGGCCGGGTCGGGCAAGACCGCGGTGCTCACCCGCCGGATCGCCTACCTGCTGGACGCGCGCGGGGTGCGGCCCGGCGAGATCCTGGCCATCACCTTCACCAACAAGGCCGCCGCCGAGATGCGCGAGCGAGTGGCCGGACTGGTCGGCCTGCGCGCGGCCGGGATGTGGGTGTCCACTTTCCACTCCAGTTGCGTGCGCATCCTGCGCACCCAGGCGGCACTGCTGCCGGGGATGAACTCCAACTTCTCCATCTACGACGCGGACGACTCGCGTCGCCTGCTGGGCATGATCATTCGCGACTTCGAGATCGACGCGAAGAAGTACTCGCCGCGGCTGCTGGCCACCGCCATCTCGAATCTCAAGAACGAGCTCATCGACGCCGAGCGGGCCGCCGCCGACGCGGCCACCGAGGAGAGCGAGCTGCCACGCCTGGTGGCCCGGGTCTACGACGAGTACCAGCGGCGGCTGCGCGCGGCCAACGCGCTGGACTTCGACGACCTGATCGGCGAGACGGTCTCGATCCTGCAGCGGCATCCGCAGGTGGCCGAGTACTACCGCCGCCGCTTCCGGCACGTGCTGGTCGACGAGTACCAGGACACCAACCACGCCCAGTACGTACTGGTGCGGGAACTGGTCGGGCACCACCGCAATCTGTGGGGCGACGAGCCGGAGTCCGAGGACACCCGGGATCAGATCGCGCCCTCGGAGCTGTGCGTGGTGGGTGACGCGGATCAGTCGATCTATGCCTTCCGCGGCGCGACCATCCGCAATATCGAGGAGTTCGAGCGCGACTTCCCGGATGCGGAAACCATTCTGCTGGAACAGAACTACCGCTCCACCCAGCACATTCTGACCGCCGCCAACGCGGTCATCGCCCGCAACGAGGGCCGCCGGGACAAGAAGCTGTGGACCGATCAGGGCGACGGCGATCTGATCGTCGGGTACGTGGCCGACAATGAGCACGACGAGGCCATGTTCGTGGCCAAGGAGATCGACAAGCTGGTCGATCAGGGTGACGCCAACTACGCGGATGTGGCGGTCTTCTACCGCACCAACAACAACTCCCGTGCGCTGGAAGAGATCTTCATCCGCATGGGCCTGCCCTACAAAGTGGTTGGCGGCGTGCGCTTCTACGAGCGCAAGGAAGTCCGCGACATCGTGGCCTACCTGCGGGTCCTGGAGAATCCGAACGATGCGGTGAGCCTGCGACGGGTGCTCAACACCCCGCGTCGCGGCATCGGTGACCGCGCCGAAGCCTGTGTGGCCGTGCATGCCGAACAGCGCAATATCGGTTTCGCGCAGGCGCTGCGGGATGCGGCGGACAACAAGGTGGCGCTGCTCAATTCCCGTTCGGTGAAGGCCATTTCGGGGTTCCTGGACCTGCTCGAGGAGATCCGCGCGGCGGGCACGCAGGCCGATATGGACTTCCCGGATGTGGGTTCGGTGGTCGAAGCCGTGCTGGACCGCACCGGGTATCGCGCCGAGCTGGAGGCGTCCGACGATCCGCAGGACGGCGCGCGGCTGGACAACCTCAACGAATTGGTCAGCGTCGCACGCGAATTCAGTTCCGAGGCGCGCAACAATGTGGAGGCCGCGCGGGACGAGGGCATCATTCCCGAGCAGGCCGAGGGTGAGCCCGAGCCGGGTTCGCTGGCCGCGTTCCTGGAGCGGGTGTCGCTGGTGGCGGATGCCGATCAGATTCCCGAGGAGGGTTCGGGCATGGTCACGATGATGACCCTGCACACCGCCAAGGGTCTGGAGTTCCCGGTCGTGTTCGTGACCGGTTGGGAGGACGGCCAGTTCCCGCACATGCGTGCGCTGGGTGATCCGACCGAGCTGCAGGAGGAGCGACGGCTGGCGTACGTCGGCATCACCCGTGCCCGCCAGCGCCTGTATCTGTCGCGGGCGATCGTGCGTTCGGGCTGGGGTCAGCCGGTGTCGAATCCGGAATCCCGTTTCCTCCAGGAGATTCCGGGTCATCTGCTGGATTGGCGGCGGCTCGAGCCCGCACCCTCGCAGAGCTCGCAGGGTTTCCGTCGTCGCCGCGGCGAGGACGAGGGCCTGGATCGGGATTGGACGCGCGGCGACGGCTGGTCGGACTCGCGGCCGGGTCTCGGTGGCCGGGAACGCCGTCCGGCTCCGGCGGCGGCCGCGGGCGGCAAGCGCAACAACTCCGGCCTGGTGCTGGCCGTCGGCGATCGGGTCAATGACGACAAGTACGGGCTCGGCCGAGTGGTGGCCGCGGAGGGCTTCGGCGCCTTGGCCACGGTCACTATCGATTTCGGCACCGCGGGCAAGATCCGGCTGATCCCGCAGTACAGCCGGACCTTGACCAAACTCTGATCACTCGGTGTAGAGCCGCAGGACGTCGTACGCGCGTACGGCGTCCTCGGGGAACACCAGGATTCGGAAGCGGTCCTTGAGGTTTCGCCACCGGTGGATGGTTGCCCGACCCATGGTGGCGCGCACCCCGTGGTCGCGCAGTAGCTGCCGAACGGCACGCGCGGACTGCATGTCATACACGGTGGCGGCGGCCACCAGCAGCCCGAATTCGTCTTCGTCGGTGCGGGTCCGGAGTTTCATGCTCGACTCCCGTTGTCCTGCTTGCTCTTCAGCATGGCGAGTTGCGCCTGTTCCTCATGATGATGCTGGGCGGTCAGCAGCTCGCGTTCGTCGGGTGGGTCGGCGCGCAGGAAGCTGCCCTGCCCGGGTGCGCCCGCCGCGCCGAGCTTGCTCATCTTCTTCGGCACCGTCGCGCCTTCGTACTCCACCGGGCCCAAAGACTGGTGCACCTCGATGTATTCGCCGTGCGGCAGCCGCTTGATGATGCCGGTCTCGATGCCGTGCTCGAGCACCGCGCGATCACTGCGCTGTAGACCGAGGCAGAACCGGTAGGCCACGGCGTAGGCCAGCGGTGGCGCGAGCAGCAGCGCGATCCGGAAGAACCAGGTGGTCGCGTTGAGCGAGATGTCGAACTTCAGGGCGATGATGTCGTTGACACAGGCGAGGGTGAGCACCAGGTAGAACGCGATGGCCATGGCCCCGATCGCGGTGCGCACCGGCACATCTCGCGGCCGCTGCAGCAGATTGTGGCGCGCGGTGTCCTTGGTGAGCCGCTTCTCGATCCACGGGTAGATCGGGATGACCACCAGCACCAGCCCCATGATCACGGCCACCCAGAACGGCGCGGGAATGGTGTAGCGCCCCAGGTAGATCTCCCACGGCGGCATGAGCCGGGCCAGGCCGTCGGTCCACATCATGTAGAAGTCCGGCTGCGAACCGGCCGACACCTGAGCCGGGTTGTAGGGCCCCAGATTCCAGATGGGGTTGATCTGGAACAGTCCGCCCATGACCGCGACGGTGCCCAGGGTGAAGGCGAAGAACGCGCCCTGATCCAGCGAGAACACCGGAATGATGCGCGCGCCCACCACATTTCGCTCGGTGCGCGCGGGCCCGGGAAACTGGGTGTGCTTCTGGTACCAGACCAGGGCGATGTGTGCGCCGATGAGCGCCAGCATGATGCCCGGGAACAACAGCACGTGCGTGATGTAGAGCCGTGGGATGAGCACGGTGCCCGGGAATTCCCCGCCGAAGAGCAGGAAGTGCAGCCAGGTGCCGATCACGGGCACGGCCATGGTGATGCCGCCCAGCGGCGAGCGCAGCCCGGTGCCCGAGAGCAGGTCGTCGGGCAGCGAGTACCCGAAGTAGCCCTCGAACATGGACAGGATCAGCAGCAGCGCGCCGACCACCCAGGTGGCCTCGCGCGGCTTGCGGAACGCGCCGGTGAAGAAGACCCGGCACATATGGATGATCATCGAGGCGAGGAACAGCAGTGCGGCCCAATGGTGCAACTGCCGCACGAACAGTCCGCCGCGCACGTCGAAGGAGATGTCCAGGACGCTGCGGTAGGCGGCCGACATCTGCACGCCGCGCAGGGGCTGATAGCTGCCGTTGTAGGTCACCTCGGTCATGGACGGCTCGAAGTAGAGCGTCAGGTAGATCCCGGACAGCAGCAGGATGATGAAGGTGTAGAGGGCGATCTCCCCGAGCAGGAACGACCAGTGCGTCGGGAAGACCTTGTTGATGGAGCGTTTCAGGCCCGCGGCCAAGTGGTACCGCTGGTCGGCGGCATCGGCGCGGTTCGCGGTGGTACTCATGAAAACCAGACGCCGCAGGGCCTCGAAACGTGACACCTTTCTACGACACAATGTCGTAGATCACATCGCCGACCCTCGAGCCGCAGGTCAGCGCGGTAGCAGGTGGGACAATGCCTCGTCGAGGGTCGGGTAGCGGAAGCGGAATCCGTTGTGGCGCAGCACCTCGGAGGTGGCATGCCGACCGGTCAGTCCTAGCGCCGGATCGGTCCGCAGCAGCACCGCGCCGATGGTCAGCGCGGGCGCGGGGGTCGGCGGCGACCAGGGCCGCCGCAACTGCCGGCGCAAGGTCGCCATCAGCTCTTTGTTGCGCACCGGGAAGTCGGTGGCCGCGACCAACACCCCATTGGGCAGTGCCACATGGGGATCCAGGCCGAGCCCGGCGCGCACGATGGCCAGCCAGTCCTCGAGGTGGATCCAGCTGAACCACTGCCTGCCATTGCCGACGCTGCCGCCGAGCCCGGCCTTGGTCAGCCCCACCAGGCGTTTCATGGCGGGCGCGTCCGGGTCGAGCACGATCGAGGTGCGCAAGATGGTCCAGTGCGTGGCATTGGCCCCGTCGAAGGCTTCCTCCCAGGGCTGCGCCACCCCGGTCATCTGCGGCAGGCCGGGGTCGGGCAGCGGAGTGCTTTCGGTGCAACGGATTTCGCCCGCGTCGGCCCAGATGGCGGTGGTGCTGGCTTGGATCCAGTGTTCGATGGGCCGGTCCAGGGTCTTGGACGCCTCCACCAGTGCCCGCGTCGAATCGACTCGGCTGCGGCGCAATTCGGCGACATTGCGGGCGGTGGGGCGGCAGTCGACGAGCTTGCCCGCGAGATTGATGACGGCGGTGCGACCGGGATTACGCAGGGCGTCGGCCCAGGCGCCGACGGTGCGGCCGTCCCATTCGTATTGCGGGTAGGGCAGTTCCGGCACGGTGCGGCGGGTCAGGATGACCACGCGCTGCCCCCGGCAGGTCAGATCGGCGGCGAGGGTGCGGCCCAGTGCGCCGGTGCCGCCCGCGATCACCACGGTCTGCGCGTCGGCGGCGGGCTGCAGTCCGGCCAGTTGCCCGAGGCGCGCGAAGCAGGTGTGCGTGTCGGTCTCGAGCAGATTGCCGACGACCTTGCGCATGAGCTTGCCCGAGGGCCCGGTGAAGGTGAGCTGCTGAGTCAGCAGGGTGCCGCCGTCCCGCGGGGTGAGCACCCAGCGCATCCGCAGGGTGCCCGCGGGTTCGGGCTGTTCGATGGTGAGTTCGCGATCGGGTACGAAGGTCGATACAACGAACGGTTTCGCCAGTCGCCCGTGCACCGCCTCGTTGACGCGGCCGCGCGGCAGGTAGTCGCCGGTGGTCCCGGTGGCGGGCGCGCCGTGCAGGGTCAGCGCCGTGACGGCCGGATTCCACTGCGGCCACCGGGTGGGATCCCCGAGCACGGTCCACAGCTGCTGTGGTTCGAGGGCGATCCACTGGGTGTACGTCGTTGTACGAGGCATGGTTCGACGCTATTACCGCTGGGCTGCAGCCGGAAGCGTGGCCTTCGTCGCAGCCCAGTGGTGTCGCGGATCAGGAGATGGTGACGGACGAGCCCAGGGTGAACTTGTGCCCCCGGGAGGTGCAGTTCAGGCCGCCGCGCGGGAGCCCGCCGATGCAGGTGACACCCGCGTAGTCGATGCGGGTGCCCTGGTAGACGTTCGCGTCGCGGGGGACGTCGGTGATCCAGCGGCTGCCCGGGCGGCCGTGCTGGCCACCGAGACCGAAGGTCGGGTGGGCGGGCAGGACGGAGTTGTCGATGACGACATCGCCGATCGGAATGATCCCCCACAGTGACTGACCGGGGCCGAGGTCGCAGCCGACGTCGCCATTGGCGTGGATGGCGCAGTTGGAGGAGCCGAGCCAGTCGGAGAAGTACAGCGTGTCACCATCGAGGAATTGGGAGTTGTCGGCCTCGGTCAATCCGATATCCGCTGAGGCGACGCCGTTTCCGGCGATAATGAGCGCCACCGATGCCACGGCCGCGCCGAGAAATGTACGTGCGTTCATGATCATCGACCATAGCCATCGGATCTCACCGACACCAGCGAACATTCGATTGATAATCAGGATTCGGTGATCGATAAACACACCTTCTCGATAATGTCCGCTATTAGCGATATGTCCCGCTATGGGACGCGAAAACCTCACTGCCGGAGCAAGATAGCGATGGCGTCGCGTCGACGCCTCAGCACAACCAAAACACCACAGCACAACAGAAGGCATGTGATGACCGAGAAGATTCGCGTCGAAGGCACCATCACGGTGCACAAGTACGAGCCGGTCCCCTATGACGAACCCGAGCAGGGCCCGGTGCTCACCCGAATTCACGTGGAGGAGAGTTTCTCCGGCGGTATCGAGGGTGACGGCGTGGTGGAATTCCTGCAGTCCTCCAGCCCCGACGGCACCGCCAGTTTCGTCGGCATCGAGCGCATCACCGGCTCGGTGGACGGCAAGTCCGGCACCTTCCTGCTGCAGGATCAGGGCAGCGTCGCCGACAATATCGTCAGCGGCGAATGGTTCGTGGTCCCCGGTTCCGGCACCGGTGATCTGACTGGACTGCGCGGCGAGGGTGGCTTCAAGGCCAATCTCGGTGAGGGCGCGCAGATCTGGCTCGACTACTGGTTCGAGTGATGTCACCGAAGACCGCCCTGATCACCGGGGCCGCCACCGGCATCGGCCGGGCCATCGCGGAAACGCTGGCCGCGCAGGGTGTCCGGGTCGCGATCAACCATCCGCACACCCCCGAACTCGCCGACGAAGTGGTCGCGAAGATCGAGGCGGACGGCGGTCAGGCGCTGGCGGTGGCCGCCGACGTGCGCGACCGCGACGAGTACACGGCCATGGTCGACCGGGTGCTCGAAACCTGGGGCAGCTGGGACATTCTGGTCAACAATGCGGCGGTCGCGATCACCAAGCCGTTCGCGGAGGTGACGTCGGAGGAGTTCGACCTGAGCTTCGCCGTGAACGTCAAGGGCGTCTTTCACGGCATGCAGCTGGCCTGGAACAAGATGGCCGACAACGGCCGGATCATCACCATCTCCAGCTCCACCACCGCGCTCATGCTGCCCGGCTACGCCGTCTACGACTCGACCAAGGGTGCGGTGGAGCAGTTCACCCACATCCTGTCCAAGGAGTTCGGGCCGCGCGGCATCACGGTGAACGCGGTCAGCCCGGGCGCCACCGAGACCGAGACCTACCGGACGGGCAAGAGCGAGGAGTTCCTGTCCCGCCTGGAGGCCATGAGCGCGTTCAATCGACTGGGTAAGCCGAACGAAATCGCCGCTGTCGTCGCATTTCTCGCCAGTGATGCCGCGAATTGGGTGACAGCGCAGAACATTCGGGTCAACGGCGGTACGGCCTAGCCGTCGCGCTACACCCAGACCTCACCGAGGGGTGTCAGATCCGCCGGCGTCGGCTGCGGCGTCGGCGGCTGGGTACGCGAGAACCGGGGCGCGGGAGCGGGCTGCAGCATGCCGTCCACCTCGATCAGGGAGCCGCGGGCGCGCAGGTGTTCGTCCTGGGCGGCCTCGGTCCAGATGCGGATGGGGGTGACGCAGGCGTCGACACCGTCGAACAACTCGGCCCATTCGTCCTGGGTGCGGGTCGCGAACTTCTCCGTGAAGACCTTGCGCAGCACGTCCTGTCCGGCCGGATCCATCTGGTGCGGCAGCGATTTCGGGTCGAGCTCGAGTACGCGCAGCAGTTCCGCGTAGAACTGCGGCTCGAACGCGCCGACCGCCAGATGCCTCCCGTCGGCAGTGGAATACGTGTCGTACCAAGCCATTCCGGTGTCGAGCAGGTTGGTGCCGCGCTCGTCGGACCACATGCCGCCCTGGTGCAGAATCCAGAGCGAATGCGCGAGCGTGAGGGCCCCGTCCACCATGGCCGCGTCGACGACCTGCCCCTGCCCGGAGCGCTCCCGCTCGAACAGCGCGGTGATGATGCCGAGCACCAGGAAGACCGAACCGCCGCCGTAGTCGCCGAGCAGATTGACCGGCGGCACCGGCCGTTCGCCCTTGCGCCCGATCGCGTTCAGCGCACCGGTGAGCCCGATGTAGTTGATGTCGTGCCCGGCCCGGTCGGCGCGCGGCCCGTCCTGCCCCCACCCGGTCATGCGGCCGTAGATCAGCCGCGGATTGCGTTGCAGCGCTTCCTCGGGCCCGAGCCCGAGCCGCTCCACCACGCCCGGCCGGTAGCCCTCGAACACCACGTCGGCCTTGTCGATGAGCCCGCGCACCGCGGCGATGTCGTCCGGGTTCTTGAAGTCGGCCTGCACGATGGTCCGGCCACGCAGCTGCGCCCGCATCGGTCCGACCGCCGATCCGTCGCCGGGCCGCTGCACCCGCACCACGTCCGCGCCCAGATCGGCCAGCATCATCCCCGCGTGCGGTCCGGGTCCGATGCTCGCCAATTCGACGATCCGCACCCCCGCCAAAGGTCCCTTGGTCATGGCAAAAGTAGAACACGTTCTACAACGGTGTGCCACCTCCCGCGCGGCCGACGAAGTCGATCTAGGCTCGGCCCATGACCGATTCGACCTGGCCACGCGGGATCGGCGCACCGGCGACCCGCGCCCTGACCGCCGCCGGATACCGCAGCGTGGAACAACTGGCGGGTGTCGCCGAGCGCGAACTGCTGGCCCTGCACGGCATGGGCCCCAAGTCCATTCGCATCCTCCGGGAGGAGCTCATGGCCCGGGGCCTCGACTTCAGTTGACGTAAGCGCGCTCGATGATGGCCTCGGCGTCCACACCGGTCGGGAGGGTGCCGAAGGCGATACCCCAATCGCCGCCGAAGCGGGTGGCGCAGAAGGCATCCGCCACAGCCGGGTGGCCGTGGCGCACCAACTGCGCACCCTGCAGCACGAGGGCCATCAGCTCCACAACACGCCGCGCCCGGTATTCGATATCGGCGAAGTCGGTGAGCTCCTTGCCGATTCGATCGATGGCGGTATCCAGGTGCCGGTTCGCGCCCCGCGACAGGTTCACCTCGGCGAGGAACGCCTCGACGGTCTCGGGCTGACGCCCCATGGCGCGCAACGCATCCAGCGCCGCCACATTGCCCGAACCCTCCCAGATGGACATGAGCGGGGCCTCGCGGTAGAGCCGCGGCATGCCCGACTCCTCGGCATAGCCGTTGCCGCCGAAGCATTCCAGCGCCTCGGCCGCGTGCGCGGGGGCGCGCTTGCACACCCAGTATTTGGTGACCGCCAGCGCGATGCGGCGCAGTGCCGCCTCGGTCGGATCGCTGTCGGCGCGGTCGGTGGCCCCGGCCAGCCGCATCATGACGGTGGTCGCGGCATCGGCCTCGATCACCAGGTCCGCCAGCACATTGCGCATGGCGGGCTGATCGACCAGATACTTGCCGAACGCCTGGCGATTGCGGGCGTGGTGGGTGGCGAAGACCGCGCCGGTGCGCATGACGGTCGCGGAGCCGATCACACAGTCCAGGCGGGTCATATTGACCATTTCGATAATGGTCTTCACGCCCGCGCCCTCCTGGCCGACCAGCCAGCCGATGGCGTTCTCGTACTCCAGTTCCGAGGAGGCGTTGGACTTGTTGCCCAGCTTGTCCTTCAGGCGCTGGATGCGCAGCGCGTTGCGGGTGCCGTCGGGCAGCACCCGGGGCAGCATGAAGCACGACAGCCCGCCGGGCGCCTGGGCCAGCGTCAGGAACATGTCGCCCATGGGGTGCGAGGTGAACCACTTGTGGCCGACGATGCGGTAGGTGCCGTCGGAAAGCGGTGTGGCCGTGGTGGTATTGGCGCGGACGTCCGAGCCGCCCTGCTTCTCGGTCATGGACATGCCCGCGATCAGACCGGCCTTGCTGGAGGGCTCACGCAGCCCGAAGTCGTAGACCCGCGACGCCAGCAGCGGCTCGTACTTCTCGGCCAGTTCCGGATTGTGGCGCAGCGCGGGCACCACCGCGTAGGTCATGGAGATCGGGCACATGTGCCCGGCGTCGGACACGCCCCAGGCGGCGAGCTTGGCGGCGCGGGCGACGTGCGCGCCCGGCCGGTCGTCGCGCCACGGCGTGCCGTGCAGGCCGTGGGAGACAGCGACATCCATCAACTGATGCCAGGACGGGTGGAACTCCACCTCGTCGATGCGATTGCCGTAGCGATCGTGGGTGTGCAGGATCGGCGGGTTCTCGTTGGCCAGCCGCCCCCACTCCTGCGCCTCGACGCCGCCCGCGAGCTCGCCCAGTTCCCGCACCTCGGCCTCGGCCCAGCCCGCGCCCTCCCGGTGCAGGCCCTCGATCAGCGCCGGATGGCGGGAGTTGTCGAACGGCGCGATGGGCGGCACCTGGTTGAAGACGTCGTGCGTATGCATGGCGGAGTGACTCCTATTCGTGGGGGACGCTGCGGGATTCGGCGGGGACACCGAGCGCGCGCAGCGCGAAGGCGACGAGTTCCGGCAGCACCGATTCGCTCTGCAACTGCTCCGAGAGCGGGCCGACCAGCACTTCGCCGATGGCGCCGACCAGTGCGGTGGCGGAGGTGCGCGGATCCTGCGGCGGCAGTTGACCATTCGCGACACCGTCGGCGATCGCGTTGACATACGTCTCGGCGAAGGCGCGGCGGAAGCGCAGGCGTTCGGCGTCGACGGCGGCATCCACCGGCTCGGCGAGCAGGACGTACGCCAGTTTCGGGTTCTTGAGTGCGCGCCCGGCGAAGGTCTCGACGGCGGCGGTGACGCGGTCGGCGGCGCTGCGCCCCTCCCCCGCCGCCCCGGCCGCGGCGACCGCCTCCACCTCGCGGGTGACGACCTCGCGGAAGACGGCGGTCACCAGTTCGGCCTTGCCGCTGAAGTTCTTGTAGACGGTGCCGGTGGCGACGCCCGCCTCGGCGGCGACGGCGGCCATGGACAGTCCGGCGAAGCCGTCGCGGGACAGGACGGTCATGGCGGACCGCACGATCGACCCCGCCTGGGCGTCCAGGCGCGCCTGGACAGCGGGGGTTCTGCGATAGGCCATGCAAGAAGTGAACCACCGATTCATTTCTTGACGCAACCCCCGGTTTACGGCGTAACGTCGCGGCCGTGACAGTACGAGTGGAACGCAACGGCCCCGTCTACACCGTGATCCTGCACCGCCCCGAAGCCCGCAACGCGGTCGACGGACCCACCGCGAAAGCCCTGGCCGATGCCTTCCGCGAGTTCGACGCCGACCCCACCGCGGCGGTCGCGGTGCTGTGGGGCGACGGCGGCACCTTCTGCGCCGGAGCCGACCTCAAGGCGCTGGGCACCGAGCGCTCGAACGCTGTCACCGAGGACGGCGACGGACCGATGGGCCCGACCCGGATGAAGCTGTCCAAGCCCGTCATCGCCGCCGTCTCCGGCTACGCGGTCGCGGGCGGCATCGAGCTCGCGCTCTGGTGCGATCTGCGAATCGCCGAGCAGGACAGCACCTTCGGCGTGTTCTGCCGCCGCTGGGGCGTGCCGCTCATCGACGGCGGCACCGTGCGGCTGCCCCGCATCATCGGCGAGGGCCGGGCCATGGACCTGATCCTCACCGGCCGCGCGGTGGGCGCGCCGGAGGCGCTGCAGATCGGCCTGGTCACCCGCGTGGTGCCGACCGGCGAATCCCGGCGCGCCGCCGAGGAACTCGCGCTGGAGCTGGCCGCCCTCCCCCAGACCTGCCTGCGCTCGGACCGGATGTCGGTGCTGGAGCAGGACGGACTCGAGGAGCCCGAGGCCATCGCCAACGAGCTGCGGCACGGTATGAAGGCCTTGATGGACGGGGCCCTCGATGGCGCGCAGCGTTTCGCCTCGGGTGCGGGCCGTCACGGCAGCCGGGCCTGAATGCCACCGCGGCCGGGCCTGAGCACCGGGGAAATCGGGTCGGAGTGATAGCCCCGAATACACCCGGCAGCACCACATGCAACCGATCGGTACGCTAGCCGTTCGATGAATCGGCTGAGCGTGCTGGACGAGATCTTCCTGCGGTCGCATCGGGGCATGGGCACCCCGATCGTCCTGCAGGGACTCTGGCGTACCGCCGAACCCGTCCATCCCGCCCTGCTCTGGCGGGTGCACCGCGAGCTGCGCACCGGACCGCTCGGCCGCCGAGTGGTGCGCCCGAAGGTGCCCGGTGCGCGGCCGCGCTGGCAGACCAACGAGTCGGCCTACCCGTTCGACCTGGTCCGGGAGCCGATCCCGGTTGCGGCGGTACTGGATTGGGCCGACCGGCAGGGCGACGATCTGAACCCCGAGCGCGGACCCGGCTGGCGGCTGTCCGCGGCACTGGTCGAGGACGGCGGCTGCGTGGTCGCGCTGACCTGTTCGCACGCCCTCGCCGACGGCCGGGCGCTGACCCTGGCCATCGACAATGCGCTCGCGGGCACACCCCTCGCGGCACCCGTGGCGGGCCATTCCGACTGGGCCGACGCGCGGCGCATGTGGGCCACCGTCCTGGGTGGCACCGCCCGCGCCCTGCGCCACGGCATCCCCGCGCGACCCACCGCGGCGCCCGACCGAAAAGCCTTGCCCGGCACCCGGTCCGAGGCGGCCACCTGCGCGGCCGTGCTGGAGATCCCGGCCCGCGACTGGAACCGCGTCGCCGTGTCGCACGGCGGCACCGCCAACAGCCTGTTCGTGTATCTGATCGCGAACATGCTGTGGGCCAGCGGGTTTACCGCCGACACCATTGCCGCGAGCCTCCCGGTCGACACCCGCGACGAGCCCCGCGTGGACAACGACATGTCCATGACCGAGGTCGCCATCACCCGCGCCGACACCCCGGCCACCCTGCGTAAGCAGGCGCGCGCGGCCTACGAGCACCGCATGACCAGCCCGGGCGGCATTCCGGAGGAACTGCTGCAGGTCGTCCCCGACCGGCTGGCCTATCGACTGGCCAAGGGTGCGGGCGAACGCGACATCCTCTGCTCGAACATCGGCAATCTGCCCGAATCCCTGCTGGCGCTGGGGCCGCACGCGTGCACCGGGGTGGCGGCGCGCGCCATCCACCCCGGCCTGCGCGCGGACGCGCTACCCCGGACCCGGCTCTCCGGCTACCTGACCCGCATCGCCGACACCTATACGTTGTCGCTGATCAGCCTGGATCCGGAGGCCGTGCCCACACCGTCGGCGCTGACGGCGCTGGCCCAGTCCGCGCTGGCGGAGCTGGGGCTGCACGGCCGGAGCTGGTGACTATCCGGCCAGGACGGCTTCGGTCACCCGGGCCAGGACGTGTTGCGGCACTTCGACTCCCGCATCCAGGTTCTCGGCGCTGATCGGGGCGTCGAAGACCTGACGCATGGGCAGCACCCCAGCCCAGACACCGCCCGCTGCAATGTCTTCCGCGTCGTCGCGGGGACCGCCGGTACGGACTTTCACGGACGCCTCGGTCAGGTCGAGGGCCAGCACCATGGTGGCGGCCATCTCCTTCTTGTTCGGGGAGCGGACGGCATCCCAGGCACCGGGTGCGGCGTGTTCGACGATGACGCGCAGGGCGTGCATGCGCTCGTCCGGATCGGTGAGTTCGACCGGGCGGGCGTGGATCACCGCCGAGCGGTAGTTCATCGAGAAGTGCATGGCCGAACGGGCATACACGATGCCGTTCACCTCGGTCACGGTCAGCGACACATCACCGGTCATGGCTGCGCGCAGATTGCCCGCACCGGTCGAGCCGTGCAGGTAGAGGGTGTCGCCGTCGCGGCCGTAGATGGTGGGGATGACCACCGGGGCGCCGTGCAGGACCACTCCCAGGTGGCAGATCAGGCCCGCGTCGAGCACCGCGTCCAGCTCGGCGCGGTCGGTGCGACCCCGCTCCTTGGCACGGGTGAGGCTGCTGCGCGGGGTGGGCGACAGTAGGGTCCGAGTCGAAGCTGTCTCACTCATGAGTCCAGTTTCGAGGGGGAAATGGCATTCCTGAATAGCCAATTCTTCACAAGATCTACAGACCACTTCCGGGGGATCCATCGTGCCGTTCACACTCGCGCATCCGGCTGCCGTCCTGCCACTGCGGCGGACGCTGTGGTTTCCGGGGCTGGTCGCCGGGAGCATCGCGCCCGATGTGCCGTACTACGTGCCGGTCTGGGTGGACGGTGAGTTCACCCACTCGCTGCTCGGCCTGCCCGCGGACATGTTGCTGGGCGCGATCCTGCTGGCGATCGCGTGGGCGCTGCGGCGCAGCGTATCCGGCATGCTCGGCAAGACCATCACCATGACCCGGCCGACCGTGCTCGGCGCGGCCGCGGCGCTGCTCATCGGGGCGGTGACACATCTGGCCTGGGACGCCTTCACCCATACCGACGGCGCGGTGGTCCAAAACTGGGAACCGATGCGGGAGTCCGTGATCGGGCCGCACCGGGTCTACAACGTCATCGGTTACATCTCCTCGATCGGCGGAATGCTGCTGCTGGCGTGCTATCTGGTGGCCTGGTATCGCCGGGCCGCCACCATCGCGCCGGACCCCCGGCGCATCCCGGTGCTGCTGTCGCTGCTGGCTGTCGCGGTACTCGCCGGTCTCATCGCCCGAACCGATCCGGTGGCGAAGATCAGCCTCTACGATTGCGTGCGGCACACGCTGATCTACGCAATCACCAGCGCCGGTACGGGTTTCGTGTTGTACGCACTCGTGTCCGGGGCAGCCTCGGCCTCCAGGGGAAATCGTTGATCGCTCGACTCATCGCCACGGCCACCACCACGGCCGCGCTGCTCACCGTGTCCACCTCCGCCGCATACGCCGGGCCGATCGGCATCACCGTGCTACCGCGCCCCACCGGTCAGATAGCGGTCGGCACCACCACTCTCCACCTCGTCGACCAGAACCGGCCCGACCCGTTCCATCCGGAACGGCCACGCGAGCTGATGGTGTCGGTGTTCTATCCGGCCGCCGACGTCGAGCACTACCTGCGGGCCCACTACGTCTCCAGCCAGCTGGTTCCGGAACTCGAGCAGCAGATCGGCGTGGAACTGCCGGGGCTGCTGACCAATTCGTACTCCGACGCCCCTGCGGCGGGCGATAGCTATCCGGTCATTCTGTATTCGCCGGGCGCGGGCGTCACCCGGCTGCTGGGCACCGGGCTGGCCGAGGACCTCGCCAGCCGCGGCTACGTGGTGGTGACCATCGACCACACCTACGAGACCGGCCCGGCCGTGGAATTCCCGGGTGGTCGCCTGGCCCAATTCGAGTCGCAGCCCGGAGGATTCACGCCGGAGCTCCGCAAGCGCTACATCGACGCACGGCTGCCGGATATCGGCTTCGTGCTGGATTCGCTGACCCAGCTCGCACACGGCAACAATCCCGACGCCGAACAGCGCGCCCTGCCCGCCGGACTCGATCATGCCCTCGATCTGGGACATGTCGGCATGGTCGGTCATTCCTCCGGCGGCTACACCGCGGTCGAGGCGCTGCACGACGACCACCGCATCGGCGCGGCCGTGGACCTGGACGGGCAACTCGGCGTCGACGCGGACTTCGGGCGCGCGGCCGTCGAGGGTGTTGACCGGCCGGTACTGGTGCTGACCAGTCAGCAGATCGAGGAGGTCGGCGACGCCCGGCCGTCCCTGGATGCCTTCTTCGGCGTCGGTACCGGCTGGAAAGAGCAACTGTCCCTGCGTGATACGGCCCATTACGACTTCACCGACCTGCCGCTGCTGATCCCCGACGCCGCGCATGCCGCCGACCGTCGCGATATCGGCACCATCCCGGCCGCGCGCGGCGCGAACCTGGTGCACGGCTATGTCGCCGCCCTCTTCGACAAGTTCCTGCGCGGGCGCACCGACACCCCGCTCGATCACCTGCCTACTGACCCGGAGCTGACGGTCGTGCACTGAGAGTGGCATGCTGATGGTGACAGGTTGTCACAACAGCGGGAGTCCACTTGCGGGGAAATCGCCTGGTCGACGATGATCTGCCGTTCACCGTCGACCGCGAGAGCGGCACACCGCTGGCCGTCCAGGTGGCGAGCGGGCTGCGGCTCGCCGCCACCACCGGCGTGTTGCGCGGCGGGGATCGACTGCCGTCCTCCCGGGATCTGGCCAACCGGCTCGGGGTGAGCCGCACGGTAGTCACCGCCGCCTACGACCAGTTGCACGCCGAGGGCTGGCTCGACGGCCGCCACGGTTCGGGCACCTACCTGACCGCCGCACCCGCGCCGGGCGGCATCCAGGGCATCGGACCCGAACGCGTCGATCCGCTGACGGGCCTGCTGGACCTCGCGGCGGGTGCGCCCTCCATCGAGGCCATCGACGCTGCCGCGTGGCGACGAGCCTGGCGGGCAGCGTCGGATCGAATGCCCTTGATCCGCAAGGACCGTCGCGGTGAACCGGAGTATCTGGAGGCGGTCGCGGAGCATCTGCTGCGGCATCGAGGGCTGGGCGCGGGCAGCGGCAGCGCGGTGCTGGCCACCGCCGGAACCAGCTCGGCCGCAGGCGAACTCGCGGCGGCCCTGCTGCGCCCCGGCGACGTGGTGGCCATGGAGGATCCGGGCTATCGGCGGGCCGCGGGTGCCTTCCGAGCGGCGGGCATGCGGCCGGTTCCGGTGCCCGTCGACGCCGACGGCCTGCGGGTGGATCTGCTGCCCGACACCGCCCGCATGGTGTATTGCACGCCCGCGCACCAGTTTCCGCTCGGCGCGCGGATGCCCGCCGCGCGGCGGGTGGCCCTGGTCGAATTCGCCCGCCGCACCGGCGCACTCGTCATCGAGGACGACTACGACGGCGAATTGCGCTACGACACCGCGCCATTGCCGCTGCTGGCCACCCTCGCCCCCGACGCGGTCGTGCATCTCGGCACCACCAGCAAGATCCTGACCCCCACCCTGGGCATCGGCTGGCTGGTGGCCGACCCGGCCGTCGCCGAGGCGGTGCTGGCCTACCGCGAACTGACCGGCACCAGCGCCGCACCGGCCGGTCAGCAGGTGGTGGCCGAGCTGGCCCGGCACGGCGATCTGGCCCGCCACCTGCGTCGGCTGCGCCGCGACATGCCACAGCGCCGCGCCCTGGTGGTGGAGGAATTGCGTGGTCGCGGCCTGGAGGTGCGCGGCGACGACGCGGGCTCCCACGTCTTCGTCCCGCTCGCCTCGGCCGAGCAGGAGGATCGCGCGGTGGCCGCGGCTCGAGCGGCCGGGGTCCATCTCGACGGCCTCGCCCGCCACCATCTCGGGCCCCGGCACACCTTCGGCTTGGCCCTCGGCTATGCCGCGGCGTCGGCGGCGGAACTACCGACGGCCGTCCGGTTGGCCGGGGATGCGCTGAAGTGGGTCGTAGAGTGGACCGCATGACCGAAAAGGACATCCACGCCCGCATCAAGGAACTCGTGGATCGCGAGCACGAGCTGCGCTCCCAGACCACCGGCGGCGAGCTGAGCCCGGAGGAGGAGCGCCGTCAGCTCGCCGAGCTCGAGGTCCAGCTGGACCAGTGCTGGGATCTGCTGCGTCAGCGTCGCGCCCGGCTCGACCAGGGCCGCAACCCCGACGAGGCGCAGGTCAACTCGGCCCGCCAGGTCGAGGGCTACCTGCAGTAGCAAGCCCGCAGCGCTTGTTTCGGGAGTTCCCGGTGGGCATTTGCCCCTGGGAGCTCCCGGGAGTTCGGTCTACCCTTTTCCAATGGTGGCAACGACAGACATCACAACCGCGGACGGAGTGGTCCGCGGCATCCGGGGCCGCCGCGTTTCACGCTGGCGGTCCATTCCTTTTGCGGCGGCCCCGGTAGGAGAATTCCGATTCCGCGCACCACAGCCGGTGCAGCCCTGGAGCGGCGTGCGTGATGCCACCGACTTCGGTTATGCCGCAATGCAACACCGCGACGGTGCGCGCATCGGCCCCCGGCAGGCGCAGCCGACCGGCGAGGATTGTCTGACGCTGAACGTCACCGCTCCCAACGAGCCGTCGATCACCCCGCGTCCGGTGATGGTGTTCATCCACGGCGGCGGCTACATGATCGGCACCTCGGCGCTGCGGCTGTATTCCGGCGGTCGTCTGGCGCTGCGCGGTGATGTCATCGTGGTGTCGATCAACTACCGGCTCGGCGCCTTCGGCTACGTCGATTTCGGTGAATTCTCCACGCCCGAAAGCCAATTCGACTCCAACCTGGGCCTGCGCGATCAGGTGGCGGCCCTGGAGTGGGTGCAACGCAATATCGGCGCGTTCGGCGGCGACCCGAACAATGTCACCATCTTCGGCGAGTCGGCGGGCGCGCACGCGGTGCTCTCGCTGATGTGCACTCCCGCCGCGGCGGGACTGTTCCATCGCGGCATCGCCCAGAGCGCTCCGGCCGACTGGGCCCCGACCCAGGCCGAGGCGCGTAAGTTCGCCCGCCGCTGCCTCGACGAACTCGGAGTCGATCCGGCGGACGCGGCGACCGCCCTGCGCACCGCGGGCGCGAACGACATCCGCCGCGCCGTGGATCACGCGGCCGCCAAGGTGATGCACGAGCAGCCCGGCCTGTTCCCGATCGCCCCGACGGTGGACGGCGACTATCTGCCCGCCGCGCTCATCGCGGCCTTCACCGCGGGCACCGCGCACCGGGTGCCGCTCATCATCGGCACCAATCGTGACGAGGCAACGCTTTTCGTGCGGCTCGACGACACGCTGCCCACCACTCCCGACCGCATGCGCTGGCTGCTGCGGCATGTCGATCAGGCACTCGACACGGGCGACGACAGCCCGATCTTCACCAAATTCGGCCAGTCCCTGCCTACTTCGCAGGAGCGGCTGCACGAGACCCTCGCCGATTCCGGCACCGCCATCGAATCCCGGGTCTCCGCCGCCTATCCCGGGTTCCCGGGCAAGAAGGCGACGATCCGGATGGGCGGTGATTTCACCTTCTGGCGCCCGTCGGTCCGGGTCATGGAGGCGCACAGCCGGTTCGCCCCCACCTATGCCTACCGCTACGACTTCGCCCCGCGCGCAATCCAATTGGCGGGTTTCGGAGCGACTCACGCGCTGGATCTGGTCCCGGTGTTCGGCGCGGTCGATTCGGTCGTCGGCCGGGCCATGACGGTGGCGGGCGGGTATCGCGCCTTCCGTTCGGTCTCGCACCAGTTCCAGGACAACTGGCTGGCGTTCGCGCGCACCGGCAGTCCGCTGCCGAATTGGCCCGCCTACACCGAGGATCGGCGCGCCACCATGATCATCGACGCCCCGGCCCATGTGGAGCACGATCCGGAGCAGGCCAAACGCCTGGCCTGGCAAGGGGTTCGCCTCCCCGCCCTGACCTGAGCTATTTGAGTAACCGGGACATCCGGCGGTCGGCGAGGATCTTGCCGCCGGTCTGGCAGGTCGCGCAGTACTGGAAGGACTTGTCGGCGTAGGAGACCTCGCGCACGATGTCGCCACACACCGGGCAGGGCAGGCCGGTGCGAGCGTGCACCTGGAAGCCGGAACGCTTCTCGCCCTTCAGGCGGGCGGCGTCCTGGCCCACCGAACGCTGCACGGCATCCGAGAGGGTGGCGCGCATGGCCGAGTAGAGGCGGGCCAGCTGCACCGCGTCCAGGCTCCCGGAGTTCGCGAACGGGGAAAGCTTTGCGGTGTGCAGGATTTCGTCGGAGTAGGCATTGCCGATCCCGCCCAGCAGGGTCTGATCGGTGAGGGCGTTCTTCAGCCGTTGCGAGGTGCTCGCCAGGATCTCCCCGAATTCCGGCTCGCTCACCGCGAGCGCGTCCGGTCCCAGCCGGGCGATGCTCGGAATCGAGAGCGGGTCGGCGGTGACCCACACCGCCAGCCGCTTCTTGGTGCCCGCCTCGGTGAGATCGAAGGCGGGCGTGGCCCCTTCAGGGGTGAAGAAATGCACCCGCAGCGCCAGCGGCCCCTTGCCCGGCTTCGGCGGCGCGGCCCCCGGCTCGTCGATCCACCGCAGCCACCCGCCCCGCGACAGGTGCGTGATCAACCACAGCCCGTCGCAGTCCATTCCGAGATGCTTGCCCCAGTGCCCCACCCCGGTCACGTCACGCCCCTGCAGTGCGGTCGCCGGCGGATCGAAGGTTTTCAGCACGCTCAGCGCCGCCACATCGACCCGCCCCACGACCGCACCCACCGCATGCTCGGCCAGGAACTGCTCGAGCGCCACGATTTCCGGAAGTTCGGGCACAACCCGCAGCCTACCGACCAGGACCGACACTGTCCTTCCACGAACCGTGGCGAGTCAGCGGGCCGCTTCCACACGGGGTTTGGTGTACGCGCCGCGGAAGACCGTCTGGCCGTGCGGGCGGCGGCCCGGGTGGCGGCGGGATTCGGCGGGGTAGCCGAGCGAGACGAGCAGGGCGATGGCCAGATCGTCGCGGTCCTCGATGCCGATCACCTTCTTGACCTTGGCCTCGTCCCAGCCGTTCATCGGGGAGGTGGCCAGGCCGAGTTCGGTGGCCGCGAGCATGAGGTATGTCGCGGCGATCATGGCGTCCTTGACCGCGTACTCGCGCAGCAGGTCTCGTTCGGCCAGACCCTGCTGGAACTCGGTCGAGGCGGCGGCGAAGCCCGCGATGAAGTCCTCGTTCCAGGCCTGGTTGCGGCGGGCCAGGTCGAAGATGTCGGTCCGGTCGGCGCGCCAGGCGTGGGGTTCGGCGACGAAGACCAGTACAACCGGGGCCTCCTGCGGTTGCGGCTGGCCGTCGGTGGCCCAGACCAGACCCTCCCGCCCGGCCGGTTCGGCGACCACGACCACCGATCGGTCCTGCAGGTTCCAGCTCGAGGGGGCCTCCATGGCCAGCTCCAGCAGGGTGTCGAGGATCGGCGCGGGGACCGGGTCGGGGCGGTAGTGGCGGACGGTGCGGCGGGTGCGGATCGCGTCGGCGACGCTCAGGTTCGTCATGCCACTAACTATTGGAGAGTGACACTCTTTTCGGAAGACAGCACTAAATAGTGCGCTACTCTCCAAAAGGTGACGATCGTCGAATCCTCGGGACTGCCCGCCGATGTCTACTCGGCCAAATGTCCCACCCGGCAGGTGCTCGACCACATCGCGGGCAAATGGACTGTGCTGGTGGTCGATTCACTCCTGCAGCAGGGCACCCTGCGCTACACCGACCTGGCGCGCCGCATAGGCGGGGTCTCGCAGAAGATGCTCACCCAGACCCTGCGCAGCCTCGAAGCCGACGGATTCCTCACCCGCACGGTGCATCCCACCATCCCGCCGCGCGTGGAGTACGAACTCACCCCGCTCGGCCGCAGTCTCGCCGAACCCATTGCCGCCCTGCGGCAGTGGACCGAGGAGCACATCAACGAGATCGAGAACGCCAGAGCCGCCCGCGGTTAGACCACGGGCGGCCCTGGCGGAACCTCGGCTACCGAGGAACCTCAGCTACCGGGGAAACCCGGCGGCAGCGGGGTGAACTGGGCGTTGAACTTCGGACCGGGCGGCAGGCCGCGCAGCACCGCGCTGATCCAGGCCACGGCGGGAATCCAGCCGGTGACCGCATTGGTGACGTGCTCGGGCACGGGCACCGTGTAGAAGCGCAGGTCCGCGCCGCGATCCCAGTACGAATTCACGGTGGGCAGCACCACCTCCGGCGGGATCAGCTCATCCCACATGCCGTGCCACCAGAGGATCGGGCTGTCCGGGATGTAGTGGCCGAGGCTGTTGTCCTGCAACACCTTCACGATCTCCGGCGAGCTCTCCAGCGACTTCCCGGGCTGGTAGTACGCGCTGATCGGCCGGTAGGCGCCCTGCGCGGCGATGGTGGCGTAGCAGCGGCTGCCGAAGTCCTTCAGCAGCCCCTGCCCCTCCTCGGTGAGGATGTCCTCGGGCTTGAACACGTCCGGGTATTCGCGTGCGAGACTGGCGAATCCGAGCCACATGGTGAAGTTGCTGATGCCGGTCAGGCCCGGTTCGGCCTTGGTGGCGTATTCGGCCTCGCCGAGCAGGTTGGCGGGCGCGCCGCCGAAGCTGGTGCCCAGCAACCGCACATCCGGCGCATAGGACTCACGTAGTTCCGCGGCCCGGATCGAGCCGGACCCGCCGCCGGAGTAGCCGTAGAGCGCGAAGCCGGAGTCGGTGAACCCGAGCGCCGGGTCGTTCTTCACCGCGCGCAGGCTGTCGAGCACCATCTTGCCTTCGGCATAGGTGTTGAAGGTGTTGAACTTCCCGTCGAAGTCGGGGACGTTGATCGCGAATCCCTGTGCCAGCCAGTACATGACGAGCGTGGATTCCTTCATGGTCCCGACCTGCAGCGTGTGCGAGGGATTGCAGGCCGAGTCGGTGGAGTCGATGGCCTCCTGGAAGGAGACCACCGGCCGCGGGCTGCCCGACCACGGAATGCCCGGCACGATCACGGTCGTCGCGGTGACGATCGGATTGTCGTGCACGTCGTTGGACCGGTACAGCAGCTGCTTGGTGTACACCGGCACCGGCAGTCCGACCAGCCGGGTCTGCACCTCGCGGCTGCGCACGATCTGCCCCGGCGCGTAATCGGCGATATCCGCGGGATCGTCGTACCAGGGGTCCTGATCCGGGCTCGGGATCGGCAGCAGGTCGTAGATCTGCGGTTCGGTGGGCAGCTGCGGCAGCTGGTTCTGGTCCGGCGGAAAGGTCGGCGGGAAGCCCGGATCGGCCGCCGCCACACCCACGGCCGCCGCCGTCAGGCAGGCCGACATCGCCACCACCGTGAGCCGCCGCAGCGCGGATCTCTTCACTGTCACTCCCGAAGCGTCGTTGCCGAGGATGTGCCGGTTCACAACAACAAACCGGCATGACTCAGCTCACAGGACGTGAAACCCCAGCGCAATTGGCGTTATCCCGAACCCGGCGGCACCTCGTTTGTGAAAATGCACGAGTGTCTCGGACACTCAGTGCTCAGTGGCCGTGGCGCAGCAGGTAGATGTCCATGATCCAGCCCTTGGCCTCGCGCAAGGCGGCGCGGCGGCGGGTGATCTGGTCCTCGACTTCGCGCAGCGGGCCTTCGATGACGACCTCGTCGGGCATGCCCAGGTATGCACCCCACCAGATGTGCAGGTCGTCGCCGGGCACCTGGGTGAACGAGCAGTCGCCGTCGAGCATCACCAGCGTGGACTCACCGGCCGCGGGCCCCTCCTCGCGGAGTTTGCGGCCGGTGGTGATGTGCAGGGGCTCACCGATTTCGTGCAGCACCATGCGGTGCGCGGCCGCCAGGGCCTGCACGCTGGTGATGCCCGGAATCACGGTGTAGTCGAAGTGGATTCGCCCGCGCGCCAGGACCCGTTCGACGATGCGCAGGGTGCTGTCGTAGAGCGACGGGTCGCCCCACACGAGAATGCCGCCCACACCGTCGGTTTCGGCGAAGGCCCGTTCCAGCAGTTCGGCCCGCGCCTCGTGCCAGTCGGTCACCGCACCCTGATAGGCGGAGTCGGCGCCGCTGGCGGGCACGCTCCGGTCGCGCGGCGGGTCCGCGATCTCTACGATCGTGTGCGGCTGGTCCGCGTGTTCGGCGAGGATGGTCGCCCGCACGTCCACCAGTTCCTGTTTCGCATCGCCCTTGCCGATGACAAAAAACACGTTTACCTGGCGCATCGCCTTGATGGCCTGCACCGTCACCTGGTCCGGGTCACCCGCTCCGATTCCGATTACAAACAGCTTCCGCACAGTGCATAACTTAGCCAGCCAGCCGATGCGTAAGCTTGCCAGGCGTGGAGAGCGACCGAGATACCCAGTACGAGGATCTGCTCCGACTGGTGCTGGACTCCGGCACCCCCAAGGCGGATCGGACCGGGACCGGCACCCGCAGCATCTTCGGACATCAGCTGCGTTACGACCTGTCGCAGGGCTTTCCGCTGATCACCACCAAGAAGGTGCATCTCAAGTCGATCGTCTACGAGTTGCTGTGGTTCCTGCGCGGCGACTCCAACGTGAAGTGGCTGCAGGACCACGGCGTCAGCATCTGGGACGAATGGGCCGATGCGAACGGCGAACTGGGCCCGGTCTACGGCGTGCAGTGGCGCTCGTGGCCGACCCCGGACGGCATGCACATCGATCAGATCTCGCAGGTGCTGCAGACGCTGCGCACCGATCCGGATTCGCGGCGCATGATCGTCTCGGCGTGGAATGTCGCCGATCTGGACCGGATGGCGCTGGCCCCCTGCCACGCCTTCTTCCAGTTCTATGTGGCCGACGGCAAGCTGTCGTGCCAGCTGTATCAGCGCAGCGCGGATCTGTTCCTGGGCGTGCCGTTCAATATCGCCAGCTACGCGCTGCTGACGCTGATGGTCGCGCAGCAGACCGAGCTGCAGCCCGGCGAATTCATCTGGACCGGCGGCGATGTGCACATCTACGACAATCACGTGGAGCAGGTGCGCGAGCAGTTGACCCGTGAGCCGTACCCGTTCCCGAAGCTGCACCTGCGGCCGACCACGTCCCTGTTCGACTATGCGTACGAGGATGTGGAAGTCCAGCAGTACCAGCATCATCCGGCGATCAAGGCGCCCGTCGCGGTATGAGCCGGACGATCGGGCTGATCTGGGCGCAGACGCCGAAGGGAATCATCGGGCGGGACAACACGATTCCGTGGCGCGTGCCCGAGGACATGGCGCACTTCAAGGACGTCACCTGGGGGCACCCGGTGGTGATGGGTCGCAAGACCTGGGATTCGCTGCCGCCGCGGTTCCGGCCGCTGGAGGGTCGCCGCAATATCGTCGTGACCCGGCAGGCCGAGTGGTCGGCCGAGGGTGCGGAGCGGGCCGGTTCGCTGCGCGAGGCGCTGGAGCTGACCGGCGACAAGTCGGTGTGGATCGCGGGTGGCGGTGAGATCTACCGGACCGCAATGCCTTTCGCCACCGAGCTGATGGTCACCGAGATCGACGCGGACGTCGACGGCGACACGCTGGCGCCGCCCATCGATCCGCGCTGGCACGCCGAGCAGGCGGATTGGCGCGAGTCGAAGTCGGGTCTGCGGTACCGCTTCCGTCGTTATACGCGGTAACGCCGATAACGCGGATATCCCGCGTACGGCAATTCCTGCGAACACCGCCTCGAAACAGCCGATCCGAATGGGCTCGTCCGGCATACTCAGCGATACTCCGGCGAAAGGCAGTCCATGGACAAGAAATCGCTGACCGCGGTCGCTCGCCAGCAGCTCAAGCTGGCTGCCACCGCTTCGAGCGGGCGCAGTTCGCTGACCATCTGCGGCGGCCACACGCACACCCTGCGGCAGACGGTCATCGCGTTGACGGCCGGACAGACCCTGGCCGAGCACGAGAATCCCGGCGAGGCCACGCTCATCGTGTTGAGCGGGGTGCTGGTGCTGATCAGTGGCACCAACGAGTGGAAGGGCTCGGCGGGTGACCTGATTGTGATCCCCAATGCCCGCCACAGTGTGAAAGCCATCGATGACGTGGCCTTCCTGCTGACCGTGGCCAAGTAGCGCGGGCAGACACGGGGCAACCGGGCGGGCGGGCTGTCGGAGTCAGGGCATATGGTGGAGCCCATGGGTGAGCCACAGCCGATCCTCGACCCGCTCACACCCGCCGCCATCTTCCTCGTCGCCACCATCGACGAGGGTGGCGAAGCGGTGACGCGGGATCTCCTCGCAGACCTTCCCGGATTACGGCGTTCCGTGGGCTTCCGCGTGCCCGGTTCCGGCCTGGCCTGCCTCACCAGCATCGGATCCGAGGCCTGGGACCGTCTGTTCTCCGGGCCGAAACCCGCAGCGCTGCACGAGTTTCCGGGCTTCCTGGGCGCGAAGCATCAGGCCCCCGCCACGCCCGGGGATCTACTGTTCCACATCAAGGCCGAGGCCCAGGACGCCTGCTTCGAACTGGCGATGAAGATCGCCGAGCGACTCTCGGGCGCCGCCACCATCGTGGATCAGACGGTGGGCTTCCGCTATTTCGAGCAGCGCGATCTGCTCGGCTTCGTGGACGGCACCGAGAATCCGGAGGGTCAGCTGGCCGCCACCGCCGCGCTGGTCGGTGACGAGGATCCTGAATTCACCGGTGGCAGTTACGTGATCGTGCAGAAGTACCTGCACGACCTGGACTCCTGGAAAGCGCTCTCGACCACCGAGCAGGAGAAGGTCATCGGGCGCACCAAACTCGACGACTTCGAGCTCTCCGAGGACGAGCAGCCCGCCAATTCCCATGTGGCCGTGAACGATCAGGCCGTGAGCGGCAATATCGTGCGCGCCAATATGCCGTTCGGCTCGGTCCAGGACGGCGAATTCGGTACGTACTACATCGCTTACGCCGACGACCCGGCCGTCACCGAGACCATGCTGACCCGAATGTTCCTGGGCAGCACCGATGCCGCGTACGACCGCATCCTGGATTTCTCCACCGCCGTCACCGGCACCTCCTTCTTCACCCCGCCCGCGGGGTTCTTCGACGCGCTGCCGGACGCTCCGGCGCCGGCGGCCGTCGCGGTCCGGGAATCCCCGGGCACCAATGGCGTTGTGTCCGGGGACGGATCCCTAGGCATCGGCACGCTACGGAATCGTTGAGACGAACGGAGCTGACGCATGAACAACCTGCATCGCGAACTCGCACCCCTGACCTCCGAGGCCTGGGCGGCGGTCGAGGAAGAGGCGACGCGAACCTTCAAGCGGCACATCGCCGGTCGCCGCGTGGTGGATCTGTCGGGTCCGCACGGGACCGACTATTCGGCCGTCGGGCTGGGGCGCACTACCACCATCGATTCGCCCGGTGACGGGGTGCAGGCGCGCCGGCGCGTGGTCGCGCCGCTGGTGGAATTGCGGGTGCCGTTCACGCTCTCGCGCGAGGAGCTCGACAACATCGAGCGCGGTTCGCACGACGCGGATCTGGATCCGGTGAAGGCGGCCGCCAAGAAGATCGCGTTCGCCGAGGATCGGGCGATCTTCGAGGGGTATCCGGCGGCCGGGATCACCGGCATCCGGCTCACCACCTCGTGCGAGCCGGTGAAACTGCCGGGTGATCCGCGCCTGGCCCCGGAGGCGGTGGCGCAGGCGTTGAGCAAGCTCCGGCTGGCCGGTGTGGACGGGCCGTATTCGGTGCTGCTGTCGGCGGATCTGTACACGGCGGTGAGTGAGACCTCCGATCACGGCCACCCGATCCGCACACATCTGGAGCGGATGATCGACGGCGAGATCATCTGGGCCCCGGCCATCGACGGTGCCTTCGTTTTGTCGACGCGCGGTGGGGATTTCGATCTGCAGCTGGGTCAGGATCTGTCCATCGGCTACCTGTCGCACGACGCGGAGAGCGTGCAGCTGTACTTCCAGGAGTCGCTGACCTTCCTGGTGTACACGGCGGAGGCAGCTGTCGCGCTAGAGGCGTGATCAGTTGATCCGGAAGCGGTTTCGATACTCCGTCGGCGTGGTGTCCAGCGTGCGCCGGAAGGCGCGCGTGAGCGTGTCGGTGGTATTGAAACCGCACAGGGTCGCCACCCGTTCCAGGGTGTTGTGGGTCGTCTCGAGCTGATTGCGCGCGAATTCGACTCGCGCGGACTCGATATAGGCGGCCGGGGTGGTGCCGAGGTCGGTCTTGAAGATGCGAGTCAGCTGCCGTTCGCTGACATGGGCCTGCTCGGCCAGGTCGGCCACGGTGAGCTGCCGGGCGATATTGCGCGTGATGTAGTGCCGCAGATCGTCGATGCGGCGCGTGGTCGAAATCGGTTCCAGTGACACGCTGAATTGGCTCTGCCCGCTGGGCCTTTTGAGGAACATGACCAGCTGCCGCGCCACCCGCAACGCGAGCGCGTCACCGAAGTCATCGGCCACCAGCGCGAGCGCGAGGTCCAGGCAGGCGGTGAGTCCCGCACCGGTCCAGACGTTTTCGTCGCGGATGAAGATGGGATCGGCATCCACCTCGATCGCCGGATGCTCGGCCGCCAGCTGCTGCGCCGTGGACCAGTGCGTGGTGGCCCGTTTGCCGTCCAGCAGTCCCGCGTCCGCGAGCAGGTGCGCGCCCACGCACACCGACGCGATCCGACGCGTATGCGCGGCGAGCCTGCGCACCCACTCGACCACGGCCGGATCACTGAGTGCCCGCACCCGCCCGTCGGCGTCCATCTCGACCGCACCCGGCACCACGAGCGTGTCGATGGGACGCTCGGCGATCTCGGCGAAGGTGACGTCGGGTAGGACCCGCACGCCCGCCGACGTGGTCACCGGATCGAGGGTCTCGGCGGCGAGCACCACGTGATATCCGGTCTCCCCGTTCATCTCTCGCGCCAGCAGCGCGAAGACCTCCGGCGGGCCGGTGACGTCGAGCAGGTCGACGCGATCGAACAGCACGATGACGACGAATCGTTCGAGGGTGCCCACGGTCCTCCGTCCGGTCTGGAAAAGCGATGTCCGGATCTGCAGGTTACATGACATTTCCGACACGCCCGCCGACCCATAGCGTGGAGAACGTCCACCGCACAGGGCGGTTCGGACGCCTGCACTCCGGAGGAAAACCCATGTCATCCCAGACCCTGCGGGAACTCAGCGGCCTCGACCAGACCCCCGCCACCCTGGCCGAGTCCACCCTGATCCTGGTCGACTACCAGAACACCTACACCCGCGGCGTCATGGAACTGACCGGCTGGCAGCCCGCCCTCGACGCCGCCGCCGACCTACTCGCCCGTGCCCGCCGAGCGGGCGCGAAGATCATCCACATCGTCAACGACGGCGGTGTCGGCACCCCCTACGACATCACCGCCGAGATCGGCCAGATCCACCCGAGCGTCGCTCCCCTCGACGGCGAACCCGTTGTGGTCAAGTCGGTTCCGAACGCATTCGTGAACACCGACCTCGCCGACCACGTCGACGCAGCGGGCAACACCAACCTCGTCATCGCCGGTTTCATGACCCACATGTGCGTCACCTTCACCACCGAGGGCGCCTTCCTGCGCGGCAACCACGCCACCGTCGTCGCCGACGCCTCCGCCACCCGCCCCCTGAAGTCCGCGGCCGGCGAGGTCACCGCCGCACAACTGCACGACAGCGCCCTCGCCACCATCGCGGATCTCTACGGAGTCGTCGTCGGCTCGGCGGCCGAACTGGCGTAAGGCCGAAAAGGTCCGAGTATCAGGGCAATCGGGGCATAGCGCGGCTGGCGTGTAGGAAGCGGGCGGCCTCGCCGTCGCCGCCGAGCAGGGCGTAGACAGCGTGGCGGCCCCGCGCGGGTGCGGCGGTGATCAGGAGGTCGGGGCGCAGCTGGACCAGTTCCACTCGGGTTGGGGGTGTGACCAGGGCGGCATCGGCGGTGCGCGGGCTCGTGTTCAGCCACGTACGGCCGTCGGCGTCCACCTCGATGACCTGCTCGACCAGCGCCGATCGGTAGGTGCCGCTGACCCGCGCGGCATTCACGGGTTCGAGACGGGCGGGCGGTACGAAAGGCGCGGGCAGGCTGATGCCCGCGTGTTCGTCGAGCAGTTCGCCCACCAGGTCCCGGAACAGCGCGGTCGCGTTGCCGCCGTTGACCAACAGGGCGATCGCGACACCGGCGCTCGGCGCGATCCGCAGGTACGCGCTCTGGCCGAAGGTGCTGCCGTCGTGGCCGAACAATCCGCTGCCCGCCGTGTCGAAAAGCTGCCAGCCCAAACCCCAATGGCTGCCGTAGCCGATGTCCGGCAACTCGACGTGCGGCGTGGTCATGATCGTGATCGCCGCCTCGGGCAGCAGCCGGGTCCCGTCCGGCGTGACCCCTCCGGCCAATTGCATGCGGGCATATCGCGCCAGGTCCGCCGCCGACATGGCCAGCCGCGCCCCGGCGGGACTGTTGGAAGCCGCGAGCGCCCAGATAGGCGTGGGCCGGGCGACCCCGCCGGGTCCGGCATCGAGATGCCCTACCGCGGCGCGGAACAGGATCGCCTCGTCGGCGTCGGTGGCGACCCGAGTCAGGCCGAGCGGGCTCACCAGCCGTTCCCGCAGCACGGCGTCGAAGGGCTTGCCGCGCAACACTTCCAGTACCCGCCCGAGCAGGACATAGCCACTGTTGCAGTAGGAGAACAGCTCTCCCGGCCGATGCACCTGCTCGGCGTCGGCGATGGCGGCCACGAACCTCTCCACCGCGTCGTCGCCGCGCCCGGTATCGAGAAACAGATCTCCCTCGATCCCCGAGGTGTGGCCGAGCAATTGCCGAATGGTGATGGTCGCCGCAGCCTGTTCATCCCGCACCCGGAAATCCGGAAGGTACTGCCGCAACGGCGCATCCAGCTCGACCAGCCCCTCGTCGACGAGCTGCATGACCAGCGTCGACGTCCACGTCTTGGTGACCGACCCGATCTGGAACACCGAATCCGTGGTTGCCGCAACGCCGGTCGCGGTGTTGAGCAACCCGGCGGCCGCATCGGTGATCTCACCGTCCGCCAGCACCGCCACCTGCGCCCCGGGCACCTCGTGCTTGTCGATCAATTCGGCGAGTCGCCGGGCAAGTTCGCTGTCCGGCATGGTTCGCTCGTCCCACTTCATGGATGCACCCTAGGTCCGGAGTGTGGCGAGGAACAGGCTGTGATTTCGGCAGCATTTCAGCAAATTCAGAGGTGAACGTCACCAAGGGTAACAGCAATTGCTTTACCAACGGTTTACTAGTCACACCTGCACGAACCCGTCGATCCGGAGGTTCCCATGCTGAAGAACAAGAAGATCTGGGCGATTGCTTCATTGTTGCCCGTCGTGGTGCTGATGACAGGCTGCTCCAAGAACGATTCCAAGTCCGATGCCGCCCCGACGACCACCACGGCCAGCGCGGAGGTCGACGGCAGCGACGATCCGGGCGAGCAGACCGGCGGCGTGCGGATCCCGCTGGGCGAAACCCGGGAGATCAATGTCCCGGCCGATGCCGTCCTCGACATCAAGGGCAACCCGGAGTGGGACCGCAGCGCGCTGAAGTGCACGGTGACCGACGCTTCGGGCAAACAACTCGAATTGCTGCCGCCGCCAGCGGACGCGCAGCCCGAGCAGGCCGCGCACGGCGGCACCTGGGTGCCGTTCTCCACGATCGGCGCGCCGGCGGGCGACAAGCTCACCGTCGGCTGCACCGATGTGGACGGCAAGATCGGCGATCACACCGCGTTCGTCCGAGTGGTGCCGCGCGGCATCATGCCGATGCCCGGCTGACCCTTCAGGGGATCAGGGCGAGTTTGCCTACGGTGGAGCGGTTCTCGAGTTCGACGAGGACCTTCGGGCCGTCCATCAGGGGATGGACGGCCGGGCGGCCCGGCGGGATCACGCCGGCGGCGAGCAGGCCGGACAGCTCTCCCATGAGCTCGCCGAAGACACCGGGCGCGGAGCGGATGAGGACACCGATATTGAGTCCGATCAACTGCACCTGATGCTTGAATACCAAGTCCCAGTTGGTGATCGAGGCATCGCCGGCCGAGGTGCCGTAGACCACGACGCGGCCTGTCACTCGCTTGGCGACGGCCAGGCTGGTTTCGAAGGTGGTGCCGCCGACCGATTCCAGCACCAGATCCACGCCCGCGCCATCGGTCAGCCACATGACCTCGGCGGTCAGATCAGTGCTGCGCGAGTCGAGTACGTGGTCTGCTCCCAGCGCACGAACCACGTCGTGCTTGCCGGGCGATGCGGCGGCGAGCACGGTCGCGCCGTAATGCCGGGCCAGCAGCACCGCAGCCTGACCGGTCGCCCCGGCTGCCGCGTGGATGAGCACCGTGTCCCCGGAGGTGATGCGTCCCAGCGGTTTCAAGGCGGCCAGCGCGGTCGGCCAGTTGATGCCCAACCCCAGCACCTGCTCGTCGGTCCAGTCCGGCGGAACCGGCATGACCGCGGCGGCGGGCAGGGTCGCGTACTCGGCGAAGGCGCCGCCCATCATGTCGATGCCCGCGACATGCATTCCGACCGAAGGGAATTCGACACCCTCACCCGCGGCCACCACCTCCCCGGCGGCCTCGATGCCCGCCACGTAGGGCGGCTGCGGACCGTCGGGATAGGTGCCGCGCGCCTGCATGACATCGGCGTAGTTGACGCCCGCCGCGGTGACCCTGATCAGGATCTCCCCGGGCCCGGGGACCGGGACCGGCGCGTCGGTGATCGGCCGTAGTTCACCGGAATCGTCGAGGGATGTCCGGATCAGCGCATGCATGGTGGCGGAAGGGTTCACGGGTACCTCACCTATTTTTTGATCGAACGACAAGAAAATAGTGTCACCGCTGTTCGAACGGCGTCAAGGTATAGTCGATCGAACGCTAAAAAATTCTCCGGAGGTGTACCGGTGGCTGCTCGGGGCAGACCACGCTCGTTCGATCGGGACGCGGCGTTGCGTGCCGCGCTGGATCTGTTCTGGGAGCACGGTTACGAGGGCACCTCGATCAGCGATCTGGCCGCGGCCATGGGCATCGCCTCGGCCAGCCTGTACGGCACCTTCACCAGCAAGGAAGCCCTCTTCCGAGAAACCATGGCGCTCTACGGCGCCACCTCCGGCGCCCCACCCCGCCGCGCCCTGCACGAGCAGCCGACCGCCCGCGCCGCGATCCACGCCATGCTGCGCGCGACCGCCGACGAGATCACCCGCCCGGACGCCCCGCACGGCTGCATGCTCATCATCGCCGCACCGACGGGCGCGATCGAAAACCATTCCGTGCGCGAGTTTCTGGCCGACCGTCGCCGCGACATGCAGCTCACCATCGCCGACCGGTTGCGCCGTGGCCGCGCCGACGGCGATCTCACCGTCACACCCGAACAGGTCGAGTCGATCGCCCGCTTCTACACGACCGTGGTCCAGGGCCTCTCGATCCAAGCCCGCGACGGCGCCACCCGCGACGATCTCGAAACCGTCGTCACCGGCGCGATGGCCGCCTGGGACACACTCACCACCGCCGAGCGCTGACGCCGGGCACACCGCCGGGTACGGTGTGCCGCAGTCGGTTGCGGGAGGCGAAGGACATGGTGCGGGCGGGCGTGGTGCCGGGGCGGCGAGTAGCCGTGTACGCGGTCGCAGGGTTGCTCGTGGTGGGCATCGTCTGTGCGGCGACGGTCGCGGCGTTCGGGGTGAATCGGATTTTCACCGGGCTGTTCTTCGGGGCGGCCGGGGCGATCGCATTGCTGTTCGTGCTGTTCGGGCGCGACGGCGTGGTGCTCACCGACGACATGATCGTGCGCCGGACGCCGTGGGGGTCCTCGACGGTCGACTGGGGTCGGGTGGTGGCGGGCCGGTTCGCGCTCGGCGAGAACGGCCGATGGACCTTGGCGCTGGATCTCAACGGCGGCGCGGAGACGCATCAGGAGTTGGTGTTGCTGTCGATTCCGCCGGTCACCAGGACGGTCTCCAACGCCTACGATATGCGTAAGCGCGAACAGGTCAACGAGATTCGAACCATGTTGCGGCACAAGCGGATTCCGGTGACCATCCTGCCGGGTATCGCGCAGGCGCTGCAGTCGCACTGGAAGATCGCTCCCCCGTCCCGCTGAGCCGCGGCACCTAGGGGATCACCCCGAGACGGCGACGACCACAGGACGATGCGCCCGCCGCCGCGACCCTCCAAAATCCTTGGAGTGGCTGGAGATCGCAGCGTCCTCTCGGGAACCTCACAGCCACGACGGATGGGACGCACAGCAGCAGGTGTGAGGGTGATGATCGTGGCGTTGAGCGTTGTGGCGGAGGACTACCGCCGGTACGGATGGACGATCGAGTCGACGAGCGACGGCGTCGAATTGATCACCGACGAGCAGATCGCGGCCATCGAACTCACCGGGTCCGTCGCAGCCGGGGTACGCCGATACCTCCGAGCCAACAATCTGTCCGGCCCGGTCATCGAGACCATGGGCGCCAACCGCCGGGAAATCCACCTGGTCACCGGCGCGGCCAAGGCCGCGCGGGCCATCGAGGCGCTGCGGGCCGCGGGCGCGATCGTCCATACCGACGGCGCCCGGGTCGCGCTGCCGCACACCAGCAACCAGATCGCCTGGAGCATCGCGCCGAACGAGGCGCGCTGGCTGCCGCCGGTGGTGGCCGTCGGCGCGGCCGTGCGTGCGGTCGCCGCCCGCGATCGGGCGCAGCTGCGCACCGTCGCCTGCTGACACCGCCGGGCAACGGCGCCGCCCCGGCTGGCTAGGGTGGTGCGGTGATTCGCACCGCGGCGCTGGCACACATCCGGGATCGGCGCATGTTGCAGACCCGGTCCACCGACAAGACCGTCTTCTACATGGCGGGCGGCAAGATCGATCCGGGTGAGACCCCGGAGATGGCCCTGCACCGCGAGATTCGCGAGGAGCTCGGCGTGGGCACCACGGCCGTCAGCGAGCTGGGCGTCTTCGAGGCGGAGGCGTACGGCCACGCGCCCGGCACCCCGTTGCACATGACCTGCTTCCTGGGCGAGCTGACCGCCGAGCCCCGACCCTCCGGCGAGATCGCCGAACTGCGCTGGTTCACCCTCGACGAGTACGCGACCATGGCCGAGGTCGCCCCCGGTTCCCTGCTGGTCTTCCAGCGTTTACACAAACTTGGCCTGATCGACTGAGCCCTGCTCCTGTAACCACCTCGGCTATCCCTGAATGGCATCAATGCCAACCGGATCCACGCCTGCGGGCGCATCGGTCCGGATTCCGGATCGCACCGAATCAAAGGTGATTGCAGTGATCAAACCGCTTACTCTGCTCGCCGCGGCCGTCCTGGCCACGGGTGGACTGGGCTTCTCCACGGCGTCCGACACCCGGGTCTCCGAAACCCGTCTCGACGCCGCCTGCCTCTGGGCCGGTGAGGGGCACCCGCAGGGTTCCCAGGTGGCCGCGGGCGGATCGGCCTACACCTGCGGCATGGATGGGGCGGGGCCGCACTGGTTCCGCGGTGGCGCGGCAGGCGCGAGCACGGTGCCGAACCCGGGCGCGGATCGGAATGTGGGCGGCTTCAGCGCGGGCGCGCGGCAGCCGGGCACCGACTTCGACGACTACTGCGTGGGCGATCAGCTGATCCCGGGCGTCGGGGACGTGTTCGAGGCGGTGCCGACCAGTGGCGGGCTGCTGTGGAAGTCGGCGGGATCGGTCAACCAATGGACCTTCGATCCCGGTGTGGTGCAACCGAAGTCGTCGACCCGCTCGGTCGGGCTGTGCCACGACGGTCAGCTGCTCTGAGAGAGATCCTCGTCCTCGGACGTCCCGGTATACGGCCGGTTCGGGATGCGGGTCGCGGCGGCCAGTCCGATGAACAGGAACAGGGCCCCGGCCAGCAGCGTGGTGCGGGTGGCGTCGGTGAACGCGCGGGTCAGCGCGTCCAGAATGACTGCGGCACCGTGGTGTTCGCGCACCCCGGTGATCGCGCCACCCGCCGATTCCCGGGTCGCGGTGGCCAAGGTGTCGGCGTCCGAGGATTTCAGCCCCGGCACCTGTCCGAGCCGCCGGGGCAGATCGTGCGCCAGCGCCGCGGACAGCAGCGCACCGACGACGGCGGTGCCGAAGGCCGAACCGACCTGGCGCACAGTCGATTGCGTGGCCGAGCCCTGGCCGGAGTTCTCCGGCGGCACATCGGCCAGCACCGTCCCGGTCAGCTGTGCCGACGCCATCCCCAGGCCGATGCCGTAGCCGATCAGCAGCACCGCCAGCCACCAACCCGAAATGTGCGGGGTGACGAACAGCGCGGTCAGCGCCACCGCCACGGCCTCGAAGCCGAGTCCGAGCTGCACCACCCGCACCGGTCCGTACTTGCGGACCAGTCCCTCCGCGACACCGGCCGCCAGGAACGCGCCCACGGCCATGGCGGCCAACACGTAACCCGCGCCCAGCGTGGAGAACCCGAGCACATTGACCATGAACAGCGGCAGCACGAACAGCAGCCCGAACTCACCCAGCGCCACCATGAAGGCGGTGATATTGCCCCACCGGAAGCTCGGGATGGAGAACAGCGCCGGATTCAGCAGCGCCGAGCGCCCGATCAGCACGCGGTGGCGTTCCCAGCGCAGGAACAGCACCAGTGCCAGCGCGCCGAGCGCGAGCAGTACCGGGATGGGTGAGATGGGCGCGGAGGCGGGCCAGTTCCAGCCCGCGAGCGGGAATTCCCGCAGCGGCTTCCACCAGCCGTAGGTCTGGCCCTCGATGAGCCCGAACACCAGCAGCGCGAAACCCGCTGCGCTGAGCAGGAATCCGTCAACATCCAGGCCGGGCGCGGTCTTGCCCATCCGGGTCTCCGGCACGAACAGCACCAGCCCGATCAGCACCAGCGCACCCAGCGGCAGGTTCACCAGGAAGATCCACGGCCAGGTGTAGTAGGTGGTGAGCCAGCCGCCCAGCAGCGGCCCGATGGCGGCGACGCCGGAGATCACCGAACCCCACACCGCGAAGGCGATGGCGCGGTCCCGCCCGCGGAACAGGGCGTTCACGGTGGCCAGCGTGCCCGGCATGACCCCGGCGGCACCGACGCCCTGCACGATGCGCCCGAGGATCAACGGCCAGGCACTGTGCGCGCGGGCGGCCAGCACGCTGCCGACCAGGAAGATCACCACGCCGACGGCGAACATCCACCGTCGCCCGAGCCGGTCGCCGAGGCGGCCGCTGGTGATCAGCAGCGCGGCCAGCACCACCGCGTAGATGCTGTTGATCCATTGCGCCTGAGTGAAATTCAGCTGCAGGTCGTCGATGATGACGGGCAGCGAGACCGAGACGATGGTGCCGTCGAGCACCACCATGGACAGCCCCAACGCCAGTACCCCGAGCGTGACCCATTTCTTACGACCCAGGTCGAGCTGCGTTTCCGTCATCCATCGCTCCCGCCGCCGTACAGCTGTTCGAAGATCGGAATGTCGCGTTGGCCAGCAATGTGCGGTATGGCCGTTGAACAGTGTAAGTCGAGGTGCCTGGACAGCTGAACATTTGCAGACCGGTTACCCCGGAACGGCGAATGTCCGAATCGGATACGTTGGATGAGTGTCGATGGTGAAGGGTTCCAACGTTGCGGTGCCGGTCTCCGAGGTGCGGATCGAGCTGGGGTGGCAGTCGGGACCCGGGGTACCCGACGCCGATGCCTCGGCACTGCTGCTCTCGAATGGCCGGGTCCGTTCGGATGCCGATTTCGTCTTCTACAACCAGCCGCTGCACGCCTCCGGCGCGGTCCGTCACCACGGCAAGCAGCCGGGCGCGCAGGTCGTCGATGTGCTCTCGGTGGAGTTGACCCGGGTCGAGCCGCAGATCGACGCCATCGTGCTGGCGGCCTCGGCGGACGGCGGCACCTTCGCCCAATTCCACGGGCTGCATGTGCGTTTGGTGGATGCGCAGGGCGGTGAACTGGCCCGGTTCGACAGCTCGGACGCCACGTCGGAGACCGCGTTCGTGCTCGGCGAGCTGTATCGGCGCGACGGGACGTGGAAGTTCCGCGCGGTCGGCCAGGGCTACGAATCCGGATTGGCGGGGTTGGCAACAGATTTCGGCATCTCGGTCAACGAAGCGCCTGCACCCCAGCCTGATCCCGCACCCCCCGCACCCCAGCCATTCGCCGCACCGCCCCAGCCCCAGCCGCTCACTGCACCGCAGCCGACGATCGCGCCGCCCCCATCCGACCCGCGAGTCAATCTGGGCAAGATCTCTTTGACCAAGGACGCTCCTGCTGTCTCGCTGACCAAGCAGGGCGCGACCGGCGGCATCATGCGGGTGAACCTGAACTGGTCAGTGCCGAGTTCGGGTGGCCTGTTCAGCCGCAAGCGCGCCGGGAGCGGCGGGCTGGACCTGGATCTGTGCGCGTTCTGGGAGCTGGCCGACGGGACGAAGGGCTGCGTGAGCGCCCTGGACACCATGGGCAACCTGCACAAGCCGCCGTTCATCGCCCTGGACCAGGACGATCGGACCGGTGGCAGCGCGGCCGGTGAGAACCTGTCGATCAATCTCGATCACACCGCGGATTTCCGCCGCATCCTGGTGTTCGCGTCGCTCTACGAGGGTGCGCAGGATTTCCGGGGCGTGCATGCCACCGCGACCCTGTACCCGCGCAATTCGCCGCCGATCGAGATGGAAGTCTCCGGCTGCCAGGATGATTCGCGCGAGATGGTGCTGGCGCTGATCGAGAACGTCGGGGGTGAGCTGGTGGTCCGCCGCGAGGGGCGGTTCATCCGGCCGCCGGAGGGCCGCCGGTTCTGGGGGAAGCTGGCGGTGGATCAGACCTACGAGTGGGGCCTGAAGTGGGGCACCTCGAAGGGCAAGTCCTGACCTGCTCCGGAACTGCCTCAGACCTCGTCGGGCGGGAACTGCTCGGCCAGTTCCAGTGCGGCCGTGCGGGTTTCCGACAGCGACCCGGACCAGCACAGCAGCCGCAGGATGGCGTCGGGGATCAGCTGCTCGGCATATTCAGGCGCCGCGCCCTCGTCGGAGCGCATATCGATGACGGATTCGACGAGCCGGAACGGCAGCAGTTCGGCCCCGGCCACCGCGGCGGCACCCGCCTCCGCGATGACGGCCGCCGCCAGGGTCTCGTAATGCCCGCGCAGTTCGTCGCGGCGCTCCCGGAATCTGGCGAAGCGGTCGCTGCGCAGCTCGGGTAGGAGATACAGCGCGCCGAGGTTCCAGCGGCTGGCGCACAGCTGGCTGACGTCGAACCAGGCCAACGCGTAGAGCCGGACCGCGGCGGGTTCGGGCCGGTCGGCCAGCTTGCCCGCGAGTTCCAGTGGCGTGCTGACGGTTTCGCCGAGCAGCGCGTCGAGGATGTCGTCCTTGCTGGCGAAGTGGTGGTAGAGCGAGGCCTGCCGGATGCCGACGGCGTCGGCGACCGCGCGGGTCGAGGTGGTGCCGTAACCATGATTGGTGAACAGCTCGGCGGCGGCGTCGAGGATCTCCGCGCGCGGGGTCTGGCCTGCGCGGCGGCGGGGTTCGAGTCGGGGACGGCCGGGTCCGAGTTGGGTCACGGTCTTCATTCTGTCCTACCCGGGGTGGCGACCTGCGAGGTGAGTTTCCTGTCATTTGACAGAAATACCCGCAATCCAGGGTTTACGGCGGGCCATCCGACCGATACATCGGCGTCACCGGCCACGCGATCGATTCCATAAAACTTTCAATCGATAGATATTCCCCTCCGCGAAAGATCGCCGCCATGGTTGCCCCCGCCGACGCCATCGTCCCCGACCACCCGCCGAGCCTCCCCGACAGCGCTACCAGCGCCGACAGCGCCGATCTGGCCCGCTTCGGCTATCAGCCCGTCCTGCACCGCAAGCTCGGCCGCTACGCCTCGTTCGCGGCCGGGTTCTCCTTCGTCTCCATCCTGACCACGATCTTCCAGTTCTTCGGCTTCGGTTACGCCTTCGGCGGCGCGGCCTTCTTCTGGACCTGGCCGATCGTGTTCGCCGGTCAGTTCCTGGTGGCGCTGAACTTCGCGGAACTGGCCGCGCGCTACCCGATCTCGGGCTGCATCTACCAGTGGTCGCGGCGCCTGGCCGGGGAGGTGGTGGGCTGGTTCGCGGGCTGGATGATGATCATCGCGCAGATCGTCACCGCCGCCGCGGCCGCCATCGCGCTGCAGGTGGTGCTGCCGAGCATCTGGACCGGCTTCCAGCTCATCGGCACCGACAGCGATCTCACCTCACACGACGGGGCCTCGAATGCCGTGCTGCTGGGCAGCATCCTGCTGATCGTGACCACGATCATCAATGTGGTCGGCATCGACTGGATGGCGCGCATCAACTCGCTCGGCGTCACCATCGAGATCATCGGCGTGTGCGCGGTGATCGCGGTCTTCTTCACCCACACCGATCGCGGGCCCGGGGTGGTCACCCACACCGATCAGGCCGCGCCCGGCGCCTACTGGGCCGCGTTCCTGGCCTCGGGACTGATGGCCGCCTACGTCATGGTCGGATTCGATTCCGCCGGTGAGCTTTCCGAGGAGACCAAGAATCCGCGGCACGTCGCACCGCGCACCATCCTGTCCGCGCTCGCGGTCTCCGCGCTGGGCGGCGGGCTGATCCTGCTGGGCGCCCTGATGGCCGCGCCGAGCCTCACCGACGGCTCGCTGGCCAGCGGCGGACTGGCGTACGTGATCGAGGCCAAGCTCAGTACCGTGCCCGGCAAAATCATCCTGGCCTGCGTCGCCTGCGCGATCACGGTGTGCACGTTGGCGATCCAGACGGCGGGTTCGCGCCTGCTGTTCTCGATGGCCCGCGACGGGCGGCTGCCCTTCGCCAAGCCGCTCGCGTCGGTGCACCCGCGCTTCGGAACGCCGGTGTGGCCTGCCGTGGTGATCGGGGTGGCTGGTATCGGTCTGCTGCTGCTGAATCTGGGCAATGCCGCGGTCTTCGCGACCCTGGCCAGCGTCTGCATCGTCATGCTCTACCTCGCCTACCTGCTGGTCACGGTGCCGCTGCTGGTGCGCCGGATCAAGGGCTGGCCCGCCGACGTGGCCGGTGACGCCGCCGGAACCAAGCTGTTCGCCCTCGGCCGCTACGGCATCGCCATCAATGCGCTGGCCGTGGTGTGGGGCATCGCCATGGCGGTGAACCTGGCCTGGCCGCGCAGCGCCGTCTACACCCCGACCGGCGGCGGCTGGTGGATGCTCTGGGCCGCACCGCTTTTCGTGCTGCTCACGGTGGCGGTCGGCGCGGTGGTGCACCGCATCGTCACCCCGCCCCGGGCCACGGTGGCCACGGAAGCCACACCCCAGATCGCCTGACCCACAGGAGAATCCGATGCTCGAGCCCGCCCCCGACCCCCGCCTGCACGGTCGGCCCGAACTGGCCCTGCTGCTCGACGACCTGGTGCGTCGCGCCTACCGGCGGTGGCGGGCCCGAGCCACCGACACCCCGCCCGCCGTCCGTAATTCCGGCGGCATCTCAGGAACGGAGTAGCCATGACCACAGCGGATACCACGGGGGCACGGGCACACGCCCGCGCACAAGCGGCGGCCGCCGCCGTAGCCGGACCCGAAATGCCCACGGCGGTCGACCCGGCCGCGATCACCTTCGCCCAACGCATTCCGGCGGGCGGGTACGCGAATGTGGTGCTCGGGCGCGGTACCCGATTGCGGCTGTCGGATCCGTTCGGCGCGGCGTGCGCGCACGTGCTGCTGGTGCGGGCCGAATCACCGTGGGAGCGGCTGAATGTCGCGGACACGGTGAAGGTGCCGTGGCAGGCGTATCTGGGTACTGGACATCCGCTGCTCTCGGATCAGGGGCGGGTGCTGGCCACGATCGTCAGTGACTCGTCCGGGCACCACGACACCCTGTGCGGGCCTTCACCGGCCGCGCGGCATGGGTTGCGGCTGGCGGGGGTCAAGCAGGGGCTGCAACCGCGGGATATAGGGCCGACGGTGTCGTTCTTCCGGGGTGTGCGCGTGGAATCCGATGGCGCGCTGCGGGTTACCGGCGGGACGGGCGCGGGCGCTGCGGTCGAGCTGCTGGTGCACCTGCCGGTGACACTGCTGCTGGCCAATGCCGAGCACCCGCTGGATCCCACTCCCCCGACCGAGCTCGACGTCGTGGCGTGGGCCGCGCCCGAGGAGCTGGCAGTCGCGCACGGCTCCGATCCGGAATACCTGCGCGCGGTGGAGAACACCGAACGCGACTGGCACGCACGCACTCTGGAGGTTCAGGCATGATCGACACCCGTACCGTCGTGCTGGACGAGACCGTCCCCGCCCGCGCCCCGTGGTCGGCGCTGGTGCGGGCCGGGGAGCAGCTGGAGATCATCGACCTGCACGGCAATCAAGCGGTGGACTGCCTGCTCTACAACGCCGCCGACCACGCTGATCGCTACAGCGCACAGGCCACCATCGTCGCCCAGCGCAATATCTTCCTGACCACGGGCAGCGTGCTGCTGACCGAGAACGGCACCCAGCTCATGACGGTGGCCGCCGACGAGGTCGGCAATCACGACACGGTGGCCGGTGCCTGCTCGCAGGAATCCAATACCCTCCGCTACGGCCATCACACCCGCCACCAGCACGCCTGCGTGGAGAACTTCCTGGCCGAGGGGCTGAAGTGGGGGCTGGGCAAGCGGGATCTGGTGTCGAACATCAACTGGTTCATGAACGTTCCGGTCGAGGCCGACGGGACGCTCGGCATCGTGGACGGGCTGTCCGCGCCGGGCAAGAAGATCACCCTGCGCGCCGAGACCGACACCCTGGTGCTGGTGTCGAACTGCCCGCAGATCAACAACCCCTGCAATGGCTTCGACCCGACCCCGGTGCGCATGGTGGTGACCCGATGACGGCCGTCTTGCCGGAGCTCGCCGTGACCGAGAAGGCACGTTCCACACCGTCTTTCCGGGTGATCCGACCGGGAATGCAGACCACCGTGCAGGATTGGCCGGGCCGGATCGGCTATTGGCATGTGGGCGTGCCGCCGTCCGGGCCGATGGACGATCTGTCGTTCCGGCTGGGCAATCGGGCGCTCGGGAATCCGGAGGGCGCGGCGGGACTGGAGTGCACGCTCGGCGGCCCGGCCCTGCGGTTCGACGCCGACACCTGGGTGTGTGTCACGGGCGCGCCCACACCCGTCACGGTCAACGGTAAGGCCGTCGGGCAGTGGGCCAGTGTGCTGGTGCCCGCGGGCGGCTTGCTCGATGTCGGCATGGTGCGCGGACCGGGGATGCGCTGCTACATCCTCGTCGCGGGCGGTCTCGAGGTGCCCGAATACCTCGGCAGCCGTTCGACTTTCACCCTGGGTAAGTTCGGCGGCGGCACCGGCCGGGCGCTGGCGGCCGACGACGTCTTCACACTCGGGACACCCGGGCACGTGAGCGCCGGAGTCACCGGCGACGACCAGCCGGTGCTGACCCGCCGGTGGGAGCTTGCGGTCACCGAGGGACCGCACGGTGCGCCGGAGTTCTTCACCCGCAATGACTTCGACACCATCCTCGGCACCGATTACGAGGTGCATTTCAACTCCGACCGCACCGGGGTGCGGCTGATCGGCCCGAAGCCGCAGTGGGCGCGGGAGGACGGTGGCGAAGCGGGCCTGCATCCATCGAACATCCACGACACCGCATATTCCGTTGGCGCGCTGGACTTCACGGGTGACACCCCGATCTTGCTCGGCCCCGACGGCCCCAGCCTGGGCGGATTCGTCTGCCCGGTCACGGTGGTGGCGGCCGACCGCTGGAAGCTGGGCCAGCTCACCCCCGGCGATCGCGTCCGCTTCGTCCCAGTGCGCGCGGATCACGCGGCGTCGCTGCGCGAGCTGGGCGCCGAGCGTCGCGCCGCCTGGCCGGTGGTGCTGTCCACCGGCGGCGACGGGGACGACGGGGTGCTGGCCCGCCGCGACGGCGCGGACTCGACCGTCACCTATCGGCGTGCGGGCAATGACGGGCTGCTCGTCGAATACGGCGATATGACACTGGATCTGGAGTTGCGCGCCCGCGTGCACGCGCTGCACCAGGCGCTGTTGGAGCGTCGAGAGCCCGGCATCACCGAGCTGACGCCGGGGGTACGGTCGCTGCAGGTGCGCAATGATCCCGACCGCCTCCCCACCCGCAAGCTGCTGGACCTGCTCGGCGAGGTGGAGGCCGAGCTGCCGTCCGCCGACGAACTGGTGGTGCCCAGCCGCACGGTCCGGCTGCCGCTGTCCTGGGACGACCCGTCCACCCGGGAGGCCATCACTCGCTATATGCACGGCGTCCGCGCCGACGCCCCATGGTGTCCGTGGAATATCGAGTTCATCCGCCGGATGAACGGATTGTCGTCCGTGGACGAGGTTTTCGACACCGTCTTCGCCGCCGAATACCTGGTCCTCGGACTCGGCGACGTTTACCTCGGCGCACCCGTCGCCACCCCCACCGACCCCCGCCACCGCCTGGTCACCACCAAGTACAACCCGGCCCGTACCTGGACCCCGGAGAACGCCGTCGGCATCGGCGGCGCCTACCTGTGCATCTACGGCATGGAAGGTCCCGGCGGCTACCAGTTCGTCGGCCGCACCACCCAGGTCTGGAACCACCGCTCCACCGGCCTCGGCGAAGACCCTTGGCTGCTGCGCTATTTCGACCGCATCAGCTGGTACCCCGTGAGCGCCGAGGAACTCCTCGACCTCCGCGCCGACACCGCCGCCGGACGCGGCACCCTCGACGCCGAAGACGGCGAATTCCGCCTCCTCGACTACCGAAAGTTCCTCTCCGACAACGCCACCTCCATCACCGACTTCCGCACCCGCCAATCCGCCGCCTTCACCGCCGAACGCCATTCCTGGCGCGCCGCAGGCGAACTCGCCGAAACCGCCAACCCGTGAGGGTGCTTCCTTGCCGCTCTTCCCCCTATCCGCTTGCGCCCAGACTTTCTCGACGAGGAGTTGTCACATGACCGTGTGGATCCATCGCCGCCCCGCGTTCGAGGTGGACGACGACATCGCAACCGCCGCTGGACCTTTGGCCGGATGGCGGTTGGCCGTCAAGGACAACGTGGATGTCGCGGGGCTGCCAACCACAGCAGCTTGCCCCGGCTACAGCTATCTCCCCGAACAGGACGCGCCCGCTGTCGCCGCCCTGCGTGCGGCGGGGGCCGTGGTGGTCGGCAAGACCAATCTCGATCAGTTCGCGACCGGGCTGGTCGGGACTCGTTCGCCCTTCGGCGTGGTCGAGAACGCGCTGCGGCCCGGATATGTCAGCGGCGGTTCGAGTTCCGGGTCGGCTGCGGCGGTGGCGGTGGGCGAGGCGGATATCGCGATCGGCACCGATACCGCCGGGTCCGGGCGCATTCCCGCGGCGTTTCACGGCTTGGTCGGCATCAAGCCGACGGTCGGCGCGATCTCGACCGCGGGCGTGGTTCCCGCCTGCCGCTCCTACGACTGCGTGACCATCCTCGCCAAGGATCTGGCCACGGCCAACCGCGCGATGGGAGTAATGGCCGCTCCGGAGACCCGCGCGTGGCCCTCGGATGTGCGGCTGGCCGCCCCGCCACAGCCGGTGGTCGCGGTGTTCGCTGCGCTGGCCGACCTGGATCCGAAGTGGCGCAAGGCCTTCGAGCGAGCCGTGGCGGCGCTGCGCGACCAGGGCGCGACCATTGTCGAGGTCGACCCGGCCCCGTTCCTGGCGGCCGCCAGGCTCCTCTATGACGGCGCCCTGGTCGCTGAACGCTATGCGGCCGTGGGCGAGTTCGTCGATGCGCACCCTGAATCTGTAGATCCCACAGTCGGTTCCATCATCCGGGCGGCCCGCGACATGCCCGCTCACCAGCTGGTCACCGATCTGGCGGAGTTGGAACGCCTGCGCGCCGACGCCATGGCGAGCCTGGCGGGGGCGGATGCGCTGCTGGTCCCCACCGCGCCGATGCATCCGACGATCGCGGAGGTGGCCGCCGATCCCATCGGGGTCAACTCCCGGCTGGGCACCTACACGAACTTCTGCAACCTCTTCGACCTCTGTGCGGTCGCGGTGCCGACGGACGAACCTTTCTTCGGGGTTACCGTGCTGGCCCGCGCTTTCGAGGACGCGGTCGCGCTGGATGTTGCCGCGCTGATCACCGGAACCGAACTCGGGGAGTCGGTGTGGCCGATGGCTGCCGCGCCGGTCCAGGAGTTGATCGTGTTCGGTGCGCACCTGCGCGGGCAGCCGCTCGAACATCAGTTGACCGAGCTCGGCGCGCGCTGGGGTGGCGTCGTCGAGACCGCCCCGCGGTACCGGCTGGCGGCGCTGGACACGGTGCCGCCCAAGCCGGCCGTAACCCGGGTCCCCGCAACCGAATCCGGTGTCGCCGTCGCCGGCGAGCGCTGGCTGCTCTCCCCCGCCGCGCTCGGCCGCTTCCTGGCGAACCTGCCCGCCCCGATGCAGCTGGGCGCGGTCGAACTCGCCGACGGGAGCTTGCGCACCGGTTTCGGCTGTAGCGGGGCCGCCGCCGAATCCGCCAAGGACATCAGCGAATACGGCAGCTGGCCCGCGGCACTCGCGGCCGGGGCCGTCGGCTAGCCCGAGCCCTTCGACGCGGTCAGTTCTGCCAGAGCGCCGCGATGCGGTCCGCGTCTGCCTTGCCTTGCGCGCGACCGGCTTCCAGCGACGGGACGCGGGTGGCGGAGTCGAGGGGGTTGAGTCCGAAGGCGGCGATGGCCGCCTCGTCGGGCGCGATCACCTCGACCCGGGCGCCGGCCTCGACCAGGCTCGCCACCTGGGCCTCGAGTTCCGCGTCCGGCATGGGCGCGATCACCACCACCCGCGGGTAGCCGGTGGCGAGGTCGGCGTTCACCGAGGTCCGCACGCCGCCGTCGGTGTAGCGGGCGCCGTCGACGGTGGCACACGGCCACACCATGGGCACCGCCGAGCTGGCCGTCACGGCGTCGACGAGTGCGACACCGGAGTCCTTGTCGAAGATGCGCAGTTCACCGGTCGCGGCGTCGACCGCCACGATGCGCAGCGCCCGCTCGGGCCATTCGTGCACGGGCAGGCGGCTTTCGATGACGGCCCGCCGCTCCGGCTCGGGCACCGAGTCGGCGGTCAGCGCCAGCGCGCCGATCTTCTGCCGACGTTCGACCGAGTCGGTCGGCATCGCTTCGATGGTCGCCGAGAGCGTCTCCCACAGTCCCGCGAACTTCTCCATGGACGGCACGATCTCGCGGCTCGCCACCGCCGGATCCACCTGCCGCCGTACCAGTTCCGCGATCTCGAGGCCGCTGCCCAGCTGAGCGGTCACATTGGATCCGGCGGAGGTGCCCTGCAGCAGGTCGGCCTCCGTCAGATCCACGCCCGCATCCGCCAGTCCGGCGACTATTCCGGTGGCCCAGGCGATTCCGGCCACCCCACCGCCGCCGATGACCAACGCGCGTTCGGTCGTCATACCCGTTCCCACTTCCTGCCGCCAAAGAACACCCTGCGGTTTGAAACTACCGCCTGGACCTGCGGCCGTCCTGCCGCAGACGCCGGTGACAACCCGGGTCGGTCCCGATCATTCCGAGAGGTGGGTGGCGTCGGGATTGGTGGCGTCGCGGATGACGCGCAGGCTCGCGGTGAACGCGTCGAGTTGTTCGGGGCCGAGCAGGCTGGTGAACCAGCGTTCGATGCCGTCGAGGTAGACCGGCAGCACCCGGGCGACCCGGGTCGCCCCGGCGGCGGAGAGCACGGCGTAGAAGCTGCGGCGGTCGCCCGGATCGGCCTCGCGACGCACGAATCCATTGCGCTCCAGGCGATCCACCAGCCGGGTGACGCCGCTGGTGGACAGGCCGGTCTGGGTGGCCAGGTCGGTCATGCGGAGCTTGCGACCGGGTGAACGGCTCAGGCGCAGCAGGGCATTCATGTCGAGGCCGGAGAGCCCGTTGTCCTTCCAGACCGGTTCGAGCCGGGCCACCACCCCCTCGTGTGCCTCGTAGAACAGCCCCATCGCGGTCAGCCGGGGGTCGTCGAACAGATGCTTGGGATCCACGCCGACCAGCCTAGACCAGAAGTTTTCAGTGCGGATAGTTGACACGCGGAACATTTGGGATATCTTGTTGTCAGCGCAATATTCCGCAGTGCAACTAAATGGAGGTTCCGATGACGACATCGCACTGGATCGCGGGTTACCGTGCACCGCTGGTGAATCCGGCAGAAGTGATCAAGCTGGCCGAGCCGCGCGCCTTCGACGACGAGACGGTCCGGCAGGTGGTGCGGGTGGCTGGAGGCGGGTCCCGGCTGCGGGTGCGGCTGACCAATCGATACGGCAGCGGCGAGCTGGCGATCGGCGCGGCCCGGATCGCGGTCCGCAAGACCGGCGGCGAGATCGTGCCCGAGACCGAACAGCTCGTGCGGTTCGACGGCGCGACGTCGGTGCGCGTTCCGGCCGGAGCCGACATCGTCAGCGACCCGGTCGAATTCGCGGTCGCGGCGGGCGCCGAACTGGCGCTCAGCCTCTACCTGCCCGAACCCGCGCTGCCCGCCTTCGCCCAGTTCCCGGTCGAGACCAGCTGGATCACCGCCGGCGATCGGACGGGCGACGCTGCACCGTCCGATGCCGAGGAGGTCGCGGCGCGCTACCTCCTCACCGGGATCGACGTCGCTGTCGATGCCGGAGCTTCCCCGGCGAACCGGGCGGCTCCCGTGCTGGTGGCCTTCGGCGACTCGTGGTTCGAGGGCTTCGGCTCCACCCACGGCGCGAACCGGCGTTCGGTGGATGTGCTGAACGAGCGGTTGGCCACCGGGTGGGCGGTCAACCAGGGCATCGGCGGCAACCGACTGCTGACCGATGAGATCGGCGAGCACGGCCTGGCCCGGTTCGAGCGGGACGTGCTGTCGGTGCCGGGGGTCACGGCCGTGTGGGCCAACTTCGGCATCAACGACCTGATCCTGGCCGGAACCGCCACCGCCGAGGCGCTGATCGCCGGTTACACCGAGCTGGCGGCGAAGGCGCACGCGGCGGGTCTGCCGATCTATGCCAACACCATCGGCCCGTTCGGCGGGGCGATCTACCCGGGTCTGGCTGTCGCCGAGGGCATTCCGGTGCGGCGAGCGGTCAACGAATGGCTGCGCGACACCGACGTGTTCGACGCCGTCTTCGATGTGGCCGCGGCGGTGGAGAACCCGGCGGATCGGGACTTCATCCGGCCCGACCTCGACAGCGGCGACGGCATGCACCTCAATGACGCGGGCGCCCGGGCCATGGCGGAGACGGTGGATCTCACCGTGCTGCCGGCCGTGTTCCACTGACCGCGGGGCCGCGACGGGATCAGGGTAGGCGCGGTCCTGCCGCCTGATCCTGCCGCACTCCGCTCGCCCACAGGTCGTCGGCGATATCGCGGCCCAGGCGGACGCCGCCGGTGTTCTGCGACAGATCCATGTGCCCGGCCAGATCGGCGCCGAAGGCATCGAAAGGCCAAGCCACACCGAGGAATACGCGACTGCGCGCATTCTCCTCCATCATCTGCCACAGCCCGCCGGTGAAGCGCCGGACATGCCGCGGCCGCACCACCCCGTGCGGGTCGGTGGTGACACCGTCGAACTCCTCGGAGACGAAACCCAGTCCGTCGGCCAGGATGTCGGGACCGTCGGCGGCCACGTCGTAGTAGCGGCGGATGGTCTGGCAGACCGCGCCGCCGAAGGTGGCGTGCGCGGACGGGTAGGCCGGGTACGCCGGGGTCACCGGAGCGGCCTGCTCATTGCTGCGGGGTGCGCCCAGCGGCAACCAGCCCGGATCGCAGTCGCCGTCGAGGCCGTTGCCCGGCATGGCTTCCGGCCCCAGGGTCGGATCGAATTCGCGGATGCCGAGGATCGGCCGCCACAGGTTGTGCCGGTACTTGTCGTCCCAGCAGAGGATGGCCGCATCCGCGAGCGCCGTATTGACCAGCGCGAACAGCCGGGCATTCTGTTCGATGTCATTGCCGCGGGCGGTGGCGATCTCGCGGGTCAGCCGGTTGTAGAGCCGCGGTGGGCTGCCCAGTTGCTTCGCACCGTCGTAGGCCCAGAACACCCCGCGCAGGGTCTCGTCGGCGGTGCGGGCGGGGAATCCGGCAGGGAGTCCCGCGATCGCCTCGGCGGCAATGCCTTTGGCGCGGACCTCACGCAGGGCGGCCAGATAGCGGGGGTCGTTGCCCTTGGGCGGCGGATCGAGGGTGTAGCGGCTGGTCACCGCGAAGCAGCGCGAGCGGGCTCCGTAATGCGGTGCGTAGTAACCCTGTTTCGGGTTGGCCGGGTCGGGGCGGTGATTGGGTGGGGCGATATCGGGGACATAGTCGGTGTCGGCGAGTGTGGGATCGCCCGCGCGGGACTTGAGGACCGCGCGGGCGACCGCTTGCCCGTGCGTGCTGCCGCGGCCGGTGCCCGGTCCACGCAGACCGGCCTCGCGCAGGGCCTTGTCCAGTCGGGCGGTCTGGGCGGGGTAGAGCGCCGAGAGGGTGGTGTGCGCGGCCACGGCGATGGCGGCATCGGGTGCCGCGCCATTGGCGGCCACCGGTGGGGTGGTCAGCCAGGTGCCGTGCGGTGCACCGAAAATACTGAAGATGGCATCGTGCATGGCCAGGTGCACTATGGCCAGGGCGCGGGAACTGCCGGCCGGACCGCGGGACCCGCGTTCCACGGGTTTGATCTCGGTGTGCGCCATGCGATCCGACTCCAGCGCCACCGCGTTCCAATACAGGATTTGATCCACTTTCACTGTCTCCCAGAGGGTTCGAGGGCTCATTTCAGAATGAGTCCTGCACGGGGAGATTTCCGCAGTAGTGCGCTACCCGAATTCGGACACGAGATCGACCGTGATCCGAGTAGCGGCGCGTCGGGCTCCGGGAGTGTCCGAATACTCTCGGACAGTGGCGAAAGAGCAGATCAGCGCGGTTTGACGTCCGCCAGCAGCTCGGGACCCTTGTTCTCCAAGCGGGTGGTGGCCCAGCGGATTCCGAGTGTCGCGGCAAACCCGCCGATAACCAGACCGATCGGTAGCGCCGCCCATTGCAGTAGTGGGATATGCAGGCCCGCACCGACTCCCAGCAGCACCAGGACCGGGGCCGCCGCCAGCAACTGCACCCCGAGCACGCCGAACTGCATGAGCGCCTTCATACAGCCCGGATTCCCCTGACCCGCGAAGGCGTTGCCGCGCTGCGGCGGCAGGGCGAACGCCGCGTGCGTGGACATGAACACCACCCCGCCGACACCCACGCCGAGCAGCACCGGAAGTGTCGCCAGCGCCCACGGATACAGGTTGGCGCGGCCCATCACGCCCGGCAGGATGAGCGTCGCCAGCACCGCCAGCGGCGCGACCAGCAGCAGCCAGGCGTAGGCCCGCCCGCGCACATCCGCGCGAGCCGCACCCGGGGTCACCAGGGTTTGCCAGACCGCGGTGCCGTCGTATCCGTACAGGTTGGTGCCGGACATGCTGGCCAGCCCGACCACGAATGCGCCCGAGAATACGACGGTCCCGCTACCGTGCGATTGGATGGACAGGAAGATCGGCAGCACGAATCCGATCAGCAGCAGCGGCAACAGTGCGGCGCGGCGGCGGCCGTCACGCCACCAGGTGCGCAGTTCCTTGGTGAACACCGCACCGACCGGGGTGGCGGGGACGAAACGTTCCAGCAATCCGTCGTCGGTGTCGACCACCTGACCCGCCGGGGCGGGCGGGGTGGTCAGACGGCGTTCCAGCAGCGCGGCCCACGCCTGCCACAGCACCAGCGACAGCAGCGCCAGACCGAGCAACGGCAGGAGCGCGAACAGGTAATCGCCGCGCGCGGCGGCCTCGACGGCGTACGGGGCCCAGCCCGACGGCACGGCGCGCAACACCACCGACAGGGCGCTGTGGTCGCCGTCGAGTTTCGGCCCGATCGCCGAAACCAGCAGGTTCAGTGGGTAATACGACAATCCGATGAAGGCCGCGAAGAGCACGCCGAGGTCCTTGCCGCGCCGCGAGCGCATGGCCGCGCCCAGCCAGCCAACCACCACCCGTGACAGCAGCACCACGAACACCAGCTGGAGGATCGCGCCCGGCACCGCGACCGCCACGGCTCCCGCACCGATCTGCGCGGCCAGCAGCACCAGCCCGCCGAACGCGATCAGATTGACGATCGGGGCGGGGCCGACGAACGCGGCCGCGGCCAGTCCGTACGCCAGTTGCCGAGTCGTCAACGGCAGCAACCGGAATTGCTCGGGCTGCAGGGTCTCATCGCTGCTGCCGGTGAGCACCGGACCGCAGATCCAGCCCAGGGTCCAGGCGGCGAACAGTGCGGCCGCGATGGTGACGCCGCCGTGCACGGTGTTGTGCTCCGTGGCGATCAGCAGCGCGGTGATGCCCGCGACGACCACACCGACGAAACTGCCCATCCAGAAGTTCAGGGCCGCACGGCCTTCGCGCATGCTGCGGCGCATGAGCGTGAGCCGCATGCGGATCAGGACGCCAACCACGACAGCCCCTCCTCGCCACCGAGGCGGCCGCCGACGAAGCGCACGAACGCCTCTTCGAGGGTGCCTTCGCCGCGCACTTCGGCGAGCGTGCCGCCCGCCACCATGCGGCCGTGATTGATGATGGCGACGCGGTCGCACATGCTCTCCACCAGCGCCATCACATGGCTGGACAGCACCACCGAGCCGCCCGCGGCCACGAAGCGCTGCAGGATGGTGCGGATCGTGCCCGCCGACACCGGGTCCACCGCCTCGAACGGCTCGTCGAGGACGAGCAGTTTCGGCGCGTGCAGCAGGGCGGTGGCGAGGCCGATCTTCTTGCGCATACCGGCCGAATAGTCCACGACCACAGTGTTTTCCGCGCCGGTCAGCTCCAGGACGTGCAGCAGCTCGTCGGCTCGGCCGACCACGGTCGCCTTGTCCATGCCGCGCAGTAATCCGGTGTAGTTCAACAACTCTCGGCCGGTGAGCCGTTCCGGCAGGGCCAGTCCGTCGGGCAGTACGCCCACGACGGTCTTGGCCCGCACCGGGTCCATCCAGACGTCGTTGCCGAAGATGCGCGCGGTGCCTTGATCGGGGCGCAGCAGGCCGACCGCCATCGAGAGGGTGGTGGTCTTGCCCGCGCCATTGGGGCCGACCAGGCCGAAGAAGGATCCGGGCGGGACCTGCAGGCTGACCCCGTCGACCACCCAGGGTCCGCCGAACCGCTTGAACAAGCCGTTCAGTTCGAGCGCCATCTGTCCATTGGTCGTCATTGCCCCTCCTCGCGCCGGTGGCCCACCCGCTGAGAACGATACGGGCGAACCGCACGTTCACCGGCTTATCGCAGCGTGCGGCGGCATCGCAACGTGTGGGGGCGGTCAGGACACTGCGTGGCGCGGATCAAAGCACTGCGTGGCTCGGGTCAGGACACTGCGTGCAGGGCGCGCGCCAGGTCCGCGAGGTGTTCCGGGGCCGGGGTGTAGCCGGGGAAATAGACGCACACCCGGTCGACCGGGCCGAAGCGGACCGCGATCTCGGTCGCGCATTCCTCGGGGGTACCGACGACCGCGAAGGTCGAGACCAGGTCGTCGTCGATCAGTTCGGCCATTTCCTCGAAGGCGGCACGTTTGGCCAAGGTGTCGAGGAGGGGTTGCAGGTCGGGGCGGCCCTCGACCTCGAGGACGGGCAGGTAGGCCGGGGTCGAGGCGTAGAAGGCGATGAGTTTGCGGACTCCGGCTCGGGCCCTGTCGAGTTCGGCCCCGGTACGGCCGACCGCCGCCATCACCTGCGGGATGACGGTGAAATCGGCGAGGTCGCGGCCCGCACGTTCGAGGCCGTCGAGGACGGCGGGCATGGTGCGGTCACGAAAATGGCGGGCGCTGTTGAAGGGCATGACCAGCAGTCCGTCGGCGGTGGCGGCGGCGGTCCGGGTCATGAGCGGGCCGAGTGCGCCCAGCAGCACCGGGGGCACGCCGTACGGATTGGGTCCGGGGTCGAAAGCGGGCGGCATCAGGGTGTGGCGGGTGAATTCGCCACGGAAGTTCAGGCGTTCGCCGGTCTGCCAGGCCTGCAGGATCGTCTTGACTGCGGAGACGAATTCGCCCATGCGCGCGGCCGGGCGCGACCACTGCGCGCCGTAGCGATGCTCGATGTGCGGCCGGATCTGCGAGCCGAGGCCGAGCCGGAATCGGCCGCGGCTGAGCAACTGCAGATCGTAGGCGGCGTGGGCGGCGTGCAAGGGGCTGCGCGGCAGCGCCACCGCGACATTGGTCATCAGGTCCAGGTCGGTGGTGGGCGCGACGGCGGCCAGCGGAACGAAGACGTCGTGCGCGCCCTCGAAGGTGAACAGCCCGTCGACGCCGAGCGCGGTGAATTCCGCGGCGCGGGCGGCGAGTTGGTCCGGCCGGGCATCGAGTTGCACGTCGAGGAGCATGATTCAGCCTTATCACCGGGTAGGGCCGTCGGTGGCGGTGGTTCCGATCACCGGAATCGGGGCTATCGGGCATGCGGGTGTGGCGGGTTGGCTGGGGTGCGGAGGTATGTCATGAACAGCAATGGGAGCGCGGCGAACGAATATCGGACGCTGAATGTCGTTGTGCACGAACGCATCGCGACGATCACGCTGGATCGGCCCCGGCAACGCAATGCCTTCAACCGTGAGATGGGCGCGGAACTCTCGCACGCCTTTCGCAGCTGCGACGCCGACGATGACATCCGGGTCGTCATCCTCACCGGGCAGCCGCCCGCCTTCTGCGCGGGCGCGGATTTGAGTTCGGGGGACGCGACTTTCACCGAGCCGGGCGCGGATTTCAGTGCCGCAGGGGTGAATCCGCCCGCCTGGCGGCTGCGCAAGCCCGTTATCGCGGCGGTGAACGGTCATGCCATCGGGATCGGCCTGACGCTTGCCCTGCAATGCGATATCCGCATCATGGCCGAGGATGCGAAATATGCCATCCCGCAAGTCCGGCGCGCGATGATCGGTGACGCCTATTCGCATTGGACGCTCCCCCGGCTCGTCGGTATCTCGCGGGCGGCGCAATTGCTGTTGACCGGGGCCACATTCGACGGCCGCCAGGCCCGGGACTGGGGTTTGGCAATCGAATCGGTACCGGCCGAGGAGGTGCTGCCCGCTGCTCTGGCGCTGGCCCGCGATATCGCGGTGAACACCGCGCCGCTCTCGGTCGCGATGTCCAAACAGCTGCTGTGGTCCAGCTTCGAAAACGACGCGGCGCGAATCGGCATTGCGGAGACCGATCTGCACCGAACCCTCATGGCTCACCCCGATGCCAAAGAGGGTGTCCGCGCCTACCTCGATCACCGTGCCCCCAATTGGAGGGGCATCCCCGACCCCCGTGAGCTGTGATTTATCACGTTTGACGCATTCGCTGCCCCACATCGCGTCGACACCGCTTAACCTCGCTGGTGCACAACTGTTAGCTGAGAAGGTGGCACAGAGCGTGATCGGTACGCGGGCGAAGCTCGATGAACTAGCCAAGATCCTGGAGATGGCGGCGGAACCGGCTGGTGAGGCCGGCGTCGCCAAGCGGGAGAAGAAGGGCATTCCGAGTGTTCGGCAGCGGGTGAACATGCTGCTCGATCCCGGAACATTCATCGAGACCGGCGCTTTGGCGCGGCAGCCCGGGCAGCCCGATGCGCTCTACGGTGACGGACTGGTCACCGGCCGCGGCTTGATCGGCGGGCGTCCGGTGGTCGTGATCTCTCACGATCAGACCGTGTACGGCGGGTCGGTCGGTGTCACGTCGGCGCAGAAGTTCATGCGGGCACTGCAATTCGCGTTCGACAATGCCTGCCCGGTGGTGACGATCAATGATTCGGGTGGTGCGCGAATCCAGGACGCGGTGGGTTCCATCGCCTCGTTCGGCGATATCTCGCGGGTGCTGGAGAAACTGTCGGGCTATGTGCCGCAGGTGTCGATCATTCTCGGCAAATGCGCGGCCGGTTCGGTGTACGGGCCGATCAATACCGATGTGCTGATCGGCACCAAGGACTCGTACATGTTTGTCACCGGGCCGGACGTGATCAAGGCCGTCAACGGTGAGGATGTCAGTGCCGAGGATCTCGGCGGCGCGAAGGTGCAGGCCGAGCGCGGCACCCTGCACCACGTGGCCGAGACCGAGCAGGACGCCTACGAGTGGGCCCGCAACTACCTCAGCTACATGCCGACGAGTTGCCTGGAGCAGCCGCCGATCGTGAATCCCGGTCTGGAGCCGGAGATTACGGCTTACGACCTGGAACTCGACACGATCATTCCGGACTCCGATCGCACCGGTTACGACATGCACGAGATCCTGCTGCGGCTGTTCGACGACGGCGAATTCCATGAGATCCGAGCCGCTTTCGCCCCGAATCTGATCACCGGCTTCGCCCGCGTCGACGGCTATCCCGTCGGCGTGATCGCCAATCAGCCCTTGGTCCTGGGTGGTTCGATCGACGCGGCCTGCTCCGACAAATCCACCTACTTCATCCGCCTCTGCGACGCCTTCAACATCCCGCTGGTGTTCGTCGCCGACACCCCGGGCGTATTGCCGGGTCTCTCGGAAGAGGCCGCGGGCGTGATCATCCGAGGCGGCCGCGTCCCGCGCGCCATCATCGAGGCCACCGTTCCCATCATCAATCTGGTGGTCCGCAAGTCCTATGGCGGCGCGTACGGCATGATGGCCGCCCGCCAGGTGGGCGCGGATATCAGCTTCGCTTGGCCCACCGCTCGAATCGCGGTCATCGGCGCGGAGAGCGCGGTCGATCTGCTCGGCAAGCGCCAACTGGCCGCCCTCCCCGAAGACCAGCGAGCCGCCGCCCGCGACTACCTGATCAACCAGTACAACGAAACCGTCGCCACCCCATGGATCGCGGCGGAACGCGGCTACATCGACGCAGTCATCGAACCCTCCCGCACCCGCCTCGAAATCCGCCAGGCCCTCCGACTGCTTCGCACCAAGCCCACGGCGAAGCCCGAATTCAACCCGCGCAAACACGCCATCTACCCGATGTGATCCACCAATAACGTTCGAGTGGTGCGAGCTTGTCTGGCGACTGCCCAGACAAGCAGTGCGCAGGTCGCGAAGGCGGCTCCGGCGAGGGTGGCAGCGGGCCAGCCGTGAGCAGTGGTCAGGGTGGTGGTTGTGGCTGCGCCGACCGCTGAGCCCAGGGAGTAGAAGATCATGTATCCGCCCAGGACGTTGCTGAGGCGTTCCGGGTAGGTCGTGGTGAGGACGTGCTGGTTGCTCACGTGGACGACCTGAACCGCGAAGTCCAGCAATACGATTCCGATCGTCAGGATCCAGAGCGACCGCGACAGTTGACCGGTCGCCGCCCAGGAGGCGATCAGCAGGGCCAGTGCGAGGCCGGAGACCAGGCGCGTCCGTCCGGCGTCGGCCCAGCGGCCCGCGCGGGCCGCGCCGAGGGTTCCGGCCAGGCCCGCAAGGCCGAACAGTCCGATCTGGGTTTCGCTCAGGTGCCACGGGGCGGCGGACAGCGGCAAAGACAGTCCGCTCCACAGGGTTCCGAACGAGGCGAACAAGAAGAACGCGATCAGGCCGCGCGTGAGGAAGGCGCGCTGCGTGAACAATGCGCCGAGCGAGATCAGGGCCGGGCGATATCCGCCGAGCCGGAGCGGGCGCTCCTCCCGCGGCAGCACGGCGGGCACGAGGGCGGCGAACGCGAGCAGCAGCGCCGCCAGCACGAAATAGACACTGCGCCAACCCCATAGGTCGGCAAGCACGCCGGTGACCACCCGTGCGCCCAGGATTCCCGTGACAACGCCCGAGGTCACGACGCCGATGGTGCGACCTCGTTCGGCGGGCGAGGAGATCGAGGCGGCGTAGGCCACCGTGGTTTGCACGACGACCGCGAACAACCCCGCCATGGCGAGCCCGGCCAGTGCCACGCCTCCTGTCGATGCCGACGCCGTCAGCAGCAATCCCGCCGCGGTGAGCGTCAGGTGCACGGCGATGAGTCGCCGCCTGTCGAGCACCACATCGCCGAGCGGCACCAGCAGCACCAGCCCGATGAGATAGCCGAACTGGGCGATCGAGACGAACCACCCCGTCAGTCCGGCCGATACGTCGAGATCGTCCCCCATCGGCGCCAGAACAGGTTGTGCCGCATAGATACTCGCCACCGCGACCCCGCCGACGGTAGCGAGTAGCAAGCGCCTCCACGCATTCATCCCAACCCCAATCAGTAGCAAATTGAAACCATTTCGACCGTAAGGCATAATGGTCTCAATTCGCAACCGATCGGGAGGTGCCATGTCGCGCAACACCGTTCACCCACCGAACCCCGCCTGGACCGACCCCGAATGCCCCGCCGCCCGCACCCTCGACCTGGTCGGCGACAAGTGGACCCTGCTGATCATCCGAGACGCGATAGACGGCGCCCGCTCGTTCACCGAATTCCAACGCCGCACCGGCATAGCCCGCAACATCCTCACCGACCGCCTCCGCAAACTAACCGACCACGGCCTCCTAACCCAACAGCCGGCCCCCTCCGGCCGCCGCCAGGAATACGTCCTGACCCCCTCCGGCCACGACCTCTTCCCCGTAATCCTCACCCTCCGCCAATGGGGCCAACGCCACGCCTTCACCCCCGGCGAACCCCACTCCCTCCTGCTCGACCAACACGGCACCCCGGTCCCCGACCTCACCCCCACCGGCGCCGACGGCACCCCCCTCACCGCCGAAACCACTCACGTCCAAAAGCTCCGCTAAACCACCAGGTCTCGACTGTCGACAGTGGACGGATCGCCGAAGATGTCACGGTGACCGCGGGCAGTGTCCATGTACTCCCGGACTCGGTGAATCAGCCCGTCGCGCAACTCGAACACGAAGCAGTAGTCGTTGCGATACCGACCCCCGTTCGCCAGCGTGGCACTCATCGTCTCCTCCACGATCACCCGATCCCCATCGGCGTAGAAACCATGAAAGTCCACCACAACATCGCTCACGAACAACCGCCGAAAATCATTGGCAATGAACTGCGTAATCACCTCGCGCCCGACCATATGGCTGGGCCCGTTCAACGCCACCGCCGTCGCATTGCCCGCCGGCGCAAGCCACTCCGCATCAGCAGTGAAGAACGCCGCGATCTCCGCGGCATCATGCCCCGCGAACGCCCGCCAAGCCCCCTGCACAACGCTTCTGTTGTCAACAGTCATGCCCACCACGCTATGACCGCAACCCCCCACAAGCTGGCGGAAAACCGCCAAGGTCATCCACCCGCCGCCACCGAAATCTGCGGCACCCCAGACATTTCCAGCGAGGGCGGAGTGCCTACGCCAGGACCCAGCACCAGTTTCTGACGCACACTGATGACATGTGGCTAGGCATAGCACTCACGATCATCGGCGGTGTAGTCGTCGTGATCGTGCTCGGCGCACTGATCTACTTCGAGATCGAGTTCCGCCTAGCACTCCGCAGACTCCCGAAGGAGCGCCGCGCCCGACGAGAAGCATTGCGCCGCCTGAAGGTTCCGGAGTACCCGATCGACGAATTCAAAGGCCCCGCCGGGGTCCCACCAGAGGTCGGCATGTAGCAGAATCGCCGGTCCCGAGAACGAGTCACTGACCTCAGCCCACAGGTGCTGCAGGACAGCCGGATCGAAGCCGACGTGGAACGGGGAGGTACTGCGAGGATCGGGGTCGCGCTTGGGTGTTGGGTTGCGGGAAGTTCGGACAGCCAGACGCACTGTCTTGTGGTCGTACTATCCTGTGCCGGATCCGTGCATGTTGCACGCGTTGTAGGTCGGGTCCCAGTACATATTTCCGGTGCAGCCGTGCAATAGGTTGGTGAGCCAGAAGGTCGCCGACCCGGTTCCCGATCCTGTTGATGTCCCCGGCGTGGCCGTCGTGGTCGCCGCGACCGATGCGGCGGTGAGGGGTGTGGCAACGGCCGCGCCCTTGACCACGGCCAGTCCGGCGAAAAGCGCAGCCGCGGCGAGCGATCCGCGAAGCAGTGTTCGATTGTCGTTCTTGGACACCATGAGTCCCCCCATCCCGAAGAGATAACGCCCCAACCCTAGCGATTCCGAATAGCGTATATTTCACATCACATGCCCCCACTTCAATGGGCAATGCTCGTCGAGCGGCGCATATTGGAAGCCAGATCGAGCAAATCCCGTCCAGGGTGTGCGCCGCGCCTTGGAAGATCGACTGGCCGTGTCGATTCGACGTCGACACTCGCTAGCGAGTAACCCGAGCAAATATTGGCGGAATCCCGGTTGCAGGATCGCCGAAGCATTGCAGGCCGTATTCGGCCGCCAGTTCAGCGACGCCCGCAGCCACCTCGGCTGCTCGAGACCAGTCGATTGCGAGACTCAGCACCGGGCCGTTCGCGCTTCCGGTCACTGTCGCCGCCCAAGGGCTGCCTTCGTTCTCGATATCTGGCCAACGCTGCAGCAGCGCTTCGACGAAGCCAGCAATGGTCTCGCTCGGTGGTTGCAGTCTTCCGACCCGCACATCCAAATAGCACGTTGCGATGCCACTGAGGATGACGCCCAGATCGTCGTCATCCCGCGGCCGGTCGCCTTCCCACACCACCACGTCATAGCCCACGAGACGCACTATGCCCTTCGGCACCGACACATTCACCAAGGCCGAAGATCAACGAGCCGAGATCATCTCGGCCCGCGGATCGCACCACCATGCCGACGAGCGCGCAATGTGGAGTTCGGTCTAGAACTTCCAGATTCGAGGGACCTGCTCTGGCACGTCGCGAAGCCGTTGAGATTCCGGGTTCACGAGACAGAGGTCCAACGACCGCTCCATCACACCGAGGAAAATCACGACATCCGGGAGATACCAACCCGCCCTCGGTGCCTCGCCGAACACCGTTCTGGTGGGCGGGCCGAACTCCCCTTCAATGCGAGCATGGATTTCTTCGTACCCATCACCGATCGCAGCACTCACCGCATCGTCCACCGTGTCTGGGATATCCGACACCCACACCATGATTTCCCGAACGCTGCCATCGGTGATGGACACATCTGCTCGAGGTCGGTTGACGCCGAGGTTGGTCGCCAAACGGGCGCCCTTCGGACGCCGACGGGTCACCTGCCAATCGAGGGCCTGACAGAACCTCACAAGGTCGGCGTCCGTCCAACTCCAGTTGAAACTCGCTGCGGTCCGCGCGATTTCCACCGCGCCATCGATCTCCACATGCATGTTCGAGTCGCCCTCTGTAGTTCTATGACGGGCAAATCCTACCGACAGTCGTTGCCCATGGCTGATCGCAATTGCCGTCCTGTAATGCCGCATACGGCGCTGATCGTGGCCAGCGCAAGCTGTCGGCGGCGAGAACGTCCTCGCATGCCGAATGTCGAGTGGCACAAAATGGAGGACAAACCAGCCGAACATCTCCAGGATGTGCCACTCGGCGATGAGATATCTTCTGGTGCTGATGATTACGACCTCGGTATTGCTGGGAAGGTGTGGGATCGGCGGCGGTCGGCGAGCGCCCGAGGATCCGGAACTGCCGCTGATCGCTCGGTTCGAAGGGCACCCGGTGCGGCACAGGCCCTGACGAATTGCGGAGATGATCACGGCGTCGTGAATGGGATCCCAGACCGCACACCAGGCCCCGCTGAAGGCTTAGAGTCGGTCGGCCAGCAGCACCACACGGTCGGCGCCGGGGTCGAATCCCAGGACCAGGAATCGGGAGCTGAAAGAGTCGAACTCTGAGCACATGAGCACAGGTTTGCCCAGCCGCCGCCCGATCGCGTGCAGGAAGTCGCACAGAATGTCCACCCCGGCTTGGCTCTGCAACTCGCGAAGGTCGAAATCGATCTCGCCGGGCCGAGGACGAAAGATGATTTGCACGTTCGGCACTGGCCAGACCTGCAGTGTCACGCACTCGGCATCGTCCGGTCGGGACAACACCTCCGCGGCAGCGGGCAACTCCTGCTTGCGATCACCCTCGCGGTACTCCCAGGCCCACCCCTGCGAACGAATCAGGTCGAACACCGCTTGCCAGTCTTCGACCGATGCCTCCTGGACGTACACATCCGGTAGGGAACCCATCATGTCGGGGTCGAATAGCTCCTCGACATCACACCACTGCAAATCCGGGATCCCGACATGCTGCCAACCAGCGCATCGAAGCGCAGCCCGAATTCGTGGTCAGGCGAAGGAATCTCGTTCTCGGCCCCGCCACTCGGGCGCCCACAAGGCACCGGCTCCATGCCTGCACTTCGAACGCCCTGCCTTGCCGCTGAACGCACTGGCCGAACTGGTCGGTATGGAGGGTTGGTGACCGGAAATCGGGGCGGGGTGTGGGTGGGTCGTGGGCCTCGGTCTAGATGACGACTCGGAAGGTTTGGGTGGCGATCAGGTAGGCGGCGGTGGGCGAGGATCGGTTCAGGGTGAAGGATGTCTCGAAAGGGCGAGAGTCTGGGGCTTCGCTCCGTGTGAGATTTCCGGTGACCCGGAGTTGCGCAGAGACATTGGTGTCCGACTGGACGTCGATCGCGTTGACGTTGTATGCGGCGTGCGGGAATTGGGTGAGCTGCTCGATGATCGCTGTTGGGCCCGTGTACGGAGTGTCTCCGACTTTGAGTTGCGCATTGTCGGCATACCAAAACTCCAGTGCGCCTTGCTGGGCTGCGAGTTGCGCGAAGTAGAGGGTGGTGAATGCGTTGGCAACTTCTTGGGTGAAATATTGCTTGGCGGTGTTGTCGGTCATGACGGTCCTCCTGATCAAACCCAGGAAGTGATCCGAAGAGATGTCGGGGCGGTTTTCCGCTGTTGTCGCCAGTGCCGCAACGAGGGTGTACAGGTCCTGTGTCGCAATCAGCTGAGCGGCCAGATAATCGCGATGTGCGGCCAATACCCTCGCCATGGGCACGGTGCCCGCGAGGACGTTGGCGATCTGGTCCAATCCCAGACCTAGCTGGCGTAGGGCCAGAACTTGATATAGGCGCTGGACATCGGATTCGGTGTAGAGCCGGTGACCGGTGTTGGTGCGCCCGGCTGGGCGGACCAATCCGATGCGGTCGTAGTGATGCAGCGTTCGAACCGTGAGTCCGGCCTCGGCCGCGAGCTCACCGACCTTCCACACCTGCTCGATTCCCGTCTCGCCCATCCGCTTTCATCTCACTTCCACCGGCGCACCTCGCGCTGGTAGCGCCGACGGTAGGACCTGACGTTACGTCAGGAGCAAGCCGAAGCCCGAGATGTGTTGGTGTGGTGGCTCGCCGGTGACGAACCGCTGTGGGTTCGTCACCGGCTGGCGCGGGGCTAGCTGGAGATGGTGCGGATTTCTTCGCCGGCTTCGTCGGTGGGGTCGCCTTCGACGGTGAACCAGTGGGTTACTTCGCCGTCTTCCAGGTCGGCGGCTAGGTCGCCGGAGGGGAGGACGGAGAGGGCACCGGCGGTGGCCGAGGCTAGGAATTCTCCGATGGCGGGGAGGCCGGTGGAGGACAACGTGAAGGTGGTTGATTCGTAGTCGATTTCGTTGTCTGCGCGGAGGGTGGCTGCGCGGTCCAGGGCCTCGGACTGGGTGAGGGTGGCCCAGGTTTCGGCGTGGCGGTAGATGAAGGCGGGGTCGGATTCGGAGAGGGGGCGGACTCGGTCGGTGTAGGAGACCGGGTGGGCCGGGCGGGTGGCGAGGTCCGCCTGGACCTTCGGGTCGGAGGGGACGAGCCAGCGGACGGAGCTTGCTGCGGGCTCTTGGGCGATGCCGAAACCGGCTCCGGCGGCGAGGATTTCGCCGAAGGAGAGGCCGTTGGCGTACAACACCGCCGCGCCCGCCTTGTGGATGGCCCAGACCGCCACTACCGCGTCGACGGTGTGCGGGAGGGCTACGGCGACGATGTCGCCGGGGCCTGCGCCGCGGTCGATGAGGAGGCGGGCGAGCTGGGAGCTGCGGCGGTCCAGGACGTGGTAGGCGATTTCCTGGCCGTCGGAGAGCAGGGCGGGGGCCTGCGGGTCCTCTTCGACTACTTCGGCGAGCACGTTGGCCACGGTGGCGGTGCCGACGCGGGCGGCGTCGACGGCCGAATCCGCAGGGGTGACGGTGCTTTCCGCGAGGATGCGGGCACGTTCACCGGCATCGAGGATGTCGATGTCGCCGACCAGGCCCTCCGGGTCGCCGAGCAGTGCCTCGAGGATGCGGTTGAACCGCGCGGCCAGGGTGGCCACCTCGTCGGCGCTGAAGCGGCTGGCGAGGTAGCGCATCGAGATGTCGATGCTCTCGCCCGCCATCACGACCAGGCTCATCGGGTAGTGGGTGTTGTCGTTGATGCCGACACCACTGACCGACATGCCGTCGATGGAGCTGGCCGCCGCGATGGCGTCCTTGTCGACCGGGTAGGACTCGAACGCCATCATGGTGTCGAATTCCGCTCCGGCACCGGCCAACCGCTGAATCTCCGGCAGTCCGATGTGGTGGTGCTCGAGCAGTTCGGCCTGATCGCTCTGGACCCGCTGCAGCAGGCCCGCGATGCTCAACCGGTCATCGACGCGGATGCGCACCGGCACCGTGTTGATGAACAGACCCACCATGGATTCCACGCCCGGCAGGTCGCCGGGGCGGCCGGACACGGTCGCGCCGAACACCACGTCGCTGCGCCCGGTGAGGCGGCCGACCAGCACTGCCCAGGAGGTCTGGATCAGCGTGTTGAGCGTGACGTTGAGTTCCCCGGCGCGCTTGGCGAGCGCGCGGGTGCGTTCGGCATCGATATCCAGGGTGTGGCGGCCGATTTCGTAGTTCTCGTCCCGGGTCGGGGCGGGTGCGAGCGCGGTCGGCTCGCTGACCCCGGCCAGGGCGCGACGCCACGCCCCGAGGGATTCGTTGCGGTCCCGCCCGGCCAGCCAGGCCAGGTAGTTGCGGAACGACGCCACCCGCGGCAGCGCCGACAGGTCCCCGCGCACCGCGTACAGCACCAGCAGGTCGCGCATGAGCAGCGGCATGGACCAGCCGTCCACCAGGATGTGGTGGGTGGTGATCACGAGGTGCACCAGCTCGTCGTTGATGCGGAACACGGTGAACCGCATGAGCGGCGCGGCGGACAGGTCGAAGTGCTCGGCCTGCTCGACGGCGATCAGCTCCCGCATGCGCGGATTGCGTTCGGCCTCCGGCAGATCCGTGAGATCGATGACCTTGAACGGGGCCTCGACCCGGTCCAGCACCACCTGGTGGGCTTGACCGTCGGAGTCGGTGACGAACGCGGTCCGCAGGCTCGGGTACCGGTCGAGAATGGCCTGCGCGGCCACCTTCAGCCGGTCGATGTCCACCACACCGCTCAGGTCGAGCACGGTCTGAATGGTGTAGACGTCCACCGTGTTCTGGGTGAGCATCGCGTGGAACAGCAGACCCGACTGCAGCGGCGAGAGCGGCCACACGTCCGACAGCGCCGGGTAGGACTTCTCCCACACCTCGATATCGGACTGGCCGACCCGCACCAGCGGCAGATCCGACGGCGTGAAGCCACCGGCCTCGGGCCGCTTGGTGTGCGTGGCCAGCGCGGTCAGCGCCGCCACGAACAGGTCCGCGAACTCCTGCACCCGTTCCCGCTCGAGCAGCCCGCGCGGGAAGGAGAAGGCGGCACCCAACTGCGGGCCGTCCTCACCGTCGGTGACGATGGCATTGATGTCGAGGGTGGCGTTGGCGGGCATGTCGGCGTCCATGTCGCCGTCGAGGCGACCCAGGTCGTCGACGGGCACCCAGCCGAGTTCGGCCATGCCCTCGGGCACCTCGCCCGCCGACATGCGGCCCAGGTAGTTGAAGCTGATCTGGCCGACATCCCGCAGCTGCGAGCCGGTTTCGGGGTTGAGGTAGCGCAGCAGACCCCAGCCCAGACCCTTGTCGGGCAGCGCCAGCAACTGTTCCTTGACCGATTTCACGATGTCGCCCAGGGCTTTTCCGCCCGCGAACGCTTCGGTGAGGTCGGCGTCGTGCAGATCCAGTCGCACCGGGAAGGCGGCGGTGAACCAGCCGACCGTGCGCGAAAGATCCGCGCCCGCAACGATTTCCTCTTCGCGGCCGTGGCCTTCGAGCTTGATCAGCGCGGAGCCGCCCGCGGTCTGGCCACGCCAGCGGGTGACCGCCATGGCCAGCGCCGTCAGCAGACCGTCGTTGACGCCACCGCGGTACAGGCCCGGGACAGCGGTCAAAACAGCTTCGGTGACCGAGGCCGGCACGCTGACCTCGATGCGCTCGAGCGTCGAGAACGTGTCGACCTTCGGATCGAACGCCCGTGAACCCAGCAGCGGATCCGGCGTCTCGGTAACCCGCTGCCAGAACGGCATTTCCGCGACCCGCTCCGGATTGCGCGACTCCTCGACGAGGGCGTGCGCCCAGCGCCGCAGCGACGTCCCGGTCTCGGGCAGCGCCAGCGGCTGATCGAACGCGATCTGCGACCACGCCAGACCCAGGTCCGGAATCAGGATGCGCCAGGAGACACCGTCGACCACCAGGTGGTGGGCGATGATCAGCAGCACATCGCGACGCACGCGCGTCTCGTCGGGGCCGCCGAAGGCGAACCAAACGAACTGCGCCATCACGGCATTCGCCGGATCCAGGCGGCCGAGCGCGGCATCGAATTCGATGCTGCCGACCCGGGTCAGCTCCTCGTCGGAGACATCCCCGGCCAGCTCGACTCGATGCACCAGCGCGTCGACATCGACGTCACCCCGCGGCAGCACCTCGAATTCGAAGCCGTCCGTGGCGTTCCCGCGCAGTCGCGACCGCAGCACATCGTGGTGATCGAACACCGCGGACAGCGCCCCGACCAGCGTCTGCCGGTCGATGCCGTCGGGCAGTCGCAGCGGCATGGTCTGCGAGAACCGTTCGAACGACGACCCACTCGACAGCGTCGCGTGCATGATCGGCGTCAGCGGAATCTCGCCGACCCCGCCGCCCGGCAGCTCGGCCAGCTTGACCTGCTCGGTCTCCCCGCGCAGCGTCGCGACCTCGGCCAGCCCGGCCGGGGTCCGCTTGTCGAATACGTCGCGCGGCGAGAACACGATGCCGCGCGCCTTGGCCGCCGAGACCAGCTGAATCGACAGGATCGAGTCACCGCCGAGCGCGAAGAACGAGTCGTCCGCGCCGACCTGCTCGGCCCCGAGCAGCTCCGCGAAGACCTCCGCGATGGCCGCTTCCATTTCGGTGACCGGAGCGCGGAAGTCGCGCGCGGTGAACACCGGTTCGGGCAGCGCCCGGCGATCGAGCTTGCCCGCGGGGGTCAACGGGATCGCGTCGAGAACCGTGATCGCCGTCGGCACCATGTATTCCGGCAGTCGACCGGCGACATGCTCGGTCAGAGCAGCGGTGTCGATGGTCTGACCCGGCACCGGCAACACATAGGCCGCGAGCACGGTCGCACCGGCAGCAGTCTTGTGTCCCACGGTGACCGCGAAGTCCACGGACTCGTGCGAGACCAGCGCCGCGTCGATCTCCCCCAGTTCGATGCGGAAACCACGCACCTTGACCTGGAAGTCATTGCGGCCCACGTACTCCACGGTGCCGTCTGCGGTCCACCGCACGACGTCACCGGTGCGGTACATGCGCTCACCGGCCGCGTACGGGTCGGCGACGAACCGCTCGGCACTCAAGCCGGGCCGCTCGTGGTAGCCACGCGCCAGCTGAATACCAGCCACGTACAGCTCACCCGCGACGCCGACCGGCACCGGACGCAACCGCGCATCCAGCACCATGGCCCGCATGCCGCGAATCGGTCCACCGATGGTGACCGGCTCACCCGCCGCCAGCGCGCCACTGATATTGGTGGCGACGGTGGCCTCGGTCGGGCCGTAGGCATTGTGGAACGCGCGGGTCGCGCCGTCCCGCAGGGTCCCGTCGGGAATCGGAACCGCCCACTTGGCGACCACATCCGGCGACACCGCTTCACCACCGGCGACCAGCACCCGCAGCGAATCCAGCCCCTTGGGATCGAAGGTCGACAGCGCCGCCGGGGTGATGAACGCGTGCGTGACCCGCTCGCGCTGCATCAGCTCCGACAGTTCCGCACCACCGAAGACGCCCGGCGCGACGACCACCATGGTGCCGCCCGCGCCCACGGCGAGCAGGAATTCCAGGATGGAAGCGTCGAACGACGGCGACGCGAAATGCAGTGTCCGCGAACCGGAGTCGAGCCCGTAGCGGACCACCTGCTCGACCGCGAAGTTGGCCAGACCGGCGTGGGTGACCACGACGCCCTTCGGCACACCCGTGGTGCCCGACGTGTAGATCACGTAGGCAACATGTTCCGGCCGGACCGGAGCCCACCGCTCGGTGTCGGTGACGGGTTCGGCCGAGTGCGAGGCGATTTCGGCCTGCACCATCGGATCGTCGAGCGAGATCCAGCCCGCCAGGCTCTTGACCGGCGGCAGCCCCTCGAGCTCGGCGTCGACGGTCAGACCCAGCACCGCGCCGGAGTCGTCGACCATGTGCGCGATGCGATCGCCCGGGTAGGACGGATCGACCGGCACGAACGCCGCACCCGACTTGGCGACGGCCCAGATGGCCAGCACCGATTCGAACGAACGCCGGATGGCCACGGCCACACGGGTTTCCGGCCCGGCCCCGCGCTCCATGAGCACGCGCGCCAGGCGCGAGGAGGCCGCGTCGAGTTCGGCGTAGCCGAGACCCTGCCCGTCGAAGACGACCGCCTCGCCGACCGGGTTGTTGGCGACAGCATCGGCCAGCAGCTCGGGCAGCGTGCGCGGCGCGATGGCCGGTCCGCCGGTGCGCGAGATCAGATCCGCGCGCTCGTCCTCGGCGAGGATCGACAGGTCGCCGACCGGGACGCGCGGCGCGGCGACGATCTCGCCGAGCAGTCGGGTGAACCGCTCCGCGAAGCCCTCCACGGTCTCCTGATCGAACAGGTCACGGGCGTAACCGAATTCGGCATACATGCCCTGACCCGGCTCGGCCTCGGTCAGCGTGAGCTGCAGGTCGAACTTGGCGACCTCGTTCTCGAACTCGACCGCCGCGACCCGCAGCGCGGGCAGCTCGAAGGAGCTGTCGGGCAGGTTCTCGAACGACAGCGCCACCTGGAACAGCGGGTGCCGCGCGGTGGAGCGTTCCGGGTTGAGCAGCTCGACGAGCCGCTCGAACGGAATGTCGGCGTGCGCGAACGCCTGCAGGTCACTGTCCTTGGCGCGCGCCAGCAGCTCGGTGAAGCTCTCGCGTCCCGTCACCTCGGTGCGCAGCACCAGGGTGTTGACGAACATGCCGATCAGGTCGTCCAGCTCGGCCTCGCCACGGCCCGCGATGGGCGCGCCGATGGCGATGTCGGTGGTACCGGACAGTCGAGCCAGGAAGGCCGCGAGCGCCGTGTGCACGACCATGAACATGGTCGCGTTATTGGTGCGCGCGATCTGCTGCAGCCCGCGGTGCAGATCGTTGCCGATCGGGAACAACACCCGGCCGCCGCGGAAGGACTGCGCATTGGGGCGCGGCCGATCCGAGGGCAGGTTCAGCTCGTCGGGCAGGTCGGCCAGCGCGGTGCGCCAGTAATCGGCCTGCGAGGCAATGAGACTGGTGGCGTCGTCCTCGGCACCGAGCAGCTCGCGCTGCCAGATGGAGAAGTCGGCGTACTGCACCGGCAGCGGAGCCCAGGCGGGCGCGACACCGGCGGCGCGGGAGGCGTAGGCCACCATGACGTCGCGAGTGAGCGGGCCCATGGACCAGCCGTCGGCGGCGATGTGATGGGTGACGAAGACGAGCACGTGCTCGACCGCGGCGGCGGAGCCGCCCATGGACTCCGTGCTGCCGTCGACGCGGAACAGCTTGGCGTGCACCGGAACCTCGACGGTCACGTCGAACCCGGTACCGATGACCGCGGCGATCCGCTCGGTCACCGAGTCCACCGACACCACGATCGGCGTCAGATCCGGAACCGCCTGCGCGGCAGGCACGATCGCCTGCGTCGCCGCACCGTTCACCTGCGGGTAGATGGTGCGCAGCGTCTCGTGGCGTCCGATCACATCGGCGACGGCCTGCTGCAGCGCCTCCACATCCAGCGCACCGGTCAACCGCACCGCGACGGGCACGTTGTACGCGGCCGAGGCGGTGTCGAACTGGTTGAGGAACCACATGCGCTGCTGTGCCAGCGACAGCGGCACATTCTCCGGACGCGGTCCGGCGGTCAGCGCCTTGCGATCTCCCGCTCCGGCATGCTGCTCGACCTTGGCGGCCAGCCCGGAGACGGTCGACGCCTCGAACACGGCACGCACCGGCACCCGCGCATCCAGGGCCGCGCCGATACGCGCGGCGACCTGGGTGGCGAGCAGCGAGTTGCCGCCGAGGGCGAAGAAGTCGTCATCCGCACCGACCCGCTCGACACCGAGCACGTCCGCGATGACGCCCGCCACGATCTCTTCGATCGGCGTGGACGGGGCACGGAAGGCCGTGGTCTCGAACTCGGGCTCGGGCAGTGCCTTGCGGTCCAGCTTGCCGTTCACATTGAGCGGCAGCGCCTCGAGGACCACGAACGCCGACGGCACCATGTAGGACGGCAGCGCCGAGCTCAGCGCCGACTTCACCAGCGGCACATCCACACCCGAGCCGGTCGGCACCAGGTAGGCGACCAGACGGTCACCCGTGCGGGCATCCTGCTTGGCGATCACGGCGGTCTGCGCGATCTCCGGCAGCGCGAGCAGCGCAGCCTCGATCTCACCCAGCTCGATACGGAAGCCACGGATCTTCACCTGGAAGTCGGTACGACCCCGGTAATCGAGCTCGCCGTCATTCCAGGCGACAAGGTCGCCGGTGCGGTACATGCGCTCGCCCACCGCGAACGGGTTGGCCACGAACCGATCCGCCGTCAGATCCGGACGCGCGAAGTAGCCGCGTGCCAGCTGCGCACCGGCAAGATACAGCTCACCGGCGACACCGTCGGGCACCAGGTTCAGACGTGCATCGAGGACGTAGACCTGCGAATTCCATTCCGGCACACCGATGGACACCGCGCCGGAGTCGGCGTCGGTAACCCGGTGGCTGGTGATGGACACTGCGGCTTCGGTCGGACCGTAGAGGTTGAACAGCCCAGCGTCCGGGTTCCCGGTGCGAAAGCGCTGCGCCACGGATGCGGGCAACGCCTCGCCGATGGCCAGCACGCGACGCAGCGAATCCGTCAGCGTCCCTTCGGCTTCGGTGAGCAGCGAGTCCAGCATGGACGGCACCACGTGCAGCGTGGTGACCCGTTCGCGAGCCATCAGCTCGTTGAGGTACGCCGGATCACGGTGTCCGTCAGCGGAAGCGATGACCAGACGACCACCGGACACGGCGGCCGACCAGAACTCCCACACCGACAAGTCGAACGTCGCGGCCGTCTTGAGCAGCACCGCATCATCCGCGCCGAGCCCGAATTCCGACGTCTTCCACTGCAACTGGTTGGCGATCGCCGCATGCGGCAGCGCCACACCCTTCGGCCGACCGGTCGAGCCGGAAGTGAAGATGACGTAGGCCGTGTGCTCGGGCCGCAGCGGGGCGACCCGCTCGAAATCGGTGACCGGGCCGAGGTTGGCGCCGGCCGCGATCTCGTCCATCCGCACCAGCGGCGCGACATCGGTCGAGAACTCGGCGTCGGCATTGGTCAGCACACACACCGGCGCGGCGGTTTCCAGGATGTACCCGGTCCGCTCGGCAGGCTGATCCGGATCCACCGGCACATACGCACCACCGGCGACCGACACCGCGTACATCGCCACGACCAGATCCACCGAGCGCCGCAGCGCCAGCGCCACCCGTGCCTCCGGGCCCACGCCCAGCGAGATCAGGTGCCGGGCAAGTCCGTTGACCCGTGCGCCGAGTTCGGCGTAGGTCAGCGTCTGCCCGTCGGGCCCGATGAGCGCGATCGCGGTCGGCTTGGCCGCCACGGTCGCATTGAGCATCGAGACCAGCGTCGCGCTCGAATCCACCTGGTGCGCGGTCGCATTGCGCGCCTCGAGGATCTCGGTCCGCTCGGCCGGGGCCAGTAGCTCGATCGCCCCGACCGTGGTGCGCGGTGCGGCGACGATGGCGCGCAGCAGGTGCACGAATCGTTGCGCGAAGCCGTCCACGGTGTCGCGGTCGAAGATATCGGTGGCGTAGGTCAGGATGCCCGTGATGCCCTGTGCCGCACCGTCTTCACCGTAGATGTCGGAGACGATGAGGTGCAGGTCGAACTGCGACAGCTCGGTGTCCACGTCCAGGCCGGACACGCTCAGCCCCGGCAGTTCCAGGGTGGAGCGGGTCAGGTTCTGGAAGGACAGACCCACCTGGAACAGCGGGTGGCGCGCGGTGGAGCGGGCCGGGTTGAGCACCTCGACCAGGCGCTCGAACGGCACGTCGGCGTTGGCGTAGGCCTGGATGTCGGTCTCGCGCTGGCGCGCCAGCAGAATGTTGAACGGTTCCCCGCCGTCGACCTGGGTGCGGAACACCAGTGTGTTGACGAACATGCCGATCAGGTCGTCCAGTACGGCCTCGCCACGACCGGCCATCGGGGTGCCGATGGCGATGTCGTCGGAGCCCGACAGGCGCGAGAGCAGGACCGCGAGCGCAGTGTGCACGACCATGAACAGCGTCGCGCCCTCGGCGCGCGCCAATTCGA
>NZ_BAAGTC010000024.1:0-95248 GCF_054782115.1 Nocardia heshunensis | reverse complement strand
CGGATCCCCCGATCCCCCCGCTTTCGGTTCCCCCGAACCGATTACGAGTCCGTCAAAGCTCCGATGATTTCCTGCCTTCCCGTATGTCCCTGCGGCCCATACTGTTTCGGCCCCCGTGTGTTCGTTTCCCGCTTACAGGAACAAGATTGCCGTGCCGGGCCATCAAGATCCTTAACAAGTCCTTGCAACGAAAAACCCCGCTCCACAATGCGTGGGGCGGGGTTTTCCTGGTCTCAGCCGAAAGCGTGTCAGCGACCGTTGATCTCGATGTAGTCGCGCTCGCCGTAGCCGGTGTAGATCTGGCGCGGACGGCCGATCTTCAGCGGCTCGCGGTGCATTTCCCGCCAGTGCGCGATCCAGCCCGGCAGGCGGCCCATGGCGAACAGCACGGTGAACATGCGGGTCGGGAAGCCCATGGCGCGGTAGATGACGCCGGTGTAAAAGTCGACGTTCGGGTACAGGCGACGCTCGATGAAGTACTCATCGGTGAGCGCGGCCTCTTCCAGCGCCTTGGCGATCCCGAAGAGCTGGTCGTCGCCGCCCAGCTTGGCCAGGATGTTGTCGGCGTGCTGCTTGGCGATGGTCGCGCGCGGGTCGTAGTTGCGGTAGACGCGGTGCCCGAAGCCCATGAGCTTCACGCCGTCTTCCTTGTTCTTGACCTTGCGGATGAACTCCTTGACGTCACCGCCGTTGGCCTTGATGTCGTCGAGCATCTCCAGCACGGCCTGGTTGGCGCCGCCGTGCAGCGGGCCCCACAGCGCGTTGATGCCACCGGACACCGAGGTGAACAGGTTGGCGTCGGACGAACCGACCAGGCGCACGGTCGAAGTCGAGCAGTTCTGCTCGTGATCGGCGTGCAGGATGAGCAGCATGTCCAGCGCGGCGGCGACCTCGGGGTCGACCTCGTACGGCTCGGCCGGGAAGCCGAACGTCATCCGCAGGAAGTTCTCCACCAGCGACAGCGAGTTGTCCGGGTAGAGGAACGGCTGACCGACCGACTTCTTGTAGGCGTAGGCCGCGATGGTCGGCAGCTTGGCCAGCAGTCGGATGGTGGATAGCTCGACCTGCTCGGGATCGCGCGGGTCCAGCGAGTCCTGGTAGTACGCCGACAGCGCGTTCACCGCGGAGGACAGCACCGGCATCGGGTGCGCGTTGCGCGGGAAGCCGTCGAAGAACCGCTTCAGGTCCTCGTGCAGCAGGGTGTGGCGACGGATGCGGTCGGTGAAGTCGTCCAGCTGGGCCTGGGTCGGCAGCTCGCCGTAGATGAGCAGGTAGCTGACCTCGATGAAGGTCGACTTGCCGGCCAGCTGCTCGATCGGGATGCCGCGGTAGCGCAGGATGCCCGCTTCACCGTCGATGTAGGTGATCGCCGACTTGGTCGACGCGGTGTTCATGAAACCGGGGTCGTAGGTGACGTACCCGGTGCTGGCCAGCAGCTTGCCCAGGTCGATCCCGTCGTTGCCCTCGACGGCCTTGGCGACGGTCATCGGGTACTCGCCGCCCGGGTATTGGAGTACCGGCTTGGCGTCGTCGTCGACGTTGATGATGTTCTCAGCGGGCACGGAAGGATCCCTCTCAGGCTTGTAACCGTAGGCACCGGACGCGGTCGGCGCGCGATGCGCTTGCCTCAACGCTAGCCGCTGTCCACTACGCCCGACCAATGAGGGTCGCTCTTTGCTACCTCACAGTCACATCGTTCGCAGGTGAGCCTAGCGGCGGTCATGTGCTATCTGCATCACTCTCGAAAACTTCAGGCGAGCTGCACCTCCGAATGCGCACGTGCCACGCGGTATCGGACGAATGCGGGGAACGCCACGGCCGCGATCATCATGCCGATCACCACCAGGACGCCACCGCCCGCCGCCGCTGCAGCAGTACCCACGGCCGCAGCCGCGAAACCGTGCGCAACATCACCGATGCGCGGTCCACCCGCCACGACAACGATGAACACGCCCTGCAGCCGACCGCGCATCTCATCGGTCGCCACCGACTGCAGCATGGTGGTGCGCAGCGCCGCCGAGAACATGTCCACGGCACCGCCGAAAGCCAGGCAGGCCAGCGCGATCCAGAGTGCGAGCGTCACGGTCAGCCCGTGCCCGGCCAGGCCCACGGCCAGCCCGAACCCGACCATGCCCGCACCCCACAGCACGATGCACACCACCACGGCCAGGCCCTGTCGGCGCACCCGCGTCAGCCAGCCCGAGAACACCCCGCCGAACACCGCACCGACCGACATGGCCGCGAACAGCAGACCCAAAGCCGTTCCGCCGGAAGCGGAATCGCCGAAACTGTCCTGCGCGATCTGCGGGAACAGGGCGCGCGGCATGCCGAACACCATGGCCACCACGTCCACCGCGAACGAGGCCAGCAGGATCCGCTGGGTGGCCAGGTAGGCGAACCCGTCGAACACCTCGCGCAGGCCCGCCCGCCGCGACTCGCCGTGCGGCGGGATGGGCGGCAGCTTCCAGATGGCCCACAGCGTGGCCAGCAGGGCGATCGAGTCGATCAGGTAGAGCGTGGACAGGCCCGCGAACGGAATCAGCATGCCCGCCAGCACGGGACCGGCGATCGCGCCGAACTGCATGACCGTCATGCTCAGCGAGTTGGCTGCGGGCAGCTGTTCGGGCGGCAGCAGGCGCGGGTAGATGGCGCTGCGCGCGGGCTGATTCATGGCGAAGAACGCCTGCTGTACCGAGAACAGGATCAGTACCAGCCACGGATTGTTCAGCCCGGCCGCGGCCTGGGCCCAGAAGGCGAGGGAGGTGATGCCGGTGCCCGCGCTGGTGATGAGCAGCATTTTCCGGCGGTCCATGGCGTCGGCGAGCGCACCGCCCCACAGGCCGAACACGATCAACGGGATCAGGCCGAAGAGTCCCGCAAGGCCCACATACGAAGAGCTGTGGGTGATGTCGTAGAGCTGCTTGGGGACCGCGACTACGGAGAGCTGAGCGCCGATGACCGTGATGACGCCGGTGGTCCACAACCGGCGGTAATCAGGATTCCGTAATGGAGTTATGTCGGCGAGCAGCTTCACCGACACGACATTAGCCAGGCGAAACAGTGCTTGGCTATCAGTTTTGGACCGATCATCCCATCATTTGGAAGTGAAATATCTCATCAAGGTTGGAGCCGTTCGATTTTCATGGCGGACACGTCCGTGTTCCCCGGTTCCAGCGTCACCTTGATGCGGTTGTGCATGCGGCTGCGGCGGCCCTGCCAGAACTCGACGGTCTCCGGCTGGATCTGGAATCCGCCCCAGAACGGGGGCACCGGGATGTCGGTGACATCGGTGAAGCGCTCGGCGGTCAGATCCATCTGGCGATCCAGATCCGCCCGTGAGGCGATGGGCCGCGACTGTTCCGAGGCCCACGCGCCGAGCCGGGAGCCGCGCGGCCGGGACTGCCAGTACACCTCGGTGGCCTCGGCGGACACCCGGTGCACCGGCCCGCGCACCGTCACCTGCCGCCCCATCGCCTGCCAGACGAAAGTGGCCGAGGCATAGGGGGTTTGGGTGAGCTGGCGGCCCTTGAACGATTCGTAATTAGTGTAAAAAGTCACACCCTCGGGAGAGAGCCCCTTGCACAGCACCGTTCGCGAGGACGGCTTCGGCCCGGTTTCGGTGACTTCGATGGTGCTCAGCACCATGGAGTTGGGGTCGGTCAGGCCCGCGCTGGTGGCGTGCTCGATCCAGTTGCGCAGCAACGGCTCCCAGCCGTCGGCCAGCCAGGTCTCGTCGAGGTCGGTTTCCCGGCCCGGATGATTGTCGCCCTGATCGACTCCGTACTCGACCCGCAGGGCCGCGATGTCAAGGTCTGCAGTGGCGAATTTCTCCTGGTCAACCATGGGGCAGACGTTACTCCGCGGTAATGCTCGCGTTAAGCTCGCAAATGATCGGCGTGGCTGCCCAAGGATCGGGCAGCCCGATTTGCAAGGAGAGTCACAACATGACTGCCAGCGCTGCGGTACCCACCAATGTCGTCCCGGACGGCTTCGTGAGCGGTCTGGAAGGCGTCGTAGCCTTCACCACCGATATCGCCGAACCCGACAAGGACGGCGGTGCGCTTCGCTACCGCGGCGTCGACATCGAGGACCTCGTCGCGAATCGAGTCACCTTCGGTGATGTCTGGGCCCTGCTCGTGGACGGCGAATTCGGCCGCGGCCTACCGCCGGCCGAGCCCTTCCCGCTGCCGATTCACACCGGTGACGTGCGCGTGGATGTGCAGGCCGGGTTGGCCATGCTGGCCCCGATCTGGGGTTACCAGCCGCTGCTCGACATCGACGACGACACCGCGCGCGAGAACCTCGCCCGTGCCTCGGTGATGGCGCTGTCCTACGTCGCGCAGTCGGCGCGCGGCATCTACCAGCCCGCCGTGCCGCAGGCCAAGATCGACGAGGCCACCACCATTACCGAGCGGTTCATGACCCGCTGGAAGGGTGACCCGGACCCGCGCCACGTCGAGGCCATCGACGCCTACTGGGTGTCGGCCGCCGAGCACGGCATGAACGCCTCCACCTTCACCGCCCGCGTCATCGCCTCCACCGGCGCCGACGTGGCGGCCTCGCTGTCCGGCGCCATCGGCGCCATGTCCGGCCCGTTGCACGGCGGCGCCCCGGCCCGCGTGCTGCCCATGATCGAAGCGGTCGAGAAGACCGGCGACGCACGGGCTCTGGTCAAGGGCATCCTGGACCGCAAGGAAAAGCTGATGGGCTTCGGGCACCGCGTCTACCGCGCCCAGGACCCGCGCGCCAAGGTGCTGCGCGAGACCGCCAAGCGCCTCGGCGCCCCGCGCTACGAGGTCGCCGCCGCGCTGGAGCAGGCCGCCCTGGCCGAGCTGCGTGAGCGTCGCCCCGACCGCGCCATCGAGACCAATGTCGAATTCTGGGCCGCCGTGATCCTGGACTTCGCCGAGGTCCCGGCGCACATGATGCCCGCCATGTTCACCTGTGGCCGCACCGCCGGCTGGTGTGCGCACATCCTCGAGCAGAAAAAGCTCGGCAAGCTGGTCCGCCCGGCCGCCATCTACACCGGCCCGGCCCCGCGCCAGCCGGAGACGGTATCGGGCTGGGACCTGGTGTCGCACAAGTAATTCGATCGAACGAATAATGGCCCGCAGCGAGATTCGCTGCGGGCCATTATTTTTCGAGCTTCAGATCACGCCTGGACGACGATCGTCTTGACGATCTTGTCGGCGAAGGTCTGCTTCTTGTCATCCCACAGCGGCCACAGGAAGCCGATGTAGCAGGGCAGGGCGTCGACGACGTGCAGCAGCTTGCGGCCGAAGGCGAGACCGAAACCGACCGGCTGACCGTCGCTTTCGCGCACCAGCTTGATGCCGACGGTCTTCTTGCCGATGGTCTGTCCGGTGGTGCCCTCGAGGTACGAGAGGTACAGGTTGCCACCGATGCTGATCGCGAAGGCCAGCAGCATCAGGATGTAGCCGAAGGCGTTCATCCCGCCACCGGTGCAGTTGACGTCGTAGCTGCTGCTGGTGGTGCACTCCACCTTCGAGGTGCCGGCGGCACCCGCGATGAAGTACAGGATGGCGGCGGGCACCATGACGATCAGGTAGTCGATGAAGTACGCGCCGACTCGCGCGCCCCAGCTCGCATACTGTGCCCCGTATCCCCCGAACGGAGCATAGGCGGGCTGCGGCGCGCCAAACGCGGGTTGCGGTGCGCCGTAAGCGGGCTGCTGCGGGGCACCATAGGCCGGCTGCTGGGGAGCGCCGTAGGCCGGCTGGGCGTCGTAGGCGGGCTTGGGCGCCTCGTACGCGGGTTGCGGTGCGCCGTAAGCCGGTTGCTGCGGGGCGCCGTAACCAGGCTGCGGCGCACCGTAACCGGGCTGGGGAGCGCCGTACGCGGGCTGCTGGGGCGCGCCGTAGCCGGGCTGGGGAGCGCCGTAGCCGCCGGGGGCGGGCTGATCGGCGGGCGGGTAGCCGTATCCGGGCTGCTGCGGTTGCTGCGGCTGCTGCGGATAAGGGTTGTTCGGGTATGTCATTCGATTCCTTGCGAAACGGTTGATTCGGTCGAGCAGGCTACAGTCTGGGGCAATTCGGCCGATGGCATGAACTCGAAGCCGCTCTCGCCGTGAATCCTGCGGTCGAACAGTGGATTACAACAGCCCCAACAACCGTGGTGAACCGGTTGCCGGACCGCGACGGTTGAAACAAACGTGATTCGGGTCCTGGCCTCCGAGATCGGATTCACATAACCTGCATCGGTGCTCGACGCAGGACTTTCCAGGCGCGGCCTCTTCGCCGCGGGCGCGGCGCTCGCCGCGAGCCTCGCCACCGCCGGATGCGGCGTGGCGAGCGGTAATTCGTCCGATCGCATCCTGGAACCGCCGCGCGGTTCGGCCGATCCGGCCACCGCGCCGGCGCGGTTACCCTTCTCCGCCGTCAATCCGGACGCCGTCGCCGGCAAGTTCGCCGGGCAGAAGCCGCAGGCGTGGGGCACCGATATCGACGGCATCATCTCCGGATTCAATGCCACCGGTAAGCAGTTCGCGGTCACCTTCGACGCCTGCGGCGGACCCGGCAACAACGACATCGACGAGAACCTGCTGGCTTTCCTGCAGGCGCAGCAGATCCCGGCGACCCTGTTCCTGAACAAGCGCTGGATCGACGCCAATCCGGCGCGCGCCACCCAGTTGGCGAGCAATCCGCTCTTCGAGATCGGCAATCACGGGACCGCGCACTGCCCGCTGTCGGTGACCGGACGTGCCGCCTACGAGATCAAGGGCACCGCTTCCGCACAGGCCGCGGTGGACGAGGTGTGGGGAAACCATCAGCGCATTGCCGCGCTCACCGGTCACGGCCCACGGTTCTTCCGGGCAGGCACCGCGCATTACGACGACGTGGCCGTGGCCATCGTCAAGGAATTGGGTGAGACCCCGGTCGGCTATTCGGTCAACGCCGATTTCGGCGCGACCGCCGCCGCGGCCGTGGTGCAGCAGAACATGACCGCCGCCAAGTCGGGCGGCATCTCGCTGGCCCACATGCACCGCCCCAAGTCCGGCACCGGCGCGGGCATGCTCGCCGCCCTGCCCGCGCTGAAGGCCAACGGCTTCCAATTCGTGCACCTGCCCTGAACATCTCCCGCGAGAGCCGTCACACCTCTCGGGAGGCGGCCCAGTCGACGGCCACCGATTCGCCGCGGTCGACGGTGAAGAAGGCGACCTCGAGGTGGCGGCCCAGGTCGATCAACTCCATGGCGGACAACGGGACCGGCTGCACCACCCGCACCCGCCACGGGGTCGGCTCGTCCCACGCCCGCAGTTCCAGATCCAGCCGCAGCACCGGATCGTCGCGCCCGGTGTAGTCGGCCGCGACGGGCGTGGCGGCCAGCACGGTGGCGCGGGCCCGCCGCCCGTCGGCCAGGATCTTGGCGATATTGGTGCGCGAAGTCTCCTCGGGCGCGGGCAGATACAGCACCACCCGGTCGTGGTCACCGGGGTCGACCCGGCAGCACACGATGTCGCCCGGCTGCATCCATTCCCGATCGGCCGCACTGACCCGCTGCCGCACCCGTGTCTCGTACGCGTGCCGATCCTCGAGTTGGATTCGCACCCAGAACTGCTGCCCCGGCTCGGCCGCATCCGCCGCGCGGCTCTCCGCCCGCCGGTCGGCCGCGGCGCGGGCATCCACCCGCTTCTCGGCCCGGGTGCGAATATCGGCCTGGGCGGAGTCGCGTTGGGGGAGTGGCATCGAATCGGGCTGGGCCGGTGCAGGTTTGGCGGCGCTGCGGACACTCAGGATGGTGGCGGTGCCCTCCGTGCCGTGCAACAGGAGTTCGCGGCGGGCCGCGTCGTCGAGGGTGGGGCCGCGGCGGGTGAGGCCGCGGGAGCCGAATTGCGAGGACAGGCGGGCCATCAGGCCGAGGGGCGGGCGGGGCAAGGGGTCTTGCCGGCGAGGCGGTGGTCCGGGAGTCGCTGCCGGGGGTGTGCTGGGGGCGGAAGCGGGCGGCAGGTCGGGGGTGGTGCTCGGTCGCTCGTGTGCGGCCATGTCCATGGCGGTAAACCGTAATGGGTGTGTGGTTCGTGCCACAGCGTTACGCGCGGGTTTGTGGCGGGGCGAAACAAGGGACGCCAAACGTGGGGGTCGGAAGGTTTTTCGGGGCCGGACCCCCTCGCGTACACGGGTGATAGCACCTTTACCCTTGTCGCCATGACCTCTGCGTTCCCGACCATCCCCGACGATCTCAAGCCCGCCGACGGACGGTTCGGCTGCGGACCTTCCAAGGTGCGTCCCGAGCAGTTGCAGTCCCTGGTGGATACCGGCGCTTCGGTGTTCGGCACCTCCCACCGGCAGAAGCCGGTCAAGGACGTGGTGGCGCGGGTGCGCTCCGGTCTGCGCGAATTGTTCTCCCTGCCCGACGGTTACGAGGTCGTGCTGGGCAACGGTGGCACCACCGCGTTCTGGGATGCCGCCGCCTTCGGCCTGATCCGCGAGAAGTCGCTGCACCTGAGCAACGGTGAGTTCTCCTCGAAGTTCGCCTCGGTCGCCAAGGGCAACCCGTTCATCGGTGACCCGATCGTGGTCAAGTCGGAGCCGGGCGACGCCCCCGAGCCGACCTCGGACCCCTCGGTCGACCTGATCGGCTGGGCCCACAACGAGACCTCCACCGGTGTCGCCATTCCGGTGTCGCGTCCGGCGAACTCGGACCACGCCCTGGTCGCCATCGACGCCACCTCCGGCGCGGGCGGCCTGCCGGTGAACATCGCCGACACCGACGTGTACTACTTCGCGCCGCAGAAGTGCTTCGCCGCCGACGGTGGCCTGTGGATCGCGCTGATGAGCCCGAAGGCGCTCGAGCGCGTCGAGGAAATCAAGAACTCGGGTCGCTGGACGCCGGAGTTCCTGTCGCTGCCGATCGCGGTCGACAACTCCACCAAGGACCAGACCTACAACACCCCGGCGCTTGCCACCCTGTTGCTGTTCGCCAACCAGATCGAATGGCTCAATGGCAACGGCGGTTTGGACTGGGCCGTGAAGCGCACCGCCGATTCCTCCTCGCGCCTGTACTCGTGGGCCGAGACCAGCGCGTACGCCACGCCGTTCGTGCAGAACCCGGCGTTGCGCTCGCAGGTTGTCGGCACCATCGACTTCGCCGACACCGTGGATGCCGCGGCCGTCGCGAAGGTGCTGCGCGCCAATGGAATCGTGGACACCGAGCCGTACCGGAAGCTGGGACGTAACCAGCTGCGCATCGGCATGTTCCCGGCCATCGACCCCGAGGATGTCTCGCAGCTCACCCGCTGCATCGACTGGGTCGTCGAAAAGCTTGGCTGATCAGTAAAAACAGCACCGGTTCACGGTTTCTTCACGATCAACGAGGGACCGTGAAATCGGTTTCGCCACTGAGGCGAATCGCTCACACTAATGCGGCGCGGAAGTCTGGGAACAGATTTCCGCGCCGCGTGTCTTGCCCCATGATTAACAGAAGTGCACTACTGTTCCAGAACGTGGGCGGTGTCGCGAGCCTAGCTATAGCTGTGAGGGACGCAGCGAACAGGAGGTAACGGTGCGTGAACTTCGAGTGATCGGATTGACGCCCGATTCCACGCACATCGTGTGCATCGATACCGAGAGCGGCCAGAAGTACCGGCTCGCCGCCGATGACAAACTGCGCGCCGCTGCCCGCGGAGATCTTGCACGGTTCGGCCAAATCGAGATCGAGACGGAAGCGACGATGCGCCCACGCGATATCCAGGCTCGTATCCGTGCCGGTGCCTCGGTGGAGCAGGTCACCGAAGAGTCCGGCATGCCGCTCTCGCGCGTCGAGCGTTTCGCGTATCCCGTTCTGCTGGAACGCGCCCGGGCCGCCGAGCTGGCGCAGAAGGCGCACCCCGTCCGCAACGACGGTCCCGCCATCGAGACCCTGATCGAGATCGTGTCGGCCGCCTTCGCCGAGCGCGGCCACAATATCGAGGTCGCCGAATGGGATGCCTGGAAGGACGAGAAGGGCTACTGGGTGGCCCAATTGCAGTGGCAGGCGGGCCGTTCCGTGATCGCCGCGCACTGGCGCTACCAGCCGGACGCGCACGGCGGCTCGGTGGTCCCGCTCGATGACCCCGCCTCGGATCTGATCGACCCGGATTTCGGGCGCGCGCTGCGCGGCCTGGCGACCATCCTGCCGGATCAGAACGACGTCGCGGTGGAGGAGGCTCCGGCCCCCGCCCCCGCACCGCGTGAGGAGCGCGCGGCCGACTACGATTCCGCGCCCGCCCGGGTCGCCAAGCAGGCGAACTCGGAGGACTACTTCGAGCAGCGCGCCGCCGTCGGCGACGGCACTGTGCCGGTCGTGACGGCCGCCGCGCCCACGGCTCCGGCCCCGGCTGCCCCGCCCACGACTCCGGCCGCGAAAGAGCCCCAGGCTCCGGCGGTTCCGGCCCCCGCGGCGCCGACCGCTCCCGCGACCCCGCCGGCTCCGGCCGCCCCGGCCGCGGAGGTCACCCCGGAACCGGCTCCCGCCCCGGCCGCGCCCGCCGCGAAGCCGAACGCGCAGAAGGCGAATCGCGCCAAGCGTGGCGGCAAGGCCCCGATGCCGTCCTGGGAAGACGTGCTCCTAGGGGTGCGCAGCTCCGGCCACTGAGCCACCTCTGCGAATTCGGTTGCTAGCGGATTGCCGCTAGCATTCCGTTCTCCGGCGCGCCGGGAAACGACGTCCGCAACAGCCACATTCGGCGGCCTGCCAGGGTAGATTCAATTCCGTTGGCGGTCATTGCCGGGCCGATGCGCGTCGACGCCGACGTTCGGCCGCCTAGTATTGCTCAAAGTTAGCTAGCTTGTGTGCAATGACTAGAGGGAGGTGACGTCGATGCCGTCAACGGTCTCATCCCTGTGGTACGTCGACGCCCCCGATCCGGTGGCGGTGCTGCGCGAACACCCGGGCCCCGACCCGGACGCCGCCTTCGCGCTCGCCAAACAACTCAACCCCGACCGCGATGTGGTGCCCGCCGCATCCGGCACCATGAAGGTGTGGGCCGGGCCCGATCCCGAATCCGTCTACATCGGTTGCTATCCCGGCGTCACCGTCGTGTGCTCCACCCAGGCCGCCCTGCCGCGCCCGACCAAACTGCCGGAGCTGCTGGTGCGCCCGCTCGCCTCCGAGGCCACCTACCTCATCTCCTACGACCTGTCGCTGGGCTGGGGTGCGTTCGCCTATTGGGAGCGTGGCGAATTCCGCCGCTCCTTCAGCGCGACCCGGGTCAATATTCTCGAGGACGAGGGCATGCCGCGGGTGTGGGAGCGGCCGCACTGGGCGGGCGAATACCCCATCGAACTCGCGCCCGGCGAACTGCCGGACCCGCAACTGCTGCCGTTCGATCCGCCCGATTTCGCCGATGCCGCCAATCAGGAATGGCTCGGATTCCGCTACCGCGGCAAGGTTTCCGGGGATGCGCTGACCGCCGAGGAGATCGAGGTGTGCGGGTTCTCGTTGTTCCCCAAGGGGGAGGCGCCCAAGCTGGAACCCGAGGTCGCCGCGCCGCCCGCCGAACACGACGGCAAGCGCGGGCTACTGCGCTGGCTACGCGGACGCGACCGAGTCTCCTGACCCGGCCGAGAGCAGCAGGGCCAGCCAGGCCAGCGCGACCCCGGCCGCCAATCCGACGATCACCCAACGGGTCACCGGCGCGTACCGCCAGCGCCACGCGGTCGGCGCGGCACCGCCGACGGCGATCAGATTGACCACCACCGACAGCGCCGGATGTATCTGGGCCAGCGCCGCCCCGAACGCGTAGACGCCCGCCGCGGTCAGCCCGGCCACCAGCGCCACGGTGGCGATCCCGGCGCCCCACGGGGTGGGTTCGGAATAGCCGTATCCATAGGGTCCGTCGGGTGGATGGCTCACTGGGTCCGCACTCTCTCGTAGAAGGCCATGGCGGCCGCGGTGGCCACATTAAGCGAATCGGTGCCCGGCGTCATGGGGATCCGGGCCCGAATGTCGCTGGCCCGCATGGTCTCCTCGGTGAGGCCGGGGCCCTCCGCGCCGAGCAGCAGCGCCACCCGGTCGCCGGTCATGGCGGTGGCCAGGGTGTCGGCCTTCGGGTTCGGGGTCAGCGCGATGATCTGGAAACCCTTGTCGCGCAGCAGGTCCAGGCCGTCGGGGAAGGGCGGCAGCTGGGCGAACGGGACCCGCAGCACGTGGCCCATGGAGACCCGCACCGCGCGCCGGTAGAGCGGATCCGAGCAGCGGTCGCCGAACAGGACCGCGTCCGCGCCCAATCCGGCGGCATTGCGGAAGATGGAGCCGATGTTCTCGTGGTCGTTGACGCCTTCCAGCACGGCCACCGTGCGGGCCTGCGCCAGCACCTCGTCCACTGTGAGCTCCCGTGGCCTGAATGCGCCCGCGAGCACGCCGCGATTCAAATGGAATCCCACCACCTGTGCCATCACCTCGGCGCTGGCCTGGTAATACGGAATATCGACGCCACCGAGATCGGCTTCGAGCTGTTCGTATCGGCGTTCCACGCCCAGCAGCGCGAACGGCGGGAACCGCGAGGCCAGCATTCGCTGTACGACAACGACACCCTCGGCGATCACCAATCCCTTGCCCCCGGGCAGGTCGGGCCGCCGATCGGCATTGTTGAGATCACGGAAATCGGCGACCCGCGGATCGCTGGGATCGTCGATACGGATTACTTCGGCCATCGACCCAATTCTGCCTCCGCTGCGGCCGGGTCTTTCTTCGGGGCTTAAGGTGATCGTGACCCCGATCCCGATCCAATCGAAGAGGACAGCCCATGAGCAGCAAGCCGGAAATCGAGTTCCAGGACGGCCCCGCCCCCGTCTCTCTCGTGATCAAGGACCTGGAAGTGGGCACGGGCAAGGAAGCTCAGCCGGGCGACAACGTGACCGTCCACTACGTGGGCGTCGAGTACGAGACGGGCGAGCAGTTCGACGCCTCCTGGGACCGCGGCGAGTCCATCACCTTCCCGCTGCGCGGCCTGATCCAGGGCTGGCAGGAAGGCATCCCGGGCATGAAGGTCGGCGGCCGCCGCCAGCTCACCATCCCCCCGAAGCTGGCCTACGGCGAGTCCGGCGGCCACCACCTCTCCGGCAAGACCCTGGTCTTCGTCATCGACCTGGTCGACGTCCTGAACTGACGCTTCGCGTCGAGACAATGCAAACATGCCCGCCCGCACTGGAAAGTGCGGGCGGGCATGGTGTTTGGTGGGGTTCAGACCTTGACGACGATGCTGCTGATGATCTTGTCGGCGAAGGTTTGACGCTTGGCGTCCCAGAGCGGCCAGAGCCAGCCGAGGTAGCAGGCGAGGCTGTCGACGATATGGCAGAGCTGGCGGACGAAGGCCATGCCGAAGCCGAGGGTCTGGCCGTCGGCTTCACGGATCAGCTTGATGCCCAGCATCTTCTTGCCGGGGGTCTGGCCGCTGGTGCCCTCCATGTAGATGAGATACAGCCCGCCGATGAACGCGATGAGCGCACCGATGAGGATCAGCACGAGGCCACCGGCGGACAGCCCGCCCGAGCACGAAGTGCTGTAGGAGGTGTCGCTGGAGTCGTTGACGCAGTTCATATCCTTCGAGCCGATCGCGATGCCGATCCCGTAGAAGATCGCGGCGGGCACGCCGATGATCAATCGGTCGATGAGGAGGGCGCCCACCCGCGCACCCCAACTGGCATAGGGCTGTTGGGGAAAGGCGTTGTAACCGGGCGGATAGCCGCCGGGCTGGCCGGGATATCCACCGGGCTGCCCCGGGTATCCGCCGGGCTGCTGCCCGAAGGGTGGCTGCTGTCCGTAGCCGGGCTGTTGCGGCTGTTGCGAGTAGGGATCGTTGCCGTACGTCATCGGATCCTCCCCAGGGGGATGCGGGGGTATTGCCCCCCGCATTGTCTCCCGAATCTACGAACCTATGACGGCATTCATGATGGTTCCGCCGCTGGTGGCAACCGCACCGCCCATCATGGCGTTGGCGATCATCTTCGGCGAGGCCGAGCCGCCGCCCCACTTCTCCCACGCGAAGCGCCCGCCGCCGTAGGTGATCGCCGCGATTCCGGACATCTGGGTGAACCAGGTGAAGTAGCGGAACATCTTCATCATCTTGTCGGCCATGGGCGGGGTTTCCGCGGTGGGATTGCCCATCTGGGCCAGGACAGAGCCGTACATGTCGTGTGCGGCCATCAGCATGCTCACGATCGTTTCCTCTCCGGTACCGGGGCGCTGGGTGAAGCCAGGGAGCGGATAGAGCGGACGAGATTCCGAAACGGGTCGATTAGAGCAATTCGGGCACAGTTTAACCCGGTGAACCGCCGTTTGTTGCCAATTGTTTGCGAACGTTATTTGCGAATGATGTCGACAGGGTCGGACAGGGCTGCTGAAATGGCCACCTGCTGTGGCACTCCGAGCTGGGGGAGCGCGCCGAGTGCCTGATTTGTCTGATTGCCCAGGACTTTCGTGACCGACTGCAACTGCGTCACGCCACCGGTGAGTGCTTGCAGGGCCGCCGTCAGCTGGGTGCCCGCCTGATCCGCGATGGCCGGAATCTGCTTCGCCAGCCCCGCGCCCTGATTCAATTGCGCGCTCGCGTCGTTCAGCTTGCCCGCGGCATCGCGCAGCAGCTGTCCCACCTTCGTATCCGGAGTGACCTGCGTCCCGGTCAGATTCGCGAAGCCACTCAGCTGGGCATCGGCCTGGTTGGCGATGTTCTGCAGCGCCTGCAGCTGGGTGATGACATTCGCCAGCTGCGGATCACTCGCGAACGGCAGCGCCTGCAGCAAGGGCACCACGAGATTGAGCCCGCCCGACAATGCGCCCGCCGACTGGGCCACCTGCCCCATGGTGACCCCGGTCGAATCCAGCGCCGTGGCAAGCTGATTCGCCTGCGTGGTCGCCGCGGACAGGGTGCCGTTGAGGGCATCGATCCCGGAAGTCAGCTGTCCCGCACCGGCTTTCGCCTGATTCAGGAAGTCCATCATCTGATCGGCCCCGCCCGAGAACTGCGACGCGCCGTCGGCGGCGGCCTGCACGCCCGCGCTCAGCAGCTGCGAGGTCCCCGCGATCTGCGAGACCTGCAGCCGCGCGGTATTCACGGTCGAGAACAGCGTGTCCAGCCCGGCCGCGCTGATCTTCTTGGTCACCTCGTTCACCGCGTCATTGACCAGGTTCGGGTCGGCTCGCCGATGCGTGGCCACCACCACCTGCGCCTTCTTCGGCTGCGCGGTGGCCAGCGACTTGATGTCGGCGGTCAGGTCTTCGGGCAGGGTGACGACCGCGGCGTAATCCTTGGTGTCCGCCTCGGCCACCACGTCCCAGTGCCGACCGGTGCCGTCCTGGAGCTCCTTGGCGATGCGCGCGCCCAACGGCCCGCTGTCATGACTGACGAGAGCGACGGCGGTGGGCGCCGAGCGCAGCCGCAGGACACTGATCGTGCCCGCGGTGACCGCGGCGGCGAGCAGCAGGACGATCAGGACCCAGCGGGTGCGTTTTCCGAACACCATTCAGACCGTAGAGGTCTCCTTTGGCGCTACCTCTGATGGTTGTCTGAGAGTTCGGTAAAGACCGCTCGATCAGGCAATTCCAGCACCAGCCGCGCCCCGCCCAGCCTGCTGTCCTCGAAATAGGCTCGGCCACCGTGCAATTGGGCCTGCTGTGCCACCAGCGCCAGCCCAAGCCCGGAGCCGCCCTTGGCGGCCTGGCTGCCGCGGAAGAACCGCTCGAACACCGCGGCCCGCTCATCGAAGGGCAGCCCGCGCCCGTTGTCGTCGACCGCGATCACAATGAACCCGCCCGGTCGGCGATGCGCGGACACGACCGCCTCGGTCGCCCCGCCGTGCTTGGCCGAATTGGTGAGGGCATTGTCGACCGCGAGTCGCAGCCCCGTGGGCAGCCCACGGGTGATCAGTTCGGCATCGGTGTCGATGTACACCTTCAACTGCGGGAAGTGCCGCATGGCGTCGTGGGCGGCGGTATCGCACAGCTCGGCCACATCGGTGACCACATGGTCGCGCTCGTTGGTGAGATCACCGGCGGCGAGCCGCTCCAGCGCGGCGAGGGTCGTCTCCACCCGATTCTGGCCGCGCTGCAGGTCGGTGAGGATCTCGCGGCGCTGCTCCTCGCTCAGATCCAGCGTGCTCAATACCTCGAGGTCGGTGCGCATGGCGGTGAGCGGGGTGCGCAGTTCGTGCGCGGAGACGGCGGCGAAGTCGCGGGCGGTCTCCAACGCGGCGGCGGTCTCGGCCTGTGCCCGGTCCACGTGTTCGAGCATGGTGTTGACCGCTTCGGCGAGCTTGTCGGCCTCCTTCACCCCCGAACCGTCCATGGCCAGCGGGGTTCCCGGTTCACCGCCGGGCCCGCGTTCGTCCAGTGCCCGGGTGAGTTTCACGATCGGCCGCACCGCGCGGCCGCCGAACAGCCAGCCCAGTCCGGCGGAGGCCGTCACCGCCAGCGCCGCGGCCAGATACACCCACTGTCGCTGCTCGTGGATGGTCTGCTCGGTCTGATTGGTCGGAATGCCCAGGGAGACAACGCGTCCCGCGGGTTGCGCCTCGGTGGTGGTGAGCACCCGGTAGGCGTTGCCGCCGACATCGACGGTGGCCCGGCCGACCGGCAGCGGTGGCAACTGCACCGCCGTGCTGGCCAGGGAACCGTCCGAGAAGCGCACCGTCAGCGCCATTTCCTTGTTGGGCGCGAGCAGTTCGACCACATTGACGGCGAAGACCGGCTGGATGAGTACCAGCCGCGACACCATGGTCAGCTGCTCGTCGGCCTGCGCCATATTGCTGCGGCCGATCGCGTAGATGGTGATCCAGCTCAGGATCGCGACGATGATGGTCGCGCCCAGCGCCGCCGCGGCCGCGACCCGCAACCGCAGGGTGTAGGACCAGCGGCGACCGGCGGCCTTCTCGCTTCGCTTGAAAACGCCTGCCGCCCACCTCATTCGGGAGCCCACGTCACTTGGGTGCCCGCAGCACGAATCCCACGCCGCGGATGGTATGCAGCAGTCGCGGGCTGCCGTCGGTCTCCAGCTTGCGGCGCAGATAGCCGACGAAGACGTCGACCACATTGGTGTCGGCCGCGAAGTCGTAGCCCCACACCAGTTCCAGCAACCGCTCCCGGCTCAGCACCACCCCGGCGCTGCGGGCCAGCGTGGACAGCAGTTCGAATTCTCTTTTGGTGAGCTCGATCTCGACGCCGTTCAGCAGGGCGCGATACCCGGCGACGTCGACCTCCAAGGGCCCCACCGTGATCGCACCCGGAATGGCGGAGGCCGGCACATCGGTGCGCCGCCGCAGCAGCGCCTTGATCCGGGCCACCAGTTCGGCGAGCACGAACGGCTTCACCAGATAGTCGTCGGCCCCGGATTCCAGGCCCGCGATCCGGTCGTCGACCGAGCTGCGCGCCGACAGCACGCAGATCGGGACTTCATTGCCCATCGCCCGCAGCGCGGTGACCACGCCCGCGCCGTCCAGCACGGGCATGTTCATATCGAGAACGACCGCATCCGGGGCGGATTCGTTGACGCTGCGCAGCGCCGCCGCCCCGTCGCGGGCGATCACCACCCGGAAGCCCGAGAGCCGGAGCCCGCGCTCGACCGATGCGAGAACGTCCTCGTCGTCATCGACAACCAGGACTGTAGGTACCTCGCTGCGTTCGGCCACGGTCTCCATTCTGTCAGCCGTGACCTCAGTAGTTGTTGCAGACGTCGGCGACCTGCTGGATCGTGGCGGCGATGCCGCCGGCACGCGGGTCGGATGCGGCCTGGTTGGCGGCGTCCGGGTTGTCGGCCAGGTACTGGTCGACCTCGGCCTTGCGCTGCGCCGGGCTCTGATCGAACTTGGCCTTCAATTCGGCCTTGGTGTCCGGGTTCTGATCCAACATCGAGGCCAGCGCCGGGGCCTTGTCGTGCAGGGCGGCATCCACCTGGGCGAAGCTGCAGGTCGAATTCAGCAGCGGCGCAACCAGATCCGCCGGGGAGGCGGACGCGGTGGCGGGGGCGAGAGCGAGGGCCACGGCGGCGACCGCACCGGCTCCGAAGAAGATTCCGGCCCGGCGATTACGAACGAAGCTCATCATCAGCCTTTCTGTACCCGGCGACTGCCGAGTGTCGGCTGCGGACCTGACGATCCGCGCCCGCCCGACGTTAAACCACCCGGTTGGGACCGTGATGAGCGCTCTCTGAAAGAACTCTGAGGGCTGTGCTCAGGGAGCCGGAGCGGTCGGATCCACCGCGGTCGCATCGGCTTCGGCGGGGTCGATCCGGCGCAGCGGCATGGTCAGCGCCGCGGCGGCATCGGCGGCGGCGATGCTCTCCTTGTCCTCCATCAGGGTGACCGCGTCGCGGATCTGCTTCTCCAAGGTGGGCAGCATGGCGGCGTCGTCGATGGTGGGGGGCACCTCGTAGGAGTCGCCCGCGGCGATCTGGCGTATGGTGCGGCGCAGGATCTTTCCGGAGCGGGTCTTGGGGAGGGCGGTCACGGCGACCACGTCGTAGAGGGTCGCGATGGCGCCGACGCGTTCGCGGACCCGGTCGATGATCTCGGTGCGCAACCGTTCGGGCTCCATGTCGACCCCGGTCTTCAACACCACGTAGCCGATCGGCCGCTGGCCCTTGAGTTCGTCGGGGATGCCGACCACCGCGGTCTCGGCGACGGCCGGATGCCCGGAGATGGCCGCCTCGATGCCACCGGCCGAGAGCCGATGGCCCGCCATATTGATGACGTCGTCGCTGCGACCCAGGACGAACAGGTAGCCGTCCTCGTCGAAGAAACCGGAGTCGCCGGTCAGATAGTGGCCGGGATAGGCGGAGAGATAGGAGCGCTCGTAGCGGGCGTCGTCGCGCCACAGCGTGGTCAGCGTGCCGGGCGGCAGCGGCAGCCCGATCACGATGTTTCCTTCTGTATTAGGGGCGACCGCATTGCCTTCGGAATCCAGTACCCGCAGCCGGTAGCCGGGCACCGGCACGGACGCCGAACCGGCCTTGATCGGAAGCTGCTGCAGCCCGAGCGGATTGGCGCAAATAGGCCAGCCGGTCTCGGTCTGCCACCAGTGATCGACGACCGGGCAGTCCGGATAGTCGGCGAGCAGGGTGTCCACCGACCACTCGTAGGTGGCCGGATCCAGCCGCTCGCCCGCGCAGAACAGGGCCCGCAGCGAGGAGAGATCGTGCCGGTGCGCGGTGGCCGCGTCCGGATCGGCCCGGCGGATGGCCCGCAGCGCGGTCGGCGCGGTGAACATCACGTCCACCTTGTACTCGTCGACGAGCCGCCAGAAGGTGCCCGCGTCCGGCGTCCCGATCGGCTTGCCCTCGTAAAGAATGGTGGTCGCGCCGACCAGCAGCGGCGCGTAGACGATGTAGGAGTGCCCGACCACCCAGCCGATGTCGGAGGTGGTGAGCATGGTCTGTCCCGGTGCGACCTCGTAGATATTGCGCATGGACCAGGCCATCGCGACGGCGTGCCCGCCGTTGTCGCGCACCACGCCCTTGGGTTTCCCGGTGGTCCCGGACGTATAGAGGATGTAGAGCGGATCGGTCGCGGCCAGCGAGACCGGCTCGGCCGGTTGTGCCCCGATCTGCGCCTCGTCCCAATCCAGCCAGCGGGCGGCGATGCTCTCGCTGGAGGCGGGCAGGAACTCGGTGGCGGCCTGCTCGGCGGGAAAACGAATGGTGGGGAAGCCGTCTCGCTGCTTGACCAGCACCGTCCGGGGCGCCGTGGTCTGCGCGAGGTCGAGGGCGGCCAGCACGATGGGCGGGTATTCGATGCGGCGGCCGGGTTCCAGCCCGCCCGACGCCGTGATAATCAGCACAGGTTCGGCGTCGTCGATGCGGGCCGCGAGTTCGTGGGCGGCGAAGCCGCCGAAAACCACCGAGTGCACAGCGCCGATGCGGGCGCAGGCGAGCATGGCGATCACGGCCTCGGGAATCATCGGCATATAGATGACGACGCGGTCACCGGTCTTGACGCCCAGTCGCAGCATGGAACCGGCAAATCGGGCAACTTCGTCGAGCAGTTCCCGATATGTGTAAATCCGCCTGGACCCGGTCATAGCCGAGTCGTATATTAGGGCCGGTTGTTCGGCGCGACCCCCCTCCTGACCGCCGGAAGTGCCGTCCGGAGTTGTGATCTCGCGCACATGGCGATCCAGGGCATTGTAGGAGGTGTTGAGGCGAGCGTCGGGAAACCACCGCGCCGTCGGACGGGCCGCGGTATCGAGAATCTGGGTGGGAGGCACATCCCAGCTGATGGATTCGGCCGCGGTGCGCCAGAACTCCGAGGGATCGACCAGGCTCAGCTGATACGCCGGTCGGTACTCGTGCTTCGCGTTCAACCCGGTGACTCCCTAGCTCCGCCTGTTGTCCTTGAGATGCGCTGAGATGCCCGCCTCGATAGATCGACCTGATTGTGGCAGACTTCACGCGACGTCCGGGCGGACGCCGCGACCTTTGATTTTGCCTGCAAACGGCTGGTCAGGGACCGGTGGTTGCCAAGAGGTCACACAAGAAGTTATTGATCCGTTAGAATCGCATGTCACATATTTCGGCCGTCATGGACGCAATTTCTCGGCCAGCCGCCGTTCTCGGTCAGCTCCGTCTGACGGGCCAAGCGTGCGATCGCGGAGGCTCGCTGATGGCGCGTGGCTGGGGCCAGTTTGGAAAGTGAGTGGGAGATGCGTGACGCCGCTAGGTCCGGCAGCAATAAGCGCTGGGCGCTGAGCAACTGGGACCTGCGATGGAAGGTTACGGCGGTCCTCGCCGTGCCGCTGTTGGTCGCCGTTGTGCTGGGAGCGTCCAGGATCTCGGCGGAGTTCGCCGACTCCAGCCGCCTCTCCACGGCGACCGACCACGTCGGGGTGATCCCGGCGATCACCGGTCTCAGCGCGGACGCGGCGCAGGTCGCGGGTGGACAGATGGTCATGCTGGGCCCGACCCAGTCGCTGACCTCGGACCCCGAGCTCGCACAGTTGGACACCGCCATCTCCTTCGCCGAGAAGGCCTCCTCACGGCTGAGTGACCTGCCCAGTGCCCGCCAGGCGCTGGACGAGATGATCTTGGGCGCCAAGAAGATCCGAGCGCAGGGCCTGGCCCCGTCCTCGTCGATCCCCGACACCGTCACCGCCGTCGAACGCATTCGTGGCAACAGCGTCAAGACCGTGGAGAACATCGTCTCCACCGTTGCCGACAAGTCCGTGGACCAGTCCAAGCTGCGCCTGGTCGACTCGCTGAACTCCCGCTGGATGCTGTTCAACGAGGTCGCCGGCATGGCCGAGGCCCTACGCAACAACCCGAAGGATGGCCTCAAGGACATCCAGATCGGCGTCAATACCGAGCGGCAGATGCTCGCCGTGCTCGCGCACCGTTTCCCCGACGGTGACCCGATCATCGCCGACCTGCAGAAGGGCGCCGACAACCGCGTGGGCCTGGTCAACGGCCCGCAGGCGCAGGCCGGTCAGCTGCCGGTGGCGGAGTTGAAGGACTCGCTGGTCGCGAGCATCAACAGCTATCAGACCATCGCCACCAACGCGACCAAGGACATCGTCTCCCGAGTCGACGACCTGGCCTCCACCGCTCGCTCCGACGCCATCCGCTACTCGATCATCGTCATCGCCACCATCCTCGGCGCCATGGCGCTGGCCGTGCTGATCGCGCGCGCGATGATCGTCCCGCTGCGCCGTCTGCGTCTGGCCGCCCTGCGCGTCGCCGAATACGACCTCGGCCAGGAAGTTTCCGCGCTGCGCGAGGGCGCCGACCCCGAAGACGTGCCGCTGGAACCGATGCCGGTGCACACCGACGAGGAGATTGGTCAGCTCGCCCGCGCCGTCGACGACATCCACGGTCAGGCGCTTCGCCTCGCGGCCGACCAGGCCGCCATGCGTACCCAGGTCAACGACATGTTCGAGACCCTGGCCCGGCGCTCCAAGTCCCTTGTCGACCATCAGCTCTCGCTCATCGAGGCGATGGAGTACGACGAGAAGGACCCGCGCCTGCTCGAGAACCTCTTCCGCCTCGACCACCTCGCCGCCCGTATGCGGCGTAATGGTGACAACCTGCTCATTCTGGCCGGTACCAAACAGCGCCGGACCAAGTCCGCGCCGGTCGAGATCGCCGACGTGCTGCGTGCCGCCATCTCCGAGGTGGAGGACTACGAGCGCGTCAAACTGGGTGCGACCCCGCGTGGTTCGCTCGTCGAGCCCGCCGCCTCCGACCTGGCGCACCTGTTCGCCGAGCTTCTGGACAACGCGCTGCGCGCCTCTCCGCCGGAGACCGACGTCAAGTTCACCTTCGCCCAGGCCCACGATCAGGGTCTGCTGATCGAGGTCGCCGACCGCGGTATCGGTATGCCCCCGGCCGAAATGGCCGAGATCAACCGCCGACTGGAGGCCGTGGCCGAGGTCGGCCCGGACACCGCACGTCACATGGGTCTGTTCGTGGTCGGCCGCCTGGCCGAGCGCCACGGCCTGACCGTGCGCCTGCGCCCGACCTTCGACACCGCCCGCGACCCGGGTGTGACCGTCACCGTGCACGTGCCCAAGCCGCTGATCGTGTCGGCGGGCGGGCCCATCTCGGTGCCGCCGCAGCCGCAGGACGCGCCGCAGCGCCCGCAGCCGGCTCCGGCCGCGCAGGGTGCGGGCAACCAGGCCGGTTCGGCCGCCTCCATGCAGATGCGTGCGGTCACCCGCACGGCGACCGGCAATGTCATGGTCACCGTGGATCCGGGTGTGAGCGGCCCGATTCCGGCGGGTACGGCGGCCGGTGCCGCTCCGAGCCCGACGCCGGCCGCGGCCAGCGCCGCGACCGGACTGCCCACCCGCCAGCCGGGCGCGCAGGTGCCGGGCGGGCTGCCGACTCGGCAGCCGGGCGTGAACGGGCCCACCGTCAAGCACACCGTGTCCGCCCCGGGTGGGGCGAGACCCGGTGGCCTACCCCAGCGCGATCCGGGTGCGCACGGTCCGGCCGGGCCGGCCGCCCAGCCGGGTGCGAATCTGCCGCAGCGTGGTCCGGGCGAGGCTCCGGCAGCGCCGCGGGGCGGTCTCGCCGCCAATATGCTCAAGCGTCAGGGTGCTCCGGGCGGTATGCCGCCGCGGCCGGGCGCCCCGGGGGAGCCGGGTGCCGCGCAGCGCGGACCGGGCCAGGGGAATCCGCCGCAGCCGGGTCAGTCCGGTGCGATGCCGCAACGCAATCCGTCCGTCGGCCTGCCGCCGCGCGATGGTGCTCCGGGTGGAGCGCCGCAGCGGGACGCGGGCCCGGGTGGTCTGCCGCAGCGTGATTCGGCTTCGGGTGGTCTGCCGCAGCGTGATTCGGCCTCCGGTGGTCTGCCGCGTCGCGAGCCGGGTGCCAATGGCGCTCCGGGCCGGGAGTCCGGTCTGGGTCAGCCGCAGCGTCCGGCTGCGCCGGGTGGCCCCGGCGGTCTGCCGCAGCGTGATCCGGGCGCCAATGGCGCGCCGCAGCGTGGGGCCGATTCGGGTCCGACCCGTCGTGAGCCCGCCGCCGGTGGTCTGCCGCAGCGGGATGCCGCGCCAGGTGGTCTGCCGCAGCGTGATTCGGCTTCGGGTGGTCTGCCGCGTCGGGAGCCGGGTGCCAATGGTGCGCCGGGTCGCGAGTCCGGCCTCGGCCAGCCGCAGCGTCCCGCCGCCCCGGGTGGCCCCGGTGGTCTGCCGCAGCGTGGTGCCCCCGCGCAGCGCGATGGATCCAACGGTCTCTCCCCGCAGCAGGATTCGGATAAGCCGGGTCTGCCCCAGCGCGATGCGATTCCGCCCCGCGACGGTGGCTTGCCCCAACGCGACGGTGGCCTCCCGCAGCGCGATGGTGGTCTGCCCCAGCGTGACGGCGGCATGCCGCAGCGTGAGGGAATCCCGCCCCGTGACGGTGGCCTGCCGCAGCGCGGTGCCGCCGCCAACGGTGGTCTGCCCCAGCGCAGCGCCCCGGGCTCGGATGCCTTGTCGGGCGGCCTGACTCAGCGTGACCCGCTGTCGGGCGGCCGCGATCCGCTGGCCGGTGGTCTGCCGCCGCGTGGTCCCGGTGGTCTCCCGCAGCGCGGCGACGCCGGTAACGGCCTGCCGCAGCGTGACTCGGGTAATGGTGCGCACCGGGAACCCCTCGGTGGTCTGCCGCAGCGTGGCGCCAAGCCGGATCCGCTGTCGGATCCACTGCCGCAGCGGGATCCGCTGGGTGGCCCGCTGCCGCAGCGCGGCCTCAACGGTCTCCCGCAGCGGGATCCGGGTGCGGTGCTGCCGCAGCGCCCGAACCCGATTCCGGGAGTCGGCCTGCCGCAGAACGGTTCCGACGGTGTCAAGGAGCCCGGACGCCACAGCTTCCGTTCCAATCCGCAGAAGGCGGCCTCGTTCTTCCAGACCCGGCTGCAGCCGGCGGAGGACGGCGCCGACCCGATCATGGGCGGCACGCCGATTTTCGCGGAGATGATGTCGGCGTGGCTCTCGGATCCGAATGCCGACCGGTCTCAAGTGGCCTCGTCCTTCGAATCACCGGGTGATGAGGGTTGGCAGGCCGCACAGCGCGCCATCGAAGTCACCCCGGACAAGCGGACGGCTGCCGGTCTGCCGCAACGTGATCCCGGTAACCGACTTGTGCCCGGCGGTGTCAACGGAAACGCTGACAAGGCGGCCCACCGAGACCCAGAATCCATCAGGTCAAGTCTGAGTCGTCATCAGCAGGGCGTCCGGGATGGCCGCGCGATGAAAGCTATGAACCTAACCGGAGATAAAGGAGACCGATGAACCCCGATCTAGGTGGTACGAAGCGTCAGCTGGATTGGCTGGTTTCGAATTTCGCCAATGAGGTTCCCGGCGTTGCGCATGCGGTCCTGGTATCCGCTGACGGCCTGCTGATGGCCGCGAGTGCGCAGCTGCCCGTGGACCGCGCCGAACAGCTGTCCGCGGTGACCGCGGGGCTCGCGAGCCTCTCGGTGGGTGTGTCGAACTTGTTCGAGGGCGGCACCGTGTTGCAGTCGGTGGTCGAGATGGAACACGGCTACCTGCTGCTCATGGCGGTCGGCGACGGCTCGTACCTGGCGGTGCTCACGAATACCTCGTGCGACATCGGCCAGGTGGGCTACGAAATGGCGTTGTTGGTCGAGCGAGTGGGCCAGACAGTCCAGGCCACACCTCGCGTCACGATGGGTTCCTGATGGCGGGATGGACATAGACAACGAACGCGTTGGGAGCGCCGAACCGAGCTTGGTTCGCCCATATTCACTGACGGCCGGTCGCACCCGGCCGAAGGTGGAGCTCGCCCTGGAGGCGCTCGTCGCATCGCATCCGGTCGCCCTCGAGCGGCAGTTCGAACTCACCAATATCGAGACGTCAATCGTGGAGTTGTGCAGAGAATCGCCGTCGGTTGCCGAAGTAGCCGCGCGACTGGGCATTCCGCTCGGTGTCGCGCGGGTGCTGGTCGCCGACCTCATCGACGCCGGCCATGTGCGGGTATCGGCGACATTGAAAGACGATTCCAGCGACGATGAACGTCGCGAGCTGATCGAAAGGGTTCTCAGTGGACTCCGGCGTATTTGATTCGACGACACAGGTCGACACGCGCACCAGTAAGCCCACGTCGGCCAAGATCGTCGTGGCCGGTGGTTTCGGTGTCGGCAAGACCACCCTGGTCGGTGCTGTGTCGGAGATCGTTCCGCTGCGCACCGAAGCTTTGGTGACCAATGCGAGTGTCGGCGTGGACTCCCTGACCGGGGTCCCGTCGAAGGCCACCACCACGGTGGCCATGGACTTCGGCCGGATCAGCCTGGCCGATGACCTGGTGCTGTATCTGTTCGGCACGCCCGGCCAGTACCGCTTCTGGTTCATGTGGGACGACCTGATCAAGGGTGCCATCGGCGCGGTGGTGCTGGTCGACACCCGCCGGTTGGAGGACAGTTTCGCCGCCGTCGACTACTTCGAGGCGCGCAACCTACCCTTCCTGGTGGCCATCAACGAATTCGATGATGCGCCACGGTATCCGGTGGAGGACATCCGCCAGGCCCTGGCGGTGCCCGCGGACGTGCCGATCCTCTCGATCGACGCCCGTCGCCGGGAACCGGTGAAGCAGGCCCTGGTCGCGGTGACCGAGTACGCCCTGCGCAAGGTCGTCCAGGGGTACTGAACACACCCGGCCACCGACGTCGGCGATGGCGACGTCAGGGCCGGTTAAGCTCGCGCCCGTGAGAATTTCGGCGCGAGAGCTGCTCGGCGAATTGCTCGATCCCGGTTCCTTCGTGAGCTGGGATCGGCCACCCGTGGTGGTGGCTGCCACGCCGGAGTATCGCGCGGACATGCTGGCTGCCGCGGCGACGGCGGGTACCGATGAAGCGGTGCTCACCGGGGAGGGGTTGCTGCGCGGACGGCGGGTTGCCGTGATCGCGTGCGAGTTCGCCTTTCTCGCGGGCTCGATCGGGGTGGCCGCGGCCGAGCGCATCGTGTCGGCGGTGGAGCGCGCCACCGAGCTGGGTCTGCCGCTGCTCGCCTCGCCGACCTCGGGTGGTACCCGAATGCAGGAGGGCACAGTCGCTTTCGTGCAGATGGTGAAGGTGGCGGGGGCCATCGCGGTGCACAAGGCGGCGGGGAATCCGTATCTGGTATATCTGCGCGATCCGACCATGGGCGGGGTGTTCGCCTCGTGGGGGTCGTTGGGGCACATGACTTTTGCCGAGCCGGGGGCGCTGGTCGGCTTTCTCGGGCCGCGGGTGTACAAGGCCCTGTACGGGAAGAAGTTTCCCGAAGGCGTGCAGACGGCCGAAAACCTTTATCGCAGTGGGGTTATCGACGGCGTTGTTTCGGTCCCGATCTTCCGCCGCATTGCGCACCGAGTACTCACGGTGTGCTGTGACGGTCCTTCCCCGCTGCCCGAGAACACCGGCGGCCCAACACCTCCCGGCCGGGGATCGTTCCTCGCGGGCCCGCAGGAGCGCAGTGGCCCGGCGGTGCTGGACACCGTCGAGGTGCACGCCTGGCAGACGGTGCTGATCTCCCGCCGCGCCGACCGTCCTGGCATTCGGGAACTGCTGCGTCACGTCACCGATCGAGTTCCGTTGTCCGGCACCGGTCAAGGCGAGGCCGATCGCACGGTGGTGCACGCGCTGGCCCGTTTCCGCGGGCAGCCGTGCGTGGTCTTCGGTCACGACCGCGCCGGTCAATCGCCCGAGCACACCATGGGCCCGGCGGCGTTGCGGGAGGCCCGCCGCAGCATGCACCTGGCCGCGGAGCTGCGGGTGCCCCTGGTGCTGGTGATCGACACCGCGGGTGCCTCACTGTCGCGAGAGGCGGAGGAGCGCGGGCTGGCGCCCGAGATCGCCCGGTGCATCGCCGATCTCGTCACCCTGGACACGCCGACCGTGTCGGTGTTGCTGGGCCAGGGCAGCGGTGGTGGTGCGCTGGCCCTGCTGCCGGCGGATCGGGTGTTGGCCGCGGCCAATGGCTGGCTGGCCCCGCTGCCGCCGGAGGGTGCCAGCGCCATCGTGTACCGCGACACCGGGCATGCCCCGAGATTGGCTGCCGCGCAGCGCATCCGGGCGGTGGATCTGGAGGCCGACGGTGTGGTCGACCGGATCGTGCACGAATACCCGGATGCCGCCGAGGAACCGGTGGATTTCGCGCAGCGCATGGTCGGCGCGATCGCCGAGGAATTGGCCGCGCTGACCGCGCTGCCGCTGGAGAAATTGGTGAGCCAGCGCCATCGTCGCTATCGCCGCCTGGGTTTGCCCGAATGATCCCGCCCCGTTCCGGGACGTAATTCGGGCCACATCCCGCACCGTCAGGCCAACGCTAGGAATTAGCTGCGGTCGAATGGCTGCTACGGTCGGAGTGGTGACTTATCGGTTCGAGACCAGCAAGATCCCCGCGATTGTGCTCAGCGACGGTCAGGTCATGCCGAAGCTGGGCTTCGGTGTGTACAAGGTCGTCGGTGACGAGGCGGTCGGCACCATCGCGACGGCCCTGGAGCTCGGTTACCGCAGCATCGACACCGCTTCGTTCTACGGCAACGAGGAGGAGGTGGGCCGGGCCATCCGGGAATCGGGTCTGCCGCGCGACGAGGTCTTCGTGACCACCAAGCTGTGGAACGCCGATCACGGTTACGACGCCGCCATGCGCGCCTTCGAGGAGAGCAGCAAGCGGCTCGGGCTCGACACCATCGATCTGTATCTCATTCATTGGCCGGTGCCCTCGGCCGATCTGTACGTCGACACTTTCCGCGCGCTGCAGGCGCTCAAGCGGCAGGGCCGGGTGGTTTCCATCGGCGTCTCCAACTTCACCCGGGCGCACCTGGAGCGGGTGATCGGGGAGACCGGTGAGGTCCCGGCGATCAATCAGGTTGAGCTGCACCCGTATTACGCGCAGTCGGAGCTGCGGGCCTTCCATGCCGCGCACGGCATCGTGACCGAGGCGTGGAGTCCGCTGGGTCGTGGCGCGGAGTTCAATGATTCGGTCATCATCGGGCTGGCCGACAAGCTCGGCCGCACGCCCGCGCAGATCATCCTGCGCTGGCACATGCAGCTGGGGAATGTGGCGATCCCGAAGTCCATGACGCCCGCGCGGATGGCCGAGAACCTGGCGGTCTTCGACTTCGAGCTGACCGGGCGCGAGATGACGCAGATCGCGGGCATCGACAAGGGTGCGAAGCACGGCGGCGATCCCGACACGTTCGCCATGGACGCGCCCGCCTGAGCTCAGTCCGCCGGCTGCGTGGGAATGCCCAGGTACGAGGTCAATTCGACGGCGGCGGCCCGGCCTGCCCGGTTCGCGCCGATGGTGCTGGCCGAGGGCCCGTAGCCGATCAGGTGGATGCGCGGATCGGCCACCACCTGGGTCGCCAGGCGGCCGCCCATGGTGATGCCGCCGCCCGGCCCGCGTAGCCGCAGCGGCGCAAGGTGGTCCAGGGCGCTGCGGAATCCGGTGGCCCACAGGATCACGTCGGCGCGTTGGAAGCTGCCGTCGGTCCAGCGGATGCCGTCGGGTTCGATGTGGTCGAACATGGGGCGCCGATCCAGGACTCCGCGTTCGCGCATGGCCGTGACCCGCGCGTCCTCGCGCAGCCCGGTCACGGAGACGACCGAGCCGGGCGGAAGTCCCCGCCGCACACGGTCTTCCACCATGGCGACGGCCGCGCGACCGTCCTCGGGTGCGAAGCGCCCGTCGCGGAAGACGGGTTCGCGCCGCGTCACCCAGGTGGTCTTCGTCACCTGCGAAATCTCGTCCAGCAGTTGGATGGCCGTAATGCCGCCACCCACCACGACCACGTGCTTACCCTCGAATTCCGTTGCGGTGCGGTAGTCGTGGGCATGCAGCTGTTGTCCGGCGAAGGTTTCCGCACCCCGGTAGTAAGGAATGAACGGCTTGTCCCAGGTGCCGGTGGCGTTCACCAATCCGCGCACCCGCAGCGTCTGCGCAGGCTTCATTTCCGCGTGCAGCAGCCCGTCGACCTCCTGATTCGGGCAGGTGGCGGTGGTGGCCCGGTCGCACACCACGCTCACCGACACCGGCCGGTGCACGCGCAGATCGAACCGCTTCTCGTACAGCTCGAAATAGTGCGGCACGGCGGTTGCCGCCTGCACGTTGTCCGAGCCCTCGGGCAGCGTCTCCTCGAAGGACATGCCCGGCAGGTCGTGCACCCGGTTGACGGTGCCCAAAGTCAGTGACGGCCACCGGAATTGCCAGGCCCCGCCCGCCGCGGGCGAGTGGTCGACAATGAGAAAGTCCTGTTCGGGCCGCAATCCGAGGCGGTGCAGGTGGTAGCCGACCGACAATCCGGCCTGCCCGGCACCGATCACGAGGATGTCGACATCGGGTGTTGCGGTCACCGACCCGACGGTACGCGCCCCTAGAGTGAAGGCTGATCATGGGTTGAGTAGCGCAGATGGGGTTGAACAGTGGGGAAGGGACAGATGCTCGGAGTCAGCCGCGATGGCGAGGTCGTCACCATCGAACTGCAGCGTCCGGAACGCCGGAACGCCCTGAACGAGGCGCTCATCGGGGAGCTGCGCGCGGCCCTCGAAGAGGCCGCGACGTCGGCACGGGTGATCGTGCTGACCGGTCAGGGACCGCTGTTCAGCGCGGGCGCGGATCTCGACGGCGTGTATTCGGACAATTTCTTGGGCGGCCTGCTCGGCATGCTGCGCACCATCGAGACCATCCCGGTGCCGGTGATCGCCGCCATCAACGGAGGCGCGTTCGGTGCGGGCGTGCAGCTAGCCCTGGCGTCGGACCTACGGGTCATGACGCCGGATTCGTTCGTCGCGGTCCCGGCCGCGAAACTCGGTATCTCCGTTGACCGTTGGACCGTGCGGCGGCTGTCGAACCTGATCGGACCGGGTCCGGCGCGCACCATTCTGCTGGGCGCGGAGCGGGTCTCGGCGGCGGACGCCTACAACTTCGGTTTCGCCAACAAGCTCGGCACGCTGGCCGACGCGCAGGCGTGGGCCAAGCAGATCGCCGAGCTCGCGCCGCTGTCGCTGCGGCACATGAAGCTCGTCTTCAATGACGACGACACCCGCGGACCCGACACTCGCGAGCAGACCGCGGCCCTGGATGCGGCGTGGCGCAGCGACGACGCGCAGGAGGCGCGCGCGGCTCGCCAGCAGAAGCGGCCCGCGAAGTTCGAGGGCCGATGAACGGGGAGCGCGCGGCCGCGAAAACGCGGAAACTGGTGGGTATGGCAGCTGGTGCTTTCGGTATTTCCTGGTTGGTCCGGGCGGCATGGGGGATTCCCTCCGCCATGGGCGCGTCCATTTCCGCCATCGCGCCGACCGCGCGGGGTGCGGCCACCTATCGCAATCGGCAGTTCCACAACACCGAGCCGAGCAGTCAGCTCACCGGTTCGCCGTTCGAGCTGATGTATCAACTGGTCACCCAGCGCAACAACGGCCGCCCGGTCGGTGAGATCCCGCTGGTGCAGCCGGAATTGCCGACGCAGGCCGGGGATCTGGCGGTCACCTGGTACGGCCACGCCACCTGCCTGGTGGAGGTGGACGGCTACCGCGTGCTGGCCGATCCGGTGTGGAGCGAACGGGTTTCGCCGTCGCCGTTGATCGGCCCGGCCCGGCTGCATCCGGTGCCGTCGCCGCTCGAGGCGCTGCCGAAGCTGGACGCGGTCCTGATCTCGCACGACCACTACGACCACCTCGATCGCGACACCGTGATCGGCCTGGTGAACAGCCAGGACTGCGTGTTCATCGTGCCCATCGGCATCGGCGCGCACCTGCGGCACTGGGAGGTGCCCGAGCAGCGCATCGTCGAACTGGATTGGACCGCTTCGATTTCGCTGTCCGAACTGGAGCGCGATCACGGTGACGGCACCGATCTGGTGATCACCTGCACGGAGGCGCGGCACTTCTCCGGGCGTGGGCTGGTGCGCAACACCACGCTGTGGGCGTCGTGGTCCATCGCGGGTCCGACCCGTCGGGTCTACTTCGGCGGCGATACCGGCTACACCAAGGCCTTTGCGGAGGCGGGCGCGCGGCTGGGCCCGTTCGACCTAACCCTGCTGCCGATCGGGGCCTACGACCGGCATTGGCCGGACGTGCACATGAACCCGGAGGAGGCGGTGCGCGCCCACGCTGATCTGTGTGTCGGCGACCCGGGTTACGGGCTGCTGGTGCCGATTCACTGGGCCACCTTCAATCTGGCCTTCCACGGCTGGTCGGAGCCGGTACAGCGACTCGTGGACGCGGCCACCGCGGCCGGGACACGCATCGCCGTGCCGAAGCCGGGGCAGCGGATCGACCCCATTGGACTCCCACCACGGGAGACCTGGTGGGAAGATGTTCGCCAATAACGGACCGAGATTGAAGGAGCAGGGCTGTGGGTTTCATGGACACGCTCAAAGGCTTGGTCGGCAAGGGCAAGGAAGTGGCGGCCCAGAACGCCGAAAAGATTGAGCAGGCGGTCGACAAGGCCGGCCAGGTGATCGACGAGAAGACCGGCGGGAAATTCACCTCCCAGATCGACAAGGGCGCGGAAGCGGTCAAGAACGCCATCCCGACCGACGGCGAGCCCGCGGCGGAAGCCCCGGCGGCGGCCCCGGCCGCGGAGCCCGCACCCGCCGAGGCGGCGGCCGAACCCGCCGCGGAACCGGCTCCCGAGGGCGAGAAGCCTGCGGAATAGCAGCACCGGGCTTTCCACGGGCCGTTCTGGAGTGGCGGATCACCGCCGCTGACCCGAACGGCCCGTTGGCTTTTCATGGATCGGGCGTCGTACCGGTGTTGCGGGTTCCCAGGAAATGTCGGTGTCCGGATCTAGACTGCTGTGATGGGGTCCCGCAAGTCTTTCGGGGGCATCGAGGTTGGGCTGACCAACCTCGACAAGGTGCTGTACCCGGCCACCGGGACCACCAAGGGCGAGGTCATCGACTATTTCACCGCCATTGCCCCGGCCCTGCTGCCGCACATCGCGGAACGGCCAGTGACACGCAAGCGGTGGCCCAACGGGGTGGATGAGCAGTCGTTCTTCGAGAAGAATCTGGCCGAGCACGCGCCGAAGTGGTTGGAGCGCAGGACGGTTCAACATTCCGACCGGCCGGTGACCTATCCGGTGATCGACAGCCTGGCGGGAATGGCGTGGCTCGGCCAGCAGGCGGCACTGGAACTGCATGTGCCGCAATGGCGTTTCGACGGCCCCGAGGTCGGCGACATCACGCGGCTGGTGTTCGATCTGGATCCCGGGCCGGGCGCAGGGCTCGCCCAATGCGCGGAGGTCGCGCTCATTCTGCGGGACGTGGTGCACGAGGTGGGCCTGTCCGCGTTCCCGGTCACCAGCGGCTCCAAGGGGATTCACGTCTACGTGCCGCTGGATCGGCGGCTCGGGCCGAACGGCGCGTCGGCGGTCGCCAAGCAGGTGGCCACCAATCTGCAACAGCTGCGGCCGGAACTGGTGACCGCCACCATGGCCAAGTCGGCGCGCGACGGGAAGGTGTTCCTGGACTGGAGCCAGAACAATCCGGCCAAGACCACCATCGCGCCGTATTCACTGCGCGGCCGGATCGAGCCGTGGGTGGCCGCGCCGCGGGCTTGGGAAGAGATCGAGAAGCCGAAGAAGCTGCGGCACTTGCGCTTCGACGAGGTGCTGCGCCGTTGGCAGGCCGACGGTGATCTGCTCGCCGAGCTGGATGAGCCACTCCCGCAACCGGTTGCGGACCCGCTCGATACCTATCGCTCCATGCGCGACCCGAGTCGCACGCCCGAGCCGGTGCCGCCCGGCCCTCCCGCTGCCGGACCGGGGGATCGTTTCGTGGTGCAGGAGCATCATGCTCGGCGGCTGCACTGGGATCTGCGGCTGGAACGCGACGGGGTGCTGGTCTCCTGGGCTGTGCCCAAGGGCCCACCCGTCGATACCGGTGAGAACCGGCTGGCGGTGCACACCGAGGACCATCCGATGGAGTACCTCACCTTTCACGGGTCGATTCCCAAGGGCGAGTACGGCGGTGGCGAGATGACCATCTGGGATACCGGCACCTACGAGACCGAGAAGTGGCGCAACGACGAGGTCATCGTGCGCCTGCACGGGCAGCGGCTCGACGGCCGGTACGCGCTGATCCAGACCAATGGCAATCAGTGGCTCATGCACCTGATGAAGGATCAGTCGCGGCCGGAAGGCAATGGGGCGAAACCGGTCTCGCTGCCGCGCACACCCGCGCCGCTGCCGCACGGCCTGACCCCGATGCTGGCCACGGCGGGCGATGTGGCGACCCTCGACGCCGAGCAGTGGGCCTTCGAAACCAAGTGGGACGGATTCCGGCTGATCGCCGAGATCGAGGACGGCGCGGTGACGCTGCGCAGCCGCGCCGGGCACGTGGTCACCGGCAAATACCCGGGCGTGGCGGTGCTGGGCGACGAATTGGCCGGACACAGCGCGGTTCTCGACGGCGAGGCGGTGGTCTTCGACGATCACGGCGGCGCGAATCTCGGCCTGCTGCGCGAGGATTCGAAGCGAGCGGTGTTCCTGGCCTTCGATCTGCTGTATCTGGACGGCACCTCGTTGGTGCGCAAACGCTACGACGATCGCCGCCGGGTGCTGGAAGCGCTTGCCGCGCAGGCGCGCTCGCTGATCGTCCCGAAGCAGCTGGACGGTTCGGGGGCGGAGGCGTTGCGCTACAGCCAGGAACATGGCATGGAGGGCGTGGTCGCCAAGCGCCGTGATTCGATCTACCTACCGGGTCGGCGCGGGCAGTCCTGGGTCAAGACCCGCAACTGGCGGACGCTGTCGGTGGTGGTCGGCGGCTATCGGCGTTCGGAGGTGCGGCAGTTCGCCTCGCTGCTGGTCGGGGTGCCGCACGAGGGGGAGCTGTACTACCTGGGCCGGGTGGGTACCGGGTTCAGCGAGCAGGAGATGAGCGAGCTGGCGGATCGATTGCGCCGCCTGGAGCGCAAGACCAGCCCGTTCGGCAACGAGCTCACCGCCGACGAGCGCAAGGACGCGATCTGGGTGAGTCCCAAGCTCACCGGCACGGTCCGCTTCATGAACTGGACCGAGACCGGACGCCTCTGGCATCCGGCCTGGATCCCCAACTCGGACTAGCTCGTCTTCTCCAGCAGCGGCACGATGGTGTCGATATCGGTGACCAGCGCGTGCCCCTGGAAGGCGAAATCGTCCCAGGCGCGCTGCTTTCCGGGTTCGTCGCGCCCGCCGACGCCGTCGCGGATCACCACCGGCAGGAAGCCCAGATCGGTGGAGTGGGTGACGGTCGGCGCGATGCCGATCTCGAGCGCCACGCCGACGATGGCGTACGCGCCGATGCCGAGGTCACGCAGGGTGGCGGCGAGCGGGGTGCCCTCGAACGCGGACATGGTGGTCTTGTCGAAGACGACCTCGCCCTCTTGCGGTTGCAGCTCCGGAACCAGATGGAATCCGGGCGTATCCCGTTGCAGGATCGGCACGCACTCGTCGACCGAATCCGCGCCCTGCCAGGTCATCGCCATGCGCAGCGCGAAGGTGCCCATGAGTCGTTTGGGCAGGAAGAAGTGCCGCAGGAAGATCACCGGATAGCCGCCGCGGCGGGCCGCCTCGACCACCCGCGCGACCCGTTCGGTGATCTGCGGCCCGTCGTCCAGTTGCCCGAGCACCCCGACCTGCATGTCGTACACGATCAGCGCCAGCTTCTCCGGTGAGCACACATCCTCCAGCGTCTCCGGAATCTCGAGCCCGTTCCCGTGCCGCATAAGCCCTCCGCAATCTACCTCTGCCCCACCCTCTTTCGCCCCACCCTACTCGCGGGCGGGCGTCAGGCGGCGCGGGTCCGGGCGGCGCCGGGGTCGGTGACCAGGCCGAATTCGATGAGGCTGGCGGCGGTGTCGAAGAGGGTGTCGGCGAGTGGGCGCATCTGCCAGCCGAGTTCGCTCTGGGCCTTGGCGGCGCTGAGGTTTTCCGAGCGGCCTAGGAAGCGGGCGGCCAGGCGCGCATCGGGGTTGAAGCGGCCGACCAGTCGCACCAGCCAGTCGGGCAGGACCCGGGTGGAGACGCGGTAGCGCTCAGCCAGGATCTCGGTCATCTCCGGGAAGGAGACCTCCGGTCCGGCGCAGATGTAGCGGTTCCCGGCGGCCGCGGGGACCTCCATCGCCAGGCGGTGGGCCGCGGCCAGGTCGCGGACGTCGACGGTGGCGAAGTTGAGCCGGGGCACGCCCGGCATGTCCCCGGCCAGCACGGTGCGGATGCCGCCGACCGAGGTGCCCGCCTCCGCGCGCAGGACCGGCCCGATGATCATGCCCGGATTGATCACGGCCAGTTCGACTTCCGGGTGCTCGGCGACGAAGTCCCAGGCCGCGCGCTCGGCCAGCGTCTTGCTCTTCTGATAGGCGTCGCAGCGGGCGAGGTCGGACCAGTCCGCCTCGGTGAGCAGATGCCCCTCGTTGCCGACCTCGACCGCCGCGATGGAGGAGGTGACCACGACCCGCTCGACCCCGCTCGCGGCGGCCGCGCGCAGCACGCGCAGGGTGCCGTCGACGGCCGGGCGAATCAACTCGTCCTCATGCTTGGGTTCGGCGGCCGGGAACGGGGAGGCGGTGTGCACGACGAACCGGCAGCCCTCGACCGCCTGCGCCCAACCGGTGTCCGAGCCCAGATCGGCCTCGACCAGTTCGACGCCGGGCAGGACCTCGGCCACCGCGGCCGCGCGCTTTACCGAGCGCACGGTGCCACGCACCCGGTACCCGCGGCCGAGCAGTTCCTGGACGACATGACCTGCGACGAAGCCGGAAGCACCGGTGACGAGAACGAGATCTGACATTGCCGAACCCCAATCTGAGCAGTGTTTAGAATCTGAACAATGTATAGATTGCGAGGCCGGGAGCCGTCAACCCCTTACGCTCGACCCATGCCGCCGACCAAGGACCGCTATCACCACGGGGACCTTCGCGAGGAACTGCTGCGCGCCTCCCTGCAGCTGATCGAGTCCGAGGGCCTGGCTGCCGTCAGTCTGCGCAAGGTCGCCCGCGAGGCCGGTGTCAGCCCCGGCGCGCCCTACCACCATTTCGCCGACCGGGCCGCCCTGATGTCCGCCCTCGCCGCCCGCGGCTTCGAAATCCTGGGCGCGGCAATGACTTCCGCTCAGGTCACCGCCTCCGATCCGCGGGCCGCCCTGATCGCCATGGCCAACGGCTACGTCGATTTCGCCCGCGACCACGCCGCCTACTTCCGAATCATGTTCCGCCCCGAGCTCTCCCAGCCCGAGAAACACCCGGACACCGAGGCCGCGGGCGACGCCGCCTTCGCCGTCCTGGAATCCACGGTCGCCGAGGCCGTCACCTCCGGCTTCCTGCCCGCCGCCGACGCCGAGACCATGGCCCTGGCCTGGTGGTCGCTCGCGCACGGCATGGCCGCCCTCACCGTCGACGGCAAATTCGCGCTGCGGGCCACCCAATCCGGCACCACCCCCGCCGCCCTCACCGACCGCATCACCCGCATCTTCGCCGACCTCATCGACCGCGGCGCGGGGGAGTGACGCGGGTCCGCACTTCGGTAGTGTTCGAAAGGCCAAACGTCACAGGAGGATTCGAAGATGTCCGCAGTGCACGGTGAATCGATCGAGATCACGACACCCGACGGTGTCGCCGACGCGTATGTGACCCACCCCGACGACGGCGCGCCCCACCCCGGCGTGCTGGTGATCCAGGACGGTTTCGGCTTGCGGCCCAGCCTGCGCGCACTGGCCGATCGCATTGCCGCACACGGCTACACCGTGCTGCTGCCCAACGCCTTCTACCGCCACGGCCCCGCTCCGGTGGTCGACATGCCGGACTTCATCGACCCGTCGGCCCGCCCCGACATCTTCCAGCAGGTCTTCCCGATGATCCGTGAACTCACCGGCGAACGCCTGCGCGGCGACGCCACCGCCTACCTCGACTGGCTGGCGAACTCACCCCTCGTCGCGCCCGGCAAGGTCGGTCTCACCGGCTATTGCATGGGTGCGCGCCTGGCGGTGATGACCGCCGGAATGTTCCCCGACCGGGTCGGCGCGGTGGCCGGATTCCATGGCGGCCCCCTGGTCATCGATGCCCCGGACAGCCCACACCGCCTGGCCGAGAACATCACCGCGGAACTGTATTTCGCCCACGCGGGCGAGGACCAGCACATGACCCCCGAGCACATCGCCGAGTTCGACAAGGCTCTCGCCGCCGCCGGGGTCACCTTCCGCACCGAAACCTACGAGGGCGCCCACCACGGCTACACCCAAGCCGACACCGCCGCCTACGACGCCGACTCCGCCGAACGCCACTACCGAGAACTACTCGCCCTCTTCGACCGCACCCTGCGCGTGTAGCTCAGCGAATCGAATCCAGAAACCCCTCGATGTCGGCCATCGACACCGTCCACTCCGAAATCGCCGTCCCGTCCTCGCCGACCGTGGCGCGCTCGCCGAGCGAGCCCCACGGCCGAGCCGGGTCGAGATCGTGGTCGAGCTGATCCAGAAAGATCAGCCGATTCTGAACATGCACCACGTCCCCGTCCCGATACAGCGGCCAAACCTCCACGAAGTTGGTCGTTTTCGGATCACCCATAGCAACGGCCAGACACGAGACGCTTTCCCCGTCGACTGTCCGCTCCAGCCCTGCCACCCAGCTCGCTCGATACTCGTCGAGCCCCCAATACCCGATCGGCGCCCGAAAATACTCCGCGAACTCGCCGAGCCGAATCACCCCCACCGCCATGGCGGCCTCGCGGTCAGAATCCGGATCGCTGAATACGATGCTGAAACTCCCCATGCCACACCCTAGATGCCGAACAACGCGAGCCCGGTGCGGCGGAGGGGTCAGGCGGCCATCGACTCGGGGGCGGGCTCGGATTCGGTGACCTTCTCCTCGTGGAATCCCGGCAGGAATCGGTCGACGAACGGGATCATGAGCTGGATCAGCGGGCCGATGCCGAACGCGTACACCAGCGTGCCCACGCCGACGCTGCCACCGAGAATCCAGCCGACGGAAAGCACCGTTGCCTCGAGTCCGGTGCGAATGAGCCAGACCGGTTTGCCGGTGCGCCGCACCAGACCAGTCATCAGGCCATCGCGCGGTCCCGGGCCCATGCCCGCGCCGATGTAGAGCACCGTCGCGATCGCGTTGAGGAGCACCGCGGCGCCCATCGCCGCGATGCGCACGGGCAGTCCCTGCAACTCCGGCAGCAGCCACAGTCCGGCATCCACCGAGACACCGATGACCACGACATTGCTGACCGTGCCCAGACCGGGCCACTGCCGCAAGGGAATCCACGCCAGCAGCACCACCGCGCCGGTGATCGCCACGATGGTCCCGAAACTCAGCGGCACCTGCCGGGCCACGCCCTGATGGAAGACATCCCACGGATCCAGGCCGAGCGCGGCCCGAATCATGACGGCCATCGAGAACCCGTACAACCAGAGTCCGACATAGAGAGCGAGGAGGCGGCGCAGCAGCATAGGACCGAGCATGCGGCCAACTGGCATGCAATCGGTAGAGCCAGTTGCCAAATGCTGGACTTGTATCTGGATATATTGTTTCGTACTAGAAACCGCGCAACGCCGGAGTTACGACGCGCGGAGCGTCGTTGACCGATGACCGGACCAGCAGTAATTTTGGTTCTCCGATGCGCCGGCGTTCTTATCGGCGCGATGTGCGAGTCCGTGGCTTGGAGCGTCGGTGATACGACGCTGGAGGGCGTTATGCGGCGGGATGACGCATGGTTCGGGGCACCGGGGCGGGCAAAGACGGGGCACGCGAGGGGAATTCGGCACTGGTGGCGCATCGGGTTGATCGGCGCGGTCACCCTGCTGGCGGCGGCGGTCGTGGTGCCCAGCACGCACGCCGACATCCCCTACCCCGATGACGATCCGTTCTACACGGCCCCGATCTCGTTGGGAGAGTTCGACAACGGCGCGATTCTCGGCTCCCGGTCGATCGCGGTGTTCGGGCTCCCGCTTCCCGTGGCCGGCTGGCAGGTGCAGTACCGCACCACCGACTCCGCCGGGGCGGCGGCCGCCGACATGGCGACCGTGATGTCGCCCCTCACCCCCTGGACCGGCCCCGGGGATCGACCGCTGCTGTCGTATCAGATCGCCGAGGACAGTCTCGGAACCCGTTGCGCGCCATCGTTCGCGCTGCGCGGCGGCCGCGACTTCTCGATCGCCACCACCCTGCTCGACGTGCCGTTCCTGGCCGAGGCGCTGCGCCGCGGCTGGGCCGTGGTGGTCTCCGACTACGAGGGCCCGCAGTCGCGCTTCTTCGACGGCGTGAACTCCGGCCGGGCCGTGCTGGACGGCGTGCGCGCCGCCAAATCCTTTGCCCCGCTGGGCATTACCGAAGCCAGCCCGCTCGGCGCGTGGGGCTACTCGGGCGGCGCGTTCGCCACCCTGTGGGCCATGCAGCTGCGCGCGAGCTATGCGCCCGAACTGCGGTTCGCCGGTGTCACCTCGGGCGGTGTGCCGACGAATATCCCCGCCATCGCGCGTGGTGTGGACGGCAGCTATCAGGCCGGGCTGGCGGTGCTGATTCTGCTCGCCTTGGCGCGCAACGATTCCGGGTCCGGACTAGCGGACGATCTGAACGACAGCGGCCACGCACTACAGGCGTCGGAGGCCACGGCCTGCGGTGGTGATCTGGTATCGCGGCATCTCTACGGCCACGTGGACGACTACTCCGCGGTCGGCGACATCCTCGGCAGCCCGGAATTCCTGGCGGCCACCAATCGTGAAGAGCTGGGCGGCTGGGCCCCGGACGTGCCGCTTTACCTGTACCACAGCAACAATGACGACGTGATCCCGTCGGCCGGGTTCAGCGCCCTCGTCGACCGCTACTGCGCCCTGGGCGCGAACATCACGGCCGTGCATTCCGCGATCCCCGGCCACAATCCGGCGGCCATCGTGGAGGCGTGGGGAGCCATGAACTATCTGTCCGACCGCTTCGCGGGCGTTCCGGTGGTTGCCGGGTGCACCGTGCGGTGATTCAGCACGGTGCACCCGACGACTCGGGGGTTACCGGTCTTACGGGTGCGCCCACTTGGTGGTGCCCGGTGCGGCGGTCAACGTGCTGATCAGATCGACACCGGCGATCAGCAGCGCCGGGCCGCCCACCGCCAGGGTGCCGATGACCGCGCCGATGCCCGCTGCGAGCGGCACCGTCGCCAAACCGAAAGCGCCGCCGAGGAATCCGATGGCGCCGATGCCCGCGCCGATCGCCAGGCCGACGAAGCTACCGATGGCGGTGGCGATGCCGAACTGGCTGTTGAACGCCTGCATCGCGAGGGTGTTCTCCTCGAGAGAAGCGACCGGATGCAGCACCGGCGTGGCCGCGGCGACATCCTTGACCGCCGTCATGCTCAGCGTGGAGCCGTCCGCGCTGACATTGCTCGGCAGCGGGTAGCTGAAGCCGTCCTGCTCGAAGGAGAGCGGCAGGCTGAGCACGGTGGCGCCGGAGGCGTCCTTGATGTTCACGTCCCCACCGGTCAGCTCGAAGCTGCCGTTGGTGAGGGTGGTGACGACGGTGTTGCCGACCAGTTGGGCCTGGTAGCCGATGTCGGGAACCGTCGAATCAGCGTGGGCCACACCGGCTCCGGCGATGGCGACCGCGGTGACAATCGGCGCGGCGACTGCGGTGAACTTGCGCAGCATCATGGGTCTTCCAATCTTCATCAGGTTTTCGGGGCAACACATGGCTCGGCCGAAAGAATTCCCCCTTTGCGAAATAGCCGAGCCGTGTTGCGTTCAGCAACGCGTTCTACTGGAGATCACCGTAGCGCGTCACACCGACATACCGAATAATTTTCGGCTCGAGCGTCGTTAAAACAGCAGTTCGACACCCACACCCAGCGCGCACATCAAGGTCATCACCAACAGCGCGACCAGGTCGCCGCGGCCGGGAGCGCCCGGGCGTGCTGTCAATTCGCCGGTGCCGCCGCGGGTGGTGATGGCCTCGCCCAGTTCGGCCGCGCGGCGCGAGGACACCGCCATGCTCGCGGTCAGAATGTCGACCAGCGGATTCTCGACCGCGCGCTGCACCAGCGAATCCTTGGGCCGCAGCCGGCGGGCCGCGCGCAGCACCCGCATCTCCTCGAGCAGCAGCGGCAAGCCGCGCAGGGTCAGTGCGACCACCACGGCCCACTCGTCGACCGGGACGGTGTGCCGGACCCCGTTGCGGGTCCAGCCGATCCGTTTCAGCGGCGCACCGAGTTTCGCCAGCGCGGGCGCGATCTCACCCATCGGCGTGGTCCAGGCGAGCATGAACGACGAACCGAGCAGCAGGAATCCGAACAACACGACCTGGGCCGAGCGCAGGACGGCCGTCATACCCACGGGCGCGACGATGGCCATCCCGATCGCGATACCGGCCCACAGCCACCACGGGAAGCGCGGCAGGGTGCCCAGCGGCAGCCGCGCCAGCAGGAAGACCCCGACCAGGAACAGGGTGCCCAGGCCCAGCAGCCACCAGGACGGGATGAACATCAGCAGCAGGCTGAAGACGAAGACGCCGATCATCTTGGTACCGGCCCAGAGTCGATGCACCGGGCTGTCGGTGGGTACCTCGCGCAGGACGACACTGCTCATCGGACGCCTCCGCGGATATCGTGATTCGGGCTGTATTCCGTTGCCGGGGAGTCGTTGTCGACCAGTCGGCCGTCGCGCAGGTGCACGGTGCGGTCGCAGACCGCGGACATATCGGCGACGTCGTGGGAGATGACGATCAACGTCAGGCCCGAATCACGCAGCCGGGCAAGCAGTTCCACCACTCCGGCGCGGCCCTCCGGATCGAGTCCGGCCAGCGGCTCGTCGAGCACCACCACCTGCGGGTGACCGGCGACGAGCGCCGCCAGCACCACCCGTTTGGCTTGGCCGCCACTGAGTTTCTCCACCGATTGCGAGGCCAGTGCGCGGTCGAGTCCCACGGCGTCGAGGGCCTTGGCGACCGCGTAGGTGCCGCTCCCGCCCCAGTCTTCGATCTCCTCGCCGACGCTCTGCCGCTGCAACTGCAGCCGGGAATGCTGGAAAGCCAACTGCACGGCCCCGATTCGCTTGTGCACCGGGCGGGTTCGGGTGAAGTCGCGGAGTTCGCAGGTGCCCGCGGTGGGGACGGTGAGTCCGGCCATGATCCAGGCCAGCGTGGATTTTCCGGAACCGTTGCCGCCCACCACGAGTAGCGCCTCGCCGCGCCGCACGGTCAGGTCGATGCCGTGCAGGGCGGGCGCCTCCCACGGGGTGCTGCGGTTGTAAGTGTGTGCGACACCGCGCAATTCGAGGACCGGGTCGCCCATGGGCCGCCGTCGCGGATCGCGGACGGGTCGCGGCCAGGCGGGGAGGTGATCGACGGTGCGGCCTTCTCGAAGATGGATCACCCGATCGGCGGCGGCCGCGTCGGCCTCGTGATGGGTCACCAGCACCACGGCCATCGGATGCCTGCGCGGCAGGTCGGCCAGCAGCGCCACCAGATCGCGGCGGCCCTCGGGGTCGATCATGGAGGTGGCCTCGTCGGCGAGCAGCAGCGTGGGGCGGCGGGCCAGGGCGGCCGCCACGGCGAGCCGTTGCTGCTGACCGCCGGAGAGGGTGGAGGTTTCGCGCCCGCCCATCCCGGCCAGTCCGACCTCGGCCAGCAGGCCGTCGATATCGACGTTCGCGGCGTCCGCGGTGGGCAGGCCCCACACCACATCGTCGGCGACGAGGACGCCGAGGGTCTGACTCTCCGGGCGCTGCAACACCATCGCGGTGCCGCCGCGCACGCCCAGTCCCGCCGCGCCCGGCCGGGTGACCGTGCCGGAGGTGGGTGGGCGGCCCGCGAGCAGCCTGGTGAGCGTGGATTTTCCGGAACCGTTGTGGCCCACGATGGCCACGAATTCCCCGACCTCGATGGTCAGGTCGATGCCCTGCAACGCGTCGGTGCGCGCCTCGGGATAGCGGAAGGCGGCCTGCCGCAGGGTGACCGGCAGCGGCGCCACTGGCCGGTCGTCGGCGGGCGCGTCCAGCAGATCGTCACGGCCGGGCAGCCAGGCCAGCCGATCCAGCACCGAACCCAGCACGAACCACGAGAACACGCCGCTGACCAGCATGGCCGCGACGATGCCGCCGCCCACGAAGACCCACCACCAGTGCAGCACGGTGTCGGTGCTGCTCGCCGCGAACCGGCCGATCGGTTCCAGCGAGGATTGCCGCGCCGCAAGGTTTTCCACGCCCTTGGCGAGATTGCGGATGTTGTCGAACAACAGGTGCCGCGACTGCGCGAGCGCGAGCAGCATCCCGACCGTCAACGCCGCCATGATGGCTCCGGCCAGCGTCGAGAGCCCGATCACCGCGGGCAGCCCGCCGCGCCGCCGCTTGACCGTCCCGATGATCCCGCCGATCACCGCGACCCCGACCAGGTTCTCCGCCGACAGCAGCCCCGCCGCCACGAACGTCACCAACGTCCCCGCGATGGTGGTCGCCAACTGCGCGCGGAATCGATGCCGATGCGCCAGCAACCCCATCGGCACCGCCGCTACCAACTGCAGCGCCGCCGCGAACGGCACCAACGACCCGAGGGTCACCAGCCCGACGGTCGCCCCACCGAGCACCGCCCCCGCCGCCAGCTCGATCGGCCGCAACGGCCCGCTGGGCAACGCCCCCTCGGTACTTCTCCCGGCGCGGGCCACGCCGGCCTGGTCGGCCACGCCGCCGCGAATCCGGTACGAATCGGTCACGCCTACCAGTCTGCCGTGTCCCGCCCCCTCCCCACCGCCACCTCTCAACATCTCCACAGAGTCCGGACACGCCGATCACAATTGATCGGGCCGAACCGCCCACCCAGGCTTGCCATCAACCCAGACCGCAGGTTCGGGAATCCGGCCCTGCCTGATCCGCAGCCAGAGGCCCGCAGTGCTGACGGAATGATCGCGGCACATAGCCGTTGTGTCGGCGTGAACGATTGTGGGCTCCGGCCACTGGAACGGCACCGGACCGCAGCCCGCGATCAGATCGGGCCGCCAGTACTCGATCATCGGAAGCGGCCACCCCGGCCATCGGCCGACGGTGACAACGGGGTCGGGGACCCACACCGGTCCGTTCAGCCGCCAGCGTTGTAACCGTTCGTATGGAATGCCGGTCTCCACGGCGAATCGCCGCAATCCGAGGTAGTACCGGACACCCACATCAAGATCGGTTCGCGGTGGATGAACCGACGCTGACGTCGTTGTCAACGGATCCTCATCTCGCAGGGAGCATCCGGCGGAATGATCCACCGCGCGAAGGTTTCGTGCGGATCGACGGTGATCAGATCCGCCACCGCCACCAGCGTGGCGGGAGCGCTGCCGTCGACATGGTCGAGCGAAGGGATGATCACCGCCTCGACGCGACTTCTGGTGGCGATCACGATCAATCCGTCGATCGGATTCGCCATGACGTCCGTGAACACCACGATTCTCGTCACCGAGTAACCGAGACGACTTGCCAGACTACGGATTCGACACGAATCCCATTCCTGGCGAGGCCCGCTGATGTCCCGGCGGAGATAGCCCAGCGCGATCGGTTTCGATCCCATGCCAACAGCGTCGCCGTCGAACCGGTCTCGGCGCGGCACCGCTGAGGTTCCTTGCTCGACAGGAATGTCTCTTCTATGTCTCCTCGTGGGAGTAGGATTTCGCATATCACCGGTACTGCATCCCGAGGCGGCTCTGTGGGTACTGTTCTGAAAGCTCTACTGCAACAGCGTCATCTGCAGACCGTCACTGTGTTCAACCGGGAATACGACCGATTTGCGAAGAGGCTCGATCCCGAGTTGGTGGGGTGCGGCCCGAAGAAGGCACAGTTCTACCGATGGTTGGCGGGAGGGTTGACCACCCTTCCCTATCCGCACCACCGTCGGATCTTGCACGCGATGTTTCCGGACTGGTCGATAGATGAGCTCTTCGAACAGTATTCGGGCCCCATCAACGCTCTGGTGCCTCAGATTCCTCCGTCGCAGATGGCTGCGAAGGCCGGTTGCAGATCCGATGTCGCGGACATCGAGGCCGTGTTTCCCAATCGGATGGAATTCCTGCGCGCGCTGCCGCCACAGGAGCTGTTCAAGGAGGCGCGCCGAATCGACATGGTGGGGCTGTCCCTGAACCTACTGTGTCAGCAGTGTTCTGACGCCGACATACTGAGACTTGTGCAATCCGGGGCACACCTCAGATGTCTGTTCCTCGAACCGAGTGGCACTTACATCCGGCTTCGGGAGCGCGAGGAGGGGCATCCGTCGGGGGTTCTCACCAGCCTTACGGATCTGAATATGCGGACCCTCCGTCGGCTACGGGTGCGGGTTCCCGACAGTGCGACGGGTTCGATCGCACTGCGTACTTACGATGCCCCACTCCGATACAACATCACCATCGTCGACACGAATGTCTGTGTAATGCAACCGTATCTGCCGACCGCAAGGGGAATCGATTCCCCGGCGTTCGTGGCGCGCAAGTCCGGCATGCCGGGGATCTTCGACACGTTCGCGGCTGTTTTCGAGTCGATGTGGGCGGATGCCCGTGAGGAGTCGAGCGAATGAGAGAGAAGCCTTTTCTCCTGGAAGTTGCGCGTTCCGCTGTCGCGCTCGGAGGCAAGCTGTTGGGCACGACGGAACCAGGTGTGGTGAGCGCCAAGGGGGATCGTGACCTTGTGACCGAACTGGACGTCACGATCCAGCAGACGGTGCGCGCTTACCTTGCCGACGAGACCCCGGAGATCGCGTTCATCGGTGAGGAAGGCGGGCCTGACGGGCTGGAAGGCGGCACACAGGAGCTGTCCTGGGTACTCGATCCGATCGATGGAACATCGAACTTCATTCACGGTCTGCCGCTCTGCGCTGTATCCCTTGCCTTGGTGCAGCGGGGGATTCCGATTGTCGGTGTGGTCGGCGCGCCATTTCTCGGGCTCGAGTACTACGCCACCGAAGGGGAGGGTGCCTTCGTCAACGGTCGCCCGATGCAGAACAGTGGAGTCGAGTCGCTCTCGGGTGCGATCGTTTCCCTCGGCGACTACAGCGTGGGGGAGGGAGCGGCCGGCAAGAATCGAGTCAGGCTCGCAGTGACGGCCGGGCTTGCGGACAGGGTCGAGCGGATTCGTATGTTCGGTTCGGCGGCACTGGATTTGGTATGGGTGGCAGAAGGGCGTACCGATGCTTGCATTCTGTTGTCGAACAAGCCGTGGGACACCGCCGCAGGCGTCCTGATCGCGCGTGAGAGTGGAGCGGTGGTGACCGACTCGAACGGCACACCGCACAGCTCGACCGCCGTTCATACGATCGCTGCCACGCCATTGATTTCGGCCGCTCTGTTGGACCTTGTCGGGAAGGCGGCTATCGGGCGGGGGTGACCGTGTAGTCCGGGAGGTGGAGCTTCCTGGTGCGGCGGCGGTAGCTGCGGGTGGTGCCGGGCCAGTTGTTGGTGATGCGGCCCGACGGGGTGCGGTACCAGCTCGTGCAGAAATTCCACGGGGTGCGGGAAAGGCGTTGTTGGAGGGCCTCGTTGAAGGCCTGCTCGGTTTCGGGGCGGACCTCGAGGGCGGTGCCGGGGCGTTCGGCCAGGAGTTGGACGGCGTGGCGGATGTAGCGGGCCTGGGATTCGATCATGTAGATGATGGAGCCGACGCCGAGGTTGGTGTTGGGGCCGTAGACCATGAACATATTGGGGAATTCGGGGACGGACAGGCCCAGGTAGGCGTGGGCGCCGCCGTCCCACACATCGCCGAGCGCGCGGCCGCCGCGGCCGCGGATCTTCATGGGCCACAAGAATTCCGTGCCCTTGAACCCGGTGCCGTAGATGATGACGTCGGCCTCGTGCAGGACGCCGTCGGCGGTGCGGACACCCTCGGGGACGATTTCGCTGATGGACGTGGTCTCGACCGCCACATTCGGTTCGCACAGCGCGGGGTAGTAGTCGTTGGAGAACAGTCCGCGTTTGCAGCCGATCGGATAGTCGGGGGTGAGTTTGGCGCGCAGCACCGGATCGGTGACCTGCTCCTCGAGATGGTTCTCGGCGATCCGCGCGACCCCGCGCACGATGCCGGGGAACTCGACCAGCCCCAGCGCCACGAATTCGGCGATGATCCACCACGAGAACCGTTCGGCCACCGGCATTCCCGGGATCGAGACGAGCACGCGCTGATGGACCGGCTTGTAGTCGGTGTCGAATTTGGGCAGCACCCAGGCGGCGGTGCGCTGGAACACGGTCAACTGCGCTGCCTGCGGCTGGATTTCGGGAATGTACTGGATGGCGCTGGCCCCGGTGCCGATGCAGGCCACGCGGCGGCCGTCGAGTTTCACCTCGTGATCCCAGCGCGCGGAGTGGAAGGATTCCCCGGCGAAGCGCTCGATGCCGGGTATCGGCGGCATGGCCGGGCGCGAGAGCTGCCCGACCGCCGAGATCAGCACGTCGGCGGTGCGTTCCACGCCGTCGGCGGTGCGGACGGTCCACTGCCGGGCGGTCTCGTCGTAGTCGGCCTCGGTCACCTCGGCCCCGAACACGATGGACTCGGCCAGGTCGTGCCGCGTCGCGACCCCGTGCATGTACTCCCAGATGTCCGCGCGGGTCGAATAGCGCTGCCGCCACCGGGGTTTGGGTTCGTGCGCGAACGAGTACAGCGGTGACGGCACATCGCAGGCTGCCCCGGGGTAGCTGTTCTCCCGCCACACCCCGCCCAGGTCGGCCGCCTTCTCCAGGATGGTGAACTCCCGGAAGCCGTTGCGCTGCAACTCGATCGCCATGCCGAGTCCGCCGAATCCGGCGCCTATGATGATGACCGACGGCATTGTGGTGCTCCTCACATAGCAGACTCCTCTCACTGTAGGAGCGAGGTCCCGATTTCGTGGGCGACCTGATCGAGAATTTCGGCCATAATCAGGGGATGGGCACCGTGCAGGAGGCGAGCATCCGGGATTGGGATTTCCCCCGCGGCGTGGCGAGCGTCGCGCTCATGGTGGGGTTCGCGCGCGAGCACGGGGTGGTGACGGCCCGCATGCTGCACGGCAGCGGTCTCACCGAGAAGCAGCTCGCGGATCCGGACGCGCAGATCGACGCGCACACCGAGCTGGCGATCATCCGGAATCTGGTGCGTGAGCTGGGCGTGCGGCCGAATCTGGGGCTCGAGGTGGGGCGGCGGTATCGCATCTCCACCTTCGGCATCTTCGGCTTCGCCTGCGTCAGCAGCCCCACCCTGGGCGAGGCCATCGCTTTCGCGCTGCGCTTCCTGGAGCTGAGTTTCACCTTCTGCATTCCGGCGGCCCGCTGGCAGCCCGGCGAATTCGTGGTGCACGACGAGCGGGTGCCCGCGGATGTGCGGCGCTTCCTGGTGGAGCGGGATGTGACGGCCATGCATCAGGTGCTGTCGGATCTGCTCGGCCACCGGGTCGAACTGCTGCGCGCCGACTTCGCCTTCCCGGCCCCGCCCAACCTGGACCTGTACATCGAAATCTACGGCCTGCAGCCACATTTCGAGCAGCCGCACACCACCTTCGCCCTGGATCCGACCCTGCTCGAGCAGCCGCTGCCGCAGGCCAACGACCACACCTGGGCCATGTGCCTGGCCCAGTGCCGGGATCTGGTGTCGCGCCGCCGCGCCCGCACCGGCATCGCGGCCGAGGTGCGCGGGCGGCTGGTCCCGCGCGGGGGCGTGGACGGATTCGCGGTGCCACCCGGAATCGACACGGTGGCAAGGGATCTCAATATGAGCACCCGCACCCTGCGCCGTCACCTGGACACGGCGGGCACCAGCTACCGGCAGCTGCTGGACGAGGTGCGCCGTGCGCTGGCGGAGGAAATGCTCACCGCCACACCGCTATCGGTGAGCGATGTGGCGATTCGGTTGGGCTACGCGGAGGCGTCGACCTTCATCCACGCCTTCAAGCGCTGGACCGGCACCACGCCGTCGGTGTACCGGCGCGGCGCGGTGGTCACTCCGCCGCTTCGCTGAGCCGACCGGCCATCCCGATCGGGCGGAACATCGACAGCAGTCCGGCCTCGGTGATCGAGTGGAATACCAGCGAAGGGTCGGGCGCGAAGTCGATCGGCACGTGTCCCGGTGCGCGCGTTTCCCATTCGCAGCCGATGGTGGAGGACACGCTGGGCGCCACGATCAGCGGCTTGCCCGCGAACGCCGTCATCAGCCCGGCGTGCACGTGCCCGGTGAGCACGGCCGCGATGCGGGTGTCGCCGGACACGATCTCGGCGAGGCGTTCCGGATTGGTCAGGCGGATCGGGTCCACCACGGTGGACTGCACCGGCACCGGCGGGTGATGCATGGCGATCAGCACGGTGTCGTCGGCGGCGGTCTGCGCGAGGGCGTCCTCGAGGAAGGCGTAGGTCTCCTCGTCGAGGCGGCCCTCGGGCTTGCCGGGAATGCTGGAATCCAGCAGCACCACGGTCACGCCGTCGCCGCGGTGCACATTGTTGATGGGCGCGTAGCCGGGGTCCTGGTCGAAGAGGATCTGCCGCATATTGCCGCGGTCGTCGTGATTGCCGGGCAGCACCAGCACCGGAATCTCGGAGGTGAACGCCAGCCGGGCCTGCCGATATTCGTCGAGCTCGCCCTCGTCGGTGATATCGCCGGTGACCAGGATGAGATCCGGTCGCTGCGGCAGCTCGGCGAGGAAACCCATCACCCGTTCGGCGCGTTCGACATTGCGGGTGCCCATATTGAAATGGGTGTCACTGAGCTGAGCCAGCAGAACCATCGGCGTTCGCTTTCTGTGAAGGGCCGCATCGTCGCGCCCCGGCTGTGCCGCCGCACCGCGGTCACCTCATTGAGGCTAAATGACCTGCCCCGATGTGGATCGGTGAGACCCGCCACGCAATATAGCGAATTGCCATCACTGCGCGGTCGGGGTGGCCTGCGCCATGAGTTCGCTTGCGCTGCTCAATAGTTGCTGTGGTGCGTCGGTGAGCGTCACCGCACCCGGTTGCCAGAAGTCCGCTCCCGGTTCCGCCTCGAGTTCCAGTAGACCATTCGGACGCCAGGGCGCGTCGAGGGTCAAACGCCACGAATGCAGATGCGTGCGCGGAAATTCACCGGTGCGATCGAAGAGCGGATCGCCGACGATGGGATGGCCGATCCAGGCCAGGTGCACGCGAATCTGATGCCGCCGCCCGGTGAGCGGGCGCAGCGCCAGCACACTGTGCGACTCGGTGCGGGCGACGGTGACGAATTCGGTGACCGACGGATAGTTCTTGCCCGCGAGTACATCCGAGGCATCGACCTGCCAGGTGTCGGCGACACGGTGAATCGTTTCTCGGGGAGCCGCGATCCGCACCCGGTTCTTGCGTCCGACGCTCAACGGCAGATCGATGACACCACGGTCGGGCAGGTCGATGCCGGAGACGACCGCCAGGTACGCCTTCGCCACCGTGCGCTTGTTGAACTGCCGGGTGAGCGGCCCGTGCGCGGACAGCTCCCGGGCCAGCAGCACCAGCCCCGAGGTCACCTTGTCGATGCGATGCACCGGGTACAGCGTCTCGCCCTGTGCCGCCGCCATTTCCACGATGTCGGTGTCGTGACGTTCCCCGGTCACCGAGATTCCGGCGGGCTTGTTCAGGGCCAGCACCGCCTCGTCCTCGAGGATCAGGCACTGTGCGCGCAGTTCGGGCCACTCCATCACGTGGCCAGCCTAGTAAGTGGTCAGGCGGTGGCCTTTTCCAGCTCGGCGAGGCCCGCTTCCAGATGGTCGATCATGCGATCCAGGTCCGGCACCGTGCGGCGGCAGCCCACCAACCCGAAATCGAGGTTGTCGCCATTGGTGGTCAGCGTGATGTTCATGGCCTGCGATTCGAAGGGAATCGAGAGCGGATAGTTGGCGTCCAGCCGCGCGCCCTGCATGTAGACCGGTTTCCGAGGTCCCGGCACATTCGAGATCACCAGGTTGAACGGCATGCGCGGCAATGCTTCGAAGCCCGGTAGTAGTGACACCCCGAGCGGCGTCATCAGGGCGGCCGACAGCAGCATGGCCTCGAGCTTCGGCAGCTGCGTGAACACCTGCTTGGCCTCGCGCATGGAGGTGCTGATGGCCGCGAGTCGTTCCACCGGGTCCGCGAGATGCGTGCCCAGGTTGGCCAGGCAGGCCGCGACCATATTGCCTTCGGAGGTGTCGGATTCGGCATTGCTGCGAATGTTGACCGGCACCATGGCGATCAGCGGTTCGTCGGGCAGCGCGTCGCGTTCGAGCAGGTAGCTGCGCAGCGCCGCGGAGCTCATGGCCAGCACCACATCGTTGACCGTGGCGCCGGTGGCGGTTCGTACATTGTTGATCCGCTCCAGCGGCCACGACCGCACCGCGATGCGTCGGGCCCCGCCGATGGAGGTGTTGAAGATGGTGCGCGGCGCGGTCATCGGCATGGTGAGCCGACCCTCGATCGCGCCCCGCACCGGCGCGGCGATCGATCCGGTGGCGCGCAGGATGCGCGGCACCGAGCGCCGCACCTGCGCCCACGGGCTCTCGGGTTCGACGCTGTCGTCGCGCGGCACCGGCGGGGTGCCCCACGGCACCGACAGATTGGTGTCGAGCGGATCGTCGGTGAGGGTGCGCTGCAGCAGCCGCATGGCCGAGACGCCGTCGATGAGCGCGTGATGCATTTTCATGTAGATGGCGAAGCGGCCGTCGGACAGCCCCTCGATGAGGCGGCCCTCCCACAGCGGCCGATGCCGATCCAGCAGGATGCCGTGCAGCCGCTCGGTGAGATCGAGTAGATCGTCCAGGCCGCCGGGCGCGGGCAGGGCGGAGCGGCGCAGGTGGTAGCCCAGGTCCACGCTCTCGGCATGCGACCAGGCCAGGCTGGAGAAACCGCCCAGCAACCGGCTGGGCTTGCGCCGGAAGCGGGTGCGCACCTCGGTCTTCGCGGACATGGCCGCGAAGAGTTCGTGGGTGTAGTCGGGGCCCGCGTCGGCGGGCGGCTCGAACAGCTGCAGGCCGCCCACGTGCATGGGGTGTTCGCGGGATTCGATGGCCAGGAAAATGGCGTCGAGCGGATTGAGAAGATCCATGGGAGTCGCCTAAACCGGGTGGGCAGGGTTGAACCGGACGGCAAGAGATCTGCCCGAAGTTGATGACGGGTGCGGCGACACTGCCCCCCGCTGCGTGAACGTGAATCAAGTTATCACTCTCTGCGATTCGCCCGCAGCGAATGAGCGACAGCAAACCCCCGGCAGGCTTGCTAGCTGGCTGCCCTGTGGGCCTGTTCCCGCTCGGCCCCGGTGCGCGAGGCGAAGGCCATGCCTACGGTCGTGCGGCGGCCGTTCACGAAGGGGTGCACCCGGTGCAATGTGGTGTCCGTGCGCATCAGATACAGGTCGCCCGGATGCAGCTCCCAGGAGTGAATCGGGTTGCGCGTCAACGTCCGGTACACGTCGTCGTGGTCCCAGTCGCGGTGGGTGTGGGCCACCGTCTGCACGAAGCCGCCGTCGGCCAGCGGCGGGCACTCCACCACCAGGACGAGGGCGAAAGCGTAGTCGTCCCAGTGCCATTGGCCCGCGACATCGTCGTGGTGCAGGCGGTTGACCCGGTAGCGGCGGTCGTCGGTGCGGCCCAGCACGGGTTCGGCGGCGATGAGGGAGAGGTTGTGCCGCAAGGGTTCACAGTCGTAGAGCGCCGGGATGCAGGCGGCGTGCGCGGCGACCTCCGGTTCGACCAGTTCCACCTGCTGCCGGGCGCCGCCCTCGCCCTCGGGCAGCAGTTCACCCCACTGTCGGTGATGGTCGAGCAGGGTCAGCGCCTCGGCGGCCAGCACCCGTTTGACGCGATGCGGCAGCAGGAAGCTCAGGCGCGCTATTCCGGTCTCCGCCAACCGGTTCCGCGCGTGCGCCAGGGCGGAGGGATCCACCGCGCGCAGATGTTTGTGGGCCGACTCGATCGTGCTGTGAACCTGCACCGCGCACGTCCCTTCGAAAAGACCTGCCCTCGCCCGGGAGGGCTCGACTCCGATTGTAATTCGTTGCCCGGCAACGACTATGGAATCGGATTGCCGGTTGATCACGATCTGAAACGGGGTCGGCCGCACGGAATCGCCGAATCGACGCGTAATTGCCCGCCCGCACCCGGTCACGCGGTAACTTGATATTCGCTATGGCGGATTACGGGCATGAGCTGAGGTTCGGGATCTTCGTTCCGCCCGAGGCGGCGCGCGGGCGTTCGCTGCTGCGCCTGGTCCGCCAGGCCGACGAGTCCGGGCTGGAAGTGCTGGCGGTGCAGGATCATCCGTACCAGCCCGCCTTCCTGGACACCTGGACCCTGCTGTCCTTTCTGGCGGGCATCACCCGCAATCTGACCCTCATGCCCGCGGTGGCGAACCTGCCGCTGCGCCCGCCCGCCGTGCTGGCCCGCAGCGCCGCCAGCCTCGACCTGCTCAGCGGCGGCCGGATGGAACTCGGCCTGGGCGCGGGCGCGTTCTGGGATGCCATCGAGGCCATGGGCGGCACCCGCCGCACCCCCGGCCAGGCGCTCACCGCGCTACGCGAGGCAGTCGGCGTGCTGCGCGCCCTCTGGGGCGAGGGCGAACGCACCCACCTACCCGGCGACTTCTACCCGTTGCGCGGCGCGAAACCCGGTCCGCCCCCGGCACATCCGATCCCGATCTGGCTGGGTGTCTACGGCCCCCGCGCGCTGCGCATGACCGGCGAACTGGCCGACGGCTGGCTCGGCAGCGTCAGCTACGCCCCGCCCGAACACCTCGCCGACCTGATGGCCGCCATCGACACCGGCGCCCGCGAATCCGGCCGCATCCCGGCCCTCATCCGCCGCGCCTACGTCATCGACCCGACCATGACCCCACCCCAGCTCACGGATCTGGCGCTGTCCCACGGCATCAGTGAATTCCTGCTCCCGGTCGACCCGGACGGCGAGGGGCCCACCCACCACTTCGTCACGGAGACGGTCCCGGCGGTCAGGGCGGCCGTAGCAGCGGCCCGCGCACGGCACTGACCTCTCGTCATTCCGGCGTGCTCTTGGCCGGAATCCAGCCGGTTCGTGTGGATCCCGGCCAAAAACACGCCGGGATGACGGAGACTATCTAGCCCCGAAGAATCGGTTGTGCATGATCTGGCGCAGCGGTGACAGGATGCCGTCGAAGCTCACCCGGTCCGCGCGCACGGTATGCATGCTGGTGTCCCCGCGCTTGGGATCCTCGCAGATCACCCGCAGTTTCTTATTGCTGCTGCCGTGCCCCGCGCCCAGGGCCAGCGTGACCGTCCCGTCGGAGCCGACGGTGCCCCACGGACCGCTCACGTCCGCGGCCGCGATCTGGCACTTGTTGTCCGGCTTCTCGCCGGAGACGCGGGCGCTGATCTCGGAGCGGCCGTGGATGACGGCCTTGGGTTCGTCGGTGGCGGTGGCGGCGCCTGCGGCGAGCAGGGTGCCGAAGATGCCGACCACGGCGACGGTGGCAATCCTGGTGCGCAGTGAGCGAGACATGGTTCTGATAGTGAATCGCGACTTATGAGGTTTTCGTGACGTCGTTGGATGAACTGACGTTGAATAACGCGTCAAAATTGTTTGCGGCCGGTCTGTTTCACCGGACGTCGAGCGATCCCCCACGGTCGAAGACCCTAGCGGATCGACCGCCGCCCGCAATCTTCCATTTCGATCCCGGTACTGGTGATGCGGAGTGTTTTCCGCGAAGATCGGTTTGCTGTAGGTACGCTGTGCGCCGTTCTATGTGCCCCGATTGGTAGAGCTGGACGGAACCCCTCCCGAGGAGGATGTGGTGACAGCAGTTGCTCCAAAGCCCGAACACGAACTCGAATGGTCCCGGCCGTTCCCGGCGCGCAGTGGCCTCAAGGGCTCGTTCATCTACAAGGCGATCACCACGACCGACCCCAAGATGCTCGGGATGATGTATCTGACCACCGCCATCACCTTCTTCCTGATCGGTGGCATCATGGCGCTGCTGATGCGCGCCGAGCTGGCCCGGCCGGGGATGCAGTTCCTGTCCACCGAGCAGTTCAACCAGCTGTTCACCATGCACGGCACGATCATGCTGCTGTTCTATGCCACGGCGATCGTGTTCGGTTTCGCGAATGTGGTGCTGCCCTTGCAGATCGGCGCACCCGACGTCGCGTTCCCGCGGTTGAACGCGTTGAGCTACTGGCTGTACCTGTTCGGCGCGAGCATGGCCACCGGCGGCTTCCTCACCCCGGGCGGCGCGGCCGACTTCGGCTGGACCGCCTACACGCCGCTCTCGGACATCGTGCACTCGCCGGGCGTCGGAGGTGACCTGTGGATTCTGGGTCTGGCGGTCTCCGGTCTGGGCACCATCCTCGGTGGCGTCAACATGATCACCACCGTGGTCTGCCTGCGCTGCCCGGGCATGACGCTGTTCCGCATGCCGGTGTTCACCTGGACCATCCTGGTGACGAGCTTCCTCATCCTGGTGGCCTTCCCGATCCTGACCGCCGCGCTGTTCGCGCTGGCCTACGACCGGCACCTGGGCGGGCACATCTACGATCCGGCCAACGGCGGCAGCATCCTGTACCAGCATTTGTTCTGGTACTTCGGGCATCCCGAGGTGTACATCATCGCGCTGCCGTTCTTCGGCATCGTCTCGGAAGTCTTCCCGGTCTTCAGCCGCAAGCCGATCTTCGGTTACACCACGCTGGTGTACGCGACCTTCGCCATCGCGGCGCTGTCCATCGCGGTGTGGGCGCACCACATGTACGCGACGGGAGCCGTTCTGCTGCCGTACTTCTCGTTCATGACCTTCCTCATCGCGGTCCCGACCGGAGTGAAATTCTTCAACTGGATCGGCACCATGTGGCGGGGGCAATTGACCTTCGAGACGCCGATGCTCTTCGCGGTCGGCTTCATCGTGACGTTCCTCTTCGGTGGTCTGTCGGGCGTCATCCTGGCCTCCCCGCCGATCGACTTCCACGTCTCCGACTCGTATTTCGTTGTCGCGCACTTCCACTACGTGCTCTTCGGCACCATCGCCTTCGCCACGTTCTCGGGCATCTACTTCTGGTTCCCGAAGATGACCGGCCGCATGCTCGACGAGCGCCTGGGCAAGTGGCACTTCTGGACCACGTTCATCGGCTTCCACACCACGTTCCTGGTGCAGCACTGGCTGGGCAACAAGGGTATGCCGCGTCGCTATGCCGACTACCTGCCCGAGGACGGATTCACCACGCTGAACACCGTTTCCACCATCGGCTCGTTCATTCTGGGCGCGTCGATGCTGCCGTTCGTGTGGAACGTCTTCAAGTCCTACCGCTACGGCGAGGTCGTGACCGTGGACGACCCGTGGGGCTACGGCAACTCCCTGGAGTGGGCGACCTCCTGCCCGCCGCCGCGGCACAACTTCTACGAGCTGCCCCGGATCCGTTCGGAGCGTCCGGCTTTCGAGCTGCACTACCCGCACATGGTGGATCGCATGCGCGCCGAGGCCCACGTGGGTTGGGGCTCGAAGCATCACGCGGTGGTGGAGCACGAGAACGCCACCACCTAGCCTGTCCCGCACTGCTGCGCGGCGGTCGTCTTCGGACGGCCGCCGCTTTTTTTGGCTTGACACGATTCATAGATCGGAGATAATTTTAGGACCATAACAAGTTCAATCGAAAGGTCGTAGCAGTGCACAAGATTCAGTTCTCCGGTCGCCGTCCCGTCATCACCGACGTGGCCGAGCTGACGCCCGGCCCGGGGCAGCTGCTGGTGCGCACCGAGCTGGTGGGAGTGCATGTCGGCCTGCTGCGCATGTTGGAGCGCGGCGACGGCGGGCCCGACGGCGGCGAGATCGTCGGCACCGTCGTTGCGGCCGGACCGGACCTGACCGACTGGATCGGCAAGCGGGTCGGGGGAGTGGTCTTCGAGGGTGCGTATGCCGAATACGCCACGGCCATGCCGCCATTGATGACCGAGATCCCGGCCGGTGTGGCCACCGCCGATGCGCTGGCGCTGGTGCGCGGCGGCGTCATCGCGCTCGGTCTGCTGCGCACCGCGCGTTTTGCCGCCGGTGAATCGGTGCTCGTGACGGGCGCGGCCAGCGGCGTCGGCCACCTGGCGATCCAGCTGGCCAAGGCTCTCGGCGCGGCCCGCGTGATCGCGGCCGTCAGCACCGACGACAAGGCCGATTTCCTCCGCGACTGCGGCGCGGACGAGGTCGTCACCTACGACGAGACCTGGGCCGAAAAGGTGGATGTCATCCTCGACGGCGTGGGTGCGGACATGGTGCAGCGTGGGGTGGAAACCCTTGCCCCGCACGGCCGTCTGGTCGCCTTCAGCGCCTACGGCGGCAGCGTGGACGCCAACACCCTGCTCGGTGAGCTCAAGACGGTCACCGGATTCTCCATGGGCCTGCTCAGCCGCACCCGCGCCGACCTGCTCGACGCCTGGCGCACCGAGCTGTGGGAGCTGCTGGCCGCGGGCCGGATTCGCCCGCGCCACACCGTCTTTCCGCTGGTGGAGATGGATGCCGCACTGGACCTCGTGGCCACCCGCCGCAATCTGGGCCGGGTCGCGGTGAGCCCGGCGTGACGCCGCCGCATAGTTACCGCGCGGTTGGGGCAAATGACCGATACCGCTGCGCGGGCGCGGCGACTACCGTCGATGCCGGAAGCCGGTCTCACCGTCCGGCTTTCGTGCCCGGATTCCCTCTCCGGGCGTTGCCGGCCACTGCCCGGTCCGGCGAATGGCATCGGCCCGATACGGATCTCCTGTCCGTATCGGGCCGATGCCATTGTGATCGGAACTGATCAGGGCCGGGGCCAGGGTCGCCCGTCGAGGCGCTCGATATCGGTGTTGAAGCGGGCCAGGAAATTCGCGAAGGTCGCGACATCCTCGGATGACCAGTTGGCCATGACCCGGTCCAGGCCCTCGGTGTTCGCCCGCCGCTCGTCCTCCAGCGCGGTCTCGCCCGCCGCCGCGATCCGGAACTTCCGCGCGATGCCGCCGACCGGATCGGGGATGCGATCCACGAGCCCGCCGCGCAACAGCGCCGCGGTCTGCCGGTTGACCGTGGAGGTGTCGAGCCCGAACGCCTCGGTGAGCTCGCCGATGGACATCGGTCCGTCCACGGCCAGGCGGCTCAGCAGCACGTAGGCGCTGCGATCCAGGCGGCTGCCGTCGCGGCGGTAGCGGGCATTGATGGTGTAGCGACCGAGCAGCATGGTTTCGAATTCGACGCGGGCCGTGGGTTTTTCGGCGGGCTGTTCCATGCCGTCCTTTCGTCGCACAGAAGAATCTGTCTATCACGGGTGAGCTGGGTCACATCATCTATGTGCATTATGCACAGATTATGTAGCGTACACATGCATGTCCCAGCAGAACCCACACCGGCCCGGCGGCATCGTCGGCGTCCTCGCCCTGGCGGGCATCATCGCCGCCGTCATGCAGACCCTGGTGGTCCCGTTGCTGGGCGAACTGCCGCAGCTGCTGCACACCTCCGCGTCCAACGCCTCCTGGGTGGTGACCGCGACCTTGCTGGCCGCCGCCGTCACCACCCCGGTCGCCGGGCGGCTCGGCGACCTCTACGGCAAGCGGCTCATGCTGCTGGTCTCCACCGCCCCGCTGATCGCGGGCTCGGTGGTGTGCGCGCTCGCCGACTCGGTCGCGCCCATGGTCATCGGCCGGGGTTTGCAGGGCATGGGGATGGGCATTCTGCCGCTGGGCATTTCGGCCCTGCGCGATCTGCTGCCCGCCGAACGGCTGGGACCGTCGATCGCCATGGTGAGCGCATCGATGGGCATCGGCGGCGCGCTCGGCCTGCCCATCGCGGCGGCCGTTGCGCAGCACGCGGATTGGCGGGTGCTGTTCTGGGGCGCGGCCGGATTGAGCCTGCTCATCGCGATTCTCATTGCCGTGCTGGTGCCCGCCGTGCCGGTCAGCGCCACGGGACGCTTCGACGCGATCGGCGCGGTCGGGCTGGGCGCGGGACTGGTCTGCCTGCTGCTGGCGGTGTCCAAGGGCTCGACCTGGGGGTGGGGCAACACCACCATCGTGGGCCTGTTTGCAGCGGCCGTGCTGAGCCTGGCGCTGTGGGCGTGGTGGGAGCTGCGCACCGCCGACCCGCTGGTCGACCTGCGGGTGACCGCGCGCCCGAAGGTGTTGCTCACCAACGCTTCCTCGATGGTGCTCGGCTTCGGCATGTACTCGGCCTCGCTGATCGTGCCGCAGCTGCTGCAGCTGCCGAAGACGACCGGCTACGGGCTCGGCCAGTCGATGCTGGCCATGGGTCTGTGGATGGCCCCGGGCGGCGTGATGATGATGCTGGTGTCGCCGCTGGGCGCGAAGCTGTCGGCGGCGCGCGGCCCGAAGGTGACGCTGGTGTCGGGCGGGCTGGTGCTGGCGGCGGGGTACGCGCTCTCGACGGTGCTGATGGGATCCACCTGGGGACTGCTGGTCGCGGTCTGCGTCTGCAATTGCGGTGTGGCGCTGGCCTACGGCGCGATGCCCGCGCTGATCATGAGCGCGGTGCCGCTGTCGGAGACCGCCGCCGCCAACAGTTTCAACACCCTCATGCGATCCATCGGCACCTCGTTCTCGGCCGCGGTGATCGGCGCGGTGCTCTCGCAAATGAGCACGAGCCTGGGCGGGCGCACGATTCCGACCGAAAGCGGTTTCCGGACGGGTCTTTTCATCGGCTGTGGAGTGGCGCTGGCGTCGGCGGCCATTGCGGCGTTCATCCCGCTCGGAAGCGGTGGCCTGCGTGGGTCCGCGCGTGCGTCGGAGCGGCTGGCCGCGGCTTGATCGCTTGACCACATAACGCCTGGTCATTCGTCCATTTGCGGCACGAAGGGAATAGCAGCAGACTTGCTGCTTCGGTGCTGTACTGTCCGCAGTCGGAGCGCGAAACCGCCGCGTTCCGGCGCAATCCGCAGGTCTCGACTTCGGGAGGGACAATGCTCGCCGATTCTCCGGATGTTTGCGATACCGCACCGGGCTTCGCTGGCCGCACCGCCGAGTCCGCCGTCGGCGACTCCACCGATTGGCGGCGGCAGCTACGCCGATGGAACGACACCAGCTCCGCGGTCGCGCTGACGCTACCCCAGCTGCTCACCCGCGCCGCCTCCTACGATCCGGAGGCCGCGGCCGTACTGTGCGGCGGCGTCGCCCTCACCTACCGGGAGCTGACCGAGCGGGCGAACCGCCTGGCGCGCAGGCTCATCGGCGCGGGCCTCGGCCCGGAGGACGTGGTGGCGATCGCGCTGCCCCGCTCGCCGGAATGGGTGGTGGCGGTGTGTGCGGTCGCGCACGCTGGGGCCGCCTTTCTGACCGTGGACCCCGACGCCGCGCCCGTTCGCATCGCCCCGATCCTCGCCGATTCCGGTGCGGTCGCGGGGATTACGACCGAGCTGCGCCGGGACCTGCTGCCCGCCATGGCCTCCGGCGACTGGCTGCTCATGGATCCCATCGTGCCGTCGGACCGGTCCGACGAGCCCGAGCTGCTGGACGCGCGAGTGCGTGAGCTGATGGCCGGGGGTGCGCCGCTGCGCCGGACCAGCGGCGAGAGCGCGCCCGGCGCGGCCGGTGTCTGGTCGGCGCCACTGGCGGCCCCGGTCTCCGACGCCGAACGGGTGCGGCCGCTGCGGCTGGAGCATCCCGCGTACGTCGTCTATCCGCCCGAGTCGAGCGGAATCATGCGGGGCGCGACCATCACTCACGCCGGACTGGCCAACCTGGTGGTGACCCAGGCGCAGCGCTGCGACTCCGATCCGGACGCCCGGGTGCTGGCCGCCGCCACGCCCGGCCGCGACACCGCCGTCTGGGAGCTGTTGCTGGCCTTGGCATCCGGGGCGGCGCTGGTGGTGGCCCCGCCCGGCCCCTACGCGGGCGCGGACCTGTACGAGCTGATGACCGACGCGCAGGTCACCCACGCCGTGCTCACCCCGCACATTCTCGCCACCCTGCCCAGCGCCGAGCCGCTGCCGCAACTGCGCCTGCTCGCCACCACGGGCGCGGCCTGTCCGGCCAAACTGACCGGAATCTGGTCGGCCGGGCGCTCGTTCGTGAGCGGTTACGGCTGGCCGGAGGCTGGCCTGTGCGCCACCATGAGCCGCCCGCTGGACCCGGTCGCCCCGCACGCGGCCGTCTCCATCGGCGGCCCGGTGGTCGGCACCCGCTGCTATGTGCTGGACGAGAAGATGAACCCGCTGCCCCCGGGCGTCCTGGGTGAAATCTATGTCGCCGGTGCGGGTTTGGCGCGCGGCTACCGGCATCGCCCGGGCCTCACCGGCGCCCGCTTCCTCGCCGACCCGTACGGCCATCCGGGCGACCGCATGTTCCGCACCGGCGAGCTGGGCTGCTGGCGCGGCGACGGCGAACTCGACCACCACGGACGACTCGGCTCACAGCCGATCGGGCAGCAGGTGGCGCCCCGATACTCGCGGGTGGGATCGTCCGGGGCGTTGTAGGTGGTGGGGGAGGCTGTCGGCTAGGGCAAGGCGACGGTTCTGGAAACGGTGGCGGTGCTGTCCTGACGGAAGTAGCGGTCGTCCGGCAGTGGCGGCAGGGCGTCGAGATGGGAGTCGGGCAGCCAGGAGTTGTCGGCCAGCCGGAGGGCGAGCGGTCCGGGCGAGGCGATCAGATCCACGTCGATGCCTTCGGGCGGTACGGCGTAGAAGTGGAAACCCTTGGCGGGCACCGGCGTAATCTCGCGCCCGGCGATGCGCAGGGACGTCGGTGCGGTGTCCCAGTTCAGGTCGATGCGGGTCGCGGCACGCGGCGACGTGAGCCGCAGCCGGACCGTCCGGGTGCCGGAATCGGTGGTGTCGGAGACGATTTCGGCGGCGGGCGGCAGCAGCTGCTGGGCCGGGGCCGGACCGAGGAGGATGCGGGTCCAGTCGTCCGGCGGCAGCTCCGAGATCCACCGGGCTTGCCCATGATCCGCGTCCAAGGAATAGGCGAGCTGGGTGCGGCGCGGATGCTGATCGTCGAAGCGGTCGACGCCCAGCCCGGCCGTGCACAGCGCGGCGACCAGCAGCAGCGCCGTGAGCGGGATCGGCCAGCTCTGCCGTTTCGGCCACGACGGGGTCAGCACGAGCAGCAGCAAACCGCCGAACAGCACCGTGGCGGGCGCGGCCAGGAAGGGCGCGGTCCCGAGCCCGGCCCGGACTCCAGGCCAGGCGGTCGCGCCGAGGAAAACCGCGGCGGGAAACAGGAATACGGCCAGCATGGGCAGTCGCCAGCGCTCGGGCGTCACGAACGTGAGCGCCACTCCGACGGCAGCCGCCGACGTCGGAACGACGACCATCTGGGCTGCGGCGGGCGCGAAACCGGTGAACGCCATGCCGATCGCCGCGATACCGGTCAGCAGGCCGACCGGGGCGGCAGTGGGGCCGAACACCCTGCGGGCGAACGCATACCAGGCCAGCAGTACCGCGACCGACAACGTCAGCACGGCGAGATGGAAGAACTCGGGACGGAACGGGTCGACCCCGGCGCTCGCGTACTCCGGTCGGATGGTTTGCAACAACGCCCACAGGCCGTAGGTGGCTGCGACGGCCAGCGGCACCGTCAGCAGTGCGGTAATCGCCGCGAGCACAACGGCTTTGATGCTCGCCTCACCGGTGCAGCGCACCTGCCGGATCGTCCAGACCGCGGCGAACACCAGCATCACCGCCAGGGCGATGATCACCCAGATCGGCACGACGACCAGCGTGCCGAAGGGCAATGCGAAGTACGCGGGATTCGAGCGGTCGCCGGTGTCGCCGAGATCCCGTCGCCCGAATTCCCTGGCCTGGGCGAGGGTGTTCGCACCGAGTTGTTGCAGCGTAGCCAGATCCACGTGCTCCGGATCGTCCATGCGGCTGTGGTAGTAGGCGCTCTTGTCGGTGTACGCCCAGTCCAGCACGCGCAGCCCGCCCGGCGCGAAGGACGTGAAATCGGTAGTGCTGCTGGTGGCGTCGCCCGCGAGGGCAGTGGTCAGCGAATCGCTGGTGGGATTCGGCACGCCGTCGGCGATCGCCCGGATGAGCGCGCCCTCGGGCTTGGTGAGCCGCCACAGTAGGGGCGAGCCGCCCGCGCCGCGCGCATCATGATTGATGACGACACCGTGCTCGCGGTCGTACTTGCCCTCTGCCACAAAGGCTTCCGCGCCGAGCAGGCCAGGCTCCTCGCCATCGGTGAACAGCACGACCAGATCGTTGCGCAGCGCACTCGGCTCCGAACGCAGCGCCCGCACGGTCTCCAGAATGGCCCCGATTCCGGAGCCGTCATCGTTCGCGCCGGGCGCGGAGGGCACCGAATCATAGTGGGCCACCAGGTAAACCGTGCCGGTCGACGCATAGCCCGGGATCCGGCCGACGATGTTCTGGACCCGCCCGAGATTGATCTCCTCCTGGCCGGGCGCCACGGGGAAGCGTCCGATGCCGGTGCGGATCTCGGTGTCCACACCCCGGTCCCGCAGTTGCTGTGCGAGATAGTCGCGGACCCGGTCGTGCTCGGCGGTGCCGACCGGATGCGCCCGCGTCGCGATCTCCCGAATGTGAGTGAACGCCCTTGCCGCACTGAAGGTGTCGTCCGGGGCTCGCACGTCCCGGTATCCGTGCGGCTGCTGCGCCCACGCGGTGGCGACCACCACCGCGATCAGTAGTGCGAAAGCCAGGAATCCTCGAAGCCCGCGTCCCACCCGCATGCCCCGATCCTAGGCGGGTGAGCGTCGGGAGAGCTCAAGCCTGCTGGGTCGGCAGGATGATCGCCTGCCGCAGGTTCACCCGGGCCGGGCGGCTGGTGGTGTAGGCGATCAGGTCGGCGATGTCCTCGGGCTGCAGCGATTCCATGAACTGGAACATGCCGTCCAATTGGCCGCTGAGCTCGGCATTGTCGACGTGATTGCCGAGCTCGGTGTCGGTCAATCCCGGCTCGATATTGGTGACCCGCACCTTGCGCGGACCGAGCTCGGTGCGCAGGGTCGCCGAGAGCTGGGTGATGGCGGCCTGCGTCGCCCCGTACACCGCGTAGCTGGGGAACGGCACGTGTGCGCCGATGGAGGAGATATTGACCAGGTCGGCGCTGCGGCCCGCGTCGGCGGCGGCCAGCAGGTCGGGGACGAAGGCGCGGATCATGCGCAGCCGCCCACCCACATTCGTCTCCAGCATGCGGGTCCACTCGTCCTCACGGCCGTCGGTGATCGGGTTGGGCAGCATGACGCCCGCCGAGTTCACCACCAGATCGACCGGACCGAATGCGGCGTGCACGGCCTCGGCGGCCGCGGTGACGCTCGCGGAATCGGTGACGTCGACGGTGACCGCCAGTGCGGTCCCGCCCTCCGCCTCGATCTTGGCGGCCAGGGTCTCCAGCCGATCGGCCCGCCGGGCCAGCAGCGCCACCCGGGCCCCGTTGCGGGCCAGCAGCAGTGCGGTGGCCTCGCCCATGCCGCTGGCGGCTCCGGCGATGACGGCGGTCCGGCCGGTCAGGTTCTCGTAGCTCATGTCCGAAAGCTCCTTCGCTGTTTTGCTTGTGAACTCATCCTGCAAGCGCGCGAAGGGCCCAGCGAGGGCACCGGTTTTCCTGGGTCTGGCAGTACCAGGATGGTTTCGTAGGCTGGTTGCCATGCAGACCGACCTCGGCGATTTCCTCCGCTCCCGCCGCTCCCGCATCCGCCCCGAGGACGCGGGCCTGCGCGAATACGGCCGCCGCCGGGTCTCCGGTCTGCGCCGCGAGGAAGTCGCGCAATTGGCCGGCGTCAGCGTCGACTACTACATCCGGCTGGAACAGGGCCGCGGCAAACATGTCTCGGACGCCGTGCTCGACGCGGTCGCCCGTGCCCTGCGCCTGACCGATCCCGAACGCCTGCACCTCTACGCCCTGGCCCGCCCGAACGGCACCGTCGACGCCCACCCCACCACGACCACCGGCGTCTACCGCGACACCTTGCGCCCGGGCGCCCGTCTCATCCTCGACGCCCTCACCGCGCCAGCGTTCATCCTCGGCCGTCGCATGGACGTGCTGGCCTGGAATGCCATGGGCGACTTGGTCTCCGGCTTCTCCCGGGTCCCCGCCGCCGAACGCAACCAGGCCCGCTATCTCTTCCTAGAGCCCGCCGCCCCGACCTTCTACCCCGACTGGGAGAACGTCGCCGCCGAAACCGTCGCCTACCTGCGCCGCGACGCGGGCCTACACCCGGACGACCCGAAGGTCACCGCCCTGGTCGAAGAACTCTCCACCCGCAGCCCGGACTTCCGCCGCCACTGGGCGGCGCATCCCATCAAGGAAAAGACCTTCGGCGCCAAGCTGATCCATCACCCCGAGGCGGGCCCGCTCGACCTCGGCTACGAAACCCTGCTGCTCCCGGGCGATCCCGACCAACTCCTGGTCGTCTACACCGCCCCGCCCGGCTCCCCTGCCGCGGCCGCCCTGGCGAACCTCGCCGAACGGCATGCCGTGAGTGTGTGAATCTCAGCTCGAGGCAATGGTTTTGCGGTGCACCGGGCCGTGTGGCTCGGCGCAGTGCGGCTCGTGGTCGTGATCGTCTTCCGGGCATTCGTCGTGATCGGTGAAGTCGACCTGCAGCACCGCGTGATCGATGTGATGGGTCTCGGCCAGCATGTGGGCGACCGATGCGCGCACGGCCTGGCTGTCCGCGCCCGGCGCGACCAGGATGTGCGCCGAGAGTGACGGGACGCCCGAGGTGATTTCCCAGATGTGCAGGTCGTGCACCTCGACCACGGAATCGACATCCGCCATCTCGCGGCCGATAGCGACCGGATCCAGGTAGCTGGGCGCGGCCTCGAGGAAGATGCGGCCCGAGGCGCGGACCAGGCCGACACCGGCCTTCACCATGAGCACCACCACGATCAGGGTGGCGATGCCGTCCGCGCGGGCGAAGCCGGTGACCATGATGATCAGACCCGCGATGGCGGTGGCGATGAACGCGAACAGGTCGTTGAGGATGTGCTGGTACGCGCCCTCGACATTGAGACTGGTCCGGTTGGCGCGGCTGATCATCCAGCTGGCCAGCACGTTCACCACGATGCCGATCAGGGCGGTGACCAGCACCAGGCCACCGGTCACGTCGGGCGGGTCGATGAGGCGACGGATCGCCTCGTAGGTGAGCCAGGCGGCCAGGCCCAGCAGCGTCAGACCGTTGGCCTGCGCGGAGAGGATCTCGGCGCGCTTCCAGCCGTAGGTCATGCGGCCCTCGGCGGGCCTGGCGGCCAAGCGGATCGCCCACAGCGCCAACACGATCGAGGCCGCGTCGGTGAGCATGTGCGCGGCGTCGGACAGCAGTGCCAGTGATCCCGCGACGAGGCCGACCACGACCTCACCGAGCAGGAACACCACGATGACCGCCAGTGCGCCCGCCAGCCAGCGCTTGTCGCTGTCCGCGGTCGCGCCGTGCGAATGCCCGTGATCGTGCCCGTGCTCGTGCGTATGCCCGCCCATAACCCTCCTTGGTAGTGCCCGACGAACACCATATGCATGAATCGCTATGTATGCAATATTCAGCCTAGGAAAGGTCCCGGAAGGTCATGAGGAACCCCGCACAGGCAATGAGGAACAACGCCGTGAAACCGATCGCCCGCAGCCACGGCCAGGGCCAGTCCCGGACCCACAGCCCGGTGAGCATGACCCCGACCAGCATCAACGCCCCGTAGAGCGGTGTCCGCTGCGGATGGCGACCCATAACTCCTGCATACGCCTGTTTCGGTGATGAGTCATGCGCGCCGCGCTACAGCCAGGGGATCTCCTCGGCGGCATACCGGTAGGCACGGAAGATCGCGTTCGAGACGCCGGGGAAGACCGCGGCCGTATCGGCGTCCGGGTACTCGGTGAACGACGGCACCACGTACTCCCAGACGATCCGGCGGTCCCGGGTGACCTCGAAGATCCGCCCGAACGCCGCCTCGGTGACGAGGGTATTGCCGTTCGCCAGCCGCTGCGCCCCGCCCATGTACGGGGTGAAGAACGCCTCGCGGGGCGAATCCTGATACGTCCACACGAGTTCGCCGGTAGCCAGGTCGATTTCGAGGACGCGACTGTAGGTCACCGATTCGCCGGTGCGGAAGGTGCCGTTGTCCAGCAACAGGATTCGGCCGTCACCGACGGGTGTCGCGTGATGCTGCTGCGCCACGGTGCCGCGATCGGCGAGCAGCCGGTAGCCGCCGGTGCCGCGATCGATCACGATGACCGCCGACACGCTGCGCAGGCTCGCCACCACGGTGTTCTCGTCGAGCGGGTACACGCTGTTGATGAGCGGCCAGTGCTCACGCCAGTAATGCGGCTGCAGCACCGCGTCTTCCGGGTCCAGGTGCGCGGCGGCCTGCCACTCCCACCGCAGCGTGCCGTCGGCGTCGACCTCGCGAATGACGTCCGCCCACACCACGCCGTCGGCCTCACTGCCGGGCACGCCGCCGCGAATGCGGGCGGCCGCGGCACCGGTCAGCGGCTCGACCGCGGTGTAGAGGATGCGCCCGTCGTCGTAGTGGTGGGCGTCGTGGTGCTGCAGGTCGTCGCGATGCTCGGCGAGCAGAGTGCCGTCCGGGGCGTACTTGCCCAGCGAACCGCCGCTGTACTTGCGCCACATGGGAAACAGCACGCCCGCCGCGAGCGTCGCGCCGTTGTAGGCCAGCGTGCCGTCGGGCAGCAGCCGGGCGTGACGGCCGGGGCGGTGGGGCAACTGCCAGCGGTGCACGCGTTCGCCGGACAGGTCGACCAGATCGACGATGCCGTTCCCCGCCAACGGCGCGTACAGGGTGTAACCGGGAAAGGCCAGCTCAGGGTCGCTGCCGATGAGTCCGATGCCCCGGCGCTTGAGGGTGTTCTGCTCCACGATTTCCTCCAAATATTCAGACTCACTGAATATTCAGTAGATTGAATCCGGGCTGAAGGGTTCCGATCGGCTCGAGGCAAACCCTGGGCCCGGCACGGGCGCGGGCGAGAATGGCGGATCGGAGAAAGGCGAGGAGTGGATACCGAACACGGACGTTGGCGGCGACTGGGCCAGGTCGTGCACGCGCGGCGGCTGGACTCGGGGCTGACGCTCGCCCGGCTGGCCGAATTGACCGAGCTGTCACAGTCTTTCCTGAGCCAGTTCGAGAACGGGCACAGCAATTCGAGCCTGCGTTCCCTGCAACGCATCGCGGATGCGTTGGGCGCCACCGCGACCGAGCTGCTGGCCGCCGCCGACGAGGCCCCGCGCTCGCCGGTGGTGCGCGCCGACGAGGACACCCGGCTGCCGCAGTCCGATCCCGCCGACGGCTCGGTGCGGTCACTGGTACACGGGGAACGCGATCTGCGGGCCCTCGAGTTCACCGGCGGCGCGGCACATGGCGAGCGCGAATTCACCCACGCCAACGACGAATTGATCTATGTGGTGCGGGGCGCGATCACGGTGGTGGCCGCAGGCGTGGAGCACGAGCTCACGGCCGGGGACACCTTCTATTGCATGGCCGGCGTCTCCCATCGCTGGTGGGCGCACACGCCGCAGACCACGACACTGCTCGTGTCGGTCGCCGACACGCTGGCGATCCGCCGCCGTCCGCATCGAAAAGCCTAGAATCACAGGCGTGGACGCACTTCTCAGCACCATCGGCATTGTCGTGGTCATCGGCGTGGCAGGGGCCGCCTACGCGGCGTTCCTGGTGCTACGCGGCCGCAAATAGCCTCGCGGGCACCGGTTTCCGCCGCTCGCGGTCAGTTGGCGACCACCGGCCAGGGGTAGAAGGCCAGGTGGATGAGCAGCACCACGAGTCCGGCCAGCAGGATCGCCGCCACCGGGTGGGCGCGGCGTTCCAGATAGCCCACGGTGCGAAACAGCGTGGGGAACGGGACATCCCGGGTGAAGAACAGGGCCAGGATGCTCGGGACGATCACCCACATCAGGGCGATCAGACCGTAGAGCACGTACGCGCCCAGGTACGAGTGCGGATGCATGCCCCGATCCGCCGCGGCGAACAGGACCGCGAAGACGTAGGTCCCGACGGCTGCCAGCAGGTAGCCCGCGCCCAGTAGCGTGATCCGCGAATCCGTCTTGGTCACACGGCCGTTCACGGTGAGGGTGCGGCCACCGACGGTCTCCACGACCGGATCGGCCGACCTGGTGAATTGGGGGACCGCGTAATAGGCGAGCAAGACGATCACCGCCACCACGACCAGCCGGACCCACGCGTGCTGCGTTTCCAGGTGCCCGATCGTATTGGAGATGGTCGGCCAGCTCGCCAACCCGAATACCGAAGCGAGTTCGGACACGGCGATCGCCAGCCCTGCGAGGCCCCACATGCAATAGCCCCAGAATTCGAGCGAGCGTCCCGCCGCCGTGGGTACGGCGTCGCTGCCGACATCCTCTGTCATACTGCCGGTTTATCACCGAAAACTGGCTCTACCTGCATCCATACCCAGTCGATATCGGGTTGGAACGACCTCGACATCTCCGGGTACCGGATGGTCGGTCCGTCGTCAGGTCCGGTCGAAGAACGCCGCGATCGCCTTGGTGAAACCCGGTCCGTCCTCGAGCGGCAGAGCGTGACCGGCCTCGAACTCGAGGTACTCGGCGGCGGGAACGGCATCGGCGACCTCGCGCTGTTCGGCGATCGGAACGACCTGATCGTAGGCGCTGCCCAGTACCAGCGTGCGGGCGGCGATGCGGGGCAAGAGGTCTCGGATATCCGCCGAGCGGTCGGCGGCGATCTGAACCGCTTTACCCGGATCCAGCAGATCGGTGAAGGCGGCGACGGTTTGCTCGAAATCCTCGGCGCTCCACGCCGCGAGGGTCTCCGGGCGCAAGACCGTCAACGGCAGCAGGCGCGCGAGGGCGGCGGGATCGTTACGCAGCAGGTGCTGCCACAGATCGAACACGGCCGCCGCGCGGGTGCCCGTCACGGACCAGGGTGCGTGCAGCACAAGCGATTCCACCCGGTCGGGATGGCGGGCCGCGAGTGCGGCCGCCGTCACCGCGCCCAGTGAATGCCCGGCCAGCCGGAAGGCGGTCAGTCCGGCGTGGTCGGCGGCGGCCAGCACCTGCGCGGCCAGATCGTCGACGGTCACCACGTCGGGTGCGGTGGTGGCTCCCGAACCGGCGTAGTTGGGGGCGACCACCGTGTAGCGATCGCTCAGTTCGGCGATCGACTCCGCCCAGTTGGCCTCGGCATGGGCGAAGGTGCCGTGGACCAGCACCACGCCGGGACCGGTTCCGGTGACGAGGTATTCGACGGTGCTCGGGCCGTGGCTCAGGGCGACGGGTGCGAAGGGCATGAGTTTGTTCCGTTCTCGATCGGTCGGGCTGCCAGCAGCGTGCAGGTGCGGGCTGGCAGCCCGCTGTCAGGCGCGTGTCGCTATTTGCCGTCGGCGGTCAGGCGACCGGCGGTGCCCCAGCTGTCGGCGGGGGTCTCGTGGATCCAGACCTGCACGGCCTCGGCCGGGATCTGGTAGGCGTCGACGAAGGCGTCGGTAATGCGGCGCACCAGGTCGCGCTTCAGCTCGACGGTGCGGGGACCCTGCTGCACGGTGACGATCGGCATGACTGTTCTCCTTGCGAAAAATGATGGGGTGCAGGCCGTTTGCCTTTCCTGGCCTGAGAACAGTTCACCGGAATTCCGCGCCGCGACCAATGAGCAGGTCGCTAGCGCAGCGATAAGTGATCCTTATCGTGAAGTCGGCTCGGCGAGCAACGCCCCGAGCAGGCGCAGATTCGGCGAGGCGGCATCGGCGCGCACCGCCAGCGCGATCGGCAGGGTCATCCCCGGATCGGCGAACGGCAGGAAGGCGACCCGGGAGTTGTGCACCTGCCGGGCATTCGACTCGTAGACCACCGTCCACATGGGTGATCCGGAGCCGATCGCGGCCAGCGTGTCCTGCAGCGTGGTGGAGGTGGGCGCGGGCACCGGCTCGAATCCCGCACGCACACAGGCGTTCAGCACCAAATCCACCAGCGCGGGATGATTGCGTCGCTCGGTCAACCGCAGCGGCACCGCCGCCAGATCCGCCAGCCACACCGAATCCGCTTTCGCCAGTGGATGTTTCGCGGGCAGCGCGACCACCAGTGGGTCATCCCAGGCGGGCAGGAAGTCCAGCTCCGGACTCTCGCCGGGTTCCGGCGACCGCACGAACGCCGCATCCAACCGCCCGTCGGCCACCTGTGCCAGCCGCTCCCGCACCGGCATCGCCATCAACTCCACCTGCACCTGCGGCGCCTTCTCGGCAAACGCATCCAGCACCGCGTCCAACCGCTCCCCGAGCCCGGTCACCGTCCCCAGCCGGAACACCTCGGCCCGCCCACCCGCCAACTCCGCCACACTGGCCCGAGCCTGATCCGCCGCCGCCAGCACCGCTCGGGCCGCAGGCAGAAACCGCAACCCCGCCTCGGTCAACCGCACCCGCCGCGGCGACCGATCCAGCAACTGCACCCGCAGATCCCGCTCCAACCGCTGCACCTGCTGACTGACCGCCGGCTGCGCAATATGCAACCGCTCCGCCGCCCGCCCAAAATGCAACTCCTCGGCAACCGTCACGAAATACCGCAATTGACGCAACTCCACCGTTTCATCCAAACACCACGGCCCCGCTCACACGCTCACGGCATGCCGTTCGTCTTGGTGGATGGCAGATCCCTCCGCGGTGGGGAGGCATGACGGGTGTGGACGTCTTCTGGGCTCTGAGCTGGGCCAGAGCCGGTCGTCCGGAGTTCGGGTCGTACACGACCATGCCGGAAAAGTCGTAGCCGAGTCGATTCGCCAGCCTGCGGATCTGTGATTCGTCCCAGAGCTGGGAGATTCCGGATACGTCGGTACGGATGTACCCGAGAGCCGTTGGCCTGTAACGCATTACCGCCCTCCGCTTTCGTATCGATCGAGTGCCGTGGTTCCCTGAACCTCCAGGTAGAACCCGGCATTACCGTCCGGCTCGGAGCTGTCCGACTGGAGTTCGAGAACGCCGCCGGGAAACGGAAACAGCCGTGTGCGCGGCGCGATGCTCAGAGCGGGACTCGGCTCGGCAGCACTTGCCGCAGCTGTCGGAGTAGACGTCAAGACTGTGAATCGGTGGCTGGCGGGGCGAGTGCCGCATCGTCGAACCCGGCTCCAGGTGGCCGATGTGCTCGGGGAGACGGAAGAGGCATTGTGGCCGACTTCCCGGCCGGATACGCAACCAGGCGCACCTGCGACTGCCGAGGTACTGGCTGCTTACGCGCATCGCGCCGAGATACCGAGCGATCTCTGGGTTTCACTGGTGCACAAGGCGACCGAGCAGATAGACATCATCGGCTACGCCTACCCGTTCGTCTTCGAGCTGCTTCCCAAGGCCGCTGATCTCATTGCGGCCAAGACAAGTTCAGGGTGTGTGGTCCGGCTCGGGTTCGCCGACCCCGATTGTGATCACGTGATCGAGCGGGACCTGCTGGAGCAGATGGGAGGAACGCTAGCGGGCCGGATACGCAATGCGCTGTCCATGCTGGGACCCTTGGCCAGCACTCCGGGGTGTTCTGTGGGACTTCACGCGACGCACCTGTACAACTCGGTGTTTCGGTTCGACTCGGAGATGATCGTCACCCCGTACCTGTTTCGGGCCAGGGGTTATCAACACACTGCGCTATACCTGCGAAGGTTGTCTCCGCACGGCATATTCGAGTCATTTGCAGACCAGTTCGAGCAACTATGGGGCACGACCACTCCGTACACGACAACGCAAGGATTCGGCCATGGGCACACGCCGTGACTACTACCGAGACCCCAACGCACCCAAGCCGAACTCGCTCAAGCCCGGCGGGTCGGCGCTGGTCGTGGACGCGGGCGGCCGGGTGTTGATGCAGCGGCGAGGCGACTCGGGGAATTGGTCGTTGCCCGGCGGGATCATGGAGGTTGGGGAGACCCTGGAGCAGTGTGTGATCCGGGAGACTCACGAGGAGACCGGGCTGGATATCGAGATCACCGGGCTGCTCGGAATTTATACCGACCCAGAGCATGTCATCGAGTACTCGGATGGCGAGGTCCGGCAGGAGTTCGCGATCGTTTACCGCGGCCGGGTGGTGGGTGGCGAGATTCGGGTTTCGCACGAGTCGACCGAGGTTCGGTTTCTTTCCCTGGAGGAATTGGCGGGTTTGCCGGTGCATCCGACGGTTCGGTTACGGCTCGAGCATTATCGGGAGCAGCGGCACAGTCCGTGGCTGGGTTAGGGGCTCAGGCCAGATACTTTCCGTACCAGTCGATTACGCGCTTCCAGGCTTCGGCGGCGGCGGTTGGCTGGTAGCGGGCGCCGGTGTCGTTGAAGAAGGCGTGGTCGGCGTTGTCGGCGACGTAGGTGTCGTGGGGGAGGTGTGCCTGGTCGAGGGCGGATTCGGCGGCGGCGCGGGTGGCGTCCACGCGCGTGTCGAGGGCGCCGTAGACGGCCAGGACCGCGGCCTTGGAACCGGTGAACTGGCCGCCGTCGGGGAAGGGGCCGTAGAACGGGGTGGCGGCGGCGAGCTCCGGGGTGGCGGAGGTGAGCAGCAACCAGGTGAGGCCGCCGCCGAAGCAGAAACCGGTGGCGCCCAGCTTCTTTCCGGGGACGCGGCGACCGAGTTCGGCCAGGCCCGCGCGCAGGTCGGCGACGAAGCGGTCGTTGGGGATCTTGCTCAGCGCTGCGGTCGCGGCGGCGTCGTCGGTGAAGGTGGCGGTGCCGCCCTCCTCGGAGAGCAGGTCGACGGCCAGTGCGGAATAGCCGACACCGGCGAAACGGCCTGTGATGGAACGGATGTGGTCGGTGAGACCCTTGTTCTCGTGGATCACCAGCACGCCACCCTTGGGTGCGGACGCCTGCGCCCACGCCGCCTGCAAGGTGCGGCCGTCGGGGCCGGGCAGGGTGATCGCGGTGGACGGCACCGCTGTCGCCTTCCCGGGTGGCGGAGCCGACGGTGACGCGGAAGGCGCTGCCGTCGTACTCGGCGCGGCTTGCTTGGCCGATTCCCCGCAGGCCGCCAGCAGCGCGACCGCCGCGGGTGTGCCGATGCCCATCAGGCCCAGTCGTCGCAAGGCTTCCCGGCGGCTGAACAGGCCCTCCGCGTGGTCGGTGGCGATTTCCTCCGCGATATAGCGCTGCAGCGGCGTCATGGCCCTCAGCCTAGGCCGACGCTCGCTTCCGGTCTCGGCGAAAACCCTGTGGATATGCTCGAGCCGTCAAGCCCGAGGAACCATGGGCTCTTGTGCAAGCTAACGATTTGCATGCTTCGCGCGAATGTTCTTGTGGGCGAATCGAATTGCCGGCCATTCCCGATGACTGAAAGCGATGTGATCATGCGTGCGTTCCTTGCCACCGCGGCGGCCCTGCTACTCGTCGGCGCCCTGTCGGGTTGCGACCCGAACACCAGCACCCCCGGCGCGGCACCGACCACCCAGCCTGCTCAGGTGACCCAGCCTGCCCAGGGCGGCACCCCGCCCACCACCGCAGCCAAGACCACCACCCTCCCCAACCGCGACGACGTGAACGTCGACGCCCGCGACTTCGAAGCCCAGGGCCACTACTACTTCCAGTCGCCCAGCAAGAACATCAAATGCGGCATCTACGTCGACGACCTGCACACCGTCGGCTGCCAGCTGAAGAACGCCACCGTCATCCCCGCGGGCCTGGACTGCGCCAACAACCCCGCGCACGAGGTGGCCGCCAGCTTCCAGAACGGCAAGCCGCAATTCGTCTGCCTGAACCAGGGCGTCTTCGTCGGCCCGCCCACCGACGGTTCGACCGCCCCCGGCAATCACGAGGGCGGCGGCAAGATCCTGGAATACGGCCAGACCATCGGCGTGCGCGGCGTCATCTGCGAATCCATGACCTCCGGCGTCCGCTGCACCGTGGACGGCCACGGCTTCGTCATCGCCGCCGAGAGCCAGTCGCTGTTCTGAGTCCTACGATGGGCGGCGTGACCATCGATCCTTTGTCGGTGAACAGGCGAAACTGGGACGCCCGCGCGGGAATTCACGCCGCCAGCCGGTTCTATCGGGACCGGGATTCCGGCTACTGGTTCGCGCCCTTCGAGTGGGAGACCCTCGGCGAGGTCCGCGACCGCGACATCCTGCACCTGCAATGCCATCTGGGCACGGAGACGGTGGAGTTCGCGCGGCGCGGGGCCCGCGCGGTCGGCCTGGACTTCTCGGCGGAGTCGATCAAGCACGCCCGCGAATTGGCCGGGGACACAGTCGAATACGTCTGTGCCGACGTCTACGACGCTCGAACAGCCTTGCCCAGCAAGCAGTTCGACATCGTCTACACCGGCAAGGGCGCGCTCTGCTACCTGCCGGAGCTGACCCGCTGGGCGCAGGTGATCGCCGACCTGCTGCGCCCCGGCGGCCTGCTCTACCTGGTCGAATTCCACCCTCTGCTGCACGCCCTGGGCCCCACCCCGCCGCCCGGCGTGGACCCGGATCAGCTACTGCTGCACGACGATTACCTGTCCGGCCGCGGCCCACAACGTCGCGACAGCACCCACACCTACACCGACGGCCCGGACCTCACCACCGACACCACCGCCTACGAATGGCGGCACGGCCTCGGCGAGGTCATCAACGCCCTGCTGTCGGCCGGACTGTCCATCACCGGCCTCACCGAATCCGAGACACTGCCCTGGCCGCGCTGGCCCGGCATGGTGCAGACCGCCGACGGCTGGTGGCGGCTGCCGCCGCCGGCCCCGATCATCCCGGTGCTCTACGGCCTTTCGGCGGTCAAGGACCAGCGGGTCTCGACCTTCGCCAGCCGCCAGTAGAGCAGCGCGATCGCCCACACCGCGACGAACAGGCCGACGATCACGAATCCCACATTGTTGAGGTCGATCCCGGCGATCCACGCGGTGACCGGGTCGGTGAGATCCAGCTTGCTGTGCAGCACGCCGACCAGTTCGATGGTGCCGATGAGGAACGCCACCGCGATCGAGAGCCCGGTGATGGTCAGGTTGTAGTACACCTTGCGCACCGGATTCGAGAACGCCCAGTGGTAGGCGAAATTCATGAAAGTCCCGTCGAGCGTGTCGAACAGGCTCATGCCGGAGGCGAACAGCAGCGGCAGGCAGATGATCGCGTACCAGGGCAGTCCCGCGGCCGCCCCGGACCCGGCCATCACCATCAGCGTGACCTCGGTGGCGGTGTCGAAGCCGATCCCGAACAGCAGCCCGATCGGATACATCTGCCCCGGCCGGGTGATGGAACGGGTCAGCCGCCCCAGGATCCGATTGATGAAACCCCGGCTGTCCAGGTGCTTTTCGAGCTCGTGCTCATCGAACTGACCGGAGCGCATGGCCTTGAACACCCGCCAGATCCCGGCCAGCGCCACCAGGTTCAGCGCCGCGATCAGATACAGGAAGCTGCCCGAGCTGAGCGTGGCAACCAGGCCGAGATCCTTGCGGGTCGCGGAGTCGTCATCGGCCAGCGTGGTCGCGAACCGCGCCCCGGCCGCGATGCCCACCGCCAGCAGCACCACCACGGTCGAGTGCCCGAGCGCGAACCAGAAGCCCACGGACACCGGACGTTTCCCGTCGGCCATCAGCTTGCGGGTGGTGTTGTCGATGGCCGCGATGTGGTCGGCATCGAAGGCGTGCCGCATGCCGAGGGTGTACGCGGTGACGCCCAGCCCGACCCCGAACACCTGGGTGCCGACGGTGTAGTGCGCGGGCAGCACCAACGCGAACAGAATCCCGAATGCCACCACGTGCATGACGGCGATGGTTGCGAGCAGTCCGCCGGTGCGGAGCCAGTCGCGGCGTTCCCAGCGCAGCGCGGGAACAGGGTTGGGTACAGACACAGAGCAGCCTTCCAGCACCTCGTGGAACGGTTCAACGGTGCCGTGGCCGGTCTCCTGGCTGACGGGTCGAACACCGGCGCGCCTGGCCTTCCGGGACCGAGATCCCGTGACCCCTGCCCGCGAGGACAGGACGACGCACCGACTAACCGATCACAGTGGCGAGGGCCGTGCCGGAATTACACCGGCTTCCCGAACACCACGGCAGCCCTCACAGTAAGGGCCGCCGTGGTGTTGCGGACAGCCGGGCTCAGCCCAGCGTGATGACGGTCAGGCTGCCGTCCGCGTGCTGGGCGCGCAGCCGCTTCTTGTCGAACTTGCCGACGCTGGTCTTGGGCACTTCCGCGATGAAGGTCCAGTGCTCCGGCAGCTGCCACTTGGCGAACTTGGGGGCCAGGAAGTCGCGCAGCTCTTCGGGTTTCGCCTCGGAGCCTTCCACCAGCACGACCGCGACCAGCGGCCGCTCGTCCCACTTCGCGTCCGGGATGCCGATGACCGCGGCCTCCGCGACGGCCGGATGCCCGACCACGGCGTTCTCCAGGTCCACCGACGAAATCCATTCGCCGCCGGACTTGATCACGTCCTTGGACCGGTCCACCAGGGTCAGATAGCCGTTCGGGCTGATCTTGCCGACATCGCCGGTGCGCAGCCAGCCGTTGTCGAACTTGTCGGGATCGACCTCGGCACCGGTGGGGGAGTAGTACGACCCGGTGATCCAGGGTCCGCGAACCTCCAGCTCGCCCAGCGCTTCTCCGTCGTTGGGCAGCACGCTGCCGTCGTCGCCGACCAGTCGGGCCTGCACACCGGCGGGGAAACGGCCCTGCGTGTAGCGGTAGGCCCACGCCTCCTCGCCCTCGGCCCCGGCCGGCGGGTGGCCGACCGAACCCAGCGGCGAGGTCTCGGTCATGCCCCACGCGTGCAGCAGCTTCACATGGTGAAGCTCTTCGAAGGCCCGCATCATCGACGGCGGCACCGCGGCACCACCGACCACACACGTACGCAGGTACGAGATGTCCTGCGGCTGCGCCTGCAACGCGGCCAGCACGCCGCCCCAGATGGTGGGCACGGCGGCGGCGAAGGTCGGCTTCTCCTGCTCCATCATCTGCAGCAGCGGGGCGGGCTGCAGGAAGCGGTCGGGCATCAGCACATTCGCGCCCGACATGAGCGCCGCGTACGGGATGCCCCAGGCATTGGCGTGGAACAGCGGCACGATGGCCAGCACGGTGTCCGCGGCAGTGAAGCCCATGCCGTTGGGGGAGATCACCTGCATGGCGTGCAGCCAATTGGAACGGTGCGAGTAGACAACGCCCTTGGGGTCGCCGGTGGTGCCGGAGGTGTAGCACATGCCCGCCGCCGACCGCTCGTCGATGACCGGGAAGTCATAGCTGTCCGATTGCGCGGCAAGCAGTTCCGCGTACGCGTGCACGGTGACGCCCTCGGGCGCGGTCACGGTCGCGACATCCCCGTTGGCGACGATGACGTGGCGCACCGTCTTCAGATTCGGCAGGTACTGGTTGAACATCGGTACCAGCGAGCCGTCCACGATGACCACCTGGTCCTCGGCGTGGTTGGCCACGTACACCAGCTGCTCGGGGAACAACCGGATATTGAGTGCGTGCAGCACCGCGCCCATCGCGGGCACCGCGATGTAGGCGACCATGTGCTCGTTGTTGTTCCACATGAACGTGCCGACCCGATCGCCGACGCCGATGCCCAGGTCACGCAGGGCATTGGCGAGGCGGGCCGCATCCTGGCCGATCTCGCGATAGGTCTGGGTGCGCACGCCGTCGCCGGTCCAGGTGGAGACATGGCTGTCGCCCTGGAAGGTGGAGGCGTAGCGCAGCAGCGTCGCGAGTGACAGCTGCTCGTCCTGCATGGTGCTCAACATTTCCCAACCGCTCCTTGCATGTACCTACTGGAGAGTGAACTGAGTCACTAGCGGCGAGCCTAGCTGAATTCGGACACGGTCGGTCGGGGCCCTGCGACTTGCGGAATTACTCGAGCTGCGGGCGGCGGACCCCACCTCCGCCACCCGCAGCTCGTGCCGACCCGCCGCCGCCCAACACGACGACCTGCCGGCTCCGCGGTCCTGATCGGCATCGACGTGCTGTCGCAACCCCCTGCGGCTGCGCAGAATAGCCAATCACTAACCAGGACAAGCAAATTGGAGCAAGAACTTCCGTGAATATATTGAGTGTGACACCGGGTTGTCCAGTCGAGGACGGCGTCGCAGGTCAGACCCTACTCACTGGCTCGGACAGTGAGGTGTGAGCAAGGTGAGCGTGCGCTTGCTCACAAGCGGTGGCCGAAAATACCGATTGGCTGACCGGCGATGTCTGCCTGACCAGCGAGAACAGCCTCTAACGTAGCGGTTATGCAGCGAGAGCCGTCCATCCTGATCATCGGTGCCGGGTTCGCCGGACTGGGCCTGGCCCTGGAATTGCAGCGGCATGGTCTGACCAACTTCACCATCCTGGAGAAGGCCGCGGATCTCGGCGGCGTGTGGCGGGAGAACACCTATCCGGGGGCTGCCTGCGATGTGCCGTCGCCGCTGTACTCGTGGTCGTTCGAGCCGAAATCCGATTGGCCGCGCCGGTTCTCGCATCAGGCCGACATCCACGCCTACATGCGCACGGTCGCCGAGAAGTACGACCTGCCCGCGAAGATCGAGTTCGGCGCCGAGGTCGTCGACGCGGAATTCGATGAGGCGGGCGGCAGCTGGCGCGTGCGCACCGCCGACGGCGTCACCCACCTCGCCGACGTCCTCATCCCCGCGGTCGGCCAGCTCTCCCGCCCGGCCCTGCCCAACCTGCCCGGCATCGACACCTTCACCGGCGCGGCGTTCCACTCGGCCGAATGGGATCACTCGGTGGATCTCACCGGTAAGCGGGTGGCCTGCATCGGCACGGGAGCCAGTGCCATCCAATACATTCCGGCCATCCAGCCGCAGGTCGAGCACCTGACCCTGTTCCAGCGCTCGGCCGCCTGGGTGCTGCCCAAGTTCGACACCGAGTACACGCCGCTGCATCACGCGCTGTTCAAGCACGTGCCCGGCACTCGGCTGGCCGAGCGGTTCGCCATCTGGAGTTTCTTCGAGGTAATGGCGTTGGCGCTCACCGATGTTCCGGCCATCAAGACGCCGGTGATCGCCATCGCCGACCGGCACCGCGCCAAGCAGGTGCCGGATGAATCCTTGCGCGCCAAGCTGACTCCCGACTACGCGGCGGGCTGCAAGCGCGGGCTGTTCTCCAACGAGTACTTTCCGGCGCTGGCCCAGGACAATGTCAGTGTCGAGACCGCGGCCATCGAGGCGGTGACCCCCAACGGGATTCGCACCGCCGACGGGGTGGAGCACGCGGTCGATGTGATCGTCTACGGGACCGGGTTCAAGGGCACCGAATTCCTCGCGCCGATGAATATCTATGGCCTGCACGGCCGCAAGCTCGCCGACGAATGGTCGCCGCAGGGCGCGCGGGCCTTCCTCGGCATGTCGGTGCCGGGCTTCCCGAACCTGTTCATGATGTACGGGCCGAACACCAATGTGGGCTCGGGCTCGATCATCTACATGCTGGAGTCGCAGGCCCGCTATATCCGGCAGGTGATCGAATACCTGGGTGCGCGGCCCGGCCGGTTCCTGTCCGCGCGGCCGGAGGCCGAGCAGGGCTGGGACGACTGGCTGCAGCGGCGGTTGCAGGACACCCCGTGGAACTTCTGCTCGAGCTGGTACCGCAATGCGTCGGGCCGGATCACCAACAACTGGCCGGGCGCGACGGTGCTGTTCCGTTGGAAGACAAAAATTTTCGAGGCATCGGACTACGACGAGGGGCAGGCGGCGAAGGCATAGGTCGAATCTATGGACGCCTAGAAAATTGCCTGCTACCTGCGAGATCGCGGTGGGCGCAGGCTGAATACATGATCCGCCAACGCTCTCGCCCCACCTTCCTGGAATGGCTCGGCTACACCGTCGGCCGCCCCATGCCCGACGACCTGCGCGCCTGGGTGCTGCGCGACCTCACCGGAAAGCACGCCTACGCAAGACATCTCGCCCGCGGCATGGTCCCCTTCTTGCCTCTCTACGCGGCCTTCCTGTTCGCCTTCCCCGGCCCCGTATGGCTCCGCCTGGCGATGACAGCCCTGGCCCTGATCCTCGGCCTGTTCTACTGCGCCGCCTACATGGCCCCCAATCGCGCCCACCGCCTGGCTCAACACCACCTCCCCGCGACCCTCGACGCCCCCGGCATCCTGCACGCCACCCCCGCCGAGCGAGCCCGCTACACCGCCAACCACCCGCACTGACCGGCCCACCCCCACGGATGCGGCCCCCGGCCCCTCCGCCAGGTAGACTCCCCGACGACCAGGCCGGTCACCCCGACCAGCCCTCGTAGCTCAGGGGATAGAGCACCGCTCTCCTAAAGCGGGTGTCGCAGGTTCGAATCCTGCCGAGGGCACAGCTGGGAAGAAGCATTTCCGCAGGTCAGGTTTGTTCCCTAAATTGCAAGGGAATCGGCGCTAACACAAAACCCCAGGTCGCGTGTCGCAGGTTCGCGCCCTACGGGGGTTGCTGTCAGCTAGCACCCCAGCTCAGAGCACCTATAGTGCGGCATAGTCAGCAGATGCTCTTCGAGATGATCACGACGTATTGATCTTTGCCGTGCGGTGTGACCGTTTCACACCGTGCGATCAGCGAACGGTCGCGCGACCCTGGTGGTCTGGTGCATGTCCTGTGCGGCGTCGTGGATCGGACCGGTTGCGCGGGAAAGGTTTTGTCCTGTCCGTTGATTGGTGTTCGCGATGATTTCCGCGGCGATGCCGATAGCGGTTTCGGCAGGAGTGCGGGCGCCGAGGTCCAATCCGATCGGGGAATGCAGGTGGGCCAGTCGCTCCGCGGGCACGCCGATCTCGCGCAGTTGGTCCAGTCGTTGCTGGTGGGTGCGCCGCGATCCCATCGCGCCGACATAGTCGACGCCCAGACCGAGCGCGAGCTGAAGCAGCGGGATATCGAATTTCGGGTCGTGGGTCAGGACACAGAGGACGGTTCTGGTGTCGATGTCGATGCCGGTGGCGGCGAGGTAGCGGTGTGGCCAGTCGACGACGATCTCGGCGTGTGGAAACCGTTCGGGCGTAGCGAATGTGGCTCGTGCGTCGCAGACGGTGACGCGGTAGCCGAGGAAGTCGCCGATTTCGCTGAGCGCGGCGGCGAAGTCGACCGCGCCGAAGATCACCATTCGCGGTCGGGGAGTTCGGACGTGGATGAACAATGTCAGCCGCGTAGCCAGAGCGCAGGCATCGATGTCGAGGTATCCGCCCGCCCCGGCTTCTAGTCGGATGCCTGCCGCCTCGATTGCGGCGCTGTCGACCTCGGCGTCGCCCAGCGACCCGCTAGGTGCCGTGTGTGCAGGCACGTGGATCATGCGCCCGAGCAGTTCGGCCGGTCCGTCCACGATCTGGGCGATGGCGACGGATCGATCGTGCGCGACATCGTCGAGGGCCGCCGCCAGCTGCGGCGTGGCAGCCGGGTCGATTCGATCCACCAGCACGTCGATCTCGCCGCCGCAGGTCAATCCGACGGCGAAGGCATCGGTGTCGGAGTACCCGAACCGAGTCCGTTTCGGCGTGCCGTCGATGTCGAGTACGTGTCGGCACAACTCGTACACGGTCGCCTCGACGCAGCCTCCGGAAATGCTTCCCGCTACGCGGCCATCGGAGCCGACGGCCATCGAGGTCCCTGGCGGGAGCGGGGCGCTCCCGCGTACGCCGACCACGGTGGCCAGGGCGAACGGCAGGCCGTGGCGATGCCAATCGGCCAGTGTGGCAGCGATATTCAGCACGTGCGGGTCTCCAGGTTCAAGGTGTTCGGGTCCGGTTCAGAGCAGCTGCTCGGCGGCGATGGGGAGTTCGCGGATTCGTCGTCCGGTGGCGTTGAACACGGCGTTGGCGATTGCGGGGGCGACTCCGACGAGGACGACTTCGCCGAGTCCCTTCGCGCCGACGGGATCCACGGCCCTGTCGTCGCCGTCGAGGAAGACGGCGCGCAGATCGGGGATGTCGGCGTTGACGGGAACGAGGTAGTCGGCCAAGCTCGCGCTGACAATGCGGCCGTCACGCGGGTCGGTGACAGTGTGTTCGAGCAGTGCCGCGCCGATCCCGCCGGTCATGCCGCCGAGTGCCTGACTGCCGGCGAGTTTCGGGTTGACGATTCTGCCCGCGTCGTAGACGCCCAGCATGCGGCGCACCCGAACCAGACCGAGCCGGGAATCGACGGCGACCTCGGCGAACACCGCACTGTAGGCCGACTTCGACAGCAACTGGATGTCGAACTTGTACGACTCCGGGAAGGTCGGGAACGGGGTCGTCAACGATGGAACGAAGACCCCGGGCGCGGTCAATGCGAGACGTCCATGACGGGCCAGCAGGTCCCGATACGACTCACCGCGTTCGGGAGCCCCTTCCACCTGGAGTCGGCCGTCGATCACCACGATCGTCGTGGGGTTGGCCAGAAACAGCGGCGAGCCGAGATCGGCGACGGCCAGGGCGATGGCTTCGATTCGGACTGCGTCGCAGCCGTTCTGCACGGCGGATCCCAGGCTCGCCATGGTTTGGGAGTTGCCGACCGGGGGTGCCGCGGGCATGTCCGAGTCGCCCAGCTGGAACCGCACCTTGTCGATGGGCAGTCCGAGCGCGTCGGCCGCGACTTGGGCCATGGATGTATAGCTGCCGGGGCCTATCTCACTGGTGGCCGCCTCGATGAGAGCGGTGCCGTCGGCGTCGAGCCGGACGTTGCACTGCGAGGTCATGGTGGTGGTCGTGTGTACGCCTGCGGCCATGCCCATACCGATCAGCCAGTCTCCGTCGCGAGTCGTGCCGGGTTCGGGATTGCGTTGATCCCAGCCGAATTCGCGGGCCCCGACCGCGAAGCATTCGAGCAGTCGGCGCGTGGAGAACGGGCGGCCGGTGGCCGGGTCGGCCGAAGGCTCGTTGCGGGAGCGCAGTTCGATGGGGTCGATGCCGAGTTGGTGGGCGAGTTCGTCCATCGCGGATTCGATGGCGAAGGCGGCCGAGGTGAATCCGGGAGCACGCATCCAGGTGGTGGCGTTCACATCCAGCGGCACCGTCGAATGCGTCTGGTGGACATGGGGTATCGCGTAGAGCATCTGCCCGGAGACGAGGATGTCCTCCGCGAACTTCTCATACGTCGCGGTTTCCGTCTTGACCTCGTGCACCGCGGCGGTCACCCGGCCATCGGCCTGTGCGCCGAGACGTAATCGGTACTGCGACGCGGGCCGGTATCCGGTGCCGTAGTAGAGCTGTCGGCGGGTTAGCACGAGCTTGGTGGGCCTGCCCGTGACGCGGGCGGCCAGCGCGGCGATGACGACGTGCGGCCAGGTGCGGATGGCGCTGCCGAACGCGCCGCCGACAAACGGCGAGATCACCCGGACCGAGGTGGGCAGGATGGCGAAGACCGACGCGAGCTCGAGTTGCACACCCGACACGAACTGGGTCTTGTCCCAGACCGTCAGGTCATTCCCATCCCAGCGCGCGATGGTGGCGTGGGGTTCCATCGGGTTGTGATGGTTGCGCGCGGTCCGATACTCGGCGTCGAGCCGCACCGGCGCATCCCGCAGCGCCTGCGCCGCGTTGCCGCGATCGTAGACGTCGGGCGGGTCCGGGCGAGCAGCGCTCAGGTCGGTCGACGGCTGTTGCGAAGAGCACTCGACCTTCACCAGATAAGCTGCGCGCCTGGCAGTTTCGAGTGTCTCGGCGACCACCACGGCGACCGGCTGACCGTGAAAGAGAATGGCGTCGTCCTGGAAGACCCGCAGCCGCTGCCCCTCCGGATTGACCACCGACCCCGGCCAGATGTAGGGCAGCCGCGGCGCGTTGAGGTGACTGATCACGGCCAGCACACCGGGCTGCGCGAGAGCCTGCGTCGTATCGATGCCCGTGATGCGCCCCAGCCCGACCGGGCTGTCGACTACGACCGCGTGCACGACACCCTCGACGGCGTGCTCGGCCGCGTAGGTGGCCTTCCCGGTCACCTTCAACACGCCATCGGCCCGGCTGACCGGTTTGCCGACGTACCGCTGCGCCTGGGGACTCAAAGCCCACCTCCCACGATCCTTAGCTGACGCTCGACCGTCCGAACGAGCAGATCCGCCTTGAACCCGTTCTGCGGCAACAGCTGCGCGCCGTCGGCGGCACGCGAGGCCGCGTCCGCCCACACAGTCGGTTCCGCCCGGCGACCGATGAGCGCCTGCTCGACCCCCGGCAGCCGCCACGGCACCGTGCCGACGCCGCCGACGGCGATCTTCGCGGTGCGGATCACACCGTCGGGTATGTGCAGCGCCACCGCCGCGGAGGTCAATGCGAACTCGTAGGATTGGCGATCGCGCACCTTGAGGTATCCGGACTGCAGATCCGGCGGATAGGCGGGGATCTCCACGGCCGTCACGAGCTCACCCGACCGGAGGTCGTATTCACGCTCCGGGGTATCGCCGGGTGGCAACAGGAAGTCCGAGAAACGCACGGCGCGTTCACCATCCGGCCCATGCAAGCGAACGATCGCCTCCAACGCCGCGAACGCGACGCAGACATCGGAAGCATGGGTCGCAATACAGTGCTCGGACGTGCCGAGGATGGCATGGCCCCGGTTGATACCGTCCACGGCCGAGCAGCCTGTGCCGGGGACACGTTTGTTGCACGACGCCGAGACGTCACGGAAGTACGCGCACCGAGTGCGTTGCAGGATGTTGCCGCCGATGGTCGCCATGTGGCGCAGCTGAGCGGAGGCGCTGCGCTCCAAAGCCTGCGCCACCACGGGAAATCGGTCGCGCACGTCCGGATGCGCGGCGGTGTCGGCCATCGTGGCGAGCGCACCGATGCGCAGGCTTCCCTCGCCGGTGAACGCGATCCCGCGCAGTGGCAACGCGGTGATGTCGACGAGAGCCTCGGGTTGTTCGACGTGGTGACGCATCAGATCCACCAGGGTGGTTCCACCGGCGATGAAGCGACCTCCCCGACGCCCCGCTTCCAGCGCGGCCGCCACGTCGGCGACGGTGGTCAGCGTGAATGATCGCATCCGCGCCGCCTCAGCGCGCCGAAGCGACTTGGTCGACCGCGTCGACGATTCTCGGATAACAGCCGCACCGGCAGATGTTGCCGCTCATCCACTCTCGGATCTCCTCCCGAGAATTGGTGTGCGCCTCCGCGATACAACCGATTCCCGACATGATCTGACCCGATGTGCAGTAGCCGCACTGGAACGCGTCATGCTCGATGAACGCCTGCTGCAACGGATGTAACTCGGCGTCGGTGGCCACACCCTCGATCGTGGTGACCGACTTCCCGTCCAGACGCGCGGCCAACGTGAGACACGCGTTGACTCGACGATCATCGACCAGGACCGTGCACGCACCGCAGGCGCCCGCGTCACAGCCTTTCTTCGTCCCCGTCAGGTCGAGGTGCTCGCGTAGCAGATCGAGCAGCGAGGTCCGATTGTCGACCGTAACCGTCTGCGCGACACCGTTGACGGTGATCGACACCGTACTGGTCGGCGGTGCCGTCACGGTATCCCCGACAGCCCGGCCCACGGCCAGCCCGGTGGCGACGGCCGCACCGCTCACCACGGCCGATACAGCGACGAAGGTTCGCCGCGAAACCACCAACGACGCGGACCCACCCTCGGCAAGCAGTGATGGCGGGGCGGCAGCAGCTCGGGATGCGGTCGGCATGGGTGCACTCTCGGCTCGAGGGAACATCGATGTTTACCGAACAGCCGGCACGAATGGCCGCTGCGAGAGCTCCAGCAGGATCGGAGCACGAGTCTTCATTTTCTCGGCGCGACGCTAACACGAACACCGGTCAGAACAATGCCACCGCACCGCGACCGACACGATCTCCTACCTTGTCGGCCAGTGGCGGCCGACGCCGGGAAGCCGTGATGGCGAGCACCATGTGAAGTGCGGCATACCGAATGACTTGGCTGTTTGTGCATGCTCCCAGTTCGCTGCCCGAATGTTTCCCTGTTTGGCGGATGCCCGGAGTTGCGGGATCGTGTCAGCATTGCTCGTCGACTGTGGAGCTCGGGTGCAGGTTGGGCGTGTTCGATGATTCAAGGGGGCAGCCGCGAATTCGCCGAATCGATCGTGCTCGCCGTCCGTGGCTTCGCACTTCGATGTGGCGGGTGCGGGGATTGATGCGCGGCAACCTCCGCACCCGTTTCCGTGATCGATTCCGCGCACCGTGTTTTCAGCGAAGAGCAATGACCCAGATTCCCCTCGGCAAACGAGCTGCCGTCGTCGTCACCGTCCCCCTCGCCCGGTATGCGTCCGGAGGATTCGAATGGACGCTGGCGGTCGAGTACCTCCCGAGTATCGATACCCTGCACATGCGTCGCTGGCTGGAGCGACACCGGATCGGAGCTCTCTCCTGCACTCCGGGATTCGTCATACCCGCCAGCCGTTGGAAATCCAGCGATCGGGTACCGCATCGCGAACTGTGCGTCCCTCGCGCCGAGTACGCGCAATTCGTCACCGCGATCGCGACCCTGCCCACACCATGACCGCATAATTCGCGACTGTCGGCTCGCTCCACCACCGCAATTCCATCCCCAATGAATTGAATTGGCTGTGCGCGTTGTTGCAGCGGGCATTTCGCATACATCCTCCCCAGCAACGCCCATCCCGAACAGGTGGTGCTACTGCACGGTCGCGGCGGCAATGGCCTGGGCAACGTGGGTCCGATGGCGACAGCACTGGCGGCACAGGGCTACTGCACGTACGCACTCACCTACGGCAAGGTCGACGAGGCTTTTCCCATCGGCGGCACCGTCGACATCGACGAGTCCGCGCACGAGATCGCGACATTCATCGACAAGGTGCTCGCTTCGACCGGAGCGAGCAGCGTCGACGTCGTCCGACACAGCGTCGGTCTTCCCCAGCTGACGGATCCCCGCCACGGCGTCATCACACAGTCACCGGGGCGGCGTCCTCATCGTCTTCGCTGCTCGCATCCAGCTCTCGTCCCAGGCCACGGCAGGCGGCGAGTGGATCGAAGTCCGGTCCCCACGTTTCGAGGCGTGCGGGGTCGGCGAGAACGGCGCCGCCCCGGACTTCGGTCATCAGGTCACGGCCCAGGATGGCGCTCGCCGCATGCACGCCGCTGAGCATGGAGCCCTCGGTGGCGGGCCCCCAGGCGGTACTGGTTCCAGCCAGGAACAGGCCCGGGATGGGAGTGCGCGAGCGGGGGCGCAGCGGACCGAATTGGCTGATGCGCGGCTCGAGGCCGTAGGAGTTGCCGCCGGTGGTATTGGTGTAGCGCTCTTGCGTTGCGGGCGTGGCCAATTCGCTCCACCGCACCTTCGCCGACGCCCCGGGGAACGCCTGCTCCACCCGGTCGAGCAGGCCCGCGGTGATGATCTCCTTGATATCCCGATAGGCGGCGTTGGACCGGTATCGACCCGAGCCGATGTCGGCCGCGGTCACACCCCAGAGCGCGGGATCCGAGGGGGCCAGGGTCTGGGCCTCGATCGCGGCGTGCCCGGCCGGGGCACTGAAGCGGTTGTCGGGATCGCGGCGGGTGGAGGACTGGATGTAGGCGACCTGCCGCCGCGCGAAATCCTGTGCCCAGTCCCGTGGTTCGCGTCCGCTCGCACCAGTGAGCACCTGCGAGCTCCAGCGGTGCAATGACCGCAGCGAGGACACACTCGACCAGGTGTCGGCGGGGATGGTGTAGAAGTTCGTGTTCGTAGTGTCGGCGAGATCGACTTCGATTCCGAAGTAGCCGTTGATGAGTGGGGCCGCCATCTTGAACTGCTCGGTGCGGAACACCGCCCAGCGCGGCAGGTTCTCGTAGCCGACCAGGTCGCGGTAGGTCTTCTTGATGTCGATCGCCGACACCACGGCAGGCGCGGTCAGCGTCTCGCCGCCGGGGAGCCGCACGCCCCGAACCTTGCCGCCCTCCACGACAATTCGCTCCACTGCCTGCCGGGTCCAGATTTCCCCGCCGTGGCCGCGGATCACCGCCGCGAAGGCCGCGGCCAGCATCTGCCCGCCGCCGCGGGGGAACCACGCGCCCTTGCCGACGTAGTTCTGCAGGAAGCCCGCGGCCAGCGCCACCGGCGCGGCCTGCGGGGTCGTCGCCGCGGCACCGTCTTGCAGCGATAGCGCCAGCATGGTGCGCGGCTTCAAACCGCAGGCCAGCATCAGCGCGATGTGCGGGGCCATCGCCCACGGCGCGGCCGTGCCCCACGAGACCGCGGCGCGAGCCATCGCGGCGGTGGAGGCGGGAGTGCTGCTGCGATCGATAGGTTCACCGATCCGCCGCATGACGCCCGCGTAGCGACGCAGCCCGCGCTCCTCTCCGGGGAAGGTGGCGAGCAGGCTTTCGAGGTAGTTGTCCCAGCCGACCGGCACCCGGAACTCGAGATCAGGCGCGATGATGGTGTCGAAGCCGTCGCGGTCCAGCGGCAGCCATTCGACGCGGTCGGCGACGCCCAACCCGCGCAGCAAGGTCGGCACATTGCCCCCGGGACCGCAGTCGCCGATGTAGTGCACGCCGACGTCGAACTCCCACTTGCGCTTTCGCCGGAACACGTGCGAGCTGCCGCCAAGTACCGAGTACCGCTCCAGCAGCAGCACTCGCTGCCCGGCGGCGGCCAGATATGCGGCGGTCGACAGCCCGCCCAGCCCCGCGCCGATCACGATCGCGTCCCAGCCTCCACGCTGTACGTCAGATGCCATTGCCCTACCCCTTCGAGAGCCGCACTGAGCGGGTCCGAGAATTTATGGTTTCTCGCATAGTAAAGCCCTGGAGAAGAGGTCCTTCAATGCGCATTTGGCGTGTCTCACATCACTACTTCCGGCAGAAATCGCCCCAAACATGCACGTACGGCCGGTCGGTCCCATATTGGCGAATATGGATCACCCCATCCAGCACCCAAGCAAACTATGCTTTTCTGCATACTTATTGCTCACATCGAAGGTGGAAGAGATGGCCGCGCGTAACGCGACCCGAGCGAAGATGCTGCTCGGCGGCGTCGAACTGCTACAGCGACGAGGGGCCGCCGGTGTGACGATCGACGCGATCCTCTCGCGCACCGGGGCCCCGAGAGGCTCTGTCTACCACCACTTTCCGCGAGGACGCCGACAGATCCTCGCCGAATCTCTCGACCTGGCGGGCGACACCATCGCCGCCATCATCGAGCAGGCGTTGCGCGACGGCCCGATCGCCGGCATCGACCGCTTCGGCGAGTTCTGGAAGGCCCTCCTGGAGGCCAGCGACTTCACCGCGGGATGCCCCGTGGTGGCGGTGGCCGTCGGCGGCAGCGACGACGACCGCGAACTCGGCCCCAAGGTCGCCGCCATCGTCGAGCGCTGGCGGGCTTCGATGCTCGCAGCCCTCGTCGCCGCCGGTGTCTCCGAAAAACGCGCCGCACCCCTGGTGAATTTCGGCTTGGCCGCCACCGAGGGCGCGGTCGTCCTGTGCCGTACCGATCGCTCCACACAGCCGCTCGACGATGTGATGAACGAGTTCAAACGCCTGCTCGGTACCATCATTCCGTGAAATGGCAGGCATCTCGACAACAACAGCCGCCCGGAACCTGAGTGCGGGACACTTCCGCCCGGAGATCAATACCGCGGCCACTAGCGCCGACTGCTCAGGTCGAAGTCGGCTTCGATGACCAGTCGGCCAGCAAGAAGATGCTGGTCGGTACTGTTCCCATCTATATCGTGCCCCGCCGAGGGCGCTCGTGGGACCGTCATCCGCCCAGGTCAGGCAATGGTTCCGATTCGCGAGCCACTGTGTGTAGCCAAGAAACCGCAGGTCGCGTGTCGTAGGTTCGCATCCTACGGGGGTTGCTGTCAGCTAGCACCCCAGCTCAGAGAGCCTATAGAGCAGCATAGTCAGCAAGGAAGTGCGCTCGGCAACTTGATCTTCCACCGAGTGGCGCTGGCCAGTTCGGTCAGCGCGCCTCGCGGCAAGACAGTGCGTTCGTCCTTCCTGGCAAGGTCCGAAGAGCAGTGCGAGGATCGGTCGACATGAGCGCGGAAATCTTTGCCGGGTCTTGGGAAGTGCGGTTGTTGGCGGCCGACTCAGATGACCTCACCGGACTGGCAGCCGTGCATCTGGCGACACGACGTTCGGCGTACGCCGATCTGCTTCCTCGCGCCGTGCTGAACGATATGACCGCAGCTGCGCTGGCGGAGGAGTGGCGGAATCGTCTGGCCGGCACTCCACAACCACACCGCACCATGGTTGCCGTACGCAATGACATCAGCCGGAAAGTGGTCGGGTTCGCACACGTCTGCACGACACCGGATGGCCTTGGCGAGTTGTTCGCAATTCATGTGCATCCCGAGGCGCAGGGAGCAGGTGTCGGCCGACGCCTACTTCTCACAGCGATCGAGTCGATCCGTGACTTCGGTTATGACCGTGCACGCCTATGGGTTCTCGAAGGAAACAACCATGCTCGCTCGTTCTACCTGCGACAGGGCTGGCATCCTCGACCGGACCTTCGCCGCCACGAAGATATCAACGGAGCAACCGTCCCGGAGATCGCCTACGAACGCACCTTGCCACCGAGATAGCCGGTCCGAGCGATGAGGGGGCCAGTGCCGATGCCGAGCCCGCCCTCGGTACTCGTGGCCGATTCGAACCGCGCGCCACGCGGCATGAGCGCGCGTGCCGACCAGTGCGTTGTAGAAGGTCAATCCTCGGTGGGCTGCTGGTGGCCGTGTTCGAGCTTGGTACCTGATTGATCGAGGACTGCAACGTCGGTCCACGATGCCGTCCACACGAAGATTCCGAAGTCGTACCAGGACACATCGAAGTCTGCGTCACCGATCACGTGCTCTGCGCGATCGGTTTCACCGAACTCGATGGTGAACGCATCCCCTGGGCGCATCCAGTACTCCTCCGCGAAAGGCTCAACACAAAGCAGGAATGGCCTATCCGCGTGTGGGTTCGTGAATCTGATCTTTGGCACGGCCGAAGCGTATTGGAGCAAAGGGCATGCCACCGCTTCGTCGCGTAGTCGGCAGATACGAACGTTCCGTCGGCCTCAGATCGGGTCGTGCCGTTGATCTTTGCTCTGTCCGCAGTGGCCGGTTCGGTCAGCGCTGTCCGCGGCATTATCGCGCGTTCGATGCAGGCCGAACTTGCGCCATCCGGCCGATCCGGTGAGTGTGGTACACAGCCATGGCGCGTTGCCTGGCTGCCAGGCGCAGGCATTGTTGCGCCTCTTTGGCATGCCGTCGGCTCACTATTTGCTGGGGGCCGGGCACGTATCCGTCAACCCGGTTGATGGACCATCCGCGGTGATGGTCGTGACAATTCTGCCGCCGAGGTCCGTAGCAACGATCGAGGTGCCAACTGAATTTGGGCCAAGCCATTCGGACGTGCGTACGTTGATCGGACACTTACTAACCACAGCATCGTATGAAATTTTGACCGTTTGGATTGGGTTGTGTGCAGAAGGTAATATTTGCCGACCTGTCCGGAGGAGGCTGGGAAAAATGTTTCCATCCACGGAGCCCATCGGGATCATTGTATATTCCGAGCACTTCTGACCTGATGCGTTCGCCAACTTTGAAATCACACCATCTTTCAAAATGAAGTAATCGCAAAAGTCATCGCGGTTTTTCGGCATTGTCAATATTGCTGCAGAATGTTCAGAGTTTAGCTCAAGGGTTTCAAACTCGTGGGAGCCGGATATCTGCTCGAAGGCAGCAATCAGTGTGCGCACGCCAGACGGTGATAGCGCATCGATATCTGACGGGACCGTGATCGACGTCGGCGGGACACCGGGTGTAGGCGACGGCAAAGCTTGCTGGTTGGGCCTTGATGTTGTCGGCCATAGTGCGACCGTCAAGCCGAGCGCAACGGTCAGCGTCATAGCAACCGCGGCCGCGACATAGAGTCGCCGACCTTTCAGGCTCGATAACCTCCAGGTATGCGGTGGCTTCACAGAGGTGAACGTCGGCGAATTCCCGGTAAAGTCGACGCGCCTGGAAAGCGAGCGCGAAGATTCCGGTATCTGCGAGAGGTTCGGCTGGCCAGTCGACACCGCGATCGTGACAGATGGGTCGAGTGCCTGTTGGACAGCTTCGGCCAGTTTCCTGCAGTTGGCATAACGGTCAGCCGGGTTCTTTGCCATGGCGGTGGCGATCACGGAATCTAGTCCGGCCGCCAAGTCGGGCCGCATCTGCCGAACCGAAGGAGGCGACTCGTGAAGGTGCGCGGCGATGACAGCGGCTTGGTCGTCACGCTGGAATGGTTGTCGACCTGTCAGCAGTTCGAACAAGGTGCAGCCGAGCGAATAGATATCAGAACGATTATCCGCCGAATAGTTCTGAAATCTTTCAGGTGCCGTGTACGCGAGTGTGGCGACTACTCCTGAGATCGTGGCCGTCTCGGCCAGGCTACGGGCGATTCCAAAGTCGGTGAGGATGGCGCGTTCACCGTGGCGTGGATCTGACTCTACGAGAATGTTGGAGGGTTTCACGTCGCGATGCAGCACCCCATTCGCATGTGCGAAATCTAGGGCATGCGCGGCGTCGGCTATCAGGGTTGCTACTTGAGGTGCGGGAAGTCCACTAGGTGTTCGCTTGAGCAGCGCCGCGGCATCACCCCCGGCAACAAAGCGCATCGACAGCCATAACTTTGAATCGTCCGGACTGCTACGGTCGTAAACCATGGCGATGTTCGGGTGGTCGAGCATCGCAACCAGTGCCGCTTCACGCTCGAACCGAACACGGATCATCGGATCGGCCGCGAAAACGTCGCCGAGAACCTTCAGTGCCACACGACGTTCCAGTCGGGGGTGACGAGCGAGGTATACCGAGCCCATCCCCCCAGTGCCCAGAAGGCGCTCGATTGTAAACCCGGCAAAATCCGCCCCCGCCTGCAGCAATGTGTCGACTCCTATCCGTGCATCAGGCGCGGAATAACGTTGCACCCCAACGGGATAGTACTGGAATCTGGTCGTCCGCGATCGATGTGGACCCGACATGCGGGCATCGGCAATGCAGGATGTTGAGATGTCATGTGGCTGAGGCCATGAACGCTNGCGGCGATCTGTACGTCGCGCAGGTCGACTCCGGCGTCGAGCATGGTGGTGACGAAGGTGTGGCGCAGCATGTGGGGATGCATACGCGGCAGCCGGACCACCGAGACGTCCGCCAGCCGCCTCAAGCGGCGGGTGGCGCAGTGGCGGTCCATCCGCCTTCCTCGCAGGTTCAGCAATATCGGCCCCTGTATTCGGCCGTCGACGGCGCGGTCGATCGCGCGCCCGACGGCGGGCGGCAACGGAATCAGCGCGATCTTCGAACCTTTGCCGATCACGTGCAGGACGCGGTGGCCGTGTTCCTCGCCGAGATCGGTGATATCGCACCGGCATGCCTCGCTGATGCGCAGGCCGAGGAGTCCGAGCATGGCGACCAGTGCGAAATCCGGTGGGTTGTCCGAGTCTCGGGATGCGACGAGCAGGGCTTCGAACTGTAGGTGTGAAAGTCCCAGTGTCGGAGACTCGTTCGACACACGCGGCCGGCGAACATACTCGGTGGGCGAGTGCTCGAGCAGGCCGTCGATCACGCAGGTGCGGTAGAACCCCGCTACTACAGCCAGGCGGCGGGCGATGGTGGCGGGCTTGAAGTGGCGCGTCTCTCGCATCCACAGCGAATAGTGCTCGACCTCGGTCCGTGTCACCGTCAGGGGCGTCAGTTCTCGCTCGGTGCACCACGAAAAGTACAGGCGCAGATCCGATCTCGTATGGACGCGCGAGACGATGGAGAACCGTGCCAGATAGGCGAGGGACGCCAGCCGCAGGACGAGATCATCACCAGCGAACGAGACGTCCAGGTCGGAGGAAGTACTCATCCCTCACGATGGCCCTGGATGGACAACTCACCGAAGCCAGACACGAACCGCGGAGCGCATGCCTCGCGGCCACGGCAGAACATCCTGCATTGCCGATGAGCGTTTGGTCGTGTAAGCCTGGCTGATCATGGGCCACAACGGTTTTTGAGCTGGCGCTTCTCGGCGTTTGCCTGGATTGGGTGTCGATGGCGAGAGAGGGTGTCATCGGCTGGCCGGTGGGTTTGACCATTGGTGGCATTGGTGACCTCAAGCTGCGGCCGGTGCCCTTGCGGACCGATTGCGGACCACAGAGGCACCGGCTCGTGACAATGGGAACGCAGCTATCTGGCGTCGGCGTCCGGGTCCGAATCCAACGCCCCCATGGGCGTATCCAACGC
>NZ_BAAGTC010000023.1:0-146733 GCF_054782115.1 Nocardia heshunensis | reverse complement strand
CAGGCGGTCCCGGCGCCACCCCAGGCGGTCCCGGCGCCACCCCAGGCGGTCCCGGCGCCACGTCCGGCGTTCAGCCGACCGGTGGCACCGATCCGGGCAGCTCGCTAAACCCGGAGAGTGATATCACCACGACGACCGCCGACAGCAGCTCCGCCAACCCTACGATCACCGGGACCGCCGGTGATCAGACTGGGATCGGAAACAACTCGGCCAACGCCTCGCCCGCAGTGAGCCCCGGCGGCGACAGTTCACAGAGCTCGAATCTCATGAATGACGCGGTCTTGCCGCTGGTGATGTCGGGCGTGCTCAATCAGAACCACAACGGTTACGGCAGTCCCTACGGCGATACCGGGCCCAACTATCAGCAAAACCAGTACCCGGTGCAGCCCACGACCGCTCAACCAGCGACGGCGGCCACCCCGGCAACCACCACTCCTGCTCCTGCAGCCACTACTATCGGCAATCCCAAGACGCCACCCGACCTTCCGATCGACGGCACGAACCAGCAAGTCAGCTCGGTTGTGCACGATGCGGTGAAGCATGAACAGAACAACCCCAATGGCAGTGACGCCCGCGCGGCGTACAGCGGAACGCCGGGCGAAAATACACCGAGCAACCCGTGGGTGCAGGTGGACGAGCCCGCCCAGCTCCCTGAAGGTCAAGACACGAAACTCCGCACAGGCGATGTGGCACAGTGGGATAACCGCACGGCATTGGTGGTGGTGGAGAACGGTGTTCGAATGATCATCATGAACACGAAGACGGTGCCGCTGTCCGATGCCGAGAATCCCCCCGATTCCGGGTTCGGAGACTACGGCAGGTTCAACGGCTTCTTCCACCCCACCGGTGCCGACCTGACCACCGCCCTGCCGGCTACTCCCCCCGCCGCAACACTTGCCACCTGATGATGTCGACCGCCGAGACTTACACCGAATGCCACCAGTCCGCGTGCGGCAGAAGGTCGGATGCAATCCAGACTGAGACCCGCCTCATTCTTTGTGGCGATCGGGCGCTGATTCCGGGGTCTGCTCAGGCTTCAGATCTCCTCGCGGGCCGGAGTCCGAGTAGTTCCAGCGGGAATCGCGCTGTCCGAGACTTTCCGACCCCCTCGCTCCAAGGCATACGCTCCGCAGTGAGGATCGGATTGTCGCTGCGGGAAGCGGCAGGCCGGGCGCATAAAGCTCTAGGCCCGTCAATGCGGTGAGGACAGAGTGGAAACCCGAGCAGTAGGGAAGGTCACAGCTGTCACCTGATCGTGCTGCCGTCCCGCATCTCCGATGGCTGGAGTTGGTTCAGTTCAACGGGTTTCGATAGTTGTGCGTCTTGGTAAGCGAGGGAGGGGCAGTCGCCGTGAGCGACGGGGAAGTCGGTTATGAGACTCGACAGTGCATCGTGTCGCCGACCTGCGTCGTAGGGTGAGTGTGCTTTCGAGCGACGCTCGGACGGTTTCGTCGCCGGATCCTGGCTGGTGGCTTCCGTGGGCTTTCCGAAGCCTCTGGGCGGTCGAATCCGATGCCGCCACAGAGGCATTCGGGTCTGCTACGCGGACCCGACGAGTTTTAGCAGCGGATCGATGGAGTTGAAGAATGCGGCCAACGCGTCGAGGCCGGGGCTGGCGATTATGAACTGAAGTGTCGGCATTGGTGGTCCTTTCCGTTGGACTTCACAGGATTTCGCGTTCTTCCCGCAGGCGCCAGCCCTAGAAATAGGGGGTATTGCGTGTGGGTATCGCCAGCTCGACGCAATTCTCGAATTTCCCAATAGTGGGAATCTCTGAATTTCGGTTTGAACAGAATTGGTGTATAGGAGGCTGTCGGTGCCCCACCGGCCGCCACGAGGAACGCGCCCGGTCAGCGGCTGGGTCGCATCGGCGCGATCGCGGACCAAGGGTACCTGGACGAGGCAGCTCGCAGACCTGTCGACCTCGACACAATCGGTCAGCACTCCGATAGGGTCGAGACGGTGATTGGGTCAGATAAATCGGAGGAGACCAGACTGCCGGTGGCGTTCGGTCGAAGGTTCCGGATGCACGCGTACTCCCCCTCGTTCAGCTGCCTATTTCTGCACTCCGCCCCCTCGGACGACGTAGCCGACACCGAGGAGGACTGCCGCTTCATCGAGTTGGTGTTTCACGGCGTCTCGGATCTGAAGCTGCCCGTAGCCCTGGGGGCATTGACCATCCGTCGACCGACCATCGACGAGGTTGTCGGCATCCGCGAAGACATCGCCAGGCAGGTTGGTGCCACCGAGATCTTCGTGTTGCAACACGATGGCCACCGGCCTACCCACGACAATGCTGCCGACGGGTACGTCGTGGCGCTGATGGCGTATTTCACGCGATCACAGACGTTCGTACCCCTCGACAAGCTGATGGACGTTATGGACGACTCCCTCGAACTCGTGACGATCATCGATTGAATCGCCGCCGAGGCGACTGCCGCTCACGAATTCATCGGTGCCCGCGAACAGATCACGCCTAGCGCGAATACGTGGCTCCTGGTTGCATATCGCGTTCGGGGTCGTGCCACGGTGCGTTCGTGGTTACGGTATTCGAGTTGGGCTGGTCAACACTGGACACGACCCTGCTGGTCTGCGCCTCGGTCGGCGTGTCTCTCCTCGCGGCGCTCAGGATTTGGCGGGCACCGACGCGGCGGGGCCTGTGGGTGTGCCGACCGGTGGTAGTGGTAGCGGGTTCGGGGGCAGCGTCGCGGGATCGTTCGGGGGTGACGGATTCGAGGAGTTGCGCACCGCGGCACTGCCCTCGGCCTCGGTTTGTTGGAAGTGGGTGATGGCAGCGGAGACATTGTCCTTGAATGTGTCCAGCTCACTGCTGAGTGAGTTGGTCCGCAGGCGCACGTCTTGCTCGTAGTCGGTGACCGTGGTGCCGACGGAACCGAAGGCCCCGACGGGCACGGACGAGCTAACGCTCAGCGAGCGGAGGACACGCGATAGCAGGTACTTCATATCCCCGATGCTGTCCCCGAAGGCAGCCAGTGAACCCAGATCGACGCTAACCTGCGTCGCGCCGGTTGCCTTGGGCGCTTCTCGTCCGCCGATAACCGCAATCGTGTGGGGTGGCACGAACATCCTCCTCGTCGACGTCCTGGATGTGACCATCGAACCGTAGCTAGGCCGCCGAGGCCGGCTCTTGCCATCGGTGGCAGGCCCGTCATCCCGGAAGGTGAAGGACCACATCGAATTCCCGAACAGACCCCACGCGACGCACTGCAAGTAGCGCGGTGGTCTGTCGACTACGGTGGTCGGAGCAGATCCGGCGGGCCACTCGTAGTGATCACCGCATCGCTGCCTCGCGCACCGGCGCGGATACTCAGTTCACGGAGGGAACGCCTTGGGGCGCCACGGGGGCTGATGGAACACCGTTGTCTGCACCGGGGACCCCGGTGGGGGGCGCCACAGCACCCCCAGGCGCCACCGGCGGCACGCCACCTCCAGACGTGTCGCCCCCGCCGGGACCTTCCACGGGCGCGTTACCGTGGTCCGGTGGCTTGGGCGCTGAGTGCACGCCGCTGCCCGCGGCACCGGTGTCGGGTACGGGCTTCGCGGGATCCGGCGTGGTCGGCCTCGGGCTGCTCGCCGGCGGCGGTGGCACGTCCACGAAATTGTTCAACACATCGGACGGACTCGGCGCAGCGCTGTCGGACGGGTTCGGTGGGGAGGTGTCGCCGCCGCCGGGACCCTCCACGGGTGCATCACCACGCGGCGGCTTGGGAGCGAAATCCGGTGCGGACGTCTCGCCACCCCCGGGACCCTCCACGGGCGCATCACCGTGGGGCGGTTTGGGCTCGGATGCACCATCGCCTGCACCGGCCGCCGGTTTGTCGGCCGGAGGAGCGGGGAGAACTGTCGAGGAAACAGCGACCGCGGGAACCGGTTGCGCGGTGGCAAGCGGGGCACTCTTCGAACTCCTCGCACGTGCGTCGGCGACCGCACTGGCCAGTTCGTTCCTCGCCGTCTCCTCGGCATCGTGGGCATGCATCGCGGCGTCGTGCAGCTGTTGGAGACTGGCCTTGGTGGTATCGAGCGCCTCGGGGATCCCCGAGCTCGGGTACAGGCCCGCTGAGGTCACGGTCTCAGGCAGCGAATTGCGGACAGATGCCAACGCGCTGCGGGCGCTGTTGTCGGCCTGCATCGCGTAGTTGATGTCCTGCACCCAGGTGTTGAGGATGTAGCTCGCCGTCGAGAACTCGTTCACAGCAATCGCACACGAGGTGACCAACCAGGTGCAGTTCTCCATGATGGCCTCGTGGGTGTCACCCTGACTGTCGGGTAGGGAGTTGACCGCGTCCATCAGTTTCTCGGCTACCTGTTGGACGTTGTCGGCGTTGGTGGCGTAATACCCGGCGTTGCTGCTGATCACATCGAGGTCGACCCCGACCGTCGGTTGGGGTATGACGGGATGTTCGGACGTGCCGACGATGTCGATCGTATTGCGCACCAGGGCAGGTATGACCGGTATGTCGTCGCTGGTCAGCCCGTTCAGTATGGCCAGATGGAACGCGAATGCCTTCGCCGTGTCTTCGGTGGTCACAATGCGCCACCCGATGACGCGGCGGGTTCTGCGTCCGCTCCGCCGCCGGCTGCGATCAGATGGGGTGGCACGGGCATCCTCCTCGTAGGCCGGCGTGCGTAAGCACCCACCCTAACCGCGACCGCGACGCTCGACTCTTGCCATCAGTGGAGGGCGATGTTCCCGAAAGATACAGGGCCGCAACGACTCACGGACAGGACGCCCGGGCCGTCGAGCGAGGTGGCGCCCCGCGCGGAGTGACCACGGCGTGAGGCCGACCCGGCGCGCTCGACAACGTCACAGTGACGGTGACTCCAGGACGTCTCTCTCCCACCCCCGCGACATCTCGACGACCGCGGGCCAGCGACGTCGCGATTGGAACGTCCTGGTCGATCTCGGCGATCGGCCGGTGCGATCCGGGGTCCGCGAGCGCCTCGACCGATTTCGTTTCGTGTGTTTCGTCATTTTCCTACGAAACAAACGAAACGAAACGAGAGGAAAAACCCGGAGATCTGACCGCCGGTAAGTGAACCTTATCGGCGGTTAGACTTGATCGAGGGTTCGGTCGACAGCATCGACGGCCCCGACTTCCTGATGGAGATCGAGGCCGAGATCTATTCGCGCTCAGCCGATTACGCGCAGGCGCACGGCATCCCCGAACGAGGGCTGGCAACACGAACGAACGAGTTCGGTGAGCGGTTCGTCCTCGAGCTTGCCACCCGCGCGCAAGCCAAACACGCCCAGCACATCGGGAAGGAACTCGACCGCGCGCGAACTCGTGACCAGCTCGAGCTGATCCCGACAGAGAAACTGCTGCAACAGCAGCGAGCAAAAGAACGCGCTGACCGAGTACGGGAAATCGCGCGCATGCAGGAAGCTGCCCCCCGAGCCATCGAGGCACAAACACGCGAAGAACAAGCACGCCAGCGCCAAGCTGCGATCGAAGCCACAGAACGCGAGATCAAGGCGATGATCCGCGACGCACCCGACGACGTCGTTAAGACCCTCGCGCTTTCGAGTCCGACCGCCGCCGAAGCCGCCACCCGTGGCTCACGAGAAGGCCGCCGTCCCCCAGGTCACTCGCGGAGGACGGGAGGCGACGCGGGCGCGGCGAGTGAACGCGACGCGATCTTGAGAGCGACGGGTTTGACGTAGCCAACAACTGACAAGTCGTGCACAGTCGGATCCATTCGCATGGACGGCCGTTGGCCGCGGCTGTAGCGTCGCCGCCGTATGACGAGGGGAACCCATGGGCATCGTTACCAGGGTCGTTGTCGCGCTGCGGGTCGCCGCAACTGCAGCTACTGCCAGCTCCTGTTCGAGCCACACCGACTCGACGGCCACGCTGAACGGATACGGGATTCGACTACACCGACGCACAGGGAATCATCGCCCCGAGCGTGCTGGCACAGAACCCGGACTGGAATTCGATCGGCTGTGTCGGTGCCGGTGCGCTCGCGGACGTGAGGGCGGGTGCCGCGGTATCGATGGTCAATGGCGACGGGAAGATCGCGGCGACGGGCTCGATCGGCGACAGCAACATCTACCGGGGCAGCGGGGCGAACCAGTGCCGTCTGAAATTCTCGATATCGGATGCGCCGCAGGGTGTGACGGGTGCGCAGGTGCGAGTCGGCCAGCATCCCGCCGCCGCTCTGGGGGCTGAGCTACAGCTCGTGGCCGCGTGTCACCCTCGTGCAGTAGCGGTCCGGGTTAGAACTCGTTGATCCGTTATCCGGTAATCGCCCACCGTGTAGACCCCCGGATCCAGCGCCTCCGACCCATAGCCGGCGACGCCGATCGAAGCAGCGACCGGATCAGCCAGAACCAGCCCGGCTACGTCGCCCGGCGCATCATCACCGGCCTGTGGCAACCGGGAAGACCCTCCGACGGCACGCCCCGCATTGTCCTGGTCGGAGCCACCTACAAATCCGACATCGGCGATATCCGGGATTCGTGCGCCCTCAAGGTCGCCACAGAGCTGAGGTGGGCCGACGCGGAGGTGCTCGTCGTCGACCCTCGGCGTCAGTGCTGATTCCTGGGATTGAGCGGGCTGTTCGGGTTCACAGGGTTATTCGGGTTGGTGACGCTGTTGGGATTGAGGGGGTTGTTCGGGTTGAGCAGACTGTTCGGATTAGCCGGATTCATCAAATCGCTTGCCCAGCGGACTCTGGCGCACCAGTTCTGGAAATCCCCGTCGTTCTTGAACTCTGGCTGATCGCAGTTCGCGATATCGTAGGTCTGCGGATCGGCAGGTACGGCCGCCGGCGAGGGCTCGGCGGCGGCGGCGGGAACTATCGACACTGCGAGCGGAGCGGTGGCGAGGGCTCCCACGACGGCAAGGCCTGCCAGCAGTCTGCACCGATCGATAACCATGTCAGTCTCCGTTCTTTTCGCCTCTGTCGTGAGGCTGCAACCAAAGCCCAGCTCCCCGAATCTGGGCTGTCTTGGCCGACAACGAAATCGGCGGAACAGATTGTTCCATTATCACCGCGCGGCCGACTTATTAGTGCTGGGAAGCGTCGGCTAGACAGGTCGAGAACTACTGGTACTGAGCTGCCGCGACTGACTACCTGTTCGAGCCCAACGTTGGGAACCTCACCCTTCCCAGAATTGGGAAGTTCCGCTACCGCATCCGGATACTGGTGCTGGTCGCATTCGAAGCATCGGCACCCAACTCGGTTTGGCGCGCGGCACCACCCGCCGCTTCGCGCGCGCCGAGTCGCCGGAAGAACTACTGGTCAACAACGGAACCGGTTACCGGGCAGGGATTCTCGACGACTTCAAGCCCTACCTTCACCAGAGATCGAACGAGGGCTGCACCAACGCCGCCCGGCTCTTCGAAGAGATCACCGCTCGCGGGTTTCGTGGTCAACCGAATCTCGTTCGCACCTACCTGCATCCCTTCCGCAGGACAGCCCACATCCCGACACCCCCACCCAAACCACCGGCCGTTCGCCGAGTCACCGCCCCCGCCCACCTGCGCTTCAATGAATGTCCCGGCGAAGTTCCTTGCAGCACAGTGGCATTACTGCACACTGCCGAGTCGAGACGTTGCTGCAACATCAGGACAGATTGATGATCTCGTCGAGGCTGACCGGCCGCAACACCTCTCCGATGTCATCACGTCGGGGAGCGGCTGACCGCCCGCGACAACGACCTCGTCGGCCTGCCGACCCGCCATCGTGTCCTGACCACACAGCACATCGCGGACCTGTCGTTCGCCGATGAACGGGGCGGCGAGCAAGCGGCTGCAAGTCCTGACCGAGCTCGGGATCCTCGAACGGTTCCACCACGGCCGCAGCCCCGGTCACGGCCAGCACACCCCTCGGTGCGCCGGGCGCGGACCGACTCGCCGACGGAGGCGGATGAGCCTCGAACTTCTCAGCCATGGGAATAGCGCACACTCGAAATGCCCGAACTCACGATGATCTCGTTGGGATGCAACCGACTGTGAGGGAAGGTGTTTCCGCGAGGATGAGGCGTCAGGATCCGACCGACTCGAACGGGTCCTCACGCCCACCGTATTCCCGTCGCCTACTTCTGGAAGAGGCTTCACCATGCTCGACACCGGATCCGCCGGCCCACTCGACCTCGCCACCATCCTGACCTTCCTCGGTTCGGCGGTCGGGATCGGAAGCTCGGTGCTGAACCTCGTCGGCTGACTCCCGCCAACCGCGAGGATCCGGGCGGTGGCGAGCAAGCGACACGGGCGTCGTCACCGCGCGGGATTCGTCGGCCGGATCCGGTGACCGTTTCGCTCGAACAAGCGAGAGGCAGTTCTCGCGACCGCGGGGCCACGTACCCGTTCATCTTCATCCGAACGCGCTCCACCCCAAGGATTTCCCATGTCTGGCCCCAACATCGGTCTTCAGGCCATGGACAACGTCCGTCTACCCAGACACGTGCTGGAGACGATCGGCGTCTGCGCTGCGACCCGGCACCGTCTCACGGTCGCCGCCAACCTGCAGCATTGGGTCGTATCCGAGTCCGAGTCCGAGTCGGAGTCGATGGTGCCCAGCGACCGATACCTGCGGCTGTGGGAACTGGTCGAGCACGAAACCCGCGACCCCGCCATCGCCGTCCGCACCGCGGGTCACTACAGGCTCGGCCAGTTCGGCATCATCGACTACCTGTTGTTCACCGCGCCGACCCTCGGCGAGGGGTTGGCACTCACCAGCAGGTTCGGCGAAATCGCGTCGACCAATTGCTTTCTCACCGCGGTCCCCGGCGAATGCCCAGACGGCGAAACAACGATCGGCCTCGAACTGCGCCGGGGCAAGGGCCGAGCCCGCGAGCTGGCCATGCAGAAGGCCCTGTGCGGCCTATTCGTCAAGATACGCAAGGCAACCGAGCATCACCTGGTTCCGGTGCGGGTCGAATTCCGTCAACAGGCTCCGGAGCACCACGCGGAAATGGCGGAGCTCTTCGGCACAAACCGAATCGAGTTCGCCGCCGCCACCGACCGCATCGTCATCCACAGCGCCGATCTGGCACTACCGATGCCACAAGCCGACGCGAGGCTGAACGCGATCCTCACACACCACGCCGAATCCCTCATAGCGCCCGAGGTCATCACCTGGACCGGCCGTGTGCAGCGCGAACTGTCGACCATGCCGCTGGTCGACCCTATCGCCATCGACACCGTCGCGCGCCGCCTGTACATCGGACGCCGCACACTGCAACGCCGCCTCGCCGACGAGGGCACCACCTGGCGCGGCGAGCTTGACCATGCACGCCGGGAGTTCTCAACAGCCCACGGCCACCAGCCAACTCGGCCGCGCACGCCAGTCGGACATTCCGAGGCCCGAGCCTTCCACCGCGCCCATCAGCACTGGAAATCCGGTGATCCCAGATAACCGCACCCGCGAACAAGCACGCCGCGATTACCGCGCACTCGCCCGCGTCGGCGGAGTTCGGTCTCGCTGAGTGCCCTTGGCTCGCAGTCGATCTCGCGTCGCAGCCTGTCCTACCTGCGGGACCTGCGCTACCGATTGCGGCCGCTCAACGGACCGAGGATGTTCCACTGCGTGGCACGTTTCACGATCCAGACCTACCTTGGGCTCTCGGTGAGAGTGCTGGGCCAACTCGACAGTCGGTCAGAACAGGTCGTCCCACGTCCATTCGGCAGAGCCGGTGCCATCGGGCTCCCGCCCGAACCTATAGTCCTTGGGGTTTGCGATGTTCTCTAAAAAGAGGTCGAAGAACCCGGCTGCGGGTAGTCGGTTAATCAACTTCTGCGCTTGGTCGATCCACCCGCCCGCCTGCAACTGCTGCAGCAAATCCGCGACGTCAGTCGGGCCGTTGAGAACGACAGCGGACACGGTGCGCTCGACCAGGATTCGTGCCTGGTCGACCAACCCGCCCTCCCGCAAAACCTCCAGCAGCCACGTGATGCCGAGTAGGTCGTCCAGTTCGACACCTGACACGGCCCGTTCGGCCACCGCCTGTGCCTCATCGGTCCACCCGCCGTCCAGTAACTCTTCCAGCAATTGCGTGACGCCCAGTAGGAGATCGAGGTCCGCATCAGATGTGGCGTGCTTGACGAGTTCGCTTGCCTGGTCGGTCCGCCCGCCGTCCCGCAACTCCTTCAACAGCCACGCGACGCCGGCTGGTTCGTAGAAATATAGGGCGTCAGATGTGGCGTGCTCGACGAGTTCGCTTGCCCGGTCGATCCACCCGCCCTCCCGAAGCTCCTGCTGCAGCTCCGCGACGCCATAGGGGTTGTCGAGTACGTTGCGGGATACAGCGCGCTCCACCAGCTCGTTTGCCTGGTCGGTCCACCCGCCGTCTCGCAGCGCCTTCAGCAGCTCCGCGGCGTCGAGCGGGTCGTCGAATCGAGCGATGGCGGGCACTGCGCGCTCGACCAGTTCCCGTTCTTGTTCGGTCCACCCGCCCTCTCGAAGCTCCTTCAAGAGCCACGCGACACGGTACGGATCACAGTGAATAACCACGGCAGACACCGCTCGCTCGACCAGTTCCCGCTCTGGGTTGGTCCACCCACCCGCTCGCAGTGCCCTCAGCAGCCGCGTGATGCTGCCCGAGCTGCTGTTGAGATCGACGGTGGGTACAGAACGCTCGGCCAGTGCTCGCCCTTGGTCAGCCGCCCCGCCCTGTGCGAGCTCTTCCAGCAGCTCAGCGATCTCGTCTGGGTTGCTGGTGACGACAGTGGGTATGGCCTGCTCGGCCAGTGCTCGCACCTGATCGTCTCTTCCCCCCTTCCGTAACTCCTTCAACAGTGCCGCAACCTCGGGCTGGTTGGACTTGTCAGGATCGATGTGGTCGATGACCCAGTCCGTCGGCCGTTCGTCACGAGGGTGCACACTCCGAAGCAGTTCAATCAATTCGGCAGCGGCGGCGATGTCCCCGGTGCGGGTGGACTCGATCCACAGTTGGGCGGCGTCGCGATAAAGGCCACGATGGCGAGCGGCTCGGCCCAGAGCGGTGCGGTCGCCGGGTTCGGCATGGTCGGTGAGAGCTTCCCAGAAATCGATCGGGGGGAGGAGCTGCGAGCGCTCTGTGCGGCCGTGCTGATCGAGGTAGTCGGCTAGTTGATACACCGGTCCGTTAGATGCACTCGCATTTGCGGGCGGGTTTGTCCGGGATCGGATTCTGCGTGAACGCGTGGGTTCAGCAGCGACGCGGGTCAGCGGACCGTCCGCGCCCTTGCAGGGCCGCGCTGTCTCGGCCAGCGCTTTTTCGAGCCAATCAGGTTCTGCGGCAACGGCGTTCCATTGGTCAGGGATATAGGAGTGGACGGCGGTGGCCAGCAACCCGTGAGGAATGGCGTTGCGGTGGCCCATGCGCCGGGCGTCCATGGCGATCTGCACGATCGCTTTCGCGGAGGCGGTGAGCTCGTGCTCGTAACGGTGGAGCAGCTCCGGGGCGCCGGCCAGGTACTGGGTGATGCGCCCGTGCTCGGCCCGCCTTCGTGCAACGGCGAACCGCGGATCGGTGATGGCGGCCGTAGCCAGCGCGTCCGGGTCGGCGTCGGCGAACGAAGCGGGTACCTCGACAATCGTGGCAGCGTTAGCAAGCAGGTCTCGTACCTGCGAGGCGTGCGGGCGCCGCAGCTCGGTGTAATACTCCCGCCACAACGTGCCCACGATCAGGACTGGGCCGCGGACCGGGTCACGCAGCAGATCACGCAGCGCGACTGCGGCCTTCTCGTCCCCATTTCGCCCGTCTCCGCCGAGGTACTCCTGAGACTCGTTGAGCCACACCACAGTGTGTGGCCGCACTCGCCCGAGATCCTCCCGCAGCGCCGTGCGCCGGTCTGGGCTGGTCGGATGCCACAGCCGCCACCCGCCGCGCTCGCGCAGCGGCGTGAGAGCCTCCCATAAGGCGCGAGTCTTGCCGGTGGAGGAATCCCCTAGCAGCAGAACGAACCTGCTGTGCCCGGCCTCGACTGCCGTGACGATCTCTGCCAGGGCAGTGTCGTGAGGGCGCGGCACATAGAGGGTGAGCGTTCCCTCGTCGTGCCGGGGCCGATTGACGGTGATGGCCTTGTGTACACCGAGTTCGATCGGGTCCAGCTGCTCGGTGAGTGGTTCACCGGCCCCGCCCCGGCTCGCACGCTGGTATGCCTGCTCCCACACCGCCAGCTCCGGGCCAGTCACCTGGCACGCTGTGAGGATCGGTTTCACAGTGTCCCACCGGGGCAGGTGGGTGACACCGCTCAGGATGTTGCTCAGCGTCGTCCTGCCCAGATCGACACCCGCATCATTGACCCTGGCGACAACACGGTTCTGAGTTAAGTGCTTGCTCTCGAACAGCCCACGCAGCGCTGCGCGCAGATCCTGCGGTGTCATCACCGCCTCAACGTCGATCACCGATCTTCTGCCTCATGTGGTTCGTACCGTCTCGTCATGATGAGTTGCGCCAAGCCAACAGTATTGCCGCGCCAGGCAATTCACGGGAAATGCTGTGGGGCCGATCGTCATCCACTTGCCGCTTTGTGGGGCCGGCGGGTCCACGGCGCCGCAGGTGATCACCGTGGGGCATCATCTGGTGTCGTGCAAGAGGATTCGGACTGCGGGCGAGGAGTGTCAACGGTCGCGTTACGGATTTCGTGTACCGCATCCCGCACCTGAACGCATGCACGAACCAGTTCGGCCAAGGCGGCAGGGACATGGGAGGCGGCCTGGAGCAGGAGAACGAACGCGCCGATCCAGGCGAGGATCTCTGTCATAGCGATGACGATCTACGCCTAACCCGTTCCGCCGCAGCACCACCAGCCAAACCGCACACCGCACCGTCCTGAAGAGCCAAATCCTGCGACCGGACTCGACGGAACCGAACACAACCGAACGATCTCACCTGGACAGTCAGATCCGCCAATCGCGTCATTGCAACGAACCGGCTCCGTTGCGGCTGGTACCGCGGATTGCGCCCGGCCCACCAGCCAGCGACATCGCAACCGGGTCGACACCGTTGAGACGGTCGTAGACGCGCGAAGTCGAGGCATGGACGCTGCGGGCGTGGCAGCGGTGTCGCTCAATTGGTTGGCCTTTTCGACGGTCAAAGGTCCAGGGACGCACGCAAGGCTCGGAAATCGCGGATTGCCTTGTCGGACCCGACTCAATTACGGCCATTCGTCGGCCACAACGCCTGGCGACCGACCAGCTTCTTAGACCGTGCGTTCGGCGGTTCTGCGGTAGGCGAACCAGGGTAGGAAGAATTGGGCGAGCGGGCCCACCAGTAGTGCGTACAGCACCGTGCCGACGCCCACTGTCCCGCCGAGAATCCAGCCGACGGCGAGCACGGCGAGTTCGATCACAGTGCGGATGAGCCGGATGGAACGCCCGGTCGTGGCGGACGTGCCGGTCATCAGCCCGTCGCGGGGGCCGGGGCCGAAGCGCGCGCCGACATAGACGGCGATGGACAAGCCGTTGAGCACGACGCACCCGATGGCCAGGACAACCCGGGCCGGGAGTCCGAGATGTTGAGGAATGAGTGAGAGACCCAGGTCGGAGGAAAATCCGACAACGATGATGTTGGCGAAGGTGCCCAACGTCGGCTTCAGCTTGAGCGGGATCCACAGCAGGAGCACGAGAACACCCAGCAGGGCACTGATCATGCCGAAACTCAGCGGAGTATGCAGTTCCAGCCACTCATACAGGACACTCCACGGGTTGACGCCTAGAGAGGTGCGGACCATGACCGAGAGGCTCAACCCGTAGAGGGCGAGACCGACGAGCAATTGGGGAAACCGTTTGAGCGGATGCTCGCCGAGGGGGACGTAGGTCAGCGGCGGCAGCGAGACTCGTGTACGCGACGTTGACCGACCCGCGTCTCGTCCCTCCTGGCTGAGCCCTTGCCTATTGCTGTTTGTGATCTTCTACTCCAAGTCAGTCGGCTCTTGTGCTTGCCCGCCTGGCGATCGATGGATGTCTGGACCCGAGATGACTCAGGGCACATACGATCCGGCTGCCGGCTCCGCTCAGAAGCGCACCGGTCCGGCCCGGTCGATCCGCGCGAAATGGGTCCATGGGCGCACCCTGCGCGGAAGTGGCTGCCGTAGGGCGTGGCGACCGTCGACTCGGCCAGCAGGAACTGATCGGCCGTGTCGACAGATGCCGATGACTGTCGCGGCGCCGACACGACAGCTGAGGCACCGACTGAGCCGACGGGATCGATGTCGAGAGCCACCGAGCGGCACACGCCACGGCAGTGCGAGTACGGCCGTAACCGCTCGAGATCGTGTCACGATGCCAGAGCACGAAGATCGATAGTCCGCTGCCGTTCCCGTTCCGACATTCCACCCCAGATCCCGAATAATTGTTCAGTTCCTAATGCATATGACCGACAGGCATCGAGCACACAACAATCTCGGCAAATTTCTTTCGCCCGACGGATTCGATCCATTCGAGCGCGACCACGCTCACCGTCGGGATGAAAAAAGACCGCCGAATCCATGCCGTGACAGGATCCCAAATCCTGCCACCGCACACTCCCGGCAGTCCAACGATCACTCCTGACCCCTGTCGACATCGACGCTCCTCTTCAACCTCGTACCCCTAGGTTAGGAGCTCCCCATTCCTGGAAATACCCGACTGGACCGGGAACATCCGGGAGTAGTACCAGTGGAAACAACTGAACCCAGGAGCGGACCATGCCTCGGCAGATCTCGGCCGAATATCGAAACCACGACGACCCGGTTCAACTGTATGGCGACGTAGTCTCGGCCGACTTGACCAGTGTTGGACAACAGCTCGCCATCGCAAAACGGCAGCAACGCATACGGCTGGAATCGGCCGGAACCGGTTCAGCCGAGATCGCCTTCCTTATCCCCCGCCTCGGCTTCGATATTTGTACTGCCGCATTCGGTGGGCTGATAACGCAATGGCTGAGAGCACGGCCACGAGCCGACGGCGACACCACTCCGGTGGTACCACCCGAACGGTATGCGCCACTACCTCTGGAGATACTGCATTTCGCAGGCAATATTGCGGTACCGATCATCGATGCCTCGGATGTGATCAGGGAAGAATTGGCGCACAGTCCCACGGGCATCAAGTTCTTGCTTCGATGGGAGAAGGACTACATCGACTACCAGCGTGCTCTCGTGGCCGTCGGTCGAAGGCCATCGCATCTTCCCGTCGCCTACGACCGGTTCAGAGAAACGATCGTACCGGCCGCTATCGGTCAGGCGTTCAGCTACAGTCTGCTGCTGCAGCACCATCGGACTCGGACCGTTCTTCGAGAAGTAGCACCTGAACGGCAAGCCGACGCTATCCGCGCCGTCGCACGTCGTAGCCCGGAAATATTCACCAGACAAGCCATGCTGCACGGGCCCGATGATGTTGCGCTTCAAATCAAGATGGGAATGTGGCGGCCCGACGGCCTAATCGGTCTACCGACCGAGCGCGGCAGTTTGGCGATGTTGGAGGCGCGAGACCGCGGTCCCCTAGGTTTTCGATGGAGCCGAACCATGGACACATCGGTGAGGCCGGTTTCGGCCGAATCGGGGCTGGGTTGTCCGGTCCGGCACCGGGTCGCCGGGGAACCCAGCCTCATCAACTATCTGCGATTGTCCGGACTTCGGCCGCAGGCAGCGGACCCACTCATCACCGCCCTTGTAGCCGGGACCAGGACGTGGTGACCGTCAGCCGCGTCTACTCCGCAGCGTCGAATCGAACCGTGTTGCAACGCAAACCCATCCCATAGTTACAGGTCGCTGTAGTAATCGCTGAAGTCCGGGCGGTATGACGTACCCCGTGGTCGCACATCCAGGTCCCGATGCCCGACCGCAGAAAGTGCCCACAGCCGCCTGCACTGACGGCGCCAGTGCGCGCCTCCACGCACATCCGACCGCCCCGTCCCCAATCACGTGGCCCGAGTGCCAGGACGAACATCGGACGGGGTCGGCGTCGTTCGGCCGTCGCCGGTCGGACCAACTGGTCGAATTCGCCAGAGTTGTCGACGATTCGGAGCCACGGCGGGTCCTGGTGGCCGGGTAGCGCAGCCGCGTATCGGCACGCCAGACAGGCACTTGCGCGCCCTCGGGTCGATCCCCGATCGGCTCGAGGACTTCTCGCCGCCAAAGACAGGGCCTCGCGGCGCAGACCCCGCCACAGTCAATTCTCAGGCCAGGCTGCGCGACCGAGCACGAAGGTTGTCAGTACTCACGATCCGATAGTCACGACAATGGGTCTGGCAAACCGATGACAGCGGGTGCCAGCGAACTGCACCGCACCCGGGTTGCTCGGAATTCAGGGGACTTCGGTTTCAGGTCGGAACGTATCCAGGTCGAGGTTGTGGAGCCACGTCCTGTAGTTGGGGTTGAGAATGTCGATGTCGATGGAGAGGTTGCTGGCGGTGAGGATGAGGATGACATTGGGTAGGTCCCAGCGCATGTACGAGTTGGGTTGCGCTTCTCGGCGAGTGGGTGCTCCGAGGTCCGACGTAATCCGGTACGAGAGTTCGGTATAGGCGCCGACCAGCGAGGCAGCGTTGGTGGGGTCGGTGATGTCGGTGGTGAAGTAGGAGATGCGCTGCAGCTCGGGGGTGCCGTCGGTGGTGATGTAGGCGTCGGCGTCGGTACGACCGTTGGAGTGGTTGGTGGTGAACGTGGCGCTGTTACGGGTCAGACGGTTGAGGTGTAGTCCTATGGCCGAGCCGAAGGTAGTGAGGTCGGCGACACTCCATGTCCAGGCGAATTCGGCTGCATGATGGGCGATTTGAGCCGCGGTGTTCACATCGGTGTGCATAGGTTGGTGAATGCCTTCGGTAATGGGCGGGGACCAGGAGAGATCAACCTTGCCGGTTCGAGCTGACATCGATCTGGCAGGCTTTGCCAGACAGCACGACAGCGCCCGCTTCCGAAGGCTTCCGAATGATAAAATCCAGTATTCAACTTCGCGGATTACTCTGAATCGCCCCAGATTCGGTATACGCCGGCCTATCCCTCTCCAGCCTGTTGCTAGGCGTGAAATGCACAGTTATCAGCGTCGTACTCCACGGGTCGATATGACACGGCGCACAAGGGATATCCGCGCTGCGGCTCGCGACAAGTGCTGCGGGCGCGGCTGTAATCCGTTGACGGACTGCGCATATCATGCGGACTGACGAGGCCGAACACCACGTACCGGCGTGCCGAAGCCGGGCCGACAGCGATAGCGGATTCAGAATTACCGCCTTGGTCTGCAGCAACGGGCCGCCGAGCAGGAACGGATGATCTCGGAACGCTGCCGAACGTCGGTCAATGCTCGGCGTCGGGGAGCGCGTCACCGGCGATCGCCAGCGCCCGCTCGAGCATTCGCGCCACCTCGTCGGCTTGGCTGTCGAACTCGTCCCACAGGTCATCCAAGGCGTTGAGCCGCTGATGATCTCGGTGACGGGCAGCGACGCCGGCGTCGTAGGTATCAGCGAGGTCGACCGGGTCGGTGAGGACGGGCACGGGCCGATCCCGTGGGGCCGCCGTGACCGTGGGGTGCAGACGATAGGCGGGCAACGGGCCGCGCAGATGCGTGGTGACGATCGTGGCGATCGAGGTGGCCGACAGCGGTTGCAGCCATACGGGGATGTGGTCGTGCATCGGGGTGTATCCCCGCCGGTCGAAGCTGGTGAACAGCGGAAGGTCGGCGTGAGCGGGGTCGAGCTCATCGCGCGGGAGACTGCGATGGGTCAGATGGTGTTCGAGCAGGCCGCGACCCGCTGGCCGGGGCGCGAGACGGAGCACGTCTACCCAGCGGCGCAGGACCGCGACAGGGCAGGAGGCGGGGTCTGCGGTGGACACGAGAGTGGCGAGGCCCCCGCCGATGACCGCGTCATCGGCGCCGAAGCGCAACTCGTGCTGGGTCAGTCCCGCGATCTGCGGGTAGGTCATACCGGAAGCGGCCAGCACCAGCAGCGCAGCGTTGCGGCGGCCGAACAGGCCGCGGGTCCAACCCCAGATAGGGAGTTGGGGCACAACCGATTTCACTCGACTTGTGGTCAGTTCCCGCCGATGCGCCTGATGCGCACTGAGTGCGGTGCGCAAAGCCGCGGTACGACCGGGTGCAGCGAATCCGGCCGTGAGGTGGGCACGGTTGATCGCAGACATCCGGGTGCGGTGCGTGGCCAGGGTGGCGGGATGATCGTCGAGGAAGGCCGCGACGGTCAACGCCGTGGCGGGCAGGGCGACCTGATCGGCGGCCGCGCACCAGCGCGCGAACAGTTCCCAGGGGCGCTGATAGCGCGCGGGCAGGTCCGGCGGAGGTTGCCGATCATCCGGCGGCGCACCCGGTTCGGGTTCGAGCGGCGGCGTCACAGCCGCAACAGTGCGGCCGCCGTGGTCGCGGCGGACGAGGCTGGGTCGTAGCGGCGAACAGCGTTCGCGGACTTGTGGCGGGTCAGCGCCATCACCTCGTCCAGGCTCGCGCCCCGGGCGAAAGCCTCGGTCGCGGACCCGACCCGGATCGCGTGCGCGCTCAACGACGCCACTGTGGCATCGTCCAACCCGGCCTGGGTCGCACGGCGTTTGAGCATCCGGGAGATGGATCCTCCTGTCAGCGCTTGCTTGTCGCGAGGGACGCCATTGCGCAGCGATCGAAACAGCGGGGTCGTGGTCTGCGGGACACGGGGCCAGGAGCCATGACACACATGCTCGTCCAGTGCAGCCGGACCGCGGACCAGGCGCGTGACCGCCAGTGCCCCGGAATCGGCTGCTGCCACTGCCACCGTGGTCCAGTCCACCACCGCCCCGGCGCGCTCGCGTTCCTTCTCGCGCTTGATCACTCGGTCGACGGCCGTATCGTGGGAGGCGATCACCGCCAGCCACCGCAGGTAGGCACACCACGGACACCACCGCGGCAACGTAGTTCCCCTGGGTAGATATACGAAGTCGGGGTCATCTCTGCCCGACCCCGGCTTGCGCAGCCGCACCGCCAACCATTGCTCGTCGAGCCGTTCGGTCGTGGTGACGTCGCGCACCTCGAGGCGCGCCAGCTCGCTGGTCCGCAGCGCGCCGCTGAAACCCAGCACCAGCAACGCGATATCGCGACGTGCGGCGACCTGCGCGACCCATCCGCGTGCGCCGGCATCGATGCTGGCCACGACCACTCGCAGATCGGCGGCCAGCAACGGTGGCGTCGAACGCGTCGAATCGCCGACTGCGGCACGGCCCTCACGAATCTCGGCCATGAGGGTGGTCACGAGCGGATCGGTGCACGGATTGGGTAGTCGCTGTCGCAGGTGCCGGTCACCGATCGACGCGAGCCAGACCCCGAACGTGGCGGGTTGGTAGCGATACCGTCCGTCGGTGGTCTCCCGGGCCGCGTCCTCCAGATAGCGTGCGACGGTGTCCGGAGAGGCCGGGATCGAGTGGTAACTCTCTGCGGCACACCAACTTTCGAAGCGGCGCCAGGCGGAGTCATAGCTTCGCCGAGTCCCGGAAACCTCTCCCGGGGGATCGACAGTCACGGCCGGGGCCCCTTCGCTGTCACACCCGGTCGAAGGAGGAATCCACTCGCCGGGCGGCCTGAGGCTGCCGGTTGGCCAGCCCCGCTTCGCAGCCTAGCGGGCGCGGCTGACACCGTCCGGGAGGTTGCACGGGCCGGAACCGGGTGACCATTCGAAATTCGTCCGTCAGGTATTGGTCGATTCACGGTCTGATTTGGCGTCGTGGATCCTGATCGGCTATGACAGCCGGCTGGTGCTGCAAACAACCGGGGACGTCCATGGAACGGCGGTTTCGTTCACCCCTTGAGCCGCAGGTGAGTTACACGGGGCGACGAGCGGATTTCGCGACTGGATGCGCATTAGATGCCGACCCTGGCTTTCAAAGCTCCGCGGCGGCCGCACTGTCCGGTACCGGCGGGCGCGGCTAGCCGACTGTTTGAACCTGGTGAGACCGGCATGAAGCTGGCGAGCGGGGCGACCGCGATCCTGCTGCGGGCCACACAATGCCATGATCCAAATCCGGCGGCACTCACCGGCCGATCAGACCGTGCTCGGATACCTTCAGGATCACTTGCAACCTGGTGTGTGCGGTCCCCGGATGTGCCAGCCGCGGAGGTGCTGGCTGCTGCGGCAGTAGCCGGTTCATCAGTGTCCGTTTCCTCCGCACTCCCGGGCGCAAATACTGCGGAGTTCGAACTTCCCGACGGCCTGGAGCTCGGTGCCCAGCGTCACCCGTGAGCGGGTTCTCGTGTCACCGACGGTCACTCGATGGTGTGTAGTCGTCGGGTGGGCTTCTTGAGGACGTGGGTGGGGCTTGGGTAGAGCGTCAATCCGGTTTGGTCGTCAACTGTCACATTGAGATCCGGGTAGAACGTCTTGACCGCATCCAAGTGTTTTTTGAAGTCCCGCCGGAACTGGTGCCGACCCTGCTTGGTGTCGGCAAGGCTGGTGCCGAACTGCAGCATCAGCAGCGGCCACGAGATCCGCACGGGGTCTTCGAGTTTGAACACGCGATAGGTCAGCCAGATGTAGATGTCCATCGCCATCGGCGAGGACTGCAACGCGTTGAGAACCTTCATGTCGACCGGTACGGGGTGAGCGATGACTTCTTTGAAAAATTCGGCCGACAGGTTGATGGTGCTGGGCATGAGCGATGGCTGAATATCGCCCCGACGCCCCGCTCGCCCGATGTGGCCCGTCCACCACAGATCCCAGCTCGTCGCGACACTCAACTTGATGGCCTTGGATCGCTGCGCGGCGTTGCTGTCCTTGTAGTCGATGATGATGCTGCAGCGAAGCAGCCGTTCGGTCTGGTTCTGGAAACGGCCGATGGTCCCGGTCCGGCCCCCCGTTGCACGGCCGAGCCCGACCGTCCGCATGAACTCGCTCTGGGAGCTTCCGAGCACCACGACGGGCTCGCCGGTCAGGACCGCCTCCGTCGACAAGTGCGCCAGGATCAAGCGAGGAATGCCGCCGTAAGGAAACCCGTACGACTGGGCGACGCCGTCCTCCATGACCATGCCGGGCTGCACCGAGATCCTGTACGCCCCGCTCTGGCGACCCCAGACGGCCTTTTCCGCGCCGGGATCCTTGTAAGGGAGGCTGAACTGCGTGAAGAGGCGCCCCAGGTAGCCAACCTCTTGAAGCTCCTGCTCGCGCAGAGCCTGAATTTCGGCAACGCAGGCGGCGAGCTCTGCTTCATCTCGTTTCGGCCGCGGCATGAGGGTCAGCATTGCACGGATAACGCTGATATGCCCGCCCTTAGTCGGCGTGTCCGTGTCAATGCGCATTACAAGCCGACCCTATTCGCGGGCAATCGATTTCGCATGACCGCGGTCACATTCCGAACCCCCTGGTCGGCGAGAAATGCGCACGTTCTCGACAGAGCGGGACAATCGCAGGGAGCGACCAGCGGATTCCTCGACTCGATGCGCATTAGAAGCCGACCTGGTCTTCGAGGCTTCGCACCTGCCGCGAGGTCCGGTGGTGGCGGCGCGGGTCGCCGAGCGCCGGAACCTCGGTGAGACCGGCATGAAGGGTGCCCGGAGGTGGGGTCACGGGCGATGACGGTATCCGCGGGTGAGGTGCGCGAAGGCTACCGACCAGCCGATGAGAGCGAGCCGCGATTGTGCACAGGATTCGAGCGCGTACTACTACTAGATATTTTCTTCTACTAGAAGAACAACTACTTGTAGGGCCAAATTTATGCCGTCTGACCTGCGAAAACACGGAGCCTCAGTCGGCAACAAATGTGTGGAGGGTCGGCAGGAAATGTGTGGAGCAGTCGGAAAACCCGAGAGAAGCGGTCGGCTTCGAATGTGTGGACAGGATCCTGCATCCACAGGGTTGTGCACACATTTATGCACAAAGTCGGCGAGAAATGCGCACAGACGGCGCGTCGGGCGTCGAAACCCCCGATGGTTGCAGGGTTGCCTGCGGCGCTCGATCGGCGCCGTCCGCGGGCTGTGCCCATCGAGCGCCGGGCGGGGGCCGGCCCGTGCGCCTTGGTCGGCGAGAAATGCGCACCCTGGCAGGGTGTCCTGCGCGACGACCGCCCTCAGCACCCACTCCGTGCCTTGACCGACAGGGAGTCGGCGCAGCCCGATCCACGCGCTCACCTGGGAAGGTCGGCTTGTTATGCGCAGCACTGACACGGCTCGACGGACACCAGCAGCTCGGGTGCTGTACGCATAACAAGCCGACCGCCAGCGCATGAGACACGTCCGACTTGGATGCAGGCAAGGCTCGCGAAGGCGTATTCGGCTCTCGATGGGCACAGAACCGATGCGCCCCAGCCGATTTGACGTCGCTTCGCAATCGGCAGGTCGGCGGCTTATGCGCGACAGTTCACGGCGACCAACGAGAGGTCATCGGAAACCCGGATGATGGTGGCCCACGGATGCCCGATCATCAGAGTCCTCCTCACCTGCACAAACGAGCCGTGCGATGTGCTCGTCGGGGGCCGTAGACGTGATTCCAGTCGGCGAGAAATGCGTGAAGCAGTATCTGTGCGACCTCCTCCAGCGTCCAACCGCAGGGACCGAGTACAGATCGGAACCGGGTCGGCGAGGGGGAGCGCCCTTCTCGCCACGCATCACCGGTCGTTGATGCGCACGCCATAGTAGATCCGACCGGGGCTCCAGAGGTCGTCGGAAAAGGTGCGCATTTCTCGCCGACCAGGGGATGAGGGGCGTCGAAGCCGGACCAGCCTCCCGCAATCCCGCGGCCTGCAGTTCCAGCGCAAGCTCGGCATGCTCCAGCCGCCGGGCGTCAGGCTCCATCACCGGCCCCTGATCGGAACTCGTTGTGGCTTTGATCAATTCGATGCCGCGGTCGGACCGGTGACCCGCGCATGGACCCATGCTGACCCGTGTGAGCCGTCAGTGGCGCGATCTGCACCGGGCCGAGAATCTCCACCGCCACCGAGCGACCCGAAACCCTTCGCGTGGCTCGCATCTCTCGATGACAGGACCGAGCAGCGCCGACGGCGGCCCCCGCAGGCCGCGCGTGCGACGACCAGCCCACGCGTGAACGGCGTGGAATGAACCCCGCGCGTCGAATACGCCGCCTGGAGCGACGTCGGCCACACACCCCCGCGGAGCGGCCGATCGATCGGAACAAAGGCGCGCATTCCTCGCCGACCACGGGGTGGCAGTGTCGGAGGTCGAACCAGCCGCCGCCGGCTCGCGGTCGGCAAGAAACCCGCAATCACCATCTCGTGGTCCTCAACGTCGCGGTGAGGACAACCAGCCGATCAGGCGCAATGTGGCGAACGTAGCGTCGGCACGATGTACCTCCGGCCCATCTGCCACTTGCCGACCGCCCCAGAGTGAACCTCGAACGGCCAATCGACCCAGTCGCGCCACTGACATCGAAATGGAACACCCAATGACACTCTGCCCGCAAGTCGCCCTCACTTAGGAAACTAGCCTCTACGTGGGAACAGGCGGCTTCGACGCACGATAAGAGAAATTATCGAGCTTCAGAACAAAACATCTCCAACCGACTTGCCAGAGAGGTGGATACACCACAGAAGTCCGTGCTCGGCCCGCGCGCTCGGATGCGGTGCCGGGCGGCCGTCACCAGCCTCGAAACTCGACAAAACACCAGGTCAACGGCACGAACACCGTCCCCTCCAAGCCTACAGAAGGACGCCGGGACAAACCGCGGCGACGAGCAACCGAATCGAGAGCCCCACTCGACCGACCAGCCAGTGGCCTCGCCAGCCAAGCCACTCGCATCCTCGAGATGCGACGCCCCGACACGCCGCGGAACGCCGGCGCCCGCGCGACGCGGTCAGAACAGCTAGACACCGCAGACCAAGTCAGCGCCCCTCCCCCACGCGATCGATCACTCGGGCCACGCCACACGCCCTTCCCGGACTCGCAGCACACCTGAGCTCCCCCACGGGTGCCCGCACCCCATTCACGCAGGTCAACAGGCGATGCCTCTAATTGCCCCGTGTAGCCATTTTTAGACGTAAATCGGGTATGGACACCATTCGGGCACTCGAATCGCCCCACGGCCCAAATAGGGCACATTTCCGCTCTCGCTAGAGATTGACGCGCCGGAATATGGCTGAAAATGTCAGCTTTGCCCCACGAACCGGCATCCTTTCAGCAATCACCCGTTTCCGGGTGTCTCACCCGGAAACGGGGCGCTCGTGCCGCCGGTAAAGGGATGGGACGAAACGATGCCGACCCCGCTCGACACCACGCCGAGGACGTTCGGACCCAGTCGACATCACGGTCCCAGATCGCAATGAACGTCGCCGCATCGCTCCGGCGTCATCGTCATACTGGACCTCAGTCCACCGCTTCCCGGTCGATGCTGAGCGCTTGTCCGCCGCGCGATCACGCCGTGAAGGCCGCAGTGGTCAGAGGTTCCTCGCTTCGACCCGCGGCTACCTACGCTGAGTTCCCGCGCCGACCATCGGAAGCACAGGTCGATCTCGGGTAGCCCATGCTCGATCACCAGATCCTGCCCCCCCACCTGTACCGATGAATACGGCGACACGATCGAGCCTTTACCCGAGTTGTCGGGAACCGAGAGCAGTGTGGCGTTAAGGCCAGAAGTACACGAGCCCCGACCGCCGCGCATGTGCTGCATGGCATAGGACGTCCCGGTTCCCCGGTCCAGCGGATCGACACGATGCACGGCGCTTGTCGCGACTACAACGCTGAGTGACGCACCCTGAGTTGCGGAGCACAAGGTCCCGGATCGCACCGGAAACTGCGGCATGGTTTCGGCACGGGAGGCTGCGCGCCGGTCTGCACATTGCGGTCAGAAGCAACTGACTCGCCGAACGCTGACCTCCGTCATTCGTGCTCACCCAACCGCTGATCGAATCGCTGTCCGCGCCAGCCTGCTTGGCCGCGACGTACGCCGGGAAGGTGCTATGTCTCGTGGTACTACCGACGGCTGTCTGTCGCGACGGATGATTCACTCGATGGACGCAGGTCGTCAGCGTCCACTCCCCCGTGTCGGATATGCGAGCGCGATTCGATTTCAACGTGTCCTTGTCATCCAAACCCGATGCCTCGATGACGTGTGTCCGCCGGTTCTCGGAATGCCTCGCCACCCGTGAGAGATGCGTGCCGCTCGCGATACCAAATTCAGTTCACCGCATCGATGTTGTCGTCGGCGACGAAGGCCGCAGCGCCCGCCGATCGTCATTCGAACCGGAGTACCGGAGTTTTCAGCAATCGATGCGTACAACGCGATGACAGTCGGTTGGAGATCCGTGCAATCACCTCTGCCCCAAGTCCTGGTGTCCGACTTGTCTATCAGGTCAGACACTGTCCTCGGGTTTCACGTTAGACTTCGCTGCACGCACCATCGAGTCGAGTACGCAACGCGGAGAGGAGGAGTCGTGACGGAGCAATCAGCGATTGCACAGCCCCCATCACCGACGACCTTCTCCTCCCTCGATGTCCGTAGGGGCGCACGATTCCGGTCGGATACGAAGGTTGATCTGGCGGAGGAAAGTTACCACTGCCTGCATGTTCATTGCCATACCTGCGGGACGGGCATAGTTGCCGCCATCGCCTCCGGCATCACTAATGTCGTACATGAGACATCTTCAAAGACTAATCATGCGACGCTAGATGCGACGTTGTGTACGACGTTAGCGACGGCAGTGTATGCGGGGCGTCATCGGTCCAGCACGGGTGGCTCGTCTTGTGCCGATTGCCTGATCGACTGTCTGCTCCATCAGCACGTCGATGAATCAGTCTTGCTGCATGCCTTGTTGAATACTTCTCAACGTCCCACCGATTCGACCGAGCTAGAGGTCGGTGTCTTTGCCTCGAATAAGGTCCTTGGCAGGTATGTTGAAGAGGCTCTTGAACCTTCCTCATTTCGGGTCAGTTCTAGCGTTGTTAGTGGGAGCATCCGACATCTCGTTGAACCTGCACGTCTTGCGGATGTCTATCCTGCGGCCGTACAGATAATCTCGAAGCCTCTGCATGCGATCTTGTCGTCTATCTTTGGAAAGACGATCGGAGTGGCGGCACGGCGGCCCCTCTTAGCGATCACTGACCCAACCGTGTCTGCAGCAGGTCAGGAGATATTTCCTAGGGCATCAGTTGTGGAGATCGCTAATACGCATTACTCGGCACTAACGACGGCTTTGCTTAAGGTGACCTGTTGGACGACACTTCGGAACGGACGACACGTCTTCCCGCCTACCGCGATTCGGGGCATTCTCAGTACAGCTAGCACGCTCGCTGAGAAGGTCGATGAGCCGGTCGAAAGCATGGCGGGTACGCAGCTCATTGCACCTGACGCACGACAGGTCGTTTGCCTGTCCTTCAAGGCGAGTGTTCCTCGGACACTTCGCTATGCATGCCGACGTGACGAGTGCAGTACCTGTGTCACGCACCTGCCAATGACCGCATCGGTCGGCGGACGCAATTCCTACTGTCTGACCTTGCCTACGCACCAAGAAAAGATCGCTGACACTCTCCGAAGATCGCCCTGTACCTCGGGATTAGAGGCGACAGCTCCAACGAACGCAACCATGCCTTCGATACGTACCCTGAAACCAACTGGTGGGCAGACCGTTTCGGATTCATCAGCATAGATCTGCAATACCGTGTGTCCTGCTGCGATAGACAAGGCATCCTGCCGTGACCAATACAGAGGCAACACTCCGAGGAATCACATGACGGACTCCACCGTCGACTGACCCGCCCGTCGCTCACTCGGTCACCGTGCTGAGTGGCAGATCTGTTGCCTGGGACAGCGATTGACGATCTGATCGACCTCGCGACAGAACCATGCGACGGGCGCGACACACCCCATGTCGGTTGTTGTCGGTGAGGTGATCACTCGGGTAGCGTCGCAGGCGTGACAAGTATGCGTTTGCTGCCCGTTCCCCGAGCCGTGAGACGAACCATCTTGGTGGCCAATCAGAAGGGGGGAGTGGGCAAGTCGTCGATCGTGGCCGCCATCGCGGTGGCTGTCGCCAAACGAGGCAAACGAGTACTCGTCGTCGACGCGGACCAGCAGGGCAACTGCACCATCCGCGATCTCGGCGTCAAAGGTTCCGACGAGGGCCGCTCCTTGGCAATGACTCTGCAGTACGGATCCGCGCTTGAGCCTGTGCTCGATGTCCGCGAGGGCCTCGATGTGGTCTGTGGGGGAAAGCTTCTCGCCATGGCGGGCACTGTCGTGGCCAATGCCGAGCAGCACGGGATCGACCCCCGCCACAATCTGCTGACCGCGCTGGAGGCACTGATCGAGTCGGGTCGCTATGACCTGGTGTTGATCGACTCGGGCCCGGGTGACCGTGGCGTCCTCGATCTGTTGTTGCAAGTGGTGAGTTGGCTTGTCGTGCCGACCAAGGAGGACGACGGCAGCATCGACGGCGCCGAGCTGTTGGCCCACCGGTATCTGTGGGCTCGCAAGAACGGTGCGCTGGTCGAGTTGATGGGAATGATCCTTTTCGACTGCAATCCTCGTGCCGTGCGTCGCAACGAGGACACTCTCGGCAAGATCATGGATCTGCTGGACGGCACCGGGATTCAGCCCTTCCGGAACTTCATCCGCCAGGACAAGGCGACCGCGCTCGACGCGCGAGCATTCCACCTGACCCCGGAAGAGCTGATCAACTTCACGCCACCGAAGGCCGGTGACAATGCCGACGGCGAGGACGGCCCGACCAAGCGATGGTCACGTGACACCGAGCCGCTGGCGTCGGACTATCAGGCCTTGACCAAGGAAATACTTGTTCGTCTGGCTGCTGGCGAGCGTACGAAGGAGGCTGTGTAAATGAGCCGCAAAGGGGCCTTCAAGGCCGACGATCTCGACGACATCGACGATCTGCTCCCGCCGCCTCCACCCGTCGCCGTGCCGGTCGCGCCTGTCCCCGCGCCCGAACCCGTTCACCTCGACCCCGTCGCGGCTCCGACCGCGGCCAAGTCGGTTCGTAAGGCCCCCGCCAAGGTTGCCGCTGAGACAGCGACTCCTAAACGACCGCGCCAGACCACTGTTCGCGCCCCCCGAACCACTCAGTCCACCCCCGAAGCCCATGTCGCGGCCGTGGTCGCCGAGGCCCTACGGCAGCTGACCCACCGTGAGAAGCAACAGCGTGGACGCGGACGCAGCTACGGCGAGGTGGTCCTCGACGCCATCGAACAGTTCGAAACCGAGCTGCGAGACCATTTCGCCACCGCGGCCGCTGCCCAACCCAAGGGGCGGTTGTTTCAGCGCGTCGACCACTCCCGTCCGCGGCGACGCCGCCACGCCGAGCCGCCAGTGAAGATCCCGCTCGCCGGGATCATCGCCACCGACGTCGAATCGTTGGACACCCTGGCCGAGGAGTGGCATGCGGGCAGTCGCAGCGCGCTCGTGGACCAGGCACTGAAGTTCTATCTCGCCGAGGAGATCACTGAACTCGCCGGCGATGCCGAGGACTCCGAGACCACAGAGGACACGTCGGCGGCGATCTGATCCGACTTTCACAGCAAGGTCTTCAGAGTGGTACCACCGCACGGGTGGTACCACCACCGCTACATCGGGGGCGTGTAGCCCCGATACGGCTGTCTCGATCACGTCGAGGATTCGCTGCGCGGCCCGCCACTGGTCGGTCATGTAGGTACGACCTTCGAATGAGGGAGTGGCAGAGAGCCAGGGAGATGGGGGAGCCCAACGGGCATCGACCGAACAGCACGCTGCGGAGATCAAAGCCAAGCCTGGAAGGCACGGAGTCCGGATGCCGGCCGTGGACAACGTTGCAGGACAACCGATTCCACCACCGGGACAGCCACGGGTAGGCGGATCAGGTATTCGGGGAAGGATTTTCACGGCTCAGAAGGCCGGGACATTAGGGGGTGGCTGTGCGAGGTCTCTATCCACAACCTCCACCACCCTACTACAGGAATCTTTTCTAGGAGAAGAACTACATGGGGCCGCGATTTATGGCGTGTCACCTGCGGAAATACCGGGTCGGTGTCCGCAAGTTATGCGTGCGGCGTCCGCAAGATATGCGCGCGATCCTGGGAAAACAGTTCAGGGCCTGTCCGCGAGATATGCGTGGACACAAGCCTTTTCGGTCAGGTTATCCACAGGCCGAGTCCCCACGCGTCCGCAGGATATGCGTGGATAACCACCACGATCAGGTGTCGGCATCTTATGCGTAGCGACTCGCGATCGAGCACGCATAAGACACGGACACGCCGGAGCAGAAACCGAGCGCGGCCTGCATGGAGCCGTTCCGGCTCGATGACGCGAGCCGCCACCGTCACGCATACCTCGCGGACACGAGTTATCCACCGTCCGCGAGATATGCGCACACCACGTCCCGATGTCCGCAAGGTATGCGCGAACGGCGGCCGACCGTCCGCGAGATATGCGCGCAGGCACCGAGGTTGTCCGCAAGTTATGCGTATGAGCGGGGGAGAGCGCTCGGGCAGGTGCGTATCCAGCCCGGCCGACCGTCCGCGAGATATGCGCAGCGCCCGCCGGTCCAGCGCCTGTCCGCAAGTTATGCGTGACCAGACCCGCGTTCCAGGGTCGGAATCCAGGCCCTGACCGTGGCGGTGTCCGCAAGTTATGCGTGTCGACCGCCCGGTAGTGGCGTGCTCACCAGCGAATGTCCGCAAGATATGCGCGTCAGGCGCTGCCGAGGGCCTCGGCTACCGGGTGGGAACCGGACACACGGGGCCGGGGTGAACTGGCAAATTCCGGCCTACATGCAATGCTAGGGGCCATGCCGCGACCCAAAAGATCTGCTTTGGACATCGTGCGCGCTGCCGCCGAGGTGTGGGATGGTGAGCAGGAGGTCGGCTACCTGGCCCGTGTGTTCACCCAGACCTCGCTGCCGTACCGGGATCCGGGTGACGTACCCGCCTGGGGACGGCGCAACGGCGACCTGTCGCTCACGGTGCAGCCCGGGATGACCACCGACGAGAACAACAAGCCGCAATCGATCGGTTACCCCTACGGCACGATGCCGCGCCTGATCCTGACCTTCCTATCGACCGAGGCGGTCCGCACCGGCTCCCAGGAGATCGTGCTCGGCGACAGCCTCACCGATTTCATGGGCTCGATGGGCCTGACCGCGACCGGCGGGAAGAACGGGTCGCTGACCCGGATGCGTACCCAGTCGCATCGTCTGTTCAACGCGACCTTGACCATCGAGTACAAGGGCGACGCCAACCGGCGCATCGGTGCGAAACTCTACGTGGCCAGCGCCTACAACATCTGGTGCGGCAGCGACGACGAACAACCGTCGCTGTTCGCCTCGACCGTGCGGCTGAGCGACGAGTTCTTCCGCGAGGTGACCGCCCATCCGGTCCCCCTGGACATGAACGCGATCAAGGCGCTGGGCGGATCGGCGTTGCGCCTGGACGTCTACGCCTGGTTGACCTACCGCATGTTCTCGGTGCGACGGGAAACCACGGTGCCGTGGGAGTCACTGATGGTGCAGTTCGGTTCCGCCGCCGACAGTTCCGATCGCCGCCGCCGTCACCAGTTCCGCCGCGATTTCACCGATGCCCTCAAGCAGGTCGTGATCGTCTATCCGCAGGCCAACGTCGACACCACCGATGCGGGAGTAGTACTGCGGCCCGGTCTGCCGCACATCCCGATGTCTCCCGGCTTCCGCGCGCTGGCACGCCCCTGAATGATGCTCCCGGGCCCGCCCCGTGACGGTGTCAACTTGGCTGGACGAGAGGCGATTTCGACTCGTGCTGGCATGCCGGTGTCCGGGGGCGGATGAGATCCCAACCGACCGCGGATCGGTCGTCGAGAGCGCTGCCACGGTGGTTGACTCGTCCGATCTCCTGTGAGAGATACGGCCGACGCGGAGTATTCCCACAGCTGGGAAGTCCTGAAACTCATGCGAAGCTAGCGCTGTGTCACGACCGAAACGCAGCCCGCTCGACATCGTGCGTGCTGCCGCCGAGGTGTGGGACGGCGAACAAGAGGTCGGATATCTCGCCCGGGTGTTCACCCAGACCTCGCTGCCCTACCGCGACCCGGGTGACGTGCCCGCCTGGGGCCGTCGCAACGGCGACCTGTCGCTCACGGTGCAGCCGGGCATGACCACCGATGAGAACAACAAGCCGCAGTCGATCGGCTATCCGTACGGGACGATGCCCCGGTTGATCCTGACCTTCCTGTCGACCGAAGCCGTGCGCACCGGCTCCCAGGACATCGTGCTCGGCAACAGTCTCACCGATTTCATGAACTCCATGGGGTTGGCTGCGACCGGGGGGAAGAACGGATCGCTCACGCGCATGCGCAATCAGTCGCATCGTCTGTTCAATGCGACCTTGACCATCGAGTACAAGGGCGACGCGAATCGCAAGGTCGGTGCGAAACTCTCTGTCGCCAGCGCCTACAACATCTGGTGCGGTGGCGAGGACGAACAGTCCTCGCTGTCCGCCTCGACGGTGCACTTGAGCGATGAGTTCTTTCGTGAGGTGACCGCCCATCCGGTCCCTCTGGACATGAACGCGATCAAGGCCCTCGGCGGTTCAGCGCTGCGTCTGGATGTCTACGCCTGGCTCACCTACCGCATGTTCTCGGTCAACCGCCCGACCACGGTGCCGTGGGAGTCGCTGATGGTCCAGTTCGGTTCGGCCGCAGAATCCAGCGATCGCCGCCGCCGTTATCAGTTCCGCCGCGACTTCACCGCCGCACTCAACCAGGTCGTGACGGTGTACCCGCAGGCCAATGTCGAGCCCACCGATGCCGGCGTGGTGCTGCGCCCGGGCCTTCCGCATATTCCGATGGTGCCGGGATTCCGGACGCTGGCCCGCCTCTGAGCGGAGCCGTCAAGGCGGCCGGGTCGGGCAAGGCCGTTGGGATATGGCCCGGATGTACGGCGGGAGGAGAGCCGGATACCCGGTTTCGACGCTGTTCAGAGTTCGTCGACGAGTGCGGCCGCCTCGCGTGCGCAGCCGTAGGCGATCGTGACGCCGGAGCCGCCGTGCCCGTAGTTGTGGATCACCGGTACGTCCGGCCAGCAATCGGTGTCGAGCTCGAGACGGACCTCCGGTCTGCCCGGGCGTAGACCGACCAGTGTCTCGATGACGCTGCACTCCGCCAGCCGTGGCGCCAGGTCACGGCATCTGTCGAGGATCGACTGTGTCAACTGCGGATTCACGGTGGTGTCCCATCGACCACGATCCAGTGATCCGCCGAGGATGCAGTCGTTCTCCCGGGGATGGACGTACGCGCGTCCGAGCGGGTGCGCCTCGTCACGAATCGACACCGACAGGCCCGGATTGGTCACACGCACGATCTGGCCGCGGATCGGATAGGTTTGCCGATCACCGACCAGCTCGCTCGCGCGCAACCCGGCGCAGTTGACGACCACGTCGGGTACCAAGTCCGCGAGATCGTCGATCCGGCGCACCTTCCGATGCAACAGATGCCCGCCCGCGGCAGCGACCCGATCACGAAGGTACGGAAGGTATGTCGGCATCTCGACGAACGGGACGGCAAAGCGGAAGCCGAAGTGGTAGCCCAGCGGCAACTCATCGTGGTCGGCGGTCCGAAAAGCGCGAACACTGCTCGACCACGAAGGTACTACCGGGTCCTCCCGGTACAGGGCCAGCGATTCCCGCATCCTCACTCCCGGCGTCCCCTGCGCGGCCAGTGCCTCCCAATACTCGAATGTTTCGGCACCCCACGCGTGCACTCGCTCCGGCGGCCCCGCGGCCGTGGGGAACCACACGGCCGCAGACAGGAAAGACGTTGTGGCTGTGATTGATTCGTCGCTGATAATGGTGACGTCATGCCGCCCGCGCAGCAGCTCCGCCGCAGTGCCGAGGCCCGAAATCCCTGAACCGATCACAATCACCCGCACAGCGACGAGCGTATCGACCACAGCCGCTCACCTGTTGTCAGCAGTGGTGAGAAGCTGTCCGCCAACCCGATTGTGTCGTCAGTCCGACGGCTGCAGTCCTTCCGAACCGCCTGGTCATGGCGGCGAGCGTCGCTGTCTTTCACCGCGGTTGCGTTCATCGGTATCGAAGGCTGTGGGCTGTCCTCCGATGCGATTCGCGCAGGACGGGGATATCGGACAGCTTCTCACCGGCTGGCTCTACGTCCATCCAGGACGGGGGGCTGTAGGAGAAAGGTGTACGTGTTGTTCTTGATGTGGATGAGGCTCGGCGGTTCGGCTTCGATCACATCGTGACGGCACTACGCCAGGTGTTGGCGGAGGGACCCGTCCAGTGGCGAGGACGGCTGTTCCTCGCGGCACAACGCCTGATCGAGCAACTCGGCGATCGCACGGGTCGTCATCAGCCGGCCGATCGCCAGGTTCGTCTCGAAGGTGGTGCGGTCCTTCGGTCCTCGCTCGGATTCGGCATACGCTTTGCCCGCCAACGGATACAACAGCGCTTCGGCATACCGCTCCACAAGCCGATCGCAGTCGAAGCGCAGCCGCTCGACCAGCTCCACCGCGGTCGATACCGCGAGGCCAGCGTCGACGAGCCGGGTCGCCAGATCACAACACCGCGGGTTCGACAGGCGGTACTCCTTGAGTGGATCACCGCTGGCAGCCAGCGCCCTTCTCAGATAGTCGGGCAGGCCGGGGGAGTCCTCGGAGGCTTGCGGAGTCACCGGTTCTTCGCCCTCGGGCTGGTCGGTGACTCCCAGGATGTCGGCCAGTCCATCACCGCGGTCCCAGGCATCCAACAGCTCACGGATGCCGTTGAGCTTCATTCCGCGACTGAGTAATCGGCTGATGGTCTGCAGCCGGTCGAGATGGTTGTGTCCGTAGTAACCGATGCGTCCGCGAACATCGGGCGAGGGTAGGAGCCCGCGTTCGTGGTACACGCGGACACTGCGCACGGTAGTGTCCGCGGCCCGTGCGAGTTCATCGATCGTGTACTCCACTGTTGCGCTCGTCCTCGGGATCAATTCTGCAGGTTCACGACGGCACGGGGCTAACGCGCCATCGTTCAACGATGCAACAGAACTACGCCCAAGTCAATGTCCCGTTAGATAACGGGAAAACCCTTGCGGGGTTCGGCTGGTCTCCGTTAACGTGCGAATTGCCGGCCATGGCAGCCGGTTTCCGGGGACTGTAGAGCAGCCCTGACGCCCGTCCGATCAGTGGGGCACTCCAAAGCCTTTGTGCCCTCGCATCATCCGGAGACGGCTATGAGCTTCACCAATACCCCTGTACTGGACAGGGCTACCCGTACGACCAAGGCGACCAACAGCCCGGTCAGGTCCAGCCGACCACCGTGCTCGGAGGGGCCGAACGACTGGGACCTGGATATCGGCACACCCGACGCCTGGCGTGCCGCGGTCGAGGTCTGCCACAGCTGCCCCCTGCTGACCGAGTGCGCGCAACTCGCACAGGGATTCATCGATCGCGGCGACGCACCCCGCTCGATGATCTGGGCGGGGGTGCCCTACGACAACTCCGGGAAGATCGTCGAGAACCTGGACCGGCACCGCATCGCCCCCTTCGATCGGAAGCGGCCCATGCGAATCATCCGCACGGGCCCCGGCCCCTCACACCACGAGCTGGTGCCGTCGGCTCCCCGGCGGCATCTGGTGCTCGGTCAACCGCTGCGCCCGACCGGTACCGATGGAGAATAAGCCCGGGGGCGGACCCGACTCGATGAAACTCCTTCTCATCAGAGGCGATTCATGACCTTGCTGGCACTGGCAATCAGTGACGGTCAGTTCGCCGCCGCCCAGGTCACCGCCGGTACCGACGACGATCAGATCGGCCGGATCCCCCAGCCGGCCCGGGACGTATGGCCGGCCTGCCGGGACCTGCTGTTGGACAAGGCGGCGGGTACCACCGTCAGCGCGGTGGGCATCGCGTGCAGTGGACCGATCGATATGGCGACCGGCGTGGTGGCACCGATCGAGATCCCCGAATGGCGTACCGGGTTCGGGATCGTGGAGGCTGTGCGCAAGACCTTCCCCACTGCGGAAGTGCACCTGGCGTTGGACGGTGTGTGCCTGGCCTTCGCGGAGCGGAGTTTTGGAGATTCGCGAGATGCCGTGGATTCGGTGGTGATCTCGGCATCCACCCACATCAGCGGTGGGCTTCTGATCGGTGGGTACACCGTCGTGGGCCGGACGGGCAACGCCGGGAATCTCGGTCATACCCTGGTCCCGGGCTTCGACGTGCCCTGCGAATGCGGCGGGAGGGGCTGTCTCGACGCCGTGGCCGGTGGTGCCGCCATGCTCCGATGGGCCCGTACGCAAGGCTGGCGAGGAGACTCTGCAACCGAATTGGTCCGCGCGGCCGACCAAGGCAACCACATCGCCCTCGCCGCCGCTGATAGAGCCGGCACCGCGCTCGGACGTGCGATCGCGTCGGTCGCAGTCCTGCTCGACGTCGACCTGGTCATTGTCGGCGGCAGCCTGGCCCTACCCAGGAACGCGCTGTGGCGACCGCTCGGCAAGGCGGTCGCCGAGCACGCGAAACAGTCCTACCTGACGACGCTGCGCGTGGTTCCCTCCACGCTGGGCGAGGACGCCGTTCTGATCGGGGCCGGCGTGATCGCGGTGGCGAGCTCGTCGCGTTGAGGCGCGGGTCTGGCCGCCATCACTCGACGGTCACTTGGTCGTTGCCAGGCATCACTCACGCCCCGGCCATGGCAAAGGTACATTGAATGAGCCGCTAAATAACGGTACATTGAATTCGAGTCTCTGTCGGGGGCTCGAATCCTCAGAACGGCTGGTACGGCGGGAACGATGCAAGGCGGCTCGGTGATTCCATGGGTGACGGCGGAGATCCTCACGCCGGACGCCATCTCGGTGGCCTCGATCGGAGGCGTGCCACGCGGCTTCGCCGGATGGCAGCGAGTACTGCAGCGGCAACTGTCCAAGACCCCGGCCCTCTACGACGGAGTGACAACCTCATCGCTGACCGACGCCGTCGAGGCCGCTCGCGAACTGGCCCAGGACGTCGACCTCAGGATTCCCACCAAATCCGGACCCCACGCGCTGCACATCAGGCCGGTGCTCGGTCCCGACCGCGACGTGCACGCCATACGACTGTGGATGGGTCCCGCCAGAGCGTCGGTGCCGCAGCCCGGGTTGGCGATCGGGGCCATTTGGGACCTCGAATCCCAGACGATCGCCGTGCCCAGCGGGTTCGCGGAACTCGCCGGAATCTCCCCGTCGGAATACGCGCCGCGGATATCCATCGCCGAGCTGTTTCAATACATCTCGGGTCTCGATCGCCACATCGAGGTTCTCGATCTCCTCGCTGATCCCAGACCTGGCGAGAAACTCCAGTTCATGGGATCGGTTGCGCGGGGCGGCAGCCGCTGGTGTGTGACGATCCGTGCCCGCGACGACGAGCGTGGTCGCGGTGCCTGGTTGCTCATCGAGGATGTCACCACCAACCAAACGGTCGATCAGTGGCCGGACCTCGAATGCGTCGGCCTGCGGGAAGCGCACCGCCGAGCCGGTACTCACCTCGCGGTGATTCACCTCGAGCACACCGGGATATCGCACTGGCTCACCGACCCAGCGCCATGGATCCGATGGGACTATCTGTTCCAGCCCGGCGATGTCATCCACCCCGACGAACGAGTTCATCTCGCGGAGATGGCCGATCGCGTTCGTGCCGGACACACCGTCCGGGCAACGGTACGCACCCTCGACTACACCGGGGGATACAGCCCGAGCTCCGTGGTGATCTACCCCTATCCCGGGTACTCCAAACAGCCCTTGGCCCTGGTCCAGCTCGCCGCGATCGGCGACGTCGCACCCATGCCCGAACTCGCTATGGCCGGAACCGGAAATAGTAGTTATTCGCAGCCGGTCGGATACGACGAACAATTACGGCATCGAGTTGCGGAACGAATGCGGCGAACTCCCGCGCACTGACGTTCTCCAACGGTGGGAACACGGCGGAACTGAATTCAACCACCGGGTCTCTACCATTTCGAGAGTGAATATCAGAGGCGGCAGGCGAGCGGAATCCGGTGAGGCTCTGCTCCGCAAGATGTCCGTGCGTCGCCGCCGGGAAAACATCATCGTAGCCGTGCTGGCATCACTCGCGGTGCTCGGCGGCGGTCACGCCATACTGGACGCGTTCTCCACACCCCCGCCCGGACCCTCCGACAGCTCGACGATTTCGCTCATCGGACGCGAACGCCTCGCCGAATGGTTCGCCCGGGATTTCATCGTCGTCTACCTCAACGCCACCGCCGGCCAGCAGGACAAGATCACCGAATTCGTCGGCGGTACCGGACAGATCGCGCTGCCGACCAGTGCTCGGCAGGTGATCGACCCAACCGTTGTCTACGCGACGCGGAGCGTGTCGAACGGCGACATCGATGTCTGGACAGTGACCGTCTCCGTGCGAGTCCCCAAAAGGCCCGCATCCACCGACGACCCCCGCCTGTACTACCGGGTCGCGGTATCGGTGGTGGGCGGTCAACTTCGAGCGCTGTCTCTGCCGGCCGTTGTGGAGCCGCCGGCCCACGGCTCGGACCTGGTTCTGGACTACGCGACCGCGTGCGCGCAAGGCACCCCGCTCGCGGAGGTAGCGGGCGGATTCCTACAGGCGATGTTGACCGGTTCCGGAGACATCACCCGTTACATCACCACCGATTCCGGGATCTCCGCGCTGCGGCCTGCGCCGTTCACCACCGTGGAAACCGCCACGGTCAGCGCCGACGATTCGGGGTGCGGCGCCACTACCGATCGAGCCCGGGTGCTCGCGACCGTCAACCCCAAGACCGACGGCGGAGCGGCACCGGCTCTGACCTACCCCTTGACCATGGTCCGCGCCGCGGGTCAATGGCAGGTGCGGACGATGGATCCCGTTCCCGCTCTTCGGTCTCCGCTCCAAGTCGCCACCGAGCAGGGTCGCGAGACTTCCCCGCCGTCCGCCTCGGCGACGCGGCCACCCTCGAGCGCGCCGCGGATTCCGCCGCCGACGCAGAATTGATCGGGAAAGGAATTCCCCATGGGCACCAATATAGCGGCCATTCTCTATATGATTCTCCAAGCGGTTCGATACATCGGTATTCTGGTCCTGATCATCGCCAGCATGGCGATACTCATCTCCGAGGCCGCGAAGAATAAACTCTCGCCCGCCAAAATTCTGACCGTCGTCGGATCCGCGATCATTGCCGCACTGCTGTTCTGGGCACTGCCCAACCTGATCTATTTTGCGAGGTCGGATACCATCAAGATCGTCCCGGACCGCCAAATCGGCCCATACGGACAATGAGTCAAGTAACCATCAAGGTCTTCACCCCGGTGAAACGCGTCCGGACCATGATCGGGAAGGCGCAGAACGGGCAGAAGCTACCGTTCGGACCCTATACCCTCCCGCAGGTCACGGTGGCCGCGGTGCTGCTGACGGTGACGTCGATAGGCTGTCTGTCGCTACCGGTCAACCCGGCCATCTCATTCATCGCGGGCCTGGTGATCACCGTAGTGACGGTTTTCGCCATCGGGCTCATCCCCTATACGGGCGTTCGCCTCACCTCACGGGTCATGTGGGTCGGCCGATTGATCCTGTCGCGAAAACCGGTGTCCGCCTCTGGGATGCCGGTCGACGCGGCCTCCGCCGGCAACACCTTGTTCATCGAAGAATCCGTGGTCGTCATCCTGCCGTCCGCAGCGATCGCGCCAACCGCCGGGCATTCCGGGGTCTCACTGCTGGAAAGGCTTGTGGGCGACCGTAGTCCGATGACAGAAGGCAGGCTTTGATGGGTTTCGATCGTGATCTGCAACCAACCGCCGCGATCAGGGGCCACCTCCAATTCACCCACGGGGGCTTGGTCACCGCCACGTATTTCATCAACCCGCTCGGCTACGGCTTGCGCAAGTCCAGCGACAAGTACGAGGTCAAGGCGGCCCATCACGCACTGATCAACGCCTTGCCCAGCGGGTCGCTGCTGCTCGGGATCCAAGCCGGCCTCAACACCCGGGACGTACTGAGCAAAATGGTCGAGGGCGTCGACCTCGACGACTGCGAGAACTACGCCGTCGAGGTGGTCGCCGCGTTCGAACGGGTGCGGGCCATCCGACCCCAGACCCGCATGTTCCTGCTATCGATCCCCGTCGGCTCGACCAATCCCGGCGTGTCGTCCCTTTCGCGGCTATGGCGCGGCGGCACCGCGTCCGCCGATGCCGCCGCGATCGTCCGCACGGACCTCGAGGCCTACGAATCGAAGGCGAACGAGATACTTTCCCGGATCGGCGGGGACTTCGACCCGGCCCCGGTGCCCGCTGCGCTGTTCCAATGGCTATGGGAGCACTACCTTTCCCGGGGCGCCGACGGTGATCCGGTCGCGCCGACCCGCGAAGGAGCGCTCGACGACGCGACCGCCGCGGTGTTCCGCTCCGCCGCGCTCGACGAGGGGGCCCGCGCCGATAGCAACCGGCGCTTGTGGCCCTCGTTCATCCCGGTGATCAAGGTTGTCCAACCCGATCGCGAATCTCTGCCCTCATATCAGGCCATGCTCACCCCGCACTCGTTTCCCTACTCGGGCATGGCTTTTCCCGGCGGCAGCGAATTCCTCAACGTGCTGGAGGGATTGGCCGCCGAGGTCACCGTCGACTGGGGAATCCGGATATCGACCAAACCCGCCGACCAGGTGCTGAAGAACAACGAGACCAACCTGCGCCGACTCGGCGAGCAGATGGATCAGCGAGATCAGGAAGTGTCGTTCGCGCACAACACCCTGATGTCGAAAGCTCAGATGCTCGGCGAGTACAACAACCACTTCGAGGTCAACGGCGGCGAATCGGAGGTCGCCTTCACCACCGTGATCGCCGTGGGCAGCCGTGACCGGGAAACGACCATGGACGCGGTCAATACCCTCAAACGCCGGTACAAGCGATTTCAGGTCGACCTCACCGCACCGCTGGGCGCGCAACTCGATCTCTGGTCGATGCTGGTGCCGGGCAGTCCGTCGCGGCGCGCCTACGACGACTTCGCCCACATCGTGCCGTCGGACATGTGGGCCGGTTTCGTGCCGTTCACCAGCAGCCAGGTCGGCGACGACAGCGGTCCGGTGATCGGGGTCAACCTGATGTCGGGGCATTTCGAGCCCATCCATTTCGGCATCATGGAGGCCGCCCTGCACGACCTGTCCGCCTCGTTCGCGGTCACCGGCGAACTCGGTTCCGGCAAGTCGTATCTGTTGAAACTCGTTGCGGCGCTGGTGAACGATATGGGCGGCCAGTTCCTGGCCATCGACCGCAGTCAGGTCGGGGAGTGGGAGCATTTTGCTACCGCCATCGACGATGCGGTCGTCATCGATCTGGCCAACCCGACGGTCTCGCTGGACCCGCTGCGCATGTTCGCACCGCAGGTCGCCGGCGAACGAACTCTCGATTCCATTCTGCCGCTGCTGGATCTGTCGCCGACCTCGGGCGCGGGCGCTGCGGCCAGCGCCCTGCTGACAACCCGCGGCATCACCGAGCACCGCATAAAGTCGCTGCTGGATCTCTTCCATGTGGTGCGGCGGCTGCGCGATGAGCCCGGCGCCAATCCTGAATACGGTGATCTGGCCGCGCGTTTGGGCACCGTCGCCGATCGCGTTCCGGTGTTGTTCGATCCGAAGTTGCCGTCGCTGCGACTCGACGCCGCCGCGACAGTCATCCGCAGCCACAATGTCGCCTTGCCGACCGCGGAGGAGCTCACCACGCCGCACCTCTACAACCGGCTGCCCTTGACCAAACGGCTGGGTACCGCACTCTACGAACTCGTCGGAGTGGCCGCGCGGGAAGCCTTTCTCAGCGACAACGGGCGATTCGGCCTCCTGGTGGGCGACGAGGCCCACCACTTCACCCAAACGCAGGTCGGGGCGGCGGTCACCTCTGATTTCAGTCGAGACGGCCGAAAGCACCTGGCCGCCATCGCGTTGGCCTCGCACGACCCGGCCACCGACTTCCAAGGCGCCGCCCACAATCTGATCCCGAACCGGTTCGTCTTCCGTCAGCGTGACGAGACTCTGGCTCGTAACAGTCTGGAGTGGCTCGGGGTCGATCTGGACGAGGCGCCGTATCTATTGCAGGTGCTGCGGGAGGAAACCTCGCCGCCGGTCGGTGTCGGCCGACAGGTGCCCGAGGAACGCCGTGGCGAGATGTTCATGCGCGACGCGCTCAATCGCATCGGTCGCGGCAAGGTGCTGGGCCCCGCGCGGCCCGAGCGGGCGGCCGCCATCACCAGTACGCCGGGGATATCACGGGTGCGTGTGGCCGGTCGTCGGACGGCGGGGTGACCATGAACGGCAGTGAAAACCACCATGATTCGGAGGGGCCCGCCGCCCTGTTCGACCTCGAGCGGTTTTGGGACGAGCGCCGTTGGCAGCCGAGTGCGGTCCTGGGCGCGGCGCGCGCCTGGGCTACCGCCACCGCGCTGCGTCGGCGGACAGTGATCGTCATCGCGGTGGTCGTCGGGCTGTTCGTCATTCCGGGGATCCTCGGCGCGGTCGCGCAAGCCGACCCCGGCGGTGACACCCTGGTCTCCAACAGCGCGCTCAGCTGGATGTACATTCGAGATTCCGAGGGCGTGGACCTTTCGAACTACGATCTCGCCACCGACATCAGCCACAGCATTTTCGACTTCGACCCCAAGGGCGCAGGGATCGTCGTGATCCTGTCCTTCGAGTTCAGCGGCTGGATGATGGTCGTGGGCGGTGGCATCTGGCTGATCGGTTACGTGGTCTCGTTCCGTTGGCTCGATATCGTCGTGATCCCGCTGCGCACCGTGTCCCATTCCCTCACCGGCACCATCGCGACACCGTTGATGCTGATCACGGCGGTCACCGTGGGTGGCGGGTGCGTGGCCTGGTTCGTGCTGCGCGCTCAGACCGCCAAGGCCGCCGTGCAAGTGGTCACTATGGTGGGGGTCGCGGTTATCGGACCGATGTTCCTCGCCGACCCGCTGGCTAGCGTCCTGTCCTCCGACGGTTTCCTGAGCCGCGGCCGCGACGTCGGTCTCACGGTCGCCGCCGGACTCAACGGCGACCGCTATACGCCACCGGCGCAACTGATCACGAACATGCAGACGCATATGGCCGACAACTTCGCGCGTCACCCGCTGCAGGTCTGGAATTTCGGGCATGTCATCGACGACAATCCGGTGTGCCGTGACGCGTGGACGAACGCAGGCCTGACGCATAACCAGGGCGCCATGCGCAGCGCGTTGAAAAGCTGTGACTACGCGGCCTGGAACAGCATCGAACATCCGTCCGTCGGACAGCTGGGAACCGGACTGCTGCTGCTACTGTGCGCCATTCTCTTGCTGGGGTTCGCCGTGGCCTTGTCCTTACGAATCGTGCGGTCGGCCCTGGATTCGGTCTACCACGGCCTGCTGGCCATCTTCGGTTTCGCCGCAGGGGGATTCATCTACGGCCCGAGCCAGACATTCCTGGTCCGAAACATCATGGACGGATTCTTCGCGGGCTTCCGCATGTGCGTCGAAATCATCTTCCTCGGCATCTACACCCTGATCCTCGGCGATATCTTCACCTTGGTTCACGGCCACGTCATGGAGGCCTTCTGCATCGCCTCGATGCTCGAAGTCGTGGCGATCAGCCAGCTCAGACGGCTGTCGACCAGTATCGATCGCGGAAGCGACTGGGTGGCAAACCGATTCGCGCGACGCCTGCAGGCCGACGGTGGCAACGGCGGACGCGCACTGGGAATGGGCGATATCAGTGCTCGCTGGCACATGCCCGGGTTGATGAAATTGCTCAACAGCAGCCAACTGTTCGTCGGTGGCGAGTTGGTCCCGCTCGCGATGCTAGGGCGCCTCGGTCGAGGGATAGATCATGGACTGGGGTTTGGCGGCGGTGGAGCCGCCCCGACCGCGGCCCCTGCTGCAGGTCGTGGGCCTGCTGCTGGAGGTGGTGGGCCTGCCGGTGGTGGGCCTGCTGCTGGTGGTGGTGGGCCTGCTGCTGGTGGTGGTGGGCCTGCCGGTGGTGGGCCTGCTGCTGGTGGTGGTGGGCCTGCGGGTGGCGGTCCCGCCGCGGCTCCGCCCGGTCCCGCGGCGGGGCGGCGCGCCGTCGTGCCGCGGGGAGCCGGCGGTGGGCTCCCACCGGCATCCCGAGCTCCGTGGAATCTCAGGCCGTTGCGGCGCGCTGCTTTGCCGCCGGTACTCGGTGCCAGACACCCGGAGGTGCTCGTAGCTCCGCCTGGTGGCTGGGAGATAGGAAGCTTCATCGGACCGGCGGGCTTCGGGGTCCTCCCGCCGGGTTCGGGCGTACGCCCGATCGCCGCCGCCATGAGCAACGTCCAGGGCCTGGCCGCACAGGCCTTCGCCACCGGACAGCAGGCAGACATGGACAATTTCGCGGCGGGGCTGACCCAACTCCACCAGATGTCGGCCGCCTTCCGTCACGCCAATATCAGGGGTCAGACTCTCGGCCCCGAAGCCCGACAGTGGCTCAACCAGTACATGGCCCATCCGTCACGAGAGAATTTGGAGGCCCTGGGGCACCTCGCACATACCCCGGATACGAGCGTGCTGCCCAAGGAAATCCGCGATAGGGTCAACGACCTCCGGAGCCAAGGGCTCGACCGTCACTTGGCAGAAAGCGCCTGGGCGGGAATCGGCTATCTGCACGCTGACAGCGTGCACCAGGCCATCAGCAAGTTCCATGGGCAGGACTTGACCGACCCCAGGACCCTCGAGGCCTTCAACACAACGATGCAGGCCATCGATCGGGCCCAGCTGATCGAAGACCGGTGGGTGCCCACCGGAATGCCATCAGTCTTCGGATAGTTCATTTCGTGCCAGTCGACCGGACTACTTGCTTGGAGGCCAGACTATGGGACTGGGGACACTACTCGGCGGCATAGGCTGGCGGCATCTGATCATTCCGATCGCGATCACGGCTCTGCTGCTCCTCGCCGCAATCATCGGGGTTCTCGGTAGCGTCCCCGCGGCCTTCGGCGTGGACTATAACCAGTGCGAATCGGCGGTCGGACCAGACCCGGCGATCACGGAGACTCCCACCGTCACGCCGTCGGCTCCGACCGGCGAACCGGAATTCGCCACGACGATTCCGCCGATCGCCACCTCCATGGCCGAGGTCACCATCGCACCGGACGATACGACCGTGTCCCAGTGGGATCGAGACTGTGTGAGCGCGATGCGGTACGCACAGCCTCAGAAGGCGCCCCTGCGGACTCCTTACCGGGGTTTCGCCGCCGATTGCGCCCGGCAGGCCGCACTCGCACAGCTGAACCGCGACACGAAAAGGGACTCGCGGGTCGCAGACCAGGCGGTGATGACCGCGGTGGTGATCCGTACCGCTTCGCTCGGTGCGCTGAGCGGCGTCTGCCGGTCTGCGACCACCGGCGATACCGATCCGCCACAATCCGCAGTCGGCGAAAGCCCGGCGGCGCTGGACGATCCGGTGACCGCTCGATGTCAGGATCCGATGGCCCGGGCCGTCATCGTCTTGCCGGAAACCCTCGACATTCAGGGCTTCTGCGGGCAACGGGTCGATCCCTCAGCGGTCTCCCCCGGGGATCTGGTGTTCTGGGATCATGCGCACCGCGGTCATGTACCCGGTCGCGTCGGTGTCTGGATCGGGCCGAACCTCATCGTGAGCAGCGATCCGGTCTCCGGACAGGTTCAGGAGTCGGAGATGCCCACGGGGCGTGATGTTCTCATCAAACGGGTGCTCGGAGGCCTGCCATGACGAGTCTCGAGCCAGCGGGCGAGATCGGAGCCGCCGAATTCGACATCGAACCTCTGATGGCCGACATCGCGGTGGCCACCGAGACCGGCAGGAAGAACCGAATCCTGCACTCGACCCCGTGGACCGCTCGGACGAGCTTCCCGTCGCCGGTCGAGCCAGCGGCGCCCGCTCGATCTCCCTTCAGCGAAGCGACATCCGCCGCGTCGGCCGACGCTCCTCCCGGACAGTCTCTGCCGACCGCGACGACCGTTTCGGCCACGCCGACCGGGCCGACCGCGGTCACCGACACCAGGGCGTCCCGACCCGTGGCGGCCCCTCCGACAACGGCAGCTCCGGCGGCTACAGTCAAAACGTCAGCGAGTACTGCTGTCCAACAGTGGACTCCGACGTCCGCGCCGATCTCGGCGACAAGCCCACGGGGCACCGGCATCGGGCAACCTCCGCCGCTGGACACGGCCCAACCGGCCATATCTGGGCATTCCCCTCCGGGCATGCTCACCCCGTTCCTGGCATCGGCCCTGGCCGACTCCACGAGATCGAGACAGACACCCGCGCCGTCACCCCCGACCGCCACGGTGCCGAGTGATGCACTCGTTCCGCGCGCACAGACCGCGCTCCGGGCTGCGCGGCAGACATACGGCACCCGGCAGACCGCGCCGCCGACATCTACAAATTCGGTGCCCGGCCGTGTCCGGTCGCCGGGCAGCGCGCAATCGACCGGTAATGCTCATTCCACCGGCAGCGCCCAGCCAACCGGCGCGATGACGGGAGTCGCTGCGTCGGCAGTGAAGGCCGCGCAGCTCTATCAGAGCAATACCGCGACCGCCTACTACAACATCGACAGTCAGCTGGCCGTCTACCTGGACGCCCTCGCCGGATATCACGATCTAGATGTCGCCGCGGTGAAACGCGTGCTCGGCGATCTCGATGCCGCACTGAAGGCCCTCGGCCCATCGGCGTACACCCCCGCCGGTCAGCAACGTGTTCACGACATCGTGACCGTCGCGCTCGTCGCGGGAGACAATGTCGTCACCGGCGGGCACGCGACCGCGAGCGACATCGCCGGGGCCATCGATCAACTCACCGCCCTGTTCCTCTACAACATCGCCGGACAGCGGCACGCCGGAGTCACGCTGCCCAACGCACCCGCCGCGGCACTGCGGCAAGCCGGATACACGCAGCCGAGCACGCTCGCCGCCGTCCAGCAGGCGATCTCGGTAGCGCTGTCGGAGCTGGGAAAACCGTATCTATGGGGCGGCACCGGGCCGGATTCCTTCGACTGTTCCGGACTGATGCAGTACGCCGCGGCGGTCGCCGGGATTTCGATCCCGCGCACCTCCCAAGAGCAGTACGCGGCGCTGCCCGCGGTAAACCAGGCCGACATCCGACCTGGGGATCTGATCTTCTGCGAATTCGGAGTCGACGGTCCCGGGCCCGGCCACGTCATGATGTACCTCGGTGGCGGGCAGTGCGTCGAGGCTCCGCATACCGGAGCGACCATCACAATCACGTCGTTGCCCGCCAGCTTCGAAGCCGGGCGACTGCCATAGCCGTGCCGTAGCGTCTTCGTCGCGTGTGGGAATATGGCAGCTCGGTAGGCCTCGCCACCAGCGAATTCTCAGGTGTGGGGACAGGTCACTGCGGCCGTTGCCGGTGGACAGTAGGGTCGTGTGCACCGTCTGTTAACCCGTCAACAGATTCAGGGCGGCGGGTTGGCAGCGGTCCTGATTTCATCGCCGCCCGATCCCGACGAGGCGAGAGGATCGTGTTGGTCGAGCCTGTCAACGAATTGCCCTGGCCGACTTGAGGACTCGACTTCGCGGAGGTGCTTCGGGGTTGGCAGCCGCTGGGCTTCCACGAGTTCATCGTGAAGGTACACGGCCACTGAACTTGGCGTGCAATCACTGCTAGGCGGTTCGTGGCGACGGAATCCCGCTCGACGCGGCCCTCTCTGAGTCGGCGATGACGGCCTGCCAGATCGGCGTCGCCGCGCTCGGCAACACTTGCCGTGCTTGTGCGCTGCACACCGTGTGCGGCGGTGGGCATTTACGTGCACCGCTACCGCAGTGAGTCGGGATTCCGCAATCCCTCGGTGTACTGGCCGGACCCGATCGCCCTCATTACTCACATCGAAACCCGGGTTCGCGATGACCGCGGAAAACACCGCCGCGGAGGCGATGACCGCGCACCGGACCTTTTGGCGCGTCCGCAGTCTCACCCCGCACCCGGCATGGATCGCCGACCTGGCCGCACGCTGGGTCGCGAGCCACCCCGGGGCGCCGAGGTCTCCGCCGTGACCTACCTCGACCAGCGATCGATTCCCAAACACCATCGGCGGCTTCCGCAGACCGCCCAACTGAAATCGACCGACCATGGGGCCGTCCGCGGCCGCCCGCCCGGACAACCGGAAGGCTACAGCGCCTACTTGGCTGTATATCGCAGCGAAGCCCTCGCCATCTATACGCGTGAACTGCGCTCCGATCCACTGCGCCCGCAAGTGGGCCGGACTGGCGTTGACCGTGCCGAAGATCTACGGCACCCGGCACCACAGAATACTCGATCTGCGGCCCGAGGTCGTGGCCCACCTGTACGACGCCACGGACCCGGACCCGGACCCGGACGCCGACATCCCGGCCTTACTGCGCTGGCTGGCATGAACGGGGCAGCCGGAAAATCGGGAAGGTCGCGACCTTCAGATTTCCTTTTCCACGACTGCCATCGCCCCGGGCACGGACTTGTTCGCATCGGCTTCCCAATAGTGGGGATCGCCGAAAATAAACGCAGTAGCTTCTGGCTTCTCGCCTGTCGGATGGCTGTGATGGTCGGTTGAAGTGGAGCGAGGTGACAGGCCACCATGCTTCTGCGTCGATCTGTGACAAGTGAGGGACTATGGGTCATGGTTGGGGTACTTGGGCTAAATCGATCAAAGGATGGGCACTCCCAACGTTGGGAGTGATAGGAATGGCGGGAAATATCGTGCCAGGACTTTCTGTCGTTACAGGCGTTGCGGCCGCAGTGATCGGTGGAGTGGCGGCCATGGAAGACGGTGATAGTCCCGAGGCCGCTCTCGGAGCTGCCGCCATCGACGGATTGAGCACCAGCTATGGTGGCAAGGCGGGAGGAGGGATCGCCGGGATCACCAAGGATGCCAGGGCCACCAAGGGGTTTCTTCGCGCCCTGAAGGGCGCGGGGGTAGGGCGCGATTTGGCTGGCGTGGGAGAAACGGTCGCCGCCACAACAGGCGGGGATTACTTGACGAATTTCATACCTGGGCGGGGTCACGACCAGGCGGGTGACCGTGGGCAGAACAACCAGCAGCAGCAGGCTCCGGGTGGTCCTGGAACGCCCCCAGTCCCGCAGAAAGAAATGCCGGTTGTAAACCTGTCGACGCTGACGAGTCCCTACGTCTATGTCTGATTCCTCGGGCATGAACGATATATTTATGCCTGATGCGCGGAAAATCAGGGATGAGCTGAAGATGGCTCCAGTCTTCGTGCTGGACCCCAGTGTGGTGAATAACTGGTATCTCAAACTTCCCGGAACTTTCAAATACAACTTTGGGCAGCTCGGCACCGGAAATACGACTCCGCCACCGGCGTCACCGACGCCGTCTACCGACAGTGCCCTACCAGTCATCGCAGGAATGACGGGTCAGCTGCTACAGAGTTATCAGGAGTACGCAACGAAACTCGACAATGCGATGCAGGAACTGCTGTCGGTGGACAAGGGTATGCCCGCCATCGCGGATGCCACCAAGGATATAGCCCAAGGCGCCCGCGATTCGATCAACAATACGATCGATACTATGCATACCAATGCATTATCGGGGCCGACAGCAGACTACACCGAGACCACCTGGGTCATGAAATTCATCTCCGATGCCTCCGTTGATTTGTGTTCCGTTATGGATCAAACCAAATCTAAATTACTAGACCAGGCGGGCGGGGCTGCAGGGCTGGCATCAAATATGAATGCCTTCCAGGCTCAGATGGCCGCACTCCAGCAGCAGGAAGCGACTGATGCCGCCTCGTTCAAATCGCGACTGGATGCCTTGAATGGCGCAGGGAACGGGAATGCGGGGAACGGGAATGCGGGGAACGGGAATGCGGGGAACGGGAATGCGGGGAACGGTTCGGGCGATAATACTGCAGCGGATCTGCTTAAGGATCTGGGGTTGAGTCCGCTCGGAGGTCCGGACTCCGGGAAAAACGGTGTCTCGAACTCGCCGACGGCGCCTGGCAATGATGGAACTTCGAACACGCCCGGTGTGAATACCCCCGGCGCGAATACCTCCGACAATGGCCTGAATCTCCCTGGTAACAGCTCGGGAGCGCCAGGCAATGGCGGCCAGAATTATCCGATCAATGATTCGACCGGTGGTGCGGGCAACATTCCCGTTCAGGCGGGCTCGAACCAGGACGGATACAACGCATCGCCGATTTCGGACTTGTCGTCGTTGGCTATGCTTTCGGCGATCCCGAACATGCTGGAGTCCATGAACCAGGGCATCGGGCAAGACCCGGCCCTGAACGCCGCATATCGGATGCCGCAGCAGCCCTTGCCGGCCGCGCCGTTGACTCCGCCACCGGGGACCACCCCCGCCGCGCCGGTCACCGAGGCGTTGGCTCCACAATCGGTGACACCCGACGCAAGCAATCCGGGGACACCCCCCTCTGCGACTTCGGTCATGCCTGCACCGGACGCCGACGGGGGTGTGCTCTACACCTATCCCGATGGGAAGTCGCAACGGGTCTGCGCCACCGTGTGGAAGGCGCTCGATGCCGCGTTCCACGACCCGACTGTGCTCGACGCGCGTCAGGCCTACGGCAAGACCTCGTCGAGTTGGTCGGATGACAAACACATCGGTGATCCGAAGGACCCGTACGAACTGATCACCGGTGACGTCGTCGTCTGGGAGGACCCGTCGAAGACCGCCATCGTGCGGCGACTTGACGGGGCCAGCGAAGACGATGCCCTCGAGGTCATCGTCGACAAGCGCGTGCAGCCCTACGCCGACGAGATGTCCGACAGCACCGGCAGTTTCAAGGGATTCGGTGGCTTCGCGCGTCCGCGCGGCATCACCGCGCCCGGCAAGAGCGCCGATCCCGACTCGTCGACCCCCACCGGTCTACCCACCGACGACCCGTCGGCAGCGCTGAACGCCGCGGCGCTGCCGACGACGATCTGACCACCTACCGCCGGAGGCATCGACTGTGGACCTGAGCGTCAACCCCGATGAGCAGCTGCGGGCGGCCCAAGCGCTGGACGACCTGCACCGCCGCCTGCACGCCGGGCTGCCCTTGACCTGGGCGCAGCCCGCGGGGCAGGACGTGAACTCACACGTCGCGACCACTGGCATCAATGCGGGAATACAAGATTCGCGAAACCAGATCATCGCATTTTTCAACGAGCTGGCACGCCATCCCCATCCGATGGGCGCCGCGATCGCCGCCCTGACGCAGACCGATGGAGACGGCGCGCGGTCGATCGGCGGCAGCGGGGGAGACGGACGCCCGAATCCGATCGAGCCACCGCCCACCTATGCTCCGCACTCGGCACCCGTACCGACGCCGGCTATCGCTGCGGCGGTCGATCCGCTCACCTTCGCCCAGCAGCTGCACGCGGGTCCGGGCACCGGGCCGACCCGCGACCTTGCGAACTCGATCCGCCAGTATCGTTCCGGCCCTTACAGTTCCGGGCTCGACGAACTCCAGGGGCTGCTCCCGGTGATCGCCGACTGGACGCCGGTGGGGACGGCCATCGCGGCTCATCTGGGGACTGTTCAGCAAAAGCTGAGCGACCTCGGCGACACGCTCGACGGGCACGCCTCGACGCTCGACAACTACGCCGACGCATTCGATACCGCCAAGAACCGGCATCCCACGCCCCAGGAGATCCAGACCACCCGCACGAAGCTGCTCGCCCTGATGAAAACACGGCCGCAGGACCCCATCGCGGTCACAAGGGCGCTGGCCGAATTCAACGAGCACAACGCGCGATCGGTTCAGACGTTCACGGAGTACACCGCCAAGACGGGAACCTCGGCGAACCCCACCGGGAGCGGCGGTCGCCCGTCGAATCCGACGACTGGCGGCGGTCAGCCCGTTCCTGGCGGAACCAGTACGCCCGCCACCGGCAGCGGTAATCCGACCGGGAGCGGCGGCGCATCCAACGGCAACAACAACCAGAACAGCATGATGGCCGAGATGCTGCCGGCGCTGCTGAGCAGCGCGATGTCCGGCGCGAACAATCAACTGTCGCACAACAATCTGCCCGACCAACCGTCGCTGGACCCGTCCCCCTACCTCGACACCCCCTTGCCGTCCGTTCCGACGTTGTCCGACGTCGGTGGCGGTGGTCCCAGCTATCCCGGCGGCGACCCGGGCGGACCGAGCGTGCCGGCGGTGTCGACCGATCCGGGACCGCTGCCGGTGGTGGGCGCGCCCGCGCTGGCCAGCACCGTCTCCTCCGTGCCCGCGACGCCCACGGCCGTCGTCGAGCCGCTGCCGACGGCGGCGAACGCCCGCTCCGCCGCCCCCGGCGCCGCCGGCTCGCCGATGGGGCCCTATATGCCGATGGCGCCGGGCATGGGCGGCGGCGCCGGTGGCGGCGAACGCGCCCGGGTCGTCGCCTGGCACCCCGACCAGAAGATGTTCGTCGACCACACCCCGCACGTGGAGGCCGTGATCGGCGAGAAGCCGACCATCGCGCCCACCCCGACACCCGCCACACCGGCCCCCGCCAATCAGGCGGCCCCCAAGACCGGAGGTTCCGTATGAGTGAGATCCATCCCGACGTACAGGCCGCGCTCGACGCCGCCCGCGATCTACGCAATCGAATCGCCGACATCCGCGGGCGGATCGATGCCATCCGCGCCCGCCGCCCCTCACCGACCGGCGCAGTGGTGCCCGAGATCGATGCCATGGGCCGCCTGACCGATCTCTACCTCGCCCCCGGCAGCACCGAGCAGTTCGACTGCGAAGAACTCGTCGCCGAGATCATGGCCGCCATCACCGAGAGCACCGCCGACGCCGGACGGCAGTACCAGGCCCTGATGGATTCCGATCCATGGCACGACCCCGAACCCGCCTCGGCGACACCGGAACACGCCTCGTGAGCGACGAACTCGAGAACGACGAGAACGACGTCACGGTCGCCGATACCGTGCGCTGGCTGCACAACGAGGGATTGGCGCGGCTGAGCGGCATCGGTGAACGCGCGATGAGCCCGATCGTCGCCTACACCGTGGACGTCGCCACCGGAACCATCACCGCCTTTCCGGCGGCGGTCACCGGACCCGGCACCGACGTGGTGGCCATGCCCGCCGACGACCTGCCCGCCCCCGGCCCGACATCCAAACGCCTGATCGTGGTCGGGGTGACCGCCACCGAATCGGTCCTGGTGCTCGACCTGGCCGTCATCGCGTCGCTGGGCATCAACGCCGAGCGGCCCGAAGCCACCGCCCGGTCCTGGGTCGCGCAATTGCTGCTCGATCCACAGATCACCATCGTCACCAACAGCCCCGAACTGGACGCCCCGGCGGGGGCACGCTGCCGGCAAACCTTCATTCCCGGCGGCGCCACCCTGCTCACCGTCGACGACGGGCAGCCACCGGTCACCACGGTGACCCTCAACCCGGCCATCGACGGACCCGACCATCTCGACGTGGCCGACGACGGATCAGCGGAACTGTATCTCGGCACCCGCTTCTGGCAGATACAGCACGTGCTGAGCGTCAACGACCTCACCTGGGCGGCACTCACCGCGGAGCTGGAACTTCCCGCGGAAGAACACAATTCGCTGGTATCCGGCCGAACCGACCACTAATTCAGGAGCATCCCATGAGCGACGATCACGACGACCTCGACCCCGCCGCACCGGACTGGCGCACCCTCAGCTACGAGGTGTTCAACCCCGATCACACCGTCGGTGTCGCCTGCAACCGCGACGGCGAGATCATCGGCCTGCATCTCACCGACGACGCCCGCGACAACGGCGAGACCTGGCTCGCCGCCGAACTGGTGCGCCTCGCGCGGCTCGCGCACCACAAGTCCCGGCTGGGTCTGCGCACCGAGATGGAGCACAACGGAACCCGCGGCCACACCATCGATTCCTTCGACCTCCCGACCGAGGCGTCCTACCGGGCCATGGAAGCGGCCGAATTCGGTACGCCGCGCTACTGAGACGACGGGAACCACCATGGCCGACACGCTCGACATCGATGACCCGGACGAGATCGTCGCGGCCGCAGACCATCTCGCCTCGGTAGCCGCGGCCATCGCCGGGCAGGTGTTCGACGCGGTCCGGGGCTTCGACCTGCCGCGCAAGCCGGTGTCCCCGTTGGACCAGGCAACCGATTCCGCGAAACAAACGTATGCCTCGACGCTCCTGAACGGGGCCGCGTCGACGTTTCGCGCCGATTCGACCACTACCGGCGACCAGGTCGCGGAGATCGCGTCGGCCTACCGGGTCGTGGACGACACCGAAGCCACTGCGATCGACCGGGCTGGTCGACCGATCCGATGGCCGTATGGAGCCTGATCCGGAAGATCCACGCTGGAAAGAGATCGTCGGCGACAACTGGCCCGCCAACGGACCGCGAGAGTGGGGCGCACTGGCCGCGGCCGCCCGCGCTGCGGCGGCCACGTTGGACAGCGCCGGCTTCGATCAGGCTCGCCGGGATTTCGACGAGAAGGTCCGGGCGAGTGTCGGACTGCAACCGGCGAAGGATGCCATGCGCGCCCAAGCGGGTCGAGTCCGGGACCTCGGCGATGCGCTGGACGCGGCAGCCGACGCCTTCGGACAGATCGCGGATCTGGTGCGCCGGACTCAAAACAAGATCATCGACACCGTCGATGAAGCGAAGACGCGGCTCGACGAGATTCCCCCGGCACACTCCGAGGACATCGCCGACGGAGACAACCGGCAGCGGGATCAAAAGATCAGCGAAATCCTCAGCCAAGCCCGTGCCGAGGTGGCCGGAGTGGTGACGCAGGCCGTGGGCCTGGTTGGGCCGCAGACCATTGCGGGCTTCGCGAAGATCGCCGAACTGCTCGCGTACGCGGGAACCGGGGACTACGGCGATCCCGGCCACCGGTCACCGGGACACCCGCCCACCGGCCTGGGCGGTCCACGTGGTTCCGGCGCGCCGATCGCTCCGACAGCACCGGTTGCTCCTGTCGTTGCGGTTGCTCCGGTCGTTCCGGTCCTCGGACCCGCGACACCGGCAACCCCCGGGCCGAATGCCGTCGGCTCCCCGGCCCATGGCACCACACCCACGCCCGGGCTGGAGTCACCCGGCGTCCCGTTCGGAATGGGTTCGGATACGAGGACTCCGAGCGTCGTTCCGATCGGCGCCGACCAGTTCACCGGACGGGGTCCGTCGATCGATCCGAACATCGTCGATGGCTCCGGCACCGGATTCACGGGCGATGCGACAGACCATTCCGCCGGTCAATCGCCCGATTCCACCAGCTACTCCCCGGCAGCGACCGCACCGCGTGGCGCCGCCGGCACTGCTCCGCCGTCGCTGACCGCGCCGAGTACCGTTGCGGCACAGCCGAACAGCCCCGAATATCAGCCAGCCGATGACGCGCCGGAGCCAGTGCGTCCGGATCTCTCCCAGAGCGAATCGACGGCCACCGACGATCCCACGGCCGGCAGCGAATCGGCGCCGGCCCCGACTCCGGCCCACGACTCCTCGTCGACTGCCGACACGCATACGGCCGCATCCGACCCGGCCCCGGCGGGGACTACCGAGCCGGGGGCCGGTCCGACCGGTGACGTGGGCGCGTTCCTGCCGGCGTTCTCCCTGCTCTCGCAGACTCCACTCCCGCAGACCGCTGTCGCGGCGGCGCCCACAGGCGCGCAAACCGTTGCGTCGCAAACCATTCCGGTAGCGCCGTCGCCATCATCGACCGATGCGCGGGGTCCGGGGACGATTCCTCGCGTCACCGTATCGACTGCGCAGACCGGTCAGTCAGGTTCGGTCGTCGGCGGTCTCGGCCCGCCGCCGCCGGCCCCGCACACCGAGCAGCGGAATCAACCGCGCGGCAGCGGCACACGTGCCGCTACCCCCGACGACACTGCCGCGGAGTCGGTGCGTGATGCCGTCGGAACCGCGATCGCGGCCGCCGCCAGCCCGCGCTTCGTTCTCGGAGAGTCGGTGGACGGCGACCTGGTACTCGCACGGACCTTGCTGCGCAGCATCCTGGCGGCGGTCGATCTGTCGCCGATCGCGCCCGCGTGGGCGGTCTCGGTCATGCGGCAACCCGCCGGGGTCAGTGTCTTCCTCACCTCGAACGAAGGCCGCGGTTGGCTCCCGTCCGGGCTGTTTCTACCCCGCGAGCTCTCCACACCCTGGACATGGAAGATCTCGCGTGACGCCCCGTGGGAGGGTCTGTCCGACCCCGCGCGCACCCTGGCCGAATTCGGGCTCGCCTGGGGATCGGCCTCGGGCACGCGACTCTCGGCGATCGCTTCCTCGTCCCTGATCGACCCGCGGTTGCGCGCCGCGCTGCGCGATGTTTCGTGCGAGGGAGAGGTCGGTGCCGCACCCGATCTGGTCTTGTCCGCGCCCGGGCCGGGTTTGCTCGATCGACTGGAGACGACCGCCTCCCGGCGGCTGTTGGAGCGGGTCGCGGGGGTCGGCACGGCCGAGATCGGCGATCGATGTCTCGACCTCGCCCACGACGCGCAGGCCCGCCTGGCGAGTGTGACGGCCGCGGCCGGTGACCCGATGGGGGCCAGCGCACTTCGGGACCGCATCCTGACTGTTCTGCGAAGTCGCCGAGCGGTGCCCGAGGAGCTGTGGATCCAACTCCGCGATATCGACGACCTCCTCGCTGCCGCGGTCGTGGCGCAGCGTGTCGACGCCGCCCGCATTCCCCTGGGTGGACTGCGCGACGAGCGAATCGATGAGCTGACCGCGCTGCGTGCCTTGTCTTTTCAACGGCTCGGCAACGAGCTGGTGCTCCTGCTCGCGCGGGCGCCCGACCGTTCGTGCCTGCGAGACGCGGTCTATGTCCACGCCTATCTCGCCGACCACCCCTTCTTCGACCGGTCGGGTCCCCCTGCGGGGGAAGACGAGCCCGATCGGCGCCGGGTGACCACCGCACCGCCCGGTACGTGATATTCGGGGCAGCAGAACCACTGGGACCGTCGCCGCGGGCCCGTGCTTCCCACTGGCGGGAATTCGGCTGCGCTCACTGGCAGCCGATGCCATGACAATCGACCAGTTGGTGATGGAAGGAGATCGAGGACCGCATGGCAGACAACGTCAGCTATGACCTCGCTGCGCTGGAGCAGCTCGCGCTACACCACGAAACGCGAAAGGAAGAGATCTCCTCCTGGTCGCAGAAGCCGGATGACTGGCTCAGCACGTTCCTCGCCACGTACGGCAACATTGCCCACGAGGTCTACAACTCCCTGCAAACCTACTACGACGCCCGGTACACGGCCGGGCAAGCGCTCGCGGACCACCATCAGAAACTGGCCGACGACCTGCGTACTGCCGCGAGAACAATGCAACGAGTCAACGACGACGGTGCGACGTCGATCCGATCGGCCGGGTCCGGCAACGGCTCGCCGACATACGCCCCCACCCCGACGGGCGGCCCCGCATCCCTCCCGGCCGTGTCCTTGCCGACCGGGCCTGTCTCAGGTCCCGTCACTCCGGTCGAGCTACACCCGACCACACCTGTCGATGCACATCCGCCGGTCGGCTCGCACCCGACCACACCCGTCGATGCACATCCTCCGGTCGGCTCGCACCCCACCGCGCCCCCCCACTCCGGAGCCCCCGCCGACGGCCACGGCCCCGGATTTCTACCGTTGGCCACCATGCCCGACCTCTCAGCTGCATCGACGGGACAGACGTCCGAGCCCGGCTCTAGCTCGTCCGTCGGCGGCAGTACTGTGGCTGGCGCGCCGTTCGCCGACCCGGTCGAGGCTTCCTCGGACTCGTCCGCGATAGGACCGGTCCTGCCTTCGGTGGACGATCCGTCCTCGAACCAGTCCGCCGACGTTCCGGCGGCCGACAGCGACGATGACGCGGCGTCTGCCCCGCTGCTCACTCCGTTCGCCTCGGCCGTTGCCGCGGCCAAGGACAAGGCTGCCCCGCCCGCCTTCGTCGTGAACGAAACGATCAACGAGGACCTGGTCCTGGCCCGCACACTGCTGGGGGCGGTCCTGGCGGCTGCGGATTCGCCCGCCGTCGGACTGGCCTGGGCGGTGTCGGTCATGCGGGGACCGGTGGGGACCCGGGTGTTCATCACCTCCAACGAGGGCCGCGGCTGGTTGCCCGCGGGCATCTATCTCCCGCGCGAGGTGTCGACACCGTGGGCCTGGGACGACACGCTGGCCGCCGAGGGCGGATCCCCGTGGGAGGGCATCGCCGACCCTGCCCGGATCCTCGCCGAATTCGCGCTCGCCTGGGGGCCGACGTCCGACACCGGGCTGTCGGCGCTCGTCTCCTCCGCACCCATCGACGCGAGCCTGCGCGGCGCGTTCCCCGATGTGGCAGTCGAGGACATGGTGGCACCCGCCTATGACGTCGACCTGCGCAACCCGACGCCCGACACTCTCGACCGACTCGCCCTCTCCGGCTTGGCGACCGCCCTGCAAGACAGTGCCGCCGCGCCCGATTCGGCGATCCGCCGGCGCCGCGTCGAGCTGGCGATCGCCGCCCATGCCGGTGTGGGTAGAGCCCTCGCCACGCCGCCTGAGGCCATGAGCGCCCGTACCCTGCGAGGCCGGGTGCTCGATGCCATCCAGGCTGGGCACCGCGTGCCCACGCAACTGTGGCAAGACCTCCGCGACGCCGACGACCTGCTGGCCGCCGCGATGCTGTCCCGGCGCGTCGACGCCGGGCGGGTCGAACTCGGCAGGCTGCGCATCGACAACGAGGCGGATGTACTGCGCACCATGGTGTTCGAGCGTCGCTGCACCGAACTCGCGCTGCTGCTGGCAGATGAACCGACCCGGCAAACACTGCGAGACGCCTTGTACGCCAGTGAACAGATCATGTCCCACCCCCGCTACCTCGCTCTCGCGACCAGTTCCGTCCGGACCCCGGCCGAACGGGCAGCCGTCCACACCGACGCGGCGACGACCCCGCCCACCCTCACCGGCCCGCCCCGCGGTGCCAGCGTCGGCCCGTCCGATGCACCGGCCCCGCCCGCATCGACGGATGGACAGTGAACGGCTGGAGGGTAAGAGCCAATGCCGTGGGATCGTGGACGATCCCACGGCATTAAGGGACCGACAAGGTGATTTGAGGGACCTACGAGTCATTGACCGCCACTGCCAACTCCGGCGGAATCCGTGCCGGAGCCCGGCGCCGCGCGCCCGGCGGCCGACACAACGCAGGTGTGGGACGGGATCTTGACGACGGACCGGACCCCGTGCGCCACAGCATGTTTCGGCCGGCGGGCGTGATCGTTAAGCGGGGACGTTCGCCTGCGGGCTGTTCGGCTTGGGCGCGTTCGGATCGGTGCTCGCAGGTGCGGCTCCGGCAGGATTGGGTGCGGTGGACGCGGGCGTGTTCGCGTCGGGCTGGAGCGTGGGCGCCGATGCGGGCGGCTCGCCGTTCGGATTCTTGGCGTCCGCGTTCTGCTTGTCCGTGTTCTGCTGGTTTTGTCTGAGTCCTTCGAGCAGGGACGGCAGCATCGAGATGCCCATCATCGGCAGCATGGTCAGCATCTGCATCAGGCCGCTCATCATTCCATCGCCGCCCGACCCCGACCCCGACGTCGCCGCGGTTCCGGAGCCACTGCTCGACCCAGTACCGGTCGATCCGCCGCCCTGACCGCCACCGGCCATCTGCCGGTTGTGCTCGGCGGCCTGAGCGACCTGCGCGTACACGGCGTCGACGGTATCGGAGACCTCGAGTATGAGAGGGCTTTCCTGCGCGGGCTTCAACGATTGGGAGCCCAATGTCGCGCACGCTGTATTCAGGTCGTCGGCCAGCCGGCCAACGCTCCGCATGATCGTCGCAAACGTCTTATTATTCGCCGCCGACACGGTATTCGACACCTTCAACACGGTGTCATCCAGTTGGACCAGCGCCGCCTGACGATTTTGCAGCAACGTGAGGACCTGTTGATAATCCGCGCTTGTCTCACCTTCACCGAAATCGGCGATGATCTCGTCGGCGGTAGGTGAATCGACGGTCGGCGGCGGTTCGGTCGTACCGATACCGAGTAGATCCACCGCCGTCTGGATCTCGGTGGCCGCCGTCGAGATGAACGTCTTCAAACCCACCGATGCCCCAGCGGGGCACGGCAATTCCGGAATCTGGTTTCCGGGCGGCCGAACAGGTTGGTTCTGTGGACTCGCCATATCTGCCGGTACCGCCTCCTACTTCGATAGAGCTTCATTGTCCGAGGTTCCCGCAGCTGGGAAGCCACACCGGTGACCGTCGGGCATAGTCGAGGCGCGGGCGCAGCCGGCCGGCGATAGAGGGGGCTCCAAATTGGCTGAGCCACAAAGCAACTGCTGCTCTTGGAGGCGATCAACGATGCGCGACAACGGGTGGTGCGAATGACGACCGCTCTCACCGGAGATCTACACGACGTGCTCGGTGCGTTACTCGGCCTCTACGGGTCGGGCCGGCCTCAGGGCGCGCAGTCAATTCCCGCGTCGAAAACCATCGTCGACGCGGGGGCGTTCACGGGAGCTACGTCGGTCGGATACGCCGACGCCCACGCGATCCCGTTGCTGATCGCCGACACTCATGCCAGACGCGAGGAAATCGTCGGGCAGGCCGTCACCCAGTCCGGTGGCAATACGCTCGAGGGCCGCAACCGGCTGACCAACCAGATCGCCGATCTGCGGTCTCGGGTACAAGCGATCGCCGCGGTGGGCAACACGCGCTTCGGCGGCCCGGCGTTACTCGACGCGGCGCAGATCGCGATAACGAACGCCGCCAAGCAGGTCGACGCGGACACCGTCGCCGCCCGCGCGCTGGCCGCACGGATAGTTCCCCCGCCGCTGCCGAAGATGATCATGACCTCACGAACCGCGGCGCGGCGCCCCCGCTCGCGCCTCCGGTCACGCCGGCGCCCCACAGTGCTGTCGGACGCGACATCGGGCGGCAACGCCGTGCGGGCCGCCACCGGGTGGCTCGGCACACCCTACGTCTGGGGCGGCGGCGGAATCAGTGGACCCAGCAGCGGTGGATTCGACTGTTCGGGGCTGACCCAGTACGCGATCGCGCAGGCCTCCGACGGCCGGGTGGTACTGCCGCGCACCACCTACGAGCAGATCTACAGCGGCTCACGGGTTCCCGCGCAGGACGTGCGCCCTGGCGACCTGGTCTTTCCGGCCAGCTCGTTCGGCAGGCACGGTCCTGAACACGTGCAGTTGGCCGCCGGCAACGGCATGGTCATCGAAGCACCCCACTCGGGTTCGACGGTCAAATGGTCGCGGATGCCGCGCAACGCCGTCGTCGTGCGGGTGCTGTGATCGAACATGATCATGCATGTCGTATCGATGGTGGTCGGGGGCGCTGCCGCGGGAATCGTCCACGCTGTCGCAGTGGTCATCCTGTACGGGATTCCTTGGGTCTCGAGGAATCGCACGTCCCTGAGCGGGAGTGAGGGGAAGCTGTCCGACGGCAGCGGCCGAGGTCTCGGGATGAAGCTCCTCGGTACTCAGATCGAGATCTATGCGATTACCGTCGGGTTCGCGTGGATTCATCCGCTCCTGCGACTCGACGGCCTGCTCGGTGTGCTCTTGCTGGCCTTGCTGTTCACTGTATTGCGGACCTTCGCCCCGATCTGGGCACTGTGGTTGCAAGCGGGTACCGCGGGCCGCGACCTCGTGATCGAAGCCATCGGTGGGACGCTCGGCAGTGTCGCTGTCGTGCTCACGCTCTACGCGTTCGGGCTGTAGTGAGGCGTCTCCGCGGCGCTCTCGTCCACCAGGCGGCAATAGTTCATTCGGTACGGGCGCAGAAGTGCGCGCATGAACGCGGGGCCATCCGAAATCGTGACGGGAGGTAAGACCGCCGGGGTCTCTATCCCTTCCCGGTACCAGTGCAAAGCCAACGGGCATTCGTGGTCATCGGTCACGGTCACATCGACTGTCCCGGTTTCCGACAACCGAAACTCGGCCACCCGCTGCCACGCATCGCAGCCATCGAGCTGATAGACAGCGACCAGAGTCGGTGTTGCGGTTGTCGTTTCCATTCTGCCCTCGCTCTCCTCGCGCCCATTAGAGCGTCCGCGGGGGCATGGCGACGATCAGGTATTCCCGTCCTTGGGGAAGCTCGGTTGATCGAATTCTTGGTCTGGAGTCATCCCCTACCCTCACTGGAATGCTCAGTGCGGCAGAGCCAGCCCAGTCGCAGATCTCGGCGATGCCCTCGATCTGCTCACCGATATCAACGCTCAGCTCGCGCACGGTGGCGACGATGTCCACGGGATACGTTCGAATCACATTACTGGCGCCCAGGTGGACGTGTGGAGCGGCGCGTCGGGCCAGGCGATCAATTCACCTCGGCGGTGGCGATCCGATGGTCGTGGAACAGGTCGTCACGATGCTGGATGTACCTGTAGCGCGGCGGTTTTGGCAGGGATTGTCGACTCTGCGGCGCCGGTCGGAGCGTAATCGCGGACCCGGAGTGCGGTCGGCGGTTGTCCCTGGCCGCCGACCGCTGTCGAAGTCGCCGTTGGTGGTCGAGGCGAGCTCCGGATGTGGCTGGATCCGAACCTGGGGGATCCGGATCCGGCCATCCGATCGAAGGCACGGGATGAGGGGAACCGTGCCTTCCACCGTCTTGGCCGCTGAATAACGGCTCGTTGAATAGTGGCAAATAAATCCGTCGCGCTCAGCGCGAGCTGTTCCCAACCGTGGGAGACTGCGCGGCCGCGCCGGTTCGGTCTTCGCCTCGCATGATCAGTTTCCGCAGAAGCCTCGACTGCGCGGTGAATTCATGCACCAGCGTCCAGTCTCCGCGTCGCTCGCGAAACGACACGGTGCCCTCAGGCGGCATCCGTGGATCGATCTCGATCACCTCACGGGAGAATCGGGTGCCCGGCTCCAGATCCGACTGATAGATGCGCACACTCGCGCGCGGAGTCAGGATCAGCGTCGGCGTCCTGTCGGGGTTCCTGTGTGGAATCCGCAGCGTCACAATGGAAAACGGCCCTTCCTGCGGATAGCCCTGGAACTCTCGTGTGCGCGGAGTGAAGCAGCCGACCTCACGCAGCCCTACCGAACATGCGAACTCGATCGATTCGGTGGTCAGTGGCCCGGCAATCGAGGAGAGCGCGGTAGTGGTCGCGTGAAAGCGCTCGATCTGCGATGGAATCGCCATGCGTTTCGCCGTCCGGATTCGGTGATGAAGTGGTGGCCCTGAGGCATTCAACCTGCGCATGGGCCGACGAATCTTCCCGCTCGTGGGAAGGGTGATCGCCGCTGACGTGTCTAACCTTCGAGCAGACCGGATCGGCGGAAGGAAAGCCCGAGTTGTCAGCGGCCGAGGACGCGTTCTACACCGGAGTTCAAAGTCTCGGAATGGTCGGAGGAGGTGTACGCAACGACGTGCATGCGCTGGCCGCGTTCCGGGCGGCAACCGACCTCGATCCCGACGCGTGTGACGCTTGGCTGGGGCGGGCCATGGCCGGTGAAGTCACCGGAGAGGTCATCTACGGCGCCTACCGATCCGTTCACAATCTCTACCGGGACCAGCAGCGTGCGGGTCTGTCCGACCGATCTCTGTGGTGCCAGATCGAGATCGGTGTCTACGGCCTGCGGATCGCCATGGCCGACCGCGATCAGATCGCCATAGCCCAGGCGTGTCAGTACGCCGACGGTGGCGAATGGGACGAGGCCATGATCATCCTCGACCAGATCCCGCAGGACAGCGTCGCCCAATTCAGCCGACTGTCCATATTTTTCAGAACCCAGCGCTGGCTCGACGTCATCGCGGCCCGCGCGGCGAACCCGCTGATCGAGGACGGACTGCTCGACATCGCGGCCGAACTCATGACCGCGCAGGCACTGGCACAGCTCGGCCGATTCGGTGAGGCGCTGCCGCGCGCCCAGCGCATCGTGGAGGACAGCACCTCCGGGAGCCTGTCGTTCATCTGGGCCGACGCACATTTCCTGCTCGGGATGGTGTTGCGCCACAACGGCGATCACGATGCGGCCGATCGAATCCTGAAGGGACTGCAGGGGTCCTCCCTGTGGTCACAGCGCCCACAGTGGCAGCAAGCCGTCGCCGACAAGGCCTACCGCCTCCAGATCACCAGTGCCGAGATGATCGAAACCCGCACCGATCGCTGGGATCCCAAGTCCGGCGACGACCCGGCCGAGCTGGCGGCGACCGCGGCCCGTTCCGAACGTGAGACCCTCGTGGCCGAGGCCTCGGATCTCCTGCAGGCGCAGATCGGGATGGACTCGGTCAAGGAGCAGGTCGACCGGCTCAAATCCGGTGTGCTCATGGACCAGGTCCGCGTCAAACGCGGGCTCACCGTCGACTCCCGCTCCCACCACCTGATCTTTTCCGGCCCGCCCGGCACCGGTAAGACCACCGTCGCGCGGGTCATCGCGAAAATCTTCGCCGGTCTGGGCGTTGTCGAGAACGCCGAGGTGATCGAGGCATCCCGCAACGACATGGTCGGCACACATCTGGGCCACACCGCACCCAAGACGAACGCGCTGATCGATTCCGCGCTCGGTGGCGTGCTGTTCATCGACGAGGCGTACACCCTCATCCAAGAGGGCCTCTCCGGCGGCGACGCTTTCGGCAAGGAGGCCGTCGACACCCTGCTCGCCCGCATGGAGAACGACCGCGACAAGCTCGTCGTCGTCATCGCCGGATACGAGGACCAGATCGACCGCTTCCTGGCCTCCAACGACGGTCTCGCCTCGCGATTCACCAAACGCATCCGGTTCTCGAGCTATGACCCCGACGAACTGGTGCAGATCGCCGATCATATTGCGCACAACAAGGATTCGATCCTGGCGCCGGAAGCGCGGGAGGCCCTACGGCGTAGATGCGCCCACCTGTCGCAGGCGACGCGCAACGGTCGCAGGCTCATCGACCTGGCCGGTAACGGCCGCTTCGTGCGCAATGTGGTCGAATCCGCGGAATCCGAACGCGACTACCGATTCACCCGGGAGCACACCGATGTCGCGCTCATGTCCGACGAAGAACTGATGACCATCTCCGTGGACGACATCGCCGCGGCGCTCGACGGATTGGCGCCGACCGCGACGGTCTGACGCCCGCCACGGAAGGAACGAACACGGTGGCGCGCTTCCGCGTGGTGACCAAGCACCAGATCTCCGGCTGGCGCTTCCTGTTTCGCCGCATCGAACACGCATTGGTCCGGCGCGACGTATCGATGATCGACGACCCCCAGCGCGGCCGGGTCACCGCGTTGTCGGTCGGCATCGCGCTGGCCTGCGTGGTCGTCGCGGGGTCGGCTGTGCTGGCCTTCTTCAAGCCGGCCCGGCCGGTCGGCAACGCCCACGTCATCGCCGATCGCGACAGCGGCGCACTGTTCGTGCATGTGGGTGACCGGCTGTATCCGGCCTTGAACCTGACCTCGGCCCGCTTGGTCGTCGGTGCGCCCGAGAACCCGGTGCAAGTCTCCGCGAGCGAGCTCGCCAAGTACCCGCGCGGCCCGATCGTCGGCATCCCGGGCGCACCCGGCAGCATCGCCGAAACCGGAGACCGCTCCTCGAGCTGGACGGTCTGCGACAGCACCAGCATGGGTGCGGGAGCCACGGTCGACCCGACCACCGGACTGCCGACGATCAGCCGGTCACCGGTGCGGACGATCGTCATCGGGAGCCCGCTGCACGCCGACGGCGACACCACGCGACCCCTGGCCGTCGGCGAGGCGCGGCTGTTGCGAGAGGGAAACACCACCTGGCTCGTGTACACCGGCCACGACCACACCGTCGTACGGTCGGCCATCGACCTCGCCGACTCGGCCGTCGCTCTCGCCCTCGGCATCGACGCGACCGCCCCGGTGGCACCCGCGTCCAAGGGGCTGCTCGCCGCGATCCCCGAAGCGCCGCCGCTACGCGTACCCGATGTACCGGGATCCGGCCAAACAGTCACTCTCGCCACGAGTTTGACGGTCTCGGTCGGTTCGGTCCTCACCACCACGGCCGTCGACCGCAGCACGCTGTACTACCTGGTATCGCAGTCCGGCTTCGTGCAGATCACCCCGGTCCTGGCGGCGATGTTCCGCAACGCGAACTCGCACGGCGCGATCTCGACGACCGCGGTCGGACCCGATGTCGTCGCGGCCAATCTGCGGGCTGGCGGCTGGCCTGGCACCGCCGACTATCCGACCGCGGAAGTACATCTCATCGACCCGAAACGGGATTCGGTCACCTGCTATCACTGGTCCCGTGGCGAGACAGAGCTGACTGCGGCCGCCGAACTCCTTATCGGACGCCAATTGCCGCTCACCACCGAGGAACTCAACCGCTCCGTTCCACTGGTCACGGCCGCCGGCTCGCACGGAACGACCGCCGACGCCGCGTACATGCCGCGCGACACCGGCCGTTTCATCCGGGTGACCGGATCTGAACCGGCCTCGCCCCTGCGCGAGGCCCTGTTCTGGATATCCGACAGTGGTGTCCGCTACGGCATCGACGCCCAACCCAACGGCACCAGGACCGACCCCACCTTGACCGCGCTGGCACTGCACGATCCGATCACCGCGCCGTGGAGCATCGTCTCGCTCTTCGCGGTCGGACCCACCCTGTCGCAGAAAGACGCACGCATCCAACACGACGGCATCGCCTCGGACAAAGCGGCCGCGGCGCTGCCGGGAGGACAACCGTGACCAGTACCCGCCGGTTCGTGCGGCCCGCCCGAATGATTCGGGGCCCGAAGGCGCCCGCGGTCACCGAGCTGCGGCTGCAGCCGCCGACCGAGCTGCCCAAACCCGTTCCGCCGTCCCGGATCCGGATGATCATGCCGGTCGTCATGATGGCCGGGATGGTCGGCATGATGGTCATGACCTTCCGCGGAGGCGGCAGCCTCTCACCGACCTCGCTGTTCTTCCCCCTAATGATGCTCGTGTCGGTGTTCGGCATGGCCGGTGGCGGATTCGGCGGCAGCGGGCAGGGTGGTGCCGCCGCACTCAACGAGGAGCGCAAGGACTACCTACGCAGCATCGCCGAGCACCGCAGAGCGGTCCTCACCTCCGAGGCCGAGCTGCATGGCTATCTGCAGTACACCCATCCCGGGCCGGCCGGCATCGCGCGATTGGTCGGCGGGCCGCGCATGTGGGAGGTGCAGGTCGCCAGCCAGCAGTTCCTACGGGTACGGGTGGGTCTGGGCCGGATCGCCAACCAGGTGCGGGTGATCGTCCCGGAGGCGGCGCCTCTGGCGGACCTCGACCCGGTCGGCGTGGTCGAGGTGACCCGCTTCGCCAAGGCCTACTCGACGGTCGGCGGCATGCCCGTCGCGATCAATCTGCTCTCCACTCCCGAGGTCGGATTGGACGGTGACACCGCCGCCGTCGCCGCCTTGGCACGGGCCATGGTCGCGGAAGTTGTTGTGCTGCACGGCCCGGACCAGGTCGGCGTAGCCGCAGTCCTACCCGATCCCGATGCTCCCGAATGGGGGTGGCTGAAATGGCTGCCCCACGCGCAGCACCCCTCCGAGACCGACGCGATCGGCTCGAGCCGAATGGTGTACCGCAGTGTCGCCGAGCTCCGGATGAAGGTCCTGGCGGGACTCAACCGGGGTCCGTTCTCGGCCAATAGCCAACCCTCGATGGACCGCAAGCATTTCCTGCTGATCGTCGCCGTGGGCGGCCCCGCCAACGACCGTGACATCTCCGGCATCGACGGCTGCACTTGGCTGCGGCTCAGCGGCACCGAAGCGCCGCTGGCGCGCGCCCTGCGGTTCACGATCGACGCCGACCGCTCGCTGTACGAACTGACCGCCCGCGGCAAGCGCCAGGTGGGCGACGCCGATGCCCTGCCAGTACCCAGCATGACCACCCTGGCTCGCGCGATCTCGCCCTACCGGCTCTCGACCGTTGTCGAGGTGGTCGCCGCCGAGCAGGCGGGTGGCACCACGTGGGAGGACCTGGTCAATATCACCGATCCCGGCGACATCCGCACCGCCCGCACCTGGGTCGCCCGGCGTGACGTCGACCGCTCCCGGCTCAATATTCCCTTCGGCTACGACCCGGCCGGCGCGGTCGTGCACCTCGACATCAAGGAATCCGCCGAAGACGGCATGGGCCCGCACGGCATGTGCGTCGGCGCCACCGGTTCAGGCAAGTCGGAATTCCTTCGCACCCTGGTCCTTTCGGCAGTGACAACGCACTCACCGGACGCGCTGAACCTGCTGCTCGTCGACTTCAAGGGCGGCGCGACCTTCCTCGGCTTCGACCGCCTCTCCCACGTCACCGCCGTCGTCACCAACATGGAGGAGGAAGCCGATCTCGTCACCCGAATGGAGGACGTGATCAACGGCGAAATGACACGTCGACAGCGGGTTCTGCGTGACGCGGGAAACTTCGCCAGCGTCGCCGATTACGAGCGAGCCCGCGAACAGGGCGCCCAACTCGACCCGCTGCCCACCCTGCTGATCATCCTCGACGAATTCGCCGAACTGCTCGAACAGCATCCCAATTTCGCGAAACTGTTCGCCGCCATCGGCCGCCTGGGCCGCTCGCTGCGCATCCACCTGCTACTGGCCTCGCAAAAGGTGCCCGCCAGCCGCATGGGCGAACTCGAAGCGCACCTGTCGTATCGAATCGCCCTGCGCACCAACCAGACCAGCGATTCCCGCGATGCCATCGGCACCGCCGACGCCTACCATCTGCCCAAGAAGCCCGGCGCGGGCTACCTACGGGTCGGCGCCGGAGACCTGCAACGATTCCAGGCCGCCTACGTCGGCGCGAACTACACCGCACCGGCCCAGGCCGCCACCGCCGGTGCGCAGCGCGCCCGACGCGGCGGCGGCTATCGGCCGCCGCAGGCGTTCACCGCGGCCGCCATCCAGGATCAACGACGCCCCGCGCCCGAACCGGTGATCGTCGCGCCCGTCGCGCCCGAGACCGAACCGGTGACGATCATGGAGACCGTGTTGCAGCAGCTGGCCGGTCATGGTCGGCAGGCCCATCGAATGTGGTTGCCGCCTTTGAACGTTCCACAGACCCTCGATGTGCTGGTGCGTACGGTGCAACCAGGCACGCTGCGCATCCCCATGGCGGTCATCGACCAGCCGCGCCTGCAACGCCAGGACGTGTGGTCGGTGGATCTGGCGGGGGCGGGCGGGCACATGGCCATCGTCGGCGGCCCGCAGTCGGGCAAGTCGACGGCACTGCAAACACTGGTTATGGCGACGGCGCTGACCCATACGCCGGAGCAGGCGCAGTTCTATTGCCTCGACTTCTCCGGCGGTCTGTCCGGATTGCGAAATCTGCCGCACGTCGGCTCGGTCGCGGCCGCTCGCGACGGCGATCGGGTCCGACGCACCTTCGCCCTGCTCAACGCGCTGCTGGCCCGGCGTCAGGCGATGTTCGCCGAACTGGGGATCGACTCGATGCGGGAGTTCCGCCGTCGCCGTTCGGTTCCGCATGAATCCGCCCAGCTCGACGCGCACGGAGACCGCCACGGCGACGTCTTCCTGGTGGTCGACGGTTGGGACATCGGATTCGCCACGAACGGCCCCTACTACGACGACTACCATTCCAGCGTGGAAGCCCTTGCGCTGCAGGGCCTCGGCTATGGCATCCACCTGATCATCAGCAGTTCGCGCTGGATGGCCGTGCGGGCCGCGATCAAGGACCAGATCCAGACCCGTCTCGAGATGCGCCTGGGTGACCTCACCGACACGGTGTTCTCCGGACAACGGCAGATGGTTGCCTCCATCCCGCCCAACCGACCCGGCCGCTGTATGTCGGCCGAAGCCCTGCATATGCTGACCGCGCTGCCGCGCATCGACGGCGTGGGCGACGCCGAATCGGTCGCGGCTGGGACGAATGCCGCGATCGAGGCGTTGCGCGGTCGATACGCGGGTCGGCAGGCACCCGCGGTGCGGCTGCTGCCCGTCCGGGTCACCCACGACGAGGTGGCCGCGCTGGGGCAGCTGCCGGCCACCCCCGCCGAACGCCTGGTGCTGCCCTTCGGCATCCGCGAGTCCGATCTGGCTCCCGCCACCGTGGATTTCGGCGTCTCGAACCATCTGATCGTGCTGGGTTCCTCCGGATCCGGAAAGTCCACGGTCATCGGGGGTCTGTTGGAATCCATCCGGCGACGCTTCACACCTGCCCAGGCCCGCGTTCTGCTCATCGACTACCGCCGCCAGCACATGGACGCGCTTCCCACCGAATTGCTGCTGGGATACCTGACCAGTGAGCGGGACCTGCTCGCAGAACTGCCCGGATTCGCGCAGACCATGGGCACCCGGCGCGCGCCCGACCAGGTGACAGCCCAGCAGTTGCGGGAGCGCTCCTGGTGGAACGGGCCCGAGATCTTCGTGGTCATCGACGACTACCACATGGTCGCGCAACGCGGGCAAGGCAATCCGCTGGATCCGCTCAAGAGCCTCATCGTCGATGCCCGCGACACCGGCCTGCACATCATCGCTGCCCGCAATATCGCGCAAGCTGACACGGCGCTCTACGACAATGTGCTGGGCCAGATCAAGAACGTGAATTCACCCGGGTTCATCATGGACGGCTCCAGACTGGATGGCACCCTCATCGGCGACATGAGGGCCACGAAACAACCGGTGGGACGCGGATATCTGGTCGAGCCACTGCATTCCAGGCGTGATCTCGTGCAGGCATCGGTGGGCCCGGACCAGCAATGATGTCCGGCATACCCGGTCCGAGGGGAGTCGAAACCACTCGAGCCTTCCCGTAGTTGGGAATGAAATAGCGTTACGCGCAACGTCGCTCAAATCGAGCCGACAAATCCGTCGTGAGGAGACGATCTATGTCTTTCCATGTCGTTCCTGACCAACTCAATAGTCTGAGTGCCCAGCAGACAGGCCACCAGACCGCACTGTCGCAGATCATCACCGCGACAAAGGCGCCCGCCATCCCGGTGCACGTCCTGGGCGGCGACCTCGTTCACCAGTCCATATGCGTGAACCTGAAAATTCACGGCGACACCATGTTCGGTCACGCCGAGACCGCCAACACGAACTGGGGTCAGGGGTCGGTAGCGATGATCGTCGCGAGTCGCGGCTACGAAACGACCGATTCCATCGGTGCGGCCGCAGTCCAGGCGGCGGACACCAGCGTCTGATTCCCTGATTTCGCCGTCTGAGCGGTCGGAGTTACGCCCATGTGGCCTCTTTTGTTCGCCTCCTTCACCGCGCTGCCGCCGGAGGAGAATGCCCGGCGGGTCCTCTCGGCAGGAACCTCGAAGTTGTTGGAACTTCCCGCCGATGCATACACAGTGCTCGCGACTGGGCTCTATGCCGCAGCCGCGGCATCCTATGCCAACACCCAGTTGACAAGAGTGCACTGGACCGGACCCGCCGGAGATGCTTGTTATCAGGCGTTCAACACTTTTTCGGACTGGCTGCACGGTCAGGCCGGTAACGCCGCGGACACCTCGAAGGTGATCAGGCAGCTGCAGGCCGCAGCCGCAGCCGCTGAGATGGCCATGGCGCAGGTGACGGTGGCCCTCGCACTGCTCAGGGTGGCCGAGGCCATGGGAACGACGACGATCGTAGCTGGCGAGGCGGCGCACAAAGCACTGTGGGCCGAAGCGGCAGCGGTGATGACCACTTACGCGACGGCCGCGGGCCTGGTGTTGAACACACTGCCGGTCTCTACCGAGCCGCCGCGCATCGCCACGTCACCTACCGCCCTTATGGAAGCCGGGGTTTCGCCGTTCGGATCCAGTGATCTGCTCGGGTTGCCGGGCACAGGTGGCCGACACAGCCGCAGTGCCGGCATCAGCCCCGCCGGCATCGGCGGCGGTCCGGCGTCCGGTCCCGCTGGTTCCTCTCCGATCTCCGGACAGTCGAGTGGTGGTGGTCAGCCTGGTGGTGAGCCCCCCGCAGGTGGCCAACCTGGTGGTGATCAGCCTGGGGTTGGTCAGCTGGGTGGTGGTCAGCCTGGGGTTGGTCAGCCTGGCGGCGGTCAGCTGGGTGGTGGTCAGCCCGGGGTTGGTCAGCTGGGTGGTGGTCAGCCCGGAGGTGGCCAACCTGGCGGCGGGAATCCGGGATCCGGGCTGCCCGATCCTCAGCAGCCGAGTTCGGAGTGGCACGCCCCGGATTCGCGCTCCGACTCGCTCCCGACCCTCGGCGACGGCACCGCCGGGCCGGATGATCAGGGGCTCTACGGCACCTCCCCGTACTCGCCTACGCTGGCCGGTCTGCTGGGCGTCGGTCCCGGTAGCGCCGTGACTCCCGCCATGACCGGTGGCACCGGATCCGTGGTTTCATCCGGGGTCCGGCTGCCCACCGCGTGGCGACCCGCCACCGCCCAAGCTTTCGGAGCCGAGACGGGAAGTCCCGCCCCGGAGCCGATCTCGCCGCGGCAGCCGCCGCGCGGGGCGAGCGCGCCCGAATCGCAGCGTCGGCGCGAGCGTAAGGACGAGCGGAAGCGCTCGGCGACCTTCGTGTCCGGCGATGGTGTCGAAGCGCCCGCGGCCGACCTCCCGTATCTCATCCAATACGAGGCCGCCGACACCGAACCCATATCCGAGTCGGAGAAAGTACTCGCACTCGGCCTGCTGGACCACGACTCACATTCGACGACCGAATGACAGGTCTCATGAATACGGACCCGGAGAATCGGCCGGGGCGCAACTGTCGACTCAATAGGAAAGGATAAGCACATGGCTTTGTTGGCTTCCGCTGATGATATGAGGGCTATCGCCACGAGTTCGGGTCAGGATCACTCGGCGCTGATGGCCGAGATCAGTCAGCTCGAACAGGCAAAGATCGACTTCATGTCAAGCTTCCAAGGAGACGCGGGTGACGCCGGCGTCCAGGCGCTGGAGCAGTCCATCGAAACCGCGAGGAACACAGCCAAGGATCTCGAGCAGATCATCGATCACCTGGACCAGGCCGGTTACAAGATCGGCGCGACCGATCAGGCGGGCCTGGACGACCTCAGGGCACACGGCGGCATCGACAATCTGGCGCCTTCCAAGGTCGACCTCTCCGCGATCTGAATTCAGAAAGGAATATAGAAATGTCCGGCAAGCATATCTTTGTAGATAAAGCCAAACTAGAGGCAGCGGTCGCCGAGGTCCATGCGGTTGTTGGACGCATGCAGCACACCTCCAACGAGCTGCAGGACCTCAAGAATAAACTCTTGGCCTCCGGATTCGAGGGCGAAACCTCGACGGGATACACCGCTCGAATGAACAGATTCGAAAACGACTCGAATGAGCTTCAGGTTCAAGTGAACAAATTGAACGGCAGAATCGACGCTGCGGCAAAGGCCCTACTCGCCCAGGACGCCGCGTCGGCTGCAACTCTCTCGCCCAGCTAGTCCGTTTGCAATGGAAATTTGACGAGGCTGCAGCGGCAACTATCCGGTGAAATATTGAACAACAATCCCACCGCGATCGACCTGAATGTCGATGCCGCGCTACTCCTACAGGACATGGCCGGCATCGACTCCTATCCCGATGTACTCGCGTTGATGCCCAACGTGTTCCGCCCCGAGGACCTCGACCGCGTCCGTGCCGTGGTCTTCCAACAGCTCACCCGGGCGGGCATCGTCGAGGACGGCCTGGTCCACCCGGTGGTCGAGCACTGGTTGCGGTGCCTGTACCGGCCGGACGTGGAACTGGTGGCCTATGTCGCGGAGACGGAGTTGCGCAGCGCCCCCCTGGGCATGCTGCGCTTCTCCCTCGTACGCAGCGGCGAGACCCACGTGCTTGCGCTGCGCTACGACGACCACATCGTCATCCAGCCGATCTTTCCCCAGGGCAACCGGCTGGATGCCGTGACGGGCGCACTGCTCACCGTCCTGGGACCGCTGCCCGAGGCGCGTTTCGACCCGTTGCGGGTGGCCGCGGATCGGTTCGACACAGTCCCAGTCGATCCGGTCGAAAGACGTTCGGCCCTGATCGAATTGGGTGCGTCGCCACGCAGCGCGGGCGTGCTCGGCGAGGCGTTCGGCACCGTGGTGCGCCGCGCCGAGGTGTACATGCTCGAACACCACCACGGCGATATCCCGCTCCCGGAACTGTACGTGCAGGTGCTGGACACCCAGTCCGGGCGCATCGTCGTGGTGCCACAGCGGGCGCTCGACGGACAGGCCCGGTTGAGCGTGCTGCCCGGTGATACGGCCAACCTCACCGCGGCGGTCCGCGCCCTGATCGATCTGCTGCCCGGCGGCAGCTGGTTCGACCACAGCCGGGAGTGAGTGCCCCTCAAGGATTTTCGAGGAGGATGAGGGAGATGAACCGAGCATCGAGTACCGACGATGATACGGCCGGATCGGTGCGGCCACGACGCGGCTACGACGTGTTCTTCGTCGAACCCTCGGCCGAGAGCGACGCCTCCGCCAGGAGCTGGCGCGATACCGTGACCGGTCGCGCTCACCGGCCGCCACCGGAGCCGGTCGAAGAGCCCGTCGCGCCGCCGGAGTCCGCGCCGCCGTCGGAGTCCGGGGAATCCCCGGAGTCCGTGCCTCCGTCGCCGCAACCTCCTGCCCCGTCGGAGCCTGTGTCGCCGCCGGAACCCGAAACCCCTTCTACACCAGTCCCGCTCACGGACCGAGTGTCACCTGGCCGCGCCCAGAGCCCGGCCCCGCAGCCTCGCCCCGCTGCCTCCGCCCCGTTGTTCGCGAGTCCGCATGGTGCGCCGGAAGGTCGCGTTGCGCCGTCCGCGGGTCCGGTCGGGCGGCCCGAGAACTCGGTACCGCGGCCCGCCTCACCGTTCATGTCTCCACCTGTGCGGCAGGACAATCCCGCTCCCTCGCCCGATGTGTCGTTCACGGCACCCGGTGGGCGGCAGGAGAACCTGATCGCACCGCCGGTCATGCCTGCTCAGCCCGGCCCCGCAGCGCTCGGACACCAGGGTCGGCCGGTGGCCGCCTATCCCGGGGCCGATCCGGCAGGACCGGCCAATGTCTACCTCCCGCCGCGCCCGCGGCCGGCGTACGGGCCGCCGCCCGTTCCAGGGGCCCGCACCGATCTCGTTGTCCGGCAAACGAATCAGCAACCCGGCCCGGCCGCCCCCACGTTCGGCGAGCTGGCGCCGACCGGCCCGGAGCGCGCGGCGGGGCTGTCGATCGCGTTGACCCCGGCCGAGCTGCTCGATCAGCTCACCGCGGATCGTTCGGCGCATCTGCGCTCGACCACGGGCATGCGCGGAGCCCTGAACAAGGTGGGGTTCAATCTCGGTCTGTCGCCGGACGAACTCCGGACCGAGGAACGGCGTGCCCGCATCCGCCGTCAGCTCACGAGCGCCTATCAGATCGCGGTAGTCAATGTGAAGGGCGGTGTAGGCCGGACAACCACCGTCGCCGGGCTGGGCTCGATCTTCGCGGCCTTCCGCCCGGATCGCGTCGTCGCGGTGGACGCGAACCCGGATTTCGGTGACCTGTCCGGTCGCACCGGCCGGCATCAGTACGGTCTGACATTGCGCGACCTGGTCCAGGCCCGCGGTCTCGACTCGTTCGCGGCGGTCCAATCCTTCACCACGATCAATAACGCGGACCTGGCGGTGGTGGCGTCGCCGTGGTCCTCGACCACCGTCGAGTCGCTGTCGGGGCGTGAGTACCTCGCCGCCGCGGAGGTGCTGCGACGGCACTTCAACCTGATGCTGATCGACTGCGGCACCGGCCTTCTCGACTCCGCCACCGCGGGCGTCCTGCAGACCAGCCACGCGATCGTGCTGGCGACTCCGGCCACAGTCCGGGGCGTCACCGGTGCCGTGGCCACCCTCGAGTGGCTCGATTCGCACGGTATGCACCGCCTGGCGGCCGAGTCGATCATCGTCATCACCCACCAATACCCGATGAAACCGACGGTCGCGATCGAACGGATCGAGGAACTCTTCGCCGCCGCGCACCGTCCTGCCGTGGTGATCCCGTACGACGACCATCTCGCCGAGGGCGGCGAGATCGATCTTCGCCTGCTCGAGAAGGAAACCGTCTTGGCCTTCGAGGAACTCGCCGCCACGCTCGCCGATGGCTTTCCGAGTCACATGACCGGTGGCATCGCCCACGCCGATCGAGGTGGTCGGCCGTGAGCACCGCATTCGCCCCGGCGCCGAGCGCCGCTGGGGCCGCCCCCTCGGCGGAGGTCGCGCTGGCGCGGGTCGCGATCATGATCGCGACCTACCAGGTGGACGTCGTGCTGCCGACGAAGTTCAGTATCGAGACCTTCATCGAGGATCTGCTTGCGGTACTCGCGGACGCGCTCGACGACGAATCGGTCGATTTCACACCGCAGAGTGGACAGTGGACGCTGGCGCGCCCGGGCCAGACGCCGATCCCGCGCTGGCGCACCCTCGCCGACCACGAGATCGCCGACGGCGCGTTGCTCATGCTCGCCACCGTCGAAACCTCGGAGCTGTTCGAGCCGGTCGTCGAGGACATCACCGATGCGCTCGCGCTGACCAACGAGCGGGAATTCGCGGAATTCGATACGCGGACCGCGACATTGACGAGTCTGGCCGCGTTCGGCGCCGCCGCCACGGCCGTCGCGGCGATGCTGGTGTGGTCGTGGACCCGCACCGCGTCACCGGTATGGTGCACCGCGCCCGCGCTCGTCCTCGCGGCCAGCAGCTGGCTGGCAGCCCTCCTCGCGCCTCGCCGAAACCATTCGGCCCCAACCTGTGTCGGGCTGGCGCTGTCCACGCTGCCCCTGATATTCGCCGCGGCGGCGATGAGCGTTCCGCGACCGTACGGCGATCCCGGATTCTTCACGCCGGCGAACATCGCCGCCGGCTCCGCGCTCACCGCCGTCGCGGCCGGCTCGCTACTGCGCTCGACCCGAGGCGGCACGACCGTCCTGGTCGCGGCAGCGGTCTCGAGCCTGATCTGCGCGGTCACCACCGGTGCGATGACCTACTTCGACCTCTCCATACGTCAGGCGGCGGGCGGCGGCGTTCTCCTCGGACTGATCCTGCTGTCGGCGGCGCCACGGCTGGCGGTCGTGGCCGCTCGTATCCGCCCGCCGGACCTGCCCGATCCCGGGCGTGAGGTCGAACAGGCCACCCTGACCGACATCTTCGACGCCGAATCGGCCGGCGACGACGAAGCCGAGGACGAAGAAGCCCAACGCCGCCGTTACCGCACCGGCATCGAAGCGCGCGCCCGTCTGGCGGTGACCACCTTGCGCGGGCTGATCATCGCGACGGTGGTCGTCCTGGCCTGCTCGATCATCGCCGCCACCTCCGCGAGCCCCGGCGGGGTACGCGAAATCGTGCTGGCTGCAGCGATTTCCGGTCTGCTGTTGATGCGGCCACGCTGGTACCCCGATCGAGTTCAGGCGATCATGCTGGTCGTCGGCGCGGTCGTCGTGCAGATCGGCGTCGGGTTCGTGCTGACCGCCGCCTACACCACCGCCCCGGCGCGCGCGGTCGTCGTGCTCCTCGGTACCGCAGTCGCGGTGGCTGGATGTTTTGCCGGCACCCGGCTGCCCGGGGTGCGGCTGTCTCCGGTGGTGCGCAGGATCATCGACTTGATCGAATATGCGCTCATCCTCGCGGTGCCGGTGCTCGCCTGCTGGATCATGGGCATCTACACCGCGGTCCGGGGGATCTGATGGGTGCCCGCCACGGTGTGGCGATGCTGGCGGCGATCCTCGCGGCCGTGCTGGCGGGGGCTCCGGCCGCAGCGGTGCAGCCCCCGGTCGCGGTGGTCGGTGCGCCGCCGCCGGACGACGCGCCCGGGCCCGAGTTTCCGATGAAGCAGGACAAGGGCTGCCTCGGCGTCGGCGTTCTGCCCGACACCGACGTCTCCCAGAGCCCACCGGCGGACTACGCCCTGGACCTGCCGAGAGCGCGCGCCCTCACGCGCGGCGCGGGCGTCACGGTCGCCGTGCTCGATACCGGTGTCAGCCCCAATTCGCGGCTACCGGGTGTTGTCGGTGGCGGCGACTATCTGCAAACCGGTGGTGACGGCCTATCCGATTGTGACGCGCACGGGACGCTGATCGCGGGAATCATCGGTGCGAGCGCGGCTACCGGCGACGGATTCCTCGGCGTCGCGCCCGACGCGCGGATCCTCTCCATCCGTTACCGATCCGGGGCTTTCAGCGCCGACGGCGCGTTGAACCTCGATGCCGCGGCGCAGGCCGGCGTCGACCTGCGACGACTCGCACGCGCTATCACGCACGCCGCCAACCTCGGCGCCGACGTGATCACGGTGGCGCTGCCCGTGTGCCTGCCGGTCGGTCTCGGTGTCGATCTGTCGCCGTTGGCGGCAGCGATCGGCTACGCGGTGCATGTCAAGGGCGCGCTCATCATCGCGGGTGCCGGCGCCGCAGGAACAGGATGTGACCAGAACCCCGACATCGATCCCGGGCGGCCCAACGACCCACGCAACTGGGACGGGGTCAAGACGCTCGCCGCGCCGGGGTGCTTCGCCGACGATGTGCTGACGGTCGGCTTCACCACCGAAGCCGGGGATCCGATGAATGAATCCCTGGCCGGGCCGTGGGTGTCGATCGCCGCGCCGGGCACGGGCATCGAATCGCTGGGCCCGGGCGGTGGAGGTCTCATCAACGGGGTCGGCGCGTCCGACAAACTGGTCCCCGTCGGCGGTGCGTCGTTCGCGGCCGCATATGTCAGCGGGACCGCCGCGCTGCTGCGTTCCCGATTTCCCAACGAGTCCCCGGCCCAGATCGCCGCCCGCTTGCAGGCCGCCGCCCACGCGCCCGCACGCGGGGTGAACAATATCGTCGGCGCCGGCCTGGTGGATCCGCTGGCGGCCTTGAGCTTTCGCGCACCCCCGCAGTCACCGAGCGGCCCCTATCGTGCGATACCTCTGGTGATGCCGGCACCGCCGCGTCCCGCGGATGGGAGACCGGGTGCGGTCGCGGCGGGCATCCTGCTGATATCCACGCTGCTCGGAGCGGGAATTATCTTTGGGCACAACGTGATTCGGAGGAAACGGTGAGCGGTCCGCGGATCCGGGTCGGCGGCATCGACCGTGGACCGTTCGCGGTTCTGGTGGTGGGCGGTGCTCCGCTCGCGGCCGTGATGTTCGGGCGGATTCCCTGGTGGGGCATCGCGTTGACCGCGTCGTTCTCGGTTGCGATGGTGTTGGTGCGGGTCGGCGAGCGCACGCCCGTGCGGTGGTGCCTGGACTGGGGTCGCTACCGCGTGGGCAGGGGGTCCCGAGCCCGGGAACTCAACGCGCCAACCGACATCCGTGACCTCGAGACCACCAACGGAATCTGTGGCATCCAGTTCGGCGATCCGATCCTCGTCGCGATGATCCAGCTCGCCCCGGATCTGGACCTACCCACCGTCATCGCAGATCGGACGGTGTACACCGAGGACAAGGTCGCGGTGAACGCGCTGCTGCCGATGCTCGAGCAGTACGGCATCGAATTCGACATCGACATCGTCACCACCGGACGCCGGGCCCGCGCGTCCAGCGGCTACAGCATGCTCTACGACCAGCTCATCGGCTCTCAACCGGTCGTGGGGGACCGGTTGACCTGGCTCGTCGTGCGAATGGACCAGGGACGCAACCTGGCTCGGCTGACACGGCGCGGCAGCGCTGCGGCAGCGGCCCCACGCGCCCTGGCCGCCGCGGCGTACCGGATCGCCACCCGGCTGCGGGTCGAGGGTGTCGCCGCCCACGTGCTGCCCGCCGCCGCGATGCGCGACGCCCTGCGGATGCTGCACGCCGGAGTCGAATTGTCGGATCTGCGGGAAACCTGGACTCGACTCGAATCGACCAATCCCGGTCGCGGTGTCAGTAGTTTCGCCGTCGATTGGAGCCGACTGGGCGTCGGCGGACTCGACGACTGCTGGAGCTGGGATCGAGGCCGGACGACCGTGGTGATCTCCTTGTCGGGCCGGACCGCCGGCCCGCGCGGTCTCGTGCGGTACATCGGTCCCGCGGTCGACGAGGCCCCACCGGTCTTCCTGCGCCCACTGGTCGGCCGCCAGTCGGCCGCGCTGCTGGCCACCCTGCCCAGCACGGCGTCGGCCGCAGACCTGCCGACCGCGCCCGCGCTGGACACCGCCGCGGCGGATGTGCTGTCCCAGTTGGCTGTCCCCATCGGCCCCAACGGCCAGATCCTGGGGGTCATCAGCGGACAGCCCATGCACACCTTCGCGCTGCCGCTGTTCGATCCGACCCGCTACAACCCGCGGCATCGCAGCGTCGATATCCGCGCGGAGTTGCCTGTCGCCCAGCAGATCATCCTGCGGGCCGTGGTCGTCGGCGCGGATGTGGTGATCCACTCCGCCCGCCCGCACCTCTGGCGGCAACTGGTCGCGGCGGTCGGTGACCCGGACTCGCTGCGGTTGGCGCCAGGCCCCGGCGAGGCGAGCGAAGAGGTCGGCGTCGCGCCGAACGCGACCATCGCTGTGTATGACCAGTTGCCGCCCGGACGTTCCGACGCCCCGACCACGTTGACGATCAACGAGCCCGGCGAGCCTCGCCGCCGGGCCGTCGACCTCGCGATCGAACAGGTCGACGCGCACACCGTCGACATCGATATCCCGATGCGGACCGTCCGAGTCGATCTCATCGAGCCGCGCGGCGAAACCCGCTACTTTGAACCGATCAACACCGCGGCCGTGAATGGTGAAAGACACCGGCCGCCATCGTTGCCCGCGCCGCCTTCGGTTCCGACGGTAGGGTTTTGAGGTCAGCTAGAGAGGGGACGATAATGTCTGCGAATGTGATTGCCGATTCCGAGCCGTACAGCGATCAGGTCCCACCGCTCGGTGACGGAGACGAGCTCACGCCACGCCAGGCGGCGGCCGCCATATTCTCCCGGCGCTTGTCGGCCTTGATCTCGGAATCGATGGTCTCGACCGAAGACGGAGCCACTCGCTCGCTGACCCTCTACTCCCTGGCCCAACATCTCGAGCTGGCGTATCCGGATGTTCCGGTCTCGCAATCCGGTCTTTATCGGCTCATCCACGGCGACGCGATTCCCCGATTGGATCTGATCATCGCACTGGCCCGAGTATTCGATGTTCCCCCAGACTATTTCGTGACCGGCGAAAGAAAGTAGCGAATACCGCGACCTCCGGTTCCCATCGAGGGGAATAACGCGGCATCGATATTCGTGGACACCTGGATACGATTCCGATCGTGTCCGACGAGGATCCGGGGGATGGCTTCCTCCGCCACAGAGCAGCGGTCCTGGACGCGCTGCTCGCCGATCCGGCGCTGGGGCGATCCGCCCCGGCCGAAGCCGAACAATCGTTCAGCGGAACGGATCTCGGCCTCCAACCGGACGTCGGCCTCGAGGCCGTCACCCCGCGTTCCGCCCCCGGCGTGCCGCCACCCGCCGGGGCGGGTTCGAGCGGCCCGAAGGCCAGCGAGCGGATCCTGGCACTGCTCAACGGCGCGGCCGGTGCGGAATCCGCCGGTGTCGATCTCTCGGGCAAACTGTCCTCGCTCGCCTCGAAGGAATCCGCTCCCGAGCCCGACACCGCAGCCGAACCCGAGCCGTCGCGACCACCGGCCACGCCACCGGGCGAGCGGGCGCGAGACCTGCTCACCGTCGTGCGAAACCCCAAGGCGGCGTTGGTCATCGGCGCCGCAGTCATCGTAGCGTTCATCCTCGCCCTGGTGATGTCGAGCGGTGACCACGACACGGAGCAGACATCCGCGCAGCCGTCGGTGACGCCGAGCCCCGCTCCGGCCACCACGCAAACGAGTCTCACGCCGACCACAGCGGCGGGCGCCACGATCCAGGTCAAGGCCGCGGTATCGCACTGCCCACCCGGCGGGACCCCGGGTATGGACGCCTTCGCTGGTCCCGGCAAGGCCTGGTCGTGTTCTCGGGCCCACCAGGTCGACGGGCAGATTCTCAGCATCGACCTGGGCGGGTCCTACGCGGTCGAGTCGATCGGTGTGGTACCCGGATGGGACGCCATCGGCGCGGACGGTACCGATCAGTGGACGAAATACCGTACCGCCAGCCGAGTTTCGTATCGGTTCGACGACGCCGGTGCCACCACCTACACCCAGCAGACCCTCGATCAGCGCGGTCTGGTGGTCACCCGGATGAATCCACCGGTGAACGCGTCGAAGATCGTCCTGACCGTGTTGCAGTCCAAAGGTGATCCGGCGCAGAACATCACGGCCCTCTCATCGATTGTGATCACTGGACATTGAGCACACTTCATTCTCTGTGCGCGTACTGCCAGCACCGCGATTCCGGTGCGGGATCGACCTGTTCGCACTGCGGCGCCCCCTTAGCGGCCGCCGTGCCCGCGGGATCGTCACTGCCCGGTGACGTGCTCGCAGGAGCCGAGAAGACGGCGCTCGCCGTGGGAAAGGCCGTCGCCACGATGGGCAAGGCGGCCGTGACCGGCACCGAGCACGCGGCTCGGCCGCTGCTGGCGCGGTTCAGCACCGCTCTCGGCGGACTGATCGTGCTGGCTGTGCTCGCGTTCGTGGTACTGCGATGGCTACCCGGATTGCCGGGACTGCCGTCCCTGGGCACGGCCGATCCGGTCGACGCGCTGCCCGCGCCGCTGCGGGCGGCAGTCTCGTGCCCGGGCGGTGCCTCGATCAACGCCGATCAGTGCGTGATTCCCGCTCGCGCCACGCTGCTGGCGGGTGGACTCAGCGGTGGTCGCGACCTGACCCTCAGCGTTCGAGTCCTCGCGCAGGACGCACTAGGTGACGACATTCGCCGGTGGCGTGCCGCCGGGCCGTCGATCCGCTCCGACGGCGCGGTGTTCGCTGCGATCGGCCCCCGCTCCGTGGTCTGGTACGCCGACGCCCGCAGCGGATTGCGGATCGAGACGGCGGCCTTCACCGATCAGCCGTCCGCCCGGACCTTCTTGCAACGGGCCGGGCTGTCGGGATGACACGGGCCGACGGCACCGGCCGGAGCTGATTCGGCGTGGTCGCCCAGAACACGGCAGTTTGCTACATTGAAGAATGTGCCGCTATTTAACGGTACGTTAAATAGGTGCCTGCGGCTGTGGGATACAGCCCAGATCTCGGGAAGGTGCGGGCGATGGCGACAACCACGCTGCAGACGATGACAGTGCAAAAACTTCGGGAGGATCCCAAGGCCTTCGAGGCCCTCTACTCCCGCTGGATCCAGCCCGGGGCGACGACGCCGGCGGTCAGTACCCGAGCGCGCCGGATCTTCGAGTGCCACCTCGAGCTGGCCATGCTGCGCCGACCGGGCGCGGCGACGCAGCGGATCTACCGGCCCGACGACCCCACCGGGCTGGGACCGGCCATCCAGATCGTCAACGACGACATGCCACACCTGGTCGAATCGGTCTCGTCCATGCTGCGACGGTTCGGCGTCGCGGTGACCGACATCGTCCACCCCGTCATCGACGCGCTGCGCGACAACCGAGGAGTGTTGCGCGCCATCGCTCCCTCGCGCAGCGCCGAGCCGAGCCCCGGTGATCACACCGTCGCGGAATCATGGATTCACATCCAACTGGCGGATTCGGTTGGCGCCGACCAACTCCGTCACATCGAGCACGCTCTCCCACGGTTGCTGGCCACACTGCGCGGCATCGCCGGCGATACCCCGGCGATGACGACCACACTGCTCGCCGTCGCCACCACCCTCGCCCGCCGCACCGGGGCGGACTCCGAATCCGCGGACAACGCCGATCTGCTGAACTGGCTCGCCGACGGTCGATTCACGCTGCTCGGATACGGCTACCACGCCATCGACGCCGATCACGAACTCGACGACGCGAGCTCCGACACGATCGCGACGACGGAGCTGTGGCCTACCGCGGGCCTGGGAATCCTGCACCCACGCCTCGACGCCGAGATCGACATTCCGTTGTCGGGTCCGGGTCGGCCGGTCCTGCGCCTGTCCAACATCTCCTTGGATCCACTGCTGCCGGGCGCGGCCGATGGTTACGTCGTCACAGTATCGGATTTCGGCACCACCACGGTGCGGGGCGAACACATCTTCATCGGCTCCTTCACCGTCACGGGCCAGCACGAGAACATCCTCGACATCCCCGTCATCTCGGGACGCATACGCCAGGTGATCGAGTGGGCAGGAGTCGGAACCAACTCCTTCTCCGGCCAGGCCATGCTGCAGACACTGCAGACACTGCCGCGGGCCGAACTGTTCTGTGCCGACACCCGCCGACTGTTCGAAACCGTCTCAGCGATCATGGATCTCGGTCCGCGTCGACAGGTACGGCTGTTCCTGCGGCCGGACGCGCGCAGCACGGCACTCTACTGCCTGGTCTACCTCCCACGCGACCGCTACACCACCGATGTCCGACTCCGCATGCGCGAGATCCTGCGCGACGAGTTCGACGCCGAACAGATCGATTACTCCGCGCGCGCCAGCGAATCCGACCTCGCTGTCGTCTACTTCACGGTCCACCGCCGCGCGGACGCCGCGCCGGTCGACACGTCCGCGACCAATCTCGAGCGGGTCCAGGATCTGCTGTTCGCCACGACACGGACCTGGGCCGACCTACTGATCACCCAGGCCGCCGTCACCAACGCCGTTCCGGACGCACTGGCCCGGGACTACGCGGCCGCGTTCCCGGCCACCTACCAGCAGGAATTCACGCCTGCGCGAGCGCTGGCCGATCTGTGGCGGCTGAATCGCCTCGAAGACGGCACGATCGACACCGACCTGCACCGGGAGGCCGACACCCCTGAGGGCGAGTGGCGATTCACGCTCTACGTCCATGGCGAAGGGATCTCGCTGAGCCGGATTCTGCCGATACTGCACAGCGTCGGCGCGGAGGTCGTCGAGGAACGCCCATACCCGCTGACGCTGCCCGACGGCACCCACCGATGGATCTACGACTTCGGACTGCGCATCCCCTCCACACCAGCGACGGCATCGACGACGGAGGAGACCCAGGCTCGGACACTCGTCGCGCAAGCCGTCGAGGCAATGTGGTTCGGCCGCACGGAAATCGACTCACTCAACGAACTCGTCGTGAGCGCCGGACTGAACTGGCGCGAGATCTCGGTCCTGCGCGCCTACGCGAAATACCTACAGCAAGCAGGATTCTCGTACTCCTTCGCCAGCATCAGCAAGGTCCTCCTGAGCCAACCGGCCACCGCCTCCGCGTTCATCGAGTTCTTCACCGCCCGTTGCGAGCCCACCGATGTCGCCATCGAGGACGCCCGCACGCTCGACAAGCGGCTGCTCGCCGACATCGACTCGGTGGTCGGTCTCGACACCGACCGCATCCTGCGCGCAATCCACGGGCTGATCCGTGCGACGCTGCGCACCAACTACTTCCGAGTCGACGAGACCGGTGGACCGCGTGAGTTCCTGTCGTTCAAGTTCGACCCGCGCACGATCGCCGAATTGCCCAAGCCCCGCCCGCAATTCGAGATCTGGGTCTACTCGCCGCGGGTAGAAGGCGTGCACCTGCGCTTCGGCCCGGTCGCGCGCGGCGGGCTGCGCTGGTCGGATCGCCTGGAGGACTTCCGCACCGAGATCCTGGGCCTGGCCAAGGCACAGGCGGTGAAGAACGCCGTCATCGTGCCGGTCGGCGCGAAGGGCGGCTTCGTGGTCAAGAACCCGCCCGCCGCCACCGCCGACCCGGTCGCCGACCGCCAGGCCTTGCAGGCCGAAGGCATCGCCTGCTACCGCACCTTCATCTCCGGTCTGCTCGACATCACCGACAACATCGATCGCATCACCGGTGAAGTCATCCCGCCGCCGCACGTCCACCGCCACGACGCCGACGACACCTATCTGGTGGTGGCCGCGGACAAGGGCACAGCGACATTCTCCGACATCGCCAATGATGTTGCCCAGTCGTATGGTTTCTGGCTCGGGGACGCTTTTGCCTCGGGCGGCTCGGTGGGTTATGACCACAAGGCCATGGCCATCACCGCCAAGGGCGCGTGGGAGTCGGTGAAACGCCATTTCGCCGAGATGGACATCGACACCCAGTCCCAGGACTTCACCGTGATCGGTATCGGTGACATGTCCGGCGACGTGTTCGGCAACGGCATGCTGCTCTCGCGGCACATTCGCCTGGTCGCGGCGTTCGACCACCGCCACATCTTCCTGGACCCGAATCCGGATGCCGCGACGTCATTCGCCGAGCGGGAACGCATGTTCGCCCTGCCGCGCTCGTCGTGGGCAGACTACGCCCGATCGCTGATCAGCGAGGGCGGCGGCGTCTACGACCGGACCGTCAAGTCCGTCCCAATCAGTGATCAGGTGCGTGCGGTGCTCGGTCTTGCTCCCGAGGTCACGGTGCTGTCGCCGCCGGAGCTGATCCGCGCCATCTTGAAATCCCCGGTCCAGTTGTTGTGGAACGGCGGAATCGGCACCTATATCAAGGCGTCGGCCGAGACCAACGCCGATGCCGGCGACAAGTCCAACGACGTGGTACGCGTGAACGCGAACGAGCTACGGCTGCGGGTGATCGGCGAGGGCGGCAACCTGGGTGTCACCGCGTTGGGCCGCATCGAGTTCTGCCGCCACGGCGGCAAGATGAACACCGACGCCCTGGACAACTCCGCCGGTGTGGACTGCTCCGACCACGAGGTCAATATCAAGGTCCTGCTCGACAGAGTGGTCGCCGAAGGAGGCCTGTCGATCCAGGATCGCAATGCGGTCCTGGCCTCGATGACCGACGAGGTCGCCGAACACGTCTTGCAGGACAACGTCTCCCAGAACATCCGCCTCGGCCTTTCCCGCGCACACGCCCCGGCCATGGCGGCCGTCCATCGCCGTCTGATCGCCGATCTCGAGGACCGTCACGGCCTCGACCGCGACATCGAGGCGCTGCCCTCGGACGCGGACATGGCCCGACGGATCGCTACAGGAACCGGACTGACCTCGGCCGAGTTGGCGAACCTTCTTGCCCACGTCAAACTTTCACTCAAGCAGGAACTGCTCGCCGGGCAGCTACCCGACAACCCTGCCTTCGCGTCGGTGTTGCCGAACTACTTTCCCGAGCCGCTGCGCGAACGATTCGGCACCGCGATGCGCCACCACCCGCTGCGTCGCGAGATCGTCGCCACGACGGTCGTCAACCGCGTCGTCGACAATGGTGGCACCACCTTCGTGTTCCGCCTCATCGAAGAGATGGGCGTCAGTGTCGACGACGCCGTGCGCGCGTTCACGGCGGTCACCGAGATCTTCGATCTCCATCAGCTGTGGCTGCGCATCCGGACCACGCCGATGCCCACCGCGGTCCGCGACGAACTCGAACTGGAGACCAAACGAACTCTCGACCGCGCGTCTCGATGGCTGCTGACCAATCGTCCACAGCCCATCGCGATAGGCACCGACATCGCCCGCTACCGCCACGGCGTACGAGCTATGAGCGGCGCGGTGCCCGAGTGGCGGCGGGGGGTCATCAGCGACGAGTTGCTCGCTCGTGCCGGTTCTGCCGTCGACCGTGGCGGCCCGCGCGATCTGGTCGAGGAGGTCTATCTGCTGATCTACCGATTCCCACTGCTCGACATCGTCGATATCGCCGAGGTCGCCGAACGCGAACAGCGTGAAGTGAGCGCCCTGTACTACCACCTCGAGCGGCAATTCGAATTTCAACGCCTCCTCGACGCGGTCGTCCGCCTCGAGCGCAGCGACCGCTGGCACACCCTCGCACGACTCGCGGTCCGCGACGATCTCTACGATTCGTTGAAATCGCTCACCCTCGACGTGCTGCGCGTGACCGCGCCCGCGGACACGGTGGCGGAGAAGATTCTGTTCTGGGAATCGCTCAACAGCTCACGACTGGCCCGCGCCCGCGCGGCCCTGGAGGAGATATTCGCCGCCGGGACAATGGATCTGGCCACTCTCTCGGTCGCCGCACGACAGGTGCGCAGCCTGGCTGGCGGCGTCGAACCGACCGCTCTGGTCTGAGCGTCGGGGCCGGGCTTCGAGCCCGGCCCCCACACGACGAGTGATCTCGACGAGCCACCACGAAAACCGGTGCCGCGCTTCAGTTGGCGGGGGCTCCGCAGCGACCACAGAAGTTCGCGTGTTCGGCGAGTTCCGCCGAACACTGCCCACACTGCCGAACCTGCTGGAGGTCCAGCCCGCAGTGCGTACAGAACCGAACAGTCGGGGAGTGGGATGTGCCGCAGGCCGCGCAGGCCGTTTCGACGGCCGCGGTGATCGGCGCGCGTGCGGTCGGTGCCGCGGTGTGTGGGTGCAGTGCGTTCATTCCCAGCGCCGCGCCCAGAAACCCCGTGTCTCCGCCGCCGCGCGCCAATCCCTGGCCGGCCCCCAGCGCGAGCTCGCCGGCGGCGTACCGCTGGAAGTCCCCGGCCAGCCGCACGTAGGTGGTGTCCTTGGCCAGGCGCTTGAGCCGTTCGGCGTCCTCGGGAGCGACGGTGATGTCGAAGTTGCCCAGCCGCGGAACCCGCAGCCCGAACTCGTAGAGCTGCAGATTCGCCGGCCGTAGTACCGCTTCCTCGATATCGCCCAGATGCGCGGACAGGCCGAGAATGGGCCAATCACCTCGCGAGACCCCTTGCGTCACCGCGATTTTCATCACCTTGAGCAGCTGCTCGGCACACCACGCCGGGGTGGCCGCCGGATCGGTCGGAGTCGCGGTGCCCGTCAGCGCTGTGATCAACTGAGTGGGATCCCGCACCGACAGCGCGAATTCGCCGAACGATCGCAGCGTCACCACCTGCGCGCTGACCGGATCCAGAACGTCCGACAGCCGCCCTCCGAACTTGACCCGGGGAAACTCCTTGGTGGAGACGAAGTACAGCTCCGCCCGGTAGTAGTTGCCTCCGGTCAAGGTGTCGATCAGCGCGCCGAGAACGGGCAGTTCCTCGGCGTCGATGCGGTGTCGTCCAGGACCGAGGGTGGCCAGAACACGGCCGGTCCGGACGAACACGGCGAGCTCGTCGGCGTTGACGATGACGCGCGAGAACCGGCGGATATTGACATCCGGCCACTTGAAAACCAATTGGTTCTTGTTTTGTTCGGGTACCGCGATGAACTCGCGCTCGAACCATGCCATCCGGCTACTCCATCAGTATCTGACTCATTGAGCGTATCGATAATTGGCGGCTCACTCAATAAGAGTAGCCATCAGGTGGATATCTCCTGGTGGCTGGCTGTTCGCTGGACCGATCGGCATTCAAACACCTATTGATCGTCCCGTTGTATGACGGTACATTAACGCGGGTATGGCACACGTCACGTGAAGGAAGGTCTTCCGTCATGACAACCGTTCGACCCCCCGATGCGCCCGCGGAGGCCTTCGCCGCCGAGGACGCCGGCTACCACAAAGCCCTCCGCCCGCGCCAACTGCAGATGATCGCCATCGGCGGCGCGATCGGCACCGGATTGTTCCTCGGCGCGGGCGGACGTCTGGCCAGCGCCGGACCGGGCTTGTTCCTCGTGTACGGGGTCTGCGGCGTCTTCGTGTTCTTCGTCCTACGAGCACTGGGCGAGCTGGTCCTGCACCGCCCGTGCTCCGGCTCGTTCGTCTCCTACGCACGCGAGTTCTACGGGGAGAAGCTGGCTTTCGTGGTCGGCTGGATGTATTTCTTCCACTGGTGCATGGTCGGCATCGTCGACATCACCGCCGTCGCCACCTACATCCACTACTGGAACGTCTTCCAGGCGCTCCCGCAGTGGCTGATCGCGCTCATCGCACTCGCTCTGGTGGTCAGCATCAACCTCATCTCGGTGAAGTGGTTCGGAGAGCTGGAATTCTGGGCCGCGCTCATCAAGGTCGTGGCGCTGATCCTGTTCCTGGTCGTCGGCGGCATCATCGTGGTCGGGCGCTTCACCCTCGGCGGGCAACACACCGGACCCAGCGTGATCACCGGCCACGGCGGACTCTTCCCGACCGGGCTCGCGCCACTGGTCTTGGTCACGACCGGTGTCGTCTTCGCCTATGCCGCAGTGGAACTGGTCGGCACGGCGGCCGGTGAGACGGAGAATCCCGAGAAGATCATGCCCCGGGCCATCAACTCGGTCATCGCGCGTATCGCCGTGTTCTATGTGGGTTCGCTCGTGCTGCTGGCGCTGTTGCTGCCGTACACCGCCTACAAGGCGGGTGTCAGCCCGTTCGTCACGTTCTTCTCCACGCTCGGCGTGCCCGCGGCCGGCTCGGTGATGAACCTGGTCGTGCTCACCGCCGCCTTCTCGAGTCTCAACGCCGGTCTGTATTCCACGGGCCGCGTGCTGCGATCGATGTCGATGAACGGCAGCGCGCCCAGGGCGGCCGCCCGGATGTCGAGCACCGGAGTCCCGTATGTGGGAATTCTCGCCACCGGCACCATCGCCCTGCTCGGTGTCGGACTCAACGCGGTCGTCCCCGACCAGGCCTTCGAGATCGTGCTGAACATGGCCGCCATGGGAACCGTGACCGCGTGGTCGGCCATCGTGCTGTGTCAGCTGCGGCTGTATCACTGGTGGCGCGAGGGCCGTGCCGACCGACCGTCCTTCCGGTTGATGGGCGCGCCCTACACCAGCTACGCGACCCTGTTGTTCCTGGCCGGCGTGGTCGTCTTGATGGCCAGTAGCAAGGACCACGTGCAACGCTACGCGGTGATGGCGATGCTGTTCGTGATGGTGCCGGCGTTCGTGGTGGGCTGGTTCGCGGTGCGCGGTCGCGTTCTACGCGTCGCCGCCGAGCGTCAGGGATTCACCGGTCAGTATCCCGTGGTCATCGAGGTGCCGCCGCGGCTGCGGGATTCCGTGGCCCCCGGCGACGACAACACCTTCGTCTATCCCGCCGTCTCGCTGCCCGGCCCACGTCGGGAAGACACGGCCCCGGACGTCGGCGTGACGCTGGATCACTCGACGGGGGAGTAGCAGGACACAAGGGTCCGTCCCGGTGTCGGACATCGGGGCGGACTCGGCACTGGGCGCCCTTCCCGCCGTGGGGAACACGCCACCACGCGCGGTCGTCGGGTGAACCCGAGAATGAGACCTCGATTGCACGGTGGGCACGAGAGGTTTCCATGCCGGACCAACCCAGCGCCGTCGGAGGTCCGCGATCACACCCCTGGGCCGACCGGCGTATGCGCGGCACCGAAATACCCCGGCCGCAGCCCAATCCCTGGTCGACCCGACGATCGGTCGCCCTCACACCCGGACAGCGATTCACCACGTCGCTGCGCGCGGCACCGGCGGAAACCGAAGCCACCCAGCGACTCTCGCCCGACGAGGAAGCCAACCGGCAACCCGCGCCCGTGGACCTCCTCGATATCGAAGACCCCGATGACGAGGACCTCGACGCCGATCCACCGTCCGGGCGCAGCGCTCGATCACGTCCCAGCGTCCGCCGTCTCGGCGGTGGTCTGGTGCAACTGCCCAGGGCCGTGCCCGTCGATCCGCGCGAGGTGGTGCTCACCGATCCCGAAGTGCCCGAGGCCAAACGCTTCTGCTGGAACTGCGCGCGCCCGGTCGGCCGTCGTGAAGACGGACGACCCGGCACCGTCACAGGGGTCTGCCCCCACTGCCGATCGCCGTTCAACTTCCGCCCCCACCTGCGCACCGGGGACGTCGTCGCCGAGCAATACGAGGTACAGGGCTGTCTGGCGCACGGCGGGCTCGGCTGGATATACCTGGCCATCGACCGCAACGTCAGCGACCGCTGGGTAGTTCTGAAGGGCTTGCAGAACCCGCTCGACTTCGAGGCGCATATCGTCGAGGTCGCCGAACGCCAATTTCTTTCCGAGATGGCGCATCCGGGCATCGTCAAGATCTACAACTTCGTCAAGCACGCCGACAGCCATGAATCGCCCCATGGCTACATCGTGATGGAATACGTCGGCGGCCGTTCCCTCAAGACGATGGTCGAGCAACACGAACCCGCCGTCCTGCCAGTCGCCGAGGCCATCGCCTATGTCATGGAAGTCCTTCCGGCACTGGACTACCTGCATTCGTTCGGTCTGGCCTACAACGACCTCAAACCCGACAACATCATGGTCACCGGCGAGGAGGTCAAACTCATCGACCTCGGCGCGGTCGCGGCCATGGACTCCTACGGCGCCATCTACGGCACGCCGGGATACATGGCGCCCGAGTTCACCGAAACCGGCCCCACGATCGCCGCCGATATCCACTCGGTCGGCCGCACCCTGGCCGCGCTCGTTCTCGATCTGCGGCGCGACGACGCGGACGGATTCCCGCCCGGCATCCCCGATCCGGCCCAACAACCGGTGCTGCGCCGCTATCCCGCGTTGCGGCGGCTGCTCGAGCGGGCCACCGACCCCGACCCCGAACGCCGATTTCCCTCCGCCTACGCCATGTACTGCCAGCTCGCCGGCGTGCTCCGCATGGTGCTCGCCACCGACACCGGAACCGAGCATCCCCAGGCCTCGGTCGAATTCAGCTCCATGCGGGGCGATTTCGGCATCGACACCTTCGTGGCCAAGACCGACGGCATGGTCACCGGCCGCCACCACAGCGCCGAGCTCGACCCACAGGCCATCGCCGCCGCCCTGCCCATCCCGCTCATCGACACCGACGATCCCGCCGCGCCCCTGCTGTCGACCCTGCTGCACAGCGAAGCCCGCCACGCGCTCGACGCCCTGTACCGCACCCACAATCGCATCCTCGCCGGGACGATCCCGGCGCCGGCGTCCTACGAGCTCGAAGGCGCCCTCACCGCCGTCCGCGCACACCTCGACCTCGGTCAGACGGTGCCGGCGTGTGAACTGTTGGCCGAACTCCGTCCCCGCTATCGCCAGGACTGGCGGATCGAGTGGTACATCGGAATCGCGGCTCTGCTCGACCGCTATCCCGACCGGGCGCATCGCCACTTCGACACGGTCCACGCCATGCTCCCGGGCGAGATCGCCCCCGCGCTGGCACTGGCGGCCTCCGCAGAGCTGGCTGCGGAGGAACCCGGCGGCGATCGCGACCGCTGGCAAACCGTCGCACTGGACAACTTCCACGCCGTGTGGCAGGTCAATCACGGCGCTATCAGCGCCGCGGTCGGCCTCGCCCGAGGCTTGGTCGCCGCAGGGGATGTACTCACCGCGGTCGAGATCCTCGACCAGGTACCTACCGCATCGCGCCACTTCGCACTGACCCGGCTCACCGGGAGCCTGCTGCTCGTCTCACGACCACCCGCCCACATCACCCAGGACGAACTCACCACGGCCGCGGCGCGACTGGACGAACTCCCCGAGGAACCCCGCGCCCCTCAATTACGAGTGCTGGTGGTCGGCGCCGCCCTGGAGTGCCTGCGCAAGGGATACCACCAGCAGCGGGCCGACCTCGAGATCCTCGGCTATCCATTCCTCGAGAACTCGCTCCGACAGGGACTCGAAGCCTGCCTCCGCACCGTGGCGCGATTGGCCCCGGAACGCCTACACCGCTACCGATTGATCGATCTGGCCAACCTGGTCAGGCCCAGAACGCGGTGGTAACCCCGCTCACCGGGCGCGCATACCATCAACGACCACGGGTACGACCAACACGAGCAACAACCACCACACGCCACCGAAGACGACCTGGCACACCATGGCCGACACCACGACCGCACCGACCCGGACCACCGTCCGCGGCAGGGCGCCATCGGTCAGGTACGAACCCTGCCGGGAGGCGGGTGCCGCCGGAAGATCCGCGAATGCCTCGGCCAGTTGCCCGACGGTGATCGCCCGCAGCGCCCGAGAGCTGCGTTCCTCGAGCTCTTCGACCGACAGCCGGCCCACCGCGAAGTGCTGTGCCAGTTCGTCGAGCGCACGGTCGCGTTCGGAGGAACTCACCCGGGTGTGCGACGCGTCGTTCATCGGCCAAGAATAGGTCAGGGCACGAGGACGAAATCCCGTCGAATTTCCAAGGGAGGGAAGCATTTCCGGGTCGGCGACCAGCGCTGACGGCAGCCGCGCGGCGCACCCGGTGTCGCTCGAATCGAGATCACGATCCATCGGCACGATAGTCGACGTCACAACGGTGCGCGGGACCTCGCGAGAAGGATGTGGTTTCCTTATCTCATGGCAGCAGCGGCCGAATACACCATCGACGAACTCGCGCAGGCCGCCGGGACGACCGTGCGCAGTGTGCGTGTCTATCACGAGCGAGGTGTGCTGCCCCCGCCCCAGCTGCGCGGACGAACCGGCTACTACGGCGACGAACACCTCAATCGGGTCCGCACGATCAGCCGGCTCCTCGACCGCGGCATCAAGCTCAACGGCATCAAGGAGCTGCTCGCCGCATGGGATCGAGGCGACGACCTGGGCGCGGTCCTCGGTGTCGTGGAAACCGCGCCCCCAGCGAGTGAGAACACCGCGGCCACGCTGTCGGCGACCGAGCTGCAAGAGCGTTTCGCCGACGCCCCCAACGGGCTCGCGCGCGTCGTCGCCGCCGGAGTCTTCGAGCCGGTCGACGCCACCACCTACCGCATCGCCGACCCCGTCATGGCGACCCTGCTCGACAGCTTCGCGGTGCTGGGCGTGCCGTGTGACGAGGCGCTTCGGGAACTCGAACGACTGCGCGCCGATTGCGACCGCATCGCCCGCCGCTTCGTCGACCTCCTGCTGCGCGACTCCTGGGAGCCGTACACCGCCTCGGCCCGGGGCCGGGACGATCTCGCGGATTTCGCCGCGCGGGTGACAGCGGTCTTGTCGATACCGGGCCACGCCACCGGGGATCTCGTCAACCGGCTGATCGAGCGTCGGATCGACGAGGACGCCGACCTGTCGGACGTTCTTCGCGACGTCTGAGCGCGCTCCCTATCCCTTCCCATGATTGGCTGCCCGTACCCATAATGTGCCGTTAGGTATCGGTACATTAATCGCGTCAGTAAGTGCGCCGCCATACGAATGGTCCGTCGGCGCGGAACGCACGCGACGATACGGAGACGTCGATGTTCACGATCGCGAAAAGCAATCACAGCCACCACCCCAACACGGTCTCCCGGCTACGAGCCCCGCTAGCCGCGGCGACCGCCGTCCTTCTCGGCGCCTTCGGGATCGCCGCGGCCACCACCCCGGCCTCCGCGGACATGCCAGGGGCTCACTGTCTCTGGGCCGGTACCAACTACGGCCAAGGGGCAACCGTCTACGCGGGCGGCCTCGCATTCACCTGTCAGACAGATACTTTCGGCGCACCGAGTTGGACCAGGCGATCGGCGCAGGGGCATACCAGCACCGTGGCGAGTCCCGGGTCCGTGCGAAATCCGGCCGGGCAGTTCAGCCCCGGCGCCCGCCAACCCGGCACCGACTACAACGACTACTGTTCGGGCAACCAGCTCATCGACGGCTCCGAAGACCTCTTTGAGGTCGTCTCCACCGGCGGCTTCCTCCTGTGGCGTTCGGTCGGCCCGGTCTCGCAGTGGGCATTCGACGCCCAGTCCCCTCGTCCCGCGCCCACCTGGCGCTCGGCGAGTCTATGCATCGATGGCGTTCTCAGCTGACTCGAGGATCCGGCCCGGACCCCACGCGCTCGTGGGAGTCCGGGCCGACGGGGGACCACGACCGTGCACGGCCAGGACAAATAGTTCGCTGTGCGACTTTGCCGCATCCACCATCGCTCGACGACGGAGGGAACTGTCTCGAAGTGGTGATGCGACGGAGCCCGTGGAGTGCCCGGGGGTGCAGGTTGACAGTCGGTCACCCGGGCAACGACAGACTGTAGCCCATATCGGATGCCACGGTCATCTCTTGATTCCCATGATGGGGAATACGGTTCATTCGCCGATCGAATTTCTTGGCAGACTCCCAGTTCACCCTCCGCCGGAAATATATTCTGATCTCCGTAACGAACCGAAAGGAATTCACATCCATGGTACGCAAGGTGGTCGTCAACTTCATCGATGATCTCGACGGCGAGACCGAGGCGGCAGAGACCATATCATTCGGGCTCGACGGCGTCTCCTACGAACTCGATCTATCCGCGCCGAACGCCAATGACCTGCGTGTCGCGCTTTCTCGATGGACCGCATTCGCCCGCAAGGTTGGACATTCCCCGCGCGGCAAGAGCGCCAAATCCAAACTGGTGGATCCTCGCCAGAATGCGATCATCCGCCAATGGGCCCGCGACAACGGCTACGACGTACAGAACCGCGGCCGAATCCTCTCGGAGATAGTCACCGCGTACCACACACATCACGAGCAACTCTGAGCAGGCGTGTGTACGGTACCCCCCTGAGATCCGAGCGCGCATAGCACGGGTATTCCCTACCTTCCCATGAGCGGGAGGGCGCTGATCGCGGTGCCACCCATACTGGGATCTATCAGAGTCGTCAGCGCCCACCGGCGCTGATCCGAGATCAAGGAGGAGGCCCTCATGAGTCGCAGTACCCTGTCATTGTCCGAACTCTCGACGATGGAACTCACGGAACTGCTCGACTCGGCCACACCGGCCCTGCGGACGGCTCTGCGGCGCGGAATCGCCGGCGGCAGCGGTACCGGTATCCACGCATTCAATTCATTCATCCATGTTTAGATCGATTTATTAGCAGGATGTGCAGCGAACACGAAATATAGCCGGTGGTTATGCTTCGTGTTCGCTCATATCTGGGCCTCCATCGATCGCGCTAGAGTGCGACGGAACGTGAGCAATGACAACCCCGTTCACCCTTGAACACAAGCAAAACGCGCCACTTCTGAATCCTCACATCGACAGTACCCAGAAGTTCTTCCGGACGCTGCTGCCGGTAGTCGGCGGTGGTAATGCTATAGCCCCAGTGGCCACGAATTTGAGTGTGCCCCCTGCCGCCCTGCCGGGTTCCGGTGAACTTCAAACCAGCTACTCGCTGAGTGCCGCACAGGCCGATAAGCTCGAAACTGACCTGAGCTCGCTCAACGCGAGCGTCGCCGATGTTACGGCGAAGTCGGCCACCGTCGCGAACAAACTCACAATGCAGACCTCCGGATATATCAACGACGTCAAAGATGCCCTGGATACAGTGCCCGACGAGAATCCGTCGGTACCGGACCAGATCCGCGTGTCCGGGGCTCTCGACGGTATCGTGAGTAAGGCTCAGAACGATTTCGATCAAGCCTATGGGCAGCTCAACGCGAACTCTGATGCCGTTCGCAACGACACGCCCGTCACGGACGGGCCTTCGCCCTTCATTCCGATCGGCTACAATTCTCCGTCAGACTCCGGAAATGCTGCCAACCAGTATGTCGAGTACGCACCTGTTAATCCGGCAGGATCAGGCTCTTATGTGGATGAGGAATACGAAAATTCGGGGCTCAAGGGCAAACACATCCAGATGACTCCAGCGCAATTGGCGACAGAGATCGGCAAGGCGCTCGACTATTTGGGCATCACGGATCCCATAGCCCGTCAGAATTGGACGAACGGCTATATAACACTCATAACCAGAGAATCTGGTGGCGACCCCGATAGTGTGAACACCTCCGACAGCAACGCTAGGGCCGGACATCCTTCGCAAGGTCTTACTCAAACGATTCCGGGCACCTTCTTGGCGAACCTGCCACCGGGGGCATCGCTCGCCGATATCACCAATCCGAAGGCCAATATAATCGCGAGCATGAACTATGTAATGCACGAGTACAACGTCCATATGGATGGGTCCAACCTGGCCGAAAGGGTACAACAAGCCGACCCGAACCGATCGCCGAAAGGCTATTAGCAGCCCGTCATCTTGTCACTCGACAAAATGGCGGGATCATTCTGTCCGCGAGTATAGAATGGAGAGCGCTTACCCCTGAAGGAGGACATTTCTCGGGGCTAGGTCAATCATGGTTGCCTGCCGACATCTCGAACCCGGGATCCATGAAGAAAGTCCCGAGTTCGGGGTGTTGGTTCATTGTCGATGAGTGGGCAGACTTCGGAGTCCAGCAGCCTTTCCAGACCACGGTGTAGAGGGCAATTCTGGCGGCCGGGAGTAACGCAATGACGACGCTCCTCTCCAAGCGACCGCCGCGGCGATGACTGAGCACATCTTCGGGAGCTGCACCTGATCCGCCGTACTGTGCGGTTGACTCAGCTCGAAATTTGACCTTCTCACCCTGCGGGGCTTCGGGGTCCGGGCCAGGAGGGTTTCGCTGCACTGGCTGCAGACCCCGTCTTCGTGCGGGTGTGACGAGATCCTTTCCTGATACAGGCTGGGGTAAGGCGTTGTGGCGCGACAGGTTTCTCCCACCGTAGCTCGGCAAGGTCTGCGGCCGGGGGAGCGGCAGCCCAAAGGCGTTCCTCTTTTGCTTTCGGCCTGCCCGTTCTAGGCATCGAATCAAGAGGTCAGCTGCGAAACCCGTGCCTCACAATCCATTCGGGTCTACCGGGCCGTTGTGCGAGAGTCGCGCGATCCAGTTCGCCGGGCGCGGTGTCGCAGACGGCCGAGCCTGGATGACTTGCGTTCGCGGTTCGGGGAATCGGCGTGTTCGCCGCGCCAGCACGACCATGGCGGCGACGAGCAGCCATCCCGTGGTTCCCACGCCGAGAGTGGTGAGTAGGGCTCCCGCGAGTAGGGCGCCGACGGCCACCCCCGCGTGGGCGATGAGTTTGGTTGCGGCGTACACCCTGCCGACCAGATCCTCTGGAAACGCCTGTACGCGATGCAACATCAGAGCGAGATTGCCGATGGCCGCGACGAAGCCGACTCCCGACCAGCACACCGCGAGGACCACCGCGCTGGAGCTGGCCGCCATGAGCGCGCACAGTATCGCCCACCCCCAGAGTTTGCAGGTGAACATCACCCGCAGGCTGACGATGCGGGCGAGTTTGGTCGCAACAGCGGCGCCGAGCATGCCGCCGAAACCCGTCGCGCCCAGTACCACGCCGACAGCCCAGACCGAGTGACCGCCGGCTCTCACCTTGATGGTGAGCAACAGGATCAAGATCTGGAAGATCGCGTTCGTGCATCCGATCGTGAGCGTGGAATGCCGTACGAACGGCTCGTTCCACAGCGCCCTGGCCCCGGCCCAGGTGCTGTTCCAATCCCAGATGCCAGCCGGCGGACCCGCGGCGACGGGCCGGTCCGGAACGCGGGCCCGCAAGTGGGACAGTGCCCACAGGCAGTACAGATACGATGCCGCGTTCGCCAAGAACGGCAGGCTGCGGGCAAGTCCGAGCATGGCCGCGCCGAAGGCCCGACCCACCATATTGCCGATCGGCTGCTGGGCCTCGATCAGCGCGAACGCGCCGGGACGCTCCTCTGCGGTGACGACGTCGTGGACCACCCCGAGTTCGCTGGTTTGGAAGAAGACGTACGCCGTGCCCTCGACGAAGGCGGCGACGGCGAGAAGCAGCGACAAGCCGGGCGGCCGCAGGAGAATGACCGCGGTGGCGACCAGGGTCGCGATCAATCCCAGGGTCTGGCATCGGATGAGGATGCGCCGGCGATCGCGGTAGTCGGCCGCGACACCGGCGGGTACCTCGAACAGCAGGCTGGGTAGGGCGATCGCGAACGACACCCAGCTCGTCGCGACCGCCGAATCGGTGAGGATGAGCGTCAGCAGCGGATACGCGATGCGAGCGCCGGTAAGCCCGATAGTGGAAGCGGTGTTGCCGGACCATAACCACAGGAAGTCTCGGTTGTGGAAAATGGTCGAATCTGCCACGGGAATCACTACTTGTCTGGACTGCGGGGAATTATTGACGAGCCGACTGTGGTCATACGACCTTGCCGACCGCCGCGGTGATTACCCGTAGAACGTTGCGCCAGGAGAGTCTGACCGCGATGATCGCCGAGCCGAAGGCTGCCGCGGTCGCCCCGAAGGCCCAATTCGTGAGGCCAGCGACACTCAGAGGTACCGGCTCACCGGGCCACGGATAGGAACCCGTGTGTCGGAGAGCGCCGAGCACGAGTCCCAACTGCGGGCCCAGATCATTTCCCATTCCGAGTGAGCCCTGGATCTTGGGTATGTTGTCGTCCAAGTTGATCACCATGAAAAGTACGAGCGCGGCTATCGCTGTTGTTCCGAAGGCGGTAATAACGCCCGCCGTCTGATTGTTGTTGAGCATCGCCTGGACGGCGGAACAGACAACGATGAAGATCAGGACAGTTGCGAGGATCGCCCAGAATCCGCTGATCCTCATGCCCGGCGGCGCGGCACGCGACCACAGATTGAGATGACTGGATGTACGGGTCATGCGGCCGAAGGCGTCCACGGTGCCCTTGCCGTCCCAGCCGGAGGCTTTCAGCCAGGGCTGGAACATCATGAGGAACACTGAGACACTCCCGACCACTACCAATGCATAGAGCCAATTCCCGGGGATCGGCCGAGCGGACCGTGGAGTCGGGCTGGGGGTGGTCTGAGCGCCGGCCGGTTGCGAGACTGTCGGTTGCGCCATCAAGACACCCTACAAACGTAACATCGCCACGATCCTCCCCAATACTGGGCAGTCACAACGGATTTGACTGTCGGCGACGCTCAACACGGGCGCCCACCCGAGGCGCGGGCTCGTCAGCCGCAGACCCAGGTAAGGTCGCCGTCCCACCTTCCTCGGCCGCGTCCTAGTCGTCACCGCCGATCTCCTCGAAGGTGCTGTGCCAGAACACAAGGTCGGCATCCGAGGCGTTGCGGTGCTGTCCTGCCTGATCAGGATCGCCACGAGATTTCAGGGCATCCCAATCCCCATGCCTGTGAGCCGGTCCCTGAGTGTCCGAATCATGAAATATCCGAGGATATCTCGCGCCGCGGCGCGCCAACGAGGCGGCGGTCAACAGCGTCTTCGGTCTTGCCAGGAATGGCAAGACCGTCGACCGGCATGCGTCGATACATTATCCCTGATCGATAGGTGGGTATCCGCCCCCCGCGACGCCCTCAGGTCACCGAGATGGTCGTGTGGATGAGACTCGCCGAGTCCGGAGGGGAACCGACATGAGAGCGTTCGCTGTTCGACAAGCGGTGTCTCGACACATAACCTTCATCGCGGTCGCCACGGCCATCGCTGCGGTACCGCTGGTCAGTGCGACGTCGGCATTCGCCGATTTCGCGGTTGATACACCGACGTCGCAGAACCCGGATTCGGAGCAGGGGAGCAGTTCATCGAAGAACTCCAAGCAGAGGATTGGGGACGGTTCCTCGCAGCCTCCGTCATATGAACGGCGGGATGGCCCCAGCGATATCGGATGGCCCGGTTACAGCCACCGATACATACCGCCGTCGGGCCCGTCCCATCCGCCGTTCCTGCCTCCGTCTTCCGGGAGCGCTTCCGCCGGCAGCGGGATGTGAATTCTCCTCGCAGACAATCGAATATCGCAGCCGATCCTCGGTGGAGGCAGATGAAGACCGAATGATGTTCCCGTGTATGGGAATCGAGGTCTGCCCGGCTGTGGATAGGGTGAGGCTTCCAGGGTTTCCCCGGTGGGCGGCCCTTCCCGCTACGCAGCGCGTCGCCGTTGGTCGGCGGTGGCTTGGTGACGGCCCCGGATGGAACAACTTGTCGGGACGTGGCAGCGGGAGAGTTGGAAGGACGGATCGAATGTCGGGTCATGACGCGAAAATCGGTGTCGTCGTCGACTATGACGAGTTGGATCGAAATCCTCCGCTGCACACCGCGCGGGCCGACCACCTCCGTACCCACGTCGCTCCGCAGCCGGCTGCACTCGCGACACTGCCTGAGCAACTGGGTCCGATAGCCTATTCCCTCCAGCCGCTGTACGACTATTACCAAGGGCGTGAGGACAGAGTGCTCGGCCACGCTGATAGTCATGACGCCCTGGCCGCCCAACTTCATGAGCACAAGACGTCGATGTCCGAGGTCGACCGGGACAAGGCGCGGAGCGTGATTTCGCCCGGATCGCAGATCTGATGGCGGATCCTGGCGACACCGCGCCAAACAAGACTCCGTGGTCGGCCGCGACTCCGGTGTCGGCTTTGACTCCGCCTTCCTCGGCGCGGACCACCGATACTCCCGATTCGATATTCGACCACCAGATGGCTCCTCATTCCGACGGCACCGTAGAGGTAATGTCGCCGAACGGGCAATACGAGATGGTCTGGTCGGACAGCGCAGAAGCCTACAAGATCTACGGGCTGGACGGTACGGCTCGTGATGGCGCTTTTTACGATACCGAACCGCTGCTTATCCCTCATCGGTTCGCGGTCGACAACTTCGGCAATGCCATTCTGTTGGAAAGCGGCGGAACGGAACCGTTCGAGTTGGAGTCGACCCTCAACACCGCGGCGCCGCCCGAGCCCAACGACGTCTCCATCGACCAGATTCCTTGGGCGGAGCCAGCCGTTCAGGCATCGATTCGGGACGGCAATGCTGTGCTGCACAAGATTCTGAGTCAGTTCGGAAGCAAGAAGCCAGAAATCGTGCAGCCGTACGCACTGAATCCGTCCAACATCGCCGCGCTGGAACAGAACCAGGGCGCGGGAGCGGATGCCTACAACAATGCGTTGAACACCGTTACCGATCAAGAAAGATCCATTGGCGATCAGGATAAAGCGGCTATTGCGGCGTCGGCGAAAATAGTCAATGTGCACAACGTGCACCGCGACAACATAGTCAAGTCGGCCGCAACGCTCAATCATTCGCTCAGGACTATCAGCCCACCGAACCAACTTTGGAATCACAACACCATGCTCGACCCGGTCCTGCAAGTACTGTCCACCACTATCGACAGCATCCAGAACGATTATCAGCAATATTGCGACAAAGTCGTGGAGGCCGTGTCGCAGGTGCCGAAGCAGCCGGCTAGGCCCACGTCAAAAACGCCGGTCAACCACGACCTCAAGGAAGACGACCGGCGGTGACCCGCAGCGGCCCGGCGAGGATGCAGCCAACATCCGACCTGGGATCCTTCCCCCGGCAGCGAATCCAACTGTGATGCACCCACCTATGTCCCGGTGTTCATCGGCAACGGACACTGCGCCGAAGCGCCCGACATCGGCGCCAATGTCCAAATCGTCGCCCTCCCAGCCAACACGCTGCCACCCGCCCGCTGGTTCTCGACGTGGACCAGCTCCGCGGTCTTCTCATCGCTGGGGAGGGGCGTGGTATCGGAATTGATTGTGCTGCAATAGGATATGTCGACCGGGATGTGCCGACTTTCCCCGGAACCTCATTGCGTCAGATCCTTCCGGTCGTCGAATCGGTCACCGTGTACCGGGAGGGTATTCGAAGGGAAAATCCGTCATGGGAAGCATGTCCGAACTGGTCGACACCGACCTGGAGCGAGTGATGAGCGCGGCCAGCCCTGCCCTGCGCGCGGCATTGCAGCGGCGCCTCACCCAATCCGACAGCCGCGCCGCTGATTTCAACTCCTTCATCGCCGTGGACCGATAGTTCCATCGTCCGGGTGATCGGCGAGCCGATCCTCGGGGGCAGCCGACCGACCACCGAACCACCGCGGCGGCGAGACCAAGGGGTGTTTTCGAACCGTGCAACAAAGCTTCGAAGAACTGCCGTGGAGCGGTTGGCGAGTGCAATACACGGCGCTGCGACGCAGAGGCTGGCAGCCCCAGGCGTTCACCGAGTACGTGATCAAGATCCACGGCCGCTGCAACCTCGCCTGCGACTACTGCTACATCTATGAAATGGCGGACCAGAGCTGGCGGCACAAACCCAAAGCCATGAGCCGCGACACCTTCACCAGCAGCTGCCACATGATCGCCGAACACGCTGCGCGCCACGGTCTGACCGCGGTAGACCTGATCCTGCACGGCGGGGAGCCGCTGCTCGTGGGCGCCACCGAGCTGGACTTCTTCGCCCGCACCGCTCGCCAAACACTCGAACCCGATCTCGATCTGAGTCTGGGCGTTCAAACCAACGGTGTGTTGATCGATGACGAGGTCCTGCGTGTTTGCGAGCGATGGAACATTCGCATCGGCGTCAGCCTCGACGGTGATGAAACCGGCCACGACCGCCATCGCATCTCGCCGCGAGGAATCGGCAGCCATGCCAGCGTGCTCGATGGGCTGAACAAGCTGCTCACCGACGAGCACCGCCACCTGTTCTCCGGGCTGCTGTGCACGATCGATGTGGACAACGACCCGATCCGCACCTACGAGGCACTGCTGACCCACCGCCCACCGGCGGTGGACCTGCTTCTACCACACGGCAATTGGACTACCCCGCCCCCACACAGAAGCACCGATCCGGCCACGACGCCCTACGCCGACTGGCTGATCACCGTGTTCGACCGCTGGTACAGCGCCCCTGAACAGGAAACCGAGATCCGACTGTTCGCGGTCATCATGAACAGACTGCTCGGTGGCCACCGAGCCTACGAGGCCATCGGGATCACACCGATACGGTTGGCGGTCATCGAAACCGACGGCTCACTCGAACAGGTCGACGAACTCAAATCGGCATTCGACGGCGCGACCCGAATCCAGGCGATCGACCGAGACAATCCCCTCGACGCGGCTATGTGGGACCCGTCGATCATCGCACGCCAGATCGGCATCCAAGCCCTACACCCGACCTGCCGGGCCTGCCCGATCCACACCGTCTGCGGCGGTGGACATTACGTGCACCGCTACCGGCAGGGCAGCGGATTCCGCAACCCCTCGGTGTACTGCCCCGACCTGACCAAACTCATCCACCACATCGATGCCCGCGTGAGCATCGACCTGTCCGCCGCGATCAGAGGAGTAGCCCGATAACACGAGGTCCGGGCTTCTTCCCATTCATCGTTCGAGCGTGCCGTGGCCCGCACAGGCTCGTGACCGACATTCGAGCGCACATCACCTGGAAAGCAAGGGAGACGAGTATGCCTGTCGCCGCTTCCGAGTTCGACGAGATCACAACGGACTTCGGCTCCGGCCACGGAACCCGACGCGCTGTCGCGAAACTGGAGCGGGGACTGCTGACCATACGCCTGATCCTGCTGCGGTTGCTGATGGCCACCGTCGAGCCCGATGGCGCCTCCGTCACCGCCGTCCGCCACCTGCACAACGCCTACCACGAACTGGCTCAGCTGCAGGCCGACCATCCAGCGGTCATCGCTGAGATGCTCTGCTATCCCCACACCGGGACATGGCTCGAACGCCTCCTGGATCGCCTGGCCGGCAGAGGACCCGACGCCGAGACTCCGTTGTGGGCCGACTGCGCCTACCTCGGCTGGCTCGCCGCCGCAGCGGGCATCGCGTGCCGACCCGAAGGCCACGTCGACGTGCTCATCCGCAACGGCAGCGTGATGCTCCCCGGCCTGGGCCTGGCCCAACTCGACACACCCGATCATTGCGGACTCGGTCACGTGCGCTGGACAGCCGCCGGAAGCATCGACATCACTTGGTCCGGCGGACGAATACAGATCGACTCCGCGACAAACGAATCCGATCACCACTGGCTGCCACAGCGCTGGCTGCGCGGCACGCCGAGCGAGGCGCGCGTGCTGCTCGACGACCTCGACCCCTTCCGCCACCACCGACCGACTGCCCTCGAACCACGCCTCACCGCCGAACAAGCCCGACAATGGCAGCACACCTTCGCTGGTGCCTGGCAACTGTTGGAGCGCGACTTCGACCGCTACCTCACGCCGATGCGGGAATGTCTGCGGTCCGTCGCGCCGCTGAGTGCCGAACCGGTGGCCCTGGCCACGAGCTTCACGTCCTTCAGTGCTGTCGGCAGTGTGTACACCACCGCACCGGCGGATGCCTGTCAGCTCGCGCTCACCCTCATCCACGAAACCCAGCACACCAAATTCGCACTGCTGACCGACCAAGTCGAACTGTTCGCTCCGGACCCGACTCCACGCTTCTACGCCCCCTGGCGCGACGACCCCCGTCCGATCCTCGGCCTCCTGCACGGAATCTATGCGTTCTTCGGCGTCGTCGACTTCTGGCGCACCCACCGCCACGCCGCCTGCCACGATTCACCCCAAGCCCACACCGATTTCGCGCTCTGGCGCACGCAGCTCACCGAAGCGATCCACCAGGCACGAACCTGCGGACTGCTCACCGAACCCGGACGGCGTCTACTCGCCGGACTCACCACAACCATGGCTGAATGGGACGAGGAAGACGTCCCGGCCGCGGCCATGCGGGCGGCCACCGAAGCCGCCACCGCACATCGCACCTTCTGGACTGTCCGCAACCTGACTCCGGACCCCGACGATATCGCCGAGCTGACCGCGCGGTGGCGCAGCGGCCGCCAACCGGTTCGCGTTCTCGCGCCGGCAATAGCGTCCACCACCAAAGCAGCTCTGCCCCGACACGAGAGCCTCTCGCTGGTGGCGCAATTGACGGCCGCCGACCCGAGTGCGTACTCGGTCGCACCCGACCAACGCCCACCCGCGGGGGATCGCGCCTACCTCACCGGCTACCTCGTCGAGGCACTGGCGCTGTACTCGCGAGATCTGCGCACCGACCCGCGGCGCCCACACTTGTGGGCCGGGCTTGCGCTCGCCATGCCGAAGATCTTCGGGCCGCGGTCGGCGCACATCCTGCGCGAGCGCGCCGATATCGCCGCCGCGATGTGCGAAGTGCTGGGGCCCGAGGCAGAAGTCTTCGATCTGGTGCGGTGGTTGTCAAAAATTCAGGTGGACAACGGGATACGACCTAACTGACGACCCCTCGCCGCATCATGATTCGAGCCGAGAACTGCTCAGCATTTCGTGGCCTGATTCAGACACCACGAGAGTGCCCCGCGCGCACGAACACTCACAGCCAACCCTCTTCCCGTCGGCGAGAAGAAGGATCGTCTCAGGGCACAATCACCGCCGTGAGTGCTGATCAAGACCAGCTGCTGACCCTCACCCTGCGGCCGTATAACCGCGATCTTGTGACCAGCGTTCGCGCGTTATGGTTACAGCTGCACATCTTGCCGGGAAGGCAGGTCAGGCTGAGCCGCGGCGAAGACGGACCGTTTCCTGATTGGCTCGCAGCCCTCGGTGTCTCCAGGGATCACGCGATCATCGGAGTCGATCTCAATCGTCGCGTGTGGATCCAGGACAACAACTCACGCCTGGGAACCCGAATCAACAACATCGCCATCGAAAGGGGGGAGCGGCTCACGGTGTTCGACCGTGACCTGATCACCCTGGGCTACTACGTGATCGTTGTCGGGTACCCAGAATCCCCTGATACGCATCGACTTTCGTGATCCGATGGCACCGCCGAAGACCCGCCTGCTCGCGGCGTCAATTTCGATCGGGTCACCTGTTCGAACTCTTGTGATCCAGTTGGTCGCGGTAGATGTTGCGAGCGTTCGGTAGTGGATACCGACACCCGTGGCGCCGGAAGTCTGCGCGCGTGCGCCGCCCACGCCGAAACAGAAGTCATGTCAACAGCCTTCATGAAGGCGCGAGGGGCGCGGGGGAGTGGCGCGATCAACATCGTCGCTGTACTGACTGGTCCCGAGGCGATCCCAGCCCCCACGGTACCTCCTGTGAGGTATCCTGAGGGAAATGGGTTACTACTGGACGCAGAAGGCGCGGACCATGGCCGCCGCGCTGGGTATCACCCCGGCCGACGTCACCGACATCCTCTACAGCGCGACGAAGCTGGTCGTCTCCGGCACCGACGACGGGAAACCGGTCTTGCTGTTCTGGGGCCGCACCAGAACCGGCCGCCCGATGATCGTCACCTTGCGGCCCGATGAGGACGACGACGATGACACCGGCATCGCCGACTACCTGATCCGCAGCGTCTACGACATGCGGACCTACGAACTGGGAATCTTCACCGAATGGGAGCGCAACCAATGAGCACCGACAGCGACAACCGAATCGAAGCGATCACGTTCGACCTCGCCAACGCACTACCGGACGAGAGCTTTCCCGGCCCCGAGGACATTCCGGCCGAGGGGCCCATGGTCAAGCGGTCTGTGAAGTGGTCGGTTACCACCGACGATGCGATCAAGGACACCGCCGAACGCAAAGGCATCACCGCCTCGGAATTGATCCGCCAGTACATCGAGATGGGGTTGGCGTCGGAGAACCCCGGCCTCGTCGTGAACCTCGCCGATGTCCTGCGCATCCTGTCCACCGTCGCACACCCGCCCGCAGCGTAGATAGCTTCGTCGCCGACCACACGGGCGCTTGACGAATCGAAGGTGGTCGATGGCGTCGACGATCAGCGCCGCCCACGTCGTCGATGTGGCCAAACAACTCGATTGGCCGATCGTCACCGTCGACCGCGCCCGCTGGGCAGTGCTCGAACAACGACTGCCCTACTGGCTGGAACCCTTCACTCTGTCCGAACCAGACCTGTAGCGGCACCCGGTCGAGGACGGCGACGCCGTCTCACCGTCGAGGAGGAACCATGAGCGCTCTGACGCAGGACGACCTGCACCCCGTACGGCGCAACCTCACTGCGCCCCAGCGTGAAACCCGGCTCCGCCAGGCCGAGCGGACCCTCGGGCGAACCCTTCCGCCGACCTCGCGTGCGACCATACGTTCGTCCGAAGCTCATGGAGGCCCCAGTGCCTCGACCAGTTCCGCGGCTGCACCACCATCAACGACGCCCCCGCCGGGGCGTACACGACACTGACCGGCAGCGCAGTTGACGGCGTCAATGCGAGCAGCCCGTACACGAAGGCTGACGCCGTTCATCAACAGGGCAGCAGCCGAGACCGTCCGGAACGCGCCCAGGTCCCAGAGCATGCCACCGCACCCACCGCCCGTCACAACTGTCGCTGCAGCACGGAGATGGTGAGATCCGGCGACGTAAGGGCAGGTCATCGACGACGATCAGTCCATGTCGATCGGTAATGGGAGCGCTCGTTGTGAGGGGCCGGTGCGGTGAACACCTGGATGGTGCTCGCCGAGAAGGAAACCAGTTCGCTCGATGACCTCTCCCCGTGGCCGAGGGTAGGGCTGTTCGCACTGGAACTCGATCAAGCGGCGGTCGTCGGCGACAGGGTGATCTTGTGGCGTCGAGCACCGATTCATGGCGTCATCGCCATCGGCGTTGTCGCCGAAGGGCAGTGGGCCACCGAGGATCGGCACCATACGAGGGCACTGGTTCGAGTCGTTCTCGATAAACTGCTGTTGAGCTGCCCGATTCGAGCAACCGAGTTGGTCGACTCCCGTTTGGGCGTGCTGGCGCGTCAGGCATCGAACATCGCGACCGCGCGATACCACCGCACGATCCGATCGGGACGAATCTGGCTACCCGACCACGACTTCGAGGCACTGATCTCCTTAGCCGACAACGACCGTCAGGTCCCCCTGGTCGGACCATCCGCATGGGCATTGCGTCCAGGCGACACCCTCGATCGCGCAGAGGTGCACCAGACCTACGGTGGTGAACGGTCTCGGAGCGCCTGCTTCGCCCGGCACTCCGCCAACGCACTGGTATTTGTGCCCACCACCGAGGCGGACGGGCTCTGGCGATCGTGGTGGGAGTCAGATGTATTGGTGACCCCAGTCGACGAGCAGAGACGAGACACGAGCGCACGGGTCCATCACCCGGTACTCCATCACGTCGAGCACGGTTCGCCGCTACGCGTGTTCCGGACCGTCGACACCGACCGATGCACGTATCTGGGAGAGTTCGTCATCGACCACGAAGGCCCCATCCTGGAATGGCGTGATACGCGCATCGTCGAATACCACGGTGGCCACCATTACCAGCACGCCCTGCCGATCTTCCGTCTCAGGTATCTGGACGGATCCATGCGTGAACCATCCGGAGCCGACGTCACGGCCTGGGGTCGCGATGTCGGACTGCGGGTTTCGGTAGTTCAACGTGACGCTGCAGACAACGCCGCGCGGCCATCGGCGCAGGCGAATCAACTGCGATTCGACGACATGGAGTCGCTCACGCCATCGGCCCCCGACGATCGCGATCTCCCAGCCGCACTGCAACGGCTGGCCGCAGCGGTCGAGGCCGACCCCGATGTCGCGGAGACCTTGAGCCGTCTGCAGGAGTCGGAGCTCGTCGCCTCGCTGGTCCAGCAGGCCCACCGGCGCAGGGACCTGGACACACTCGAGTCACTGGTCCTCGACGAGGAAACCGACGAACGCGCACTGCAGACCTGCTTGGAGAAAATGACGTGGGTGTTCGGGGGAGAGTTCCTCAGTGCACCTGCCCGACGAGGATTGCATGTGCAGCACCAGATGGATCTGACCTTGGTCCGTCCCGATAGCAGCCTGCACGTCGTCGAGTTGAAGCTCGCTCGAGTGCCAGCTCCGATCGTCCGAGAACGCAACGGTTGGGTGTTGGGTGCCGCGGTGTCCAGGAGCATCGGGCAGGCGCGGAACTACCTTGTCGCACTCGACGAGAACAGACACCAGATCCTCAACGATCTGGGATTGGACACCAGGCGGGCATCGGTCACCATCGTCGTCAGCCACAGCGCCTTCTTGTCACCAGACCTGTGCGCCGGCGACGTCGCAGAGACGCTGAGGAGAAACAACGCACACGATCCGCGCGTCACCGTGCTGACCTACGACCAGTTGATCGCAAACGCTCGCCGCGCTCTCACCGTGGCTGCGCCAACGCCGAATCCTCCAATGCCGTTGCGCGAGCAGGACGACAGCTAGCCGAAGCTGCGAGTGCTTGGTCGAATCGTGTCGGTCGGTGTCGATACATTGCGGTCGGCTTGGCGGTCGCTCCAAAGGGGGTTCGAAGTGGGTGTTGCTCAGGTGCTGGTGACAGTATTGGCCGTTCCGGCGTCGTTGATGGCTGCCCGCGCGCTGTTGGACCGGCATGGGGGCCAACGACCGGGAGTGTGGAGACGGCTTCGGGAAGTAAAGAAACTGGAGGAAGTTGCCGAGAAACTCGGCGATCCGTGCCCGCCGAACACTGCTCTACGACTCGGGCAGGCACGGCGCGAGCTGCAGGCGGTATCCGAGATTAGCTACGACAACAACGAACTATCGGTTATCGCGCGGTCGCAGCCTGTCGCGCTGGTGTTGGTTGCGGTGTGCCTGATATTGACGTACTTGCCGCTGCACACCGGTCCGTGGATCATCGTGACACGAGCGTTGGGTGTCGGATTCTGGGTGGCGGGCGGGTTGTGGTGGTTTCAGTGGCGTCACGCTGCGCGTCGGCTGAGATGTCGCCAGTTGCTGTTCGCGCGATTCGGTGAGCATGCTGACGAGATCGTCCTTCCGCCGCTGTCGGGGTGGCCGTTGGTGGGGCGCACACCTTGGGTCACATTGATGACACGATGGATCAACCGCACGATAGGCACGAAACCGATTGCGCTGGAAGAGATTCCTGATAGTTCGGTCGCGGAGATGAACAGGCTCATCGGGCAGTGGTGCGCTTCGGGTTGGGTGGCTGGCGCGCGACGTCGATGGACGTTGTTCGTCGCATCCTTCGAGCAGGTCACGTAGTAGTACCGTCCAGGCGCCGGTGGCGGCCGGTCGAGAGCAGTGGTGCTGCGCGGCATTCAACTTGACATAGCGATCATTATCGGCGCGCGAATCATGTTGGCGTGAAACACGTCTCGCGCATCGCTGCGATCCGAAGATGCTGGCCGGGCTGCGGCGGCTTCTTACCCGACTGAGCGCTGTCAGTTCTCGACAGGTCTCTGACAGAACATGCCAGCAAGCTCTGCGGTCGGTATCAGTACCGTGACCGGTCCCACTGTCTCATACAAATGTCTTGCACATTTGTATGAGACGTATGTACGGTCGTGTCAGCACAGCAACGAAGGAGCCGAAATGACCACCACCCGCGCCGCTTTCGATATCGACGGCCGCAGCCTCTCCTACCTGGACTTCGGCGGCACTGGCCGCGTCCTGATCGCCCTGCACGGCCACATGTCCGACGCCGCGAGCTTCACCGACCTGGCCGCCAGCCTCACCCCCGGCTGGCGCCTCATCGCCTTGGACCAGCGCGGTCACGGCCACTCCGCCCGTGCCGCCGACTACGGCCGCGACGGCTACCTCGCCGACCTGCTGGCTCTGCTCGACCACCTCGAACTGGATCGAGTCGCGCTGCTCGGACATTCATTGGGTGCGGTCAACAGCTACCAGTTCGCCGCCCGCCACCCGGAGCGCGTCGAGGGGTTCATCGACGCCGAAGCGCCGGTCTCCTTCGGCCTCGACGGGGTCAACCCGCTCGGCTTCCTCGCCGCCCTCCCGTACGAAGCGGCCACCCGTGAACAGCTGATCGCCGATATGGGCCCCTTGGCCTCCCACTTCGGCGACCGCGTCGGCGAACGTGCCGACGGCACCTGGTCGCTGCCCTTCCACCCCCTCGACATCGTCGAGTCCGAAGACAAGGTGCACGGCGACCATTGGGCCGACTGGCTGGCCACCGACTGCCCTGCCCTGGTGCTGCGCGGCACGCAGGGTGTGATCCCGGCTGAGCAGGCCGAGGCCATGGTCGCCCGCCGCCCTCGCACCCGCATGGTCGAACTCGACACCGACCACTTCATCTACGCCACTGACCCTGTCGGCTTCGCCAAGGCCGTCAACGAATTCCTGAACGAGCTGTAAATAGTCCATCCACAACACGCCCAACGACGTTCCCGTAGGTGCCCGCGTGAACGGCTTCGTGGGACAGCCGGACGAGGGTGTCGGGCCGGCCGGCTGCGTCCACGGATGTCCAGCGCAATTCACCCTTCGAGCTGCAGATCTGTGAGCCGCGTATCGAATGGGCCGGCGAACGCATGGACACCCGAGGCCTACGGCCCGGTGGCAGCCCTTGATCGAAATTCTGCTGCAGCGTCACGGGAATGCACGGAACCGGGCCGGTCGTGCTCGCGTCGGCATCGACATCCGATTGACAATAGCGTCTATCGGACGCAGTATTGATTGAGGGTGCAAGGAGGCAGTTCATGCAGATAGGACTACTGGGTTCGGTCTTGGTGACGGCACCCGACGGTGCCGTTGTGGAGATCGGTGGTGCGCGGGTGCGGGCACTACTGGCACTGTTGGCCTCCCAGGCTGGGCGACCGGTACCTCCAGCGCGCCTGATCGACGACATCTGGGGCGAAGACCTACCGACGGACGCGGTCAATGCCCTGCAGACGCTGGTCAAACGGCTGCGTGCGATGCTGCCCGGCATCGTGGTGCGCGAGCCAGGCGGGTACATGCTCGCCCTTGCCGACGAGGCGATTGACGTGCTCGGCTTTACAGCGGCGCTGAACGACGGACGTAGCCATCTGGCGGCAGGGCATGTCGAAGCGGCGGCGAGGTGTTTCGATACAGCGCTGGGTCTGTGGCGAGGTGAGCCGCTGGTTGATGTCGGCGAGTCACCAGGGCTATCGGAAATTGCAGCGGGCTTGACCGAGCTACGCCTCACCGCTTTGGAACTGCGCGCCGATGCCTACGAGGCACTCGGTCGAAGTGAAGAGGTTATTCGCGATCTTGGCGTTGCGGTTGCCGCCCATTCCCTGCGGGAAACCCTCGCTGCGCGATTGATCAGGGCCCTGGTCACGGTAGGACGCCGCTCTGAGGCACTGCAGGTTTTCCAACGGACGGAAGCGGTGCTGCGCGATGAACTGGCTATCGAGCCGTCGCCGGGTCTGAGACATACGCTGGCTGAGATTCATCTCAGCACGCCAGTCAACGACGTCGACAACGATCCGGTCCCACCCACGAGGCCGAGTGCGGCGATCGCGGCCTCGAGCACAGGGAGGGCCGCAATCGAGGCGGGTCATAGCGTAATCGTCCAGTCCGGACGGGATTCATCTCCGACGCCGCGTCACTCCATCGTCTCTCCGGTCCCCAGCGGTGTGTTGGTCTCGCAGGCGATTAACCTTGTGGGCGCGGTGGCACCGAGTCGGGGCGAAGTGTGGACCCACAGTGAAAATCCGGTACTACCGCGGCGGTTCACCAGCTTCCTCGGCCGCGGACCAGACGTGCAAGGTGTGCTGCGGCTCCTGGGTCTATCGCGGTTGGTGACACTGATCGGCTCGGGCGGAGTGGGGAAGACGCGGCTGGCGAGCGAGATGCTCGACGCACACGGGCGACACTGGCCCGACGGTTGTGTCTTCGTCGATCTTGCAACGGTGGATCGTGAACGGTCCGTGCACACCCAGCCGTCCGCTGTGGGGGTTGCGATCTCGGCCGCGCTCGGGCAGGTGGATTACGGTGGCCAGCCGACCGCGAGTTGGGTCGAGGTGGTCTCGCGATCTATGGACGATCGCCGGATGTTGTTGGTACTGGACAATTGTGAGCATGTCGTCGATGCTGCGGCCTACTCGATCGAGTTGCTGCTGCGACGTCTGCCGTTGCTGACTGTTCTGACTACGAGCCGCGAGGCTTTGGGGGCCGAGGGCGAACGGCTGTACCCGGTACGACCTTTGGCGGTGCCTGGCCGCGGCGCTTCGCTGACACAGGCCGAGAATTCTCCCGCTGTGCGGTTGTTCACCGATCGTGTCGCCGCGGTGCGTCCGGATTTTTCGCTGAGCGAGGACACCTGTGCCGATGTGTGCGCGATCGTGCAGGGGCTCGAAGGCGTACCACTGGCGATCGAACTAGCGGCGGCGCGTTTGCAGGCGTTGCCACTACGCGACGTCGCCGATCGGGTGGCCGACCGCTTTCAACTGCTGACCAGTACGTCTCGCTCCTCGGTGCCCCGTCACCGCAGTCTGCGCGCGGCGATCGCGTGGAGTTGGGAACTTCTCACCGACGCGGAGTCCAGGATGGCACGGCGGTTCTCGGTATTCGCCGGTGGAGCGACACTGGAGGCGATCTCACGGATGTCCGGGGAGGAGGTGATCGACGTACTGGGTTCCCTGGTGGCGAAGTCATTGGTGGAGTTCGACGGTGAGCGGTATCGGATGGTGGAGTCGATCCGCGCCTATGCCGCGGAGCAACTCGACCACTTCGGCGAACACGAGGAACTCGCCGCCGCGCTTTTCGACTACATGGTCGAGTTCACCGATGCCGTCACCGACGGCCTGCTGGGGCCTCACAAGCACGAGTGGATGCTGCGCATCGCAGCTGAGCACAGTAACTGTGTGGCGGCCCTGAACTGGGCCCTTCGCAGCGGCGACGCCGACCGTGTACAGCGTCTCTACGGCAATGTCGTCTGGGGCTGGCTGATACACAGTGTGTGCGGGGTCGTCTCCGGATTCCGGCGTGACGTGCTCACGCTGGTGGGTGAGCGGCCCCCAGCCGAAAACACCGCGGCACTTCTCGTCCGCCGTTCCGTCGAGGATGAGCGACCCTGCCACACGAACTCAGAACCGAGTCAGATCCGTTCGAACACTGAGGAATTCACCCATCAGATCGCGATGGCGACGAGTCAATCCCGCCCCCACCAGCCGGTCTTCGTGCTGAACCTGGCATTGCACCGGCTGCTCGATGGTGACGACCGGTTGACCAGTGAATGCGCTGACGCCGCAACCAATTGGCTGCGCGACGATGCCCTGTTCGCGCAGGAGTCGGCGACCACACGGAGCGAGTCGCCCCACCGCCGCCCGTACTCTCTCGAGGCCGCGGTGCAATATCTGAGTGTGTACGGCGACCCGCGCTCGCACAGTAAGGCACTGTTGACGCTGGCCAGTTATCGGACTCACCTGTTCGGTCTGGCGACAGCGGTTGCGCTGGTCGATCGGGCTGTCGGACTGCTCGATGACAGTTGGAGTGTCGGCGAGCGGGTCGGTGTGCTGTGCCTGGCCGCGGACCTGCATCTGCTGGCCGACGATATCGACACTGGCGCAAACTATCTCGCTCGCGCCGAAGAGTTGCTTCCTGCTCCCCTACCGACTCATCTACAGCGACTACTCCTCGCGGACCAGGCTCATCTGGCATTGCGACGCGGAAACCTTGATTGCGCGATCGAACTCTATCGGCAACTCCACGACCCTTCTGCCTCGGCAGGGTCCGCGCTGATCGGCCCCACCGACGGCATCGGTCTGACCATCCTGGTCGGTAGCCGCACCTACTATGCGGTGGCGCTGCTCGAGGCCGGTCGACCCGATGCCGCAGCACGGGAGCTGATCCCGGCACGCGAGATGGCCACCACGATGTCCTCGGCGTTGCTGGCCGAGGTCGCGGTCGTGTCTGCATTGATCGCCGACGCGGACGCTCGGCCCGAGCACGGGGCGAGGATTCTCGGTGTGGTCGATCGGCTCAATCGGCGCCTGGGCGTCGAGCGCGTCGGTCCGGACCACAAACGTGCGCTTACTCGGGTGCGCGCGGCGTTGGGGTCTGAACGCTTCGTCACCGAATTCGCTGCGGGAGAGGCTGTTCCGGACACGGAGGTCATCGCACTGCTCGAATGCTGACTCCGATCGTGGAGCGCGGAGACGGACTGGCAGGTGGCGGTTGCACAGCACGGAGGTGCAGCCCTCTCGCGCAACTGGATCAGACGAGTGTGCAAGTCACCGACCAGGCCGCCTCGGACAGCCTCGGCGAATCGTGTTCGAACACCAGGAAGAAGGACCGGACCCTCACTAATGTCACTGTGACGCAACGGGTGGGGGTCCTGGAGCCTGATGTTTCGGCCTGAACGGCGGCGCTGGTGCGGCCGCCGTAGATCGGCCTGGGTGAGGAGGAGTCCGCGTAACCGATGCCGTGCCCATCCTCAGAGTGGAGCGTGCTATCATCCGGCGGTGGCGGCGGTTGCGCTCCGCAGCTGCTTGCCGCCCAAGGCGACAACGCCACCACCGAGGATGGCCAGAAGCATCAAAGCACCACCGAACATCGTTGCGCCCGTCGGCAATCCGACCGCGTCGCTGAGGTAGCCGGCAGTGACCGGCAGCAGACCGGCCAGGATGTAGCCACCCACATTGAGCGCCGCGTTGGCCTCGGCCAGGCGCGCCATCGGGATGTGCGCGTTCAGTAACGACAAACCACCCAGCTGTCCGAGGCCCTGACCGCTGCCCGCCAGTAGCGCCGAGGCGATCAACAGTGGAATCGACGCCGTGTGCACCGCGGTGATCAGGGCGAGCATGCTGAGCACAGTGGACACGGCCGACAACAACATCACCGCGTGCCGGTCCACCGATCGCACCGCGAACTGCACCGCGGTCGCGGTCAGAAACATGCCGAAGGCCATCGCACCCGCGATGATTCGGCTGGTGCTACCCAACAGCCCTGACAACAGGGCCGGACCCAGCGACAACACGAACGAGGTGGCGGTGATCCCGGGTGCGAAAACGGCGATGCCCAGGATCGGGTGGCGCCCATAGCCTTTCGGGACACCGGGAACACGGATCCACGAACCACTACCGCGCGAGGCGGGGCGGGTGATCGGCATACGCAGGACCGTGACGAAAGCGGTGGCCAGCAGGATGGCTTCCGCGATGAACACCGTCACGGTTGGTCCCGGCACGGTCTCCGAGAGCACTCCCGAAGCCAGTGGTCCCAGGCCGGCCCCGAAAACCATTGCGCACGAGGCCAACAGCGCGGCCAGCGGTTTGCGATGGTGGCCTGCGACATCGGTGACCGCGGCCATGCCCGCGGATACGGCCGCACCCACGGCGATGCCGGTGAGCAACCGCGCGATCATCAGTGCGACGACGTCGGTAGCGGTCGCGAAGATCGCGCACGCGAGCCCGGCCAATGCCAAGGCCGGCAGCAGAACGGCCTTGCGCCCCAAGCGATCCGAGGCAAGCCCCGACACCAGCAGCGACCCCAGCAGTCCGACGATGTAGAAGGCGAACACGACGGTCATCGTGCCCTTGGAGAACCCCATCGTGTGCTGCCACACCGTGTACAGCGGGGTTGCGGCATTCGACAGGACGAACACCGCGGTCACCGGCCAGGCCGCCAACCACACCCACCACGTGGGCGCGCCCGCCTGAACCTGTTCTGTCTGCCCACTGATCACGGGCGTATCTCTGGTCACGGTCATGACCACTGCCTCCAACTCGTTGTACGATCAGAATCGAACTAGTTCGACTGGAGTCGAAGCTACCACAAGTACGAAAAAATTCGTACAAGATTTCGTGATCGGAGAACAGTCCATGTCAACGACTGCAACACACCGGTTCAAGACACCGGTCGCCCCAGCCAACCACCCCGCCGCCTTGCCGGAACCGACGACCGAGGACCTCAAGCTGGAGGCCGTGCTGGCGGTCATGGGCGATCCTCTCCGGCTGTACATCGTCCGCAAGCTGCTGCTCGATCGCACCGAGTTCGACCACACCTGTAGCTGGTTCGGCATCGATCGCCCGAAATCCACACTCACCCATCACTTCAAAGCACTGCGAAACGCCGGCGTACTCCGTCAGCGTCAGTACGGACTCGAACGCCGCAGCCAGGTCCGCATCGACGATCTCGAGACACGCTTCCCCGGCCTGCTCAACCTCATCGCCGATTGGCCCCCACACGACGTACCCCTGACAGACAACTGAACAACCACATCGGTACGACCCGCGCCGACACACAGGCTCGGCACGCCTCCTGCGCCGAGGTCCTCATCCCGCGCGAACGGCAGGAAGTTCGCACCCTCCTCGGGGCAGGTCACCGTCATGGAAGTCGTTGTGGCCCAGGGCGGATGGGCCTCAACACCACAAACCGGCCACTGTCGGCGGCTGCCAGTCGACTGCCATCGACGGGTGCAAGGCTCGCGCTCGGAAACCAATTGCCGTGAAGGAGATGACGAGCCGAATGAGTCAGCACGAACCGATCCAGCGCGGACTGCTGGTCGGCGGACACGAAACAGCCGCCGCCAGCGGAGCCGTCACCACCGATATCGACCCCTACACCTCGGACGTCTTCGCCACCATCGCCGCCGGACGCGCAGCAGACGCGACAACGGCCATCGACGCCGCGCAGGCCGCCTTCCCCGCATGGTCAGCGACCCCGGGCGCCGAACGCCGAGCGATCCTGGCCCGCGCCGCGAAACTTCTCCAGGACAAGACCGACGAATTCACCGCCATCCTGCGCGGCGAAGCCGGTGCCACAACCACCTGGGGACACAACAACATCCTCGGTGCCGTCCGCACCCTCAACGCCGCCATCGACGTCGTCGCAGGACTCGAGATGCCGCAACTCCCCGACACGGGCGGCGAATGGTCGGTACAAATACGCGAGCCCGCCGGAGTCGTAGCCGCCATCGTGCCCTGGAACGCGCCCCTGGTGCTGTGCGTCCGCGCCGTCACCGTCGCGCTCGCCGTCGGCAACACCGTAGTGATTCGGCCCAGCGAGGACGCACCGATCAGTTCCGGACTGTTCCTCGCCGACGTACTCACCGAAGCCGGACTGCCCCCAGGCGTACTCAATGTCGTCACCAACGACCGCGCCGACGCACCGGAAGTCATCGAGACCCTGATCGCCGATCCCCGCGTGCGACGCGTCGGATTCACCGGATCCACCCCGGTCGGGCGCATTGTCGGTGAAATCGCCGGCCGCAACCTCACCCCGGTCGTGCTGGAACTCGGAGGCAAAAACCCCATCATCGTCCTCGACGACGCCGACCTCGACCTGGCCGTCGACCACATCCTGTACACGCGGTTCATGAACTCCGGGCAGATCTGCCTCAGCGTCGATCGCATCATCCTCCACGCCGATATCGCCGCCGCGTTCACCACGAAATTCGTTGCCCGCGCAGCACAATTGCCCCACGGGGACCCCAACGATCCCGCCACCATCGTCGGCCCACTGGTCAACCAGCGCGCCACCGACCGTGTCCACGATCTCCTGCGCGACGCGATCGACCACGGCGCACAGGTACTCCTCGGTGGCGACTCAAGCGACCCGGCCGTCATCGCGCCCACGGTCCTCACCGGCATCACACCCGCCATGCGGATCTTCTCCGAGGAAATCTTCGGCCCCGTCGCCTGCCTCTACACCGTCGCCACCGACGACGAGGCCCTCGCCCTCGCCAACTCCACCGAATACGGCCTCACCAGCGCTCTGTTCAGTAACAACCCCACCCGCGCCACCGCCCTCGCGCGCGGTCTGCGACACGCCAGCACCCACATCAACAATCACACCCTCAGCGAAGACCCGGTGCTGCCCGCCCACAGCATCGGCGACAGCGGCTTCGGCAGCCACTGGGATCCGCTGTTCTTCACCCAGCCGCGCTCGATCTACTCCACGGAAACCCCTGCCGCCCTGCCCTTCTAGACAATCCCGACCCGCATTCCTCGAACTCGCCTGCCCGAGAACGCAAGTGATCACCCCACGAGCTGGCGGTGGCCGGGCGGGTGAGGCCAGCGTTGTCGTCTGAAGAGCAGAGCACCCCCTGTCATCGTCTACCAGACGAGTGACAGCGTTTACGCGCAAACTTCCTCACCTCATCGGCTTCTACCCGATCGACGCGACCGACCCCGACCGAGTGGGTCGTAGCCGGTCGATCCTGCGGGTCGGTGAGTGTGACTCGTCGACCGGAAGGGCGTTGCGACGAAGGGGGACGGCGCTCCCCCAACCACCATCCCGTCACCAGACAGTGTCGTCGGGTGACGGCTGCCACCGGCTCGACCAACCAACGACAAAAGAAGGACGCCCGACCATGACCACGATCCCGACCCGCACTCTCGGCACCACCGGCCCAGCCGTCGGCGCGATAGGCCTGGGCTGCATGGGGATGAGCGAATTCTACGGTCCTTCCGATCGTGAGGAGTGCCGCGCCACCATCACCGCCGCCCTCGACATGGGGGCCACCATGCTCGACACCGCTGACATGTACGGAAGCGGAGCCAACGAGGAACTGATCGCCACCGCGATCCGCGGTCGCCGCGAAAACGCCTTCCTGGCCACCAAATTCGGCTTCACCCGCGCCGCGGACGGCGCCGTCACCGGCGTCGACGCCAGCCCCGACTACGTGCGCCACGCCGTAGAAGGCTCGCTGCGTCGACTGGGCACCGACCACATCGACCTCTATTACCTGCACAGAGTCGACCCGAAAACACCCATCGAAGACACCGTCGCCGCCATGGCCGAACTCGTCACCGCCGGCAAAGTCGGCCACCTGGGCCTGAGCGAAGTCTCGGCAGACACCATCCGCCGAGCACACGCCGTGCACCCGATCACCGCGGTGCAAACCGAATACAGCCTCTGGAGCCGCGACATCGAAACCACCGTGCTGCCGGTCCTGCGTGAGCTCGACATCGCCTTGGTCCCCTACAGCCCGCTGGGGCGTGGATTCCTCACCGGCACCCTCACCGACGCGAACCGACTCGCCGCCGACGACTACCGCCGCTCAGGACACCAGCCCCGCTTCACCAGCGACGCCATCGCCACCAACCTCACCGCCCTGGCGACCGTCACCGCGATGGCCACCGACAAACACTGCACCCCAGCCCAGATCGCCCTGGCCTGGCTCCTGGCCCGCGGCACCGACATCGTCCCCATCCCCGGCACCCGCCACCGCAGTCGGCTGGCCGAGAACCTCGCCGCCGCCACCGTCGAGTTGACCGACGCCGATATCGAGGATCTCAACGAGGCCATGGCTCACGACCAACTGCGCGGCACCCGCTACGACGAGGCCGAAATGCAACTCATCCAGCAATGAACCCGCGCGTGACACAGAGGCATTCCGCCATCTGTGACGCCACGCCACTGAATCGATGAGAGCCATCCCTCGAGCGATGGCGCCCGGGTCGGGCAGATCATGGTGGACAGCGATGATCTGCCCGCCGGACTGTCGTCTTGCATCCAGAGCACTAACCTGACGAAACACCCACTCGTGCAATACAACTGAGATATCGAACCTCTTGTCGATACCGTCCGATGTGTCGGCAATGACACACATCGGATGGGGCTGCCATCGTGCTGACGGCCTCCGGTCTCGGCCAGCGTCCACCCGAGACCGCCCGACCTCTACTTCTGATGGCAGGGACAATTCGGCCGGCACTGCATTACCAAGCCACGGGAACTTCCCCACTGCGGTGATCGATAGACTCCCGCACTCGTGCTCGGTGAGCGCCACCAGCGTCGTACCGGCAGTTGGGATTCGAATCGAAGCATCGCCACGCCGGTACTACACTCTCTCCGCAATCGTTCAGCGTCGCGGCTGATCGAGGGTGGTCAGGGTGCGGGCAACGTTGCCCTCACCACGGCGACCGGGTGAACTGAGTTTGGACAAGTGGGTATCGGGTGCGAGTACAGATTTTGGGCAAAGTAGGTGCCATCACGGGCAACGGGGCCTTCGTGCCGGTAGGCGGCCCGCGCGTGCGTGCACTGCTGGCCCTGCTCGCGCTGCAACCGGACTTGCATGCCGACCCTGACAGAATTCTGGATTCGCTTTGGGGAGAAGACCTTCCGGGCAATCCGGCGAATGCGTTGCAAATCGTAGCGAGCCGTCTGCGTGCCGCCCTGGCACCGCACTGCCGAGTGATCGCCACCCACCCGGGCTACCGCCTCGAGCTCCCCCCTGACGCTGTCGATGCTCACCGGTTCAACCAGCTCACCCGGGAGGGTCGAGCGCTGCGGCGAGCTGGTGACCTCGCGGCCGCGGCGCGCGCATTCGATGCCGCGCTGAGCCTGTGGTCGGGCACCGCGATGGAAGACCTGCTCGATATCCCCGTCCTCGCCCAACACGCCGCCTCCCTCAACGAACAACGCCTCGACGCCCTCGAAACGCTCGCCGAGATCAACCTCGGCCTGGGGCGGGCAGGCGAGCTGATCGGGGTGCTCCTTCGCGAGATCCACAGCAACCCACTGCGAGAATCGTTGGGAGCTCATCTGATTCGCGCACTCGCCGCGACCGGTCGCCCTACCCAGGCGCACGCCGTCTACGACGACATCCGCCGCAGACTCGAATCCGAATTCGGGGCGGCACCAGGGCTTCTACTGCAAAGCGCTCACGATGACATCGCATCCCGCGCCACGGCCTCCGACATCGAGCCCACCCTTCCCAAGCGCCTGACCAGCCTGGTGGGCCGAGACGCCGATCTCGAACGGGTGTGCGCGATGCTGACCTCGGTCCCGGTGCTGACACTGACCGGCCCCGGCGGCGCCGGCAAGACCAGCCTCGCCATCGAAGCCGCGACCCGGTCGACCACCACACAGCCGACAACCTGCCGATTCGTGGAATTGGCCGCGGTCACCATCGGCGACACCGTCGCTGACGTCATCATCGCCGCCCTCACCACCGTCGACCACAACCGCGCCCAACTACCACCCCCGCAGCGACTGGCCGCCGCCCTCGACGGCGTCGAACTGCTCGTACTCGACAACTGCGAGCACCTACCAGAACTGGGCGAACTCATCTCCGGTGTACTCGAGCACCGCCCCACCCTGCGGGTGCTGGCCACCAGCCGCGAACCCGTGGGCGTATCGGGTGAGACCCTCTACGCGGTCGCGCCACTACCCGTACCGGCACCCGGCGCCGATCTCGCCGAAACCGCGAAATCCCCGGCGCTGGCGTTGTTCGTCGAACGCGCACAGGCCGTTCGCCCGACCTTCGCACTCACTGCCGACAACTACGCGCCCCTGGGCGAGATCTGCCGCCAGCTCGATGGGCTGCCACTGGCATTGGAACTGGCCGCGGCCAGGGTGATCGCGCTCTCACCACAAGAACTCGCGGCCCACCTCGATGATCAGATGCTGGCCCACGGCCATCGCCGCGGCACCGCTCGCCACCGCACACTGCACGCAGTCGTGGCCTGGAGTTGGGAGCTGCTGACCGACCCCCAACGCGACCTGGCGCAGCAGCTGTCGATGTTCGTCGGCGGCACCGATCTCGACACGCTCGAGCAAGTCTGCGGCGGCCCGGTGACCGACGAACTGACCGCCTTGGTCAACAAGTCGCTGGTGAGCGTCGAGGCAGGCCGCTACCGGATGCTCGAGACCATCCGCGCCTTCGCCCAGCACTCGCTCGCACCACCGCGCTATAACGAACTGGCCGGCCGCTGCGCCGATCACCTGATCGGGCTGGTCGAGGCCGGCGAGGCGGGCCTGCGCACCCCCTCGCGCGAAGTGTGGGCTCAACGCTTCGCCGTCGACCACGTCAATATCGCCGCCGCCCTCGACTGGGCCGTGGACAACGGTGAGGCCGAGCGCGCGATCCTGTTGTGCGGCAACACGATGTGGTACTGGATGGTGCACGGACACCGTAGCGAAGCGCTGAGCTGGCGGCGCCGGGTCCTCGCCCTGGCCCCGACTCCCCCACCCGGGGTCGGCGCGGCCTACCTGCACTGCGCCTACGCCGATCAATGGCCCGACTACGGAGACCAGACGTGGTGGGGCACCTTCGCCGACGCCACCGGCCGCTTCTCCGCCCTGGTCGCCGCCGCCATGTCCGAACGCCGCCAACCGCACCCGGTGTTCGTGTTGGTTCGAGCGGTGCGTGAAGCGCAAGCCGGCAACTGGACAGCACTGGATCGCTGCGTCGAATCCACCGACGCGTGGCTGTCGATCAACGCCGTGGCCCGACGCGGATTGCAACGGCTCGCCGCCGCCGACCATAGCCCCGGCGTCGCAGACCTCGAAGCCGCGGTCGAACTCGGCCGCTCCCTCGAACCGCGAACCCTGCCGCGCAGTCGCCTGATCCTGGCCACCCACCGCATCATCGCCGACGGCCCCGCCGCTGCGGCACCGCTACTGGCACAAGCCTTCTCGGGATCGACACCGTGGTTGAGCGCCAACGCGCAAGTGACTCTCCACACCTGGGCGGCACAACTACACGCGTGGGTCGGCGACATCGACAGCGCCACACCCCACATCGAGCGTGCGCACGAGCTCCTGGCACCCGCCGTCCTCGCGGGAACACACGCGCGAGTACACATCGTGCGCGCCGAAATCCTGCGTCACGCAGGCGACCTCGACGCGGCGACAGCGCTGTATCGCTCTACGCTGCCCGCGCTGGCGGGCATCCGACGGCGGCTGGGGCGACCCGAGGGCTACAACGCGCGCGCCGCGGAGCTGTGGGGGCGCAGCGGTTATGCGATGCTGCTGCTGCGCCGCGGCGAACTCGACGCCGCCCGCGCCGAACTCGAGGTCTCCGAGGACCTGCTGCACGGCGACGGGGACCTCGACCTGCGGCTGACCCTGGCCACCGCTCGCGCCCACATCGAACTCGCCGCCGGCCAACACGAACGCGCACTGGCCACCATCGGAGCCTGCGACCTCCTCCACACCGGCCGCCCCGATGGCCACCGCACGCCGGACGCCCGATACGTCATCGATACGACACGCGCCTCACTCGGCGAACACGTCACCGATCGAATCCTCGACCACGCTCACCGCGCGAGTGATGGCAGTCCTATCAACCTGCTCGCGACATGATCAGGCATCAGTGACCCACCACCGTCGTGATCGGAAGGCCCGCAAGCCTCGGTAGCGCCCAAGCAGTTGCAGCGCTGTATTGCGCGGAAGTCGCCCAGCTCAATGATTACATTTTGACATGTAAATGTATGCATGTATATATGCGAACCGTAAGAGTCCTCGCCCGCAGTCTCATTCCGATTCATTGGTGGGTCGTCAACACGTACTCGCCACGAGGAAAACGCTTTGACCCGGCCGTGTGGTAGATCGTCATCATAGATACCTGAGACTTGGAAAATGCTGTACTGCAAAGGGATTCGATGCGTCTCTCCACCCGACGGGTTGAGATCCGAGGAGGCGGCAGGTGGCCACCACCGAGGCCAGTACATGTTTGCGGCGTCGAGCAGCCGGTCTGGGAAATCACTTCCCGATCGCAGTTTCGGGATCGCGACGTCGATCGTGCCCACTCGGGTGTCGAAGTCCCGGTGGCGGTAGCCGTCACGCGATGGTTGACCCGATCGTCGCTGCGCGTGCCGTAGCCGGCCTCGGCGCACATCACACGCGCGCGGCCACCGCACCGGACTCGCGGAGGCTGGCGATGAGATGGTCGGGATCGGTGAAAGCGGTAAATGCCAAGGGTCGGCGCAGCAACGACCAGACGACTCCGGATGATTGCGGCCTGCACCCCTAACAGCGGACAGCAACCGCGGTGGAGTCGTCACGAGCCGGGCCGAACATGGTGTCGAACTAAGGTGTTTGGGTGACCTTTCCTAATTTTGCGTCGGCGGCAATGACCTCTTGGCAATACGACTGATATTCGCCTTGGACGCCCTCCATCGTACTGTTCAGGGCCTGTAGCGTCGGATCGAGCATGGTCTTCGAGTCCCATGGCTGGTCCGGTGGACTTATTTGCCACATCAGTCTTTTGAGAGAATTAACCATCTCTTGTATCTTGTCCCAATGCGCGTTGTGTGCGTCGACCATTTTCTTCGATGCCTGGACGGCCGACCAATCATCATCGATGATCGCAGCTTCCTGATTGGTGATCGTCGCCAGTGCAAGGTTGTAAGCATCCGCCCCCCGGCCCTGGTTGTTCTCCAATGCGGTGATGTTCGAAGGGTTCAACGCATAAGGCTGAATCACCTCGGGAGTCTGGCTGCCGAACTGACTCAGAATCTTGTGCAGCACACCATTGGCGTCGGTGATGCATTCCTGCACGAAGTCCGGCGCAGACGCATTCTGAGCGATCCAGGTGTCGTAGGGTAAGGGCGGAGACGAGGGCATGAACAGCGAATCGGGTTCTCGATCGTGGACATACAGAGAGTAGAAACCACTCGGGCTCTTCGCCCGGTCCACGTCGGGTTCGCCATTGTTGTCGACCGTGTAGACAACCGGGCCTGTAGGGCCATTCTCCAACCCGCCCAGGGTTTCTTTCTCGCGGCCGGGCCCGTACACCTGGTACGTATTGTCCTTCTGCGACCAGACCAGATCGTAATCGCCATTCGGCGATACCGCCGAACCGGTACCGCCGGCATGAGGCGCCATCGTATGGTCGAACACCGAGGTGTCGGTATCGGGCACTACCGGCGGCGGAGCCATCCACACCCGGCCCTTCGGTGCAATGTCGCTGGGATCAGGTCCACTACCCGATGCCCCGGGATCGTCGGTCATCAGACCTCCGAGACCGATGCGACGATCGGGGCCACAGAGCTCTGGTCGATTTCGGGCATCGCTGTCAGGTGCTGGCCGAGACCGGCCACCACGGCATCGTTTTTCGTCTTGAGATCGAGGACCCGCTGCTCGCGCCGCTGGTGATAGAGCACCAGGTTCGGTGTGGAGTGCGCGATCAGTCCCAACTGTTGCGGCAGAGTCCTGATCCCGGGCGGCTGTGGGGCGGCGGCGCTGAGATGGGTGGAATAGTCGCTGTGTTGCGAATGCTTGCGGTTCAACTCGTCACCGTGGAAGGCGAGTATTCCCGGAGCTTGACCAGACATCGATTGTGTCCTTCCCGTTCTCCTGCTGTCATGTCACGGCAGATCGGTCGATCGGAAGCCATCGCAGTGGTCGCGGTGCCGTACGACAGCTCGGCCCCCGGCCGGAGCGCCAGCGTAGGGGGAATCTTGGAGTCTTCACGGTAATCAGCAGGGCGAAATCGCACCTGCTCCGATTCCCAAGCGCGGGAACATTACTCGAGCCCGCGGGAGAGCTGCTGCCGCTCTACTCCCGAATTGGCTTGCAGCACTGCAGGTTTCGACCTGCGGGCGAATAATCAAATGTGTGTGGGGTTGGCCTCGCCGTCGCGCTACTCACAGTTTTGGTCGGCTACCGCGCCTGCTCGTCTGGTTCCGACCGAAATCAGGCACCCGGCACTGACATTCCGGTTACGACCTGGCGTCGCCCTTCGGTGGTGAGTTCCGTCAGCGGCCTGCTGCGAACGCCGGCGGATTCGACAAACTCTCCTCCGCGGTGTCGTGCAGGTCATACACAGGCCCTCCGGGCAGGCCCGCGACCCGATTCCCGATCGGTGGCAGCCACGCCAGAATAAGAGAACCTCCCAAAAGTGGTGAGTCCCAGGCAGATCGACGACGACCAAGCCTTGCGGGAATCGACCGTATTCGCCCACCAGCCGTACGGTGCCGCCCTCAAATCACCCACCCTCGCGACCGAAGACCTCTTCGACACCGGCTACGGCATCGCCACCAGTTGGATCCACTCCCGCACCGATCAGCAACGACTCCACATCCTCGATTCACACGCTCTCGGATTGCCCGGCACATCCGCCACGACCAACCGAATCCAAACATCCGCCGGATGAGCCAAAGTCAGATGGGTGTAGCTCGCCTGCAGTGACGGTTGATCAGGCGACGAGTCGGTAGTCGTCGGGGTGGGTGCGTTGGTGTTCGCGGGCTAGATGGTAGGCCCAGTAGGTGTCGAAGTCGCCGTTGTCGATCACGGCGCGGAGGGTGAGGATGGCTTCAGCTCCGATCAATCCCCATCGGGCGCCGCTGATGTCGAGGCGGTCAGCGACGAGGTGGCGCGCTGCTCCTTCGATGACGCCGGTCGCGATCGGCCAGCCGTTGGCCAAAGCGGTGTCATAGCAGAGGAATTCGAGGTGGCCGCGTAGGTAGCGGACGGCGGCTCGTGCGCCGTCGCGGCGATCCGAGGGCAGGTCGAGGGCGTCGGTTTCGATGATGTCGGCGACCTGACGGGCGTGGCCGGCGAGAACTTGTAGTGCCTGCGTGGCGACCCAGTCCTCGACGGCGGGGTCGCCGGGAGCGTGGAAGCACCAGCCTGCTCGCCAGAGATATTCCAGGACGTGCACCAGATCGAGCAGGATGTGAACGCGAGCATGATGTCGGGCGGCTTCGCCGCGGATCAACTCGATCTGGCGGTAATCGCCGTCGACCACGGCGATCCATGTCCTCTGATGGGTGGGATCACGGGCCTCGGCGTGGGCGAACGCCGCGGCGACGACCTGCGCGGGAGGCTTGCCGATCGAAGCGGTCAGCCAAGTGCTCACCGCGTGCGGACCCGAGCGTGGCCGCCGGTCACCGCCGCGCGGTCCGCCGGGGACGACGATGACATCGTGTGGTCGGCGGGGTGCGGGATCGGCGTCGTAAACCGCAGCGAGGGTGGCCATGCGCTTGCGGTGCGGCTTCTCACCCGAGGCCAAACGGGTCCGGAACACCCCGCTCGCGGCGTCGGCCGCTTTGCGGGTGGCCTCGCGCAACGCTTCGGGCCGCATCACGATGCCCTTCCCGTCGACCGAGACCACCAGCAGCGTGTCCGCGGCGGAAGGCTGCGGAACTCTCGTCGCGTAGAAGGCGTCGACATCGACCGCCGCGGCGGCGACGAGACCTTCGAGTTGCCGCTTGCCCGCGACCGGACCGCACCACCTGGTGATCGCCGATCGTGTTGTGTCGTAAGAAGATCGGACCGCTTCGAGGACTGCTTGGCGGCGCAGGCCGTGGCTGTGACGCCCTGCGGGCAGCGACAACATCGAGTCGGCGGGATAGATATTGCGTTCGCCTGGTGCGCGCAGAGCGGCTCGGCGCACTGTCACCGGCCCGACGAGGGTCGCCAGCTGGCGAGTATGGCTGTGCTCGAGCCGATTTCGTCCGAGAACCGACCCGTGCTCACGTCGGTGGCGGGCCAGTTCGGTTTCCTCGCGCATCGCGCGCAGATCGAGATGATCCTGCAGCAGTTGCCGCAGCACTTCTCTGCCTCGACCGTGCACGAGGTCTTCGAGTTGGTGATGTGGCAGGATCGCGGTCACCGGACCGTCGAGGTCGGCGACCATGGTCTCGAATAGCTTTCTCGACTCGTCAAAGGGGTCAGCAATGGCGCCCGTGCCGTAGCGTGTCACCGGGCTCTTCTTTCCGGAGTTTCTGTTGAGTGGCATCTTCGAAACTACGGGGAAGAGCCCGTCAATAGCGCTATGCACCAACCTCATTCGATGATCGCGAACAGCCCCGGAGTCTGCTCGTCCAGCCAGCCCCGCGCCACCAGGCGCTTGAGTTTCGAGCGCAGCCCTTCGACCTTCGCCGGCGCGATTTCGAGCCCGAGCGCCGCGGCGATATGCCCGGCCCGTAGCGGCCGCCCGGCATCGACGAGGACTTCCAGAACATCCTGATAGTCCTCCGGCAGCACCGAACGCTCCATCCCCGGCCCGCGATGCGGCACCAGCACCACCCCGATCGGCGACCCGCTCCCGAACCCAGACTCCTGCTCTGGTGAAGTGCCATCGGCGCCACCCGACTCCCCGAGAGCGTCGAGATCACTTGCAGCACCAAGGATCTCGATCATCGTCTCCCGTGTGACCTGCAACCGCGATAACAACTGCTCCTCGACGGCCAACTGCTGCGACAGTTCCGCGATCCGCTCACGCAACCCCTGCGCCCGCTCTCGGGCATCAGCTTCCCGCCGCCCGAGTTCGTCCAACCACGAGCCCATCGCCGCCTCCGAACCCCCGCTCCGACGATAAGCCGAACCCCAACCACGGCAACAGACCCAACCCTGTAACCGCAGATCACAGGCTCACTGCAGAGGAGCTACTCCCAAGTCAGATGGGTGTACACAGACCGACCTCTGGTCCATGTCTAGGTTTGGGGACAGCTTCTCAGTTCACAGGTGCGTCACCGTGGGGAACCCTCTCGTCATGGTCGCCGACGGTTGGAGCCCCATCGTTTGCCGGTATGCGGAGCCCACCGTTGGCCAGGCGTCGTGCACCCGCGCCAACCACGGGGCCGTCGCCTTCGCGGACATCGTTCGAGGCGGCACCCGATGTCGGCGCTGTCGGCTGGGAGGTGGACCGTTGCCGGGCGTCGCGCGGAGACGAGGCGGGCGCCCCCTGCACGGGCTGGGGCCAGCCAGGCGCGGTTCCGACGCCCTCCGGGGTGCCGGGTGGCCAGGTGCCCGGGATGGCGATGATCCCGCCGGCCGGTGGAGAGAGCGGAGGCTCTTGCGGTAGCCCGCGCGGGGAAGGCGGAGATGGTTGCACGGGAGGAACGTCAGGCGGCCAGTTGGGGTCAGCGGCCGTGGTCATCAGGTTGATCGACGGAGCCTTCACTCTAGAAGAGTCAATGATCACCTGGTGCAACATATTGATCGCGTCCTCGGTAGCGCGATCGGAAAGTTGTGACGTCGCAAGCAGTTTCTGGAGGGCCCCCTTAAAGGACTCGCACACCTTGTGTATGTTCAATTTCGTGTAGTCGTCGATCGACACATGATCGGCGCATCCGGCCAGACCCATGCGTGCGATATCCAATTCGGCCCGGGCGGCAATATCGTCCTTCTGCGCCTGGGCCACGATCCCCCGCCACGTTTCTAACACCTGGCGGCCCGCATCGAAATCCTCTTGCAGTGTCCGGCAGAAATAAATTATCGAATCGCATGCTCCCGCAGCAGCGTCGGCGGCATAACCGTGCATAGCGTTCGGCAACGAGGAGTGGACAACCGAGGTAAGATCGCCGATGGCGTTGCCTATAGTGTTTGAATTGGTATGGTACGAATCCGCACGACCGCGGACTGCATTCAAGTCGATCCCCTGCCCGGGTCGCGGTGTCCTATTGTCATCGACGATTTGGCTGTAACGCCTGATCAGCCAGGGTGTCCAGAGCGGGTCGGCCTTCTCGAGGTAATTCAGCATGTTTTGATAGATCGGTGTGGCAGAGGCAATGGTCACTAGGTTTCACCCTTCACCCCGGACGGGGCAGCCGCTCCATTGCCCGACGACAACAGTGGCACACCAGCCACTGCCGAGCGTTCCTGTTGATCAGTGTCGTCCATCATCTGAGCGGCGGTGACGAGGCCCTTCTTCAATGCGTCCACGGACATGACAGTCGCAGCGGTACGGGCATTAAAATACTGTTCGAGCTTGGCAACCGCGTCGGCCAAGCCGCCGAGCACCGGGGCCGGCTGGATCGATATGCCACCGAAGGATGCGGCCACAGTGGACAGCCAGTCGTGGGCGTTGGTAACGCCACCGACAACGGGTGTCATCGCGCCGAAATCAACTCCAACGGCAACTCCGGGCCCAGGCTGGGCAGGACCTGCTCCACCGTCCCCCGCCTCGATTAGAATTGGCGGCACCGTTCCTCCCTGGTCTGCCGGATACGAGTTGGCCACACCATACCTGGGAAGAATTGACCATACTTTCCACCATTGGGAAGCTCCTTATGCGAGCGATATCGTCCTCCTGCTATATCCAAGAACGAAAACCATTGCCTCTCCACTGGATCTCCAGGTTGAGTGCTGGATTCGACGAAGTATGGGCCTTGGCGGAGGGGAATACAGGGCTTCGGGCAATGGCAACCGCAGCGGTTCCGACGCGAGCGATGCATGCGGCATCCGATCCGCAGTCTTCGGCTCGGGTGGCGGTTTCTCACCCTGGATCATTGCTTCGGATCGGCGTCATCACTGCGGCTGCGGTTCCCGCCGATCTCTGCATCTGCTCCGCCCCTCGCTGTCCACCCCGGCCATCGGTGCGGCCGTACTCGCGCTATGGACCCGTTCCGGCCGTATGACGCTCCACCCCTTTCCGCAGTACCGGCCACGGGTGCTGGCGCGGGGCATCATCCTTGGGCCTCGGTCGGTGACTTTGATCTACCGCCAGCACGGGGGCCAGTGCTTCGGTCCCGGTCGGTCGCCGAGGTAAAAGCCCAATCTGTGTTGCCGCACACATCATTTCGAATGAGTTCTTCCTCACCGTCAGTACGATGAAGTACTCGCGATTTGCGCGTGGACAGAACTGTCCACGCGTCAATCATCGCCGTCGACTGCGCAGACCAGCCAGACTTCCCGGGCGTACGAATGTTGAGGCGACCGAACACAATCGGTGGCCACGCTGCTCCTCGCGTTGTAGTCATCCGCGCACACCGCCGCGGATACCACTGCCGGCCAACAGCACGGGATTGCGTACAAACAGCCCTGCAACGCTCAGCCTGAAAGTGCACGCTTTCGGCGAACTCGTCGATCGAGGCGTCTATAGTCCGCGAGATCGTTTGCGCGTGAGATAGGCAGGAAATTGCAGGTTGGGCTCCTCGGGCCGGTAAGAGTGACGTCGGGCAACGGTGTCGAGGTGGTTGTCGGCGGTCCGCGGGTACGGGCACTGCTGGCCCTGCTGACACTCGATGTGGGCCACCGCCTCACCGACGCCCGTCTGATCGGCGACATCTGGGACGAGACACCACCGCACGACACGGCCAACGCTCTGCAAAGCCTGGTCCGACGGTTGCGATCGGCACTGCCATCCGCTGTTGCCCGTGAGTCGGGCGGCTACGCGCTCACGCTCGATCCGGAAATGACCGACGTGCACAGATTCACCACCGCACTCACGCGCGGCCGCCGCCAACTGATCGCCGGCCACGCCGACCAGGCGGCCACGAGTCTGGATGCGGCCTTGGCCGAGTGGCGCGGCGCCCCTCTGTCCGATGTCGGCGAATCATCGCGATTGCACACCGTCGCGCAAGGACTCGCCGAGCAGCGGTTGCTCGCCATCGAACTACGCGCCGACGCCTACCGCCACCTCGGCCGCAGCACGGAAATTCTGTGCGAGCTCACCCGTGAGAGCACGGAGCATCCCTTCCGCGAAACCCTTGCTGCGCGACTGATCAGCGCCCTGAGCGCTGCCGGTCGACACGCGGAAGCACTTCGGACATTCGAACAGATCCAACAACAACTCCACACCGAGTTGGGCGTCACCGCGTCCCCCCTGCTGCGCGAGGCTCTCACCGAAACCCCGGCCCCCCCGAAGCCGACCGCCGCACCCGAACCACCCGCAGTGATCGACTCGCCAACCGCGAATGGAAGCCGCGTCGACACGGCACCGGCGCACCCCGTAGTACCCAGGCGCTTCACAAGTTTCATCGGCCGCGGCAGCGACCTGGCCGCGCTGACACGCACACTGGGAAGCTCTCGCCTGGTCACACTTATCGGAGCCGGCGGGGTCGGAAAGACACGACTCGCGGCCGAGATGGTCGAAACCCACACATCGGACTGGCCCGACGGCAGCGTATTCGTCGAACTCGCGGCCATCGACCGAACAGAGCCCGGCCGCACCGATCCCCCCATCATCGGCTTGGCCATCCTGACCGCATTCGGTCAATCCGAGCGGGGCATGGACGCGAATGCCGATTGGCTCGAAGTCCTGTGCCGGTCACTCGGGGGCCGCCGAATGCTGCTCGTGCTCGACAACTGTGAGCATGTCGTCGCCACCGCCGCAGAAATGATCGCGACGCTGCTGCGGCGACTACCGTTGCTGACAGTGTTGACGACCAGCCGGGAAGCCCTGGGCGTGGACGGCGAACGGTTGCATCCAGTATCAGCGCTGACGGTGCCCGAGGCCGGTGCGTCTGCCGCGGAGGCCGCGAACTTCGCCGCCGTGCAACTGTTCATCGATCGCGCCGTGGCGGCTCGGTCGGATTTCCTGCTCACCGACGACAATTGCGCTCGGGTGTGTGCGCTTGTTCGGGACCTGGATGGACTTCCGCTGGCCATCGAGTTGGCCGCGGCCCGCCTGCGGGCACTTGCCTTGGACGAGGTCGCTGCCCGGATCGCCGACCGCTTCTCCGTGCTCACCAGCACCGTGCGTCACGCCGTGCCACGCCATCGCACCATGCAGGCCGCGGTGCGATGGAGCTGGGAGTTGCTCAGCGAACCCGAAGCCGAACTGGCCCGACGATTCTCGGTTTTCGCCGGCGGCGCCACCCTCGACACGATCATCCGAGTCCACGGCGCCAACAGCGTCGAGGCCCTCGCCTCACTGGTGATCAAATCGCTGATCGAGTTCGACGGTGAGCGCTACCGCATGGCCGAGACCGTGCGCGCCTACGCGACCTCACAACTGGACGCCTCCGGCGAATCGGACGCTGTGAGTGGAGCGTTCACCGACCACTTCATCGACTTCACCACGACCGCCACCTCGACCGCGGGGCTGCTGAGCCCAGACCACTACCAGTGGCTGCGCCGGCTCTCGGCCGAACACGGCAACTGTGAAGCGGCACTTCGCTGGTCGATCCGCAGCGGCGACGGCGAACGCGCGCTGCGCTTGTACGGAAATCTGTTGTGGTTCTGGCTGTTGTCCGGATTCCACGGATTCATCTCCGGATACCGCCATGACGTGCTGACACTGGTCGGCGAACAGCCCCCCACCGAGTGCACCGCAGCGTTTCTGGCCTGCCAATACGCTGAACGCCTGCCTGTCCGGTCCATGGGCATCTCCTGGACCGAGATCTGTTTCGAGCCCTACGATTTCGAACAGTTGATGCGTACGGCGATGACCGAAGCCGATCCCCCGCACCCGGTCTTCATCCTGATACTCGCGCTGCGCCTGTCCACCGACGGCGATGACACTCTGCTGGCCGAATGCGCTGCGGGCGAGAACGGTTGGCTGCGCGGAAACACGCTACTGATCCAAAGTCTCGACGCTCTCGAGCGTGGGAAGGCCCGATCAGGACTGTCCACACTCCGGGCAGCAGCAGACGACCTGAGCAAATTCGGCTGCCCACGGTCGCGATCCCGACTGCTCGTCACACTCGCCACCTACCACGCCCGAACCGCCGGGCTCGACACCGCGACCCCGATCATCGAGTACGCGATCAGCCTGCTCGTCGGCGAGGCAGACTGCGCCGAGCCCGCCCAGTTCACGGACCCGTGCCGATCCCTCGAGGAGACCCACCACGGCGTGACCGATATCCCGGCCCGCGTTACCGAACTGCTCGATCCACTCGGCGACCCGCCCATCCAGCTCCCTGTGACACCAGACGGGGCCGCACCCCCGATCGACCGCCGCCACCGGCTGTATGCGGCCGCGCTACCCGACGCGTTCCTGCTGGACAAAGCCGCCAACGAGTCCGCACACGACCAGAACCCGACCCGAGCCATCCCCCCGATCGAACTGGCCGAGGTTGCCGTCGGTCGTGCCGTACGCGAGATCGCCCACTGAAACGCCAACACCACAGGAACGAGAGCAACGCCCCGCAGCGCGGCTGCTGCCCTCCGGCTCAGACCGGAGAGCGACAGCGGCAGTGCCCGCTCGACGAATTCGTCTAGGACGCCTGAACCAGGCGACTCAACCCCGGCAGTTCCTCGAGCCGCGGGGTGAACACATTGTGCAGCGGGAATGCTGCGATGCTGTGTGTCTGCTCGATCCCCAGCGCATCCATCGTCGGCACCAGCGTCTGCTCGATGAACTGCACGTATTCGTCCTTGTCGTCCCAGACCTCGATGATCTGCAACCCGCCTTCGGTCTCCGCGGCCAGATGCAGATAGATGCTCCCGCGCCCCTTCGCCTCCACACCCATCCGCTCGACCACCGCGTTGTACTGATCGGTAGTGATGCCCTGCACATCCAGAATGCCCAAAACAGCCACGACATGGCTCCGTTCTGTCGTTCGGTCTCTCTTCCGACGCCCACCCTCCCAACCCGCACTGGCACCACCCTGGTAATCACTGCCAGAGGATCGACACCCCTGCGATCGCTGCTCGGACCGTGCGGGGAGTGTGGCCGACGTCGCGATACCGTGCAGGACTGCGCTGTGAATGATGTTGGAAGTCAATGGAATTCAGAAGAGTTGGTTAGCATGTGCGCACACAGGTGAGCTCGATGGGGGGATCGCGACCCGATGCTGCGGAAGATGCGGTTTGCTGCTGTTGTCGTATCGGTGGTTGTGGCGGGTGGGTGCTCGATCTCTCCACACCCCACCGCACAACCATCGACGCCATCAACGCCGCGGACACCAGCCGGCGGCCCGCCCGACATATCGGCCACACCCAGCCCCAGCGGCGCACCGACCAGCCAGAGCGCGACCACGGAGCCGTTGCCGAACGACCTGCAACAGATCCGACATGAAGCCTGTACGGGACTGGTCGACTTCTTCGCCGGCGCGATCAAATTCAACGCCGACGATCCGAGCTGGTCGATCGATTCAGCGGTCGAAGGGCTGATCGAGGACGACAAGACAACCAATCCTGATTTCATGTCCGCCACGCCACAACAGCAAGTCGCGATGATCGCTGGGGCGCGCGCCGCGGCCGCAATCGCCAAAAGCGGTGGCGATCAGGGCCAATGCCCGTGAGAAATCTTCGCCGCGGCCAGGGGGCAGTTTTGCCGGTTGATCAACGAGTTCAGTTGCGGTCGTGGGTCTTTCGGGCCAGATGGTCGGCCAGCATCAGCAGTACCGACCCGTACTCCACGGTGGCCGCCACGTCACGAAATCGAGCCGCGAACTGTTCTCGTCGGGCGTCGCTCAATCCGTGATGTTTGGTCTTGCTGGCATGGATTTCGCGCAGGTAGGCCGACATGGCGCGCTTGCGTGCAGCGATCAGGTGGTTCGTGTTGAGCCGCAACACATTATCGATGACGGCGACCGCGCCGTGCGGAAGTCCCGGGGCCGGACGTGCTCGTCCATCACGGTCGATCACCACCACCTGTGGCTGAGACCAGGTCTTCGGGTTGCGGAAATCCGCACAGATGTGTGAGTTCGCCTTGGACTTGTCGCAGGTGAAGTCCTTGCCCGCCTGCTGATTTCCATCACAGCACAACAGCAGGTTCGTCCACCGGGTCGGTGCGTCCCGGTTGTCACCGGCACCACTGCACGTCGCGCACGTTTCGGTCCACAGGGACGCCGATTGCGGGTGGAAATGCTCGATCCGGGTCTGATGATCGGGTCGGTCGGGGTCACGCAGCGTGCGCTCACAGTAGGCGCAGTGCCCGCCTTGCTCCTCCCACAACGCACGACGGATCGTCGGATCCGACGACAACTCGGCAAACGGTGCGCGTGCGGCACGCAGCGCCCGATGATTCGACGGAGTTGTCGCGGCAGCAATACGGCGCATTCAGTCATCCAAATCGAAGAAAGCGATACTGGCATCAGCGTCGGCGAGCTTGGGAACGTTCGCGATCCCACCGAGCTCCTCATCGAGCCGCCGTCGCAGGAGCACTGCCTCCTCGGATCGGCCCAGCCCCTGATCGACCATCTCCACGTACCGATCCAAGTCCACGTTGATCGCGAGCTCGGGCTCAGGGCTGGTGTGCATGACCTGATCGAGCACGATGTCACTGCGCAGACCCGCGGAAAACGGGACCGAGCGCACCCGAACGCCGTCCTCGAGCACCCGAATGCTGTCGGCCTCGACCGTCGACAGCACCTGCGGACTGTGGGTGGTCACGATGAACTGCACCCGTGGGAACACCTCGGTCAACAAGGGAACGATCCGCTGCTGCCAGGTGGGATGCAGATGCAGATCGACCTCGTCGATCAGCACGATCCCCGGCACCGCGGCGAGCAGATCCTCCGCCCCCAGGCCCGGGTTCGCTCGTGCCATGCGACTGACCAGATCGATCACCAACCCGGCAGCGATCTTGATTCCGCTCGACAGAAACGACAACGGAAGCACACCATGGTCGCGATGGCGCAAGGTCAGCTCGTTGACAAGCGGATTCCACGCCGGATCCTGCCAACCGGTTTCCCGCAACATCGCATTGCAGGCCAAGGAGATCGCCCGCAATTGATGTCGAGCCGCCCACGCGTCCTCACCGTGGGTATCGGCAACGAAATCAGCCAACGTCAACGCTTCGATGAAGCTCGACAGCCGCGAAAGATCCGACTTCCCGTCCAACGCCGAGGCATACGCGCCGGACCGAGACCTCGCGATCTTCCCCGTCGCCTTCCGCACGCCGAGTAGCCGCTCGACCCCGTACAGGGCGACCACCGGCAGTAGCGGCGCGCGTAGCGCGGGATCATCGGAGGGGCGGTCGGAATCACGCCACACCCGCGCGATCGCCTGACCGACCTGGCTGTTCTTCTCCCCCCACGACGAACGGCCCTTCGCGCTCGCGCGCTCTCGACGCCACCAAAACCCTTCCCCGGCAAGCGTTGCCTCGACCGTGGCACGCACCGGATAGACCGCATCCATGCGCGCGACGGCGGCCACCGAATCGAGATCACGGGGCACCAAACGTGCATCCTCGATCGAGAACCCTCGCGTCTCGCCTTCGAACTCCCGCACGATCGTCGACAGCATGATCGCCAGCGCATCCAAGATCGCGGTCTTGCCAGTCCCGTTCGCACCCACCAACACCGTCAACGAAGGATCGAGCATCAGCTCGAATTGTTCGAAGCAGCGGAAATTCTCGACCCGTAGCTCGTCGATGTGCCAGTCGCCGGATTCGGACATGCTGCACACGCTACCCAGTCCGAGCGCCCACACGTGGAGCAGCCGCCCATCACACAGGCCGCCACCTCCACAGTCGGCTCGGCTCGACGCCCGCTGTCGAGGCCAAATCGCAGTAACCGCACCGGTCTCGGGACCGAGGCGGCCCACAGCCAGAGCTGTCTGCCCCCGGTTGCACACTACTCAGCCGCGCACGATCGAATGCCGCTGCCGCACTGCCATGACAACGAATCCAGCGTGACCACAGGCGAATCCAACAGCACCACCCGGCATGTTCCCTGGCATCGATCACCGATCATGGTCGTCTCGCCGGGCATGATGATGCGCCGATCCGGGGCCGATCGCCGGACCGCACATCCGGGTGAAGCAGAAGGCACGACCGACGCTGCGCCAGCACCGGTTCCTCGTCGCCACCGCCATGTACCAGCGAGCACGAGCCGACAATCAGGACTGGCCGTGGTCAGAGCGCCCGACGCGCCACGCCGAGCGGTCCTGCCATCCCCGCGCCGGTCGCTGTCCGTGGCGTCGATTCGACGCGGGGGTGCGCGGGGATCCTCACCGAGCGGTCAGGCTCCGGCGTCGAGATCCTCGTTCAGGGTGAACTTGCGTTTCCTGGCCGGCTCCTTGAACGATTCGTGCAGGTCAGGGTACTGTTTCCGCAGTGCTGTGCCATCAATGGTTGTCTTCACGAACTGCGCGGCGATGTCGGGATGGGTGGCCTGGAACCGTTCGGCGTTGAACCAGCGGTTGCCATCGGCCTTGTCGAACGTGGCCACCCCGGTGATTCCCCGGTTCTTCCCGATGGCGAGCACAATTGAGCGGCGCAATGACTCGGCCTCACTTTCGAGAGCCTGCATGGCGACCAGGATCTCGATCAGCCGGTGATGTGCGGCTTTGATGTCATCGCTGGGATCGATCATCGTTTCGGTGTTGTCGACATCTGCCAACTCGACGACCTGCGCGCGCTCGGCCAATTCGCCCGGCAGCACATACTCGAGATAGTGCCGAAGCTGCGCCATCCCCCCGTCGACCTCAGCCTCGGTCAACCGAAAGATCTCCGAGCGGGGCCGATGTCTGCGCCCGGTCCATAGTCGTTTGAGGAACTGCTCACCTTCGAGGGGATGCTCGGTCTCCACCGAATCGTGGAGCTGCAATTTGTCCCTGTTGCCAGTCTTCAACGCCGCAGACCGCGTCGACATCGTCCGGGTCATTCCGAGCTTATAAAGATCACTGTCCGCGAACCGAAAGATGTAGGTGTACCCCATGATCGATCCCCTGCTATCAGAAAGATATTCTCGCGCAAGCGAGAACAGATGAAGCTCCCATCATCGCAGCACCCACCGACGCCGCTCCCGCTATTCCTGCAGGTAGAGCGGTTGGTTTGTTCTCTGGTGGGTGCGATCGCGCTCGGTCACGGTGCTGGCCCGGTCGTCGTCTCGGGTGCGACCACCGACCGATCGTGGTTGGTGGTTCTGCTCGAAACCGCGTCGACGGCAGCTGGCCGATCCAGCGAAGGATTGCGGTGCAGCAGCTAGACGGCACAGCCGTCTTTCTTCGCGGCCAGGTTCGGCTGCAACTCGGTGCGTTCCTTCCCCGGGGCGATCCGGATGGTCATGCGCCCGTCCACCGTGCGACCCGAGCAAAGGATCGAGCGTGCCGATCCGAATTCCCATGGACGGGAACAGGATTCGCGCCCTCCGTGGCGACTCTCGATACATTGGTCGCTGATCGTCGGATGGACTGACACCCCGCGCCGCTGAACGGTCGCGCAAACGACACACACGCCGAGCCCGGAGGGGTATCCACATGGAAGCCTTCGCTTTTCGAACAGCACAGGCCCGAAGACTCACCTATTTCGCGATAGCCGTGGCCGCTGCCGCCGCTCCCCTCTTCGTCACGGTATCGGCGTCCGCGGACATCGTGCTCGACACCCCCACCGAGCACAGCACGAACGTCAACGATCCGAGCGGCATGGCTCCGCCCGCCGGCGGGGAATCCGGTGGGGAAGCCCGCGCGCACGCGCGCAATGCCGAGCCCGGTGAGATCAATTGGTCCCGCCCCTTCCCGGATTGCTACCCCGGCTACCCCGATCTTCCGGGCGTCTACGGTCATCATCCCTACTGGCCGCCGTTCCCGGCCTATCCGCAGTACCCGCCGTTCCCGGTCTATCCGCAGCAGTACCCGCCGTTCCCGCCACCGTCGGGTAGCGCCTCCGGCAGCGGCGGCGGCAGCATGTAATCCCTCGCCACCCACAAATCATGCTTCGACGCCCATGAGCCATCCATCGTGATGGCAGCCTGAGGCGGACATCGCGGGGTGGCCGCGACAACCATCAAGCGGCTGGACTGATCTCGGCCGCCAAGGCCACCATTCTGCCGCCGGACCGAGGTCGAACCGGAGACCTCGATGACTCTGATGCGCGACCTGATCGACAGACGGTGGATACCGCCAATGACGATGGTGCGGTAATACGGCGGATGCAGGAGTGCATCCCATACCTGGCCAATTCGACGCAGCCGATGATCTGCACACCCAGGACTGCTTCAGCCGTGCCCTGGGTGTCACCGGATTCGAGGCGGGCAAGAGCGCCTGGTGCGGTCTGGTCGCACCGATTCCCGGCATCCTCCGGCAGGGCGGGTCCTGCGACTTCCGCGACCATCGCGGATCGATTTGTCACGGCGATCTTTCGAGACGCAGCTCCGAACCGTCGGCGCGGCACGGTCTGCGATCCGTACGCCGATCCAAATCTTTATGCGTCGCAGGCAAAGCCACGTTCACCCGGCGCGCCGAGCTGGCCTCCGAGAAAAGAGCTTCCCAGCAGAGGGGACAATTGTCGAGGTGGTCGCGCGGCCGAAAATCATACGATGTGCTCGCGCGATCGCTGACATGACAAGCGTGGGACACCCCGGTGTCCCACGCCTGTGTGTTGCTCCAACATCGGTTGGTTCCAGGCGCAAACCAACCGACTCGGATCGAGACACTGTGTGAGCAGTTGATCCCGCATCTCCACGACCGCGCGGGTGTAAGAGTCAGGGTCACCCGCGCGGTCGCGGAACGTGTTGGTAATCAGTCTCCGCCGTTGGAAAGTGACGGCACGTTAGGGCATTTCAGCCTACAGACGCCCCTTGTCACCCGGGCCCCGGCATCGATCCCCACACCGTCATCGCCAGCCGAGACTGACTGCGCCGATCGCGCAGGATCGCCGTGCGGCCTCCCGATCACGCGAACGATCATCGCGGCCTCGAGCTGTTCGCAGGTCCGAGGGGCTGGAATACCAGCCGGGACAATCGGTCCGCAATACCTTCAGGCATCGCCGCCCTCACGGATCAGCCGTTGCACTTCGCGTTTGATCAAGCCCAGGCGCGCTTCGGCCAGCAGCGGAATCGCATGACGTCGTCGGCGCGTCTCCTGAATATCGATGTCGGCCACCAGAAGCGAAGGATGCCAGAAGGGCGCCTGCGCGGTCACCTGCCCAGAAGGGTCGATTACCCGCGATCCACCCCAGAACCGCGTGCCGTCCTCATCACCGACCCTGTTGACGAACACGACCCAACTTTGATGCATGCGGGCGACGACGCTCAGCAGTTGGTCCCAGTACTCGATGACATCGAGTGATTCCGGGCCGAATTCCGCCGCACTGTTGGCCGGGATCAGCATCACCTCCGCGCCATCCTGGGCCGCCAGCCACGGAAGGACCTGCTGCCACGCGTCATTGCAGATCAAAACCGCCATGCGACCGAAACGAGTGTCGAAGGCCTGCATGGATTGTCCCGGGCTGGCACGCTTGCGCTCCTCCCACACCAGATAGTTCGGCAGGTACAACTTGCGATGAACATGGTGCGTCGCGCCGCCGGTGTAGTAGCCCGCCGCGTTGTACTGACGGATACCGCCGTCCTCACGGAAACCGACAAGAACGTCCATCCCCTCGCGGGAAAGACCGGTTAATCGTGAGTCGCTCGCTGTCAACGGACTGCCCTCGAGCGCATAGCCGTGCAGGGACAACTCGGGAAAGATCGTCAGTTCCGCGCCCAACTCGGCAGCTTCGTCGACGAAATTACCCACCGTGGCGAAGGACTTCACCAACTCCCCCTCGCTACCGCAATCAAACTGCGCGAGTGCGATTTTCATCGAATGCCCCCTTGCAATGCCAACATGCACCGCAAGGTACCTGCGACGGGCGAGACCGGTACTTCCCAGGCGTGGAAGGCCGAAGCGATAACGGCGGGCAGGCTCGATCGAGCGTCCTCGGGCTGGGGCGTAGATGATGATGGTCCCTGCACGCACACCGACTGCCGGCGGGCAGCTGGGTGCACTGTTGGTGAATCGCACCGTGCACGCTCGCCGGCTGGGCTCCGGAGGTGGCGCTAGTGGGTGTCAGTCGACGGTGATGAGGCGCTTGCCCCGCGCATGCCCGGTCTCGGCCAAGTGATGCGCCTTGGCGATGTCGTCGAGCGGGTAGACCTCGTCGACAACGGGCTGTAGGCGCCCGGAAGCGACGAATTCGGCGAGTGCGACGAGATCAGCGCGGCGGGATTTGGCCATGATCACGCGCACCCGCGGTCCGGGTAACACGGTGCTGAACATGGCGTATTTCATGCCGCTCGGATCGATGCTCAGCATCCTGCCGCCACGGCGCAGCACGCGGCGATAGGTGGCCAGCGCGGTGCCATGGCAGTCGAGGATCGCATCGAACCGTCCGCTGAGCGAGGAAGGGTTGGCGTAATCGAACACCTCGGTGGCGCCCAACCGCTGGCACAGATCGTGGTTGGCGGCACTGGCGACCGCGGCCACCTGCGCCCCGAACGCGACACCGAGCTGAACGGCCGCGCTACCGACACCGCCGCTGGCCCCGACCACGAGCAGCCGGTGGCCGGGGGCGACTTTCAGCGCGTCCCGCAGGGCCAACAGCGCGGTCACGCCGCCGGTCGGCAAGGCTGCGGCCGCCGTGGTGTCGAGCGTCGCCGGCGCCGGGCCGATCGACGCGGCATCAGCGACGAGGTATTGCGCTGCCGCCCCGGCCTTTCCGGAAACCTCGCCGAGGAATCCCCAGACCCGTGTTCCCACGGCGAGGTCGCCGACCTCGGTGCCGAGCGCGGTGATCTCGCCGGCGAACTCGCCGCCTATCCGCTTGGGGAATCGGCGTCCGGACATGAGTTTCATTGCACCGGAACGGATTTTCGTGTCCACCGGATTCACCGCGGTCGCCCGTACCCGTACCTGCACTTGCCGCGGACCCGGCTGCGGGCGGGGCACGTCGCGTACCTCGAGCACCTCCGGACCGCCGTAGCGGTCATATTCGACGGCGCGCATCCGTGGTGACGTCGCGGGATTCATCGAGCTCCTTCTCACCGAGACATGTCGTCTCATCTTGGGCATACTGTCCGCGATCAATGCTTGCTTCCCGGGCGCCACGGTGGCAGTCACAAACCCACCGGGTTGTCCCGAAGCGGACAAGGAGCCGGAAGTGTCTCGCTCGACAGACAACGTTCGCGTGCGACGCACCCGCATTCTGCTGCGGGAGGCGCTGATCGATCTCATCGACGAACACGGATTCGACCGCGTGACCGTCAGGCAGATCACCGAACGGGCCATGGTGAGCCGCGCCGCCTTCTACCGCAACTACCGCGACAAGTATCAGTTGGTCGAGCAGATCTTCGACGAGGCCGCTACGTCCCTGACCGATCCCAGCAGCGGTGACTCCCACGCCGACCGGTTGCGGCGGCTCGAGCTATTCTTCGAGCACGTCGCGCAGTTCGCGCACCTGTATCGCGCGCTACTGGGCCCCAAGGGCAGCCGATGGTTCGCCACCAGGATTCAGGACACCGTCACCGAGATGACCGCCACCCACCTTCCCCTCGCCGCACCGGTGGACAACCTGGTCGCCACCCTGCTGGGCGGCATGTTCGTGCAGACCGTCACCTGGTGGCTCACCAACAACCAACCCATCCCCGCGCGCGACATGGCCATCAACTACGCACAACTGGCCGCCGCCATCATCCAGCAGGCCGCGGCCCCCGACTTCCACCCCGGCACACCCACTCACCATCGACCGCATCGCGCCGGGTGACGCGATCGAGTGTCCGGCGCGATCCGGGCTCCGGTCTCAGGTGAGTCGGTTTCTCAGGTTGACCGCGACCACGATGACCACGATCCAGGTCACGACGGCAGCCGCGGCACTGCCGGTGATCTTCGCGGCGAGCGCGCCGAGAAGAAGAGCCGCGAACGCGACGAAAACCTTGATCATGAATCCCCCCGGGAGCTATGGCCGATCTCGGGGCGTGAGTGTAGGCCGCGGGCAAAAGGATTCGCGAATCGGTTTCGCTGTGGGACCCGCCCGAGTGCTGCCGCGAACAGCGTCGGCGATCGGATCTCGCACGCGGAGAACGACCTTGACGAGTTAGAGCGCGACTGTTTGGGTTGCGGGATTAGTCGCGCGATAGGGCCGCCGGGCCGCCCTGCTCTGGGCCGATCCTCGATCCGCAGTCACCGATCCCTACCGTCGTATCCACGACATTGTCTAAGACAGGTGTTACGACGCTATCTCTCGATCACTGGTCAGGCAGGCCGAGTGAGGCGAATCTCGGATATCCCATGACATGGGACTCGGTGTGGTGATCAGCCAACCGCTACGGCCGTAGACGAGCCGTTGAGGGCGGAGATCTGACATCACTCGGCTGTCGTCCGAGTGGTCAGTGCTGTCGCCAGTACGTCCGCGATCTGGCCGAGTGCTTTGTCGCCGGTCATGTTCCAGTGGGTGGCATCCACCAGGGCGTCGTGGATTCGTCCATCGATGACACCGATCCACGTCATGACGCCTCGCGGTTCGAGTGAAAGGCCCTGTGCGGCGGTAAAATACATCAGGTCGCCGTGGAATGTGCGGCCGTGGTAACTGCCGGCGAGTTGGGCTGATCGAGCCGCGTTGTCGATGGCCGCCGCGATTCGGTCGGCGCCGAAGGAAGCGAACGGTTCTCCGAGTCCGGCCAGTTGTCGGGCCAGTTGCTCGGGCGTGGAGTCCAGGCCGGGCAGGTCGGTGGCCGCGTCGCCGAGCAGACCGCCCAGCAGTTCGGTTAGTGGCACGGCTTCTTCAGTGGATTCAGCGGACTGTCCGATGGTTGCGTGGTAGCTGTCGAGCATGGCCAGCAGGGCGACCTCCTCGCCTTCTTCCTGTAGCTGTACGGCCATGGCGTGGGCGATCACGCCGCCGAGTGACCAGCCCAGCAGATAATAGGGACCTGTCGGCTGGACGGTGCGGATCTCCTTCACGTAGCGGCGGGCCCAGTCCTCGATCGAGTCGGGAAGAGGCTCGTCGCCGCGCAGGGCCGGCGATTGCAGACCGTAGAGCGGTCGGTCACGGTCGAGGTGTGCGGCCAGACCCGCGAACGACCAGGCGATGCCACCGATCGGGTGCACGCAGAACAGAGGTTGCGCGGAACCGGTGCTTCGCAGCGGCAGCAGGATGTCGAATGCCGCACTGCCGGTGTGCGCGTCGGCGACCGCGGCGATCAGACCGGCGGGAGTCGGCGCGGTGAACACGAGCATGACAGGCACCGGGTGTCCGAGTTCGGCGCCGACGACCTGCGCCAATCGAGTCGCGCTCAGTGAGTTGCCTCCGTGTTCGAAAAAGTTGTCGTCCAGGCCGATTCGTGGGGCACCCAGCACCTCGGCGAAGGCCGCGCAGACCGCCCGTTCCCGGGTGGTGACCGGTGCACGGAAGGCCTGCACCGCGACGATTGGGGCGGGCAGTTGTTTGCGGTCGAGTTTGCCGTTGGCGTTGAGCGGCAACGCGGTCAGCGGCATGAAGACCGACGGGATCATGTACGACGGCAGCTCGGCGGCCAGCGCCGCCTGCAACTGCTGCTTGTCGGGCTCCCCGTCGGTGCCGACCACGTACGCCACCAGGCGATCGCCCAGCACCGGANATGTGGTGAATCACCAGGGCCAGCACGTATTCCGCGCTCACCGGGGCGTTCGGGTCCACGACCGGGTACTGGCCGGTGGGCGCGATATCGGCGAAGTCGAAGGTGTAGGCCGCCGCGTGCGCGGCCGCTTCCGACTCGGCGACCTGGACGGTCTCCGAACCCTCGATCTTGAACAGCGCCACCTTGATCGGCACCTCGACGGTGACGTCGAAGGAGGTGGAGGTCAGCTCCACCACCGCGCCGACGACCTCGTCCGAGGTCACGGTGCGCACCACGAGCTCGGGCACGGCCTGCGCCGGCGGCAGGATGACCTGCACCGCGCCGTCCTCGGTCTGCGGGTAGATGGTGCGCAGGATCTCGTGGCGGGCAACCACATCCGCGATGGCGGCACGCAGCGCGTCCACATCGAGCGCGCCGGACAGGCGCACCGCGACGGGCACGTTGTAGGCCGCCGAGGCGGTGTCGAAGCGGTTGAGGAACCACATGCGCTGCTGGGCCAGCGACAGCGGAATGTTCTCCGGTCGCGGTCCCGCGGTCAGCGCCTTGCGGCCCGCCCCGGCATCGCGTTCCACGCGGGCCGCGAGCGCGGCCACCGTGGAAGCCTCGAACAGCAGTCGCACCGGCACGCGGGTGTTGAGTGCCTCGCCGAGGCGCGCGGCGACCTGGGTGGCCAGCAGCGAGTTGCCGCCCCACTGGAAGAAGTCGTCGTCCAGGCCGATGCGTCCGGCCTCGACCCGCAGGACGTCGGCGAACACGCCCGCCACGATCTGCTCGATCGGGCTGACGGGCGCCCGGAAGACCGCCTTCTCGAAGGTGGGTTCCGGCAGTTCCTTGCGGTCGAGCTTGCCGTTGGCGTTGAGCGGCAACGCGGTCAACGGCATGAAGACCGACGGGATCATGTACGACGGCAGCTCGGCGGCGAGCGCCGCCTGCAACTGCTGCTTGTCGGGCTCCCCGTCGATGCCGACGACATAGGCCACCAGGCGGTCGCCCAGCACCGGGTCGGTGTGCGCGACCACGGCCGCCGACGCCACGGAATCCACCCGCAGCAGCGCGTTCTCGATATCGCCGAGCTCGATGCGGAAGCCGCGGATCTTCACCTGGAAGTCGGTGCGGCCCCGGTACTCCAGCTCGCCGTTCGGCTGCCAGGCCACCAGGTCACCGGTGCGATACATGCGGGCACCGTTGTCGGAGAACGGGTTCGCCACGAACCGATCCGAGGTGAGGTCCGCGCGGCCGTAATAGCCGCGCGCCAGCTGCGCACCGGCCAGATACAGCTCACCGGACACGCCCACCGGCACCGGCCGCAGACGCGAATCCAGCACGTACACCTGAGAGTTCCATTCGGGCGAGCCGATGGACACCGACAGCTCGTCGCGCTCGGTGACCCGGTGGTTGGTGATGGACACCGCGGCCTCGGTCGGGCCGTAGAGGTTGAACAGCTCGGTGCGCGGACGCTCACGCAGCACGCGCAGCGCCAACTGTCCGGGCAGCGCCTCACCGATGGCGAGGATGCGCCACAGCGAGTCCGGCAGCCCGTCGGTGAGCAGCGCGTCCAGCATGGACGGCACCACGTGCAGGGTGGTCACCCACTCACGAGCCATGAGCTCGTTGAGGTAGGCCGGATCCTTGTGCCCGTCCGGGGCGGCGATGACCATGCGGCCACCGCAGGCCGCGGCCGACCAGAACTCCCACACCGACAGGTCGAAGGTGGCGGCGGTCTTGAGCAGCACCGCGTCC
>NZ_BAAGTC010000022.1:0-35444 GCF_054782115.1 Nocardia heshunensis | reverse complement strand
CGAACTCCCGATAGGTCAGCTCCACACCCTCGAAATGCACGGCCACCGCATCAGGCTGCGCGGCCACCACCCGCTGGAAACCGGCCAGCAGCGACTCGTCCGCAATAGCGCGCCGAGTGTCGTTCCACTCCTGGAGCATTCGCAGCCGCTCGGCCCCGTCGAGCAATTCGATATCCCCGAGAGGCATCGAAGTGTCCGCAAGCACCGCGGACAGCAATCGCACCAGCCGCTCCGCGAACCCCACGACGGTCCGCTCGTCGAAAAGATCGGTGGCGTAGGTGAACACGGCCCCCATGCCACCGTGCTCCCGCGGCAGCAATGACAGCTGCAGATCGAATTTCGCTATCGCACCGTCGGATTCGACGGCTTCCACAACCAGCCCCGGCAGCTCCACGCGCGGCGCGTCGAGGTTCTGGAAGAACATCGCGACCTGGAACAGCGGATGATGCGCCTGGGTCCGCACCGGGTCGAGCACCTCGACCAGCCGCTCGAACGGCAATTCGGCATGCGAGAAGGCCGCCAGGTCAACCTGTCTGGCGGCGTCGAGCAGATGCTCGAACGAGGCACCGGGGTCGACCCGGGTCCGCAGCACCAAGGTGTTGACGAACATCCCCACCAGATCGTCCAGCTCGGCCTCACCGCGACCCGCCACCGGGCTGCCGATCACAATGTCGCCGGTGCCGGACAATCGGGCCAGCAACGCGGCGAAAGCACTGTGCAGCACCATGAACGGCGAGGTACCGCTGGACTTGGCCAGCCCCTCGATCGCCGCGACCAGATCCGCCCCGATCTCGAAGGCGAAGGTCGCGCCACGCCCGGACGCGATCGCGGGTCGAGGCCGATCGGCAGGGAGGTCGATGCGTTCCGGAATGCCCGCCAAAACCGCACGCCAGTAGGCGATCTGCACGGCGGCGAGAGAATCGGGCTCGCTCTCCTCACCCAGCAGTTCACGCTGCCACAGCGTGTAGTCGGCGTACTGCACCGGCAGCGGCCGCCACTGCGGAACCGAACCGGAATGCCGAGCCAGGTACGCGGTCAGCAGATCCCGCGCGAACGGCCCGGTGGAGAAGCCGTCGGCGGCGATATGGTGCACGACGATCGAGAGCACATGGTCATCGGTCCCGAGCCGGGCCAGTTGCACCCGCAACGGCACCTGCGCCGACACGTCGAACCCGGTCAGCGCCGCCCGGGCCAGCCACCCCGCGAGTTCCTCCGTAGCCACGGACTGCGTCACGAGCTCCGCAATCGCCTGTGCCGCAGCCAGAATCACCTGGCTACCGACACCGTCCACCGCCGGATACACGGTCCGCAACGCCTCGTGCCGCTCGATCACGTCCCCGAATGCAGCCCTCAACGCCCCGACATCCAGCGCCCCGGTCAGCCGCAGCGCGAACGGAATGTTCTCCGCCGCCGACGCGGTATCGAACTGATTGAGGAACCACATCCGCCGCTGTGCCGGGGACAACGGAATGCGTTCCGGCCGTGACTGCGGCACCAGCGCCGCCCGGCCACCGATGCCCTCGAGTCCGGCCAGCTCCTTGGCCAGCCCGGCGACCGTCGGCGCGGTGAACAGCAGCCGACCGGGTATCCGTGCCGAGATCAGCGCGCCCAGCCGCGCCGCGGCCCGGGTCGCGATGAGCGAATTGCCGCCGAGTTCGAAGAAGCTGTCGTCCGCGCCGATCGGTTCGACGGCGCCCAGCAGCTCCGCGAACACCTCGGCGACGGCCGCTTCCAGCCGTCCCGCCGGAGCCCGGAACACGGTGCCGCCCAGCCGCGGCGCGGGCAACGCCCGCCGGTCGAGCTTCCCGACCGGGGTCAACGGAATCCGGTCCAGCACGGTGATGACGGTGGGCACCATGTGTGCGGGCAGCCGGCGGCGGGCCAGTGCGCTCAGCTCTTCCGGATCGATCGCGGCGGCACCGTGCACGTACGAGGCCAGAATGGTTGCACCGTCGGCCAACTCGTGCCCGATCGTCACCACGAAATCCACACTCGGATGCGACGCCAGCACCGCATCGATCTCACCCAGCTCGATCCGGAACCCACGAATCTTCACCTGGAAGTCATTGCGCCCCAGGTACTCCAACTCCCCGGATGCACTCTTACGCACCAGGTCACCGGTGCGGTAGGCACGAGACCCCGCGGGCCCGACCGGGTTCGCCACGAACCGCTGCGCGGTCAGCCCCGGCCGATTGTGATAACCGCGGGCCAACTGCTCCCCCGCCAGATACAGCTCCCCGGGCGCGGCTGCGAGACTCGACACGAGGCGCTCGTCGAGGACATACGCGGTGACGGTGCGCAGCGGTCCGCCGATCGTCACCGCCGTCTGCGGCGTCAGATCGGCGGTGGTGGCGAGGATCGTGGCCTCGGTCGGCCCGTACCCGTTCACGTACCGGCGCACCCGCCCGTCGGCAATCGGAATCGCCCAGCGCCGCACCAACTCCGGCGGGCACGCCTCGCCCGCGGCGACCAGCACCCGAAGACTGTCCAGCCCGCTCGGCTCGACCGAGGTCAAGGCCGACGGGGTGATCATCATGTGGGTCACCCGCTCGCGCCGCAGCAGCGCCGCCAACTCCGGACCGCCGAAGACCTCGGGGGCGGCGATCACCAGGGTCGCGGCCGCGCCGACCGCCAGCAGCAGCTCACCCACCGACACGTCGAACGACGGCGAAATGACATGCAGTACACGGGAATCCGGTGTCGCGTCCAGGTGCTCGCGCTGCACCGAGCAGTACACCGAGGCGGCGGCCTGGCTGACCACCACGCCCTTGGGCAACCCGGTCGAGCCGGAGGTGTAGATGACGTAGGCGGGATGGTGGCCGCGCAGCGGTCGCACCCGGTCGGCATTGGTGATCAACTCGGCCGGGTAGGTCGCGAGCAGTTCGGGACTGTCGATGGCCAACCACGGCACCGCGCCGGGCAACTCGGGAAGCGCGGCGGCGACCGAGAGGCCCAGGACCGCACCGGAGTCGGTCACCATGTGCGCGACCCGGTCGGCCGGATACTTCGGATCGACGGGTACGAATCCGGCGCCCGCCTTGGCGATGGCCCACACCGCGAGCACCGATTCGAGGGATCGTGGAATCCCCACCGCTACCAGATCCTCGGGTCCGATGCCGCGCTCGACGAGCATCCGGGCCAACCGGTTGGAACGCTCATCCAGCTCCGCATAGCTACACGCCTCGAGCGTGTCCGCAGCATCGGCGAGCACCAGCGCGATCGCGTCCGGATTTGATTCCACCGCCGTCAGCAGCAGTTCCGGCAGCGTGTGCAACCGGGGAGTGCGGGTCCGAACGGGGCGCTTGCGGCCCGAGCGAATCTCACCAGCCCTATTTTCAGAATCGCCAGCCACCGCTCCCCCGAGCCGAACCATGAAACGTCTCCCCGAATCCACCGCAACACACGGGCACTCAGAGCTCGAGTGCACCTCAGTGTGAGTGAGCGCCTGCTCGGTGACAAGGTGTCAAAAGTAGGTAGCCGGTGAGATCCGGTGCCGGCAACCGGCACGGTTCTGCGCGATCGCGGAAGACGAACGCGCAGAACCGGTCCCGAAGCTGGGTATATCCCCCTCGATTAACCCGGTATTTACTATTCCAGCGACCTGGTGGTAGTGACCCATGGAACACGGGCGGCAGCAACGTCCGCGGACCCGTCGTCGACGATGATGGCCTGCAGATCCTCGAGCGGCTCCGCATCCAGACCGTCCAGTCCGGCTTGATCGCTGAACAGGTGCGTCACCCACTCGTCGGCCAGTGCCTCGGCCAGTGATTCCTCGGAACCCACCGTCATGATCACCACCGACGCGCCGTTCCCGCCCGCCGCGAGCACCTCGACCACGGCCGCGGGCGAGTCGGACCGACCCCGCCGCCAGGTCCGCGACTCGAAGGTCAGCCCGGTGTCGGCGCTGATCGTGCTGACCAGTTCGGCGAGTTCGTCGTAGGTCAGCACCCGCGCCTCGCTCACGAACGCGATATCGCCGCCCTGCAGCGCCCGGGTCCGGCTGGCGTAGGTCACCGGACGCGGTGAGGCCGCGGCGATCTCGGCGGCCAGCGCAGGGTCGGTGAGCACCAGCCAGTCGACGTCCGGCGCCACGCCGCCCGCCTCGGCCGTCAGCCCCACCTTGATCACCAGATCGGCGGGCAGGGCCGCGCCGGACACCGGCACGATGGCCGCACCCGACTTGAGCACCGCCCAGGTCGCCACCACCGCGCCGATGCCGCGATCCAGGTGCAGGGCCACACCGGTGCCCGGCCCGCAGCCGCGACCGATGAGCACCCGCGCGAGCCGCGAGGACCGCGCGTCGAGTTCCTGATACGACAGCGCGCCGTCACCCCAGGCCAGCGCGGGACCCTCCGGATCGTCCTCCACGGCCGCGGTCAGCAACTGCGGCAACTGCGTGCCCCGGGTGACCGCGGCGCTCTGCACGACCGGCGCGGCGGGCTGCGCATGCGCCTGTGCCCCACCGAGTTCGATGGCTCCGACGCGCTGGCGCGGATCCGCGGCCACCGCCGTCAGCACCCGCACCAGCCGCTCCCCGAAGGTCGCGACGGTGGCCTCGTCGAAGATGTCCACGGCGTAGGTGAGCGCACCGGCGAGCGCGCCGAGGCCACCGTCCTCGGTCTGACGCGGATCGATGGTGACCTGCAGATCGAACTTGGCCGAGATCGCGCCGGTGTCGAGTGCGGTGATGGACAGCCCGGGCAGTTCCAGCCCGGCCTGCTCGGTGTTCTGGAACGACAGCACCACCTGGAACAGCGAATCCTGGCCCTGCGCACCACGATCCGGCGCGACCACCTCGACGACCCGCTCGAACGGGATATCGGCATTGCCGTAGGCGGCCAGATCGGTTTCACGCGCGGTGTCCACCAGCTCGCCGAACGCGGCCGCCGAATCGACGGCGGTGCGCAGGGCGAGGGTGTTCACGAACATGCCCACGACATCGTCGAGCACGCGTTCGCCACGGCCCGCGATGGGCGTGCCGATGGTGATGTCGCGGCCGCCCGAGAGCCGGGCCAGCAGCGCGGCCAGCGCGGCGTGCACGACCATGAACAGGGAAGCGTTGTGCTCGCGGGCAATACGCGCCAGACCCTCGTGCACCTCGGCGGGCACCGAGAAGGTGGTCGCGCCACCCTCCATGGTGCGCACCGCGAGCCGCGGACGGTCCAGCGGCAGGCCGAGCGTGGCGACCGCACCGGCGAGCCGATCCCGCCAGAACGCCAATTGCTCGGCGGCGACGGAATTCTCGTTGTCATCGGTGCCGATGACCTCGCGCTGCCAGAGCGCGAAGTCGGCGTACTGCACCGGCAGCGGCGTCCAGGCAGGCGAATCACCCTGCGAGCGAGCCACATACGCCAGCATGATGTCCCGCGCCAGCGGGGCCAGCGAGGCAGCATCACCGGTGATGTGGTGCACCACGACAACGAGATAGTGCTCGGTGCCGCCGTCGGTGCACAGCAGCACCCGCAGCGGAACCTCCGCGGTGACATCGAACCCACCGGCCAGCACACCGGTCATCAGGCTCAGCGCGTCGGCCAGCGGCTCGACCCGCAGCACGTCGCCGACCGGCAGGATCTCCTGGTAGGCAATGCCGTTCGCGTCCGCCGGGTAGCGGGTGCGCAGCGACTCGTGGCGCTCGAGCACATCGGTGACCGCCGCGCGCAGCGCCGCGATATCGAGATGGCCCGAAAGCTTCAGCGCCAGTGGAATGTTGTAGGCCGGCGACTCCGGATCCAGCTGGTTGAGGATCCACATGCGCTGCTGGGCAAGGGAAAGCGGCACCCGCTCCGGGCGCTCGCCCGCCACCAGCGGCGGCCGGTGCGCGGCCGCCCCGGTCACCACGCGCGCGGCCAGATCCGCGACCGTGGACGCCTCGAACAGTTCCCGCACCGCGAGACTCGCGCCGAGCGCCTCGTTGATCCGCGCCACCGCCCGGGTGGCCAACAGCGAGTTGCCGCCGAGGGCGAAGAAGTCGTCGTCCACGCCGACCTCGGCCGCGCCGAGCAGCGCCGCGAACTCGGCGGCCACCACGCGTTCGGTCTCGGTGCGCGGCGCGCGGAACTCGACGGTGCTGACCGTCTCCGGCGCGGGCAGGGCCTTGCGGTCCAGCTTGCCGTTGGGGGTCAGCGGCAGCACGTCCAGCGCCACCAGGACATCGGGAACCATGTAGGCGGTGAGGAACTCACCGAGCGCGGTTTTGGCAACCGCCTGGTCGAGCACCGTGCCCGCCTCGGTCACCACGTAACCGACGAGCTGGTCGACGTCGTTGTCGGTGCGCACCAACGCCACCGCCTGGCTCACGCCCGGCAGTTTCAGCAGCGCCGACTCGATCTCGCCGAGCTCGATGCGGAAGCCGCGCAACTGCACCTGCTGGTCGCTGCGGCCCGCGTACTCGAGATTGGCTTCGCCACCGAAGCCGACCCAGCGGCCGACGTCGCCCGCGCGGTACATGCGAGATCCGGGCTCCCCGAAGGGATTCGCCACGAACCGCGCCGCGGTCAGGCTCGGCCGTCCCAGGTATCCGCGCGAGAGCTGCGCGCCGTCCACATAGATCTCACCCGCGACCCCGACCGGGGCCGGGTGCAGCCGCTGATCGAGCACGCGTGCGCTCAGCCCCGGCAGGGCGCGGCCGATCATGCTGCTGGGCAGCTCGGCCAGCTCCTCGTCGAGGGCCAGGAACGACACGTGCACCGTGGTCTCGGTGATGCCGTACATGTTCACCAGCCGCGGCGCGTCCGCGGGATGCCGCTCGTACCAGCGGCGCAGCTGCCGCAGATCCAGTGCCTCGCCGCCGAAGACGACGTAGCGCAGCGCGAAGTCCCCGGGCCCGGCGGCCCGGTCTGCCTCGGCGAGCTGGTAGAACGCCGACGGCGTCTGGTTGAGGACGGTGACCCGCTCGCGAATCAACAACTCGCGGAACTGTTCCGGCGACCGCGAGGTGAGATGGTCGACCACCACGACCGCGCCGCCGTTGGCCAGCGCGCACCACAGTTCCCACACCGAGAAGTCGAAGGCGAACGAGTGGAACAGCGTCCACACGTCGTGCTCGTCGAAGTCGAAGTGCGCCTGCGTATTCGCGAACAGCTCCACCACATTGCGGTGGGTGACGCCGACGCCCTTGGGCACGCCCGTGGAGCCGGAGGTGTAGATGACATACGCCAGCTGGCCCGAGCGCAGCGGCGCGCGCCGATCGGCATCGGTGACCGGGGCATCGGAGAACTCGCCGAGTTCCTCGAGCAGCACCACCGGAATGTCCCCGGCGGGCACCGCATCCCGTTCCGACGCGGTGGTCAGCACGCACACCGGGTGGGAATCGCCCAGCATGAATTCCAGCCGCTGCGCGGGGTAGGCGGTGTCGATCGGCAGATAGCCCGCACCCGAGATGAGCACGGCGAGCAGCGCCACCGGCAGTTCCTCGGTGCGCGGAACCGCCACCGCCACCAGCGATTCCGGTCCGGCGCCGCTCGCGATGAGCGCCCGCGCCAGGCGATTCGCTCGACGCATGAGCTCGCCGAAGGAAACCGTCGTGTCACCGAAACGCACGGCCGGAGCATCCGGATACCGCTTCGCCCGCGCCCCGATGAGGTCCACCAGCGTCACGTCCGGCACCGGCGCGCCCGGCGTATTCCACTCGTGCAGAACGAGATCGAGTTCGCCCGGCGCATACAGGTCGATATCGCCGACCACGGCCTGCTCGTCGACCGCGACGGCCGACAGCACCCGGGTCAGGCGATCGGCGAAGTCCTGCACGGTCGCCGGTTCGAACAGATCGGTGGCGTAGGTGAACGCCAGCGCCACCCCGCCGGGCCGATCGGTGACGTCCAGTCGCAGATCCACGTCGGCGATGCCGTTACTCTGGCCGCCCGCGATCATGACCTGGAAAGCAGGATGACCGGCCGCACCGCGCACGGCGTCGAGCACGTCGGCCAGCCGCTCGGTACGCCCGAACGCGTCGGCATCGCTACGCCGCACGACCTCGAGCAGGTCCGCGAACCGCACGCCCGGATCGATCTCGGTGCGCAGCACCACGGCATCGGAAACAGCAAGCGCCGCAGCCTGATCCGCCCCGATCGCACCCATCGCGATCTCGTCGGTCCCGCCCGAGAGCCGCGACAGCAGCACCGCGAACGCCGCCCGCACCACCGTGAACACGGTCGTGTCGTGCCGCGACGCCAGGCGATCCAGCCCCGAGTACACCTCGGGGTACAGCTCGAAATGCAGCTCGTTGCCACGCCGCGACGCGACCGCCGGACGCAGCCGGTCCGCGGGCAGCTCCAGCCGCCCGGCGGGAGCCCCGGTCAGCCACCAGTTCGCCTGCGGCGCCACGGCATCCGTCGAAACCCCGACGAACCGGCCGACCAGCCCCCGCAGCAGATCCGCGAGCGCCCGCGCCGTCGACCCGGACACGGTGTCGCGCCGGTGCCAGACCTTGAACTTCAGCGTCGCACCGGATTCCACCACCACGGTCACCGGATAGTGGGTGAAGGTCACGCCCTTGAGCCCGGCCACCTCCAGCCCGTCGATATCGCTCCCGGCCTTCTGCAGCCCCTCGGCATCCACCGGGTAGGACTCGTAGGCGACCAGCGAATCGAACGCCGCGCCGGTCCCGGCCGCGCTCTGGATCTCGGCCAGCCCCAGGTAGTGATGCTCGAGCAGGGACGCCTGCTCGGACTGCACCCGGTTCAGCAGTTCGCGCACGGTCCATTCGGCGTCGAAGCGCACCCGCACCGGGATGGTGTTGACGAACAGGCCGATCATGTCGTCGACGCCGTCCAGCTGCGGCGGGCGACCCGACACCACCGCGCCGAAGACCACATCGTCGCGATCGGTCAGCGCGGCCAGCACCAGCGCCCAGGCCGCCTGCACCACCGTGTTCACGGTGACCTCGGCCCCGGCGGCGAAGGCCGCGACGGACGCGGTCTCGTCGGCGGAGAGCTCGAATTCGATCTCCCCGTAACCGATTTCGGAGTCCTCGGGCCGCGCCAGCACGCTCCCGATCAGCGTCGGCCGGGCACCGGTCAGGGTGGTGGCCCACTTCTCCAACGTCGCGTCGCGGTCCTGGCGCGAGAGCCAGGTCAGGTAGTCGCGGTACGGACGCACCGGCGGCAGCAGCGACGAATCACCGTGCGTCGCATACAGAATCAGCAGATCCTTCATCAACAGCGGCAGCGACCAGCCGTCGAAGAGCAGGTGGTGCGTGGTCAGCACGAAGTGGATGCGTCCGGTCACGGTGCGGTACACCGTGAATCGCATGAGCGGGGCCTGCGCCGGATCGAAACGAGTGCGCTGATCGGCCTCGAGCAGGCCGGGCACGTCCTCGTCGGCCACATCGGTGATGACCTGCCACGGGGCTTCGAGCCCGTCGATCACGACCTGCACCGGGGTGCCGTCCGCAGCCGGAACGAAGGCCGCCCGCAGCGACGCGTGCCGGTCCAGGATGGCGCTCGCCGCGCGGCGCATGCGCTCGAGATCGACGCTACCCGCCAGCTCCAGCGCGAACTGGGTGACGTAATCGTCGGTGGCCCCGGCGGTCAGCTGGGCATGGAAGTACAGCCCCGACGCCAGCGGCGAGAGCGGCAGCACATCCGACAGCCCCGGGTATTCCGCACGCCAGGAATCCAATTCGACCTGGGTGGCCCGCACCAGCGGCACGTCCGACGGCGTCAAACCGCCTGCGGCCGGGTCGTTCACGTGGCGGGCGACCGCGCCGAGCGCGTCCACCCAGTCCTGCGCCAGCTCGCGCACCGCGTCCTCGTCGAGGATGTCGGCGGCGTACTGGAACGACACCGACATGCGGGGACCCGCCTCGCCGTCGGTGACGATGGCATTGATGTCGACGACGGTGCTCACCGGCATGGCGAGATCCTGATCGACGCTGAGTTCACCGAGCGCGTCGGTGGGCAGCCACCCGGCACCCGTCGGGGCCTCGGTGATCTCGGCGGTGGACACGCGGCCCAGGTAGTTGAAGCCGATCTGCGCGACCCGGCCGGAAAGCTCGCCGGAGGACACGGCATCCAGGTGCCGCAGCATGCCGAACCCGATGCCCTTGTCGGGCATGGCAAGCAGCTGTTCCTTGATCGACCGCATGACCCCGGCGGTGGCGGCGCCACCCTCCAGGGCGGCCGTCGTGTCCACCCCGGTCAGATCCAGCGCGACGGGATAAACGGTGGTGAACCAGCCGACGGTCCGGGTGATGTCCGCGCCGGGAACGACGCTCTCCTCACGACCGTGGCCCTCCATGCGAACCCGGGTGACGGGCGAATCGACGCCACGCCGCTCCCGCCACGACCGCACGGCCAGCGCGAGCGCGGCCAGCAGACCGTCGTTCACACCGCCCCGGTACAGCGCCGGAACGTCGGTGAGCACGGCCTCGGTGACCTCGGCCGGAACCTGAATATTGAAGCGCTGCACCGTGCGATAGGTGTCGACGGTCGCGTCCAGCGCGCGTGCACCCAGCAGCGGATCCGGCGAGGCCAGCGCCGTGCGCCAGTACTCGAGCTCCTCGCGACGGGTCTCGGCCACCTCGCTCAGCCCGTACGACCAACGCCGGAACGAGGTACCGACCGCGGGCAGCGACGGCCGCTGTCCGGCGGCGCGCTGCACGGAGGCCAGCACGAGGTCGGAAATCAGAATGCGCCAGGAGACACCGTCGATGACGTAGTGGTGCGCCGCGACCAGCAGCACATCGGTGGCGTCGGGACGGCGGACCCATGTGAAGGCCACCATGCGACCGGCGACAGGATCCAGCGCACCCAGCGTCGAATCCATTGCGGCACTGCCCGATCGAGCCAGCTCATCACCGTCGAGCCCCGCAGGCAGCTCCACCTCGGCGATCAGCGCATCCGCGTCCAGCCCCTCGGCCGGAGGCACCTGCAACGTCCACCCGTCGCCCTCGGCGACCAGCCGCGCCCGCAACACGTCGTGATGCGTCAGCACCGCCGCCAGCGTCTCCGCGATCCCGGCCCGGTCGATGCCGTCGGGCATCGCCAGCACCATGCTCTGCGAGAACCGTTGCGACACACCGTCGGCCAGATACTCCGCGAGCACCGGCGTCAACGGGATCTCGCCGACCCCGCCGCCCGCCAGCTCCTCCAGCTTGACCACCGCCGACTCGTCGCCGACCACGGCCACCTTGGCCAGCCCGGCCACGGTCCGCTGCTCGAACACGTCCTGCGGGGTGAACACGATGCCCGCCGCCCGCGCCCGCGACACCAGCTGGATCGACAGGATCGAGTCACCGCCGATGGCGAAGAACGAATCGTCCGCACCCACCGATTCGGCGCGCAGCAGCTCCGCGAACAGCTGTGCCAGTTGCGTTTCCACCGGGCCGGAAGGTGCCCGAGTACTGGTCGCCGGGAACTCCGGCTCGGGCAACGCGGCCCGGTCCAGCTTGCCGTTGGCGGTCAGGGGCAGTTCATCGATCACCATGATCGCGGACGGCACCATGTGCGGAGGCAGGCTGCGACCCACGTACTCGGCAAGTTCAGTGGTGTCCACGACGGCACCGGCCGTAGGCAGCACGTACGCCACCAAAGCCGTAGCGCCCGAAGGCAACGTCTTGCCCATCGTCACCGCGAAATCGACGTCCGCGTGCGCCTCGAGCGCATTGTCGATCTCGCCCAGCTCGATGCGGAACCCGCGGATCTTCACCTGGAAGTCCGAGCGCCCCAGGTATTCGATGACGCCGTCCTCACGGCCGTACCGCACCAGGTCGCCGGTCCGGTACAACCGCACGCCCGGGTTCTCGGCGCTGCCGAACGGGCTGGCCACGAAGCGTTCCGAGGTCAGCCCCGGACGGCCCAGATAGCCCTGCGCGAGCGCGGGACCCGACAGATACAGCTCGCCGATGACGCCCGCGGGCACCGGCCGCAGCCGGGTATCGAGCACGAACGCGCCGACGCCGGGGATCGCGGTGCCGATGGTGATGGGCTCGCCCGCCACCATGGCCGCACTGCTGGTGGCGAGGATGGTCGCCTCGGTCGGGCCGTAGCCGTTGTAGAAGGCTCGCCCCGGTACCGCCCAGCGCGACACCAGTTCCGGACCGAACTTGTCACCGGCGACGACCACGACGCGCAGGTCGTCCAGGCCGCCGGCGTCCACCGACTCCAGCGCGGCCGGGGTGATGAGCATGTGCGAAACGCGCTCGCGCCGTAGCAGTTCGGCCAGGTCGTGGCCGCCGAAGACGGTCGGCGGCGAAACCACCAGGGTTGCGCCGGACGAGAAGGCCAGCAGCAGTTCCAGCACCGAGACGTCGAAGTTCGGCGAGCACACGTGCAGCACCCGGGCATCGCGGTCGATGCCGTAGTGCTCACGCTCGGCGGTGACCAGCGCACCCAGACCGGTGTGCGTGACGACGACGCCCTTGGGGCGGCCGGTGGAACCGGAGGTGTAGATGACGTAGGCCGGATGCTGCTCGGTGAGCGCGCGCACCCGGTCGGCATACGAGATGGGATGCGCGGGCCGCGCCTCGATGCGCGCCTCGACCTCGGGATCGTCCAGCACCAGCCAGGAGACGCCGTCGCCCAGCTGCGCGCGATGCGCCGAGGTGGTCACGCCGAGCATTGCGCCCGAGTCGGACAGCAGGTACTCGATGCGGTCCGGCGGATACTTCGGGTCGACCGGCACGTAGGCCGCGCCCGCCTTGGCGATGGCCCAGACCGCGAGCACCGACTCCAGCGAGCGGCTGATCCCGATGGCGACCACGTCACCCGGGCCGACCCCGGCATCGATCAGTTCGCGCGCGAGCCGCGAGGAGAGTTCGTCGAGTTCCCGATAGGTGAGTTCCCGCTGATCGGCGGGAGCACCCGTGGGGTTGAAACGGATCGCCACCGCATCGGCCGCAGCCTCGACCGAGGCGGTCAGAAGCTGCCCGAAGAGCAGGCTGCCGGACCGGCGGCGACGACTACCACGAGCTGAACGGCGGGCAGTATCCATTCGAGTGTATTCACCTCTCGCGTTCATCAGGTTCCGCCCGGCCGAAGCGAATTCGACATCCACGCATGACACACGACGATGCTGTCGACGGTGGTGGCGGCGGTCCGAGCAATCCTATACGGGTGCACCGGTGCAGAATTACTGCCCGAGCTCTCTACACACACCCATCGCAACGAGAGCGGTACCGCGTTGCACCTTCATCAACGCGAGTGAAATAGCCCACAGATTACAGCCAGCCTCGGCGGGTGGCCTGCACTCCCGCCTGGAAGCGGGTGCTCGCACCGAGCCGTTCCAACAGGCTCGCCGTGCGACGCACCACGGTCCGCCGGGACAGCCCGAGCCGCCGCGCGATGGTGTCGTCGGTCGCGCCCATGCTCATCAGCGTCAGGATCGCCTTGTCGCGATCGTCGAGCGCCTCGGACGGGTTCACCGAGATCGGCGTGGACATCAGCCACAGCGCGTCGAACGTCTTGACCAGCAGATCCAGCGTGGGCGACGGGCCGACCCGCACACCCATCGGATCGCCGCGCCGTTCGTCGGTGTGCAGCACCAGCACCGCGCGCCGATCGTCGGCGACGATCAGCTTCATGGGCGGATCGGGCAGCGTACGCGCCTGCGCGCCAACCGCATTGGTGGCCAGCACGTGCCGCAGCCGCTCGGGATCCTGGTAGATGGTCTCCTGATACAGGGTCCGGTAGTCGATCCCGGCCTGGATCCGCGAGGACTTGAGCTCGAACATCCGCTCCTCGGTCTCCACATCGGAGAGGAACGGGCCGCGCTCGACCACCTTCACAGTGGTGTGCGCGGTGTGCTGCAGGTCCTCGAAATCTGCCAGCAGCTGGCGGCGTTCGTAGACGGCCACCACCGCACCGTCGGCATCGGTGGTGCGGCGCACCGAGCGGAAGGTCTCGCCCAGGCGCGCGGCGGCCGACTGCATGCGCAGCATGTCCTGATTACGACGCCGAGTCTCGGCCTCCGACAGGGCTTCCGGGGCGTGCGCGTCGAAACGCACCACGCCCTTGCCGTCGGTGAGCCGGACCACGGCCTCGAGCTGACACAACGCTTCGAGCGCGGTCTCGATGACGCGCGGTGGAACGTTGAGGCGCTCGGCGACCTCGGAAACAGTCGAACGCGGATGCTGAATCAGCACCCCGTAGGCGCGACCGTGCAGGGAGGCGGGGTCGAAGAGATCGTCCAGTGTCGTCACCGCGCCCACCGGCATGCGCCGGTCCGGAAAACGTCCGGTCGTCGGAAGCGGTGAACGATCTACTGGTCCGGGCCCCACTGCTGCTGCATGAGAACGCCCTTGCTGGCTAGCCATGGCAGCGGATCCATCTTGTTGTTGGCGGCGTCCCAAATCTCGAGGTGCAGATGGGGACCTGTGGAATCTCCGCGGTTGCCCACGGAGGCGATGACATCGCCGGTGTTCACGCGCTGGCCGACGGTCACGTACATGTCGTTGACGTGGCCGTAGACCGCGGTGGTGCCGTCGTCCTGCTTGACGCGCACCCAGAGGCCGAAGCCCGAGGCGGGGCCGGCATCGATGACCGTGCCGCCCATGACGGAATGGATCGGGGCGCCGATCGGATCGGCGAAGTCGATGCCGTAGTGCATCGCGCCCCAGCGCATTCCGAAGCCGGAGGTCAGCGGGCCGTCGACCGGCTTGACCACGTTCGGGCCCGGATTGAGCTGCTGCTGCAGGGTTTTGAGCGTCTGCTCGGCCTGCTGCAAGGGGGCGGAGACCTCCGGCGGCAGGTTCTGCAGTCCGAAGGGAGCCGGGTCGGGGGTGGCCGCGGCGACCGGGTCGGCCTGGGGCGCGGCGTCCGCGATGGGGGCGGCTTCCTTGGCCTGCTTCAGTTCCAGCGCGGTGTTCTCGACCGCGAGATCCGCACCGACGGTGCTGGGGTTCTCGTCGTGGGTCGGGAGCAGCGGGGCGGCATGCGCGAGAGCGGGAACCAGCTGGGTCGCGGTGCCGATCAGGGCTCCGGCGGCGACAGCCATGCCCGCGGCGGTCTTCACGCGATCGGCGGCGGAGGGGTCGGCCCGGTGACGTCGGCGCGATGAGGTGCCAGCGCGGCCGGCACCGGAATCACCAAGCAAATCCATGACAGTTACGGAGTTCGAGGTAGTTCGGTGGTGCGGCACTGCAAGTCCTAGCGTTCGGTGGGTCCGGTAACGATTCGGCATCGCTGTGACGGAAACTGTACTCGGTTGTGACCGAACCGCAACCTTTTGTGCGATAACGCCAGCTGGAGCACTCGAACCCTTGATCACAAAAGGTAACCGACGGGGCACACTTGTGACATGGTTCTCGACGACTTGGCTACGCCGATAGTTCTCGCCCCCATGGCCGGTGGGCCGTCCACTCCGGAGCTGGCCGCCGCCGTGTGCGAGGCGGGCGGACTGGGATTCATCGCCGCCGGATATTTGCCCGCGAGCGAACTGGGCGCGCGAATCAAGGCCACGCGGGCGCTGACCGCGAAGGCATTCGGGGTCAATCTCTTCTACCCCTCTGAACCCAGTCCGACCGCTCGGTTCTCTCCTTATATAGAGGAGCTCGCTCGCGAGTACCCCGTCGGCGACGCCAAGTACGACGGCGACGACTGGGAAGCCAAGCTCGAACTGCTGATCAGCGAGCCGGTCGCGGTGGTGTCGAGCACCTTCGGTTGCCCGACGGCGGCGGAGATCGCGCGACTGCACGCGGTGGGGTCCGAGGTGTGGGTGACGGTCACGACCGTGGCCGAGGCGCGGCAGGCCGTGGCGGCGGGCGCGGATGTGGTTGTCGCGCAGGGGGCCGAGGCGGGCGGGCATCGCGGGACGTTCGTGGACGATCCGGCCGACGATCTCGCCGATCCGCTGGGACTGCTCACGCTGGTGCAGTTGCTGCGGGCGGCCGTGGAGGTGCCGGTGGTGGCGGCGGGCGGGATTTCCTCCGGCGAGGCTCTTGCCGGAGTGCTGGCCGCGGGGGCCGCGGCCGCGCAGATCGGGACCGCGTTCCTGCGGTGCCCGGAAGCCGGGACCGCGCCGCTGATCCGGGAGGCCATCACGGCCGACACCCCGACCATGCTGACCCGCGCCTTCACCGGGCGACGGGCGCGCGGGCTGCGCAATCGATTCATGGTGGAGCACTTGGACGCACCCGCCGCCTACCCCGAGATCCATTACGCCACGGGGCCTTTGCGGGCGGCCGCGCGGGCCGAGGGCAATGCCGACGCGGTCAACCTCTGGGCAGGTCAGGCGCACGCGCTGGCGATCGAGCTACCGGCGGGCGAGCTGGTGCGCAAGCTGTCGGCGGATGCGAAAAATGCTCTGGAGCGGGCACTTTCGTTGCGAATCCAGTGTTATTGACAACGTTTTCCATCTACAATCGGCTGACACCTTCCGCCATCCCATGAGGAGAGCGATATGTCACTCGACGTACCCACCGCACTACTCGAGCGCGCAGAACGTGGTGAGGTCAGCGACGCAGAGTTCGTCGAATGCGTCCGCAACTCGCTGCCCTACGCCTACGAGGTCGTCAGCCGCGTCGCCGCCGATCTGCGTACCGGCACGGAAGAATACGCCGACAACACGGTAGCCCCGCCCGACGAGACCGCCCGCGGCCAGCTCTTGCGCGCCATGGCCTCGGACGCGATCCGCGGCGGGCTGGAACGCCACTTCGGCATCAAGCTCGCCTTCCAGAACTGCCACCGGGTCGCGGCCTTCCCGCTCGCCTCGGTCGGCGGCGACACCTACAGCACGTTCATCTCCACCCGCGCCCAGCTGCTCAATCAGAGCCCGGAACTCCGCAACTGCTGAGCGCTCGATCATGAGGCGGCGCGACCGAAACCCGGTCGCGCCGTTTCACATTCCTAGCGACCGGTGGCCGCCCGCCAGTTGCGGCGCTCGCCACGGAACTTACGAACCTCGCGGGTGCACAGCCAGGCGAAACATGCGAACGGGCCGACGAAGATGAACCAGGCCAGGATGGTTGTTCCGACACCACCGAAGCCGTTGGTGACCGTCACGCCGATGGTGCCGATCGACATGATGCCGAACAGCAGGGTCAGCAGGCCGAGGATCACCCACCACACCGGCTGCCAGGGCTTGACGCGGGGCGGCTGGGGCGGCGTGGGGCCGGAGTGGCTGAACGCGTACGGCGAGACGTATCCGGTCCCGCCCGAGGGCATTCCGCTCGGCCGGGGCATGGCATCCGAGCGCGACTGCGCGGCTGCGGTCATGCCGCCGTAGGCCATCGCGTTGGGTATCGGCGTTGCGCCGGGTACAGGCGTCGGCGCGGACGGATAGCGGTTGTAGGGCGAGGACGTCGGTCGCGCGGCAGGGGGCGGCGTCGGAGCGGAACCATAGTCCGGGAAAGACGCTCCACCATCCCATTTCGCGGTCGGGGCGGAACGCTGTGGAGGCACGGGACGGGAAACCGGTGCTGCCGGACGGGATTCCAGGGCGGCTCGGGCGGCGGCGGCCAGGGCTCCGGCGCTGGGGAAACGGTGGGCGGGATCCTTCGCCATGCCGCGCGCGATGACACTGTCCAGGGCGGCGGGAATCAGTGAGCTGTGGTCACTGGCGCGGGGCGGCTCGGCGGTCAAGTGAGCGGCCATCTGCTGCACCGGGTCGGTGTGGGCGAAAGGCTTGACGCCGGTGAGGGTCTCGTGGAGCAGGCAGGCCAGCGAATAGACGTCCGAGCGTAGGTCCTCGGTGCCGGAATAGCGTTCGGGAGCCATATACGCCCAGGTGCCCACGGCCACACCGGTAGTGGTGATAGTGGCCTGGCCGACGCCCCGGGCGATGCCGAAGTCGATCAGATAGGCGAAGCCGTTGGGCAGGGTCAGCACGTTGGAGGGCTTCACATCTCGATGCACCAGCCCTGCCCTGTGCGCGATATCGAGCGCCTCGGCGATCTGGGTGACCAGATCCACCGCGCGCTTGGGCGGCAGCGAAACCACCTCGCGCAGAATCTTGCCCAGGTCGGAGCCGTCCACCAGTTCCATGTCGATGTAGAGACGGCCGTCCAGCTCACCGAAGGCATGGATCGGGACAATGTGCGGCCCACGCAACCGCGCGGCCAACCGGGCCTCCCGCTCGAACCGGCGGCGATACTCCTCGTCACTGGCCAATTCGACGGGCAGCAGCTTCAACGCCACCTCCCGCTCGAGATGGGTGTCCTCGGCCAGCCACACCTGACCCATCCCACCCCGACCGATCAGGCTCCGGAGCCGATAATGGCCGAGTTGACCGTCCCCCGGCACATGCCCTCCCCAGTTCTACCGCTCTATGCGAGGTGCTCAGCATACGGCGACAGGTCTGATCCGGACACCGCTGCGGCTAGGTGCGGTGACAGTTCTCGACGGTGTTCACCACCGCGAGGTCGTTGACCGACAAGCCTCCGGCGGGCACCTCGGCGTGCAGGGTGCAGGACACGTGATCACCGGACTGCAGGCCCGCGATCGTCGGGACCGGAGCCACCATGATTGTGTCCCTGGCCGACCCCTTGACGGCGAGACTGGGCGTCCCCTCCGGCACGCTGGTGATGACGCAGGGCGACACGATCGGACAGTTGGCGATGAACGGCACGGCACCATCCCAGCGTGCACCACCACCGCCCATCAGTTCGTACAGCATCCAGTAGGCCGCCCCGACCACTGCCGCGATTCCGGCCAGCACGCCGAGCAGTATCCAGAATGCGCTGCCGAGCATTTTCCGCATGACCAGACGTTAGCGGCGAAGTGTGTGGGAGTTTCCATGTAGATGTGCAGATTCTGGGTGAATAGTAGTGGTAGCTGGAGGTTTACAAAGCGTGTTGCTCGAATCATGCTGTTGTGTCGCGTGATTCGAAACTATGATCGAATGTATGACTGATATCGCAGATGAGATGACTACCGCGCACGCGGTTGTCGCTCAGCTGCGTGATGTGCACTCGCAGATAGCTGCACTGCAGGCCGAAGAGGTCGCGTTGATGACCGCGCTCTACCGGCTGCGTCGTGAGCAGCAGCTTGATCTCGGGGTCAGTAACCTCAATGCGGGTGAGGACACCGCGACGGAAATCGGTATCGCGCTGAAGGTTTCGCAGGGCACCGCCGATGGGCTTATCGGGTTGGGTTTGGATCTGGAGAACCGTTGCACCGCCACCCGCGAAGCCTTCGCCGCGGGCCGCATCGACCTCGCGCAGACCCGGGCGATCACCAAGTCACTCACCAACGCCTCCGATGAGCTGCTGGCCGAGCTGGAGCCCGGCCTGGCCGCGTATGCGGAAAAGGCTGAGCCGCAGCGCATTCGCCGTACCGCTCGCCGTCGCCTGTTGGAGGCTGATCCCGCCGGTCAGGCTGCGCGTCGCAAGGCGGCCGAGGCTGATCGCTACGTCTCGATCACTGCCCACGACGACGGTACCGCCCTGCTGGATGCTGTCCTGCCCGCTGCCGGTGGCCAGGCGCTGTACGAGCGTCTGCGGGAGATGGCGTCGGGCCAGTGCTGCGGCAAGGACCCGCGCACCGTGGCCCAGCGTCGTGCCGACGCGCTTGTGGCTCTCGCGGACGGCAGTGGTCGCCTGGTGTGCCAGTGCGGTCTGGAGGATTGCCCGCGTGCTTTCATCGGTGAGGCTGCAGTGGCGCGTAAAGCGCTTGTGCAGGTGGGTGTGTCCGCCGAGACGCTGGCTGGTTTGCAGGACAACCCCGCCCTGCTGTCGGGCCTGGGTGCGATCGACCCCGACCTTGCCCGGCAGGTTGCCCGTCACGCCCGCTTCGAGGTCATCACCGACACCGCCCCCAGCCAAGCCCAAACCACTAGCGCCGACACCGAATTGCGTTACCGGCCCGGTGCCCGCACCGCCCGCCAAGCCCGCGCTATCGACGGCATCTGCCGCGCGCCCGGCTGCCACATCCCCGCAGCCGCCAGCGATCTCGACCACCAAGACCGATACGACCACCGGAATCCGCAAGCCGGAGGCCGCACCACCGAGGACAACCTCGGCGCTCGCTGTCGCCGTCATCATCGGCTCAAGACGCTTGCCGACAATCACGCCAACGGATGGGAAGTCCGCCACCACCCCGGTCGGGTCGTTGAATGGCGCACGCCCACCGGGGAATCGGTTACTACCGAGCCCGAAGGCAGCCAGTACCTTTTCCCGACCACCGTCGTCCCGCCGGTCACTGCTGGCGGTGTCCCTGATGCGGAGCCGACGGGGTCGATTTTCGATCCGGGGGTCGCGGTCAACATCATGACCGAGTTGATCCAGGTCTACACGACACCGGCTCAGCGCCGGGCCCGGATCAACATGTGATTCGGCGGCTCGAGGTCAGGTAACTCGGGGGGAAGACTACTTGCGTTCCTGTGCTGCAACGGGATTGCGTCAAGGTCGGATGTACCGGAAGTGTGGTTGCGTCGCCTGCCCTACCGGACTTGAGCTGACGCGACTGGGGAGCCGTTACCTCGCTTACCAGCCCACGGACTGCACGGATCACCTTTCAGAGACAAACCACGAAAATCTCTAAGCCTCTTGGAGTTTGCGTTTCAGGACCTTGCCTGTGGGGTTGCGAGGGAGTTCGGGGAGGAAGACTACCTCGCGGGGCACTTTGTAGCGGGCCAGGTTCGACTTGACGAATTCTCTTACTTCCACGTCCGTGAAGGTTTGTCCGTCGTGGACTACTACGAAGGCCTTCAGCCGGGCGCCGAATTGTTCGTCGGGGACGCCGATTACGGCTGCTTCGCGGATTGAGGGGTGGGTGTAGAGGAGTTCTTCGACTTCTACGGGGAAGACATTTTCACCGCCGGAGACGATCATGTCGTCGTCGCGGCCGTCGATGAAAAGTCTTCCTGCGCTGTCGAAGTGGCCGACGTCGCCGGAGGACATGAGGCCGCGGATGATCTCCTTGTGGCCGCCGCCCGTGTAGCCCTCGAATTGGATGGAGTTGCCGACGAAGATGCGGCCGGTGGCGCCGTTGGGGACGGGGCGGCCGCGGTCGTCGAGGATTTCCACCCGTGCGCCGAGGACCGGTTTGCCGACGCAACCCGGTTCTTCGGCCAGGTCGGTGGGGGTGGCGACGGTGGCGTAGGCAACTTCGGTGGAGCCGTACAGGTTGTAGACGACGGGGCCGAAGGTGGCGGTGACCTCGCGGCAGAGTTGGGCGCCCAGTTGGGAACCGGCGACGAAGATGATGCGTAGGGCGGAGAGGTCGTGGCCGGTGAGGGCGCGGCCGCCCAGGTCGATCATGCGGTTGAGCATGACGGGGACCACGATCACCGTGGTGGCCTTGTGCTCGGCCATGGAGTCGATGGCGGTCTGGGGGTCGAAGCGGCGGCGGATCACCAGGGTGGAGCCGAAGCCGAGAGTCAGCATGGCGCAGGCGAATCCGAGGGTGTGGAAGATGGGGGCGCAGCATTCGGTCACCTCGTTCACGCGGAACGGGACCTTGGAGAGCAGACCGCCCAGGGACAGCAGGGATTTCGGCTCGGTGCGGGGTGCGCCCTTGGGTGTGCCGGTGGTGCCGCTGGTGAGCAGGATGATGCGGGGTTCCGCGCCGGGGGCGGGTGGGGCGGCGGGGGAACCGGTTTCGATGAGGTGTTCGAGGCTGTCTTCGCGGGGGTCTTCGGTCCAGGCTCGGTAGCTGCCTCGACGGGGGTGTACTTCGTCGAGCATGTGGGCGTACTCGTCGTCGTAGACGAGCAGGTCGGTGCCCTCGCGGGTGGCGACGTCGCGGATTTGGGGGCCCGCGAAATCGGTGTTGAGCAGGATGATCTTGGCACCGCATTTGGCGGCCGCGTAGATCGCGTCCAGCAGGCCGCGGTGGTTGCGGGCCAGGATCGCTACGCCCTCACGGGGTTTCAGGCCGCGGTCGCGCCAGGCGTTGGCAAGGCGGTTGGAGCGGTCCTCCAGTTCGGCGAAGGTCAGCTCGCCCAGTTCGTCGATGAGGGCGGTGCGGCTGCCGAATCGGGCCGCCGACAAGCGCAATGCCGCGGCCAGCGTGCCGTAGCGCAACAACGCGGTACCGGCGGCCAGCAGGACGGTCGGCGATTCGATTCGCACCATTCCGGCCTGCAGCGCTAGGCGCGCCGACTCCGCTTCCAGATAGGCCCGCTCCCCTAGCGACCGCACCGATGGCAACACCCTGGACCTCCTCGTCCACCCCTGCAGATTGAGGGCATCTGCCACCAAACTAGCGGCACGGGGGCGAGGATGCGAGGGGAACTACCTTGGCGCGGAGGGAGTGGCTGTCGCGGACTCGTCGGAGTCGCCGCAGCCGTAGGTGATGGCGTAGCTGGTGCCGTCGGTTTTGGTGAAGCAGCCGAACGGGACTGGGCCCGCCGAGCTGAGCTGCAGTGCGGTGCCGGCGGATTGGTCGGCGCAGAGTAGGCCGGTTTGGTCCATGCGGCATTCGTAGTCGTCGAAAGTCAGTTTGCTGCCGTAGGTGAGTGTGCTGCCGGAGCCGAGGGAGAACTGGCCGGGATCGCTCGCGACCGTGCCGATGCCCGCGTTGGGCCCGGGGTAGTCGACCCAGCTCGCGACCCATTCCCCGTGCGGGAGCGAGGCGGGGCGGGGCTGCGGGTTGTCGAAATTGACCAGGCAGCTCAGGCCGTGCATGTAGCTGGTGGCGGACTTCTTCGGGGTCATGCACTGGATCTTCTTGGTGGGGCTGACGAAAGCCAGGCCCACGTCGAGATCGGATTGCGTGCCGCCGGTGTCGGTCGCCGTGTGGAAGTTCGAGGCGTCGGCCGGGGTGCCTGCGCGGATCCAGGACAGCACCGTCGACAACGAGGCTCCGGCGCTGGGCGCGGCGACAGGCGCGGTGGCCGGGGGCGTGGTGACGGATGGAGCCGCGAGGGTCGTGGATTGCGTTGCGGCGTCGGTGGTTCTGGGCTTCTTGCCGAGCTGACCGCCGATCAGGACGCCGATCAACGCGAGCACCACCATGGCCATGGCCGCCGTCATGCCGATGATCAGATTGCGTTTCCCGGATTCCGGCATCGGCGTACCCCAATTTTCTTCCTACGCGGGCACTTCCGATCGGTCCCGCCGCATCCGGCAGCATACGGGCAGAAATCCGGTCCGTTTTTGACCATGACGTGTCCTGTATGTACCTCGCCCGCGGGCTCGCGCCCGGCGACGATCGAGTCATGACGACGATTACCGAACCGAACCAGCTCCCGGCTCTTTTCGAGGAGCGTTTGAACGCAGGCGATATCGAGGGGGTGCTCTCGCTTTTCGCACCCGACGCCACCATGCGCACCACCACCGGTGCGGTTATTTCCGGGCGGACCGCTCTGCATCAGGAGATCTCCGGCACGGTTGCCGCGCGCGGGCATCTCACCAATGTCGGCCGTCACGTACTGGTGGCGGCCGACACCGCCTTGCTGGTGACCGATTGGACGATGGAGATCGATGGTGCCGACGGTTCCCGGGTTGCGCCCACCGGTACCACCGCCAATATCGCGCGGCGGCTCGCCGACGGGGAATGGCGGTTCGCCCTGCTCAATCCATTGGGGACGGCCTGATCAGCCGGGGCTGGGAGCGGGAATTAGGGCAAATACCCGATGTCGTGGGCTGGTCTGCCGCGATAGCTTGGAAATCGCTATTGCCTCATGATGCCAGCTAGACACCGTGGAGGAATGACATGAAGAAGTCGATCGGGATTGCCGCACGGGTTGCGACCGTGGCCGTTTCGGGCCTGGGGTTCGCGGCCGTACTCGGCGCCGGCACCGCCCAGGCCGCGCCGCAGGATTGCCAGGTACAGAAGGGGTTGTTCGATGCCTCGGCGGTGTGCGCCCCGGACGGTGGATCCAACTACGTGCTGCATCTCGACTGCGTCGGTCTGTACGCCAGCGGTCCGTTCCCGCTGTACGCGATCGGGCCCTACAAGGTGCTGAGCTACCCGTTCACGCCGTCGGGTGACCGGATCACGGCGGCCTGCACGGGGATGGGGCCGGGCGTGCTCGCGGTCGCGACCAATGCGTATGTCGAGGTCTACAACGGCTGAGCCGGGACGAGGCGGTCGATCGACCAGCTTTTTGTCCGATGAATCCCGTTTTGTCCCAATAGCATTCGACACGTGCGCGCCACGCCGGGGAAGCTCGTAATCCGGCTTATTCGTGGGCTAACATCCAGCAACTGACAGGAGTTCTGCCATCCGCATCCTCGACTAGGACGGCCCTCTTTGATCGACATGCAGTCGGCGCGTACGGGAACACCCGGCGTCGATGCCGAGGTACTCGTCCTGGGCGCGGGACCGGCCGGGCTGGTGCTGGCGAATCTGTTGTGCGCAGCCGGAATTCGGGTCACGGTGCTGGAACGCCAGCGCCGTGACCGGGTCGAGAACCGGGCGCGAGCGGGGTTTCTGTCCCCGGACAGCGTGGACGTGCTGCGTGCGCACGGGCTCGCCGGGGGCGTCGATCGGCTGGGGGCCGTTCATGACGTGTGTGAATTCCGCAGTCCGGAACAGCATTTCGAAGTGCGCTACGGCAAGCTCGGTTCGCAACGGCCGCACACCGTGTATCCGCAACAGTTGCTGGTGACCGATCTCATCGCGGAACTGTTGCGGCGCGGCGGCACCGTGCACTTCGACACCGTGGTCGAAGCGCTCGGCGATCTGCACACCGATCGGCCGCGGGTGCTGGTGCGCGCAGCGGGCGGGCGAACTCGCAGTTACTCTGCGAGATACGTAGCAGGCTGCGATGGCTCGCGGGGAATCTCGAGTACGACGGTGCCCGCGGCCATCGCCACCCGGGACCACGACATCACCTGGCTGGCCCTGCTCGTGCAGGCGCCGCCGAGCTCGCCGAACGTGCTGTACGGCGTGCACCCCGACGGGTTTGCCGGACAGATGCCGCGCAGCCCCGGCATCACCCGCTACTACCTGCAGTGCGATCCCTGTGACAGCGCCGGGGATTGGGATGACGAGCGCGTCTGGGCAGCCCTGGATCGGCGATTGGATGTCCGGCGGCACGGTGAGTTGTCGCGGGGGCCCATCGTGGAACGCGGCCTGGTCCGGCTGCGCTCGGAGATCCGGGATTCGATCCAGCACGGCAGGTTGCTGCTGGCCGGCGATGCCGCCACCGCGATCAGTCCGTCGGCGGCGAAGGGCGCGAACCTGGCCATCATGGGGGCCGAACTGCTGGCACGGGCGCTCACGGCCGAGCTGATCGACGCTGATTCGTCGGCGCTGCAACGATATTCGGCGGACTACCTGCCGATGATCGAGCGCGCCCAGGAGTTCTCGCACTGGATGATCGATCTGCTGCATCCGCCCGCTACCCACGATCCACAGGCCGCCTACCAGCGCGTACTACGCCGTGCCCGGCTGCACAGCCTGGCCACTTCACCCGCGCACCAGGAGCTGTTCGCCCGCAACTACGTCGGTCTCTGACGCCGATACGTCGTTCTCGAACGCATCGGTATTCGCATTTCACCAGGAGTAAATCCAACCAGGAGGACGCGTGTCCCGCTCGCTGGCTGTACCGGCATGTCTCGACCCGATCGATCTCGAACAGCTTTGTACGGCAATAGAATTTGTGCGCACGCACGATACCGAGGCCGTGCTCGCGGCCATGCTGCCGACGCTTACCGCGGCCGAGCGGGCGGCGATGGCGGAACGCTGCCGGTTCTCCCATACCGCGGTACTGGTATTCCCCCGCGATCCGGCCGAGCTGACGGCGGTGCTGGAAAGCCTTGGCCTGTCCGCGGATTCGGCTATTCCCAGCATGGTGGTGCGCGGTCGACTGGCCGCCCGCCACGGCCGCTCGCAGCATGAGTTGGACGTGCGAATCGTGCGGGCACCCCTGCTCAGCGTCGACGGATACCCGTGCACCATCGAGATTTTCGCGGTTCTCGCCACTCCCGACATCGGCACGCTCCGTAACGCCGAGCGAGCGGCCGGGCACGAACACCATCTGGCATTGGATGTCGAGACCGCGGACACGGTCGAATTGGCAGGGCTGCGGACCCTGCTGTTGCAGCGCGGCGGAATGCGTAGTGACGGAGGCGGATACAACAGTCACGAGGACGCCACCATTCTGTACTTCCGCACGAATGCACCCGATCGGCCCTATCGTCGCCTGGAACTCCATGTCACCGGGCAGCATTCGCGGTTGCTGGCCACCCATGTCGCGGCCTCTCACGACGCGCCCACCCGGCTGTTGAGACTGCTCACCGGCGCCTGGACCACGCAGGCGCTGGCCGCCACCGCCGTCCTCGGGGTGGCCGACCAACTGGCCGCCGCACCCGGGCGCGACATCACCGAACTCGCCCGCATCACCGGCACCGACCCCGACAGCCTGCACCGATTGCTGCGCTACCTCACCGATCTCGACATCGTGCGGCGCCGCGGCGACGGCTACGAACTGACCGAGACCGGCGCACTGCTGCCGGCGTCGGCGGCCCAATCCCTGCATCCGCTGGCGCGCCTCTACGGCGGCGCCTTCTACCAATCCTTCGCCCACCTCGACCACGCGGTGCGCACCGGCAGCGCGGGCTTCGACCATCACTTCGGCCGCCATCATTTCGACTATTTCTCCGCGACACCCGAGAGCGCGGAACTGTTCGATGCCGCCATGGCGGCCGGCGCCACCATCTTCGGCCAGGTGAGCGAACTGATCGACCTCACCGGCGCCCCGACCATCATCGACATCGCGGGCGGCAACGGCACCCTGCTGTCCCGCCTGCTGCACGCGGCGCCGACGGCCAAGGGCGTGCTGTTCGAGCGGGCATCAACCCTGGAGATCGCCCGCGCCGCACTGGACCGTTCCGGCACCCTCCCCCAATGCACCCTGGTACCAGGTGATTTCACCATCGAGGTGCCCGAGGACGGCGACATCTACCTGCTGTCCCGAGTCCTCCACGACTGGGACGACGACCAATGCGCCCGCATCCTGCGCAACTGCGCCACCGCCATGCCCACCCACGCGACCCTCTACATCATCGAACGCCTGCTCCCCGACGACCCGGCCCCATCCCTGGCCCCCGCCTTCGACATCCACATGCTCTGCAATGTCGGCGGCCGCGAACGCACCCGAGACCACTACCGCGACCTGCTGACCGACAACGGCCTGAGCCTGCGTGAAACCCACGCGCTCCCGCTGGATTTCACGCTGATGCAAGCCGTTCGGACCGCCTAGCACGTGACTGCGGTCGGGGGTAGCAACCCCCGACCGCAGTGGTCACCGGATCAGCCGCCGAAGGAACCGGTGCTGGGCTTCGGGGTGGGGGTGGGGGTCGGGGTGGAGGGGTCGGTGACGGTGACCGACTGGGTGGTGGTGGAGCCCGCCACGCCGGTGCGGCCGGAGAAGGTGGCCGACATGTTGTAGGTGCCTGCGGCGCCGGGGGTCCAGACGATGGAGGCGGTGCCGTTGGCGGACACCGGGATGGAGCCGAGGACCTGGTCGCCCGCCTTGAACTCGATGGTGCCGCCCGCGGCGGCCGGGGACACGGTGGCCTGCAGGGTGACGGCCTGGTTGGTCTGGACGCCGCTCACCGGGGCGAGGGTGGTGGTCGAGACCGCGTCGCTGGAGACGGTGATGGCCGGGCCCTTGTCGGTGTAGTTGCCGGCGCCGAGGGAACCGTTGTAGTTCATGGAAGTCGGCAGCGCGGTGTCGCGAGCGCAGTTCACACCGACCGTGTACTGCACCGAGAAGGTCTGCGACTTCGGCGAGATATTCGGGTACACCGGGTATTTGGTGATGCCGAAGGAGGCGCTGACGTAGTTCGCGTTCGAGGTGTCGATCGAGACCTGGTCACCACCCATAGTCGCCGAGCCGGAGACCGGTGTCAGGCAGGCGGGGTGCGCGTCCTGAATCGAGTAGATGTACTCGACCGGGATGCCGGTCCGCTCCCACATGGTCGTGACGGTGACGGTCTCGCCGGGGATCGGGTTGGTGTCCGAGACCGTCCGGGTGAACTTGCTGTTCCCGTCGGACCAGGTGATCGTCCCCGGTGCGGCCGACGCCGTGCCGGGCATCATCGCGACCGCGAACCCGGCCGCCACCGCGAGCGCAGCCACCGAACCGGCCGCCCGACGAATATTGCTGTCCACCATTGCATCTCCCAGATACACCGGGTGTCCCCCGACATGGTCGCCGAGGAGTTACCGCACCCGAGTTCGGCAGCATTAGATCACGCAAAAATGGTCAGCGGACCAGTTTCTGAAATGATCGCAAGTCAGTTTGGGAATCCACTAGCGACCACTCGGCAACATACTGGCAAGTAATAAGGAATCCAGGATGTGCCCTCGGCGGGGCACGATACGCATGGGAACAGTACCGACCAGCATCTTCTCGCTGGCCGACTGGTCATCGAAGCCGATTTCGCCCTGAGTAACCGCAAACCGACAGGAGGCCCGCAGCGTTGAGACTACCGGGTCACGATAGGGCGTTCGATCAGTTCGGATGCGCTACTTCTGTCGCGACGCCTGCCATCTGGTGATCTCTCACAACACCTCGGCTTGGCGTCGCGCCAGCAGTTCACCGTCGAGACCCTCGGCGATCACGATCTCGAACTCCGCCTCAGCGGCTTCTGTAGGCGGCTTCCGCGTGCGCGGGACGACGAATCGCGGGAAGCATCGTTGTCGGCCATACCTTCGTTATGCGCGCAAGCGTGGTTGCCGTGAAGAGGTCAGCCTTGTGCACCTGCACGTCTCGGTGGTGTCCCACTCGAACGACAGGGCTTACCGGAATGCATGCGTGCAACCGACGTCGGCTGCTCACCGCTCGCCGATCACCCAAGCCAGCCACATCGACGAGCGATCAGGCATTACAGTGCGTTGATCATGCTCGGCGGGTACGCCTACCGTGCCGCCCGGTTCACCCCCGGCGGCTCACCGGCCTTACCGACGCGCTCGACTGTCTCGCTCCGCCCGCCGGATATTGACGGGTGCGCCTCACCCGCTGCCGTGTCGACAGTCCAGATCCGGGCCGCGGCATCGCGAGTCAGCTTCTCGACCAGAATCCTCCGGGGAATCACGTGGCCCGCGAAGTGATCCAGCGACGGCACCACGACATGATGGGCGTCGGCACGTTTGAGCTCCTCGGTCAACTCGACCAAGGCCGCACCGTCAGTGCTCGATTCATGAAACGTCGTCGCGAAGCAGAAGCCGCGCGCGTTTGCGAGCGCGCGCAACTGCTCCTCGAGCTCCGCGCCGCGACCGTCCGCGAGGTCATCACGCAGGTACCCGTAGATCAACGCCTCCACACCAACCTCCCGCAGGTACTGGATACCGACCGTGAACCCCTCCTGCCAACCACACAGATAACTCCGATCGGAGCAGGCCAAGGGAATCCTGATGACCGTCTACGGGCGGTCGGCGGATCAGGCGTTCGACCATCTACTGCCCACTGTCCACCGGCATCAGCCGCCGCGGTAGCGGGCGGGACTCGTGCGCCCCGCCCCCTCCGGCGGCGGTCCAGCAGCCAGAGGGCCAGCCGTATTTCCGCCTGCCCCGGAGAGGCCGGGGGTACCGCACACCAGGCAGTTCACCTGCCCAGCCACTCGATCTCTCACTTGAACGACGGTGAAATTACACGCCGACACGCGGAATGTCTAGAGCTTCCACTACAGATTTTTTGGGCCGATGTGAATCAGTGCCCAGCCTCCGGTGCTTCGTGGGCGTCCAGGGCGTGTTGCAGGGTGGCGTTGAGGGCCTGGGCCTCGGCGAGCTGATCTTCGAGGATCACGATCCGGCAGGCCCCTTCGAGGGAGTTGCCGGCGTCGATCAACTCGCGCACACGCGAGGCGATCCGCAGTTGATAGCGCGAGTAGCGGCGATGCCCGCCCGCCGAACGTTGCGGGGTCAGCAGACGCGCGGCGTCGAGGGTGCGCAGGAACGCCTGGGTCACGCCCAGGATCTCCGCCGCGCGGCCCATGCTGTAGGCGGGGAAGTCTTCGTCATCGAGTTTATCCGCCCCACCGGCACCGCCGATGGGAGTCGTATCCGGTTGTTGCACAGCACCTCTCGGGGATTGAAACGACGGTAGGCCCCGGCGCGGTTGCGCCGGGGCCGTGGATCTACGTATACGAAAGGGACAAGCTGTTCACCGACCCCCATGGGTCGGTGGCGTACACCATCCCGGAGGTGTCTCGGGTCGTGGAACGGGTCTCGGACTATTCAGGGGCCACCTCCATGTGTTGCCGGATCTTGCCTGCGAAGGGTCTTCATGGTGCCGTGTTCCGTCCCCTCCGGCGGCGGTCCGGCCCGCGGGGGGGTCGGGCGGATCTCGTCTGCGCCGGAGGGAACGGGGTACCGCTCACCAGGCAGTTCACCTGCCCAGTCACTCGATCTCTCCTGTGAACGACAGTGAAGTTACACGCCAACGCGCGTGATGTCTAGAGTTTGCAATGCAGATTTATTCGAGGCAGGCAGCGCCGCCGTCACACGGCGTGTGTCGGTTGACTCACAGTCCACGCGCGGAAGGACACGGAGCGTGGCATAGTCGAGCATGGCTCAAGGCAGTGTGAAGTGGTTCAACGGCGAAAAAGGCTTCGGCTTCATCGCCCAAGACGGAGGCGGCCCTGACGTCTTCGTGCATTACTCGGCCGTCAACGGCTCGGGTTACAAGTCCCTCGAAGAGGGTCAGCGCGTCGAGTTCGGTGTAGAGCAGGGCCAGAAGGGCCCGCAGGCACAGGACGTCCGCGCCATCTGATTCGGTTCGAACTCTGAGAAGCTCCGCGCCATCCACGGCGCGGGGCTTTTTTCGTTCAGGTATGCCGCTCGGTCAGCGCACAACTCGCTCGACAGCGCGAACCACGCTGTCGGGCACTCGATTCAGTATCAGCCACGCGAGACCGAGGCTGCGGTCGGGGGTGAGCTGGCTCGAGACCAGTCGGGTGGTTCGCGGCGTCGCGCGGCGCGCAACCACTCTGGGTCGGTGACCATTGCCGCGCCGCAGCCCACCGGCACCGACAGTGTCTTGTGCGGATCGACTGTCAGCGAATCGATCTCGGCGATGCCGTCGTGGGCCGGAACCGGCCCGTAACCTGGATGCCGACCCCGCCCCAAGCGGCGTCGGCGTGCCACCGGACGGGATTCAGCAGCCCAAGATCCCCGGAGGAGGTGCGGGGGTCACCGCGGCCGGCGGCTCCCCGATCTCGCATAGGTCACGCTGGCGCCTCGGACTGCGCGGAAAGCGGCAGTTCAGTGCGTTCTGCTGAGGAGCCAGTCGATTCAGGAACGTTGGATTCCGAGGGCCTTTGCACGGTACTCGAGCGCGTCCATTGCCCAGTGGATGCTCGGCGTCGGTTCGACGGCGCCACTGCGTCGAACCTCAGCGATCGCTCGGATGTGCTTTCCCTGCAGAAGGAGTCGGTCGAACTCGGCGCGGACATCGCCAGGAAGTCGCAGCCAGGTGGTCGGCATCGCACACCGATCGCAGAGATCGGCTGGATCGGAGCACTCGACGAGTCTGGCGATACCGCATTCTGAGCAGTTGAACGACCGATACTGCGGCGCATGAGATACGCAAAGGGGAAAGGTGCCCGGTTCGATCGCGGTTTCTGCCATCGATGAACAGATCTTGCATATGCGTCGCACGTCGTCAGTGTGCCCGAACAGTCTGTCGCGCGCTCTCCACAGCAGTGAACGAAGTTCGTGATCAACGGCATGAACGTGCGTTGCCGGATGCGGTGAGCACACCCGGCCGTTGCTGTGCGACCTAGTCTTTGCTGCTCGACTTCCAGGTGGCGTTGAACGCATCAGTTGCGGACTACTCGGCTCCGGAGCCGAGTAGTCCGGCGCAGGTGGGTGTAGACGGGTTCGGGGTATCCCGCAGCGGCCAGCACCACGTTGACCGCCGCACCGGACTTCCACTTCAGGGGCGGAAGGGTGCTCAACTTCGTGTTGACCGCTGCGGAGAGCACTGTCTGGCCACCCCACCGCGGCAGGCATCCCGACCGACGGTGAGAGTGGTCGGCGCTAGACCGCTTCGGGACCGAGGGCTTTGTCGAGGAGCGTTCCCAGCTGGTCGAGTTCGGTGGGCGACAGGCTGTGGAAGGACTCCTTCAGGATCGCGTCGGCGATCGTCTGGCCCTCGGCGCGCAGTCGCTCGCCCTCCGCTGTAAGCCGGTGGCGGACAGCGCGACCCGGGCCCGGGATGCGCTCGATCAGTCCGCGATCGGCCATCCGGGTGGCCAGCGAGCCGAACGATTGATCGGTCTGGAAGGTCAGCACCGCCAGATCGTGCAGCGAGGCATCCGGATTGCGGTGCAGATGACGCAATGTGTCCCACTGCACCAGGGAAAGGCCCAGCGGAGCCAGGGCCTGGTTCATGGCGCGGTGGTGACGGTGTTGCAGCCGCTTGACGGACAGGCCCACCTCGGCCAGGCGATAGGTCATGCCCCTCATCCTAAACGATCGAAAAAGGTTGCTTATATAAGGTTACTGATATAAGGTTTCTTACATCATTGATAGCGCAGAAAGAACGACAATGAGCACTCCCGTTCCGGCCGGCACCCTCCGGCCTGTCACCACCGAAACCCACGCGCTCGCAGGTGATCTCGAGATCACAGTCGCCGACCGCGACCGCACCCGGCCCTACCTGCTGCTGCACGGCGGCGGTGGAGTCCCGACCATGGCCGGATTCGCCGACCTGCTGGCCGAGCGCACCCACTCCCGCGTGCTGCTGCCCACCCACCCGGGCTTCTCCGGCACCCCGAAGGCACCCGGGCTGACCGATGTCACCGCCCTGGCACGCGCTTACGTCACGCTGCTCGACCGCCTCGACCTCGCCGACGTGACCGTGATCGGCAATTCCTTCGGCGGCTGGCTGGCCGCCGAGATCGCCCTGCAGGCCAGCCCGCGAGTCAGCGGCGCGGTGATCATCGACGGGGTCGGTATCGAGGTCGAGGGCCACCCGATGACCGATGTGCGCGGCATGTCGATCGAGGAGATCCGGGCACTGTCCTGGCACGACCCGAGCAAGGCGCCGGTCGCGCCCGACGGCGGCACCGGCCCGAGCCCGGACGTGCAGGCGCTGATCGGCTACACCGGCCCGACCATGACCGACCCGACCCTGGCCGCGCGCCTGGCCGACATCCACGTGCCGGTACACGTGCTGTGGGGTGAGAGTGACCGCATGGCCCGCCCGGAGTACGGAAGGGCTTATGCCGCAGCGATTCCCGGCGCGATCTTCACGCTGCTGCCCCGCACCGGCCATCTGCCGCAGGTCGAGACACCCGAGGAACTGCTCGGCGCGATCCTCGACCTCGAACTCTCGAAGTAAGGACCACGATCATGACCACTCCGCTCACGGTGACCCGCATCGGGCATGCCTGCCAGCTCATCGAACTCGGCGACATCCGGGTACTGACCGATCCATGGTTCACCGAGACCGCGACCTACCACCCGGGCGAACCGGTCACCGCGACCGTCGCGGGCCTGGGCCGCGTCGACGCCCTGGTGATCAGCCACGAGCACTATGACCACTGCGACCTGGACGCACTGATCGCGGGCGGCTTCGACCTCGACACGCCCCTGATCGGCCCGCATACCGTGACGGACATCGCGGCCCGCAAGGGATTTCGCGACCTGCGGACCATCGAAGCCTGGGAGTCGACGACCGTCGGCGACCTGCGGGTGACGGCCACGCCCGGCGAGCACGGCGTCCACGAGGTCACCTTCGTGCTCCAATCCGGCGGGCGCACCGTGTTTTTCGGTGGCGATTCGCTGCGGGTTCCCGAACTCGACACCCTCCCAACCCGTTTCGGTCACTTCGACCTGACGATCCTGCCGACCAACGGCCTGTGTGTGCGCGCGGCCAATATGCGCCAGGTTGTCATGGATGCCGAGGAGGCCGCCGCCCTGACCGCCGTATTACGTCCGACCCTGGCGATCCCGCACCACTACGCCTTCCACAGCGGCCGCCTCGGCGACCGCATGATCACCAAGTCGGACAACGACCCCCGTCACTACGCCGACGCGGTCGCCCGCCTCGCACCGGACGTCGAGGTCCGCATGGTCCTGCCCGGAACGCCGGTGCACATCGCATGACCATCGCATCGCCTGAACAGGCCGACGCCTGCACACTGAATCTCCAGATCGACTGAACGTCACCAGGTTACGGGCATGAGCGTAGGCCGGAACTCGACCGAGTTCCGGCCTACGCCTGTGTCTCAGGTCGATCGGTCGATATTTGCCGGGGATCCCCGTACCCGCACAGCGCATACCGCTGAAGCACGCCGCGGCGCTCAACGCCTTCGATGATGCGGGCGCGCCGTATTCGGCTGTAGCCGTCGGCGGTCACGGAGACGGCGGGATCGGCAGAAAGGCTGTTAGTACCAGCCGGGTTGGCGTCGGGACGCACCGTGTGTCCCGACCGCGACGTAGCCGCGGTTGGGGAGCTCGTCGCGGCGTTGTGGCATACCCGCGATCAGTGGTGGATTGTGATTACCTGGCGGGCGGTCATCTCTCTGCTGTGTCCGACTACGACAGCATTGGCTATCGTCGCGATGCTGGGACGCGGCGTGACGAACTCCGCCCACACAGAGTGCTCTGCGGCGCGGTAGATCACGGTTCAAGAATGCACGCAACTCGGCAATGCAGGATGTTGAGATGTCATGTGGCCGAGGCCATGAACACCNTGGCGGGCGGCGATCTGTACGTCGCGCAGGTCGACTCCGGCGTCGAGCATGGTGGTGACGAAGGTGTGGCGCAGCATGTGGGGATGCATACGCGGCAGCCGGACCACCGAGACGTCCGCCAGCCGCCTCAAGCGCCGGGTAGCGCAATGGCGGTCCATCCGCCTTCCTCGCAGGTTCAGCAATATCGGCCCCTGTATTCGGCCGTCGACGGCGCGGTCGATCGCGCGCCCGACCGCGGGCGGCAACGGAATCAGCGCGATCTTCGAACCCTTGCCGATCACATGCAGGACCCGATGGCCGTGTTCCTCACCGAGATCGGTGACATCACAACGGCATGCCTCGCTGATACGCAGGCCGAGGAGTCCGAGCAAGGCGACCAGTGCGAAATCCGGCGGGTTGTCCGAGTCTCGGGAGGCGACCAGTAGGGCTTCGAACTGGAGGTGTGAAAGTCCCAGTGTCGGAGACTCGTTCGATACGCGGGGCCGGCGCACGTACTCGGCGGGTGAATGGTCGAGCAGGCCATCGATGACGCAGGTGCGGTAGAACCCGGCCACGACCGCCAGGCGGCGGGCGATAGTGGCGGGTTTGAAGTGACGCGTTTCTCGCATCCACAGCGAGTAGTGCTCAACCTCGGTCCGTGTCACCGACAAGGGTGTCAGTTCACGCTGCGCGCACCACGAAAAGTACAGGCGGAGATCGGATCTCGTATGGACTCGCGAGACGATGGAGAACCGTGCCAGATAGGCGAGGGACGCCAGCCGCAGGACGAGATCATCACCCGCGAACGAGACGTCCAGGTCGGAGGAGGTACTCATTCCTCACGATTGCTCCGCACAAGCGACCCACCAGAGCGAGACACGAGGCCCGCCACGGACCGCTCTCCACTGCGGCCGAACATCCTGTATTGCCTGCGGGTTCAGGCGGTCATCGCAACACTTCGTCGAGTGCTTCTGATGGTGTGTGGAATCCG
>NZ_BAAGTC010000021.1:0-1540 GCF_054782115.1 Nocardia heshunensis | reverse complement strand
TGGTCATCGCCAAGCCGGACGGCCACCGCGATCCCGCCTACCTGGCGGATCTGATCATCGAGACCGGTGTCACCACGGCGCACTTCGTGCCGTCGATGATGTCGGTGTTCGTGGCCGGACTGGACGCCGATCCGGACAAGGCCGCCGCCCTGACCTCGCTGGCGCAGGTCTTCGCCTCCGGTGAGGCACTGCCCGCGCCGACCGCGCAGAAGCTGCGCGAGTTGACCGGTGCCCGGGTGCACAACCTGTACGGCCCCACCGAGGCCGCGGTCGACGTCACCTACCACGAGGTCACCGACGCCGACACCGTCTCGGTGCCGATCGGTGCGCCGGTGTTCAACACCCGTGTCTACGTGCTGGATTCGCGTCTGCACCCGGTCGCGCCGGGTGTCGCGGGTGAGCTCTACCTGTCGGGCGTGCAGCTGGCGCGCGGCTATGTCGCGCGACCGGATCTGACCGCGGACCGCTTCGTCGCGGACCCGTTCCACGCCGGTGAGCGCATGTACCGCACCGGCGACCTGGTCAAGTGGACCGGTCGCGGGGAAATCGAATACCTGGGCCGCACCGACTTCCAGGTCAAGCTGCGCGGTCTGCGCATCGAGCTCGGCGAGATCGAGGCCGCGCTCACCGCGGTCGAGTCCATCGCCCAGTCGGTGGTCGTGGTCCGCAGCGACGATCGTCTCGGCGAACAGCTCGTCGGCTACGTCATCCCGGCCGCCGGCCACAGCGTCGATGTCGAGGCCGTGCGCGCCGAACTGCACGACGGCCTGCCCGGCTACATGGTCCCGACCGCGTTCGTGGTGCTGGATGCCTTCCCGCTCAATGCCTCCGGCAAGCTGGATCGCAAGGCNCGGCGTCGGCCGGGTCGGCATGGACGACGACTTCTTCGAGCTCGGCGGCAACTCGCTGATCGCCACCCAGGTCACCGCCCGCCTCGGTGCGGCCCTCGACACGCAGCTCGCCGTGCGCGATCTGTTCGAGGCGTCCACCGTCGCGGCGCTGGCCGCGCGGGTGGAACACAATGCCGGATCCGGGCGTCGTCCGCGCCTGGTCGCCGGCGAACGACCCGCCACGCTGCCGCTGTCCCCGGCACAGCAGCGCTACTGGTTCCTCAACCAGTTCGACACCAGCACTTCGGCGGTCGACAACATTCCGCTGGCGGTGCGCTTCACCGGCGCGCTGGACCTGTATGCCATGCAGCAGGCCATCGGCGATGTGATCGCACGGCACGAGGTGCTGCGCACGGTCTACCCGCGCACCGCCGAGGGCCCGCACCAGGTGGTGCTGTCCACCGCGCAGACCGATCTGACGCTGGTGCCCGAGGACGTGACCGAGGCCGAATTGCTCGGCAAGGTCATCGGATTCGCCATGACCACCTTCGACGTCACCGTCGAGGTGCCGCTGGCCGTCAAGATGTTCCGCATCTCCGACAGCGAGACCGTCCAGCACGTGCTGGCTTTCACCGTCCACCACGTCTCTGCCGACGGCTCCTCCATGGGCCCGATGGCGCGCGACATCATGGCCGCCTACGTGGCCCGGG
>NZ_BAAGTC010000020.1:0-429329 GCF_054782115.1 Nocardia heshunensis | reverse complement strand
TAGGACACCGCCGGAACATCATTCGCGAAACCCCCTGACCACGGTCAGGGGGTTTCTGCGTTTCACGGGACTGTGTTGGATACCTAGATCAAATCGATACGCGCCCAACACCATTCGGCCTCGAATCTCCACTGTGCGCTTCTTCTGGCCGAATCCCATTACCTCCCAAACCTTGACCGCAGCAGGTTGGCCCCCCGGCCGCAGAATCGACATCACCGACTGGACCGACCGACTCGAATCCGAAGGCTTCCACGTCTCCCGTCCAGCCGCGGCCATCCTGAAGTCCTTCGGCTGCCTGACAATCCAACCCCCGAACCTGACCACTGCCCTCTGGCCTGTGGATTCCCTCTTCTTCGACCCCCTCGACGTAGCCAACGGCATGTACGACCGCTACGCCGACTTTGAATCCGCCCTGGGCCGCCGAATGCCCCCCTCGCCGTAAACGCCAGCGGCACAACGTTCCTTCTGATCCTGGAAGACGGCCGCGTAGTCTCCGATGGCATCCTCGCCCTCCATCACCTGGCCCCCACCTGGCCTCAAGCCCTCGACCTACTAATCCGCCGCCACCGCACCCCCGACCTCCTCCTCCTCTACATCCGCTGTACCCCCGTGGCGCAGAGTTTCCACTCCCTCCAGGTTTGCTGATCGGATGTCATACGATCCTCCGCGGAAGGAGGACGCCGTGGTCACTGGATCCGGCAACGCCGCAGGGCGGCTTGGCACGTCCGGACACGCTTATCCCAGCCCGTGATGGCAATGCCCGCAACAACTTTCGGCGTGGAATTGTGCCAGCCTGGACTGGAGAGGCGCTGGGGGCGGCCTGCTTCATAGATGCCGACAACATTGTGTCTATGGCGTGCCGACAGCGGTATGCACCTCATTGACATCGCCCGTGCTTGCATACAGCGTGATGTGGACACCGCGGCACTGGCTGACGTTGGTACGGTAGGAACAGACTGGGTCCAAGACGATCCGGCACAACAGGTCGCTTGCGATCGGTTGAATGCCGCCGACGGGCAGGCAGATCGAAGTCCGCGACCTGAGCAAGTGGGTCGGCGTCCACACGTAACGTGATCGGTCAAAGGCTGAGGACTCTGGTTCCCGTTGTTCCCTGAAGGGTCGACGTGCCCTTCGATGCCATGTTTGCACGGGAGACGCTGTGAACAGGCTTCCTCAACTCCCCAGCCATGCAGTTCGGATCCTAGCAATATCGAACCGGCGGTGCTGTATCAGCGGGAAGGCCCGAGTTCCTCCCGCTTGACAGTTGACACTGAGGCGAAGCTTCGGGGGCTGGTTTCGGGTGTGACTGCGGCCTCGCATGAGACCGTAGTGGGCCGGATCTGGTTGAGGTAGTCGGCGGAGTGGCGTAGGTCAGAATCACTTTCTACCAACCGTTTCCGGCGGTCAGGCAGTGGCTGGGCTTTAGGGTGTTGATGCGGCGTCGATGCTTTTGGGGCTGCCGGACCTCGATGGCGCGGCCCGGTTCCTGGACCGATCGCGATGGTTTCGGCTTGAGTTCCCCGACCTGTCGGTGCTGCTCCCTAGGATTCATGGCAAGCAATTTCAAGGATCACCACATACGGGGGCGTGCTCAGTGAGTGCAACAGGCCGCAGGCGGCAGTCCGCCAGCCCAGAACCGACGATCGTGCCGGTCTCGCGACTCGCAGACCGCGTACTGACCGGTGAGATCGTGTTGCCGAAGTACCAGCGGGCATTTGTCTGGGGACCGAACCAGGTCCTCCACCTGCTAGATTCGGTCCTGCGCAACTACCCCATCGGCAGCTTGCTGCTTTGGGATACGACCGAGCAGCTCGCCAGCGAAGAAACCGTCGCTGGCTTGAAGGTCGACCCGCCGCGGCCCGGTCGTCCGGTCAAATACATCCTCGATGGCCAGCAGCGGCTCGCTAGCATCATTGGCGCACTGCACGGCGGTACCGGCTTCTGGGACATTGCCTATGACCTGGACAAGGAGCTCTTCTATCAGCGCGTCCCGGAGAGCCCGACCGGACCGCATATCCTCCCTATGCGAGAGGTGAGCTCGGCGGGATCCCTTCTCGGGCGGGTGGCCGAGTTGTCACCCGAGCTGCGCGAACGTGCGACAGAGTTGTATGAACAGTTCACCAATTACCTGGTGCCGGTAGTGACGTTGGACCACATGTCGGCGGAGGAGTCGGCGGAAGTCTTCGTACGAATCAACAGCACGGGCACGACGATGAACATCGTCGACGTGGCGCGGGCTGGCACGTGGAGCCCCGACTTCGACCTGAAGGAGGAGATCGAATCGCTTCTCCAGGTACTCGACGCTAAGCACTACGGCCGCGTCGATACCAAGACCATGCTGCGCACGATCGCGGTCGCCGCCGGATTCGGGTTCTCCACCAAGGACATCAACCGTCTGAGAGAACTCGATAAGGACCGGTTGAGGGAGGCTGTCGCTGACGCAGCGAAGGCGGCCGAGCGGGCGGTGGACTTCCTCAGCACCCAGATCCATACGCCGAAGGCCGACGCACTTCCCTACTACAATCAGTTCGCGGTGCTCGTCGAAGTATTCCGACAGCTACCGAAGCCTTCGTCCGGGCAGTACGACGCACTGCGCCGTTGGTTCTGGCTGACCGCAAGTGGCGAGTACTTCAAGGGCTGGAGCGAGACCCAGATGGGGCCCGACTTGCAGGCGATCACGTCCTTCGCCAAAGGCGAGGCCCAAGAATTCGAGACGGGGGCGGCGCTGCCGCGGAGCGCTTTGTGGCGGCGGAGCGCTTTTTCCAAACGGAACGCGCCGAGCAAGCTTCTTGCTCTTCTCCTTGCGTACGAAGACCCGCTGGACCTGCTTACCGGGCAACGGATCGACGTGGGCAGGGCCTTGTCGTGGCAGAACGACAAGGAGTTCCACCACTTCTTTCCCAGGGCATTTCTGCGGTCACGCGGGGTGAGCGGCGTCGACGCGAACGTCTGCGGCAATCTGGTCATGCTGACCTCCCATAGCAACATCTGGGTGACCGACCGGCCGCCCTCACAGTATCTGCGGGATCTGGCCGTCCTCGAAGGCGAGGGACCGCTTCGTGAGCGGTTACGCACCTGCCTGGTCGAGGAAGACGCCTACCAGGCGGCGCTGCGGGACGACTACGACACATTTCTGCGCGTTAGGTCGGAGACATTGCATCAGCGATTGATGCAGTTGATCGGAGCAGCAGCGGGACCGGCGACTTCTGCCGCGAGGGGTACGGCGCAGTCGCTGCCTGACGACGAGGTGCTGGCGGACGAAGCAGACTCCAGCTCTCTCCTGGACGAACCGATCGACCGCGATTCTGCAGACTGACAATGAGGTGGGGTGCAAAATGCGGATGGCGGACATACCGATTGCTGACCGGCCCCGGGAGCGGCTGCTAGATCGAGGTGCGGAAGCGCTCTCCGACCGTGAACTCCTTGCCCTACTGATCGGCTCAGGTACGGGAGGTCGCGACGCGGTTGAGTTGGCAGGGCAGTTGCTCATTCGCCACGGCGGGTTGCACGAGCTTTCCCGAACCCCAGCACACGAGCTGATGGCAGGACTGCCGGGCATGGGGCCGGCGAAGGCGGCGCGAGTCGCGGCTGCCTTCCATCTGGCGCGCCGGGCTGCACCGGCTGAGGTCCGGGGTCGGCAATATATCCGCTGTAGTGCTGATTTGGCCGAGGTCGCGGCACCACTGCTGGCGGGCCTCAGGCACGAGCGAGTCGTGGTCGTCGTATGTGATAGCGCTGGCGCGGTACTGCGAAAGGCGACGCTGACAGAGGGTGCAATCGACCGCTCGCTTCTTCCTGTACGTGAGGTTCTCGCTCTAGCCCTGGCTACAGGGGGCACTGCTTTCGGTGTGGTTCACAACCACCCCACAGGCAATGTAGAGCCTAGTGAGCCCGACCGCTGTTCGACGTCCCGTTTAGCGGCGGGAGCGGAAGCGGTCGGGCTGCGGTTCCTGGACCATGTGGTGGTTACGGACCAGGAGTGGCGGCGGGTTAAACCGACCACCTCTAGCTAAGGATCCAGGGCTACAGCTGCCCGGAGAACGCAGCGTTGAGAAGAGCCGAGCGAAGTGCAGTCACTTGTGCACTCTGCTCCGCTCCAGCCGCGATTGTCCGCCGAACCGTGGATAGCTGCCGCGCGATACGACGCTGCTCCGGAAGAGCAGGAAACGGAACCTCGGTGGCAAGAAACGTCGCAGGTGTAGTTCGTTTGCGCCTAGCCATGGAACCGCGTGTCGTTAGGGACGACCAAAGGCTCGGCCAAGAGAAGAGGTGCTCGATGTAGGAGGGGTCCGCATTCGCACTGTTGATATCAAAGGTGGGATACTCAGGCGACACATAGGTTTTGTCGAACGCATCATTGACAACGGCAAGAGCACCTTCCCAGGCGCCGAGTTTACTTATAACCGCCTGACCTGCATGTAGACGCGTGAGCGATGCATAGGAAGTATCACTGCCAAGTATGGCGGGACGTTTTATCAGCCCGCGTCCAAAGCTGAAAATCCCGGTAATTGCATATTGTGATTCCGATTCCACTTCGACGAAGTCATAACTCTGACAAAGAGCCACCGAAAGGGGAGCCCTGTCATTAATTGGTCGGAGGAGTGAGTCCCTGTGCTGATTGACGACCCGCTCGGAATGCTCCCGCAAGGTAGTGAACCGAGCGATTCGAGACATTGCAGCATCGAGCTTGTCGGCAACGCGGCGCTGCTCGTCCAGTCCGGGAAGGGGCACCGTGGACTTCTCGAAGTTCTTCGGCGACAGAGTCTGGTTACGGGCGACAGTACCCGTCGAAGCCGAACGTATCAATGAGATTCCGTCCGAGGTTTGGAAATAGTAGTTCAAATATCGAATATCGACGTCACCGGTAGGGCGATAGCTTAGAAACCTAGCCGATCCGACAAGCCCCTCCTCCCGTTCCGTCGATATTCCAATAGCCCCCTCCCAAGCCATGATATTGCTGACTATAAGCCGACCAGGATGGACCTCGAAATATTTGAGCTTGCTCAGGTCAAAACCCGAACATGGATCACGATGAAATATCCCCTTGCCGAAAGACTTGATACCGATCTGCCTGTATTCAGCATCGAGAACAATGTCGACGGGGATGCGCTCCAGCGTCAGGACGTCACCAAGCTGAGTCTCACTCGCCTCCACAGCTGACCCCCGCCTCGTCGCGCAGCTCCTCAAGAAGCCCCAGAATCTCGCGCTCTGTCTTGATGAGTTCGTTGATAAGCTCCTCCGGAGATTGGTGAGTCAGATCCTCTCCAGCATCCGGGTTGGCGATGTCGAGATTGAACCCTGCTTTTTCGATCTCGCCTGCTGATACGCTCCATGCATTGCCGCCCGCTACGCGGCCGTCGCGCCTCGCACCGCCCCACCACTCCACACACGGATCGAACTCCTCGACCCGCATCGGCTTCGTCTTGGTATACCCACGACGGCCATCCGGCAGCGGGATCTCGTAGAACCAGACCTCCTCCGTCGGCTGCCCCTTATCAAAGAACAGCAGGTTCGACGGAATATCCGTGTACGGCGCAAAGACACCCGGTCCCAGGCGGACAATGGTGTGCAGATTGCACTCCTTCATCAGCTTCTGCTTGATCCTAGCCCCGATGCTGTTCTCGCCGCTGGCGAAGAGGCTGCCGTTCGGCAGGACAATCGCACAGCGCCCGCCCTTCTTCAGCTGGTCGAGAATGGCGTGCAAGAAGAGCCAAGATGTCTCCTGGGTCTGGAAGCCCTTTGGGAACTTGTCGACCACCGACCGCTCTTCCTCGCCACCGAACGGTGGATTCGTCAGTACCACGTCCACCCGATCCGCCGCCGTAGCATCCCGCATCTGCAACAAGGCGTTCTCTCGGACCAACCGCGGCGCACCGATGCCGTGCAGCAGCAGGTTCATACTGGCCAGCAGGTATGGGAGGGATTTCTTCTCGACGCCGCGGATGTCACTGTGCAAGCGCCTGCGCTGGGTGTCGGTCGCCACCTGTTGGACCAGGTCCTCGTACGCCTGAACCAGAAAGCCGCCGGTACCGCAGGCCGGGTCGAGGATCGACTCCCCAAGCTTGAGGAAGGACTGCTGCACCATGAAGCGGTTGACGGGGCGAGGGGTGTAGAACTCGCCGGAGTCGCCGGCTGCGTCTCGCATCTCCTTGAGAATCGACTCGTACAGGAACGCCATCGTGTGGATGTCGTCCGAGGAGTCGAAGTGGATCTCGTCCACCAGGTTCACCAGATCCCGAAGAAGGGTTCCCGACTGCATGCGGTTGGTGACGTCGTTGAAGATGGTCGACAGCACGTTCCGCGGGTCCTCCGCGTCGCCATCGGCTCCCTTCAGCCCAGCGAGATGAGGGATTAGTTTGTCGTTAACGAAGGTTTTCAGCTCGTTACCACTGAAGTCCGGCTTCGCAGCCCAATCCTGCCACCGGTACGGCTCTTCGATAGCTGGACGATACCCGGGGTCGAGCAGCGGCCCCACCCGATCGACACGCTGGTCGAATGCCTTGAGAAACAGTAGCCAGGAGAGCTGCGGGAGGCGGTCAAGGTCACCGTTTAGGCCAGCGTCCTTACGCATGGTGTCACGCGCCGACTTGATAACGGACGCGAGCCGTGCCCGTGACGTGGTGGCCACTGCCGCCTTCTTCTTGGGGGACGCCATCTCAGCCTTTCTAGTTCTGTTCGATTTCGCTATTTTCGAATGCCTCACACCAGAATTCGCTTGCCGCACTCCAGAATTCGCGCACCAGACCGAACTCGGCGTCGAGTCGAGGGCGAGTCTCGGTGAGGCCCTTGGCCAATTCTGCGTAGATCTGCCCCAGCTCGGCGGTCGTTCGGGAGCATAGTCAGCATCTTGTGTGTCACCCGCACGGCGAAGACACGCCGCGCGGCATCCACTACGGATGTGTCTGGGGCCAGGCCGCTTTCGATAAGTAATACTAGGTCCATCAGTTCCGTGACTCTGGTGGAGGGCCGGTCACCGTCGTCGCGGTTGAAGGAGTGCAGCTTCTCGGCGATGTGTTGGCGGCGGTCCACGGCCTTGGGTGCCGTGCCGTTCCGATAGTGATTGGTCACAACGCCGCCCGAAGCGCCCGCTCGACACCGAGTTCCGCTCGCGTGCCCAGCCTCTGGGTCGCGTGCAGGAGGCCTCGCCGGGTTGCCAGCCCACGCTCCAAGGCCTCGGCTACGGCGAAATCGACTAGCTCCTGGTCCATCTGCGCGGCCGCGCACTCGATGATGGCACGGGCTGGCGTGGTAACTCGGTAGCCGTCCTGATCCTCGATCTCTTCCTGGGTGAGTTCAGCCCGGTGCAGAATCGCGGCGGCGTCCTTCTGACGAAAGCCGGGAGGGACAGTTAGGTGGATTTGTGACGGCTTGGCCGTCCCCAGTTCATGAACAGACAGCGCGGTGGTGTGGGACACGATCGCGCGCCCCTTGCCCCACAAGAACCAGCGGACCAGGTGGTCGTCCTCGCTGCCGGGTAGGGCGGTGAACTCGCGGAAACGGTAGATAGCACGGTCTATGACCGTCCAATTGCCGCGCTGTGCATGGTACCGCTGGGCTTGATATGAGTATCCGGCCTCAAGTGCCTGAGCTGCTGAGAAGTAGCCACGTTGCCCACTGGCGGTCTGCCAGAGGGCAGTCCTGGTGTCTGTACGGTCCCTCAGCACTTTCTCAGCGTATCAGGGTCGGATACCTAAAACTCCCCTTTAGTTTGCATACATCAAGGATTGATGGGCCGGAATGTTCTCGGACAGTGAGGGTTTGATTTCTCAGGCTGTTCTGTTCCGTTCGAACCAGGCGGACTCTACTTCGTTCGGTGTGTGGTAGGCAATGGCGGAATGGAGTCGGATCTGGTTGTACCGCAGTTCGATATAGGCAGTGATGTCGTGTCGGGCGTGTTCGCGGGTCCGGTATCGGGTGCGGTGGACACGTTCGTTCTTCAGGGTGGCGTTGAATGATTCGGCCCAGGCGTTGTCGAAGCAAGTTCCGGTGCGGCCCACGGAATGTCGGATGCCGAGTTTCCTGACGGCCCTGGTGAATTCGCTCGATAGGTATTGAGTACCGCAGTCGCTGTGGAAGATGGTTTCCCCGACGCGGATCGGGAGGTTACGTGCCGCCATGGTCAAGGCGTCGACAACAAGTTCGGCCTGCATGTGGTCGGCCATGGCATAGCCGACCACCACTTTCTTGGAGAAGTAGTCGAGCACGGTGGCCAGATATGGCCAGCCCTGGTGGGTGTGGATGTAGGTGATGTCGCCGACGAGTTTGACCGCCGGCGCGGCGGCGGTGAAATCGCGCCGGAGGAGATCCGGCCGGTCGAGCTGGTCGGCGGCGAACGGTGGTGGAGCCCGGAACGGGCGCGGCTGGCATGCCACCAACCCCAGCTCGTGCATGATTTTGCGGACCGTGTCCGGGTCGGCGAGTACCTTGCGGCGGGCCAGAGCGGCGTGCACGCGTCGATACCCGTAGGTGCCGTCGGAATAATGAGTGAAACAAGACCGGACTTCGGTCCTCAACCTTTCACGATGGCGGTCAGTGGCCGAGGGTGTCCGGTTGCGCCAGGCGTAATAGCCCGACCGTGACACCGCGGCCCAGTGGCACATGTCGAGGATCGAGTGGTGGCCTTCTTCGGAGGTGATGAACGCGTATTTCGCCGCTACAGGTACTTCTTCGCGAAGAAGGCCACCGATTTTCCCAGAAACTCGTTCTCCTCCCGCAGCTTCCGGTTCTCCTCCTCCAACGCCCGCAACCACGACCGTTCATCGGCCGACAAATCCGACTCGGCCGCACCGCTCTCGACTCGCAACGCATGAACCCAGTTCCGGATCGTCTGCTCGGTCACCCCGCAATCACGCGCCACATCGCCGAACGACCGACCCTTTTCCAGCACTTCCCGGGCTGCGGACTCCCGGAACTCCGGGCTGAACTTCCGCGATTTCCGATGCGCCACAAGCCACTCCGTTCAGTCACCCAATCCTAGATTGGGACACTGTCCGAAGAACTTCAGGCACCTCAGGATGCGTAAAACTAAAGTTCAAACTTAGTTACGAAGCCTCCAGGAGTCGCTTGCTCAGCTCATCAATGGCTTCGTGCAGAGCCTCGGCGCCGCCGAAATAGTTCATCAGCTCGACCACCGATCCCATCTCCGTGAAAGGGCGAACCTCGAGGGTTTCCGGTTTGAGCTGGGGCGATCCGTGTTCGGCGAACTTCAGCAGCATCTCCTCCAATACCTTCCGGGCTCGAGGCTGGAAGGACTTCAGGAAGTCCTTGTGCTCGTGCAGGAACCGGTACAGCCGTTCCTCCCGGCTGACCAGCGGCAGCCCCCAGGCGACGTTGAGGAGCAGGTCGATCGGATCGACATCAGGGCTGCTGAATTCCTCTGGCAGTTCCTCGGTTTCGATATCGGCTGCATGCAGGAGGTCCATGAGCTCTCGTCGGCTCCTGGCAACGGCCCACTGGGAGCGGAGCTTGTCCGGTGCCAGGTCGAGTTCGAGTACGCGGTCGTGTACCCACTGCTGGACGGTTACCAGTTTCATCGTCCGGCCGTCTGTGTCGAGCTGGTAACGCCGCTCGCCCCACTTGTAGACATGTACGCCGTTGACCACATATCGCCTGCCGCGAGACCGGATGCGATCCACCTCATCGGGGGCGACCACCCTGCTTTCTGCAGGCTGCTCATCGAAACGACCGCCATCCGTCTGGTCGTAAGCGGCCTCGGGCTCAGCCACGTTCTCCGAATCGATCTCGTCGCCCTCGGGGCTTTCCGGCGTGCTTCCGAGTAGATGCCCCTGCTCGTCCGCGGTATCGCGTACGACGCGAAGCGGGGGACCGTCGAACCTGCGGTCGTTGAAAAGCCGGGTAGCCTCGACAAAGTCGATAATGTCGAAGGAACCCTTCCCGATCTCCGGACACAGACGGGTGCCGCGACCGATGGTCTGTTTGAACTCGGGCATCGAACCTATACGCCGGAACAGCACGATGTTGCGTACGGCCGGCAGGTCGATGCCGGTATTGAGCAGCTTCGACGTCACGGCTATGACCGGTTCATCGGAGTCGTCCTTGCGGAAGTCATCCAGCAGAGCCTTGCCGTGGGGGCCATCGGCATCCGTGATCCGCACGACATAGTCGTGGTGCGCCTGCACTTCGGCCGAGGCCACGTTGAAGAGGGCCGTGCGCATCCGTGCGGCGTGGTTATTGTTCTCGCAGAAGACAATGGTCTTGCCGTGTCTGCCGTCTTCCGCGGTGGAGCGTAGGTAGTCGATGACGTACTGCGCCGCCGCCTCCGTGCGTTCCAGGATCACCATGACCCGTTCGAAGTCCTTCGGGCCGTAGATGTCTTCCGGGATCTCATTGCCGTACATGTCCCGCTGGCCTGGCTCGGTCTGATAACCCTCCATGTCCACGTTGAACCGAACCCTGCGCACCCGGTACGGGGCCAGAAAGCCGTCCTCGATGCCGTCTGCCAGCGAGTAGGTGTAAACCGGCTCTCCGAAGTAGTCGACTGTGTCGGCATCCTTTCTGCTGATCGGAGTTGCAGTCAGCCCGATCTGCGTCGCAGGAGAGAAGTGCTCCAGCACACGACGCCACTGGGAATCGTCCCGGGCACTACCTCGATGACACTCGTCGACGATGATCAAGTCGAAGTAGTCAGGCTCATAGCGACGAAAAAGTTCTTCCTCATCACCCTGTTCCAGCGCCTGGTAGAGGGCGAAGTAGATCTTCCGTCCCCGCACGGGCTCACCGCTGATCTTGTGGACATCATCCTTGCCGAAGACGGGGAGGAAGTATTTGTCCTTGGGATCATCGACGAGCATCGAACGGTCCGACAGGTACAGAACTCTGGGCTTGCGGCCCGCGATCCACTGGGACTTATAGAGCTTGGCGACAATCTGAAGCGCCACCATAGTCTTGCCGGTACCGGTGGCTAGCACAAGCAGGATTCTCTTCTGCTCTGCGGCGATGGCCGCGAGGGTGCGAGCTACCGCGACGCGCTGGTAGTAGCGGGGCCGTTTGACGGTATTATCCGAATTTCGCAGCGTGTGGTCGTACGGGGCGGCTAGAAGTTCACGCCCGATACTGGTGTCCGCCTTCTGGTCGGCGAGATAGCGGCTCCACAACTCCTCGGGTCCAGGGAAACGGTCGATCTCACGGATCGTAGGAGCAGCACCGCTGTAGTCGATCTCCACGATCTGTCGGCCGTTGGTGGCGTAGGCGAAGGACAGCCCGAGCTTCGCGGCGTACCGACGGGCCTGCTCCACACCGTCGTTGACATCGACACGGTAGCGCTTGGCCTCGACAACTCCGATCGGAACGTCCGGCGCGTACTCCAGCACATAGTCCGCAATCAGAGGGTCGCCGTAAATGTGCCGCTTCGGCGTGGCGGTGAGCCGCCCATCGTTGATCCGGGCCTGTGGACGAATCTGATCACTGGTCCACCCGGACTTCTTGAGGGCCGGTATCACCAGCGCCTTGCACGTCTCGTCTTCCTTCATTCCCCACTCAGCTGCCACCATAAAGACAGTAGTACGTCTACGAAGTCTTGTAATGGTATGTGGCTCAACACTAACCGCCAGCAGCCAGATGAATTGCTGCCTTGTCAGGACTACCCCTGAGTAACGCTACGGGGCCGGGCCTCGGGCCATCCAGCCAACAGTGAGGGCGGCAGTTGCTCACCGCTCGCGTCGAACCCCACCGGGCGTCCAGTATCTATCGGTACAACTCTGCTCCGAAGCGGATATTTCGGCGGGCCACGCCGTTGGCGAACCGACCGCCTTCTGCGGTCAGGTGTCCGGCGTCGACGTTCTGTGTCAAGGTTGGGTTTCGGATTCCGTTGGTGGAGAGCGTGTTCGGGAGAGTCGGCAGGAGGGGTGGTCGTGGGGTTCTATCTGCGTAAGTCCATGAACGCGGGTCCCTTTCGAGTAAACTTTTCCCGATCTGGGGTCGGTGGCAGTATCGGCGTGCGCGGGCTCCGGTTCGGAAGCGGGCCGCGCGGAACGTACGTGCATGTCGGCACGAACGGTGTGTACTACCGACATGTACTGACTACACGTCCACGCTCTGCCGCATCGGCGGATCCCTCCGTAAGAGATCCTGATTTCCACGCTGGCCAGTTCACCGATTGGACCGGTGTCGCCCCCTACACCTTGCGCCGACAGGACCGGGAGATCTGGTCGATCAGTTACGAGCCGCGAGTCGGCATCAGGCCCTGTGGCCGTTGGCGGCGATCATCGTCGCGGTGATGGCCGGTCTTGCCATTGTGTCGACCGCGTCGTGGCCCACGATCGTCGCGCTGGTCGCAGGTGTACCTGCTGTTGTGTTGGTGTGGTGGTGGGATCGCAAGCGCTCAACGGCCGCGGCGTTCTATGAGGTGGACGGCCCAGTCGCCCAATGGTTCTCAACACTCGTCGACGGCTATCGTGCCGTGATCGACCTGGGTGGGGCGTGGCGTGTGGAGACGACCACGACGGTTGCCGGCACCTACAGATACAAAGTCAGCGGTGGAGCCGAGGCCACCATCGGACGTAAACCGTTGGCGCGCAGCCTGAGGGCCCCACGGATACTCACCACCAACATCGCGGTGCCGACGATCGCCCACGACCGTCAGGCACTGCTGTTCCTGCCCGATCGAATACTGATTCGCCACCACGACCACTGGAGCGACACCGCCTACAGCCACCTGCGTGTGCACTGCACCCGCGAGTGGGTCATCGAGCCCGAGCGCCCGCCCCACGACGGCACACAGGTCGATACCACCTGGCAAATCGTCAACGTCCGGGGCGGTCCCGACCGCCGCTACCGAGACAATCGCCAACTCCCGGTCATGGACTACGGCCACCTGACCCTCAGCACCACCACCGGACTGAACTGGGTGATCAAATGCTCTCGCCCCGAGGTAGCCGAGTGGCTGGCCGCCGTTCTTGCTGCACGCCCCACCTGACACGGTCTGACCGTTATCTCACTCTGGCGAGGCGAACACCGAGACACCTCATGCCCGGCCGGGAAACACGGAGCAGGCCGTGGAATATGCAGTGCCGCGACATGGGTCCACTGTGCCCGCCGAGGTGACCGAGTGTGCCGCGTTGTGAATCCCGAACCCGCAGAACAGACTTGGCGGGATACTGTCGAATCCTGCGGGGTTGTTTGCCTGACGGTGGGCGGCGCGATGGCGAGATGTCGGGGAGGCTGCGGTGCTGCTGATGATCAACGATGGCACGGAGTTGTCGACGGCCGAAGTGCGGTTCGTCGAGTGGATCAGCTGGAGCCCGGCCCAGGCCCGCACCAATGCACTTGCGGTGAAGAACTGGATCATCGGCCAGACCGGCCGCCAATGCTTCGTCCACAGCCTGGCGATGGTGATGCTGCGGCCCCATCAGGACGTGCCTTCGCTGCGCGCGCCTCACACCCCGAACATGATCGACATCATCGTCGAAGACTTTGACGTCTTCCGCTATTACCTGCACCGAAGCGCTGCGGATCCGGTGGTGTGGACCGGCGAGCAGGTCGCCGATGTCATCGACCGCCTCGGTCTGTCCCACCTCTACGCCAGCCGCACCATCCTGGCTGTGGCTCTCGGTGAAACCCCGCGCCCGGAAGCCCACTTCGACTTGAACGCTCCGTTCTGAAATATCAGTGCATCCGACCGGTCGGCCGATATTGACTAGCAGCACTGGTTCCGCGGCAGCGGGCTTCCGGAGAGGGCCGACAGGCGGTGTCAGTGCGTCTGATACCGCCAGCCACCCGATGTAGGCAGCGCCGTCGATCAATCGCGGTTTTAACGGAAATCCGCCCACCGCTACAACAGGAAATCGGCATCGATGACCAGTCGACCGACGAGAAGATGCTGGTCGGTACAGGTTCCCACCTGTGTGGAGCCCCGCCGAAGGCGCGAACCTGCGACACGCGAAGCCAGTGGCCCGAGTGCGAAGGAGCGGCGATACGGATTCCAACCTCTCGGCGCGCAGCGATGGACGGTACGACCCTTCCCGAAGTTTCCCGAAACTTTCATCCGCGAACAAGCTATGCCCTGCCTGGTGGCACACCCGCAGGGAGAGCAGCCCTATAGGCTGTTCGTGATCAGTCGTGAACGCCGGAGAGACCCGAATCAACAACAGCGGTTCGGGTTTGAGTCGCGGTGCACCTGAGTGGATATAGGAAGTTCTAACTTCTGGCTACGACGCGAATCTCTTTCCCTTCATGACGAGCGTGATGCGGCCGCGGGTGCTGATCCGCCAGCGGCCGCGGGGGTGGGTTGGGATGATCAGGCCTCGGGATTCGAGGTGGGCGAGGGCGTTTCGGGTTCGCCAGGTGGTCAGGGTGGATGACTGTTGGATCTTGGCTGCGGTGAGTGTTTTGTCGGGGTGGAGGGCGGCCAGGACGGCCACCTCGGCGGGGGTCATTGTGCCGTCGCCTTCGGTGGCTGGGGTCGATGTCTTCCCGGTGAGGTGCCGCTCGGGCGGGGGATATCGAGGTGGCCGCCTCCGGTGAGTGAGAGGCGGAGGGAGGTAGGGGTTTTCGGGTGGCTGTCCGAGTAGAAGCCCCAGCAGGACCAGAGGATGACGGTGGTGCAGAGGGCGATGATGGACAGCAGTGCCCATGCGTCCCAAGGCATTACGAGCCTCCCAAAGTGAGTGCGGATCATTGGTGATCGGTACTGGCCTCCGATGTCTGCCAGTAGAGGCCGCAGAGCTTGGGTGCGTGGTGAAATTTGGATGAGCCAAAGGAATTCGTCCGTTCGCCCAGTCCGGGTTCCATCGGGCACGCACAATGGATCCGTAGTTCAGCGAGCTGTCACCCATGTTTGGCGTGTCTGCCATCCAAAAATTTTGGAGCGATGCTGATGAGCAAGAATCCGACGACGATTCCTCGGCGGCAGCTGGGGAGGCAGCTGCGGGAGTTGCGGCAGGCGGTGGGGCTTTCGCTAGCTGACGCGGCGAGGTTGATCGAGCGGGGCGCTGGAACGTTGCAGCGGTTGGAGAAGGGGGAGAATCCGCGGATTCGGCAGCTTGATATTGAGGCGTTGTGCAAGCTCTACGGGGTCGGGAAGGAGCAGACGCAGCAGATGAAGGCGCTTGCACTGCAGGCGGATCGGCGGACTCGGCCAGCGGATGAGTCGTACTGGTGGACCAGGTATGAGGATCTGATTCCGGCCGATTTCGAGACGTACATGTCTCTGGAAGCCGCGGCAGAACGGATCACCATGTACCAGCCCGACACGGTTCCAGGGATCGTCCAGACTGTCGATTACGCCCGTGCGTTGGACAGGGTGTTCTTCGGCTCGGACAGCGTTGCGGAACTTGAACAGCGCGTGCAGGTTCGGATGCAGCGACAGGCCGCGATCACTCGACGGCTGTCGCCTGTTGAGGTTGATCTGCTGCTGGATGAGGCTGTGCTGAGGCGGGTTGCGGGCTCACGCAGGATCATGGCGGCGCAGCTGCGCCGGCTGGTCGACACGCCGCCGAACGTCCGAGTACGGGTGATCCCGTTCGGCGTTGGGTTCCCGGTGGGCGGCCACGTCGGACCATTTGTGATGCTGGAGTTCCCGAGCGATTCCATGACTGGTGAACCGGTGGAGCCCACCACCATCTATGTGGAGTCCTATGGGACGCGGTTGTACTTCGACAGCGAAGCCGACGTCTCTCGTTATCAGGACGCCTATTTCAAGATCGGCCGCGTAGCGTTGAGTGAGGCGGATAGTAAGCACCTGATGCGGGTGGTTGCGAAGGAGTATGAAGCGTGAGTGATCTGTTCGGCGCACTTTGGTTCAAGAGCAGCTGGAGCCAAGGAGGCGAAGCATGCGTCGAGGCCGCGCATCTACGTTCCGGGCAAGTGGCGGTACGAGACTCTAAGTTGGGGGAGTCCAGCCCGATCTTGTGTTTCGACGGGTCGACATGGGACCGGTTCACGAGTGCGGTCAAGGCTGGCCGTTTCGATCGACCCTAGGTGCCGGATCGCAGCACCGAATCGACGAAGGCTGGATCGAAGTCGCGGGCCTGGCCCCAAACTTCATGAGCCAAGCGGAGTTTGCCGATCAGGTTTCTGACCAGGGCGGCTTCTTGGGATGGGGACCGACTTGCCTCTCGTAGCACCTTGGCGTAGCGGACCGAGTCGACGATGACGGACTTGATTCGCTCATGGTTCAGGTAGGTCTGAAGGTCGGCTTCCCAGTGGCCGATGGATGCGTCGGGCTCGGCGGTTGCCCACTGGCTGAGGAAGGTTGCGTGTTCGTCTGGCTGGTAGCCCATTTTGTGGAGGTGGGTGGCCACGTCATAGACGGGGTCGCCGTACAGGGCGAGTTCCCAGTCAAGGAATACGACTTCGCGACCGTTTCGGATGATCATGTTCTTGCGGTGGACGTCGGCGTGCACCAGGCGGAATGGGCGGGGTTCTAGTGTGTGCCAGCCTGTTTCGATGGTTGCGAAGGGATCCTCGGGCACGCCCAGCTGGCGATAGAGCACGCCGAAGTCGTTGTGGTTCTCTCGGAAGACCCTGCGCGTCACGTCGGAGAGTTGGTTCGCGAAGGTGAAGGGGTCGTCGGAGAGCGGGCGTGGGGCGGCGGGCAGTAGTTCGCGGGGGATCGTGCGGAGTTCTGCGAACAGTTTGGCGACATCTCGGGGGACGCAGGCGGGTACGGCCTGACCGCGGGGTGCGATGTGGTCGAGCAGGTCGCCGTCGATGTGGTCTTGGAGTTGGTACGCCGGATTCGTGGATTCCCAGCGGACTCGGGGTGCGGCGGAGACGAAAGGTTCGACGGTGCGGAGGACTTGGACTTCTGGCCACAGGCGGAGGTCCATCACGTCTGCGCCGTCTACAGGGATTCGGACGTTGACCGGACCGGAGGATGTTTCGACGCGGATGTTGTGGTTGTAATAGCCTGCGGCGGAGTCGGTTCGGGAGATGGCTTCGCGGTAGTAGGCGTCGGGGTCGATGCCCAGGACCTTGGCGAAGATGTGCTGGGCCGCGCGGTCGAGGTCGAGATCCGGGGTTGGGGCCTGGATTCGGGTGAGTGCTCGGGCGGCGGCGAGGGAGACTGCGGGGTCGGACCATCCGAACAAGGCCAGCACGGCGCGGGCGAGGAGGACGAGGGCCGGGTAGACGTTGGCGGCTTCGAGTTCGGCGACAGCCCAGCGGGCTCCCGCCACGGCTTCGGCTCGCTGGCCGCGGCGGGCGTGGACGCCGGATCGGAACAGTTCCGCGCGGGCCCGTCCGGAGCGATAGCCGGCGCGGTCGAGGGTTTCGCAGGCGTCGGCGAAGGCGCGTTCGGCTGCGTCGAGTTCGCCGAGCGCCAGGTGGGCGATGCCGAGTGCGGTGTGGGCCTTGCCGAGTTCGTGGAGTGCGCCGAGTTCGCGCTGGATCGTGATGGCTGTGGCTGCGGCGGCGATGGCCTCGGCGGGGTTGGTCAGGGCGAGTAGCTCGGCTCGGTTGGTTGCGATGTTCGCTTGCCCGACAACGCTTCCGGCTTCGGTGTACTGGGTGTCGGCGTCGGCGAGATACCGTGCGGCCGTGTCGGTGTCGAAGGCCATCCGGTAGGTGAGGTGCCGCAATCTGGCTATGTCGCCGAGGAATTCGTGATCGTCGGCGCCCGCGAGGTCGCTGAGCCGGTCGCACAGTTCGACGGCCTGCGCGAAGCGTCCCTGGCACATGTGCAGATCGGCGGCCCACAAGCCCGCGTCGAGCCGAACGCGACCGGCTCCGTTCGCCCACAATGCGGTGTACATGGCTAGCGCGTCGTCGGTGCGACCGAGGATGCGGCGGGCGTTGGCCGCGGCGAGAGCCAAGCGTTCGGCGATTGGTCCGGTTCGGTCCGTGGTGATCGTCGCGGTGATTTCGTCGGCTTGCTTGGCATCGCCGAGAAGGATCGCTCCTTCAGCCGCCAAATATCGTGTCAGTTCACGCAGTTCGGGAGTGTCCGGTCGGTTGGCGCCGTCGGCGGCCAGGAACTCGTTCAAGTCGACGCGCACTGCGTCGATACCGTGCTTACCGCCGACCGCTGCGATGCGGTCCACGTAGTCGAGTAGCACGACGGCCGTCAGCGTCCCGGCGCGCAACCCGTGGTAGCAGGCCTCGCGCAGCGCGGCGGCGCGGTCGGATCCCGAGTTCGCGCGGTCCCGCCAGAGGCTGTGCAGCACATCGTGAAGCGTAACGGCTACCTCGTTGTCCAGGCGTTGCCGCAACGCCGTCACCATGAGCTGATGCAGCTGGAAGCGGCCTTCGGCGCGGTCCTGCTCGGCCGGGTGGACGAACGAGTAGCTGATCAACGACTTCCAGGCTGGAAGGTGGGCCGGGAGGCCGAAAGCCGTTGCCACGCGAGTGAAGATCTCGAAGTCGAAGACTCGGGGGAGACCCAGCAGCTCGAGTGTCCGAATCTCGTCTGGCCCGACGTGCTGGAGGAATCGCTCCAGGATCGCTCCGGGTGAGACCAAATCGGGGGAGGTGCCGACATAAGCCCGTGCGTCGATCGCGAGATGTAGGTAGAAGGGGACGCCCGCACTCGCGGTAGCGATCGACTCCCTCTCATCCAGATCCTGCACACCGGAGGCTTCGAGGAGACGGTGTCGATCGGGCATCGTCAGGTCGTTGATCGCCACGGTTTCGATGCGGTCGGTCCATTCGCGATCATGCCGCTCCCAGCCGAGTGGTTCCCGGCTGGCGATCACGACCAGTCCCTTGTCCAGCTGCGCCACGATGTCGCGGAGCCATCCGTCCGACACTGCGGCCCGGCCGATCCGGTCGATTCCGCCGACCAACGCCTCATACGCATCGAAGAACGCGACATAGGGCGGGCGCTCGGAGGTGTCCTCGGCGAGATCTGCCGTGAAGAGGTATGAAACGGCGGCTTCCAGCTGGCTCAGCGTGAGCTTGTCCAGCTCCTGAAGAACCTGATCGTGGCGAATGCGGTACGACCGCTTTGCTTTTCGTGTCCCGATTTCCAGTAGACGAGCCGCGGTGCCGAAGACCGGGATACCCGTCGCATCGTTGAGGATCTCGGTGAGCACCTCGCTGTTCTCTGCGAAGGCCAGCGACTCGAAGCTGACTCGCAGGTGTGGGTGCAGCCGCTGCCACAACACCGCATAGGCGATGTCGAATCGGTGGAACTTGATCTTCCGGGAACCGAACTGCGACCGCAGCACTGCCAGCGCTTCGATCGACTGGCGATGGCTGGGCACCTGGAAATCGACCATCGCGGAAGGGTGTTCGGCGGCGGCCCGTGCACGGAGCTCGGCCAACAGCCGTGACTTGCCGATCCCACCGACTCCGGTGAGTAGGAGGACTTTCGGCGTGTCCGAGGCGTTGGCCAGCAACTGATCGAACTGGGCAATCGCGTTGTCCCGGTTGATAAACGGCCGGTCGATCGCGCCCGGCCGATAGCGTGCGATCAGCGCCATAAGGCCTTCCCCCTCGCCCTTTGCACAGTGCGATTGTCCCTGAAGATCAGTTCGGAAGAGTGGGGTTCTCGTATTTCACAAGCGACAATTTGTGGCTAACGAACCAACCGACCGGAACTTGCGGCTAGCAGAGGAATTGCGTCAGTCTGGTTGAACGCCGCTCGTCCGAGCGGAGGTCGTCACAAGCGGATGGGGGTCACGGGGCCGGTGTCATCGCGGTAGGCGTAGCAACTAGTTGTTTTGTGTGGATTCTGACTTCGTCGTTGAATTCATATCTGCCGCAATCGATTTGCCATGCATACTGGGCCTGCGGCCGGTTCGTCGCGCGGGGTATATCACAAGGGGGGTTGTGGTGAGCGAAGGAATCTGGCATGTGGAGGTGCTGACCGGATCGGGCAGCATGTTCACCGAACGATTGACTCGGGAGCTGCGCGTTCATCTCGAATCCGGCGGAGTGCAGGTTCTCCATCAGACATCCGAGACGCTGACGTCCGGTCACAAGGGCGGAATCGGTGACGAGCTGGTCCTCCTGGCGAGCACCGGTGCGGGGATCGAATCCATTCGATTGGTGGCGACACTCGTTCGGGAATGGTGCGGTATGAACCGCCAGCGGCGGGTCGAGATGCGGTGGGACGGCCGCTCGTTGCTGATCGAGGGCAACCCGAACGACCAGCTCGCCATCGTCGAGAAGTTCTTCGACAGCATGGACGAAGAACATGAGGAGGACGAGTCGTGACCAGGCTCGTTCGCCGCCGTGCGCTGCTTATCGGCAACGAGATTTACGGCCACGCAGACTATCCGCCCCTCCCGTCGGTGCGTCGTGACCTCGAGCTGATGGCGGAGGCGCTCTCGGACCGGCGGATCGGCGGGTTCGACGTGGACTCCCTGATCGACCTCACCCTCGACCAGATGCGCGAACGGCTCGACGCTTTTCTCGGTGACAGCCGTGAGGACGAGCTGACGTTGCTCTACTTCTCCGGGCATGGCGACCGATCGATAGCGGATACCGGTGAGTTCCATTTCATCGCAACCGATAGCGATCCGAGTCGTCTTGCGGCGACGGCTATGCGCGCAACCTACGTCAACGATCTACTGGAAGCCTGTCTCGCGCCGCAGAAGATCGTCATCATCGATAGCTGCCGCAGCGGCGGGTTCGCTGTTGGGCTACGCACCGCGGACACTCCGCCCGCCCCAGCGAATGCGCGACCGTCCGCGAAGGGAGGCGCTACCCCCGGCGACGCAAGGCCGTCGGCGGCCTTGGCTGCGCGCGGCGTTTATGTCGTTTCGTCCTCGCGAGCGGGCGAGCTCTCGTTCGCGGGCCGTGATTCGGACGAACCCTCGGTATTCACAAATGTTCTCGTCAATGCACTGTGCACCGGTGAAGCAGCGCGCGGCCGTCGCGAGGTCTCTGTCAAGGATCTGTTCGAATATGTCAACGAGAAACTGCGCAGGAACGATGCGGGGCAGGTCCCGGTCATCTCCGCATCAGGCGTCGACGCGCGAATGATCCTCGCGCTCTCACCACTGTCACCGATCACCCTGGCGCACAACGTGGAACCGGTCGCTGGTGTCGATCTCCCGGACAAGTCGGCCAAAGATGGTGTGCCGCGATGGGACCAGCTGATCAGCTACTACCGGCACTGCCTCGACTCAGAGGGGGAGTCGTGGTTATCCGTGGATGACGCCGACGACACCTACGTCTGTCTGCAGGGCCGCGAACGATTGTTGGTGGGCGCGGTCGACTCCGACCATGCGATCGAGATCCCGCCCGAATCCAAGGATTTCGTCGCTCGAATGACGGAATCCCGGGAACAACTCTGGGCCGGGTATCCGGCTGTGGTCGTGACGAACCGGCTGCGGCGCGATCGACGTGACAACCGGCCACTGTTCGCGCCACTGCTAATTCGCAGGGTCGAGGTGGTTCAGTCCGGTGGTGAGAGTCGGCTGGCACCGGTTGGTACGCCGATCGTTCATCCTTCGATCCTCCAGGCGTTCATGAAGCCGGACGAGATCGCCGCGTTCGTACAGGACTATCAGCCGACGTGGCACGCGGGCGAGTACGAGCGGATGGCCTCCGAACTGCGGCAGTTGCTCCGCAATGAATTCGAGATCACCTCGGTCGAGGATCCCGAACCAGACTTGCTCGCGACCACAATCGATGTCGATACGTCCATCGATGGAGCGCGCAATGCCGCGGTGTTGTTCCGGATGCAGTCCGTCGAATCGGGTCCCAACAAGCAGTTGCTCACCGATCTGGCCGAGATTGCTGTGAAGGCACCCCAAATCGCGTCTACCGCACTCGCGGCCCTGGCTCCCGACCCCGCTGTTCGACCACGCGCCGACGGGGGTGCGTCAACGGTCGTCCTGGTCACGCCTCTGGAATGTAACGAATCCCAGGAGGCGGTGATCCGGTCGGCGATGGTAAACCCGCTCACCGTCGCTACCGGGCCACCTGGAACGGGAAAGAGTCAACTCGTTGCCAATCTGGTGGCTACGGCCGTCGCCAATGGGCAGACCGTACTTGTCGCGTCCACCAACAACAGGGCCGTGGACGAGGTATGGGAGCGTTGCGAGAAATTGCTGCCCGGCACCGTTATCCGAACCGGTAATCGGGAAGCGCGGACCAAGACCCAGGCCGGGCTGGCGAGCCTTACGCGGTTGGAGCTTCCGTCAACGAATGTGCAGACCGCGTTGCTGAATGCCGAAGCTGCCGCTGCGATATGTGACTCGCAACGAAAAGTGCTGACGGCCGCCGCGAACCTGGAACGCCAGTTGCTGGATGCCGCCGTGCGGCGCGACGAGCAAGCTGCGGCCTTGTCGCTCGACGACGATCGAGTCCTGGCGTTGTTCAAAGCACATGATCCAGCCCGGATCATAAGGAAGGCCAAAGCAGCCAAACGTATTCCGATGATCGCTGCCTGGCGATGCGGGCGACTACTGCGGTGGCTCGGGCTGTCCGATAGTGCAGCCGATCCCATCAGGCGTTGTGCTGGTTTGATCGGACTCGCGACCGCTGAAATCGATTGGCGAGCGGCGTGCAGCGAGAACGACTCGCGAGAAGATGACGCCAGTCTTATGGCCGGGGTAGACAGGGCTGACAATGGGATGCGGTCCGCGTCTCTGGCATTGCTGGACAGTACGATTCGCACCGCGGCCTTTGCGGGTCGTCGGCAACTCGACGCGTTGCTGAACAATCGGGCCGTCAGCGATTGGGGGCCCAAGATCGCGGCGTTACCCGCGGCGCGGGCTTGGGCGGTGACCGCGCAGTCCGCGCGTGCCTTCCCACCCAGACCTGGACTGTTCGACCTTGTGGTAATCGACGAGGCAAGTCAGTGCTCGATACCGGCCGTGCTGCCATTGTTGTATCGGGCCAAGCGTGCCCTGATCATCGGTGATCCGATGCAGCTCAACCACATTGCGCTCGTGGACCCGCAGAGCGACGCCGTCGCACGGCATACCGCGTCGATCACTGCCGCGTGGCTGGATCGTCATGACATGTCTTATCCACGTCATTCCGCCTTTCACGCGGCTGCTCGAGCCTTCGGTGAGAGCATGCTGTTGGATGAGCACTTTCGGTGCCATCCACGGATTGCCGAGATCGCTAATCGGCTGTTCTACAACGGTCAGCTCATAGTCATGACCGACGTGAGCTCGCGCGTCGGAAGGGACGATGCCGCGGTGAACTGGCGCGATGTGCTCGGTGTCGCGGAACGCGGACGGCGAGGTTCGTGGCGCAACCTCGACGAGATCCGTGCGGTCATCGAGTTGATCGACAGTTTGCGCGAATCCGACGATCTTCCGGATACGGCGACGATCGGCGTGGTCACCCCGTTCAAACCGCAGGCCCTTGCGATCGAGGAGCTACTGGGCTCGGACGATCGGGTCAAGGTCGGCACAGTCCACACGTTCCAAGGTGGTGAGCGTGACGTGATGATCTTCTCCCTGGTCGCCACCCCTGACATGCCGAACGGCTCGATCGACTGGATCGATAAGCAACCCAACCTATGGAATGTCGCGATCACCCGTGCGCGCTCCCAGCTGCACATCATTGGGGATGGCCGAGTCTGGGAAGGGCGTCGAATCGGGCAGGAGCTCATGTCCGCCGCCGCTGGCGACGCCGATCTCACTCTGCCGGGATCGAGCGAGCCTTTGAAGCGTTTGCACAAATGGCTGACAACCCAGGCCCATGGTCAGCTCGAGTTCGGAGTTCGGCTGTTCGGCCACTACACCGACGCAATAGACGTGCGCGGTCGAACCGCGAAGGCCTATATTCTCGACCAGTCTGCGGCAGCGGACGCGGACGCCGGCCGTCATTTGCGACTAATGCTGCAGCGCACTCGCTTACGACATAGCCCCAGGCGCGGGGTGGATGCCGCCAGGATCCCGGCATGGGTGTTGTTTGCCGGCCAACCGGTGCGTGGTCACGCCGACTCGAAGGGGTCGTGAACCGCCGGAAATCGCCTCTCCGGATAGCTCCTGTCGGAACATGTGGCGAATCTGATCAACACGATGCCACGCTCGACCTGGCCTGTTACCGGCCCGTACACAGCGCACTGTTGATCTACCGGCCCCGCCGCGACAGCGAAAGCAGAACGCGGCGAAGAAGTTTCGCCTGAACCGAGTATCGCGACCTGCTTATATGCGCCCATCACCAACTCGGCGGTCCCTTGGTGGGTGGTCTGGGGCAACCAGGGCACCCATCTCACCGAGGGGATGCGGGCTTTCGTTGCCGGCCACTTGCTGGCTGGATCAGCCGTACCGATAGGCCGGGCGGTAGGCAGCCTTCTGGCAATCGATTCGCAAATGATCGCTTGCGCTGGTGTCCCAGGCGCGCGAGTTTGATAGCCGCAGGTTAGCCTCTTGGGCATGGCGGGAGATATTGCCGTCGGCCCGGAAGAGTTGGACGCGGTCGCGGGCTGGCTTGACCAGGTCGCACGCGAGATCGGTGATGCGGTCGAGAAGCAGATGCGCGAAGTTCGCGCGTTTGTTGGTGCCGAGTGGCAAGGTGCGGCGGCTACGTCGCATGAAGACCCCTGGGCGCAGTGGGAAGGCGGAGCTCGCCGTGTTGTGGGCTCATTCTCGACCGATGCGGGGTTGCTGCGGCAGGCCGCGGCCGAGTTCGCGTCGACGGATCGATCGCACGGGGATGCGATCAACGCTGAGCGATCGAGTCTGGATCTGCCACCGGTGGAGCGGGGATGAGCGACTACCGGGTGGACCTGACCGGACTACAGCAATTGATCGACGGTGCGGCGGCGCTGGAGACCGTCATCGAGGACCGCATTACAGCCATCGAGAAACGAGTCGACGAGCTGCATGTGAATTGGGCCGGTGAGGCTGCGGTCGCGCACCGGCAAGCACACGAGGAGCGGGTGGCCGCAGTGACCGAGATGCGTGAAGCTCTGGGTGAACTGCGGAAACGGCTGCGGGCAGCGCATGGCGCGTACAGCGTGGTCGGCCCGACGAACAAGGGGATGTGGCCGTGAGTCCGACACCGACCGTGCCCTTGATCGTGTGGCATGCCGAGGACTATCACTCCGCGGGGGAGGTCTATGGCTCTGTTGCCACCGACGCTGAGGCCACTCATGGAGGGCTCGTCGGCGTGTTGGCCGCCAATGCCGGCATGGCCGGCAGCGACAGTGTCGGGCAGGAATGGGCCAAGGCCTACGACCAGACCGCAGCCGAGGCTCTGAAGGCGTCCGCGGCGCTGGTGGGTGCCTGCTCCGACACCCGGAATCTACTCGCGGCCGGTGCGTACAACCATGCGGTTGCCGAGGCCGCGGCCAATCACGACGCTGTGCCCCCACCCGCTCCGCCGACCTTGCTCCCCACGCCGTGTTTCGTCGACACCGTGCCCTCTGCGGCAGGCGACGGCATCCCCGAGCCCTTCGGTTGGTCGCTGATCAAGGAAGCGGTCGGCGCCATGTGGCCGAATGGCCATCAGGACGAGTTGCACGCTGCGGAAGCCGCATGGCACACCGCAGCCACCGACTTCCGAATCCTGTCGACCGAGGCCGCTCAATCGGTCACGTTGCTGCAAAACCAGCAGTCAGAGGAGATTCCGGGCGCAATCGCGGCCTGCACCTCCCACCAAACCGATCTCAACAGCCTCGGCGACATCTGCCAACTGCTCGGTGACGCATGCGGTGAGTACGCCCACCACCTGGACGACGCACACCACAAGATCCTGGACGAGCTCAAGGAATTCGCGGCCGAGGCCGTGATCGGGGAAGCTTTCTTCGCCGTGCTAGCGCCGTTCACGGCTGGAATCTCGGAGGCAGCGGGAAACACCGCGCTGGGCGCACGGATTGCGGTCAAGGCGCGACGCGTCGCAGCGATCATCGCGGAGCTGGCCACCAAAGCACGCGCGATTGCTACGCGGATCACGACCACCCTGTTCGAGCGCGCAGGTGCCTTGGGCACCAAGGTTTCCCAGTGGGTGAATGCAGTTCGCACGCGGCTGACGATCTCCGCTTCGAAGCCCGCTGGTTCTGCCTACGAATTCAACATGGTCGAGAACCCGGGCCCGCTCGCAGCGATGAACGAGAACGCCGCAGCGGCATTCGCCGGCGGCAAGTACAACACGGTGGTGTTGAAGGACGATGTCACCCTCTACCGTGGCGGCACCGCGGATACTCCACTGGGACAGTGGTTTACGGCCGAGCCGCCCGCCTCGGTGGCCAATGTGCGTGTCGACAGTGCGGTGAAGCCCCAGTGGATCGACCCGAAGACTGGCGTCCTGACCGGCGAATCGCCGATCGACACGGTGTTCTCGGTCAAAATCCCGGCCGGGACCGAGGTGTATGTTGGCCCGGTCGGATACCAGTCAGGGGCCTATCTCGGCGGTGCGGCGGACCAGATATTCGTCCCGACGCCTTGGAAGATTCCTGGCGTCCAAGTCGTCGGATCGGGGCCTCTGAAGTGAACGTCGAGCAGTATCACCGCGGCCGCGAGCAGGCTGCGCAGGCGGTTGCCGATATTCTTTCCGTTCTGGAGAGCGAGGCGCGTCGCGGTGATGTGTTGTTCTGGCGGAACAGGTTTGCCGAAATGGCCCGCTACCTCGCTGACGCAGACGTTGACGACGAGCAGGCCGTACGCGAGACGGCGGAGTTCGTGTCGGAGCTGTATGCCGGTGGTCGGAACATCACGGACTTCTATCTCGTGCGCGACGACTTCGACGAGCAGCGGGTGGTGAACATCGATTTCGAGACCAAGCTCGAATCGCTCGAGCGTTCCATCGGTCCGGGGAAGGGCGAGTGATGCCGCATCCCGGCAACCAGCTCGAAGCATCTCTCGCCGCGGCGAAGGATGGTCGGCTGTCGAATTCGGAACTGCTGCAACGGCTTCGAGATTCCTCGCTGTACGTGCCTGTATCGCCTGATGGTAGTGCGGCGGGTGCACAGGGCCTTCTCGGCGTGACGATCGAGGGCGCACAATTCGTGCCCGCCTATTCGTCTGAGGAACAGCTGGTCCTCGCTGCTGGGGAGGTCCCGAGAATCGCACTGGCGGTGACTCGGCTCGTGCAGCTCATTCCGGCTGGAGTTGGGATCGCCTTGAACTGGCGTGCACCAGCGCCAGGTCTACCGATCACCTCTTCCGGAATCGATGCGCTTCGGGGCGGATCGATGACGGTAGCGGCGAATTCGGAAGTCAGACTAGGGCAACCCGTGCGCCGACCCGACGAGTTTCTAGAGAGACTCTCTCAGGAACTGCGGCATATCGGCGAATTGCAGACGGCCAGATTCGGTTTGATGCAGATCGGTGCCGATCAGCCCGCATTCTTGATCGGTATCGAGCTTTCCGATTCTTCGCCTGCCATCAAGCAGCACACCGCCGCCCTTGTGCAGCAGGTCGCATCTCAGTTCCCGTTGGAATACCGAGTCGATGTGTACTTCAGCATCGACGGTGAGGACGAGTTCGACCGCCAGGTCGTAGCCCTGCCGAGGATCGCTCCATAGTTCACAGCGGACCGGCTGAACGGAAGCTCGACTTCGGCGACCCCTCACCCAACTGCCGGGGTGCCCGAGCAATCTCGATCAAATCGAGACATGCTCCCCGGCCTCCAGCGTCGAATATCCTCTATGCGCTTCTTCTGGCCGAATCCCATTACGACACAGGTTGTCACCGCTGCGGGCTGGACCCCGGCCCGTCGGATCGACATTTCGATGTGGGTCGACCGTCTTGAAGGGGAGGGCTATGAGGTGACCGCGGCCGCGGCCGCCATCCTCGAAGGTTTCGGAAACCTGGCCCTGCACGTCCCGGAGACACCCGACGCCGGTCGCCACGCCGAAACACTGTTCTTCGATCCGGTGGATGTCGGGAGCGGGATGTACGAGCGCTACGCGGATCTCGAGCTGACGATCGGCCATCGAATGACCCCCCTTGCGGTCAACTCGACTGGCACCGCCTTTCTCCTGATCCTCGACAATGGAGCTGTCGTATCGGACGGTCCTCGTGGCCTCCATCTGCTGGGCAGCACTTTCCCCCAAGCTTTGGATCTCGCTATTCGGCGTCACCGGTCCCCGATCGCGATGCTCACCTACAACCACGCCCGCCCACGCCGACCCGTTCGAGTGTGAATCTTCATGGCCGAGAACGCTGTCGCTCAGTCGGCTCGCAGACCAAGGAAGTAGTCGCAGACCGCTGGGTCGAGCGTGAGGTCGGTCAAGTCTGAGATCCTCGCCAGCTGAGCGGCATCCAGCTCGTAGTCGCCGACGAACTCCTCGATCGCAATGTCGAGGATTTCGACGGCGGCATCGAGACCGATTCGGGTGACGTCGAAATCCTCGGACAGAGTCTCGGTCGTATTGTCGAAACCCATCAGAATGAGCTTCACTTCTCCACGCTCCTGCTCCGATCAGCTGGTTTGGTCTGGACGCCGGTCTCGGGATCGAATTCGCCGAGATGGCGCTTTCCGTCTTTGCTGTAGACCTCGACAGTCTTGTGCTGGTAGTCCCACTCGTAGATCTTGCCCTTGCCATCGACCCACCTGGGTCGCCGCCCTCCACCACCCTGCACCGGTGTCTTCGGCTTGGCGGTCTTCGCGTCCGGGAATGCCTTGAGACTGCCGGGTGCGGGTTCACGCATGACTTGTCGCCCGCCGCCCGGGTTCTTGCTGGCCATCGGTGTGACCATGTGCGCGCGAGCGTCACGGGTGGCGTCGATGACACCCAAACCTGTGAGTCCCGCGCCTGCGGCGATGACTCCAGCGGAGGCGATGTTGATCGGAACCCCTGCGACGGCACCGATACCCGTCAGATCGAGACCGGCTCCGAGGACTTCGCCACCGCCGCCGAGAATCATGGTCGCGACACCGGCTGCCGTGGTCGCCATGTCGATGCCCATTCGCAGCGGATCTTGTTGGATCGCATTGCCATAGGAAGCGACGATGTTGACCAGGTCGGCGGCCACGTTGTAGAGCACTATGCCGGCGTAGCGCGCCGCGCCCTCGGCAACCTGTTCGAGCGCAGCGACATCCGCGGCGACCAAGGTGGCGAGGGCGTCGGCTTCGGCCTTGAAATTGTGCAAGACCGTGCGTATGTCGTCGGCGACACCGTCGTGGCCACCGGTGAACAGGTGGACGACACCCTTCAACAGCGACGATGGCTTCGCGATCTTGGCGGCCAGATCCTTCAACGCCCGATGCACCGAGTCGAGGTGGTCGGCGTATTGATCGAGTTGGCCCGCAAGGGTTGTGCACGATGCCGCGGTATTGGTGAGCCAGTCTCGGAGCGCTGTTATCGCGGTACCGATCTGCTCGCCCTCGGTGATTTCCTGCATCGCTACGGCATTGGACGGACTGGTGAGACCAGCTGCGGCGCTGGTACATTCGGCGCTCATCGCGCGCCAGGCGGTAGCGGCCGCGCGCAGCTTGTCCTGGTGCCCGTTCGGGCACACGATGCCGACCAAGGATTCAATAGCCTTGGCGAAGAACGGTTCACCGCCACCGCCTTCGCTGGTCGGCGGGTACTTCACCGCGAGCGCCGGTGTCGGGAGCGGGAATTGGATGACGCAGGCGTTGCGGGAGTTGATGTCCGACGAGCTGTTGGCGTTGCCGTGATTGGCGCCGCATGCCTTGATCGCGTCGCCGATGCGAGCGGTGCCGTTGACGAGATTGGTCAGCGCGTCCATCAGCTGGCGGCCGGTCTTGTCCACGGCGTGGGCGAGCACGACCCCGGCAGGATCGTCACCACATATGCCACCACAGTCGGAGAGGCCGGTCTGCAGCGCCGACAGCTGAGTGGAGACGCCACCCGAGACGGTGATGAGTGCAGCGCCCGCCGCTGTCAGTGCATCCGGAGAAACGGTCGTGGTTGGGCTCATACGTCGAACATCCGGGTGTTCGCACTGGTCGCGTTGCCGTAGTTGCCGTGCGCGGCGCGGGCGGCAGCCTCCAGCTGCTTCAATCCTGTGTGTACCGCCCGGGCGGCATTGATCCACTCTCCGTGCGCATGGTCGTAGGCCGCAGCCGCCTCGCCGGTCCACGAAGGCTTCAATTGCTGTGCTCGAAGTTCGAGCTCGGTGAGGTGGTCGGTCAGGTATTCGGCAAAAGTGCGAATCCGGGTGGTCACCTGATCGATGTGATTCAGGTCGACCGAGTAGTCATTGCTGTTCACGGCAGCTCCAGCGCTTCCACGCCGCTGGCGACTGCGGTATCTGTGGCAGACAGGGCGTCCGCGGTGATACCGAGTTTCCCAGCCAGCTCTAACAGGGCTTCCCATGCTTCGACGGCTCCGGCGTGCACTTCGTTCCAGCCCGTGCCGTACGAGTCGGCCGCTACCCCGGTCCAGGAACTCCGCAGCCCTCGCACCTCCCTGTCGAGTGTCGCGGTCGCCTCCCGTAACTGTTCGGCGACCTGGTACGCGATCCGCCCGAAGACGCGCACATCCTCAGGCACGATCTCGAAATTCCCAGGACCAGCCGGTTCCGATCCAACCCCCATCACTTCCTCCATTCCCGCGCGGGCGAGCATAGCGCAACACGACAGCAATCATGCGTTGGTTGGTAGAGGGCGATCAGGTGAACATGTCGGCGGGTCGTTGGCGTGTTGATGAGGTCGTCGCGACCTGCGACTGAGCGCTGCGATCCTCAGAAGGGAGGTTCGTCCTCCAGCGTGCGGGATGTACCCGGCGATGCGCACACGAGGCACTCGTCCGCGCGGTTGCCGTGTCCACAGATCCGTTGCGGAGGAAAGTCGTCGCCATTGCGTGGCCGGCAAAAACCCTCGGGAGCATGGGTCTTCCAGAGGCGAAACGCGCAGTTGTAGCAGGTCACATGGAGATGCCAGACGGACGTGTCGTCGGTGACGACGTCCGCGATTTCCGGAATCAGGACTCGGCATACGGTATGGATCCGGTCGGTGCTGGCGTGGAGTTTCGTCGGTCGATCGAAGTCCACCCGCCGACCGTCGACAATAGGTAGTGAATGGCGGGTCCAGCCCACCACGACGAGAGCCTGTCCAGGAAGGATCGAGCCGAATCCCGATCGGTCTGGGGCAAAGGTCGGTCCCACAGTCGCTTCGGCGGCAGCAGCGTCGTAAAGCTCAGTGCGCCAGACATCTCCGTCGATGATGCGTTCGAGATAGGCTGCGGGCTTCTGAATTGTCTTGGGTACGAGCCCTTCGGCCCGCAACTGAGCCAATGTCCTGAGCCGCGAAGGCTCCCCGCCTCGAAATCCGGCCGACTCCTCACCCTGGGCCATGATCCACTCCCTCGATGCACCGCCAGCCAGTCCGCCCCTTGCCGGCTCACACCCTCAGTATGGCGGCGGCCTCACAGCCTGGCTGTCGAAGTGCATGAATGACTTAAGGATTCGAAGCCTCAGATTGTTCAAATTCCGTATCGGCGTTGGATATGGCGTGGCAATGCGAAGGGGTTCTGGTAGTCGGGGTCGTCCCACGGTTCTGGCGCGGGGGTCTTCGGTGGAATGGGCCCGCTGGCTGTGGTCGACACTGTGGTGTCCTGTTGCGTGGGTGTGGGGCTTGCTTCCTCTGCGATGAGGAAGCGGAGGATCGAGGAGACGGCAGGATCATCGGTGAGTGGTCGCCGATGATCGGCAACCTGCTCCTTGGCTTGATCGAGTGCCTGCGAGTGCGCGAAGACGATCGTCTTCGCGAGAGCCTGATCCGCGAGCTCCAGGCCGGTGATGCGGCCGTCGGCCGCCACTTCGATCCGAACTCCTGCGATCTTGATCGTGCCGCGGATCCGGTCGATGGCCTCTTGGGCACGGCGCGCCTTCTGCGCGATCTCCTCGAACCGGCGCTGTGCCGAGCCTGACACGTGGGACTCCTCGGGATGCTGGACGGCTGTCGCGTTTGAGGACTGCGTCGCTGGAGATCGCGGTCCGCGTCCCTGGTAGTTCGTTGCCGAGCGCCAGATTTCCGCATACGAATTTCCGCCTCATGCCGGGAGTCGTTCGTCGTCACGGATTTCGTCGGTCATTCGACGGACCTTCTCGGCGGTCCAGTGGCCGAGCCGATTCGCTTTCGCAGCGGGGGCGGGGAGAACCAGGAGGGCGCATCGGCTCGGGCGAGTAGGTCTCGCGCCTCCGGATGTCCGCGTACATATTCGAGGATCGCCAGCAGCTGGTTCTGCGCACACGCGAGCCGATGGACGGGGATGGCGAAGCGGGTCGCCGCGTCGGGGATGTCAACTGGCCGCCGCTCGACATAGATGACATCGAGTTCGCTTCGCGCCGTGCGGATCCGGCCCGGTTCCAGTGCGTCGATCGCATCCCAGTCGATGCGGGTGGGTCGCTGATCGGCGCGTGCCGGTGCAACCCATTCGATTCCTGCCGGACGCAGCGTCACGGTCGTCTTCGCGCGGAAGCTCATGACGAGATAGCTGGTGAGGCACACACCGAGCACGATCGCGAAGACCAGGGCGACCTTCGCGCCGCCGGAGCTGTCCTTGGACGCGGGTAGCAGCGTGCTGTCCTTGCCGGATTTCTGCCAGTCGAGCCACGCGCAAAACCCGTACACCACGAACCCTGCCAGGCCGACCGACAACGCGATCGACAGCCCGCGCATTTCGCGAAGGACCACGCCGCCGCTATCGAGGGCGCGAACACCGGGGGACAGCCGGTGGCCGACGAACCCCCAGCGGAAGACGAAGGTCGCCGCGATTCCGGCGAGGCCCGGCGCGCCGCCCAAGCCTCCGATCATGGCGATTGGTCCACCATGCTGATCGATGGTCATGATCAGCACGCCGATAGCGGCGATCAGGAATGCGAACGGAATCGCGGCAGCCAGAATTGTCCCGGCTACACCGGTCGTCGGCCATGTCTGCTTCCATTCCAATTCGGGAAAGGGTACCGAGTTCCGCGGTCCGTGCGCCGACTCCATTGTCACCACGCCCACTGTATGAGTTTCGGGATGAGATACCCGACGGCCGCGCCCACGGCGAGTCCCGCCACCGTGCCGACGACCGACCCGACCTCGGCGCCGACAATCGCACCCGCCTCGGCACCACCCGCCGCGCCTTCCACGGCGAACAGCGAGCTGGTCCACCCGGCCGCGGCGATTCCGGCCGCTGCCCCCCCGGATTCGCTCACGACCGCTTCGGTCGGGTTCATGTGGCTTTCGTTGATGTCATCGGCAATCGAGGGCAGGGTTCCGATCACGCTGCCGAAGAGTCCGAATCGGCTGAAGCCGACATCGACGCCTTTGATCTTCAAGGTCTCGACCCACTTCAGAAATCCGGGGTTGTCGGCCTGCCTGGCGGCTTCCTCCATGATTTGACGGGTGACTTCGGTCTTTCTGCCGATGATCGTGGCAGCGGTGATGCCCGGCCAGTCCGGCGCCCAGAACGAAGCGGGATTCGTGGCGATCTGATCCGACATCGAGTTCGGATCCGCCTGTTTGATCTTCTGGATGGCCGCTTGGATCGCCTGGTATGCCGATGCTGGCGCCATCCGCGAGATCTCGCCGTTGGCATCGGCAATTGCCTTGCCCCACTTGGAATCCGCGGCAAGCAAGGTGCTGAGGAGACCTGATAGTCGGGCGAGCTGAACGCCGGCGTCGGATGCCGCGTCCTTTACTCCGGTCACCGTCCAGTTGTAATCGACAGCGACCGGTGGATGCACGTACAGCTGGAAGATGGTCTTGATCTCGGAAAGCGGAAAGTCCATGTCCCGGTGGGCATTCGAGCATGCGGTCGCAAGGTCGTCGTATGCGGTCGCAATCGCCCGCATATCCGTGCGCTCACGATCAGCCTTGCCCTCGGCGGAGTCCTTGGCCTTGGCGGATTAGTCCGGGATGCTGTAGTGGGATTTGCAGCGGCCGCCGCCGGTTGCGACGGTGCACGGCTCGCCTTTTCGGTTGATCGCGCCGCATTGCAGGGCGGGGTCGTGGACGTGGCAGAGGCCGGAATCACCAGCCGGCACCGAGCAGGGTTTGCCCGTCTTGGTCACTGCACCACAGGGTTTCGCGGGGGTGGCGGATTTGGTGGAGGCGTTCGACGGTTGGCGGGGAGCTCGCGGCGCACGCTCGCCGGGCTGTTTGGCTGAACCGCCGCCTTCCTCGACCATGCCCCGCACCGCGAGGCGGTCAGCGCGCTCGTTCTCCGGATGTCCGGCGTGGCCCTTCACCCATTCCCATTCGACCTGGTGCTCGGAACACAAGGCGTGCAGCTGTTTCCATAGGTCCTCGTTCTTGACCGGCTCCTTGTTCTGGGTGAGCCAGCCGTTGGCCTGCCACTTCTTCACCCATGAGGTGATCCCATTGCGGACGTAGGTGCTGTCGGTGAAGATCCGCACCTGCGAACGTCGTTTGAGGCATTCGAGCGCTTGGATCGGTGCGGTCAGCTCCATCCGATTGTTTGTTGTCGGGCCGGGATCGCCGCCGAGGATCTCGCGTTCGTGGTCGCCGTGGCGCAGTATCGCTCCCCAACCGCCAGGTCCGGGATTCGGGCTGCATGCGCCGTCGGTGTAGATCTGGACCTCCATACCGCTCCTGCCTTTCGCCCGGTCCTGGTCCGCACCATTACATCTCACCCGGATGAGTCGGTGTCGTGGTGGTTGCCGAGTTGGCGACTCCGACAGGGGTGCGCTGTGCGGGAGGATCGGTCTGAGTCACCGTGGATACGGCCATCGCGACGAGGAGGTTGGCGGCCAGAGCGAAGAGGCCGCCGTTCACGCCGAGCAGGGGATCGTGGCCGGTGGCGTGGAGCAGGAGGACGACTGCTCCTCCGGTGACCAGGCCCGTGCCGACACCGAGGGCGGTTAGGCGACGCCAGTACAGGCCGAGGATTACTGCGGAGACGAGTTGGGCGATGCCCTCGTAGGACAGGACTGACAGGTTGACCAAGAGTTTCGGGTAGAGGAGGGCTCCGCCCAAGGCGATGACACCAACCAGGAGGCCGATCAGTTGGGAGCTGCGGCGCTGGCGGGAATCGGAGGCTGCGCCGCCGCGGAGGCCGCCGCCGAGGATGGTTCGGCCGCACAGGGTTCCGATGGCGATCAGGAAGACGCTCATGGGGACGATGGCGGACAGGGCGCCTGCGATGCCGATGAGGGCCACGATGGGGGCGGGGAGGGAGTCGGTGACGAGGGTGAACAGGGCCAGGTCGGGGTTCTTCAGGGCTGGTGCGGCGAACAGGGCGGCTGCGCCGATCATGATGGGGACCAGCAGGAGGATCTGATACCACGGCAGCAGGATCGAGTTGCGGCGCAGGGCGTTTGGGGACTTGGCGGAGAGGTAGCCCGCGACGGTGGTGGGGAAGACGCAGATGGTGATCGCGTTGAGGAGGATTGTCGAGACGAACCAGGAGGCGCCGAAGGTGCCGCCGCCTGTGCCGGGGAAGGTCAGCCATTGGGGTTTGTCGGTGACCAGGCGGTTGAGGAGGTCGGAGGGGCCGTTGAAGTAGTGCCATGGGATGTACACGGCGAGAAGGGCTATCGACAGGACGGCCAGGCTGTCTTTCAGGACGCTGACCCAGGCTGAGCCGCGCAGGCCCGAGGTCAGGATGAAGGTTTCCGCTACTACGAAGGAGATGATCGCGGCAGTCTTCAGGTTGATCGCGCCATAGGACATGGCATTGACCACCACGCCCATACCCTGGATCTGCAGCTGCACGTACGGCACCAGGAAAATCGTGCAGATCAATGCGACCGCGATGCCCAAAGGCCTTGAGCGAAACCTATGTTCGGCGATATCGGCGATCGACACCAGATGATGCCGGGCGCAGTACGTCCAGAGCGCGGGAGCCACTAGATACGCCACCGCCAGGCCGGTGCTCAGATATGCGATCAGGTAGAAGATCGGGATCCCGTACCGGTAGGACCAACCGGCCGCACCGAGAAACGAGAAGCTCGTATAGCTCTCACCCGCCATCAGAACCAGAACGAAGATCGTGCCGAGCCCGCGCTCGGTGATCGACCACTCCGACATCGAGCGAACCCGGCCGCGAGCGGAGAGGATGCCGATCGCCACCGTTGCGAGCATGGCGACGGCGAACAGTGAAACCGCCACGGTAGCTTGGCCGGTCATCGCGGGTCCTCGGCTTCGCCGTCGGACGACCGTGTGGAGTGGCCGGGTGGTTCGGATTCATTGGACGGTGTGGTCGACGCGGCGGGCGGCCAGGTAAGGCTGCCGGATGCGCCCGAGTGATCGTCGGCGGGCACGAATTCCGCTGTGCCCGAACGGTAGGCGGGGTCGAGGCGGGCGACCAGCCAGATGAGGGGGCCGACGAGGATCGTGACCACGATCAGGTATCCCACCAGGAATGGGATGCCAAGGATGCGCGGCTCGGTGCGGTTGGCCACGACCGGGGCGAGGCAGTAGAGCAGCCCGGGGAGTGCGAGCAGTAGCAACGCAGGGCCACGCTGTCGGAGCGACGGCCCGACGGTGGGCGGCGCGGATTCCGAATCGGACACGGGTCCTCCGGGTGGTCGCGGATCGCTGTCCTTGCGAACTATTCCATGCGAGTTGAGCCGGGCCGGGGTGCGGCACGCGGCGGTCGGTGGCAGCCCGGACACCCGGTAGGTTGCCGTACCCATTCGGAGACAAGGCCCGTCGGTGACGGAACTTGACGGCCAGAAGATTCGGCGGCGTCGGGTGGTGGCGTCAAGATTGTTGCTCTGACTGGGAGCGGGAGGGCGTCGCTGAAGCTGAGGGTGCCGGGTTGCTCGTTACCCCGGCGTGTTCTCGGCTTGATTCCGAGAGAAGCGGCGATGCACTGCAAGGATGGGTCCTTGGCCGCATCGTGCCGTTTGAGCATGATCCGATCCCGGTCGGTCGGAACTGTTTGGGCGCGTTGGGGATTCGTGAGGGTTCGCGGGAAGGTTGTCGGTGGGATGCTCTAACGTAGCGCGGTAACTGTCCGTCACGTCCGTGGAGCGGTATGGCTGCCTCGTTCGATCTGCATTCCGTCGCGGTGCTTGGTAGGGCCGTGGACCAACTGGTCATTTGGCGCGTGAATGTTGGAGCGGCGTTGGGGTTGTCGCGGCTATCGGGCGCTTGGGTGCTGGAGAGTTCGCGTCAAGCTGAGATCGCGAGCCTTGCGTTTGGACTGCCGATCGTGTTGGCAGGCGAGGAACAGGCTGCGCTCACCGGAGGGAGAGAACTGACCGCGGTAATCCCGATGGGTGAAAGTGGCTCAGCAATCGTTGATGTCGATGCCACGGTTGAGATCGTCTGTGCGGAAATCGAATCCGCCGATGCGCGCTTCACCGAGCAGGATGCGGCCGGTGGGAAGTTCATTCGCCCGCAGTGGCCGGTGATCGTGCCGCCCGGCGAGGTGGTGCTGACCCAGTCTCAGGTGGATGTGGTGGATGACCATATTCGGCCGGTGCTCACCCTGGCGCGGGCGCTCGCGGATCTGGCGGATGCGTGGGCGGCGTTCGAGTCGTTGCGCGTGGCTCGGGCTTTCCTGGTCGACCTGGGTGGTCCTGTCGCGCGGCCGTTGCCGCTTGCGGTGCGGTGAGTATGGCGGGACTTTCGTTCGCTGCCATTGATGTTGAGACCGCCAATTCCGCGCGGGGGAGTATTTGCTCGGTTGGGGTGACGGTCGTCCGGGATGGGGAGCGGACGGCCAGTGAGTCGTGGCTGTGTCGGCCGCCGGAGGGGCTCGAATTCTTCGCTTGGCACAACATTCGAGTTCACGGGATCTCGGCGGGCATGGTGGCCGGGCAGCCCGCGTTCGCGGAGCGGTGGCCCGAGGTTCTCGGGCTCGTCGGAGAGCTGCCGGTTATCGCCCACAATGCCGGGTTCGACAGCGGTGCGATTCGAGAAGCTTGTGCGCGCAGTGGAATTCACGCGCCTGCGTGGGACTTCAGCTGCACCTTGGTATTGGCTCGGCGTCATCTGGATCTGGAGAGTTACAAGCTGCCGAATGTGGCTGCCGCGCTTGGGATCGAGTTCACCAATCACCATGACGCGGGGGCCGATGCTGCCGCGGCTGCCGAGATCGTGCTTGCGCTCGCCACCCGCACCGGTGCCGAATCGCTTGCGGCACTGGATCGGATGGCTGCCACGCCGCGCCGAAGGGCCGAACGTGCGGCGGGCGCGATGTTGCGCGCCGAGGCTGGCACATCGCTTCGCGGTGGTCGTCGGAGAGATGAGGTGCCGGGGGCACGGCCGGCACCTCGGTCGCGCACCTATGAGCCTCGGTCACCGCGTCACGTGTCTTCGCCTGGCTCGGCTGAAGCCCAGTCACCCGGGCGGGCGGCCTCGCATGACTCTGCGCCTCGTCGATCCTGGTTCGGCCGTGAGGAATTGGTGCTTCCGGAGGTCACCGGCGGCGATCCGTCCCATCCGCTCTTCGGTGAGATCGTCGTATTCACAGGTGATCTCGCGGCGATGAATCGGCAACAGGCGTGGGATGCCATCGCGGGAAACGGCGCTACGCCCGCACGGAACGTCACCAGGCGGACGACGAAACTGGTGATCGGTGATGGCTTCCTTGGGTGTGATCCCGCCGCGTTCACGACGAGCAAGGCGCGACGCGTTGCTGAACTGCAAGCGCGGGGTCAGCGGATCGAGGTGATGGATGAGGCGACGTTCCTCGCTTGCCTCGGCAGGTCGGGCGACAGTGGCGTGCCTGGCATACAGACCTGATCCGGTCGCAGGGGATCGGGACGACATGCCCGGGCCGGTTGGGCGTAGAGCGGCCGTGTGAGAAGCGCTTTATTGCGCGGCCATGATCGGCTCGGTAAAGAGGATGAGGGGGTTGTTCGGATGAGTTTGAGGCGGATATGACGAGTACGCGTGGTGCGCGCAGTTTGTTGGCAGCGGCAATTTCCCTGGTTGCGGCCACTTTCTGCGTGATACCCGGTCTCGTGTCCGCTGCGGAACCGTTGAATTCCGATGTGGCTGCGGCGGCGGACGGCTCGCATATCGACCGCGTGAATCCCCGTGACGACCGCAGGTCTACGGTCTCGGTGTATTCGGCGGCCATGAACCGGACCGTCCAGTTGTCCGTCATTCGAGCCGCCGACAATTCCGTGCCCCGCCCGACGCTGTATCTGCTCAACGGTGCCGAGGACGGGATCGACCAGAACGGCGGCGAGGTCTCCTGGGAGACCCGCACCGATGTGCTCGATTTCCTTGCCGACCAGAACGTGAATGTGGTGAACGTCCTCGACGGCCGCTACACGTATTACACCGACTGGCAGTCCGACGACCCGGTGCTCGGGCGCAACAAGTGGACCACCTTCCTGACCCAGGAACTGCCGCCCCTCATGGACCAGTCCATGAACGCCTCCAGCCGCAATGCCATTGTCGGCGTATCGATGTCGGCGACTTCCGCGCTGTCCCTCGCCGAATCCGCGCCCGGCCTCTACCAGAGCGTCGGCTCGTTCAGCGGCTGCGCTCAAACCAGTACCGACCCGGGCCGTCGCTATTTGCAAGCTGTAGTGCTCTCCGGTGGCGGCTTCCCCTGGAACATCTGGGGACCCGACGACTCCCCGGCCTGGACCGCCAACGACCCCTCCACCCCCGCCAACCTCGAAAAACTCCGAGGCACCGACCTCCACATCGCCGCCGGAACGCGCGCGAATCCGGCGGCGGCGGGCGGCGGTCAGGTCGGCGCTTCGAGCACGGCACTGGAATCCACCGTCGAAACCTGCACTCGTGCACTGCAATCCAGCCTTGAGGACCAGAACATCCCGGCCACGTTCGACTACCTCCCCGGCGGCGGCCACAACTGGCCCTCCTGGCAGAGCGACTTCCACGCCGCCTGGCCCGGGATCGCCCGCAGCCTCGGTCTCTGAGCGGGACCGTTCGGCATCCGCGCAGATAGGAGCGGCCGACCCGGTCGCCGAACGGGAACCGATAAGCTGCTTCGGGTGACCGACGAGAAGCTGCTGCAGGGACCTATTCACGCTGTGCATGTCGAGTTGGGGGCCACCTTCGCTCCGTTCGGGGGGTGGGAGATGCCGGTTTCGTACGCCGGCACCGTGGGTGAGCACACGGCTGTGCGCACGACCGTCGGGCTGTTCGACGTCAGCCACCTCGGCAAGGCGACGGTCAAGGGCGCGGGCGCCGCGGCCTTCGTGAACTCGGCGCTCACCAACGATCTGAACCGGATTCGCCCCGGCAAGGCCCAGTACACGCTGTGCTGCACGCCCGAAGGCGGGGTCATCGACGACCTCATCGCCTACTACGTGAATGACGACGAGATCTTCCTCGTGCCGAACGCCGCGAACACCGCGACCGTGGTGGCCGAGCTGCAGAAGGTCGCCCCGGAGGGCATCATCATCACCGACGAGCATCGCGGCTACGCGGTCTTCGCCGTGCAGGGCCCGCGCTCGGCCGAGGTGCTCGCCAAGCTCGGTCTGCCGACCGACATGGAGTACATGGCCTACGAGGACGCCGAGTGGGACGGCCGCCCGGTTCGCGTGTGCCGCACCGGATACACCGGCGAGCACGGCTACGAATTGCTGCCCCGCTGGGACGATGCCGAAGCTGTCTTCCGCGCCCTGGTGACCGAGGTCCAGGCCGCCGGAGGCCAGCCCGCCGGTCTCGGCGCGCGCGACACCCTGCGCACCGAAATGGGCTACCCCCTGCACGGACACGAACTGTCCCTGGACATTTCGCCGCTGCAGGCCCGCACCGGCTGGGCCGTCGGCTGGAAGAAGCCCGAGTTCTGGGGCAAGTCGGCACTCGAAGCCGAGAAGGCCGCCGGTCCGCGCCGACTCCTGTTGGGCCTCAAGGCAATCGACAAGGGTGTCCTGCGTCAGGGCCAAACCGTCATGCGCGGTGACACCCCGGTCGGCGAAACCACCTCGGGCACCTTCTCGCCCAGCCTCAAGGTCGGCATCGCCCTCGCGCTCCTCGACACCTCCGCAGGCATCGAGCCCGGCGACGAGGTCGAGGTAGACGTCCGCGGCCGCCGCCTCCGCTGCGAGGTCATCAAGCCCCCCTTCGTCGAGACCCGCACTGCCTGAGGGTTATACGAGGCGTCAGGATCCACGAACACTGCCGACGAGCCACCGTGCTCGTCGGCAGCGTTCGTCGTTCAGCCGCACCAGGTGCCGACGACCGGGTTGTCCTGCTTGCAGGATGCGAGGTCGAGACCGGCGGGGCGCAGGGTGTTGTACATCTTGCTGAGTGTGTCGGAGGTCGGGGCTCCGTCGACGTCCTTGTCGGCGAAGATGACCATGACCACGAATTGACCGGCGTTGCCAGGGACCGCGACCGCGTGGACGATCGTGGTCGCGGGGTGGGAGCAGTCGTTGGGGCCTGGGGTGGACATCGTCGCGGTCACATGTGCGGCGGGTTTGCCCTGGACTGTGAGGGTTTCGACGCTGCTCAGCGTGAAGGTGGAATTGGGGCGGTCGTCACTGAGGCCGCCGACGGTCGCCCAGTTGGTGGCGACGTCCTTGGCCGCGGCGGCTGCGTCAGCCAGTTTGGAGCCGGTTACGCCTGCCATGGCTTTGGAGTGGTGGCCGTCGCAGGACTTGGGCTGGAGTTCGGCTGCGCCGCTCATCACCACGCGCTGGTTGCCGCTTTCGAAGCCGATGATGGTGGTGGGCGTCGGTATCGTCCAGTCCGTCGGGACGTCGTAGACCGCGTTGCGGGAGATGGAATACGCGGTCTGCCAGCCCGGCGTCACAGCGGCGATGTCGGATTTCGGTGCGGCGGTGGTCGTCGTGGTGGTCGGCGGGGGAGTGGTGCGGGTCGCCGTGTCCTGGAACCCGTATTGGTCCGCGGGCAGCGCGGTTCCGCTCACCGTGCGCGCGGGCATCATCGCCGCGACCACCAGGATCGCGACCAGACCCAGCACCACCACGGCGATCAGCGTGATCACCAGGGGCCGGGTGGAGCGAGGCTTCGGCGCAGCGTCTTGCGGATACACATCGCTCACCCTATCCAGGGGAGTGAACAGCGGCCGCTAGCGCATCGCGTGACCCGGGCGACAGGGGGATCCCGCACCCGCGTGTCGAGGGCGGCGAATTAGACTCCAGGTCATGACACTTGCCGCGCAGTTCACCCGTGTCCCGCATCCCGCGCCCGTAGCGGCGCAGCGGCGACAGGAGATTCTGGCGGAGCCCGGGTTCGGGCGCTTCTTCACCGATCACATGGTGTCGATGGACTACGTGGACGGACAGTGGACCAACGGCCGGGTCGAACCCTACGCGCCGCTGTCCATGGATCCGGCGACCATGGTCTTCCACTACGGCCAGGCCATCTTCGAGGGCCTGAAGGCGTACCGCCAGGCCGACGGCAGCATCGCCACCTTCCGGGTGGATGCCAACGCGGCGCGCTTCCAGCGGTCCGCGGCGCGCATGGCGATGGCGCAGCTACCCGAGGAACTGTTCATCGAATCCATTCGCCAGCTGCTCGAGGTGGACGCCGACTGGGTGCCCGCCGCCGGCGGTGAGGACGCGCTCTACCTGCGGCCCTTCATGTTCTCCACCGAGGTCGGCCTGGGCGTGAAGCCCGCCGCCGCCTACAAGTACCTGCTCCTCGGCGGCCCCGCGGGCGCGTATTTCCCGCGCGGGCTGAAGCCGGTCAAGGTGTGGCTGTCCACCGAGTTCGTGCGTGCGGCCCCCGGCGGCACCGGCGAGGCAAAGGTGGCGGGCAACTACGCCGCCTCCCTGCTCGCCCAGCAGCAGGCCTCGGAAAAGGGCTGCGACCAGGTCGTCTGGCTGGATGCCTGCGAGCACCGCTACGTCGAGGAGATGGGCACCAACAATCTCTTCTTCGTCTTCGGTAGCGGCTCCGACGCCCGCCTGGTGACGCCCGAACTGTCCGGTTCGCTGCTGCCGGGCATCACCCGCGACTCCCTCATCACCCTGGCCGCGGACGCCGGCTACAAGGTCGAGGAGCGCAAGATCTCCGTCGACGAATGGCGCAAGGGTGTCGAAACCGGTGAGATCACCGAGGTTTTCGGCTGCGGCACCGCCGCCGTCGTCATCCCCGTCGGCTCGGTCCGCTCGGCCGACGGCGAATTCACCATCGGCACCGGCGAACCCGGCGAGGTCACCATGGCCCTGCGCGACACCCTCACGGGCATCCAGCGCGGCACCTTCGGCGACAACCACGGCTGGCTGCGCACCCTGGCCTGACCGATCGCCACACGAACAACGCCCGCCCCCAACGTCTTCCGGGGGCGGGCGTTTTCGTATCCATCGAGTGGCACATGCTGGAGGGAGATTCGATGAATCGCCTCCAGGGTGTGCCACTCGACGATCAGCTGGGCATGAACATGTGCCACTGGTCGAGCGTTTGGGGGCGCATGACGTAGTTGTGGTCCTTGATGTGGGACAGCGTCGCGCTGGGCTCTTCCGAGTACCAGTGGCCCGGATAGACCGTCGGGTTGGACTTCAATTCCGCCAGATACCGCAGGCTGCGGAACATGGCGTCGGAGTCGCCGCCGGGGAAGTCGGTGCGGCCACAGCCGTCGACGAACAACGTGTCACCCGCGATCAGGCGGTCCTCGAACAGGAAGCACTGGCTGCCGGGGGTGTGGCCGGGGGTGTGCAGGAGCTCGATTTCGAAACTGCCGACCGCGACCTTGTCGCCGTGGGCGTGGCCGGTCAGCTCGCTGGGGGCGATGCCGGTGACGTTCGCGACCCACGGCAGTTCCTCGGCATTGACATGCACCGCGACATCGGTCTTTTCGAGCAGTTCTTTCACGCCGCGCAGCGTGAATCCCATCATGGTTCCGCCCACGTGATCGGGGTGGTGATGGGTGGCCAGGACTCCGGTCAGCCGCATCCCATCGGCCTCGGCCAGGTCGACGAGCTGCCCCGCCTCATACGCCGGGTCGACAACCACGCACTCGCCACTGTCCCGATCTCCGATCAGGTAGGCGAAGTTGCGCATCTGCGTGGCGATCGGATCGCCCACGGCCCAGTCGCGCCCGGCGAGCAACTGGCGGAAGTACAAACGGTCGGAGGCCATACCTCTCAGCGTATTGCGCACGATGCATTCGGTCGCAACCGGCAGGCCCATCGAGTGGTACGGCGATACGAAAAGTCCGCCCACCGAATCGAATCGGTGGGCGGCCGGAACCTTCAACTCAGCTGCGCCGAGTGACTGCTCAGCGCTTGGTGAGCAGCGGCTCGATTTCGGCGGTGGCTTCCGGGCCGTAGGCGTCGCGGAGGCGCTTGAGGGCGGTGTCGTGGTCGAGGGTCCAGTCTTGCGGGCCAACGGATTCCAGAACCAGGACGGCGATCAGCGAGCCCAGTTGGGCGGAACGCTCCAGCGACAGGCCCGCGGACTGGCCGGTGAGGAAGCCCGCGCGGAAGCCGTCGCCGACGCCGGTGGGGTCGAGCTTGGCGATGTCGGGGACCACGTCGACGTGCAGCTCGGTGCCGTCGCGGTCGACGATCTTCGCGCCCTTGGAGCCGAGGGTGGTGACGCGAATGCCCACGCGCTCACCGATTTCCGCCTCGGATAGGCCGGTCTTCTGGAGCAGGATGCCCCACTCGTACTCGTTGGAGAACAGGTAGTCCGCGCCGTCGATGAGGCGCAGGGCCGTTTCGCCGTCGATGAACGCCAGCTGCTGCGACGGGTCGGCGGCGAAGGGGATACCCGCGGTGCGGCACTGGTCGGTGTGGCGCAGCATCGCTTCGGGGTCGTCCGCGCCGATCAGTACCAACTCCAGCTCGCGATCGAGCTTGGTGATGTCGATGTCGCGGGCCTCGGCCATCGCGCCGGGATAGAAGGACGCGATCTGCGCCATGGTCTCGTCGGTGGTGCAGACGAAGCGGGCGGTGTGCAGATCGGTGGAGACGCGCACGGCCGAGCAGTCGACGCCGTTGTCCTCCAACCACTTCCGGTAGTCGCCGAAGTCCTGGCCGACCGCACCGACCAGCAGCGGATCGCGGCCCAGCACACCCATGGCGTAGCTGATGTTGCCAGCCACGCCGCCCTTGCGGATGACCAGATCATCGACGAGGAAGCTGAGCGAGACGTGATGCAACTGGTCGGCCAGCAGCACATCGGAGAACTTGCCCGGAAAACGCATGAGGTGATCGGTCGCGATGGACGCGGACACGGCGATGGTCACGGAATTCGATCCTTAGGTGACGAGCGCAGCGCACACCCATTGCGGGACGCCAACGCGGGGCCGGTGGTTAGGAGCGGCGAGCCGAAAAGGGCTCGCACTAAAGAAAATAACACCGTCCGATACGGATTAACCCGACTCACGAGTGCTTTCGAGCGTTGATCCGCCGAAAACTCTTCGCTGGACAGTGTCGGACACACGACAGCGCGGAACATCCGAGCGGATGTTCCGCGCTGCCGAGCGTTATCTCAGTTGAAGCTGTCGCCGCAGGCGCAGGAGCCGGTGGCGTTCGGGTTGTCGATGGTGAAGCCCTGCTTCTCGATGGTGTCGACGAAGTCGATCGAGGCACCCTGGATGTACGGGGCGCTCATGCGGTCGACGGCGAGCTTGACGCCGTTGAACTCCACGACCAGGTCGCCGTCGAGGCTGCGGTCGTCGAAGAAGAGCTGGTAGCGGAGGCCGGCACAGCCACCGGGCTGGACGGCGATGCGAAGGGCGAGATCGTCGCGGCCTTCCTGGTCCAGCAGCGCCTTGGCCTTGAGGGCGGCGGCTTCGGTCAGAGTCGCACCGTGAGTGGTGGTCTCGTTCTCAACAGTCATGAACTCTCCTAAGGGACCTGTTTTCAACCCGTGAAGGCGCACGGCTCGAAGCCTGTCAACACCTGTTCCCGGGAGACTATTCCCTATCTTACGCGGCGGGTATCCGCTGGAACGCCGAGGTATTGCGGTCGCTGGCAGATTGCTGGTGAGGTGTCCGACACAACAAACGGGCGGACCAGGATTTTCCGGCAGGTGTGTCATCGAATAGCCTGGTCGGCGTGAAGTTCCTGCGCCGTGGCGAGTCCACCCCCTCCGACAGCTCCAGCGTCGATACCGATGCCGCGGTGGCGGACAAGACCGTCACCCTCGGTAAGGGCCGACCGACCCCGAAGCGACGTGAGGCCGAGAGCCGCAAACGCGGTCCGGTCGCGCCCGCGCCGAAGACCGCCAAGGAGGCTCGCGCCCGCCGCAAGGCGATCCGCGGGACCCGGGCGGACCGCAAGGCGGATTCGGCCGAGCGTCGCGCCTCCGCGCAGGACCGCCGCGCTCGCATGCTCGCCGGTGAGGAGCAGTACCTGCTCCCGCGCGACAAGGGTCCGGTCAAGGGATACGTGCGTGACATCGTGGATGCGCGCCGCAATCTGCTGGGCCTGTTCATGCCGCTGGCGCTGGTGCTGATCGTCAGCATGATCCTCTCGCCCGCGCTGCAGGCGCTGGTGACGCTGGCCATGCTGGTGATGATGCTGTTCATGATCATCGAAGGCGTGGTGCTGGGCCGCATGGTGAACAAGCGGGTCCGGGAGCGTTACCCGGACACCGCGGATTCCTCGTTCTCGCTGGGCTGGTACGCCTTCGTGCGCGCCTCGCAGGTGCGCCGGATGCGTGCGCCGAAGCCGCGGGTGAGCGCGGGCGACGCGGTCTGACCGGTAGGGCCGTCCACGCTGACGGCCGGATGATTTTCTCTGAGGGGCGGCTTCGGCCGCCCCTCAGTTGTGTTCACGGTAGGTCGACATCGCGCGGATCTCGAGGGCGATGCGATCGCGGTCGCGGTCGATGCCATTGCTGGAACCGGCCAGGCCCCAGCTGTCCTCGCGGTGGAACGGGATGGCCCGGCCGGCCGCGGCGAGCAGGGCGGTGAATCGACGGAACATGGTGACTGCTTCGTGGGTGCCGGTCGCGGTGTGGAAGTGGCCGTGTCCGGAGGTGATGGCGGTCATGCGTGGGCCTCGCCCTCATCGATGGAATCGGTGGTGTCCCCGGCCATGAAGCCGAAGGTCAAAGTGCCGAGCGCCGCCATGGCGGATCCGGCTGCGACGATTGCGGAGAGTGCTTGCATGGCAGTAAGTTTTCTATAGAGAACATACCGCCAACAGTGGCAGTTCTGACATAGTTCGCAAATATTCGGCCAGATGGGATCGGAACATGCTCTCGAAGGTCGCCGTGGTCCTCAACGACCACCTCGCCATGTTCGAATTCGGCGTCGTCTGCGAGGTTTTCGGCCTCGACCGGACCGCCGACGGCTTGCCCGGCTTCGACTTCCGGGTCTGCGGAATCGAACCCGGGAAACCGCTGATCTCCAGCTCACCGGGCATCCAGGTGACACCGCAGTACGGGCTCGAGGAGCTGCGGGACGCGGATCTGGTTGCGGTACCGGCCTTTCCGATCTTCGCCGAGAACGCCATCGACCAGCGGATGATCGATGCGGTGCGGGACGCCTCCGATCGCGGGGCGACCGTGCTCACGGTGTGTTCGGGCGCGTTTCTCGCGGGGGAGGCCGGGCTGCTCGACGGGCGCAAGTGCACCACGCACTGGCGGTATGTCGATCTGCTGGCCGAGAAGTTCCCGCAGGCCACCGTCGACCCGGACGTGCTGTTCGTGGACGCGGGCAACCTCATCACCAGCGCGGGCACCGCGGCCGGGATCGACGCCTCGCTGCATCTGGTGCGGCGTGAGCTCGGCAGCTCCGTGGCCAATGCCATCGCGCGGCGCATGGTGGTGCCGCCGCAGCGCGACGGCGGGCAGCGGCAGTTCATCGAACGGCCCGTGGTGGATTGCGATTCCGACAGCCTCAGCGAAACTTTGCACTGGATGGGCGAACACCTGGAGATGCCGCACACGGTCGAATCGCTGGCCGCACGTTCGGCCATGTCGACTCGCACCTTCGCGCGCCGCTTCGCCGCGGAAACCGGGACGACGCCGGTGAAGTGGCTGACCGGGCAGCGGGTTCTGCTGGCCAAACAGCTGCTCGAGGACACCGATCTGGATCTCGAATCACTGGCGCACCGTTGTGGATTCGGCTCCGGAGCGTTGTTGCGGCATCACTTCCAGCGGCTGGTCGGCATCGCGCCCGTGGAATACCGTCGCCGGTTCGGGGTCAAGGTTTCCTGACCCGTACGATTCGCTGCCATGCGGTGGGGAGTGATGATCGCGGCGGTGCCGCTGGTGCTGCTGGTGGCCGGGACGACGGCCGGATGCAAGGATCCGCGCACTGCGGACGGGCGGTGCATCGTGGGCGGTGCGACGACGAATCACGACAAGGTTGTGGACTGTTCGAAGCAGCACGACGGGAAGATCGTGGCGAGCGTGAACCACGAATCGGACTGTCCGCAGGGCACGGACTGGTCGTTCACGTCCAGGGATCTGAAGGTTCAGTGCGTGCACAACGAGAAGAACTACTGACTTACGCCGCCCGGCGGTGCTCGATCGCCGTGCCTACTCGGCCGGAGCACAGGTGCAATTGATACCGTGCTGACGTGTCGCACACTGCTCAGACAACCGATCGGCCGTTGCGGACCCTGGTGCTCGGTGGCGCCCGGTCCGGGAAGTCGGCTTTCGCGGAACAGCTGGTCGCGTCGGAGGCGGTGCGATACATCGCCACCGCGATCGCCGACCCCGCCGATACCGACTTCGCCGAACGCATTGCGGCGCACCGGGCCCGGCGACCCGCGGACTGGACGATCGTGGAGGGCGACCCCGTCGCCGCCCTCGCCGAGACCGCGAATTCGGCTACCGCGCCCGCGAGCTCTGACACCGCACCCGCCGCTTCGGGCACCACGCCCGCGACCCTCGTCGACGACCTCGGCACCTGGCTGACCGCCCGCCTGGATGCCCGCGCCGCCTGGGAATCCCCGCGCGGCACCGTCACCCCCGACATCGAAGCTCTGGTCTCGGCTGTGTCGGGCTACGGGCACCGCCTGATCCTGGTCAGCCCCGAGGTCGGCCTGGGAGTCATCCCGGCCACCGTCTCCGGCCGCCTGTTCCGCGACGAGATCGGCACCCTCAACCAGCGCCTCGCTGCCGTCTGCGACGAGGTCTTCCTGGTCATCGCGGGCCAGGCCGTCCGCGTCAAGCCGGACCGCGCAACCGCTTCGGCCGCCGCCCTCTCCGATGCCGCGGCTACGACCACTTCGGCAGCTGCTGCGGATCAGGCTGCGGTTCAAGCGACTTCGGTGAGCGCTACGGGTGCCGCCGCCGGTAGCACGGCGGCCGCGGGTGGTGCCGTTGCCCTCGACGGCGTTGCGGATGCGACGGCCGGTGCGGCGACGACTGCCAACTCGGACGCGGTTGGCGATGCCAGCCGTATCGGAGCCCCTGCGGGCGTTGCGGATTCGGCGGCAGGGGCGGGAACAGCTGCGGCCGCCGCCAGCGTGAGCGTGGTGGCCGAGCAGGTTGAATCGGACGCGGCGGAATCGGCTGCTGTTGCGGGTGCTGCGGATTCGGCAGACGCCGGTGTGGCGGAGAAGCCGTTGTTGACGAAGCCTGCGCGGATTTCGTTCGGGACGGTGCCGGGGCCGGATGCGGTGGTGCGGGCCGCGGCTGAGGCTCGGCAGTTGCAGTTGACCAAGCCTGGTGGGGCGTTGGGGCGGTTGGAGAAGTTGGCCAACTGGGTGGCGGCCTGTCAGGGGGTGTGTCCGCCTAAGCAGTTCGAGCGGGCTCGGGTGGTGGTGTTCGCCGGTGATCATGGTGTTGCGCAGCATGGGGTTTCGGCGTATCCGAGTGAGGTGACCGGGCAGATGGTCGCCAACTTCCTGCACGGTGGCGCGGCGGTGAATGTGCTGGCGCGGCTTGCGGATGCGACCGTGCGGGTGGAGGACATCGCGGTGGCGGGGGATACCTCGCCGGAGATCTCGCGGCACAAGGTGCGGCGGTCCAGCGGGTCCATCGATCGCGAGGATGCGCTCAGTGAGGCCGAGGTGCAGGCGGCACTGACCGCCGGAGCCACCATCGCCGACGAGGAAATCGATTCCGGCGCAGACCTTCTCATCGCCGGTGACATGGGCATCGGCAATACGACGCCCGCCACGGTCCTGATCGCGGCCATCACGGACACCGAGCCGGTGATCGCGGTCGGCCGCGGCACCGGCGTCGACGACGCGGGCTGGATCCGCAAGACCGCCGCCATCCGCGACGCCATGTGGCGCGCCCGCCCCGTCGTCAAGGACCCGGTTGCCTTGCTGCGCACCGCATCCGGCGCAGACTTCGCCGCCATGGCAGGCTTCCTGGCCCGCGCCGCCGCTCGCCGCACCCCCGTCATCCTCGACGGCGTCGTGGTCACCGCCGCCGCCCTCGTCGCCGACCAACTCTCCCCGGGCGCCCGCGCCTGGTGGGTCGCGGGCCACCGCTCCAGCGAGCCCTCCCACACCATCGCCCTGCAACGACTCGACCTGGAACCGCTCGTCGACATGGGCATGCGCCTGGGCGAAGGTTCCGGCGCAGTCACCGCCCTCCCCCTCCTCCGGGCAGCGGTGGCCACCCTCGCAGAAATGGCCACCTTCGCCGAAGCCGGAGTCAGCACCGCCGACGCCGAAACCCCCGGTGCCTGACCTGCCGCCGATCGCGCCATCACACCTCGCAGTGCGAGATGTGATGGCGCGCTGCCATGTCGAGCAGTCTCAGCGGGACGCCGCATGAACGGGGTGCGGCTGGCGGTTTCGTGGCTGACGGTGTTGCCGGTGCGGGGACCGGATGAGGTGGATCGGGGGGTGGCCGGGCGGGCGATCGCGTGGGCACCACTCGTTGGCGTGCTGCTCGGGGGCGGGGCCGCCGGATTGATGTGGGGGCTCGGGGAATTGGGGGCCTCGGGGCTGCTGGCTGGGTTCGTTGCCGTGGCTGGGTTGGCGTTGATTACGCGGGGGATGCATATCGACGGGCTTGCGGACACGATGGATGGGCTTGGGAGTTATGGGCCGCCGGAGCGGGCTCGGGAGATTATGAAGAGTGGTGGGGCGGGGCCGTTCGGGGTGGCGGCGCTGGTTTTCGCCATTGCGGTACAGGCGGTTTCGTTTGCCGCGCTCGCCGGAGCGGGTCGGTGGGCGGCGGTGGTTCTTGCGGTGGCAGTGGGGCGGGTCGCGGTGGTGGGGGCCTGTCGACGGGGGATCGAGGCCGCGCCGGGAGCCGGATTCGGTGCGCTGGTGGCAGGCACCCAGGGGAATGCCGTTGCGCTGGTCTGGGCCGTGATCGCCGGTGTGGCTTCGGTATTCGTGACGGGGAACGTCTGGCAGGGTCCGGTGGCGGTGGTCCTGGCGCTGGCCGCGTCGATGCTGATGGTCCGGCACTGCGTGCGACGGTTCGGCGGGCTGAACGGCGATGTGCTCGGTGCCGTACTGGAATTGAGCGTCACGATCGCCGCGGTCGTGCTGTCGCTGGCACGCTGAGCGGCTGTCACCGGATCGGCTTGCGTCGGTCGAGGGGCGTGGATGCGTCGTCGACCCGGGGTGGGTGGAGGTGGCCGGTGACCACCCGCCCTGGCGTGTGGCATGGATCACTCGATCCGGTGGAAACGGCGGGGCGGGTGGCGGCCAGAAGGAGGGAGAGGCGCGAGTGCGTCGTGCCGCCGCTGTCGAAGGAGAACATCGTGGGTCGGATGCGAACGGGTGTTGTGATGGCCGGGATCGCCGGATCGATCATCGCTGGTACGGCTGTGGCATCGGCGGATGCGCCTGCGCCGGATACCACTCTCATCGTCATACCTGGCGGGCCGCAGGTGCGGCCGTCGACGATCTATCTGACGCCCGCGGACGCCGGGGATATCGTCACCGGGATCAAGTGGCTGTACTGGGGTACGGACAATGCTGTCGGGTACGGCACCGAGACGGTCAAGACCTGTGAGCCCAGCTGTGCGGCCGGTGGGTCGAACAGCATGCCGGTGGTGATCACGCTGAGCGATCCGAAGATTTTCTGGGGTCGCGGCGGGCGGTCGTTCACGCGGGCGACGGTCTATGGTTTCACCGGTAGCCACAGTGTTGCGCTCAGATAGGCGCGAGCACACCGGTACTCAGGATCCCCGAGCCAGGAGGCGCAGGTGCATGTTCCGGAATCGGAGCATGACTTCTTCGCGGCGGTGTTCGACGCCCACTATCGGCGCATCTCGGCTTATGCCCGCCGCCGGGTCGAGCCGGCGGTGGCCGATGACATTGCCGCGGAGACGTTTCTGCGCGTCTGGCGCAAGCTCGACGAGGTGCCGCGCGACGACTTCCCGGCCGGAGCCCTGCCCTGGATCTACGGCGTCGCACGGCACGTGCTGCTGGAATCCGCGCGTGGTGACCGTCGCCGGGATGCCCTCGCGGATCGGGTCGCCGCCGTGGATCCGCCACGCGCCGTGCACAATCCGGCCAGCGAGGATGCCATCGTGGTGGGCCGCGCTCTGCGCGAGCTGCCGCCGCTCGACCAGGAGATCCTGCGCCTGCACGCCTGGGAGGATCTCGACGCCGCCGCCATCGCCGCGGTCCTGGGCTGCGCCGTGACCACCGCCCGCGTCCGCCTGCACCGCGCACGCAAACGCCTCGCCGAGCAGTTGCGCGAGTCCGACCGGTTGAAGGAGACATCGTGACCGACCCCGAACACGACGCCCTCGACCGCCTCCGCCGCGCCAACCCCCTCGCCGCCACCAACCGGGACGGCATCGCCGATCGAAACATCGACGCCGATCGTGACGCCGGGGGCGACCGCAGCACTGGGAGCGAGTGGGATGACGAGGCCGACCGCGAACGTGCCGCAGCGGTTTTCGCGCGCATCGTCGCGGAGCCTCGTGGAGATACGACCTCGGGCGGCGATGAGCTCGCCCGGCGTCGGGGATTGCGGTCGCCCCGGGTGCTCGGGCTGGCGGCGGCTGCCGTTGTGGTGATAGCGGTGGCGTCGGCGCTGTTGGTGGTGCCGAATCTGTTCCGGGACAACACCGCGACCGCGTCGGCGGCCGAGTTGTTGCGGGGAGCGGCGTCTGCGGCTGTCAGCAATCCCGCTGGCTTTCAGCACATTCCGGCGCAGGCTTCGGCGTTTCAGCAGGTGTTGCATCGGACGACCTACAGCGGGCCCGGGTACAGCTACAGCATTGATACGACCGTGCGGACTCAGGTGCGGGCCGGGGGGCAGGCGTCGGTTGAAACGGCTACGGGAGCACCGCAGTTCGCTGATGAGGCGGGGCGGCAGGCGTGGGAGCGGGCGGGGAGTCCGGCGTTAACCGGGCCTACGCGGGGGATGTATGCGGTGGCTCAGCCGTTGGTTTATCACCTTGGTGGGCAGAACTTGACTTGGACGCAGGTGGAGGCGTTGCCGGAGGACACTGCCGCGCTTGCGGCCGCAATCACCGCCGCGGCACCGCATCAGTCGGTGTATCGGTCTGCGGTGCAGCTGTTGCAGGCCCCGGCGGTACCTGCCGGATTGCAAGCCGCGTTGTATCGGGTGCTCGCCGAACGGCCCGATCTCACCGCCACGGAAAATGCTGGGGCGGTGAGTATTTCCCGGGCGGGTGAGCCGACCTTCACCTTTGATCGCGCCACCGGTCAGCTGCTGCGCGTCGATCGCACGGCTCCCAGTGATCCGAGCACCGTCATCCAATCGGCGGGCCTGACTCCTTGCGTGGCACCGCCGTCCGCTCCCGCACCCGACGAGATCTATATCGGGTGTGCCACCGGCGCATACATTCTCGACAAACTGAAGTGGACGGGCTGGGGTGAGGATCAAGCCACTGCCACTGGCACCGCGGGTGTGCGTGACTGCACGCCCAATTGCGCGGCGGGGCCGACCACCGTCACTCCCGTGGACGTGACCGTGAGTCAACCGCAGGTCTGCGGATACAACCTGCGCATCTACACCCGCGTGGACATGCGCTACCCGCAGCCGGTGAAGGGTTTGGTCAACGGCGGCACGGGGCCGGATCACTCCGGTACCGCCGACTGGTGGAACCTGGCCTGTCCCAAGGGCTGACGCTCCGACCCGGCATGTCTCCGGCGGCGCGCCGTGGCCGTAGCAGAATGGTTGCCGACGCAAATCCGACCGACCAGTGGTTGCGAATACCTCATGATCGCCTCTGCCCTGGCCCGGAAATGGAGTCGCGCAATGCTCGGAGTTCTGTCGCAGCTGGGTGTGCTCGTGCTGTTCGCGGTGGTCGCGGTGGGGGTGTTCCTGATCGGGGATCGGTTGCGGCCGAAATCCTGGCAGCACGGGGACGATTCGGGGGCCGGGCACATGATGCTCGACATGGTCAATATGTTCTTCGCGGCCATCGTGGCGTTCGTGGTGGTGATCCTGTGGCAGCAGTACGACACCTCCCACGACCACACGGTGTCGGAGGGCAAGGCGCTGGTGAGCGTCTACGAGACCGCCAATGACATGCCCGCGCAGAACCGGACGCAGATCCAGGGGCTGGTGAAGGACTACACCAAGCAGGTCATCGGCGAGGAATGGCAGGTGATGGACAAGCAGCGGCACCTCAGCTCCGACACCCAGGCCACCCTCGACGAGCTGCGCGAGGCGGTATCGGCGGCCCCGACCGCCGACGCGGATGCCAAAGCGACCCAGGACAAGGCGATGACCGGGGTCGACGCCGTCACCGAGGCGCGGTACGACCGCGGCCTGGACGCGGGCTACCGGCTGCCCAGCTTCCTCTACATCGCGCTGTGGTTCGCCACCGTGATGCTGTTGTTCGGCACCGTGTTCTCGGGCGTCGTGGTGAGCAAGAAGAGCGTCGTCATGACCGGCCTGTTCGGGGTGGTGCTGGGCGCGGTGATCGTCGCCATCTATCAACTGGATCAACCGTTCTCGGGCGGCAACCACGTCTCCAAGGACGCCTACGAGCTGGCCCTGTCACGGTTCGAGCACATCACCACCGCCGAACCGGCGACCGGCGCCAACCCGCGCTGAGCGATCGACCATCCGCACACGGCCTTCGGAGGCAGCATGAACCGGACTCGCAGGGCGGCACGGGGATTCGCGGTGGTCACGGCGGTGCCGCTGGCCGCCGCCCTGCTCACCGTGCGACCGGAGGTGGCGCAGGCCGATCCGGGACTACCCGGGTTGCCGCCCATCGGTGAAATCCTCAGCGGCAGTGCCGGATCCAACCCGGCCGGGCCGATCGACGCGCCCACCGGCAGCGGGCTCGGGCTGGGCACCGGGAGTAGCTACAGCGGATCCGGAGCGGGCGGCGGCGTGTCCTCGGGCAGCGCGCTCGGGATGCCCCACAACCCGGCGGCCGGTCCGCCTGCCGGGGGTGTGCTGAGCACCGGCAGTGCGGCGACGGGCAGCGCCGCGATCGGCAGCGGGGGCACGGCGGGTACGACGGGCTTGATGCTGCCGAATCGCAATTCCCGTATCGCACCGGAACACTCGGTTTCGGAGCGGCCGGTCCAGGCGGCCGCCGCACCGAACACCCTCGGCGGGCTCGCCGGATTGGACTCCGGCAGCGTCGCGACCGCCTGCGCGGGCAGCGCCGTGGTCGGCAGTGCCGCACTGGGTTTGGGAATTCTCACCGGGAGCGGAATGGGGTCCGGGCTTATCGGCCCCGGCTTCATCCCCGGCTCTAGCGGGCTGGTCGGACCCGGGTCCGCGGGGGCGGGCAGCGTGGTGGTGGGCAGTGCGGTGACCGGGAGCGCGCTGCTCACCTGCCTACTGCTCCTGCCGATCCCGGTGCAGGAACCGTTTGTGCCCCTGGCGATCCCGCATCCTCCGGCCGCCGTGCCGGCCGCGGCACCCGTCCCGGCCCCGGTCCCTGCTCCCGAGGTGATTCCGCCCGCGCCACATCCGGTAACGCCTCCGCCCCCACCGGTCGCCTATGTCGCGCCGGTGCCGCCGCCCAAGCCGGTCACCTGGACGGCATTGCAGGTGATGACCGTCCTCGTCATCACGATCATCGCCGGTGCCCGCGCCAGGATGGCTCGGGCGCACGCCGGCGGCGGAGGTGGCGCGGCTGAGTGAGCGTTGGATTCCGGCCAAGAGCACGCCGGAATGACGAGGGATTGCAGTCGGAATGACGAGGGATTGCAGTCGGAATGACGAGGGATTGCAGCCGGAATGACGAAGGATTGCGCGGCTGGGTGTCCGGGGACTACTTGCGGAACTTGGCTTCCAGGTCGGTGGCGGTGGTCTGGAGGTCGGTCGGGGTGTTGGTTTTGAAGATGCCCTGGAAGCCTGCTTCGGCCTTGATCGCCGCTTCGACCTCGGGGTCGTGGTAGATCTCGGTGAGGCGCAGCAGCTTCGGGTTGTCCTTGTCGGCGGCGCGGGCGGCGAAGATGTTGATGTACTGCTTCAGGTCCGGGCGGGCGGGGTCGTCGGTGTAGATGATCTGGTCGTTGGTGAGTCCGGCTTGGCGGGCCCAGGTGTCGTCGACGTAGGCGGCGTCCACGCTGTCCAAGGAAGCGGCGGTGAGGGTGGGGTCGATGGTGGTGAGCCGCACCTTGGAGGCGGACTTGTCGACGTCCTCGAGTTTCGAATCCCAGGAACCGCCGTTGCGGAGCACGATGAGTCCGGCCGCGGCCAGGTTCAGCAGTGGCCGCACCTGATTCGCGGGGTTGTTGCTCAGGGTGATCTCCCCGCCCTGGGGGATTTCAGCGACGGCCTTGTGCTTCTTCGAGTACAGCCCGAGCGGGTAGATCTCTGTCGCCCCGATCGGCACCAGGGTGTCGTTGTTGCGGGCGTTGTAATTGGCCAGGTACCGGATGTGCTGGAACTTGTTGAGATCGATGCGGCCCTGCGAGAGCGCCGGGTTGGGCTGGTTGTAGTCGGTGAAATTGGTGAACTCGACCGTGATGCCCACCTCGGCGGCCTTGCGCTTGAACACGTCCCAGTGCGGTTGTGCGAGGTCATTCACACCGATGCGCACCACGTCGCCGTGGTGTTCCTCGCCACAGGCGGCCGTCAGGGCCAGTGCCAGCAGGACCGGAAACACCAGTAAACGGCGCAATTTTCGCATTTCACGCACCGTAGGGGAGGGTTCGCGCGCACCGGAACGGTTTGGCTCCCCCGGATCGCAATCATTGCCCGCCGATTGCCCACACGGTTGCATGGCCGGGTTCGATTTCCATCCGACACACAGCAGCATGCGGGAGCACGAGTGAAATTCCATCGGGTACTGGCGATCCCGGTCCTGGTAGCAGCCGTCGCGAGCCTCACCCTCACGGCCTGCGGCAGCAGCGGCGACTCCACCGGCAATACCGTGCGCATCGGCACCACCGAATCCGATCCGCACTGGGACGTCTTCAAGGACGAGGCCAAGAAGCAGGGCATCAACCTCGACATCGTCCACTACTCGGACTACTCGCAGCCGAATACGGCGCTGGCGCAGAAACAGGTCGACGTGAATCTGTTTCAGCACCTGCAGTTCCTGGGCCAGTACAACGTGGCCAACAACCAGGATCTGACGCCGATCGGGTCGACCTACATCGTGCCGCTGGGGCTGTACTCCAAGAAGCACAAGTCGGTCGCGGAGATCCCACAGGGCGGGGAGATCGCGATCCCGAACGATCCGACGAATCAGGCGCGGGCGTTGTTCGTGCTGCAGGCGGCCGGGCTGTTGAAGCTCGCGGGTGACAAGGCACAGCCGACGCCCGCCGATATCGACAAGGGTGCGTCCAAGGTGAAGGTGACGCCCGTCGATGCCGCGCAGACTGCGCTGTCGCTGGTGTCGGTGGACGGCTCCATCGTCAACAACACCTACCTGGCGAAGGCCGACATCGACCCGAACAGTGCGCTGTACAAGGATGATCCGAGCAATCCCGGTGCCGCGCCGTACATCAACGCGCTGGTCACCCGAGCCGCGGACAAGGACAATGCGACGTATCTGAAGCTGGTGGACATTTTCCACAGCCCAGAGGTGCAGAAGGCCGAGAACGAGGATTCCAAGGGCACCGCGGTCGAGGTGAAGAAGAGCGGTCCGGAGCTGGAGCAGATCCTGCAGCGGGTGCAGCAGACCATCCGCGACAACAAGTGAGCGACAACGGCACTGCCGCCGCCGTCGAATTCCGTTCGGTCACCAAGGTTTTCCGGACCGGCAAGCAGGACCACACCGCGCTCGACGATATCGACCTGCGTATCGAGCAGGGCGAAATCTTCGGTGTGATCGGCTATTCCGGCGCGGGCAAGTCCACGCTGGTCCGGCTGATCAACGCGCTCGAGAAGCCGACCGACGGCACCATCCTGATCTCCGGCGACCCCATCACCGGGGTCCCGGAGTCCCGGGTCCGGCACCTGCGCCGCGATATCGGCATGATCTTCCAGCAGTTCAACCTGTTCCGCTCGCGCACCGCCGCGGGCAATATCGAATACCCGCTCAAGGTGGCAGGCTGGCCCCGCGCCCGCCGCAAGGCGCGCGTGGCCGAACTGCTGGAGTTCGTCGGCCTTTCCGACAAGGCCCGCAGCTACCCCGACCAACTCTCGGGCGGCCAGAAACAACGCGTCGGCATCGCCCGCGCCTTGGCCACCTCACCCTCCCTGCTACTCGCCGACGAGGCCACTTCCGCCCTGGACCCGGAAACCACCGGCGAGGTCCTCCGCCTACTGCGCAAGATCAACCGCGAACTCGGCGTCACCATCGTGGTCATCACCCACGAAATGGACGTCATCCGCGCGGTCGCCGACCGCGTCGCGGTCCTCGCGGAGGGCCGAATCGTGGAGCTGGCCAGCACTTTCGACGTCTTCGCCGCGCCGACCGCTGCCCCGACCCGATCCTTCGTCGAGACGGTGCTGCACAACCGCCCGACCGCCGATGAACTGGAGCAGTTGCGGAAGCGGCATTCCGGTCGGCTGGTCATCGTCGAGATCGACGACGAGCGCGGCGTCGGTGACGCCTTGGCGGTCGCCGTCCATGGCGGCGTGCGATTCGAGATCGTCCACGGCGGCGTGAGTTCGTTGCAGGACAAGACATTCGGCAGCCTCACACTGGCTCTCGACGGTCCCGAGGATGCGGTCGACAAGGTGGCCGACGAGCTCGAAAGGCGGAGCGCGTAATGGGCACCGTGAGCAATCTGGCTGCCGTGCATACGGATTGGGATCGGTTGCGGCCGGTGCTGAGTGAGGCCGTGGGGACGACGATCTATTTGGTGCTGTTGACCTTTGTGGTGGGCGGGACTATTGGGTTGGCTCTCGGGACGTTGTTGTACACCACGCGCAAGGGTGGGTTGCTGGCCAATGGGCCGGTGAATCTGGTGCTGAATGTGCTGGTGAATGTGGTGCGGCCGATTCCGTTCATTATTTTGCTGGCGGCGTTGGGGCCGGTGACGTTGAAGGTGATCGGGACGACGATCGGGACGGATGCGGCGGCGTTCGTGATGATCGTGGCGGCGTCGTTCGGGATCGCGCGGATCGTCGAACAGAATCTGGTGACCGTGGATCCGGGGGTGATCGAGGCGGCGCGGTCGATGGGGGCGGGGCCGTTGCGGATCATTCTGACGCTGCTGATTCCGGAAGCGTTGGGGCCCTTGGTGCTCGGGTACACGTTCGTGGTGATCGCCATCGTGGACATGTCGGCGATGGCGGGGACGGTCGGCGGCGGCGGGCTGGGGGATTTCGCGCTCGTGTACGGGTATCAGCGCTTCGACTGGCAGGTCACGCTGGTGGCGACGTTGATCATCATCGCCGGGGTGCAGGGCATCCAGTTCCTGGGGAACTTCCTGGCCCGGCGGGTGCTGCGTCGATAGTCCGCGAGCGGTGTGCCGATAGCTCGCGAGTGGTGCATCGGTAGCCCGCGGATGGCGCGCCGATAACCCGCCGGGTGCTGTGCCGATGAGGGGCGCAGCGGCTCGGCGGGTCGTCGGTCAGTTCACCTGCTCCAGCTTCGGCACCTGCCACTTGCCGTTCAGCACAGTGTCTTTCGGCGCGTACAGCCGCAACGTGAGGGAGAAGTCGCCGGATTCCGGGATCGGCAGCCAGTGCCCGGCGGGCACGTCCGGCCCGGGATCGGCGCTCTGCGCGACGATTTCGATGGTGCCGTCGGCGGCCGGGGTGAGCGGCACCAGGTGCCCGACGGAGTAGATGCGCGCTGGGTTCTGGATCAAATAGCTCTGCGCGTCATAGGCGGTGATCGACCAGAAGGCGTCGACGGGCGGTAGTTGACCGCTCGGGAAGGTGATCTGGAATCGGTTGCCGCTCTCGGCTTTCGCGTTGATGGTCGGGTACACCGCGTCCCGGGGCAGGTTCGCGCCCAGCCCGACCGCGGCGACCTGGGCGCGCAACGGGTAGTCGGTGCCGTAGGTGCCGACATTGAGGTCGAAGGTCCACCCGTTGGAGTTCTGGGCCTTCGGATCGCGGTAGGCGGCGATCTGTTTGCGGCCCGCCGCGATCCCGGCGTTGAGCATGTCCGTGGCCGTGGCGTTCATGGTCGCACCCGAGGTGATACCGATGGTGGCGAAGCGCTTCATGGCGTCGACGTCGTCGGGCGCGGCCGGATTGCGCGCCAGCACCGCGTACATGCGGTTGAAGAAGGTCGGCCCGTCCATCTGCGCCACCGTCTGCGCGGGTGAACCACTGCCGGCGGGCTGCGCGCCCGGCCCGCCGTGGACCGCGTTCGGGTCGGCGTTCCAGACGCTGAGCGGGGCCAGTTTCAGCTGCTGCTGCAGGGCGCGCACGTTCTCGATGTCGTTGTCGCCCTTGTATTCGATGCGACCCAGCAGCCACGTGGTGCCGGTCGGCATGGCGAGCCGGGTCATGCCCGCGGGCACCGTGCCGTTCCAGCCGGGCCCGGTGATCAGGTAGGTGTAGGGCGGCTGTGCGCCGTTCGCGGTGATGCGCGGGTTGGTGCTGCTCGGATCGTGCGCGGTATTGGTCCACGCGTCCATGAACTGCATGAGCCAGTACCGGCCCTCGATCACGGGCACCTGCACCACCATCGGTTCGGCACGCAGATCCAGCCAGGCCTGCGAGTACAGGGTGTCCAGGTTGAGCCGCACGACCTGCTTCTCTTCGGGCGTGGGCGGGTTCTGATGCACGAATTGGTTTGCCGGGCCGCCGGTTTCGCGGGTGACGTCCATGAGGACCAGCGGGTAGCCGAAGACGTAGGCGTCGGCGGCGATTTCGTGTGGATCGGTGGAGGCGGGGCTGGTGCTGGTGGTGCTCGAACCGCTGCTCGACTTGCCGCACGCGGTCAGCCCGAGGGCGGCCACCGCCGCGACCCCGAGTCCGATTGCCATGCGGCGATTGACGCGCGGGGCGTCACCGGCATTGGACGGAAGATCCATGGATACCACCTCAGGCTCGTGTTATTGCAGTGTCGCTGCAAGTATAGTGGCTAACCTTTGGCTACCGTACTGCCGGGGTGGCGGCAAACCGCGCATCCGAGCCGGTCGATCTCGTTCCCGCGTGGGGGAGCCGGGACCGGGATAGTCTCCGAGACAGCGGGATCCGGGAGGTGGGGCTTATGGACGCGCTGTGGAGGTTCCTCGTCACACGGCGGCATCAGCTGCTCGTCGACTCGTATCTGCACGTGTCGGCCGTGGTGCAGTCGCTGATCATCGCCACCGTGGTGGCGGTGAGCATCGCGGTGCTGGTGTACCGCAGCCCGCTGGGCTCCTCGGCGGCCACGGCGGCGGCCAGCGCGGTGTTGACCGTGCCGTCGTTCGCGCTGCTCGGGCTGCTGATTCCGGTGCTCGGGCTCGGCGTCGCGCCGACCGTCACGGCGCTGGTGATCTATGCGCTGCTGCCGATCCTGCGCAACGCCATCATCGGCCTGTCCTCGGTGGATCCGGCCGTGGTGGATGCCGCGCGTGGGGTCGGGATGAACCGGTGGCGGGTGCTGGCGGTCATCGAACTGCCGCTGGCCTGGCCCGCGATCCTCACCGGCATGCGGGTGAGCACGCAATTGATCATGGGCATTCTGGCGCTGGCCGCCTACGCCAAGGGACCGGGGCTGGGCAATGTCATCCTCTCCGGGCTCTCGCGGCTCGGCAGTCCGAATGCGGTGCCGCAGGCGCTGACCGGGACGGTGCTCGTGGTCGTGCTCGCCCTGCTGCTCGACGGGGCGTTCCTGCTCATCGGACGTTTCACCACCTCGAAGGGGCTGCGATGACCGCCACCGTGTCCGGAGTCGGGATCGTCCTCGATTCGGTCTCCAAATTTTATGCGGGGCAACCCGATCCGGCCGTCGACGCGGTCTCCATGACCATTCCGGCGGGCGAGATCGTGGTGCTGGTCGGGCCGTCCGGCTGCGGCAAGACCACCACGCTGCGCATGATCAACCGGCTGATCGAGCCGAGCGCGGGCACCATCTCGATCGGCGGGCGTGACGCTGCGAGCATGAACCCGGACGAATTGCGGCGCGGCATCGGGTATTCCATTCAGCAGGCCGGGTTGTTCCCGCATCTGACCGTTGCCAAGAATGTCGCCACGGTGCCGGGGTTGCTCGGCTGGGATCGCAAGCGGACGGCCGCGCGGGTGGACGAGATGCTGGCGCTGGTCGGACTGGACCCGGACACGTATCGACGCCGGTACCCACGCCAACTGTCGGGCGGGCAGCAGCAGCGGGTCGGCGTGGCCCGCGCGCTGGCCGCCGATCCGCCGGTGCTGCTGATGGACGAGCCGTTCGGCGCGGTCGATCCGATCACCCGCGGGCTGCTGCAAGACGAATTGCTGCGCCTGCAAGGCGAATTGGGCAAGACGATCGTGTTCGTCACCCACGATTTCAGCGAAGCGGTCAAACTCGGCGATCGAATCGCCGTGCTGGGCAACCAATCCCGCATCCTGCAGTACGACACCCCGGCCGCGATCCTGGCCCGCCCGGCGGACGAGACGGTGGCCGGATTCGTCGGCGGGGACGCCTCGCTCAAACAGTTGACCCTCACCCGGATCGCGGATGTGGAGCTCGGGAACTGTCCGGTCGCCACCGAGGACGAGCCCGCCTCGGTGCTGCGCGCCGCGCTCGCCGGACTGGACTGGCCGTGGGCGCTGATCCTCGACGACAATCGGCGGCCGCTGCGGTGGGTGTCGGCGGAGCAGTTGGCCGGGGCTGAATCCCTGCGGAATGTCGGTGTCGCGGTGGCGGAGTCGCTGTCGCTGCGATCCACGCTGCAGGCCGCGCTGGAGGCGCTGCTCGTCCAGCAGAACGCGACCGCCGTGATCGCGGGTCCGCGTGGTGAATACGCGGGCCTCATCACCATCGACACCTTGGTCGCGCACCTGTCGGCGCTGCGTGCCGCACAGGCAGAGGTGGCGGCCGGGCACGCGGAAATGGCTGCGGCACACGAGAAGATGGCCGCCGGGCACGTGGAGGGGGCGGCCGGGCAGGTGGAGGCAGCCGCCGAGAAGGTGGAGGCAGCCGCCGGGCATGTGGCAGCGGCCGCCGGGCAGGCGGAGGCGAGTGGCGGGCAGGTGGAGGCGGGGGCCGGGCCGTCGGGAGCGGCCGGTGCGCCGGGGGAGGAGTCGCGGCCATGACTGCGAGCACTGTTGCCGGACCGGCGAGCACCGCGACTGCGCGTCGCGCCGAACGTCTGCGGCTGCTCGTTCAGCCGCTGTTCGTCATCGTGCTGACTGCAGGTGTGCTGGTTTGGGCCTTCAGTCGGACGCTGACCGTCACACAGCGGGCGAGTATGAACGCGGACAACATTGTGACCGTTACTCGGCAGCATCTGGCGATCACGGTCGCGGTGGTGGTGATCGTGCTTGCGGTGGCGGTGCCGTTGGGGACGCTGGTTACCCGGCCGGGGTTTCGGCGTCTCGCACCGGTTTTCATCGGGATCGCCAATATCGGGGCCGCCGCGCCCGCGATCGGGTTGATCGTGTTGTTCTATCTCGCCACTCGCACCACCGGGTTCTGGATCGGGGTGCTGCCGATCGCGTTCTATTCGCTGCTTCCGGTGCTGCGCAATACGATTCTCGGCTACCAGCAGGTGGATCCGACCGTAGTGGATGCCGGGCGCGGGCAGGGGATGTCCGCGGCAACGGTGTTGCGGCGCATCGAGTTTCCGCTGGCGGTGCCGTACATCCTGGCGGGACTGCGGACTTCGCTGGTGCTGGCCGTCGGCACCGCGACGCTGTCGTTCCTGGTGAGCGCCGGTGGGCTCGGGATTCTCATCGACACCGGCTACAAGCTGCGCGACAACGTCACCCTGGTTGTCGGAGCGGTGCTCGCGGTGGCGCTGGCGCTGCTCGTCGACTGGCTCGGGGCGCTGGCGGAACGCTTCCTCGGGCCGAGGGGGCTGCGGTGAGATTCGGAAAAAGACTGGGCTGCTTGCTGATCGGACTGCTCTTGGCACTGACCGGCTGCGGGCTGGAGTCCGGCAGCGCGGTGCCGTTGCGGGTGGGGCCGGGCAGTATTCGCCCGGTGGCCGCACTGCACGGGGTGACGGTCACGGTCGGGTCGAAGGATTTCACCGAGCAGAACATCCTCGGCTACCTCATCGAATTCGCACTCTCCGCGGCCGGCGCGAATGTGCGCGATCTGACGAATATCCAAGGCTCCAACAGTCTTCGGGACGCGCAGTTGCACGGGCAGATCGACGTGGCCTTCGACTACACCGGCACCGGGTGGGTGAACTATCTCGGCAAGGAGAAGCCGGTCCCGGACGAGCTCGGGCAGTTCGAGCAGGTACGCGACGCCGACCTCGCCGCCCACGGCATGGTGTGGGCCGATATGGCGCCCATGAACAACACCTACGCGATGGTGACCAGCGCGCACACCGCGCAGGAGACCGGCGTCGCCACCCTCTCCGACTATGCCGCCCTGATCGCGAAGGATCCGTCCGCGGCCGGAACCTGTGTCGGCACCGAATTCAATGTCCGCCCGGACGGATTCCCCGGCATGGCAGCCAAGTACGGCATCGACACCGGCAAGGTGCACAAGCAGATCGTCCAGGACGCCCTCGTCTATCAGGCCACCGCCGACGCCCGCCAATGCCGCTTCGGCTCCGTCGCTGCGACCGACGGCCGCATCCCCGCCCTCGACCTGGTGCTGTTGAAGGACGACCGCTCCTTCTTCCCGAAATACAATGCGGCCCTGGTGCTTCGCGCCGACTTCAACCGCGCCCACCCCGACATCGCCACCCTGATGGCCCCGATCTCGGCTCTGCTCACCAACCCGGTCATCACCGACCTCAACCGCCAGGTCGATGTCGACGGCCGCGAACCCGCCGATGTGGCTCGCGACTGGATGATCGCCAAAGGCTTCGTCACCGCAGGGTGACCGGGCAGGCTCGTGGATCCGCTCCGACCACGACGGTGAATGATGGACACCGAGGTGAGGAGTGGGGCATGAGCAGACTGGTCGACCGGGCGATGCTCGAGACGGTATTCCCGCCGGGCGAGCTGATCACGTTGCCGCAGAACGCACTCGGCGTCATCACCGATCCGGCGGCACGCTCGATCCTGCGGGAGATCGGACTCCCCGCGACCGACTGGCTGGACGTCACCGACGAGCTGCGCGCGGGCCTGGTGAGCCTCTCCGGCGACGACCTCGTCGAGGAATACGCCGAATTCGGCTTCGACGTCACCCGCTGGCTCTGCCTCGGCACCATCTCCAGCGACGTGGTGTACCTCGACATCGCGGACGGCACGGTCTTCAGCATCCCCGACGGCGGCATCCCTGCCCGCCTCAACAGCAACCTCGAGACCTTCCTCTACTTCCTCTACCTGCTCGAAACCGAGCGCCCCAACTACGACTTCGAACACCTGGGTCCAGACGCCACGTTCCGCCCAGGAGCCGAAGATCGCCTACGGCACTTGATGATCACCGCCGACCCCACAGGTTTCGCCCCACCGGACCCGAACTCGGAATGGGAGCCCGGCGAGCCGACCTGGCAACTGGCCCTCCGCTTCGTCGCCGAAAAGCTCCAGTAACCCGGACGCCGCTCAGCACCGGGTATCAGAGCTGAATCGGTCCGCATTCCATGGCTGTGCCCGCCAGCGCGCGAAGAGCGGAATTGTCGGGGGTGGTGCGCCAGACCAACGCCCAGTGCAGGAGGGGTGCGTCCGGCATCGGGAGGAAGGCGATGCCGGGAGGGCTGTTGTAGCGGGCCGCGATCTCGCCCAACGGGTGTACGCACTGACCGCTCGCGACCAGCGACAGGATTTCGTGGAAGGTCCGCGCGATCGGTCCCCGTGGAATCCGCCGACCCAGCGGCGTGTGGGTGGGGACCATGGCCGCGACCCAGTACTCCGGCGCGTCGGGACCGAAGTCGACGACCCGATTGTCGGCGAGATCCTCGAGGCTCGCGCTGCCGCGTTCGGCCAGTGGATGATTCGTGGACACGGCCAGCACCCGCCGCCCGGTGAGCACGGTCGGTCCGACCGTGAGATCCGGTTCGCGGACCGGCAGCCACAGCACGTTGGCGTCGCTGCCGCCGCCGCGCAGTGAGCCGAAGGGATCGCTGCCGTTGATCTCGGTGAACTGCACGTCCACGCCGGGGTGGCGGGCATCGTAGGCGTCCAGCAGCGGCCGTAACTCGTGTCCGGCATGCCCGAACACGCCCAGTCGCAGCGTCTTTCCGGCACCGACGCCCGCTGCCTCGGCGCGGGCCAGAGCCTCGCCCAGCAGGTCGTGAACCTGCTGAAGGTCCTCGCGTAAGCGTCGTCCGACCGGGGTCAGCCGCACACTCCGGCTGGTGCGTTCGAACAGCGCCACCCCGAGTCGGCGCTCCTGCTTCCGAACAGCCTGACTGACCCGCGCCTGCGAAACATGCAGTCGTTCCGCGGTACGCCCGAAGTGCAACTCCTCGGCGAGGGTCAGAAAGATCTCGATGTCCCGCAACTCCACTGATAACTCCAGCATTATCGATCAACCCACGAACCTTACCTTGTTCGTGCCCTGACCAGCCACGATGCTGAATACATCACCGCGGCAACGACTTCGGAACAACCCCATCGGAGAATCTCGTGAACCTCACCCTGTGGATCGTCACCGGCCTGCTCGCCACCGTCGCCCTGGCGGGAGGCATCACCAAAACCTTTGTGCCCAAGCCGAAATTGGCCGCCGCCCACGGCGGCGAATGGACTGCCGACGCCACCCCGGGTTTCATCAAAATCCTCGGCATCACCGAACTCCTGGCCGCCGCCGGCCTGATCCTCCCCGCCGCCCTCCACATCGCTCCGGTCATGGTCACCGTCACCGCGGCCGCCTGGATCCTCCTGATGTTCGGCGCCATGCGCACCCACGCCCGCCTCCACCAACCCAATCTCGTTGCGGTGAACGCGATCTACCTCGCCCTGGCCCTCTTCATCGTCATAGGCCGCCTCACCCTGCACCCCTTCTGACCCGCCGGTCGATCGGTGTCGTCAACGGTCGGGGCCGGTCACCGGCCGAGGCGGGCCTGGATGCGGGTCATCAGTTCGGCGGTGCGGAAGGGCTTGGGGAGGTAGTCGCAGGCGCCGGCGGTCAAGGCGAGATCGATGATGGTGGAGTCGGTTTCGGCGGAGATGATCATGACCGGGGCCGGGGATGCCTGACACAGGCTCAGGCAGACGTCGATGCCGGATCGGTCGGGGAGCAGGATGTCCAGCAGGATCAGGTCGGGATGCCACTGCGCGGTGAGGGTCAGCGCCTGGGCGCCGGAGCAGGCGTGCAGGGCGTCGTATCCGGCGGCGGTCAGGACGAGCAGCGCCATCTCGGCGTTCGTGGCGTGCTGCTCGACCACGAGCACCCGGCTGGTCGGCGCGGGCCGGGACGGCGGGATCGGCGGGTGCGGCGCACGAGTGATCGAGAGCTGATGAGTGTTCATGGGTTACCCCTATCGACCGGATCCCCCGACCCGCCGTGTGGTCCCGCTACCAGTGCCGCCTGCGGATCCATCAAAGGACCAACTGGTCGGTGTTCTGAAACCGGGCCTCGAGGCTAAACCGACAGCAATCGCTCGGCAATCAGAATGTTGGAATTGTCCCGCACGTGTCGGACGTTGTTCACCGGTCGGAGACCGTTCCGAGACCGAATCTCCTCGACGTGACCGCACCGCGATCAGACCGCTACGGAACGGCTCACCGTCCTCGCCGTAATTCGTTCCCTCCCGGGGACGTGTTGGGGCACGTCCCCGGGAGGGTGACAGGTCAGAGGTTGACGGGGTACGTCGGTTCCTGGATCTCCGGCTTGATGCGGTTCTCGACGAAGATGCCGTGCCAGATCATGAAGATCAGCAGGGTCCACAGGCGGCGGCTGTGGTCGACCGGGCCGGTGCGGTGGGCGTCCAGCATGGTCAGGATGGCCTGCTTGTTGAGCAAGTGGTCGGTGCCGGAATCGGTGATCTGGGCGCGAGCCCAGTCGTAGAGTTCCGGGCCGCGCAGCCAGTGGCGCAGGGGGACCGGGAAGCCGAGCTTGGCGCGGTTGAGGACGTGCGGGGGCACGATGTCCGTCAACGCCTGGCGCAGGGCGTATTTGGTGGTGTCCTTGGTGATCTTCTGGTCGAACGGGATCTTCTCCGCGACCTTGAAGACCTCGGCGTCCAGGAACGGGACGCGCAACTCCAGGGAGTTGGCCATGGTCACCTTGTCGGCCTTGACCAGGATGTCGCCGCGCAGCCAGGTGAACAGGTCCAGGTGCTGCATGCGGGCGACCGGATCCCAGTGGTTGCCTTGCATGGCGTAGATGGGGCCGGTCACGTCTTGATGAGTCCACTCGGGCCGGAATTCCCGCAGCACCGAACGCAATTGGGCGTCGTTGAAGCTGCGGGCATTGCCGTAGTAGCGCTCCTCGAGGGTGAGCGAGCCGCGGTGCAGCAGGCTCTTGCCCCGGGTGCCCTCCGGGATCCGGTCCGCCAGCTTGCCCGCCAGCTTGCGCACGCCCTTGGGCAGGTACTCGAACGGCTTGAGCGACAACGGTTCCCGGTAGATGGTGTAACCGCCGAACAGCTCGTCGGCGCCCTCACCCGAGAGCACCACCTTGACGTGCTTGCGGGCCTCCTTGGCCACGAAGTACAGCGGCACCAGCGCCGGGTCGGCGACGGGTTCGTCGAGGTACCAGACGATCTCGGGGATCGCCGCGGCGTATTCCTCGGGGGAGACCATGCGCACGTAATGCTTCGCGCCGATGGCCGCGGCGGTCTCGGCGGCGACGTCGGCCTCCGAGTAGCCGTGCCGCTCGAACGCCGAGGTGAAGGTCAGCAGGTTCGGGTTGTGCCGGATGGCCAGCGCCGCGGTCGCGGTCGAGTCGATGCCGCCCGACAGGAACGCGCCGACGGTCACATCCGCGCGCATGTGCTTGGCGACGGAGTCCTCGAGCGCCTCGGCGATCTCCTTGTAGCGCTTGGCCTCCGACCCGGCCGTGAACTTCTGCACCCGGAACTGCGGGTTGAAGTAGCGGGTCACGCGCGGGGCCTCGCCGGGCTCGACCCAGGCGTAGCAACCGGATTCGAGGCGGCGCACGTTCTTGTGCAGGGTCTCGGCCTCGGGCACGTACTGCAGCACCGTGTAGTGCTCCAGAGCCCGCGGATCCAGCTCGTCGGAAAGCTCCAGCGCGGGAAGCAGTCCCAGCAGGCTCTTCTTCTCGCTGGAGAAGGCGGTGCCGCCGTCGCCGGTGGCGATGAACAGCGGCTTGATGCCGAACGGGTCGCGCGCCAGGAACAGCTTGTTCAGCTCGGTATCCCAGATGGCGAAGGCGAACATGCCGCGCAACCGGCTGGGAGCCTTGGTGCCCCAGTAATGGAAGGCCGCGACGATCGCTTCACCGTCACCCTCGGTACGGAACATCGGCTGATCGCCGAACTCGGCCTCGTGCGCCTCCTTCAGTTCGGCGCGCAACTCGAGGTAGTTGTAGATCTCGCCGTTGAACGTCATGGCGTAGCGCTCGGGGTTCTCCGGCGGACCCCAGCGCAGCGGCTGGTGCGAGTGCTCGATATCGATGATCGACAGGCGGTTGAAGCCGAAGATCATGCGCTCGTCGGTCCAGGTGCCGCGCTCGTCGGGGCCGCGGTGGCGCTGACAGTGCAGCGCCTCGTAAACCTGTGCCGCCGTGGTTTCGACCGTCCGCCCGTCAGCGGTGGTAGCCGTGCCAGCTGTCAGAAATCCGAGCAGTCCACACACTGCGGCAGCAACCTCTTTCCGGAATCAAAAGATTTGGGGGCGTACCCGCACGGGCACGCACGACGCGAAACCTACTGCCCGAGTATGCCGTACCCGGTCGGATCCCGCCGCTAGAGCCCGTATCCACTGCTTATGAGGTTTCCGGAGTGTCGAACCGGACCCCGTCACAACGAGGGCGGTTTCTTGGTCTACGCTGCGTAGTACTTGGGAAACTCTCAGGGTCGGTTGCGCGTTCACGCGTATCCTCCTCGAGGCCCCAAACTGTGCTGAAATGTGTCGCCCGGGCGGAAGGGAGCCTGGGCGGCGCGTTGTCGGAATGACGACCAGGAAGGCGTTGAGCGTGGCGCACAAGGCGAGCGAGGCGATTGGGGCACGACCCGCCCAGGGTCGGCGGGGCCGCATCCTTCGGCGGGCCGGGCTGGCGGTGTCCTTGGGGATGACCGCGATGCTCGTCTCCGGCTGCTCGATCGACAACCCGTGGCTTCGATTCGGCTGGCCCTCGGGCATCACGCCGCAGGCCACCAAGATGCGCGAGCTGTGGACCTGGTCCGTGCTCGCCGCGCTGGCGATGGGTGTGCTGGTCTGGGGTCTGACCTTCTGGACCGTGATCTTCCACCGCAAGAAGCCGAACTCCCCGGAGTTCCCGCGGCAGACCGGTTACAACGTGCCGCTGGAGCTGAGCTACACCGCGATCCCGTTCGTGATCATCGCGGTGCTGTTCTACTTCACCGTGGTCGTGCAGAACTACGTGCACGAGAAGGTCGCCAACCCGGATGTCACCGTGGACGTGACCGCGTTCCAGTGGAACTGGAAGTTCGGCTACCAGCACGTGGACATGGCCGTCGACGGCCAGCCTCGGTACACCTTCGACGGTGTCGACACCGAGCGCCAGGACATGAACACGGACATCAAGGATCGCTACAAGGAAGCGACCAAGGATGGCCACCCGCAGCCCGGCCCGAACAACGGCCTGCCTGCCAACGACATCTCCTACCTGCACTACGACAAGGTCGAGACCACCGGTACCTCCAACGAGGTTCCCGTGCTGGTCCTGCCGTCGGGTCGCAACATCGAGTTCCAGCTCGCCGCCGCGGACGTCATCCACTCCTTCTGGGTGCCGGAGTTCCTCTTCAAGCGCGACGTGATGCCGAACCCGAAGCAGAACAACTCGGACAACGTCTTCCAGATCACCAAGATCGAGAAGGAAGGCGCGTTCGTCGGCCGTTGCGCCGAGATGTGCGGCACCTTCCACTCGATGATGAACTTCGAGATCCGCGTGGTGTCCCCCGAGAAGTTCGCGCAGTACATGGACTTCCGGACCAAGAACCCGCTCAAGACCAATGGCGAGGCGCTCGCCAGCATCGGCGAATCGCCCGTGGCCACTTCCACCAAGCCGTTCAACACCGACCGCAAGGCGCGCGGTAACGAACTCGCCGACGCCAAGTGAGGATGAACTGACATGAAGGTCGAAGCTCGCATCTTCGAACTGATCACGGTCTTCTTCGTGATCGTGGCCGTGGTCTACGGCTACTTCACGGGCCGCTCCCGTACCGGTGTCGAGTGGGCGGGTACCACCGCCATCGTGCTGTCGGCGGGCCTGGCGCTGATCGTGGCCACCTACTTCCGCTTCGTGGCTCGCCGCCTCGACCTCCGCCCGGAGGACTACGAGGAGGCGGAGATCGTCGACGGCGCCGGCGACCTGGGCTTCTTCTCGCCCGGTTCGTTCTGGCCCATCCTGCTCGCGGGCGCGGGTTCCATCACCGCGCTGGGCTTCGCGTTCTTCCAGTACTGGCTGATCGCGATCGGCGTCATCTGCATCCTGGCCGCCGCGGCCGGTCTGGTGTTCGAGTACCACCTCGGCCCGGAAAAGCACTGAGCTAGAGCATTACCCGAAGCGCCCCATCCGGATTCGGATGGGGCGCTTTGCCGCTGAAAGAGGGCCGAGCTTTTCGAAAAGTGCCCCTCGATTAAGAGCAGCTCACGAACGAGCTGCGCCGATGGCGCGTTCCAGATTGCAAACCTTGGCCCGTACCAGCCTCGATGAAGAGCAGCTCACGGAGGAGCTGCAGCGGTGCCGACATGGGCTGCTACCGCCGCCAGTACGTACCTCGATGAAGGACAGCTCGCAAGTTGCGACATGTAGGACTGGGCAGGCGATCTAATGCCTTGATGAAGAGCAGCTGCGGAGAGCTGCGGCGTCGTAGGGATATGCAACGCGAATCCTAATGCCGTTGCCTCGATGAAAGTACTTGCGGACGAGCTACAGTGACCCGCGCAGAAAGAACCAGTCCACCTGATTGAACGTGCCTCGATGAAGGACAGCGCCCGGAGGAGCTGCGGCGGAAGGTGGCAGGATAAGTCGCGATCCCGTCGTCGTTGCCTCGATGAAGATTGGCGTGGACAAGCTAACCTTCGCGGACGCAGAAGTGCCAGCCCGTTGTCCCGACGTGGCCTCGATGAAGAGCTACTGCCGACAATTTTCACGGGTCACGTTCGCGGCCACGATACCTCGATGAAATGCAGCTCACGAATGAGCTGCGACGTGGGTGTGGGGATTCAGGTCCCCGGGTGCGGTTGTCGCCTCGATGAAAGGTGGGTCGTGTAGGAGCTACTACACCTGACTCGATGAAGAATAGCTCGTGTGGGATGTCGAGATTGATCAGCGCAGGGGCGCGGCGCCCGTGATCGGGGGTTCGACGATCGCCGCGGCGGCGAGTGCAATGATTCCGAACTTGTTGCACAACATGCGCTTTCCTTATTCAGGTCTTCCTCGCCGAATGTTTCCGGCTGTCCGGCGCGCGCCCTCGCCTCTCGCTCCTCCGTCAGATCGAAACCAGGACGGAAGATCTGGAAGGCCTCGCGATAATCCTTGCCGTCGGCGATCGTCGCACCGAAGACGCTGACGAACGTATGCCGGGGTACACCAAGCCAATCCGCCCACGTCCCGTACTCGCGAGTCTCATCCACCAGCGTTTCTCCAACGTCGAATACGACAGCGCCGATCATGGCCACACGCTACCGCGCTGGGCGGATTCACGCGGACGGGGTGCTGTGCTGCGCAAGATGACCGAACTTTTCGAACGGCGGGCCGCCTTCCTCTGTGGGTTTAACAGGGTTCGCGGCGGGCTGGATCGAGGGCCTCGTGTCAGCACGAGACCCGAAGCGTCCCAACCAAATCCGGTGGGGTACGCGATCGCCGCAACGCTCTTGATTCAGGAGATCTCGCCGCCCGCATCGGTGAGGCACCAATTACCCGCGCGATTGGTACGACGATGCACGAGCCTCGATGAAGGGCAGCTCGCGAACGAGCTGCGGCTTCGAACCCCCTCTACACGGCGACCTGCATACTTCTAGAGCCTCAATGAAGAGCAGTTTGGTGTACAAGAGGCCGCTTTATGGGCATCGTGTACGGGTTGACCATCAGCGCGCGACGGCCTCCATGAAGGCTGCTCGTGGAAGAGCAGCAGCAACCAGCACAAACTGTTGGCAGGTGACGGGTACATGCCTTGATGAAGAGCGGCGGCTCGTGGACAAGCTGCGGCACCGGCAGCAGAAGCCGATCCATAAACGTCGATTCCTTGCCTAGATGAAGAGCAGCTCATGGCGGACCTCCGGCACCGAACTCTATCGCGCTCGCTCCTCGAAGGCAGCGCGATGAAAGACATCTATTTGGCGAGCTGCGGCCACTCGTGCCATAGGTATACAAACGCCTCGTCGCCGCCTCGATGAAGGACAGCTCGCGGATGAGCTGCGGCGTTCTGGGCTTGTGGGTCGCCGCTGAGGGGGCGGTGCCTCTATGAAGGGACCGCTCGTGCAGGAGCTGGGTCATTCGGCCTCGGGATGGTTGGGCAACGATCTGGGGCGTACCAGGATGAAGAGCGGCCCATGGATGAGCTGCAGCTACGAACGATGCTCGGGTGTGAGGTGAACCGCGAATTTCCTCGATGTAGAGCAGCTCGCGGACGAGCTGCGATGTCGCCACTACTTACGCGGTGACGAACGCGATCATGCCTCAATGAAGGGCAGTTTGCTTGAGAACTGCTGCCGCGGTGCGCGAGAACGCGATTCCACGCTTCTTGTCGATGCCTCGATGTAAGAGCAGCTTGTGGGACGAGCTGCGGCTCGCCATAGGAGTCGACGGGTACACAGGCAAGAACGAGCCTCGATGAAGGGCAGCTTCCGGAGGAGCTGCGGCACCAGAGAATCAGCTCCGTTGACTGTGGGTAACGGCGGCCTCGATGAAGAACAGCTCGTGGGCTAAGAGGGCGGTGGTCATTGCCCAGACCCGAGCGTAAGCGGGAGGGTTTCGATTCGGCCTGTCAGGATGAGGCGCTGGGGGGCGCTGTCGCTGCCTACTTTCTGAATGGGGAACAGGATGACTGCGTTGATTTGCCGCGCCTGGAGCCATTTTCCGGCTGCCTCCGCTGACGTGGCGTCAGGTGAGGTGGCACCTGGTTGTCGGGTGAAGGATTGGGCGAGAGTGTCGAGGTGCTGGCAGATGAGGATGGTTCGCAATCTCGCGGGTGTAATCGGGGCGGTGATGATTGGTAGCGCCAGCGTTGTGGGGTGGAGTACGCGTCCGGGGAAAGCGGATGGAGTGCGTGAGATACGTGAAATGTGTTGAGCAATAGGGAAATTAGAGATTCCCCAGAGGGAGCACCAGGCTAAGGCGCAATCTGTGGGGGCGGGGCGGGTGAACCCTGTGGAGGTTTGGGAATCTGGTTTTCCGCCGCCGAGTTCGTCGGTGAGAGTGGTGCCAAGTAGTCCGGTGAGGATCGTGTCGGGGGTTCGGGCGGCTACGGCTTCGGCCATGGGGAGGAGGCGGTGGGTGACGAATTCTTGGCCTTTGTTGCGGGCCTTCATTTCCCATCGGCTGGCACCGTGGTCGGGGCGGCGTTCTTTTCGGTCGAAACGCCAGTAGGCGGGTTCGCCGAGGCTGCCGATCATAGCGAGGTCGAGGGGGCGGTCCTTGTCGAGGAGGGTGTCGAGGTAGGAGTGGCGGAGATGTTGTAGGGCTCGCCAATCGTCGTCGGTGCTGGGGGCCTTGATGCGGGGGCTGAAGGCAGCGGGGCCGTTGGGGGTGAGTTGTGCACGCAACCAGGAGGTTTCAGATGCGCAGCGGGTGGCGTGAATGTGGACGGCTTGGGCGATGTCGATGCCGTCGGTGTTCAGTTCGGCGGTGCGGGTTTTCGGGTTCCAGTTCAGGAGGACTGGGTGGCCGGTTTCGGATTCGATGATGTTGGCCAGGCCGTAGAGCGCGAAGTGGGTGAGTGCGCTGGTATCCGGGCCGGCCAGAGGGAATGTGATCATGATCCTTCCCGGGAGCATTGAGCGTCGGCCGAGCGGAGCAGGGCTTCGAGGTAGCAGGCGCCCCAGACACCCCATTCGGTGTTTGTGTGTTCGATCAGACTGTCCCATTTGCCGGTGTCGAATAGGGTGCGGGCCAATGGGTCGGTGTTGCCGAGGGCGAGATCGTATGCGGCGTGCGGGAATCCGGGTCGGCCGCGCCCGTGGCTGGTTCCGACGAGGCGGAGCACTAGATCGCGGAGGCCGAGATCGGCGTTGTCGATGGCGTCGAGGGCATGGGCGGCGTCGATTACGGATTGTTGTTCGTGACGCCAGCCGGTGGGCATGCTGGTGATGGCACGGGCGCGCTTGGCCTGGAATTCGGTGTGCCTGCGGCTTTTTGCCAGCGGCGGGTCGTCGGTGTGGCGGCCCAGCAGGCGTTGGAACCAGTCTGCTTGTTTGCCGAGGTCGTGGTAGAGGCCAGCGAGGCGCAGGGCTTCGGGGAGAGGTTCGGCTAGTCCGACCTGCCGGGCGACGCGGTCCGCGCGGGTAGCGACGGCTTTTGAGTGCGCATCCAGAGTGACTGGTCCTTTAGAGGTCCACTCCTGCTGGATCTCTTCGTCGATGCGGCTTCGCTTGGGTTCGCGGATGACGATCCACGACAGAGCTGGACGAGCCGAGGCCGGGTCCAGGGGACCGGGCATGAGTTGCCCGGTGCCGCCGCCTTCCTCGAAGGCGAGTTGCATCTCCTCGTCGGACAACCCGGCGAGTTCGGTGAGGGAGTCGCCCGAGTACTCGATCGCGAGGACACCTGGCAGCCGTTCGACCGGCACCGCATCGGCGCGGTCGGTCGGGGGATCGACGATGACTCCCTCGGTGTGCACGAGATGGCAGTCGTCGATGACGATTGCGTCGCCGGGACGGAGTTTGCTGTCGGGGTCGTCGAGGAATCGGTCTTCGCGCCACACGAACACCCGCGGTCGATTCGAATCCGTGCGGACACGATCAATCAGAGCTGCCGCGTCGGTGAGTGTGCAGGGGAACGCCTCGAGGTCTACCGGTCGGACGGCGTTCAGCAGCGCGAGTGCCAATGTGTCGTCGTCGGGCAAGTCGGCGCGGACTACAACCGCGGCCATGGCACGTTCGGGTTCGAGGTCGTCGCGCAGCCACAGTTCGAGGTCAGGCTGGTCGAACAGGTCGTCGTTGGTGCGGGCCAATAGTTGAGCGTCGTAGGGCTCCAGGCGTTGCCAGAGAGTGCGTGAGGGCCGTGATCCAGGTGCCGGATACCTGCGGATCGCTTCTGGGGCAAGGCCATTGGGGTCATCCGCCCGAGTCTGAATCCAGTGGTAGGCGGCCGTCAGTTCGTCAGCGGTGTAGGGCGGAAAGTCGGCGAAATCCTCGGGGTCGGTCGGGCCGACGACGACGATCTCGGTGTGCTCGGACTTGCCAGCGCGGTTTACCCGGCCGGCTCGCTGGCTGAGTGCTGAGCCGGGCGCAAGTTCGGTGACCATCGCGGCCAAGTCGATGTCGACGCCGACCTCGACGGTTTGGGTGGCAATCAGAACGTCCGTGTTGTCGTCACCAGTCGAGGTGAGCAGCCCCGGCTTGTCCGAGAGCAGCTTTTCAAGGTCGTAGGGTCGCATACGACCGACCTTCACCTCGACTCGCAGACCTTCCTTTCGCAGCTGTGCGGCGAGCTTGACTGCAGTGTCGACCCGGTTGACGACGCAGCCGACTGTCCGGCCATCTGGAGCGCCTCGGCCGAAGGTGCAGTGATGAGTTTGGACTAGCGCGGCAAGTTCGTCCAGGTACCGGGTGTTCGGTGCACGGCCGCTCCAACTCTCGGCACTGTGCCATCTGACCGGTTTGGGTATGCAGAGACGTTGCGCCAGAGTCGGTTCGTCCTCTAGATCGCTGTCGCGGATACCTGCGGTATTTGGATCGATGCTGGGCTCTGCTGGGGTCGCGGTGGTTTCGACTGTTTGCAACGCTGTTACGCCGATGCCGCCTGCGATCGGTGCAGCCAGGTGCCCGACGCGTCGGGCGGTGAGCAGCAGTTGTCGGTTGAGATGAGCCTCGTCGATGACTAGTACCGAGTCGTAGGCGAGCAGTCCGGCCTCGCGGGGCCGGGCGTATCGGGACGATCCATAGCCGCGCATCAACAACCGGCTGCCCCACATATCTGGGGTGGCGCAGAGGATTGTGCAGCACCCAGCGTCGTCCAGCCACCGGCGGTCGGTTGGGATCCCACCGCGCAGCATGGCAAGTTCGAATGGTGCGGCGTCGTCAATCTCGTCTGCAGTGCGCAGGGACCGCAGCGCCTCCGCGATCTGAGCGTCGAGCGTGCCCACCTCAGCGGTGCTGAGCTGGGTTGAGAGCCTGCGGGCATGGATCGCGTGCTGGTCAACCAGGCCACGACGGTTCACAACTACCGATAGCCGTCGTGGCACCCGTGCCCCGCCACCTGCGGCATGCAGCGCGTTGGCGAACAAATGAATGTCGACGACGCTGGACTTTCCTGCACCTGTGGGGGCTGCAATTCGATCTGGCCAGCGTCCGGTTTGGCACAACTGCTCTGCCAGGCGGGTTTGCCATGCGAAGGGCTTCTTTCCGTCGTGGGCGTGAGCGAAGAAGTCCTCGAAGTCGCTGAACTGCAGGGTCATCGCGTCGCCTCGAACATCAACTCGGCCGCATCGGTCGGGATGTCCAGCGGGACCAGTAACCCGCCGCCGAGATGGCGGGTCTGCCCGATCGCGACCATCGTCCGGTCACCGACTAGTGCGCCGAGGTCGAGAGTTGTCCGGTAAGGCTGGACGGCAACGCCTTCGGGCATTTTGTGCGCGTACTTCGCCGTGTTGCGTGTCACGAGAGTCGGTGAGAAGACCTGGACGCCACGCGATTCGACCGCCTTTACGAGCCCACGATAGTCTCGCGCGTCCACGTCCGTGAACTCGCTGCGCCATACAAACCCGGTCGACAGCAGCGCCGCATCCACAAGCGACCACGGCCGCTCACCGCGCCGTTGCCGCCGTGTCTCCGGCATCACTGCCGGGTGGGTTCGCCACAGCCGCCGGTACCCCGGTGGCGGAGCTGGCCAGAACGAGGTGGCTTCGACAGTTCGGCCAGAGGACGACAACAGCATCCTGCCGTGTGCGGATCTAATCTCCTTCAGATCGCGCAGTGCACCACCGAGCGACAGAAGGTCTTGCACCGCAGCATCATCAGGCAGCATCAATGAGAAGGCCAGACCTTCCAATCCATGCGCGGCGGTTGCGGACGGATCGAGTAGCTGGATCGCCATCCGGTTCACTGGAGGCCGAATGCCCTTCTCGTACTTACCAGTGATCAGTGGCGGAGCGCCGAATCCGATCCGGGCGATAAGTGCCCGATGCAGTGCGACGCACCACATCAGGCGATCCTCGGGTGCCACGGTGCGGCCGCACTGCTCCTGATCGCGTTGCGCCTCGACCAGCAAGACATGCCGCCATGGGGCGGCCGGTGGCACGACAACCCGTGGCGCGTAACGGAGTTCGGTGAGTCCCTTGAGCGGAACCGGGGCCGGTGCGGGACTGTCGGTACTCGTGTGGCGGTCGCTGGCCTGGCTCGGTTTTTGGTGGGTCGTGCCGCATCGTGTGCGCGGGTCAGTGCGTCACTGCGACCCGTCGCTGCTGTCCGCACTCGGCGTCCGCCGGCCTGATATGGACTCAGGTCGTGTCGCAGCAGTTCGGTGGGTTCCACCTCGCCGATCTCCAAGACAACCGGACTGGTTGCCTCTCCCAAGCAAGAGACGTCAGCGGCCAGATCCGCCAGCGTCGTCGCGACTATCGCCGGTACGTCCACACCATCCCAGGACCACCCAAATTCGCCGCCGAGCGCGACCCCGTCAGAGAAAGCCCGCTGCGTCTTCTTGTCGACCCAACGACCCCCCTCCTTACGTACGACACCTTCGGCGCGATATGCGATCACCGGTCGCGGTGCTACTGGTGTCATCTGCGGGAACCTGATGCCCGTGGGCGGATTGTCCTCCAGCCAGGCCAACGCCACCGCCGCGGCGTCGCTGGGCCGCATCTGCTCTCCGTCGACCGTCGCGGTCGAGCCTTGCCCGGCTGCGTTCATCAAAGCGGCATGCAGCCGGGCGGGATCGGGAAAAGGGTCCTGGGTCCCGTCGGACCGATGCCCGATATACACACCCAATGGGAATCGAGCGCGAATGCCGAACCGTCCAGTCACTCTTCCGACTCCTCGACCGCACCCCGCAATACCACCGGATTGCCGACGACTTCGAAAACTTGCCCTTCCCAACGAATCCCAGCCGTCTCGGCGGCCTGCTCGATCGCGGACTCCAGCAGCGCATCGGCTTCGGTAACCGTGAGCGGCTCCAACTCCACACTCTTGCCATACCGCTGGTCCAACAGCACCGTTGCCGGACCCAGCTCAACGAGATCGCAGTTTGCGCGAAGGCTCAACTCGGCGTCCGAACGTGCGAGCCCGTTCAAGGCCAGCGCTGCCAGCAACGCCCGGCATGCGGCATTCCCGTCCCCGCTGGCACCGAACCGCAACTGGCGCAACGCACTGAAACTCAGCACGTGTGTTCGAGTGATCCGTCGGCACGCAACCGCGCCCAGCGCGTTAAGCGTCGGTGGGATGCCGCCGAGTCCCAGCGGCGATGCCGACAGTGGCTTGGTCTTGGATTTCTTGATGTCCTCGCGGATGCCCTTGATGTTCTTGAGGCTGAGCTCGGGCTCCTGAGCCTGCACGAGCTTCTCCATGTTGGAACCCGACAGCTGCACACTCATTGCCACCGGATCGACACGCGCGCCGCCACGCAGCGGAGGTACCTTCGCCTCAGGCCCTTGATCCGCCAGCACCCCGATAATCTCGCCAACCAGTGCGCTGCGGTAGCGCCCCTGATGAGTGCGCCGCGACGAATCCCATGCTCCGAGAACAAGACTCACCGGGCTCATTTCGAGTAGTGCCCGCGCATTGCTCGGCGAAGCATCCCGTGCTGCTCGGTACGCTTCGTGTTCGGTCACCGGATTGCCATCAACAGAACCTGCCCGGATATGTCCGTCATAGCAGCGGTGGGGCAGCTCGACATCTGTATAACTATCGTCGCCATAGGAGACGCAGATCCGAGGCACGCGGCTCAGAACCGGGTGACCGTCCGCCACCGCGATTGAGAGCGGCTGCTCGACCCGATTGAGCTGTGATGTTTTGGAGTCGATGACCACGGCCACAAGCGGCTCATTGTCGATATATCTTGTCTCATAAGCAAATACGGCGTTCGTCCCCACTACGAACTTCGCCGGTGCCACTGCGGCATGAGCACCGCCTGCCGGTGCCAACTCTGTCACCGATGTGAGGACCGACGCCCCGCCAGGCGAACACGCTTCGAGCAGATCGGGAAGGGCCAGCTTTGTCACGAAATCTCCTCTAGTGCAACTAGTAACACTTTCGGTACTTCATTCAGCGTTAGATGCGTCACCATACTGACTGCCACCGACAAGTAGTTTCGAGTACCACCTCGGCCCGGAAATGCGTTGACATGAGGCTCGTCAGAGCGCTGGCGTAAGGACTCAAGCGCCCTATCCGGTTTCGGTTGGGGCGCTTCTTTTTGGGGCTGCAAGTCCAGTTGAACCTAGGTTACGCTGGACTACATGTCCTATGTGGAAGTCCTGATCCTCAGGCATCTGATGCGTGCCCCTGCTCACGGCTATGAGCTGCGCAAACACGTCGAGGAGAACACCGGCGTGACCCTGAACAACAATGCGCTGTACCCGGCGCTGCGGCGTTTCGAGGAAGCCGGGGCCGTCGACAAGACCGCCGAAGAACAGCAGGGCCGACCGGCCCGGCACGTGTACACGCTGACCGCCGTCGGGCGTGAGCTGCTACAGGACATGCTCACCGAGCTGACGCCGGGGCAGGCCGGGGACGAAACCGAATTCCTCGCCCGGGTAGCGCAATTCGCGATGCTGACCCCCGAGGAACGCACCCGTGTCCTGGACGCCCGGGAGGGTGCAGTCCGGGCCCGGCTGGATCGGCTGCGCGCGCTGAGCGCCCGGACCGGCCACGAACTCTGGGGACCGCAGATCACCGGCGAGCTGATCGATCGCTGCGAGCGCGAAATCGAATGGTTGGGTGCACTAGGCGCACTCGCCGCGACGGCACCGGTGACGCCGCAGGGGGAATGATGGACCTCGCGTCCGAACGGCCGACCCGCCTCGGCCCGGTCGTCCAGTACGCACTACTGGCCGGACCGCTACTCTCCATGCTGGATTCGAGCATCGTGAACGTGGCGGTAACGCCCATCGCCCACGGCCTGCACGCCGAATTGAGCGCGGTCAGCTGGACGGTCAGCGGCTACCTCCTCGCCATGGGAACCGGCCTTTCCGCCGTCTCCTACCTGGCCCGCCGATTCGGAACGCTACCGGTCTACCGGACCGCCCTGGCCGCATTCACGCTCGCCTCGCTGGCCTGCGCCCTCGCCCCCACAGCGGACGTACTGGTGGGAGCACGTGTGTGCCAGGGGCTTTCGGGCGCGCCCCTGGTCCCCCTGGCCATGAGCATGCTGCTCGGTGGCGGTGATAGTCGCGGTGGCGGTGACGGGCGTGGCGGCGGTGACGGCGGTGCTGCGCGGGTGATGTCGCCGGTTGCCGGGGTGCTGTTGTTTCTGGGGCCTGCGTTGGGGCCGAGTTTGGGTGGGGCGTTGATTGCGGGGGCGGGGTGGCGGGCGATTTTCCTGATCAATGTTCCAGTTGGGGTGTTGGCGGTTTTGGCGGCGCGGTGGATTCCGGAGCGGATGGCACCGGGCGGAGTGGGCGGTGTCCGTTTTGATCCGGTCGGGATGGGGCTGTTGGCCGGCGGGTTGACGTTGTCGCTGTTCGGGATCGGGCGGGCGGGAGGGGCGGGGTGGGCCGCTGCGGCCACATGGGGTCCTCTGGTGAGTGGTCTGGCGCTGCTCGTGGCCTATGCCGGATGGGCTGCGCGCCATGAGCATCCGGCGTTGGATCTGGGGCTCGCCCGGCAGCGGACCTCGCGGCTGGCGTTGGTGTTGTGTGCGTTGGCCTCGGTCATTACCTTCGCAGCCGTGTTTCTGCTGCCGGTCTTCCTGCAGACCGTGCAAGGGCATTCGGCCTTCGCGGCGGGGGTGACGTTGTTGCCGCAGGGGATTGTCACCGGGTTGGCCACTGCTCTCGGGCCTCGGCTGTTGACCCGGATCTCGGTGCGTACCACGGTGATCGGTGGATTCGCGGTGCTGGCAGGGGCGAGTGTGGCGTTGCTCGCCATCGATGCCGGTACTCCGATCGTGGTGACGGCGGGTCTGCTCGCGCTGCGCGCTGCGGCTATCGGGCTGGTGATCACACCGCTGCTCGGTGTGATGCTGGAATCGGTGCGGTCCGATCGGCTGGCCGACGCGAATACGCTGTTCAGCATCGTGCAGCGCGTTGCCGCGTCGTTCGGCGTTGGAGCGTTGGCCAGTTGGTACGCAACGGTTGCCGTTCACCACGGATCCGTCGAGGCGCTGCATCGTGCCGCGCTGGTGCTCATGGGGCTGGCCGCGGCGGCCGCGGTGGCGGCGCTCGCGCTACCGGCCGCCCGGAACTCGGCGCTCGTCGACCGCTGAGCCGCGGCACTTGTGGACCGTTGAGCTGCGGTGATGCGCGCGCGGGAATAGAGCTGTGGGGGAAAGGGTTTCGAAAGGCGGGCCGTCGGCTACGTCCTCCCGGCGGCCCGCCCTCCCCTCATATGGGTGGTGCGGGACTGGGGGTTGAGGGCGTTCAGATGCCCAGGGCGTGCTTCAGGCGGGTGGTGCGCGGCGACATGGAGGCCAGGCCGAGCAGGGCGCGGGGGAAGCGCGGTTGCAGCTGGGGTTGCCGGGTGCGGATGGCGGTTTCGATCCAGCGGGCAGCTTCGGCGGGGTCCTGGGCGGTCGAATCCGGGCCGTGGGTGGTGATGGCGGGGGCCGGGTATTGGACCGAGGTGACGTGGATGCCGCGCGGGGAGAGTTCGGCGTCGGCGCACTGGCCGAAGGTGGTCCAGGCCGCCTGGGCGCTGGCGTAGGAGGAGAAGTTCGGGGCCGCACCGGTTTCGGGGCTCCAGGGGCCGACGTTCACGACGTGGCCGGAGCCGCCCGCGAGCATGGCGGGCAGCAGGCCGAGCGTCAGCCGCAGCGGCCCGAAGTAATAGGCGGCCATCATGCGCTGGTAGTCGCGGAAGCGGTCCAGCGATTGCAGGACCGGGCGGCGGGTGGGGCGGCCGGTGTTGTTGACCAGCACGTCGACGGTGTCGAACTCGGTGAGCAGCCACTCCACGAGATGGTCCACATCGCCCAGTGCCGAGGTGTCACAGCGGAACCAGTGGGCTTGGCCGCCGGCCTGGATGATGGTGGCGCACTCGTCGACCAGTTGAGAGCCGTTGCGCGCCACCAGGATTACCTCGGCACCGTGAAACCCGAGTAATCGTGCGGTCTCTCGGCCGATATCGGAGGTGGCGTCGGTGACGACAATGCGTTTGCCGTCGATGGGTAGTTCGCCCGCGAGCGAACCGGCGGAGCGGGGGCGGCGGGCAGCACGGAATTCGATCATGGGACAGGCAACCTTCATCTGAGGATTGAGCATGAACCATGCACCGGCGCCCCGCCGACAGCGCCGATACCGCCACCCCGCTGTGCTGTTCAGCCGAATCCCGAAGGAGTGGCTGCTAACCGATTGCTGGCGGTGTGGCGGAACACATTCTATTCGGTCGGGTCATAACGGCGGGCGCGTTCGGAGACACAGATATCGTCGATTCCGGAGACGATGTCCCGCAACAGTTCCGAGGGCAGCGCGGCCGGGCGCAACCGGCAGGTGAAGGTGATGAAGGCGTGGTCCTCATTGTCGAGTTCGCGCAGGTAGCGGGAGCGCACGCCATAGGTCATGGCCGACATGACGGTGAAGCAGCCGGTCTTCTCGCGGTGCCCGGCGAACAGGTCGTGCAGGCGGTGGAAGACCCGCGCGTAGCTCGACATGGGCGCGAAAACCGAGACGCGGTAGGCCGGTCCGCGCTCCGAGGAGGAGATGACGGTGTCGGCCAGATACTCCGCATCGCGCAGCGTCAGCACCTTCGGAGCGAACATCAGCGCACCGGCCGCGGCATTACGCACCGGCATACCGGCGCGGCCGCCCGCCGACGCGGCGATGGCGCCCAGCGACTTTCGGGCCCGCGCACCGACCTCACGCCGGGCGCGCAGCGACAGGTTGGGGGTGGTGGGGTGCAGGCTCGACCACTGGCCGAAGCGCACGGTACCGAGCTGCACGGTGCCGGTGCCGACCGGCCGCGCCATCTTCAGCGGCTGGGTGTCGATCCAACGGCCCACCTGCAGCATGGAATCGCCCGGCGACTGGATCTCCCGGAAGGAGTGCTCCACCCAGGTGTCGAAGTCCAGGAAGCGGTGCGCGTCGGTGGTGAGCCAGGTGCGGTCCTTGTCCACATCGGTCACCTCGAGGGTGAGCGCCGTGATGATCCCGGTGCGCCCGCCGCCGCCCAGGATGCGACGGAACCGCTCGGAGTGGTGGGTGCGCCCGCAGGTGCCGAAACGGCCGTCCTGATCGACGTATTCGAGCTCGGCCACATTGTCGCTGAACATGCCGAAGCGATGCGAGGCCGCCGACAGCCCGCCCACCGCCGCGAATCCGCCCGCCGTGATGTCCCGATGGTCGCCGACGATCGGCAGCCCCAGTCCGTGTGCGCCGAGGGTGCGATCGATGTCCGAGAGCCGGGCCCCGGCCTGCACCCGCACCGTTCTGGCATCGGCGTCCACCACCTGCACCCGGTTCATCTTGCGCAGGCTCAGCACGGTGCCGTGATCGGGCAGCCCGAGGTCCTCGTCCGGCCGTTCCCCACCCCGGATGATCAGCGGTTTCGTGGAACGTCGCGAATCCCGAACGGTCCGAACCACATCCGCGGTGTCGCGGGGCAGATATTCGTCGGGGTGGGTGGAGACGGGCGTGCTCATGGCGCTACAGCTAACCATAGTCACGCGCATTGTGCTCGTAGTTGGACAGGCGTCTCAATGAGCACCGCGGAGACAGGGTGTGAACAGCGCGTTTTCGGTTGTGGCACACGGGTTCCCTGGGTGTTTGCCAGGGCGCCGGTCACCATCCGCGCGTAACATCGCGCCATGGGTTTCCTGGGCGGAATGTTCGGTTCGGGGCGAAATCGGTTCGGCAAGAAGGTGTTGGAGCGGGTGCTGGCGTACGACGCCGTCGAGTCCGCGCAGTTCGACACTCAGGCGTACGAGATCGCGTATCGGCTGAAGAACGGATATGCCGCGAAAATCGAACTGGACACCCTGTATCGCCGTTTCGACGGACGAATCACCGCGGCGCTGTTCGATGCGGTCGACACGCTGATCCTGCCGCCGCAGGCACCGCCGGACTGGGACGGGGTGGCGCCCAAGCTGCGGCCGGTGCTGCGCCGCGCGGGCTACGGCGCGACGCGGGACGGGCGCAATCCGGTGCTGGCCCGGCCCCGGCTGCCGTTTCTATCGGAACTGGTGGTCATCGACCTGCCGACCACCGTGCAATTCGTTACCGAGCAGGATCTTTCGCGCTGGGGCGTGGACGCCGACGAGGTCTACACGGTCGCGCACACCAACCTCACCGAGCCCGCGATGAACGCGCTGGCCACCTTCGAACCGGATCCGGGGGTGCGGGTCTTCGAATTCGCGGACGAGGGCGGCGAGAGCTATGTCGGTTCGCTACCGCTGGTCGCGGGCTGGCTGGCCGGGGTGCAGGCGCGAACCGGTACGCGGCCACTGCTTTTCCTCCCCGCGCACGTGGGCATGTTCGTCGCGCTCGGCGCGACACCCGAAACCCTGCTGCGCCTGCAGGAGCTGGCCCAGGAACGGCTCGACATCGCGCCGCGCCCGCTGTCCACCGTGCCGTACACCATCGACGACGAGGGCGAACTGATCCCACTGCCGGTCGGACCCGAGCACCCCGCCTTCGCTGCCGTCCGCCATGCCGCAATCACCCTCGCGGTCAGCGCCTATCGCGCGCAGACCGAGCGACTACGAGCGCACCGCAACAATGCGGCAGGTATCGCCGAACTGCTGCACCTGCACGAACCCGACGGCACCGAAACCACCATGACCTCCTGGCCCGACGGCCTCCCCAACCTCCTCCCGAAGGCCGATCACATCTGCTTCGTAGCCCGCGACGCCGAGGTCTTCCGAGTCGCCTGGGACGACGTCGCCAGCCTGGTCGCCCTCGACCCCGCCGACGGCTACGACCCGCCCCGCTACCTCGTCGACGCTCATCCCCCCGCCGAAATCATGACCCGCCTGCGTGCCCTGGCCCGCTGACCTCCGGGGTGCGAAGTTCGGCCGGGGTGGCGGTGTTTCGCGGCGCGTTGGGCGGCGTGGCGGGATAAGCGGACGACCGTGTCATCCAGGTCCGCTAGGGTCGCGGCGTGGACAGGGCGCAGCTGACAGCTGAGATGGCGGACGGGGCTAGACCGGAATTTCTGTTCTTCTGGGGGCACACCCGGACCCCGGGGCACGAGGTGGGGAAGTGGGTGCTCAGCCAGTGGTGGCCGGTCGAATTCACCGTCGACGGTCAAAGCTATGGCAGCGCCGAGCATTTCATGATGGCCGAGAAGGCGCGGCTGTTCGGTGACGAGCCCATGCGTAGCCGCATCCTCGCCAGCGAGACCCCCGCCGACGCGAAAAGGCTGGGCCGCGCCATCTCCGGGTTCGATCAGGACACCTGGGAAGCCCACCGGTTCGACATCGTGCTGCGCGGCTCCATCGCCAAATTCGGCCAGCACGACATCCTGCGCGACTTCCTGCTCGCCACCGCGGACAAGGTCCTCGTCGAAGCCGCACCGCGCGACACCATCTGGGGTATCGGCCTGGGCGCGGAGAACCCCGCCGCCGCCGAGCCTGCTCAGTGGCGCGGCGACAACCTGCTCGGCTTCGCCCTCATGGACGCCCGTACCGCCTTGGCTCCCGCCCGCCACCTCTGATCGGCGTAGGTCCCAGCGGGTTCGGGCGGACTGCTCAGCGTGTTCACAGTGATTGTGTGGAAGGTTGGGCGCTGACGTTCGTTCGAGAGAAGGTGCCGATGTCGGTCGTCTCTGGGCTGCCCGCCCATGTTCTGCTGGTTCATCTGATCGTGGTGCTGGTGCCGTTGACCGCGGTGCTGGCGGTGCTGTGCGCGGTGTGGGCGCCCGCCCGGCGCCGACTGGTGTGGCTGGTGCTCGCGCTGGCCGTGGTGGTCGTGGTCATGACGCCGATCACGACCGACGCGGGGGAGTGGCTGGAGAAGCGGGTGCCGCGAACGGCGGAGCTGCACAACCACACTCACCTCGGCGACACCATGATCTTCTTCGCGCTGCCGCTGCTCGTCGTCGCGGGGCTGCTGGCGTTCGTCCACTACCGCGAGTCCAACGGCCGCTCCCTGTCCCGCCTGCTGGTCGGCGGGCTCGCCGTCCTCACCATCGCGGCGAGCGCCGCCGCGACCGTACAGGTCTACCGCATCGGCGAATCCGGCGCGCAGTCCTCCTGGAACGGCGTCGCCGCCCGGCCTCCCATCACCCACGCGAAGTAGCAAACAAGATCAGGGAGCTGTCACCGCGGGGAATTCGGGCGAATTCCTCGATGACAGCTCCCTGATCTTGTTGTGGCGCTGGGTCACGCGGCGTCGAGGGCGGCGTTGATCTTGCGGACCATCTCCTCGGTGGCGGGGGTCGGGTCGGGGGTGGTGACGGCGATCAGCACGGTGCTGCGGAAGTTGCCCGCCTCGGCGGGGCTCTGCTGGGTCAGCAGGCTCATGGCGGCGGTCAGTGCGGGCAGCACCTGGTCGGCGAGCTGGGCGGTGTTCTTGCCCTGCAGCTTGATGTCCTTGGTCTTGGCGGCCAGCACGTGGCCGACCTCGCCGGTCGCCGACATCAGCGCCAGGGAACCGGTGGTGGCGTCGCGGTTGGGCTTGCGGCCCCGCGGCGGCGGGGTGCGGGAGGATCGGGGGATGGAGACGCTTGACAGTCGCGAGGTCTACTCGAATCGGTGGATCACGGTGCGCGAGGACCGGGTTCGGCAGGCGGACGGGGCGGAGGCCGTCTACGCGTTCATCGAGAAGGCGTGTTTCGCTATCGTGATTCCCTGGGACGGGGAGCGGTTGCAGCTGGTGGAGCAGTACCGGTATCCGCTGCGGCGGCGGTGCTGGGAGTTTCCGGGCGGTTCGGTGGCGGGGCCGGAATTCGATCCGATCGCGGTGGCGCGGCAGGAATTACGCGAGGAGACCGGGCTGCGGGCCGAGCGTCTGACGCTGCTGGGCAAGGTCGCGCCCGCACCGGCGACCAGCACCCACTACGGGTATGTCGTGCTGGCCACCGAGCTCACGGCCGGAGCGCACGAGCGGGAACCCTCGGAGGCGGACATGGAATCGGCCTGGTTCACGCGCGCGGAGGTCGAGGACATGATCTGCGCGGGCGTGATCGCCGACGCGCAGACCGTTGCCGCGTATTCGCTGTTGCTCCTGCGGGAAAGTCGGGGTGAGCTGGGTCAGTCCTGACCGGCGTGCTCGATGAGGCCCGCCACCACCTCGGGGAAGTCGGCGGTGATCTGCGGGCCGATCTCGGGGCCGAGGGTGTCGGCGGCCGGGCCGGTGATCTCGGTGCGGTAGACGACGCGGGTTGCGCCAGAAGGCAGCGGCACCAGGCGGTGCTGGGTGAGTACCTCGAGGCCTTCACCCAGGAAGACGTCGCTCCACAGCTCACCGTCGACGATCTCGACGAAGCGCAGCTCCACCGTGTCACCCTCCGGCGAGGTCATGCGGAAGGTGGTGCCCGGCTCGAAAGGCCCGTCCAGCTCGAAGGTTTCGATGCCGGGATTCCATTCCGGCCAGCGGTTCGGGTCGGACCAGCTGCGCCACAGCGCCTCCCGGGCCACGGTGGTCTCGGCGCTGTGCTCGTACTCCCACATGATCTTGTCTCCCGATGCGATCCGATGCGTCTGCGCGCACCCTAGCAAGGGGACTGTCCAGGAGGATGGACAGTTGAATGTGTTGAAAACCTGAAGATCTACCGGAATGCCCTTGTCTCGTGACGCGAACGGCGTTCAATAGGCGTCGCGGTCCACGCATCGGAAGGGCCGGGGGAATCGATCATGGATCGTATTGGTGCACAATGCGATACGAAGAGTGAACCGTATGATCGCAAGACTCGGGCCCGCGCTCGTCGCGGCGGCCCTGATCACCGTCCCGTTCGCGACGGGACTCACCGCGGCCCAGGCCGCCCCGCCCACCCCGATCGTCCTCGCCGATCACCATGGCGGAGACCAGGATCAAGGCCAGGACCCGGGGCAGGATCAAGGCCAGTGGCCGGGGCAAGGCCAGAACCAGTGGCCGGGCCAGGGCCAGAACCAATGGCCCGGGCAAGGCCAGAACGACGGGCAGGGCCAGCGCCAGCCCCAGGACGACGGTGACTGGTGGTTCACCCACCACTGCCGGGAACTCCACGAATGGTGGCTACCCCGTTGTCAGCGCGACGGCGGCGACATGTGGCACCGCGGCGATCCGCCGTCGCTCTACTGACCCTCACCAGGGGATCTGGCCGTACTCCTGCTCGCCACCCCACAAGTAGCCGTAGAACGTGCCCGTCGGCCCGTCCTCGCCCAGCGTCGCCAGGTGGACGCTGGGCTCCGCGCCCTGCTCGACGGTGCGGAATCCGCTGTTGCCGTTGAGATCTGTCGCGGTATAACCCGGATTGGCGGCGTTCACCTTGATCGCGGTGTCCCGCAACTCCATCGCGTAGAGGACCGTCACCATGCTCACGGCCGTCTTCGAGGAGGTGTAGGGAATCGCCGAAACCATCTGCGACATCGGATTGTTCGGATCCGTGCGCAGCGTCAGCGAGCCGACCTCGCTGGACACGTTGACAATTCGCGCCGACTCCGAACGCCGCAGCAGCGGCAGCAACGCATTGGTGACGGCGAACAGCCCGAACACATTGGTCTCGTACACCCGCCGCAAGGTGCCGAGCGTCCCCGAGGACGCCTTCCCATCCCCCTCCATCCCGCCGGTGATAGCGGCATTGTTGACAAGAACATCCAGCCCACCGAACTCGGCTTCGATGCGTGCCGCAGCCGCATTGACGGATTCCTCGTCGCTGACATCGATCTGGACAAAGTGGGCGTCCGCGCCATCGGCGCGCAGCTTGTCAACGGCAGCCTGCCCAAGTCCGGCATCCCGGGCCCCGACCAAAACGGTCATCCCCCGAGCGGCCAACTGACGTGCGGTCTCATACCCGATGCCTTTGTTGGCCCCGGTGATAAATGCTTTTCTGCTCATGTGAAAAGCATCCCGCCACCACGGTTTCCGCGGGAGGCACAACTTGTACCCCCCAAATCCGGGACATCGGCCCACACTTGAGCCATGGCTGACAGGAGCGAATTAGCGGCCTTTCTGAAGGCTCGGCGTAATCGGCTGACGCCCGGTGATGTCGGCATGCCCGAGGGCTTCAACCGGCGGGCGCCGGGGTTGCGGCGGCAGGAGGTGGCGCAGTTGGCGGGCATCTCGGTCGACTACTACATCCGGATGGAGCAGGCGCGGGGGGCGAAGCCTTCGCGGCAGGTGCTTTCGGCCTTGGCTCGGGCGTTGATGCTTACGGTCGATGAGCGGGAGTACATGTTTCGGGTGGCGGGGGAGCAGCCGCCGTCGACTGCCGGGCCGAATCGGAGTGTGGCGCAGCCTATTCAGGTGATTCTCGATAGTCTCGCCGCGCCCGCGTATGTGGTGGACGCGACCTATGAGGTGCTGGCCTGGAATCGGGCGGCGGGGCCGTTTCTCGGTGATCTCGACGGGGTGCCTGGGAGCGAGCGGAACATGGTGCGGTGGATGTTTCGGGAGGCGGCCGATCATCCGCAGTGGGCGGATGCCGATACCCGGGACTTCGCGCGGGCCGTGGTGGCGGATCTGCGGGCGGCGTGCGCGCGGTATCCGGGGCATCCGGAGTTGTCGGCGCTGGTGACCGAAATGCTGGGCACCGCTCCGCGTTTCGCGGAGATGTGGGCCGCGCACGATGTGCAGGTGCGGCGGACGCATCGAAAGCGGGTGCGGCATCCGGACTTCGGGCCGCTGGACTTCCACTGCCAGGTGCTGCACGTCTCCGATACCGATCAGCGGGTGATCGTCTACTGCGCGACGCCCAATACCCGCACCGCGAGCGTGTTCCAGTCGCTGGCCGGGGTCGCCGACCGCTGAAACACTGCCAACAGTTGTTGGCCAACATGTGTTGACATGGCTGCGACCGGGTCGTATCGTCTATTTCAACAGACGTTGGCCAACAAATGTTGGCAGGATCTCAGGAGTCGTCATGAACACCGTCCCCGCTACCGCCTCGGTTGTCATCGTGGGTGCCGGTCCCGCCGGAATGACCGCGGGCATCGCCCTCGCCGACGCGGGTGTGAACGTGGTGCTGCTCGACAAGCTGGCCGAGGGCGCGAACACCTCCCGTGCGGTGGTCGTGCACGCCCGGACCCTCGAGGTGCTCGAAGGCTTCGGCGTCACCGAGCAGCTGCTCGAGCACGGAATCGTGGTGCCCAACTTCGTGATGCACGACGGCGACCGCGCACTGGCCCACATCTCCTTCGCCGGACTGCCCACCAAGTACCCCTACACCGTGATGATCGGCCAGGAATCTACCGAATCGATCTTGTTGGCGCGCCTCGAGAAGGCGGGCGGACAGGTGTACCGGCACACCGAGGTCACCGCCGTCACCCAGGACGCCGACGGCGTCACCGTCGACTACACCGACGCCGACGGCGCCGCGAATTCGATTCGCGCGGACTGGCTCATCGGCGCGGACGGCATGCACAGCGTGGCCCGCGAGGCCGCGGGCATCGGCTTCACCGGCTCCACCTACCCCGAATCCTTCGTCCTCGCCGACGTCCGCATGACCTGGCCGGACCCGCGTGACGAGGTGTCGCTGCACCTTTCGCCCGAGGGCGTCACCGTGGTCGCGCCGCTGCCCGACCCGCAGCCCAACCGCTACCGCATCGTCGCCACCGTCGCGGACGCCCCCGAACACCAGGACCTGGCCTACGTGCAGGCGCTGGTCGACGCTCGCCGACCGGGTGCGCACGTCAAGGTCGAGGAGATCATCTGGAGCTCGCGCTTCCGGGTGCACCACCGGGTCGCCGACCACTACCGCGCCGGGCGCATTCTGCTTGCGGGCGACGCCGCCCACGTGCACAGCCCCGCCGGCGGTCAGGGCATGAACACCGGCATCCAGGACGCCGCGCTGCTCGGCAGCCTGCTGGCCGCCGTCGTCGCGGGCGCACCCGCCGCCACCCTCGACGAGTACGAAACCACCCGCCGCCCAGTCGCTCTCGGCGTGGTGAAGTTCACCGACCGCGTCACCCGCATGGCCACCCTGCGCCCGCTGCCCGCCCGCATGATCCGCAACCTGGTCATCAGCACCGTGTCCCGCATCCCGGCCTTCCGCCGCACCCTGGCCTACCAGCTCTCGGAGCTCGCGAACCGCTGACCCCGCACGGCGTTGGTCGCTGACCCTGCACCGAGTTAGCGCCGCATCGGCACTCGGCTCGACCTTCGTCATCCCGGCATGCTTTTGGCCGGGATCCACACCTCGAGGTGCTGTCACCGTTCGTGTGGATTCCGGCCAAAAAGCATGCCGGAATGACGGGGGGTGTCGGTACCGATTAAACTGGCCGAGTTGCGGCGGTGGGGCTCGCCGCTCCGGATCGAATTCGGAACAACCGTGGCGCCACCACCAACAGTCCCTACCCAGTAACCCGTTGCGACGGTATTGAGTAGGAGACGTCTGTGACCAGTGAGCTGACCACGTCCGGGAACCCCGAGGTCGGGGCGCCCGTCGACCCCGATATCGATATTCATCAGCCCGAGCAGCGCCGGGAGCTGTCCCGTTCGCACGGCGCGATCCTCGCGGTGATCTCCGTGGGTGGCGCGGTGGGCGCGCTGTCTCGCTACGGGCTCGCGCAACTGTGGCCGACGCCCGCGGGTGGACTCCCGTGGGCGACCTTCGTGACCAATGTGATCGGCTGCTTCCTGATCGGTGTTCTCATGGTCGCCGTCACCGAGATCTGGGTCGCCCATCCCTTGGTGCGCCCGTTCCTCGGGGTCGGCATTCTGGGCGGCTTCACCACCTTCTCCACCTACGCCAACGACACCCGCGCCCTGTTGCGCCCCGACACCGTGGCCACCGCCTTCGCCTACTTCGGTGTCACCCTGGTGTGCGCCCTGCTGGCCACCCTGCTCGCGATCGCCCTGACCCGCTGGGCCTACCGGGCCACCCGCCGCACCGACTCGGAGGCCACCGCATGACGCTGCTGTTCGTGACCCTCGGCGCGATGATCGGCGCCCCGCTGCGCTACCTCACCGACCGTGCCGTGCAGACCCGGCACGACAGCGTGTTCCCCTGGGGCACTTTCACGGTCAATCTGACCGGCTGCCTGGTGCTGGGCGCGATCTCCGGCGCGGCGCTGTCCTCCCCGTGGATGTTGGTGCTGGGCACCGGTTTCTGTGGCGCGCTGACCACGTATTCGACCTTCAGCTACGAGACCATCCGCCTGGCCGAACAGCGTGCCTACCTCTACGCCGGACTCAATATCGTGGTCAGCGTCATCGCGGGACTGGGTGCGACCCTGCTCGCCTACACCACCGCCCAGGCCCTGCTCGGCTGACGGAAAACGCTGCGGCGGTTCGAGATCAGCGCCAGGCGGGGCGCAGCGTGGTCGAGTGATCGAGGGGGCGTTCCGCGCCTCGGGTGGCGTCGACCAGCGTCGGATTGTGGCGGACGTAGACGTTGTAGTAGCCGAGGGCGAGGGCCCCGACGAAGGCCACCAGCAGGTTCGCGACGCCGGAGTGGACCATCGCGACTGTGAAGAAGGTGACCACGACCGCGGCCACGGCCACGCCATCGAGAATCTTCCCGTTCACCGAACTTCTCCTGTTCCGGCCACTGCGACGTGGCCGCTAGCTGTTGCTTCCAGGTGAAAGTAAGGCGAACGTATAGCGCAGGTAAAGCGAATCATCTTGAGATGGGATGATTTTGACGAAATCCGCACGGCTGCGGTGCGAACCTCAGGAGCGCAGCGTGGTGGTGACGGCCTTCGCGGCACCGATGGTGGCCGCGGACAGCTCACCCAGGCGAGATGCCGACAGATTGGTGTCGGGACACGTGACGATGGAGGCGATGACCGACCCGTCCGTCGCGAAGATGGGCGCGGCCACCGACACCACGGCATTGTGATCGGTCAGCTCGTCGGGCAGGTAGTCGATGGTGATGAGGTCGGCGATCATGGCGGACAAGCGATGTCGCAGCGGATCGGTGACGGGGGAGTGGCGCAGCGTCGCCAAAGCCTCGAGCATCGGCGCTGATTCGTCGGCGAGGCGTTCCACGGAGTAGCCCCGGGCGGCGATGGCGTCCAGGACGGCGGTCAGGCGGGGGCGGTGCAAGGGGTCGGCGCCCGCGAGCCAGGTGGCGCGTTCGGATTGCGGTGCCCAGGCGATGAATTCGCGGCAGACCGGCGGGGCGAAGGGCATGCGGCGGGCCGGGCGGATCCAGGGCACCGACGGGGTGCCGATGACCTCGGTGATGACGATGGCGTCGGTCTCGCGTTCGGCCAGGAAGACCGGCACGCGCTGATCGTCGGCGAGGCCGTGCAGGGCGTCGAGGGCCAGCCGGCGCAGCGGGAACGCGGTGTCGGCGCGACGCGCCACGGTCAGCAAACCCAGTCCGAGGCTGTAGTTTCCGTCGCCGTCGCGCACGGTCCAGCCGTCGGCGGTGAGCTGGGTGAGCACGGCGTGCGCGGTGGCGCGGGACATGCCGGTGGCGCGCACGATGCGGGCCAGTGACAGCCGTTCCCCGGTGTGCCGCGACAGCAATTCGATGGCCTGCACCACCCGATGGGTCGGCGGCGAGGCGGCGGAAGCCGGTTCGGTCGCCGTGCCCGGTTCGGAAGCTACTGGGGCGGTGGTGGATTCAGGCAACTCGATCCCTGCTGGTGTCGGTCCCGGCGGCCCGGGTGGTCTCCGGGGAATCGTATCGGTCGGTGTATCCGTCGACCGCATCGGAGTGGTTCGGGTGTGCGGGAATTCGGGCGCGGGTATTGACCGCGGCCCAGGTACCGACCTATCGTCGGTGTCACATAATCGAACAATAGCGTCGAATATTCGACACCGCAAGATCCGGGTGACACCGGGCCGACACGGAGCCGACGACGCGACGAGTGGGTTGAGAAGAGATGCGCGCGGGATATGAGCTGTCGCACCTGAACGCCTTGGAGGCGAAATCGGTGCACATCATTCGGGAGGTGGCGGCCACCTTCGAACGGCCGGTGCTGCTGTTCTCCGGCGGCAAGGACTCCGCGGTCATGCTGGAACTGGCGCGGCGGGCCTTCTGGCCCGCGCCGCTGCCGTTCCCGCTGCTGCACATCGACACCGGGCGCAATTTCGACGAGGTCATCGACTTCCGGGACCGGACCGTGGCCCGGCTGGGCGCGCAGTTGCTGGTCGGCAGTGTGCAGGACGATATCGACGCGGGCCGGGTCACCGAGAAGCCCGGCGAGACACGCAACCGGCTGCAGACCACCACCCTGCTGCGGACCATTCGCGAGCACCGCTTCGACGCCGTCTTCGGCGGGGCGCGCCGCGACGAGGAGAAGGCGCGCGCCAAGGAGCGGGTGTTCAGCTTCCGCGACGAGTACGGGGCCTGGGATCCGCGGGCGCAGCGCCCGGAAGTGTGGAACCTCTACAACGGGCGGCACGCCAAGGGTGAACACATCCGGGTGTTCCCGCTGTCGAACTGGACCGAACTCGACATCTGGGAGTACATCGACCAGGCCGAGGTGGAACTGCCGCCGCTGTACTACGCGCACAACCGCACCGTGGTCGAGCGCGACGGAATGCTGCTGGCCGACAACCGATTCCTGACCTTCGGCCCCGAGGAACAGCGCTTCGAGGCCAGCGTCCGCTTCCGCACCCTCGGCGACGCCGACTGCACCGGCTGCGTGGAATCCACCGCCGCCACCCCGACCGAGGTGATCGCCGAGACCGCGGTCACCCGCCTCACCGAGCGCGGCGCCACCCGCGCCGACGACCGCATCTCCGAGTCCGGCATGGAAGATCGCAAGCGAGAGGGTTACTTCTGATGCGCCGCAACCTTTTGCGCCTGGCCACGGCCGGCAGCGTCGACGACGGCAAGTCGACGCTCATCGGGCGACTGCTGTTCGACTCCAAGAGCCTGTTCAGCGATCAACTGGACGCCATCGAGCGCGCGAGCCTCTCGCGCGGCAATGACGGCCCGGACCTGTCGCTGGTGACCGACGGCCTGCGCGCCGAGCGCGAGCAGGGCATCACCATCGATGTCGCCTACCGCTACTTCGCCACGCCGCGACGGAAATTCATCATCGCCGACACCCCTGGGCACGTGCAGTACACCCGGAACATGGTGACCGGCGCATCTACCGCGGATCTCGCGCTCATCCTGGTCGACGCGCGCAAGGGCGTCTCCGAGCAGACCCGACGCCACGCCTTCCTGTCCTCGCTGCTGGGTGTCGGGCACCTGGTGCTGTGCGTGAACAAGATGGACCTGGTCGACTGGTCCGAGCAGCGGTTCGAGGAGATCCGTTCGGAATTCGCGGCTTTCGCGACCAAGCTGGATGTCGGCGACCTGAGTTTCATCCCGGTCTCGGCGCTGCACGGTGACAATGTGGTGGACCCGTCCACGCACACCGCCGACTGGTATCCGGGCCCGCCGCTGCTGCGGCACCTCGAAGAGGTGCACGTGGCCTCCGACCGCAACCTCATCGACAACCGGCTGCCGGTGCAGTACGTGATCCGGCCGCACGGGGAGAACCAGCGCAGCTACGCGGGGACCGTGGCGGGCGGCATCTTCAAGCCGGGCGACGAGGTGGTCGTGCTGCCCTCGGGGCGCACCAGTCACGTCGCGCAGATCTGGGGTCCGGGCGGCGGCAAGGTCGAGGAGGCGTTCTCCGGGATGGCGGTGTCGCTGACCCTCGACGACGAAATCGATATCGGCCGTGGGGATATGCTCGCCCGGCCCGGCAACCAGCCGCACGCCGACCGCGAGCTCGACGCCATGGTGTGCTGGTTCTCCGACGATGTTCAGCTGCGCGCCGGGAACTCGTACTCCATCCGCACCGCCACGCAGACCTCGAAGATCGAGGTGGCCGAGCTGGACTACCGGCTCGACGTCAACACCCTGCACCGGCAGAGCGACGCGGAAGCCTTGGGGCTCAACGACATCGGCCGCGTCTCTTTGAAGAGCCGTCAGCCGCTGCTGTTCGACCCGTACCGCGAGAACCGCGCCACCGGCAGCTTCATCCTCATCGACGAATCCAGCAATCAGACCGTTGCCGCGGGCATGATCACCGGACGCTCCACCGGCGCACCGCGTGTCGAGCACAAGGCGTCGAATGTGGTGTGGCACAGCAGCGCCGTGGAGCGTGGGCAGCGGATCAGCACCGGCGCGACCGTGTGGCTTACCGGGCTGTCGGGCTCCGGAAAGTCCACCATCGCTGTCGAATTGGAGCGTCAGCTCATCGAGTCAGGGCAGCCGGCCTACTTGCTCGACGGCGACAATCTGCGGCACGGCCTGAACAAGAACCTGGGCTTCACCGACGAGGACCGGCGCGAGAACATCCGCCGGGTCGCCGAGGTGGCGGCGCTGTTCGCGGACGCGGGCGTGGTCGCCATCGTCTCGCTCATCAGCCCGTTCCGCGCCGAGCGACGGGAGGCGCGAAAACTGCACGAGGGCAGGCATCTGCCGTTCCGTGAGGTGTTCGTCGATACGCCCCTCGCGGAGTGCGAACTGCGTGACCCCAAGGGCCTCTACAAGAAGGCTCGCTCCGGCGAGTTGCCCGAATTCACCGGTGTCAGTTCGCCTTACGAGCGGCCGGAGTTCGCCGATCTGACCATCCTCCCCTCGGACGGTACGCCGTCCGAGATCGCCCGTCGAATTCGAGAAGAACTAGGACGATGACACAACCCGATATCGAAAACGCCGAGCTGCCGCTCACCGAGCCGTTCCTCGCGGCCGTCGCCGAGGCCGAGAAGCTCATCGCCTCGGCGGATTTCATTCGCGACCCGCACGACCTGGCGGAGGGGTACGACTACCTGCAGGCCGGTATCGCCGCGGTGCTGCAACTGTCGCGGGCGCACGGGACCTCGCACCCGTACCTGGTCACCGCGACCGGGCCCTACACCAAGATGGGCCTGGACAACCCGGACACGCTGTACTACAGCGCCAATGTCGAGCCGACCGCGGAATACCTGCTCACCGGCGTGCGCGGCAGCACCGTCGATCTGAGCTTCCAGGTGCTCAAGGGCGACTACACCGCCTCCGAGGTGCCCGGCGGTGACGACGCGTTCGACGACCGGCGGTTGCAGATCAACGAGGACGGTAGCTTCCAGTTGCGGTTCGGGCCGCCCAAGGAGAACCCAGGGCCGAACTACTTCGTGCTCCCCGAGGGTGCGTCCATGCTGGCCGTGCGCGAGGTGTACAGCGACTGGGATACCGAGCGCAAGGGCACCATTCGCATCGAGCGCGTCGACACCATCGGCACCGCGCCGGTCGAGGCGGGCGTGGACGTACTGCGCAAGCGGTACCGGGCGGCCGGGCGGATGCTGCTGACCCGGGTGCACACCTGGTTCAACTTCCCGAAGTGGTTCTACTTGAATCTGCCGGTCAACACCTTGACCGAACCGCGGCTCACGCCGGGCGGATTGAGCACGCAGTACTCCTCGGTGGGGCACTTCGAACTCGACGACGATCAGGCGCTGATCATCACCGTGCCGAAATCCGATGCGCCGTATCAGGGTTTCCAGCTCGGCAGCCGCTGGTACATCTCGCTGGACTACGTCAACCATCAGACCTCGCTGAATCATCGGCAGGCGCAGGTGGATCCGGACGGCATGATCCGGATGGTCGTCTCGGCGCGGAATCCGGGCGTCGCCAACTGGATCGAGACCACCGGGCGCAAGCTCGGCATTCTCCAGTTCCGCTGGCAGCGGGTGGACCGGCCGATGACGCCGGAGGACGGGCCGACGATCGAGCTCGTGCCTTTCGACAAAGTGGCTGAACAACTGCCCAACTACGAACACAATCGGATCGACGAGGCCGGATGGCGCGAGCGGATCGCCGCTCGCCAGCGCGCCTTCGCGGAAAGGATGCTGGGATGAGCCGTCTGAAGACGGGGCTGCTGGCCGACAAGGTTGTCGTGGTCAGCGGTATCGGGCCCGGTTTGGGACGCTCCATCGCTTTGGAGGCCGCGGCCGCCGGAGCCAAGGTCGTGCTAGCGGCACGCACCGAATCCAAGCTGAAAGAGGTCGCCGAGGAGATCGCGGCCGAGGGCGGGGCCGAAACCCTCTGTGTGCCCACCGATATCACCGATGAGGCCACCGTTGCCAACCTCGCCAAGCAGACCCTCGAGACCTTCGGCCGGGTCGACGCGCTGATCAACAACGCGTTCAAGGTGCCGTCCATGAAGCCGTTGGCGCGCACCGACTTCGAGCAGATCCGCGAGAGCGTGGACCTCACCGTGCTCGGAAACCTGCGCATGACACAGGCATTCACCGACGCGCTGGCCGAGACCAAGGGCTCGATCGTCATGGTGAACTCCATGGTGCTGCGGCACTCCGAGCCTCGCTACGGCAGCTACAAGATCGCCAAGTCGGCGCTGCTGGCCATGTCGCAGACCCTCGCCACCGAGCTGGGGGAGAAGGGCATTCGCGTCAACAGCGTGCTGCCCGGCTACATCTGGACCGATCAGCTCAAGTGGTACTTCGGCGAGATCGCCAAGAAGTACGGCATCACCGAGGAGCAGGTCTACCAGCAGACCGCGTCCAAGTCCGATCTCAAGCGGCTGCCGCTGCCCGACGAGATCGCGCAGACCATCGTGTTCCTGACCTCGCCGTTCGCCAATGCCATCACGGGGCAGACCATCGACGTCAACTGCGGCGAATACCACGTCTGAGCTAGGAGTTTCACCACCATGACCGGACGTACCAACGTCGGCACCGTCGAGGATCTGCACCACTCGGCGTCGAAGGTCTGCGGGCTCACCGATTTCGGGTCCGACGACTATCTGGAGGCGCTCGGCGTCCTGCTGGAGTCCTACCAGCGCGATGCCGGGCTCACCGAGCTCGGCTCCAAGATGAGCCGGTACTTCCTGCGCGGGGCGCTCGTCGCCCGCGCGCTGAGCGAAGCCTCCTGGGCGGCCAACCCGACCCACACCGAAACCCGCGTCACCAGGCCGATTTTCGTGACCGGCCTGCCCCGCACCGGCACCACCGCCCTGCATCGGCTGCTCGCCGCCGACCCGCAGCATCAGGCACTGGAGATGTGGCTCGCGGACTTCCCGCAGCCGCGGCCGCCGCGCGACACCTGGGCCGACAACCCGGTCTACCAGGCCGTGGACAAGGGCTTCGCGCAGCACCGGATCGAGAATCCGGAATACATGGGCCTGCACTACATGACCGCGGCCGAGCCCGAGGAATGCTGGCAGTTGCTGCGGCAGACGGTGAAATCCATCTCCTACGAGTCGCTGGCCTACCTGCCGACCTACTCGGAGTGGCTGCGCAAGCAGGACTGGACCGACGCCTACGCGCGGCACAAGAAGAACCTGCAACTGATCGGTCTGGGTGACGAGCGGCGCTGGATCCTCAAGAACCCCAGCCACCTCTTCGCCCTCGACTCGCTCATGAAGGTGTACCCGGACGCGCTGATCATCCAGACCCACCGCGATCCGGTCACCATCGTCGGTTCCTCGTGCAGCCTCTCCGAGGCGACCACGCAGGGCTGGTCCACCACCTTCGTCGGCGAGAAGATCGGCTCCTCCCAGCTGGAGCTGTGGTCGCGCGGCCTGCGCGAGTTCAACACGGCCCGGGCGCGATACAACCCGGATCAGTTCCTGGACATCGAGTTCGACGAACTCCGCGCGGATCCGTTCGCCACCGTCGAGAAGATCTACTCCGCCTTCGGTCTCGACTACACCGGCGACGCCCGCTCGGCCATGACCACCCTCGACGAGGAGAGCAAGTCCGGCGATCGCAAACCGGCCCACCGCTACTCGCTCGCCGACTACGGCCTGACCGAGGACCAGGTCCGAGCCGAATTCGAGCTCTGACCGAACTCTCGGACGACCGGTTGCGCCTCGGCGTGACCGGTCGTTGTCGTCTGCACCCGCGGGGCATGATCTAGGTTCGAGGGATGACGGTCGATGCGGACACGGGCGGGGACCAGCGCGGTGGTGGGCCTGCCGGTCGGCTGCGGGAGACATTGGAGTCCTTCGAGCGGCGTGCTGTCGACCTGGACGGGCGCAAGGCGGCCGCGGTCCTGATCGCGATCGCGGATCGTGCGGGGGAACTGGGGATTTGGCTGACGGAGCGGTCGGCGGGGCTGCGGGCGCATGCGGGGCAGTTCGCGTTGCCGGGCGGCAAGCTGGATCCGGGTGAAGATGCGGAGACGGCGGCCTTGCGGGAGTTGCACGAGGAACTGGGGATCGCGCTGCCCCGATCGGCGGTGCTCGGGCTGCTCGACGACTATCCGACTCGTTCCGGGTATGTGATGACCCCGGTGGTGGCCTGGGTCGGGCCGGCCCCGGCCCTGGCCCCCAACCCCGCCGAAGTGGCTGTGGTGCACTGGATCCCGCTCACCACCCTCGATGTGGAACCGCTGTTCATACCGGTCCCGGGTTCGGATCGGTCCGCGGTCAAGCTCCCGATGCTCGGCGGCCACCTGCATGCCCCTACCGCCGCGATCCTCTACCAGTTCCGGGAAGTGGTCCTGCACGGCCGCGCCACCCGCGTCGATCACCTGGATCAGCCCCGGTTCGCCTGGGAGTAATGGTGGGAGACTGGGGCAATGGGGAATCGGTGGGTAGGCGTGACGATCGATTGCGTGAATGTCGAACGGGTGGCAGGCTTTTGGAGTGTGCTGCTGGATCGGCCGCGCGGGCCGTCCGAGCCCGGGTGGGTCTATCTCGGGGAGCCCGGTGACGCGCAGCCTCGGCTGATCTTTCAACCCGTACCCGAACCGAAGGCCGGGAAGGTGCGGTTGCATCTGGATGTGGCCGTGGACGATATCGAGCGGGGGATGGCTCAGGTCGTCGAGCTCGGGGGCCGGTCCACCGGGGAGCGCCACGACTATCCCGAGGGGGTCGTGGTCGTGATGGCCGATCCCGAAGGGCATGAGTTCTGCCTCGTTCAGTACTACTGATTGCCTCCCTACCAGCGAAAACTGTCATTTCCGAATGGAAATGAGGGTCCCCTAACGACACGGTCTTCATTCCAGCTATGGTTAGCATCACCTAACGCCGCACCTGGGCGTTTTGTTGGAAGAAGGACCTGAGATGAACGGACGCTCGAGCGGCAAGTCGCCGGTGCGTAAGACCCTGCTGCGCGCCTCGGCAGTGGGCGCGGCACTGGTGATGGCGGCGGCCTGCAGCAGCACGAAGTCGAACAACGACGACGTGAAGGCGCTCGACGGGAACCATTACGCCCAGGTCAATATCGCCTCCAACAAGGAGTCGGACAAGGCGCAGTTCACCGACAAGAACTTCATCAACGCCTGGGGCATCGCGGACCGGCCCAAGGGCGCGGGCGGCCACTTCTGGGTCGGCGCGGGCGGCTACTCGTTCCAGTTCGTCGGTGACGTCACCCAGTCGCCGGATGCCAAGTACCAGAAGATGTTCCAGGACCCGCTGAAGCTGGTCACCGTCCCGGGCGCGGACTCCATCGCCGACGACGACGGTGACGACTCCGAGGGCAAGGTCACCGGCGTGATCTTCAACCCGGCCCCGATCACCTCCGACATCTTCGCGGTCAAGGATCAGCCGGTCAGCTACGACGGCAAGGACGAGAAGCTCACCGGCTCGGCGCGATTCATCTTCGCCGCCGACTCCGGCAAGATCTCCGGCTGGACCGAGCAGGGCGCGGGCGGTGCCATCGTGCGCCACGACGGCCCGGCCGTCCTCGAATACGACGGCACCGCGGCGGGCATGAAGTTCAAGGGCCTGGCCCTGGACCCGTCCGGCGTCAAGCTGCTGGCCGCCGACTTCGGCAAGGACCCGCAGGTTCGCACCTTCGACAAGGACTGGAAGCTGGTGCCCACCACCGGTTTCGCCAACCCCTTCGCCACCGGTGACGCCGTCGATCCGGCCGACGCCTCGAAGGGCAAGAAGATCAAGGTCGGCGATCCCGCGCCGTTCAATGTCGCCACCATCGGCGACCGCGTCTTCGTCACCTACGCCGTCACCCAGTCCGAGGGCGGCGACCCCAACAAGCTCAAGGCCGGCGAGGAAGACAAGCTCGACAAGAACCAGGAGAAGGACGCGGGCTACCAGGCCAAGAAGGGCCAGGTCGCGGAGTTCGACAAGAACGGCAAGCTGGTTCGCACCCTCGACGCCGACGGTCGACTGAACGCCCCCTGGGCCGTCACCGTCGCCCCGCAGGGCTTCGGCCCGCTCTCGGGCAAGCTGCTCATCGGCAACTTCGGTGGCACGGGCCGCATCCTGGCCCTCGACGACCAGACCGGCAAGTTCGTGGACTACCTGCGTGACGCCGACGGCAAGCCCGCCGAGATCGACGGCCTGTGGGGTCTGATGTTCGGCAATGGCGAGAGCCTCGGCGACGCCAACGCGCTGTACTTCACGGCCGGTCCGAACGATGAGAAGGAAGGGCTGTTCGGCAGCCTTCGTCTGAAGTAAGCGGCCGATCCCGGCTGATCGCGAAAACCTCGGGCCCCGAGCTGATTCCAGCTCGAGGCCCGAGTCGTTCCCGGGTTTGCTGTTGGGGCGCTGTACACCTGCGGTTGGTAGCCTCGCCCGCTGTGAGCATTGGAGAGCAGGCAGGAAACGAGTTCACCTGGATTGCCGCGGGTGAGCCGAGCGCGAGCGAATTGGCACGCATCGAAGCGGAAATCGGGCTGGAGGCAACCGCATTCGAAGCCGCGCTGGCCGAACCGTACTGGCCGATTCTGACGGTTTCGGGCGACGCGGTGATCCTGGCCTTGCGCGCCGGCCGTTATGCGCCGGGCGGCGAGACCGTGGAGCTGACCGATGTCGTGCTGGCGGTCGGGCCGAAATTCCTCGTGACGATCTCCGCGCCGAACGCACCGATCACACAGGAGCTTTCGGCCGGCGTGACCGAGGCCGGGGGCGGGCCGCTGGCGGCGTTCCACGCGGCCACCGACACGGTAGTGGACAGCTACCTCGCGGTGCTGGAGGGTCTGGACCGCGATATCCGGCAGGTCGAGCGGGAAGTGTTCTCGGACGAGCGCGGCAATCCGGTCGAGCGGATCTATCAATTGCGCCGTGCCGTAGCGGAATTGGAGCAGGTGATCAGCCCGCTCGGCGACGAACCGCTGGAACGGTTGGTGCGCCGCAAGATTCCCGCCTGGATGGGGGAGGACGCCTACGGCGCTTGGCTGGCGGCGGCGGGCCTGGGGGAGCTGGATCGACAGGTACGCGGCATGGCGGGGCGCGTGCGCGGGCTGCGGTCGCTGCTGGACAGCATTCTCAGCGCGAACCTTACCCGGGTCGGACTGCAGCAGAACATCGATATGCGGAAGATCTCGGCCTGGGTGGCGATCGCGGCGATACCGACCATGATCGCGGGGATCTACGGCATGAACTTCGAGCACATGCCGGAACTGTCGTGGACCTTCGGCTATCCGTACGCGCTGATTCTGATCGCCACCCTGTGCGGCGTCCTGTACTGGCGGCTCCGCAAGAATGACTGGCTGTAGCACTTCGTGCGGTCCACCTGCGCGAATCTCGGCGGAGTGGAACGATATATCTGTCCGCGGCCGCTCCGATGCACCCCTCGCTGTGCGTTTCTCACCTAGGCTGGTGACTGGTTTGTCCTGATTTTGAGGTGAGGAGCTCGGCATGATCGCTGCGGTCGTCATGGATCTCGACGGGGCCCTGATGGAAGGCGCGGACGCGCTGGTGCACGTCCTCGCCGGTTATGTTCCGGTCGTGGTCGCCACCACCGAGCCCGCGGGCTACGTCGCGGAGCTCACCGATCGGCGGCCCGAGCTGTTCGACCAGGTGTCCAGCATCGTCGTCGGCGATCCCGCGGACGGGCCCGGCGAACTGCTGGAAATCGCGCTCGAATCGCTGGGCATGGCACCGGGAAACGTGGTGGCGCTGCTGAGTTCCACCGCGGGCCTGATGGACGCTCGCGCCCTCGGGATGCGGACGATAGCGCTGCCCGACCCGCGGCATCCGCTGCCGTGGCAGGTGGCCGCGGCGGGGATTCCGATCAGTCCGGCCCCGCACCACGCGGCGGTGTCGCTGCTGCGGGCCTTTCGGACGGAGGGCGTGATTCCGTTGCGCTGGAAGCTCATCCGGCAGCTGCTGCCGGTCTGAGCCGTCAGGGGACCGGTCGCCAGGCGAAGGTGAGAGTGCTCGGGGCGGTTGGGCCGGTGTGGACGGTGGCGCGGGTATCGCGAGACTGCCGGTACCAGCCGGGGAACTGGCCGCGCAGTGGGTCGCGGGAGAACGGCCAGCGGCCACTGATTTCCAGGCGCAGTTGCTCTCCGGCGCGCAGGCGGGTGGCGTGGGGGAGCAGGGCGATGTCGATCGGGACCGGTACCCCGGGGGTGAGTGGCTCGGGCTTGTGGTGGGTGTGGACGGGTTGCAGTGGTGTGGAGAGTGCGGGATCGAGGGTGCGGTGGGCCAGGCGCTGCCAGCCCTTGGTGACCACATCGGCGTTGAAGCCGTAGGAGCCTTCGAAGCAGATCTCCTTGCCGTCGCGGAACTTGCGCAGTACGGCAAAGAGATTCAGGTCCTCGGCGTCGGCCAGTTCCAGCTGTAGGCGCAGGGCGGCGGGGCCGAGGATGTCGAGATCGGTTGGCGCGGTCCAGGTCCAGGCCAGGTGGTCGCGGCGGGTATGGAAAGTACGTTGCGCGGCAGTCGGATCCGGGGTCCTGGCGAGCAGTCCCTCGGTGCGCAGGTGCAGGGTGGCGGTCTCGGTGTCGGTGGGTGGCCATTGGTCGGAGTAGCACACCTGTGCCGGTTCGCGGCCCTCCTCGTGGATCGCGATGCGGACGGCGGGGCGCTCGTCCCAGCCGTTGTCGGCATCCCGTAAGACGTGGTCGAAGAAGCGGATTCGTTCCGCGGTGGCTTCCGGGCCGTAGTAGTGCGACCACTTCCCGTCGCGGTGGGTGTAGAGCCATTTGTGGGGCGAACCGGCGCGACGGAAGGCTTCGAAACTGCCGCGACTGTGCAGGCTGTGGTCGGAGAAAGACGCGCACACCAGCATTGGGACGGTGATCCGTTCGACCGCGGGGGTGTGGTCGGCGTACCAGTCGTCGCGGTCGGGGCGTTGCAGGATCTCGGCGCGAATGTCGTCGGAGACTCTCGTGGTCCGTGCTGTCGCCTTGCTCCAGAAGATGCTGAAACCGTCCTCGCGCACGCCGCCGGGGTAGGCGAAATCGCGGTAGAAGTCGCTGAATCCTTCCCACACGCAGAGTGCGGCCAGATGGGGCGGGCGCAGTGCGGCCACCCGGTACTGGCTCAAGGCCAGATACGACACGCCATCCAGACCGACGCGGCCGGTCGACCAGGGTTGTGCCGCAACCCATTCGATGAGGTCGTAGTAGTCCTGGGCTTCCTGTTCGGTGAACAGGGAGCCGATGCCCTCGCTGGTGCCGCCGCCGCGCAGGTCCGCATTGACCACCACGTAGCCGTGTCGCGTCCACACCTGCGGGTCCGGTGCTTCCCAGCTGGTCAGGTCGCTGAAGCGCACCCGGCTGGGCTGCGGCATTATTCGGTATTGGCCCGAGATGGCGCGACCGTGCCTGCCGCGCAACGGCATTCGGTCCTTGCCGTACGGATGTGCCGACATGATGACCGGATGCGGGCCGGTCGTGTCGGGGTGAAAGACGTTGATGCGCAGTACCGTTCCGTCTCGGACCGGCACGGCTACGTCGTAATCCGCCCGCACCTCCGGCGCGGGGGCGATGTCGACCCCGGGCCGCACCAGGTTGGCGATGCGGCGACCGGCCCGGCGCATCGCATCGGGTCGTCGAATTCGCGCGCTGCCCATCGGTTCCGCCTTCCACTCGTCGGTGATTTCAGCCCACGGTGCGGCACGACAAGGGCTAAGTTCAACGGTGATGAATAAACCGGCACGGGGTCGGCGGTTCGGCGCACCCGACACCCGGCAGGCCATCCTGGAGGTCGCGCGCCGCCGCTTCCTGGCCGAGGGCTACGTGCAGGTGACCATGCGTTCCCTCGCGGCGGACGCGGGCGTGGATGCGGCCCTGATCAGCTATTTCTTCGGCTCCAAGCGCGGTCTCTTTGCCGCCGTCATGACGCTGCCGGAGAATCCCGCCGACCTGCTGGCCGCCGCCCTGCCCGGCGACCCCGCCGGGCTGGCCCGCCGCGTCCTGACCTCGCTCCTCGCCACCTGGGACGACCCCATTCGCGGCCAGGCCATTCGAACCGTGCTCGCCGCGTCCATCCAGGATCCGGACCTGGCTCGCGGCATTCGCGAAATGATCGACCGCGAATTGATCACCGTCCTCGCCGACCATCTCGGCGGCACTCGAGCGCGAGCCCGCGCCGGACTCTTCGCCACCCAGGCCCTCGGCCTGATCCACGCCCGCTACATCCTCCGCCTCGAACCCACCGCCTCCATGCCCACCGATGAATTAATCCGCACCCTCACCCCCGCCTTGACCGCCACCCTGTTCCCAGCACCCCGTCCCCGCCGATGAAAGGCCCCACCGTGACCCCCACCCCCGCCGACCTCATGCGCCGCAACCTCCTCGACGTCTTCAACGAGCCCGACCCCGCCCGCCGCGCCGCCGTCATCGCCGAAACCTATTCCGAAGACGTCATCTGGCACGAACCCGACCGAATCAACTACGGCCGCAAGGAATTCGAGCGCCGAGCCGAAGAGATGCTCGCCGAAACCCCCGGCTGGGTCTTCCGTCCCGCGGGCGTGGCCTCCGAACTCGACGACATCGGCCACCTCGCCTTCGAATACGGCCCCACCGACCAACCCGCCTTGGTCACCGGCATGGACATCGCCCGCACCCGCGACGGCCGCATCACCGAGCTCTACACCCTCATCACCTCGGCCCCCGAACCGTCCTGACGGGCAGGCCGATTAGTTCTCGGCGCGAGCCCCGTCGTAGGAGGTAACCGCGCGGCCGACCTCACACACGAACTGGCAAGGAGCACAACGATGCGCAAGATCACCGCAGGCATGTTCATGTCCCTCGATGGCGTCATCGCCGACCCGCAGGACTGGCACTTCCCGTACTTCAACGAGGAGATGGGGGAGGGGGTGTCGGTGCTGGCCGCCGGTGCGGACACGATGCTGTTCGGGCGGGTGACCTACGACGGGTTCGCCGGGGCGTGGCCCGAGCGGGAGGCCGCCGGCGGGGAGGATGCGGGGTTTGCAAAGGCGCTGGGCGACATGCGCAAGGTCGTGTTCTCGCACGGGCAGGTCGACCTCTCGTGGCGCAATTCCGAACAGCCCCAAGGGGATCTGGTCGAGGTTGTCACCGCGCTGAAGGCCGAGCCGGGCGGCGACATCACCCTGAGCGGCTCGACCTCCATCGTCCAGCAACTGCTGGCCGCCGCCCTGATCGACGAACTACACCTCTTCGTCCACCCGGTCGTTCTCCGCAACGGTGCGATGCGACTCTTCGACGAAGGCACTCCGATTCCCCTGCAACTGCTTTCGGCCACGACCTTCAAGACCGGTGTCCTGCACCTGGTCTACGGCCCCGCCGAGGCTCCCGCACCCGTCGGCTACGACGAGGCGAAGACCCATATCTCCTAATCGAATTCAACACCTGTGAGGGCAGAAGTCGCGGTCCACAGGTTGGCGGCGGTCTCAGTATCGGTCATGTGAGGCATCGGGTTCTCCTGGCAGGGCCGCCCGCGAAGACCGAAAACCTCCGGCCCCCACAGTTGTCCACCGACGACCTCGGGATCCAGCACCGCGCGGACGATGATGCGGGCACCCGCATGCTTGCCGTGCAGCACCGTCCGCGCGGGCAGGCTGTACAGCCGTTGGGCGAGGCTGCGTGAGAACAGTGGTGGCCGCGCCGGAGTCAGTACATCCAGCGCACCACCCGGGTGCGCGACGACGCTGGCGATGTCGGCACCCCGCTCCCGCAGCCGTCGATCCAACTCGAACCCGAACATCATCTGCGCGAGCTTCGACCGCCCATAACTACGCTTCGCCCGGTAATCCCGCTCGGACTGCAGATCATCCAGATCCAGCCGCTCCGACCGCGCCGCGAAACTGCCCACCGTGACAACCCGGCTCCCGGCAGCCAGCACCGGCGCCAGGTGAGCGACCAATGCGAAATGCCCGAGATGGTTTGTCGCGAACATCATTTCGTGCCCTTGGTCGTTCACCCGGCGTTGCGGCTCCGACAGCAGGATCCCCGCATTGAGCACGACCGCATCCAACCGGTCGACCCCGAGGGCATCCACCGTCGCGGGCAGCGAACGCAGATCCGCCAGATCCAATGGCACCTGACGCACTTGCGCCCCCTCGACCCGCGCCCGAATCACTTGCGCGGCCCGTTCCGCCTTGACTCCGTCACGGCACCCAAGCACCACGGTCGCGCCCCTGGCGGCCAGTTGTTCCGCCGCGAAGTACCCGATCCCGGCATTGGCCCCCGTCACCAAAACCGTCTTCCCATCGGCCCGAAGCTCGTTCTCCCAACTCATAGCCCCGAGCCTGTCCCCATCCTCTTGCACCGCGCTCTCACCCGACTGTCGTGACTCCATCGAACACGAGCACGACCAACGTCGCGATCGAGAGCGCGAGGAAAACCACAGCTCCCAACATGTTCCGATCCCCGCTGCGAATATGCGCGCCGATCGCGCCGCAGAAGTAGAGCACCAGCCCGACCGCGGCGGCAATCGCGAAGGGCGGGAACCAGATACCCCCGATGAGCCCGACCGTAGCCGCAATCTGCAGACTCCCGAGCCCGGTGAGCTGCGACGTACTGAGATGGACCGCGTCCGCGAACTCACGAATCCAAGCCGGCCGAACGAACTTCATCACCCCGGACTGAAGCATCGCCACACCGAGCAGAACAGACAGAACCAAAGCTGAAATATGCATGCCGGCAACGCTAAAAGTCCGATAGGTACCTTTTGGTAACCTACGCCCCGTGAGCACCCCCACCGGAACCATGTTCATGTCCGACTGCCCCGCCCGCACCGCCCTTGAAGTAATCGCCAACAAGTGGTCGGTAGTAACCCTCTACGCCCTCCAAGACGGCCCCAAACGCCACACCGAACTCGTAGGGGACTGCCCCCGGTTTGGTTGATTCCTGATCTGTGAGGACTTCGTCCTCGCTGGAAGGATGTCCACCATGCCGAAGCCGTATCCGGAGGAGTTCCGCCGCGATGTCGTCGCGGTCGCCCGCAAGGGCAACGCGCCGATCAAGCAGGTCGCCAAGGATTTCGGGATCTCCGAAGCGTGCCTGCACAACTGGCTCAAACAAGCCGACATCGAGGACGGGAACAAGCCCGGCCTGACCCGCGAAGAGTCCGCGGAGCTGCGCGAGCTGCGCAAACGCACCAAACAGCTGGAACAGGAGAACGAGATCCTGCGCCGGGCCGCGGCGTTCTTCGCCCGCGAGTTGCCCCCAAAATGAGGTTCCCGCTGGTCCTCGAACTGGCCGCCGACGGGTTCCCTGTCGCGGTGATCTGCCGGGTGCTCGGATTCACTCCACAGGCGTTCTACAAGTGGAAGAAAATGCCTGTCTCGCAGCGTGATTGGGACGATGCACATCTGATCGACGCGGCTCGTGACATACACGCCGCCGACCCCGCGTTCGGCTACCGCTTCATTGCCGACGAGCTCGGTGATCGTGGGATCCGTGCAGGTGAGAATCGGGTGCAGCGATTGTGCTCGCAGCAGCGGATCTGGTCGATATTCGCCCGCAAACGCGGGCTCAGCAGACGTGCGGGCCCACCCGTCCATGACGACCTCGTCGCTCGCGAGTTCACCACGGCAGTCCCAAATCGGTTGTGGCTCACCGATATCACCGAACATCGAACCGGTGAAGGGAAGCTCTATCTTTGTGCGATCAAGGATTGCTTTTCCAACCGGATCGTCGGCTACTCGATCGACGAGCGCATGACCGCCGCTCTAGCGGTCGCGGCTCTGCGCAACGCGGTCGCGATCCGCTCACCGGCCGGCACCGTGGTCCACTCGGACAGGGGCAGCCAATTTCGTTCCCGACGATTCGTGCATGCGTTGTCTGCCAACGGATTACGGGGCTCGATGGGACGAGTCGGGGCATGTGGTGACAACGCCGCGATGGAGTCGTTCTTCGCGCTGCTACAACGCAACGTCCTCGACCGCCGGCACTGGGCAACCCGAGAGGAGCTGCGCTTGGCCATCGTCATCTGGATCGAACGGACCTACCACCGCCGTCGACGGCAACGCCGACTCGGCCGCCTGACCCCGATCGAATTTGAGACAATCAATCAGCCCGCACTCGCGGCCTGAAACACCACACCCCGCGAGTCAACCGAACTCGGGGCAGTCCCTAGCCCTCTCCGGCGGCATCTCCCGCAAAGTCCTAACCCAAACCCTCCGCCGCCTCCAATCCAACGGCCTCATCACCCGCCACCGCTACGCAGAAGCACCCCCAAGAGTCGAATACACCCTCACCCCTCTCGGCCGCACCCTCCAAGAACCGATAGCGATGCTGACGGAATGGGCCCAAACCCACGGCGAAGCCCTCATGGACTTCCAAGAATCAACAGCCGCGAATCTGTCGCAGTAGGTCACCCGCGCAGATCGTCATCGAGGAGCGGGCGGAACTGCCTGATCCCGCCGACTCCGGGGACCCTGACGATGGCGACGATATGCCGAATACCTTGGTGTACAAGGGTGTTCGGATCTACATCAACCCCGATAAGGCCCGGCGCCGCAGGGGCGATGAGACCACCGGCCGAGTTGGTTGAGCCTGGCAACGACATCCGCCACTCCACTTTCTCCAATTGCACTGAACCGGAGATGATCTCGCCGACATCGCGTTCGTCATCCCCGTTCATCGAGCACGGCTCACCTCCGATCACCGCCTGTGAGGTGGGCGCGACAAGATCAGGGAGTACTCACTGCGGAATTTTGTCCACTTTCCCTCGCTGACAACTCCCTGATCTCGTGGCTACGGCAGCTGGTCCGCCGCGAGATCAATCTTGGTGAGGGGTGACGGGGTTGGAGGTTTGTGGTGGGGGGTGAGGGCGGCGTAGCGGATTTGGAGGCCGTCGGTGAAGGCGGTTAGGGCTAGGTCGAAGGCTTCGGCGTCTATTTCGTCTGCTTTGGAGCGGAGGAGGTGGGCTTGTTCTAGGTGGGGGTAGCGGTTTTGGTAGATCTGGATGTCGTCTACGAAGCCTCGGGAGAAGGAGCCCATGGTGGCGCCCATGACCAGGTAGCGGGTGGCGGCGCCGATTTTGGTGGCGTCTCGTGGGGGCCAGCCGGCGGCTACTAGGCCGCCGTGGACGGCGTCGGCGTGGCGGAGGTTTTCTTCGCGGGTGCCGGGGCCTGCGGCTAGGTAGGTGACGAAGTTGGGGTGGCGGACCAGGGCGTCGCGGTAGGAGCGGGCCCAGGAGGTGAGGCCGATGCGCCAGTCGCCGGATTCGAAGGCCGAGGTGTCGACTCGGGACATGATGCCGCCGGCGATGTCGTCGAGGACGGCGTCCTTGGTGGGGTAGTGGGTGTAGAGGGAGGCGGCTTGGACGCCTAGTTCGGCGGCCAGTTTGCGCATCGACAGTTCGGCGAGGCCGTCGCGGTCGATCAGGGAGAGGGCGGCCTCGCGGATGCGTTCGCGGCTCAGCAGTGGCACTTTCGGCCTGGCCATCGACGCACCTCCTGCTGTGGCGGAACCCCAGTGATCCCCCGGTGAGGGTCGAACCTATCACCGTTTTCTTGATAACCGAACACTGTTAGGATAGCTTCGAGTAATAAACCTAACAACGTTCGGTTAGGAGCTATCGGCACCATGGACTTCGAACTCGGTGAGTCGCAGCGCGAACTGCGGGACCTGGCCAAGGCTTGGGTGGACAAAGAGGTCGTCCCGTACGCCGCCGCCTGGGATCGGGCCGAAGCGGTCGACACCGCCATTGTCGGAAAGCTCGGCGACATGGGCTTTCTCGGCATCGAGATTCCGGAGGAGTACGGCGGCTCCGGCGGCACGGCGCTCGACTACTGCGTGCTGCTCGAGGAGCTCGGGCGCGGCGATAGTTCGGTGCGTGGCATCGTCTCGGTCTCGCTCGGACTGGTCGGCAAGACCATCAAGACCTACGGCACCGAGGCGCAGAAGCGCGAGTGGCTGCCGCGGTTGTGCGCGGGACAGGCGCTGGGCTGCTTCGGGCTCACCGAACCCGGCACCGGCTCGGATGCGGGCAACCTCACCACCAAAGCCGTTGCGGACGGCGGGGATTGGCTGCTGTCGGGCACCAAGATCTTCATCACCAACGGCACCTGGGCCGACGTCGCCATCATCTTCGCCCGCACCGGCGGCCCCGGCCCGCGCGGCGTGACCGCCTTCCTGGTCCCCACCGACGCGCCCGGCTTCACTCGCACCGAGATCAAGGGCAAGCTGGGCCTGCGCGGCCAGGCCACCGCCGAACTGGTCCTCGATCAGGTGCGCGTCCCGGACACCAACAGGCTCGGCGAGCTCGGCCAGGGCTTCAAGATCGCCATGGCCGCCCTCGACAAGGGCCGCATGGGCGTGGCCGCCGGATGCGTCGGCGTCGCGCGCGGCTGCCTCGAGGCGGCTGTCGAATACGCCGGGCAGCGTGAGCAATTCGGCAAGCCGATCGCCTCCTATCAGCTGGTACAGGAACTGCTCGCCGATATCGCGGTGGACGTCGAGGCCGCGCGCCTGCTCACCTGGCGGGTCGCCGACCTGATCGGCAAGGGCAAGCCGTTCGGCACCGAGGCGTCGGTGGCCAAGCTCTTCGCCAGCGAGGCCGCGGTGAAGGCCGCCAACAATGCCATCCAGGTGTTCGGTGGCTACGGCTACATCGACGAATTCCCGGTCGCCAAGTACCTGCGTGACGCGCGTGTGCTCACGCTCTACGAGGGCACCAGTCAGATCCAGAAACTGCTCATCGGCCGCGCCCTCACCGGCGTGAACGCCTTCAACTAAACCTTCTCACGGACAGGGAGATTCACTCATGTCGAAAGTCGCAGTAGTGACGGGTGCCGCGCGCGGAATCGGCGCGGGAACCGCCGCTCGCCTGGCCGCCGACGGCTTCGCGGTGGCCATCGTCGATCTCGACGAGGCCGCCTGCAAGGACGCCGTGGACGCCATCGTCGCCGCGGGCGGCACGGCGATCGCGGTGGGCTGCAACGTCACCGACGAAGCGCAGGTGCAGGCCGCGTTCGAACGCATTGCCGCGGAACTGGGTTCGGTGGACGTGCTGGTCAACAATGCGGGCGTGCTGCGCGACAACCTGCTGTTCAAGATGTCGGTCGACGACTGGGACCTGGTCATGTCGGTGCATCTCAAGGGCACGTTCCTGTGCTCGCGGGAGGCGCAGAAGTACATGGTGAAGCAGAAGTCGGGCAAGATCGTGAACACCTCGAGCGTGTCTGCGCTCGGTAGTCGCGGCCAGGCCAACTACAGCGCCGCGAAGATGGGCATCCAGGGGCTGACCCGCACGCTCGCAATGGAATTGGGTCCGTTCGGCATCAATGTGAACGCCGTCGCCCCCGGCTTCATCGTCACCGAGATGACCGATGCCACCGCCGCCCGCGTCGGTGTCTCCCCGGAGGAGTTCCGCGCCGAGGCCGCCAAGATCACCCCGCTGCGCCGTGTCGGCGAGCCCGCCGATATCGCGAACGTGGTGTCGTTCCTCGTCTCGGACAACGCTTCGTTCGTGACCGGCCAGACCATTTACGTCGACGGCGGACGCCGCCTCTAACCCGGAGATTCCCCATGCAGAGAACAGTTTTCGACAAGGATCACGAAGCCTTCCGCGAGACCGTGCGCGCCTTCCTCGACGCCGAGGTCGTGCCGGTGTACGACGAGTGGTACGCCGCCGGCATCGCGCCGCGCGAGTTCTATTACAAGCTGGGCGAACTCGGCGTCTTCGGCATCGAGGTACCCGAGGAGTTCGGTGGCGCGGGCATCGAATCCTTCAAGTTCCAGGCCATTCTCATCGAAGAATGCGCCCGCGCCGCGGTATCGCTGGGCGGTTCGGGCGTGCACGTCGGGCTGTGCCTGCCCTACATCTTGAACCTGGCCACCCAGGAGCAGAAGGAGCGCTGGCTACCCGGCTTCGTCGCCGGTGAGACCATGTTCGCCATCGCCATGACCGAGCCCGGCACCGGCTCGGATCTGGCCGGAATGCGCACCACCGCAAAGCTTTCCGGGGATGGCACGCATTACGTGCTGAACGGTTCCAAGACCTTCATCACCGGCGGCGTGCTCGCCGACCGTGTCATCGTTTGCGCCCGCACCGCCGCGCCGACGGAATCCGATCGCCGCCACGGCATCTCGCTGTTCGCCGTGGACACCAAGTCGGCGGGCTACACCGTCGGCCGCAAGCTCGACAAGCTGGGCCTCAAGGTCTCCGACACCGCCGAACTCAACTTCACCGATGTGAAGGTGCCGGTCGAGGATCTGCTGGGCGAGGAGCACAAGGGCTTCTCCTACCTGGGCCAGAACCTGCCGCAGGAGCGCGCCTCCATTGCCGTCGGCGCGTACGCACAGGCCAAGGCCGCCATCCGCTTCGCCAAGGAATACACCAAGCAGCGCAACGTCTTCGGGCAGCCGGTCGCCAGCTTCCAGAACACCAAGTTCGAGCTCGCCGCCTGCCAGGCCGAGGTGGACGCCGCCGAGGCCGTCGTGGACCGCGCCCTGGAAGCCCTCGACCAGGGCACCCTGACCGCCGCCGACGCCGCGTCGGCCAAGCTGTTCTGCACCGAGGTCGCCCACCGCGTCATCGACCGCTGTCTGCAGCTGCACGGCGGGTACGGCTTCATCAACGAGTACCCCATCGCCCGGCTCTACGCCGACAACCGCGTGAACCGAATCTACGGCGGCACCAGCGAAGTCATGAAGATGATCATCGCCAAGGACATGGGTCTCTAGGCCGTCACCCACCCCCGAACAACCCGAGGTCTCAATGAACGCGACTCTCTCCCTGGCCAGCATCCTCGCCGAACCGGCGTGGCGGCGACCCGACCACCTCGCCCTCATCGAGGGTGAGCAACGCATCACCTTCCGCGACCTGTGGCGGCAGGCCCGCGAACAGGCCGGTGCGCTCATCGAACTCGGGGTCCGGCCGGGGGACCGGGTCGCGCTCATGGGACCCAATACCGCCGACTTCCCGCGCGCGTACTTCGCCATCCTCGCGGCGGGCGCGACGGTGGTGCCGGTGCACCTGCTGCTCACCGCCGACGAGGCCGAGTACGTGCTGCGCGACAGCGGTGCCAAGCTCATGATCTGCCATCCGATGGTGGCGGCCGTCGGCAACGAAGCGGCAGGCCGGGTCGGCATCGACTGCGTCAACCCGAAAGAGCTGACCGGAGAAGCGATTCCGGCATATGTGTCGCGCAGCCCGCTCGACACCGCTGTCGTGTTCTACACCAGCGGCACCACCGGTCGGCCCAAGGGCGCGGAGCTCAGCCACCTCAACATGGTCATGTGCGCCACCGTGAACGCCTTCGACGCCAACGAGGTCAAGCGTGAGGATATCGCCCTGGGCGCGCTGCCGCTGTTCCACGTGTTCGGGCAGACCGTCTCGATGAACTCGCACTGGCGACTCGGGGCAACCCTCGTCATGATGCCGAGATTCGATGCGGCGGAAGCACTTCGGCTCATGGTCGCCGAGAACGTCAACACCTTCCACGGCGTGCCGACCATGTATCACGGTCTGCTCGAAGCCGCCAAGGATGCGGAGCAACTCCCGGAACTGCGGCTGTGCATCAGCGGCGGCGCGGCCATGCCGCCGGTCATCATCGAAGAGTTCGAGAAGGTCTTCGGCTCCCACATCCTCGAGGGCTACGGCCTGTCCGAAACCTCGCCCACCGCAACGGTGAACCAGCCGCTGCTCGAACCCAAGATTGGTACCGTCGGGCACCCGGTGTGGGGTGTCGACGTCGAGATCGCCGATCCCGACGCGCGTGACCGCATCGAACTGCTGCCGACCGGCACGATCGGCGAGGTCGTGGTGCGCGGCCACAATGTGTTCAGCGGCTACACCGGTAACCCCGAGGCCACCGCGGAAGTCATGGTGGACGGCTGGTTCCGCACCGGCGACCTCGGCATCAAGGACGAGCAGGGCTACCTGCGCATTGTCGACCGCATCAAGGAAATGATCATCCGCGGCGGCTTCAACGTGTACCCGACCGAGGTCGAGGCCGCGCTGCTGCGACACCCGAACATCGCGCAGGTCGCGATCATCGGCGTGCCCGACGACAACTACGGCGAGGAGATCCTCGCGGTGGTGGTGCCGTCCGGACCACTCACCGCCGAGGAAGTCGTCGACTACGCGAAAGAGCATGTGGCACGGTACAAATACCCGCGCCGCGTCGAGTTCGTCACCGAACTGCCGATGGGGCCCACCCACAAGATCCTCAAGCGAGAACTGAAGCAGCGCTACGCCTGAGCCGGAGGACATCATGATCGACTTCAGCGACTTCGAACAACTGCGCAAGGCCGTCGGCACCGAACTCGGTGTCAGCGACTGGATCACCGTCGACCAGCAGCGCATCAACACGTTCGCCGACGCCACCGACGACCACCAGTGGATCCACGTCGACGCCGAACGCGCCGCCACCGGACCCTACGGGCGCACCATCGCGCACGGCTTCCTCACCCTGTCGCTGACGGTGCCGATGACCGCGCAGGTCATGACCGTCAGCGCCGCCAGCATGGCAATCAACTACGGGCTCAACAAGGTTCGCTTCATCAACCCGGTGCCGGTGGACAGCCGCATCCGAGGCCGCTTCACCCTGGACGCGCTCACCGACATCCCCGGCGGCGTGCAGGCCGTGCGGACGGTGACCGTCGAGATCGAGGGCGTGGACAAGCCCGCCTGCGTCGCCGAGAGCATCGCCCGCTACCTGGCCTGACCCCGTCATTCCGGCGTGCGTTTGGCCGGAATCCACACCCGTGCGTTGGATTCCGGCCAAGAACACGCCGGAATGACGACGGCTACTTGCCCGGACCGAACGGCTCCGCCGCCAGCGGTGCCGCATCCGGAGTCATGGTGGCCACCACCGAGATTCCGGCCGCCTGGAAGTTGGTCAGCGCCCGGGCGATGTGATCGGCCGAGGTGATCAGGATCGCCGCGTGCGCGCCGATCGCGTCCATCAGCTGCGCCGAGAACGCCGCGTTCTGGACCGTCGAATTCGCCTTGGTCTCGGTGTGAATCCGCGCCCGATCGATGCCGTGGTCGACCAGCCAGTCCGCCATGGCATCCGCCTCGGTCACCCCGTTCTGCGGATTGCCGCCGGTCACGATGACCGGGGCTGCGGGCGACAGCAGCGCCGAAACGTACCCGGCATACAGGCGGGCCATGAGTTCCGGACGCATCTGGCCGTCCGGCTCGAGGCCGTAACCCAGCACCACGATCGCGGTGTCCGGGGTGAACAGCGCGGGCAGATTCACGCCGGGCAGATCGACGCCCGGGAAATTCAGCGTCGAGAAGCCCGCGACGGATTGCAGCACATCACTGGACAATCCGGCGAGCGGGTCGATCTGGGTGGGCAATTGCCCCGCGATCGGATCCGCGACCGGAGCCGAATCCGCCTCGGCCGGAAGGACATCCGGTGTGGGTGGGGCGTCGTCGGTCAAGGCCGGGACCGCGTCGGCCCAGGCCGGTGCGGCGCCGGTGGCCAGGGCGATGATCGTCGCTCCCGGTAGCAGCGCCTGCAGTGTCCTGGTACGGACGGTGCTGGTAATCGGTCGATGATGTCGGCCGGTGCTGCGCCGCCGCAGCTCCGGACGAACCCCCTGCCATTGACCGCTGGATGAGATCTTTCGATGTCTGCCTGCGTCGAGCATCGCAACCCCCTAGGTAGCCGGATAGTGACTACCGGTCGGTTCACAATCGTTCTGATTCATGATCGCGCCGGACTCACTCGCTCGGAGGCGATTTCGGGAAATCAAGATTCCCATTCCAGGGGCAGCCGATTCCGGTGACCGGCATCACACCGGAGGCGATGTCACACCCACGCGCCCCGCGTCGTCAACCCGACGAAGGCAACAGAGACCCACACAGAAAAGAGAGAGCAATGACCCGCTTCGCCATCTACGAGAACGAAGTCGCCGCCAAGTTCAACAAGCGCCTCGTCACCGCGGCCCGCGTCATCGACGACTCCACCCTCCCCAAGGCCACCCAGGAACTGGTGAAAATCCGCGCCTCCCAGATCAACTCCTGCGGCATGTGCCTGGATATGCACACCAAGGACGCCGCCCACGCCGGCGAAACCCCCGTCCGCCTGGCCATGGTCGCCGCGTGGAAGGAATCCACCGTCTTCACCGACGCCGAGCGCGCCGCCCTCGCCCTCACCGAGGAAGGCACCCGCCTCGCCGACGCCGCCCCCGGCATCACCGAAGACACCTGGGCTCAGGTCCGCAAGCACTACGACGACGACCAGATCGGCGCACTGATCTCCCTGATCGCGACCATCAACGCGTGGAACCGGCTGAATGTCATCTCCGGCATGCTCGGCGGCGAGTACGTCCCCGGCCAGTGGTAGTCACCCCTGGCGGTTAGCCGAGTGGCACAGTCTGGAGGCGGATTCGGACGAATCCCCTCCGGGATGTGCCACTCGGCTGGGCTAGGCGAAGGCGTCGAGATGGGCGACGCACCAGTCGGCGAAGGTACGCGGTGGGCGGGCGAGTATCTCGGCGACCGTGTCGGTACGTGCACCCATGGTGTCGGCTCGCAGCAGCGCGAAGCCCTCGACGATGGCTGCGGCCAAGCGCGGGGGAGCGCCGTTCGGGTACCGGGCCGCGACCGCCTCCTCCGGGGTGGCGGCCTCCCGAATCTTGATGTCGCGGTCCAGGATTCGCGACAGGATCGCCACTTGGTCGCCGATGGTCAGGGATTCCGGCCCGGTGAGGTGGTAGGACGCGCCGGTATGCCCGGGTTCGGTGAGGCAGCGGGCAGCCACCGCGGCGATATCGGCCGGGTCGATGGGGGCGAAGCGGCCGGGGCCGGAGGGGTCGAGGATGGGGTCGTCGGTGCGGATGCGGGGAGCCCACTCCAACGCGTTCGACATGTAGCCGCCCGGGCGGAGGATCGTGAACGGAATTCCAGTGGCGCGCACCAGGTTCTCGCGCTCGTGATGCCAGCTGCCCATGGCGGGCAAGGGGTCGACGAGAACATGGGCGGAGGAGATCAGGACGATGCGCTGCACTCCCGCTTGCTCTGCGGCGCGCAGGGCGGTGCGGGTGTGGTCCAGGCCGACGCCCGGGACCAGCAGGAACAGCGCGGTGACGCCCTGCATGGCACGGGTGACGGCGGCATCGTCGTCGAGGTCGCCGAGGATCGGTTCGGCGTGTGCGGGTAGGGATTTCGCCCGGTCGGGGTCGCGGACCAGGGCACGGAAATCGACGCCGTCGGCGTCCAGGATGCGGGTGAGTTCGCGGCCGATGTTCCCGGTCGCTCCGGTGAGCAGTAGCATGACTTCTCCAGATCGTTAGCCGTCTACTGAAAAAACGGTAGACGGCTAACGATCGACCGTCAATACCCGAACACACGGAGGTAGCGTGTCTTCCGAAGGCTCAGCCGATTTCCTCGACCTGCACGGCCGCACCTCGAAAGCCTTGCGCGCCTTGGCCGATCGCGACATGCGCCGACTCGGCCTGCACCTCGGCCAGAATCACGTGCTGGCCGTGCTGTGGGACCACGACGGCCGCACCCCGGGCGAAATGGCCGCGGCACTCAACGTCACCACCCCGACCGTCGTCAAGATGGCCACCCGCATGGCCGCCGCGGGCCTGCTCGAACGCCGCCGCGACGACCGCGACAACCGCCTGGTCCGCCTCTGGCTCACCGACCACGGCCGCGAACTCCGCGAACCCGTCGAGTCCGACCGCAAAGCCCTGTCGGACAAGGTCACCGCCGACCTCACCGCCGTGGAGCGCAAACACCTGATGTCGGCGCTGGCGAAGATCCACCATGCCGCCACCGAACTCCTCGGCGGCCCGTCGGACCACACGGACTCGATCCCGGACTGACGCCAGTAGAGTTGGGCGCATGATTACCGCGATTGTGCTGATCTCCGCCGAGCCGGATCGGATTCCCGAGACCGCGCAGGAACTCGCCGACATCAAGGGCGTGGCCGAGGTCTACTCGTGCGCGGGGGACGTGGACCTGATCGCCGTGGTGCGGGTGCGCGACCACGAGGAGATCGCGGATGTGGTCACCGGGCGGATCAACAAGACGCCGGGTGTGCTGCGTACCGCCACCCACATCGCGTTCAAGTCGTACTCGCGCGCCGACGTGGAGGCCGGGTTCTCGATCGGCGAATAGCCGTTGCGAAAGATCAGCTGGTCTGCACCGACGCGCCCAGGGCGGTTCCGGTGTGCCCCGGCTCGATGGTGTGCGTGACGCCGCCCTTGCAGCCGGGGAACAGATACACCCGGGCCCGCAACGCGGTTTCGTTGTCGACATTCAGGCGACGGGGGATGCTGCGGATGGTCACGCAGTCATCGGGCAGGCCGTAGTTGTGGCCGTCCACGTTCAGTGTGCCGTTCACCGCGGTCTCGGTGCGGGCCGAGTGCGCCTCGCTGACCGGGATCCCGATGCCCAGGAACACGACCACGAGGCCGGATAGCACTACCGCATATCGCATGACGAGACTGTAACGCCGCTGTGACCATCGCAGTCACAAAGACACAGGTGAGTGGCCCGAACTCTCAGGACACTCGGAGGAAATTCACTCGAGTAGACAGGAACAGGCAACCATGTTCGTGAAGGTGTGCGGGCTGACCACCGAGGAACAGATCGACTGGGCCGTCGAACTCGGCTACTCCGCCATCGGCGTGGTGGGCACGACCAAGAGCAAGCGCTACGTCGAGGCCGAGCGGGCCCGCGAGCTGGCCGCCTACGCGCGCGGGCGAATTCGCAGTTTCGTGGTGGCCTTCGACAAGAGCGAGGTCGCGGGCGTCATCGACGATTTCGACGTCATCCAGCTCTACAACTGGACCGCGCTGCCGAACCTGGCCTACTGCTCGGCCACCGCGCCCGAACCAGGGCAGGACTGCGAGTACTTCTTCTACGACGCCAGCACCGGATCCGGCGTCTTCGCCGCGTTCCCGGACTGGCTCGAGCAGGTCCCCGGACAGGTCGTGCTGGCCGGGGGATTGAACGCCGACAATGTCGTGGGCGTCATCGAGGCGCACCGGCCCTTCGGTGTCGACGTGTCCAGCTCGGTCGAAATCTCGCCCGGCGTCAAGAGTTTCGACGCCATGCGCGAGTTCATCCAGGCGACGAAGGGTTAGTTCGCGTCCAGCTTGTTGGAGACGGTGACCCAGCGGTCCAGCAGGTTGGACGCCGCACCGGAATCGACGGTCGCCGCCACCCGCTGCAACGCCACCCCGAGCTTGGTGTGCAGATCACCGTCGACGTCCTCGGGGCGCAGTTCGAAGGCCACCAGCGCTGCGGCCGAATTCAACAGCACCGCGTCGCGGACCGGGCCCGGGTCACCGGCGAACATATTGCGGGCGATCACCGCGTTCATCTCCGCGTCGCCGCCCCGCAGCGCGACCGGATCCACCCGCTCGATGCCGAGTTTCGTTGGGTCGATGGTGGTTTCGTGGCTGCGGCCACCCGCGACCACCCACACGTCGGTGGTGTCGGCGGTGGTGATCTCGTCCAGGCCGTCATTGCCGCGCACCACCAGCGCCGAGGCGCCGCGCTCTTTGAACACGCCCGCGATCACTCGCACCAGATCCGGGAACGCGCAGCCGATCAGACCGGACGACGGCTGCGCCGGATTGGTCAGCGGGCCCAGGATATTGAAGACCGTCGGAATGCCGATCTCGCCGCGCGCCTGACTGGCGTAGCGCAGCGACGGATGGAACACCGGCGCGAAGCAGAAACCGATCCCGGTCTGGCGCACGCATTCGGCCACCGACTCCGGGCCCAGCGCGATCTTCACGCCCAGCGCCTCGAGCACATCCGCGCCGCCGCTCTTGGAGGAAGCCGCCCGGTTGCCGTGCTTGATCACCGGAATCCCGCTGGCCGCCACCACGATCGAGGACATGGTGGAGATGTTCACGCTGCCGGACTTGTCGCCGCCGGTGCCGACGATATCCACCGCCGCACCCTCGTGCGGCACCCGCCGCGCGTGCGCGAGCATCCCGCCCGCCAGGCCGTTGAGCTCGGTCGGGGTCGGGCCCTTCATCTTGAGGGCCACGCCGAAGGCCGCGATCTGCGCGGAGGTGGCGTTGTCGGTGAAGATCTCGTTCATCGCCCACGCGGCCTCGTCCAGGGACAGGTCGTTGCCGTCGGTGAGGATGCCGAGAACTTCTCGCCAGCTGCGCGCGCTCATTGCCTTCTCTTCCCGTTGCCGGATATCCGGACACCAGTGTTGTTGGGGAAAGCCTAATCTGCGGGGCTAGTACTTATCGCCCGGACCGGACGCGGGCTGCAGGGCGTCCCAGCCCAGCACGTCGCCGTCGTGACGCTGGGCGATACCGGCCATCCGGGAGCGTTCCTGCGAGCAATGCAGCGCGTCGAGCACCTGAACCCGCTGCAAAACCAGCTTCGCGGGGTCCGAAGCGTCCACCAAGGCAGTGCCATAGCCGATCTGCGTGGCAATGATCTGCACCGCATTCACGCGGTCGGCGGGAACTCGGAGGTGGTGCCGGAGGACTACTGGTTGGTCGGGAGTCCAGTCCATCGCCTTGCCCAGGGCCGCTGAACAGGCTTCGGCGTCATCGAAACTCGACGCGACCACCACCAGATCCGGGCGTGTCGGATCCAGTTCCGTTGTCCCGCTCCGTCCGACCATCCGCCGCCACCACGATTTCGCGCTCATTTCGACCTCTCCACACGGCTCAGCTTCCTCTTACCTGCGCAATCTAGGCTCTGCCGTGACACGCCGAGAGCCCCCGCGAGACGCTCGCTCGCCCTGGGCTTTCCGACACGTACGACGAACTTTCGTACCCCGCTACGCCTGTCGTACTACGACAAGTCATACTTACCGGCGTGACGACCGCAGTAGGGACCCCAGGATCGGCCATTACCCAGCGAGTGCATTCGCTGAACCGGCCCAACATGGTCAGCGTCGGTACCATCATCTGGCTGTCGAGCGAGCTGATGTTCTTCGCGGGCCTGTTCGCCATGTACTTCGTTGCTCGCGCGCAGGCGCACGGCGTCTGGCCGCCGGAGCCGACCGAGCTGAACCTGAAGCTGGCCGTGCCCGTGACCACCGTCCTGGTGCTGTCCTCGTTCACCTGCCAGATGGGCGTCTTCGCCGCCGAGCGCGGTGACGTGTTCGGCCTGCGTCGCTGGTACGTGCTGACCTTCATCATGGGCGCCATCTTCGTCGGCGGTCAGGCCACCGAGTACCACGCGCTCGTCACCGAGGGCACCTCGATCTCCAGCTCTGTGTACGGCTCGGTCTTCTACATCACCACCGGCTTCCACGGTCTGCACGTCATCGGCGGTCTCATCGCCTTCATCTTCCTGCTGGTGCGCACCAAGCTCAGCAAGTTCACCCCGGCGCAGGCCACGGCGGCGATCGTCGTCTCGTACTACTGGCACTTCGTCGACATCGTCTGGATCGGCCTCTTCGCGACGATCTACTTCGTCCGCTAACACCGGACACGCGCCGAGGCCAGCCCGCGTCGGCACCCCAAAACTTGTACAAGTCGGTTCCGTCTACTCCAAAGGGACACAGATGAGTTCATCTCCCCCGTCAGCGCCAGATCCCGAGGGGATCGGCCAGGCCACCAAGGTCCGCAAGCAGCGCCGCATGCGTCGGAAGCTGGTTGGCGGTCTGGTTCTCCTGATGGGCCTCGTCGGAGCCGGCTTCGCGGCGTCCGCCCTGACCCCGACGGCTCAGGTCGCGACCGCGAAAGACGACCAGTCCGCGCTGATCCGCGAGGGCAAGCAGATCTACGACACCTCCTGCGTCACCTGCCACGGCGCCAACCTGCAGGGTGTGCAGGATCGCGGCCCCAGCCTGATCGGCGTCGGTGAGGCCGCGGTCTACTTCCAGGTCTCCACCGGCCGCATGCCGGCCGCCGGCAACGGCGCACAGATCCTGCGCAAGCCCGCCAAGTTCGACGCGCACCAGACCGACGCGCTCGGCGCGTACGTCCAGTCCCAGGGCGGCGGTCCGACCGTGCGCCGCGACGGCGACGGCTCGGTGTCGGAGGAATCCCTCATCGCGGATCGCGACCTCGGCCGCGGTGGCGAGCTGTTCCGGATGAACTGCGCGTCCTGCCACAACTTCACCGGCAAGGGCGGCGCGCTGTCCTCCGGCAAGTTCGCGCCCCCGCTGGAAGAGGCCAGTGAGCAGCAGATCTACCTGGCCATGCTCACCGGCCCGCAGAACATGCCCAAGTTCTCCGACCGGCAGCTGACGCCGGAAGAGAAGCAGGACATCGTCGCGTACATCAAGGACCGGATGGAGACCAAGTCCGAGGGTGGCTACGGCCTCGGCGGCTTCGGTCCCGCCACCGAGGGCCTGGCCATCTGGGTCGTCGGCATCGTGGTCCTGGTCGGTTCCGCGATGTGGATCGGTTCCCGGTCATGAGTGAACAGGAGCGAAACAGCATGGGGGACAACCCCACTGAGCCAACGGACGAGCAGCTCGACGCCATGTCGCGGGACGAGCTGGTCAAGCTCGGCACCGAGCTCGACGGCGTCGACGTCGCCTACCGCGCCCCGCGCTGGCCGGTCCCGGGCACCCGGGCCGAGAAGCGCGCCGAGCGCCGCGTGGCCCTGTGGTTCGCCATCGCCGGCATCTTCGGTGCCGCGCTGATCGGTGTCTACCTGTTCTGGCCCTGGGAGTACAAGGGCCGGCACCAGGACGGCAACGGCATGTACACGCTGACCACCCCGCTCTACGGCATCACGCTCGGCGTCGCCGTGCTGGCCGTGGGCATCGCGGTGGTGCTGATCCGCAAGCACTTCATCCCGGCCGAGATCTCCATCCAGGACCGCCACGACGGCGCGTCCTCGGAGGTCGACCGCCGCACCCTGGTCGCCCAGCTCTCCGATGCGGTCGACACCTCCACCCTGGGGCGCCGCAAGCTCATCACCCGCACCGCGGGCCTGGGCGTCGGCGTGCTCGGCGTGGGCGCGCTGCTGGTCTTCGTCGGCGGCATGATCAAGAACCCGTGGGCCAAGGGCGACAAGTCGCCGCTGTGGGTCTCCGGTTGGACCCCGGACTACCCGGGCGAGACCATCTACCTGCGTCGCGACACCGGCCGCCCCGAGGACATCGTCCTCGTCAAGCCGGAAGACCTCGACGCCGGTGCCATGGAAACCGTCTTCCCCTGGAAGGAATCCTGGCGCGGAGACGAGAAGGCGACCCTGGCGTCGCTGCGCGGAATCCGCAACGCGGTCATGCTGATCCGCCTGCGCACCCAGGATGCCGAGCACGCCATCAAGCGCAAGGGTCAGGAAAGCTTCAACTTCGGCGACTACTTCGCCTACTCGAAGATCTGCACCCACCTCGGTTGCCCGACTTCGCTGTTCGAGCAGCAGACCAACCGGATCCTGTGCCCCTGCCACCAGTCGCAGTTCTCCGCGACCGAATGGGGTAAGCCGGTCTTCGGTCCCGCCGCTCGCGCGCTGCCGCAGCTGCCCATCACCGTCAACGCCGATGGCTACCTGGTCGCCCAGCACGACTTCATCGAGCCCCTCGGCCCGGCCTACTGGGAGCGTCGTTCATGAGCCCTAGCAAAGCGGCCATCCAGGCCAACGAAGTGGACGAGCGCTACCACATGGCGAAGTTCGCCAAGCGCTCGATCAACAAGGTCTTCCCGACCCACTGGTCGTTCCTGCTCGGTGAGATCGCGTTGTACGCGTTCATCATCCTGCTGCTGTCGGGTATCTACCTGACGCTGTACTTCGACCCGTCCATGAGCGAGACCGTCTACCAGGGCGCCTACCAGCCCCTGCGCGGTGTCACCATGTCGCGGGCCTACGAGACCGCGCTCAACATCTCCTTCGAGGTGCGCGGCGGTCTGTTCGTGCGACAGGTGCACCACTGGGCGGCACTGCTTTTCGCGTCGTCGATCATCATCCACCTGTTCCGCATCTTCTTCACCGGCGCGTTCCGCAAGCCGCGTGAGGCCAACTGGGTGATCGGCTCGCTGCTGCTGATCCTGGCCATGTTCGAGGGCTTCTTCGGCTACTCGATCCCGGACGACCTGCTCTCCGGTACCGGTCTGCGCGCCGCCTTCGGTGGTATCACCATGGGTATCCCGGTCATCGGCACCTGGATGCACTGGCTGATCTTCGGCGGTGACTTCCCGGGCACCATCATCATTCCGCGCCTCTACATCGCGCATGTGCTGCTGCTGCCGGGCATCATCCTGGCCCTGATCGCCGCCCACGTGGCGCTGGTCTGGTACCAGAAGCACACCCAGTTCCCCGGACCGGGCCGCACCGAGAAGAACGTCGTCGGCGCCCGCATCATCCCGGTGTTCGCCGCCGACCAGGGCGCGTTCTTCGCCTTCACCCTCGGCGTCGTCGCGATCATGGGTGGCGTCTTCCAGATCAACCCGATCTGGAACCTGGGTCCCTACAACCCGTCTCAGGTCTCCGCGGGTTCGCAGCCGGACTTCTACATGATGTGGACCGACGGCATGGCTCGACTCATGCCGCCGTGGGAGCTGTACCTGGGCCGCTACACGGTCCCGGCACCGTTCTGGGTCGCGCTCATCATGGGTGCCGTCTTCGGTGCGCTGGTCATGTACCCGTGGATCGAGAAGCGCCTCACCGGCGACACCGCTCGCCACAACCTGCTGCAGCGTCCGCGCGACGTGCCGGTCCGCACCGCCATCGGTGCCATGGCCATCGCGTTCTACATGGTGCTGACGCTGGCGTGTGTCAACGACATCCTGTCGCTGAAGTTCGACATCTCGCTGAACGCCACCACCTGGTTCTTCCGCATCGCGCTGCTGCTGGCCCCGCCGCTGGCGTACTTCGTCGCCTACCGGTTCTGCATCGGTCTGCAGCGGTCCGACCGTGCGGTGCTCGAGCACGGCGTGGAAACCGGTGTCATCAAGCGGCTTCCGCACGGTGAGTACATCGAGGTCCACCAGCCGCTGGGCCCGGTCGACTCGCACGGCCACCCGGTCCCGCTCGAGTACCAGGGTGCTCCGGTGCCCAAGAAGATGGTCAAGCTCGGCTCCGCCGGCAAGCCCGGCACCGGCTCCTTCCTGCGCGCCGACCCGGCGTCCGAGCAGGAGCTCAACGTGGCCAACGCCCACGAAGAGGAGCACAACATGCTCCACGCGTTGGAGTCGGCCCAGAACGCGGCCATCTCCGACAAGCACGATCACTGATCGTCGGTACCACCCGAAGGCCCCGAGTCGAATTCGACTCGGGGCCTTCCCCGTTCCGTGCCCGAGACATCCCCTCCGCGCCGCGGGCTGCCCGGATCGGGTAATTCGACGGTACGGCGGCGGGTGGGTGCTCGACGACGGTGATCCGCCGGACAGTCAGAGAAGCGGCAGGTGAGGGGGTCTGCGCGAGAATTCCGGTCCGGACGGGTGACGGGGGTGCAGATCTTTGTTAGCTTCCGAACATGGGTGTCCAGGCTGATCGGCCGCCGGGGGTGCGGCCCGCGGTGGCCACCCGGTACGCGGTGGAGACCGGTCGGGCGCAGGGGATTTCGGTCGCCGAGTGTCTGGGCGGGACCGGGTTGCGGGCGAACGAGCTCGAGCAGCCCGGGGCGGTGGTGCGGGCGGGACAGGAACTGCGGGTGATCCGAAACCTGATCGCCCATGGCGGTGCGGAGGGGGACGGCCGCGCTGCGGGCGGGCCGGGCGGCACGTATCGGGGTGGCGCGCGGGAGCTGGGGGAGGCGACCGGGCGGCGGTACACGCTGACAAGCGCCGGCATCGTGGGATACGCCATGGTGACGAGTCCGACTGTGCGGGACGCCATCCGGCTGCTGCCACGGTACTTCGCGGTGACCTCGGTGCGGTTCGAACCGGTGTTCACGGAGACGGGGGATGGGCTGGTGGTGGCGCTCGGGGACGGCGAGATCGGGAGCTCGGTGCGCGACTTCCTGCTGGCCCGTGATCTGACCGCGGCGCGCGAAGTGGTTTCGGCGCTGGTGTCGCCGCTCGCGCTGGCCGCCCAACCCGAATCCGAGTCCGTCGGTGGCGGATTCACCGTGCCGCACGAGGTGCTCGACCGGCCCGCGCAGGCACCGGACGCGCACACCGGGTTGCTCTGCGTGCAGCAGTGCGAACTGGCGCTGGACCGGCGGCAGCGGCACACCGGCACCGCGGCCCAGGTCCGCCGAATCCTGCTGCACCGACCCGCCGTTCCGCCCGCACCCGCCGAGGTGGCGCAGGAACTCGGCGTCTCCGAGCGGGGCCTGCACAACCGGCTCGCCGCCCAGCACCTCAGCTTTCGCGGTCTCGCCGACCAGATCCGGCAACTACTGGCCGCCGAACTCCTGGATCAGGGCCTGTCCGCGGAGACGGTCGCCCGGATGACGGGTGCCACCACCCGGACCACCCTCGCCCCCGGCTACTCGCGCCGACCCGGCCGATCTGCGGGAGGCACCCACGACATCCCGCGCTAGCGCGGCAACGACTAGCTCTGCGGCGCGGCCGGATTCGGCTTGGTCCACACCAGCGAGTAGCGCCACAGCACGTGGCGTCGGTAGCGGACGCCTGGGAGAACCTCGGCGGCCGTCTGCTGCACCTCGGCGTAGGTCTGCGGCGGCGGCCAAACCACCGGCGACGGATGCGCCCACTGCGCACGGAAGAGCCGGTCCTTGAAGCTGGTGAGCAGGGCCGCGGCCTCCCAGGGCAGATCCGCGGGAGAACTGTTGCGAGCCATGCCGATCAGCGCCAGGGTGCCGCCCGGACGCAGCAACTCCCGCATCCGAACCAAAGCCTTCTCCGCATCCATGTGATGGATGGCCGCGATCGACACGATCCCGTCGAACGCCTCCGGCTCGAACGGATACGCGAGGAAATCCGCCTGCACATACGTGATCTCGTCCGGCGCGGACTGCTCCCGCGCCAACTCGATACTCTTCGGATCCGGATCGATCCCGGTAACAGCGGCCCCCTCCCGCCGAATCCGCCTGGCCAACATCCCTTCCCCGCACCCCACATCCAACACATCCCGCGCCCCGGCCACCGCCTCCCCCAGCAGCCGGTGATATTCGATGTTGTGGTTCCACCGCTCGGAATCAGGCACATCCATCCCGTCATTCTGCCCGCGCCCGCACTTCGACACCCCGCCCTTCAGAACTTCGCACCCCTGGACGGCACGAATCCGCCTCGCGACGAGGCACTTTCGGCACTCGATCCCGGTTGGGCCCGCCGGAAGGTGGCCGACGCGGCCAAGGGCGATGCGGCTAGGTGTGGTGGCAGGGCGAGCTAGGTGTCGTTGGGTGTGCGGGCGGCTTCGGCGCGGGCGAGCCAGTCGAGCCAGGCGCCTGCGCCGCGGTGGGGTTCGGCGTAGCCGTCGGTGGTGCGGACTATGCGGGTGCCGGGTTGTTCGAGCCAGCGGACGAGGAGGCCCGCCTCCTCCGGGAGGGCGCCGCGGAGTGGGGGATAGGACGGGGTGGTGTCGGGCGGTGAGAGGTTGGGTGGGATGACGGTTTCGGCGGAGGCGGCGAGGCGGTCGACGACCGGCATGGGGGAGATGCCGCGGACGGCGGTGCCGGCGGCGGCGAGGCGGGCGTGGCGGATGATCGCGAACTCCCAGCCACCGGCGCCGTCGGGGTGGGCAGCTATCAGTTCGGGGATGGCGGCCAGGGCGGCGAGGCGTTGGGTGCGGCGCAGCGCGCGGACCACTGCCACGGTGCGATCCCGCAGGCGGGCTGCGGCCTCGAAATGTTCTGCGGTGGAGAGGGTTTCGAGTTTGGCGGCGATGGTGTGCAGCAGCGCGTCGTCGAGCCCGGTGAACAGGTCGCGGACCAGGGCCGGAGCTCGTTCGTATTCCTTTATATATAGGGGGCTGTTTTCGGCGCCCGCGGGGCAACCGCCGACCACGGCGGGCGGGCAATCGTGGCGGCCGGTGCGCGGGATGCGGTTCGTACACGTGCGCAAGCCCGCCTGCTCAGCGAGGGTGGCGGCGATCTCCTGGGCGTCGGAGCGGGAGCCGAACGGGCCCAGCGCGTCCCGGGTCGGCGTGCGGGAGACGGCGAAGCGGGGGAAGGGCTCGTCGGTCAGCGTCAGCCACCACGCGCGCTGCGGGAACTTCGAGCGCCGGTTGTAGGGCGGGGTGTGGGCGAGCAGCAGCCGCAGCTCCCGCACCCCGGCCTCCAGACCGTGCGAACACTCCACGTGATCGACCCGGGTTGCCAGCTGCACCATCTCGCGCATGCGCGGCCGGGTGTCGGACCCGGTGAAGTAGTTGCGGACGCGGCGGCGCAGATTCACCGCCGTCCCTATATAGAGGACTTCGTCCGACGGCCCGCGGAACAGGTACACGCCCGGCGTCGCCGGAAGGTCCGCGGCCATCCCACGTTTGGCGCGCTGCCGCCGCGTCACCTCCGGCAGATAGTCCAGCAGCTCGGTGAGACTCTGCACCCCTTGATTGCCGACCCGGGCGATGAGCGCGTGCAGCACGTCCACGGTCGCCTTGGCGTCATCGAGCGCCCGGTGGGTGGGTCGCGTCTCGGCCCCCAGCAGCTGCGCGAGATACCAGAGCTTGGCCGAGGGCGCCTCGTCCTTCGGCAGCACGCGCCGCGCCAGCTGCACGGTGCACAGCGTTTGGAAAGCGGGCCACGGCAATTCGCACCGCGCCGCCGCGGCCTTCAGGAACCCCACATCGAAGCGGGCATTGTGGGCGACCAGCACCGCACCCCGCGCGAACTCCAGGAATCCGGGCAGCACCTGCTCGATGCGCGGGGCGTCCACCACCATGGCGGTGGTGATCCCGGTGATCTGCACGATCTGCGGCGGGATCGCGCACCCGGGATTGACGAGGGTCGCGAACTCGCCGAGCACCTCGCCGCCGCGCACCTTCACCGCGCCGATCTCGGTGATGGAGTCCCCGTCCGGACTGGTGCCGGTGGTCTCGAGGTCGACCACGACGAACGTGGTGTCGTAGAGCGGGGTTTCGAGCTCGTCGAAGGCCAGCTGGGCCGCTGGATCCGATCGCGAAGACACGGACGGCAAGCCTAGGCGTGGGGTCCGACAAGCCGCGCCGGTCGGGGGCCGGTTCGGTCGCCTCGCGGTCCGGCGTGGGTGTGGGGGTGAGGTGCGTGACCCGCTGCCACGTGCGGCCGTGATCTTGCTGAGATTGGACCGGGAAATGTCTGAATTTCCGGTCGAGTGCGGCCGAGATACTCGAGGTGCAATCCCCGAATTGCGGAAATATGCGAGATTGTGGCCGAGGTCACATTAATGCGGATTGTGGATCAATTTTGATGAAGGGGCCGGTTGGTCCGGTTCGCCGCCCGCCGCGTGCTGCCCTGCTGCCCCGCTGTCGGGCGTGTCGCTCGAGCGTGTCGCAGACTCCCAGGTCGGAGCCCATGGCTCTGACCTTGTGTTATTCGGAATCCGTCCAGGTCGCGGGGGCCTTCGGTGGCCGCTTCCTACTCGCCGGTAGCCATTGGGACGCTCTCGCAAAAACGGCCGCTGTTATCGTTTCGTGATTGCTGTGACGTTAGTCGCACCGAAATAGGACCGCGTAACAATTTCGAGTCACGGACCGACCGGCTCGGCTTTACAAAGCACCGTTATGTCCTCGTAATCTTCCTGAGACCTCGCGGAGTCCGACGTACCACCGGGTACGGCGTCGCGGGGCAGATTGGAAGTACCTCACCATGGCGACCACCTCCTCCCAGCGACAGGCCCGGGGCATCAAGCGCACCGCGCGCCGTGCCGCAGCGGCCGGAGCCGTCGGCGCTGCCACGCTGAGTGCGCTGCTGCTGCCCGCGACCCCCGCGATGGCCCAGCCGGTCAACACTCCGGTCGGTGTCTTCGATGTGCCGGATTCGATCCAGCTTCCGGCCATTCCGGGCGTGCCCGCGTCCATCCCGGTGAACATCCCCGAGATCCCGGGCATCGTCACCCCGCAGGGCCCCGGCCCGGCCGCCCCGGCCCCGCAGAACAGCGTGCACCAGGCTGCGGTCGACGCCGCCATGAGCCGCCTGGGTGACCCGTACGTCTACGGCGCCTCCGGCCCGAACGCCTTCGACTGCTCCGGTCTGGTGCAGTGGTCCTACGCACAGGCCGGAATCAGCCTGCCGCGCACCAGCTATGAGCAGGCGAACGCCGGCGCGCCGGTGTCCTACGACGATCTGCAGCCGGGCGACGTGGTGTCGTTCTACGGCGGCAGCCACTCCGGCATCTACATCGGTGACGGCAATGTGGTGCACGCGTCCACCTCCGGTCAGCCGGTGAAGGTCGCCTCGATCGCCTCGATGCCGTTCGCGGGCGCGGTCCGAATCTAGAACCTCCCGCCCTGCTCGAGGGCTGATTTCGAAACGGCGTCCGTAATGGTTCCGTGGCCTGCTGGACACAACCGGTCGCCGTTTCGTAATCTTATCGAGACCTTCTTGACCAGCTCGGGGTAAGAGAACGGGACGACACCAACGGTGGCAGCGCAACAGCGACCTCATCGAACACACAGTCATCATGCGAAACGACTGGTGGGTGGAGCCCTCACGGTAGGCGCGCTCATGGTCGGCACCTACGGCACCCTGGGTCTCGGACCCGCGATGGCCGACCCGGTCTCCGCACCGACAACTGCTGGGGAAGCAGTGCAGCGGCTGATCGACCTGTCGCGGCAATCCGAACAGCTCAATCAGCAGGCGCTCAATGCGCAGGCCGACCTGGACGCCAAGGTCGCCACGCAGACCACCGCGGAGAAGAAGGCCGCCGACGCCACCGCCACGCTCGACGCGGCCAAGGCCGAGATCAGCCGCTACCAACCGGTCGTCGACCGCGCGGCCACCTCCGCCCTGCTCGGCAGCCGCACCAACCGGCTCACCTCGCTACTGGTGAGCAATTCACCGCAGCAGCTGCTCGACCAGATGTCCATCGTGGATCTGGTGGGCGCGCGCACCAGCGAGCAGCTGAGCCAGTACCAGAAGGCCACCGATGCGGCCGCCGCCGCGCAGAACATCGCGACCACCGCCGCCGACGCCGCTCGCGCCGCCAGCACCGCCGCCGACGCGATCCGCACCGACCTGGAATCCAAACGCGCTGCGCTGCAAGGCTCCATGGCCGGTGTCATCGCCGCCTGGGGTCAGCTCTCCGCCGGTGACAAGTCTGCCCTCGCGGGCTCCATGTTCCCGCCCGGCTTCGATCGCGACACCCTGCTCAGGGGCCTGGTCCCCGGCTCCGGCACCAGTGCCTTGGCCGCCGGACTCACCCGCGTCGGCGATCCCTATGTCTGGGGCGCGACCGGTCCCGACCAGTTCGACTGCTCCGGCCTCGTGCAGTGGGCGTTCCATCAGGTCGGCAAGAACGTGCCGCGCACCAGCCAGCAGCAATCCGACTTCGGCACGCCCGTCGCCGAGAAGGATCTGCAGCCCGGCGATATCGTCTTCTTCTATTCCGACATCTCACACGTGGGCATCTACGCCGGCAACGGATTGATGCTGCACGCTTCGACATTCGGCGTTCCCGTGCAGGTCGCGCCGATGGGCTCCACCCCGTTCCATTCGGCGCGCCGGTTCTGACCAGCAGTAACCGCGCATGAGCATGAGGTGGCGATGAGCGCTTTGCGGCGAGTGCGCGGCTGGCTGTCGGCGCGCCGGCGATTCCAGTTCGTGCTCACCCTGGTCATGGTCACCGGCCTGACCGCCGCGTGCGGTGCGCTGCTCATGCTGCCGAACTCGGTGCTGCCGACGCTGCGAGCGGTGGTGCCGAGCCCGGACTCCGGCGGGCTCACCGCCTCGGATCCGCAGGTGCCGGTGGTGAAGCGGACGATGGAGTATTACGGCAAGCCGGTCGCGGAGACGGTGGCCACCGGATCCGATCGGGTCGGAGTGGTGCTCGGGCATGCCGGGCAGCGCGCCGACATCGACACGCTGGCCAACGAACTCGCGGCGGCCACCAACGCCGTGACCTCGTTGTGGGGGCCGCAGTGGAATCAGGCGCCCGTCGTCGTGGTGGCTTCCAGCCCAGCCGAATTCGCCGCCCTCACCCGTGCGGTCGGTGACGTGCCCGCCGAAGTGGCCGCCTCCACCGTCGTCGACCCGGTTCGCCCCGGGGCCGAATTGACCGGTCAGCGTGTGGTTTTCGGTCCGGAGGCCGGTCGCCGCCTGGGCGCGGACGGCCTGCGCTCGGTGCTGCGGCACGAGCTCACCCACATGGCCACCCGCAAGATCACCGTCGACGGCTCCCCATTGTGGATGCTCGAGGGCGCGGCCGAGTACACCGCGCACCGCGGCCTGCACGAGCCCGTCAGCCGGATCGCCCCCACCCTCACCACCCGCGCCCGCACCGGCGACCTCCCCGCGGACCTCCCCACCGACGCCCTGTTCGAACCGGCCAGCGGCCAGGCCTCCCTCGCCTACGAACAGGGTTGGTCGGTCTGCGCTTTCGTCGCCGACCACTACGGCGACCCGAAACTCGTGGACCTCTACCACGTGCTGGCCGCCGGCCCGAAGGACCGCGCCGCCCTCGACACCGCCTTCCGCGATACCCTCGCCACCGGCTACACCGACTTCGTCACCGCCTGGCGCGGCTGGATCTCCACCCGCACCGCCGAAGGCGCATAGAACTCGACCCGCCGGGACTCGGGGTGCGAGGTTTCGGGGTGGGGGGAGTGGCGGGGCTCGGTGCAGTAGGTTTGTCGGCATGGGGCGAACGTTGCTGGTTACCAATGATTTCCCGCCGCGACCGGGTGGGATTCAGTCGTATCTGCATGCGCTCGCGTTAAGGCTGCCCGCCGACGAACTGGTGGTGTACGCGCCGCGGTGGCGGGGGGACAGTCACTGGAAGTTCGATGCCGAGCAGCCGTTTCAGGTGGTGCGGCATCCCACCACGCTGATGCTGCCGACGCCGCTGGTGGCGCGCCGGGCCAAGAAGCTGATGCGTGACGAGCACTGCGATCGGGTGTGGTTCGGGGCGGCCGCGCCGCTGGCGCTGATGTCGCCGGTGCTGCGGCGGGCGGGCGCGGAGCGGATCATCGCCTCCACGCACGGGCACGAGGTCGGCTGGTCGATGCTGCCCGGCGCGCGGCAGGCGCTGCGGGTGATCGGCGATCACACCGATGTCGTCACCTATGTCAGTAAATACACGCGGGGACGGTTCGCGGCCGCGTTCGGTGCCCAGTCGGCGCTCGAATATCTGCCGCCCGCAGTCGATTCCGAGATCTTCAAGCCGGATCCAGCCGCCCGTGCCGAGCTGCGCGCGCGGTATGGGCTGGGGGACCGGCCGACGATTCTGTGCCTGTCGCGGCTGGTGCCGCGCAAGGGACAGGACGCATTGATCGCGGCCATGCCCGAGATTCGCAAGCGCATCGACGGCGCGGTGCTGGTGATCGCGGGCGGCGGACCCTACGAGCAGAAACTCCGCGCCCTGGTCGCGGCCATGGGCGTGTCCGACGACGTGGTGTTCACCGGCCGGGTCCCGTCCAAGGAGCTCGCCGCGCACCACACGCTCGCCGACGTGTTCGCCATGCCGTGCCGCACCCGTGGTTTCGGTCTCGATGTCGAGGGCTTGGGCATCGTCTTCCTGGAAGCCTCGGCCACCGGAGTGCCGGTGGTGGCGGGCAATTCGGGTGGTGCCCCGGAAACCGTGCGCGAGGGCGAGACCGGCCGCGTCGTCAACGGCCGCTCCATCCAGTCGCTCACCGACGCCATCGTGGACATCCTCTCCGACCGCGACACAGCCGCGGCCATGGGCGCGGCCGGTCGCGCCTGGGTGCAGCAGCAGTGGCGCTGGGACCTGATGGGCGAGCGACTACAGGAACTGCTGGCCGGTACCCGGTCGGCGCGGGTCTGAGACGATTCCCGTCCTGCGCTAGGCTCAGCCGCGTGAGCAGTATCCAGGTTGCCGATCAGACCTTCGTCGCCGCGCCGGGTGAGGCCGTGGCCGAGGTGCTGGCCGATCGTGCCCGCTGGCGGAAGTGGTTCCCGGACCTGCAGTTGCAGGTGCGGGAAGACCGCGCCGACAAGGGAATTCGCTGGACCGTCAGCGGTGGCGCGGAAGGCACCATGGAGGTCTGGCTGGAGCCCATGCTGGACGGCGTCGTCATGCACTTCTTCATGCACGCCGAACCGCGCGGCGGCATCGCCGGTCTGTCCGGGCGTGACCTGCTGGCCGTCAACCGGACCCGCCGCGTCGCGGGCAAGGTCATGTCCTTCGAGATCAAGGCCCGGCTCGAGGCCGGACGCAAGGCCGGGGTCGCCCCCGCCGCCGCGCACTGACCGACTGCTCCCGCGCGCCCACACCTCTCCAATGGCTTGAAAGGAAGCGTTGCCGCCCATGGCCGATCGAACTCAGAGGTCGATCGTGATCGACGCCCCCTCGGATCGAGTGATGGCGGTCATCGCCGACCTGGAGTCGTATCCGGAATGGGTCGCCGCGGCCCGCTCGGTCGAAGTGCTGGAGAAGCTCCCCGACGGCCGCGCCCGCACCGCCCGCTTCACCCTCGACGCCGGGGTCGTGAAGGACACCTACACGCTGTCCTACACGTGGCGGCCCGACGGCCGCGCGGTGAGCTGGAGCCTGGTCGCCGGTGACCTGCAGAAGGCGCAGGACGGCACCTACGAACTGATCGCCCTGCCCGACGGCACCACCCAGGTCGTCTACGAGCTGACCGTGGACCTCAACATCCCGATGATCGGCATGTTCAAACGCAAAGCGGAGAAGGTCATCACCGATACCGCCCTCAAGGAACTCAAGAAACGGGTCGAAGGCTGAGTCCCGGCGGTACCGACCGCTCGCCGCGCCCCGCCACCCGCGTCGAGTTGTTCATCGGCAAGGGGGGTGTCGGAAAGACCACGCTGGCGTGCGCGACCGCCCTCGCCTACGCCCGCACCGGCCAGCGCGTCCTGCTGGCCTCCCTCGACCAGGCCCACTCCCTCGGCGACGCCCTGGGTTTCCGTCTGCGCCACGGCGGCAGCACCAAACCCGCCGTCGCCAGCATCCCACTGCCCATGTTCCAGCCTGCGGAGCAGAATTACTCACCGCCTGGATTCGACAGCGTCGCAACAGAATTCGGTGGCCGCGAGCCGGGATTCGGCGGTGTCGAGCATGGACGTGCGACCGCCTGGCAGGCGCAGTCCGTGCCGCGGGGCGATGTGCTCGCTGCCGCCGCGACACTCGATGTGATCGAAGTGGATTCGCTTGCGCTGCTGGAGGATCGGTTCCGGCAGGTGCTGATCATGGCGTCCGGGGCCGGGCATGAGCACGGATTCGACCTGGGGGCATTGGATCCCGCCGAGCTGACCGGGCTGCCCGGGGTGCAGGAACTGTTGGCGCTGTTGGAGATCACGCAGTTCGCCAAGGACGCCCGCTGGGATGTGATCGTGGTGGACTGCCCGCCGTCGGCGGACATGCTGCGCATCGTCACCGCGCCCGACACGGTCCTCGGTTACCTGGAACGGGTCTGGCCCGCGCACTCCCGGACCATGGAGGCGATCGGCACCGACTTCCGTAAGGCCGTGCTGGCGGTGACCATCGAGCAGATCGTGCAGTCGGTCACCGCGGCTCGGGATCTGCTCGTGGATCGGAGCCGCACCGGCGCGCGCCTGGTCACCGCCGCCGAACAGGTGGCGGTCGCGGAGTCGGCGCGGGTGCGTTCGGCGGCCGCGCTGCTGGGTATCCGATTGGATGCCGTGCTGGTGAACAAGGTGCTGCCGGAATTGCCGGACGCCGATCCGGTCGCACCCCCGCATCCGGCGGTGCAGTGGTACTTCAACCGTCGCGGTGAGCAACTCGACGTGGTGACCGAGCTGGGCAAGCGGCTGCGGGATGTTCCGGTGCAGGTCGTGGGGCATGCCGGGGCCGAACCGGTGGGCCTGAGCTCACTGTGCGCTTTGTCCTATGCGGTGGACGCGAGTGGTAACTGGGTGGGATGGCGTCCGATCCCTATGCTTGGCACAGATGCGGACGGTGTGCTGCCCGTCCCCGCCGAGCCGATGGTGCGGCTCGAGTCGGGGGCCGGCGTGCACTCGGTGTTCGCGATGCGCATGCATCTGCCGATCGTCGATCCGTCGACGCTGCGGCTGGGACGAGTGGAGGACGATTTGATCGTGGGAGCGGACGGGGTCCGGCGGCGAATGCGGCTGGCCCCGGTATTGCGGCGGTGTACGGTCGAGGCCGCCGAGCTCGACGGCGACCAGTTGGTCATCCGCTTCCGGCCCGACCCCCAGGTCTGGCCGAAATGACCACCACCCACCCGCGTCCCGGGCACCCCGACGAGAACCTCGGCGAATTCGCCGAGGAACTGCGGCTGCTCGCCGAGGCCGTGCTCGAACGCGTCGAACCGGTGCTGCGCCGCACTGCCTCCGACGGGCGCACCGAATGGAACAGCTGCAGCTGGTGTCCGGTGTGCGCGGCCGCGGCCATCGTGCGCGGCGAACACCATGATGTGGTGGCCGCCATCGCCGAACACGGCACCGCCATCGTCACCGTGCTGCGCGAGGCGCTCGCGGGGGTGCCGGTGGAGCCGGTGATCCCGCCCGAACTGGATCCGGATTCCCCGGAATATCACGCTTGGCATCAGTACGCGCATGCCGCAAACGCTTCCGAGACAACGGATCTGCCGTTCGCCGACGCGGACGAATCCGTGCCGTCGGGCCACGCGCCCGGCCCCGCCGCGAGTCTCGCCGCCGTGTTCACTCGCTTCCTGGCCGGTGCGCAGGGCCGCGCCGCCGCGCGAAACCAGCACGGTGACAATGATTCCGGTGCTCCCGCCGAGGACTCGGAAGACCCCCTGGGGCACGGTCCGGGCGCCGCGCGTCGACCCGCCGCCGCGCAGTCCGACTCGGACCCCGCTGCCGACTCGCGGCCATTCGGGCCGCCGATCGCGTCACCCACCGACGATCCCTCCGGCCGCGCGGCGGGTGCACCCGCCGCCGGTTCTTCCGATGCGCAGGCCACCGGTCCGGCGTCGGGTCGCGCATCGCGGCCGGGAGGTGGTCGGCGCGCCAAGTACGTGCCCATCGACGTGACCATCAAGGCATGAGGGGCGGTGAGGATGTGCCGTTGACCGTAGGAATCGATGTGGGCGGCACGAATATTCGGGCGTCCGTGGTGGACGGGTCGGGCGAGGTGCTCGACACCGTGACCGCCCCGACCCCGCATTCCGCGCGGGCGCTCGAGGACGGTCTGGCCCGCACGGTGCGGGAGTTGTGTGGCCGGCACACCATCAGTGCGGTGGGTCTCGCGGTGGCGGGCTTCGTGGACGAGGACCGCGCCACCGTGCGTTTCGCCCCGCATCTGCCGTGGGAGGACGCCCCGGTCGCGCAGCGGCTCACCGACCGCCTCGGCCTCCCGGTGATCCTCGAGCACGACGCCAATGCGGCGCTGTGGGCGGAATACCGCTTCGGCGCGGCGGCGGGCGGCCGCAATGTCGTGCTGGTCGCCATCGGCACCGGCATCGGCGCGGCACTACTCATCAATGGGCAGCTGTATCGCGGAAGTTTCGGTGTCGCACCGGAACTCGGTCACCTCCAGGTGGTGCCCAACGGGCGCGCCTGCGCCTGCGGCAAGCGCGGCTGCTGGGAAAGGTATTGCAGCGGAACCGCTCTGGTGGACACCGCCATCGAACTGCTGGCCACGGACCCGCAGCGTTCCACCGTGCTGGCCCGCGAATCCGGCCGCGACCCGGGTTCCCTGACCGGCCGCCGGGTGGCGGGCGCGGCGCAGGACGGCGATCCGGTCGCCCTCGAGGTGATGGCCGACTTCGCGCGCTGGCTGGGTCTGGGCCTGGCCTTCGTCAGCGACCTGTTCGACCCGGATCTGATCGTGGTCGCCGGCGGCGTCAGCACCTCGGCCCCGCTGTTCCTCGACGATGCCCGCGAGCACTACGCCGCCTCCATTACCGGTGCCCGCCACCGCCGTCTGGCCCGCATCCGCGTCGCCCAGCTCGGCGAGGCGGCAGGCATGATCGGCGCCGCCGAACTGGCCCGCGCCGTGCTGCCCGCCGGACAGAACGGCATCTCGGCGGCCTCGGCCCACCGCTGACCGGCCGGTTCGCTACTGCCCGGTAATTCCACGGTTCGGGACGAAAGTCCCGACATCGGAGAATCCGCTCACCACCGGTTGGTTACCGAATGGACTCGGCGGTAGGGTAGGCAAGCGAGTGTGGTGGTGCCCGCAATGAGGCCGGTCCCGGGTATCGAAAACAGGGGAAAGGACGCAATGTTCTACTGGCTGCTGAAGTTCGTCTTGGTGGGGCCGCTGATGCACCTGCTCAACCGGCCGCAGGTCGAGGGTGTCGAGAACATTCCTCCGAAGGGCGCGGCCATCCTGGCCGGCAACCATCTGTCGTTCACCGACTGGCTGTTCACCCCGCTGATGAGCCCCCGCCGGATCACCTATCTGGCCAAGGCCGAATACTTCACCACTCCGGGTCTCAAGGGCCGGCTGCAGAAGTTCTTCTTCTCCGGCACCGGCCAGTACCCGATCGACCGGTCCGGTGCGGACGCGGCCGAATCCGCTCTCAACACCGCGCGCACCCTGCTCGGTGAGGGCCGCCTGGTCGGGCTCTACCCGGAAGGCACGCGTTCCCCGGACGGCCGCCTCTACAAGGGCAAGACCGGTGTGGCACGCCTCGCCCTGGAGACCGGAGTACCGGTGATCCCGGTAGCCCTGATCGGCACCGACGAGGTGTGCCCGCCCGGACCGTTCCGCTGGCGCGCCCGCAAGGTCACCGTGAAATTCGGTGCGCCGATCGACTTCTCGCGCTACGAGGGCATGGGCGGCAACCGCTTCGTCGAGCGCGCCGTCACCGACGAGATCATGTACGAGCTCATGCAGATGGGCGATCAGGAGTACGTGGACGTGTACGCCGCGAGCCTGAAGAAGGGCGTCCCCTCGGGCAGCCGCCCCGACGCGGACCGCGTCCCCCAGACGATGGCCGGCTGAGCCTGCCACAGGTGCAAAGGTAAGGCCCCGGGAGACATTGTCTCCCGGGGCCTTTCGTATGAAAGGTGCCGACTGATTTCGCAACGGTCGGGGTAACTCACCGGGTACGGCCAAGATTCGTTCGGCACCTGACCGCCGGCACGGGTGCGAGACTGTCGACGGCTCTCAGCTGCCCGCTAAAGTCGCGGGGAGGCGGAGGAGATCCGGCGGTGCGCCTCGATGGCCTCGAACTTCGCCAGATTGTGCCGGGCGTCCGCGAGCGCGTCGTGCGCGTCCTTCGGGATGGGCGGCAGCGGCGGCCGACCGTGCTGGTCCCAGTGCTGGCGCAGCTCGTTGGTGTAGCGCGGCAGCGCGTTGGGCAGGTCGACCATGGACCCCCACAGCTGGCACAGCGCGACATGGTCGTAAGCCCCGACCCAGGCCCACAGTTCGGGCTCGACGCTGGGCCGCGGCACCAGGAACTTGTAGAGGTCCTCGCGGATGCGTTCGCGGGAGCGCCATAGCGGCGAGGACGGCGGCGGTAGCTTCGGCAGGACGTTGCGCCGCACGAACGGCCCCGCCCGCTCGGGATCGAATTCGGTGGAGACCGCGTAGAACTCGCGTCCGTCCTCGCACACCACCGCCAGCGAGACGAGGTCGATGGTTGTCCCGTCCTCGATGAATTCCGAATCGTAAAAGTACCGCAGTGAGATGGGTCTCTCCTGACCTCGAGCTCGGGGAATGGGTCCGGGCTGATCATACGACCACCGGGTGTGAGCAATCCCAGCCCTGGGTGTGGTCCACCTCATCAAGACCGATCCGTATTCTGAACTCGTGAACTGGACCGTCGACGTACCGATCGATCGCCTGCCGGAACTTCCTCCGCTGCCCGCCGAACTGCGTCGGCGTCTGGATGACGCCCTTGCCCGCCCGGCCCTCCAGCAGCCGTCCTGGGATCCCGAGCAGGCCGCCAAGATGCGCACCGTGCTGGAGTCCGTGCCGCCCATCTGTGTGCCGGCCGAGGTCGAGGAGCTGCGGCTCCGGCTGGCCGAGGTGGCCCGCGGTGAAGCCTTCCTGATGCAGGGCGGCGACTGCGCGGAGACCTTCGCCGACAACACCGAGCCGCACATTCGCGGCAATATCCGCACTCTGCTGCAGATGGCCGTCGTGCTCACCTACGGCGCGAGCCTGCCCGTGGTGAAGGTGGCCCGGATCGCCGGGCAGTACGCCAAACCCCGTTCGTCCGATACCGATTCGCTGGGTCTCACGTCCTACCGCGGCGACATGGTGAACTCGCTGGTCGCCGATGAGGGTCTGCGCGTGCATGATCCGTCGCGGCTGGTGCGCGCCTACGCGAATGCGTCGGCCGCCATGAACCTGGTGCGGGCGCTGACCTCCGCCGGCATGGCCGATCTGCACAAGGTGCACGACTGGAACCGCGAGTTCGTGGCGCAGTCTCCGGCCGGCGCCCGCTACGAGCAGATGGCCGCCGAGATCGATCGCGCGCTGGCGTTCATGAAGGCCTGTCGCGTCAACGATCCCAACCTGTCGACCGCCCGCCTCTACGCCAGCCACGAGGCGCTGGTGCTGGACTACGAGCGGGCCATGCTGCGCCTGAGCGAGCACCCGGTCACCGGCGAGCCGGTGCTCTACGACCTGTCCGCGCACTTCCTGTGGATCGGTGAGCGCACCCGTCAGCTCGACGGCGCGCACGTCGCCCTGGCCGAGCTGATCGCCAACCCGATCGGTCTCAAGATCGGCCCGACCACCACGCCCGAGCAGGCCGTGGAGTACGTCGAGCGCCTGGACCCCAACAACGAGCCCGGCCGCCTGACCCTGGTCGCCCGCATGGGCAACGGCAAGGTCCGCGACGTGCTGCCCCCGATCATCGAGAAGGTGCAGGCCACCGGCCACCAGGTGATCTGGCAGTGCGACCCCATGCACGGCAACACCCACGAGGCCACCACCGGCTACAAGACGCGCCACTTCGACCGCATCGTCGACGAGGTGCAGGGCTTCTTCGAGGTGCACCACGCGCTGGGCACCCACCCGGGCGGCCTGCACATCGAGCTCACCGGTGAGAACGTCACCGAATGCCTCGGTGGCGCGCAGGACATCTCGGATCTGAACCTGGAAGAGCGCTACGAGACGGCGTGCGACCCGCGCCTGAACACCCAGCAGTCCCTCGAACTCGCCTTCCTGGTCGCGGAGATGCTGCGCTAGGAACCCGAGACACAGCAAGAGCCCGGATCGCGAAAGCGGTCCGGGCTCTGTCGTTTCCGAAGTATCGGTTTTAGGGGAGTGCTACGACGGTGATGGTGGAGCCGGGTTCGACGACGTCGCCGGGGGCGGTGCTCTGCGAGACGATGATCGAGTTGTCGTTGCCCGCCAGTTGACGGACGGTGATCGAGAGACCGAGGGCCTGTAGTTTGCTGCGGGCGGTGGAGACGTTGGCGCCCAGCAGGTTCGGCATCTCGATCGCGCTGTTGACGACCAGGACCACGCCGCTGCCGTTTTCGGCGGTGCTGCCCGCGGCCGGGTCGGTGCTGATAACGGAACCGGCTTTGATCTTCGCGTCGAACTGGTCGCGGGTGGAGCTGACGGTCAATCCGGCCTTCTGCAAGGCCGTTCTGGCCTCGTCCTCGGTCTTGCCGCGCACATCGGGCACCTTGACCGGCTGGGATCCCTTGCTGCGGTAGACCTTCACCTGTGCGTTGGCGGGGAGCACGGTGCCGGAGCCCGGATCCACCTTGGCGACAGTGCCTTTCGGTGCGGTACTACCGATCTCGCCGCCGTCCACGGGTGTCAGCCCGGCGTCCTTGATCGCCTTGTTCACCGACGCGACGTCTTGTCCCGCTTGCACATCCGGCACCTTGGGTTTCCCGCTGGAGACCAGGATCGCGACCAGGGAGCCCTTGGTGATGCGGGTCCCGGCGGCCGGATCGGTGCCGACCACATTGCCGACCGGGACGGTATCGGAGGCCTTGTTGCGGGTGTCGGTCTTGAAGCCCGCGGACTGCAGGGTGGCGATCGCCTTGTCGGTGTTCATCCCCGCGATGGACGGCACCGCCGAATATCTCCCGACCCCCAGCCACCAGCCGCCGATGCCCAGCAGCAGAGCCAGCGCGATCACGATGCTCAACCAGATGATGACCTTGCGCCGCGACTTGCCGCGATCCTCGATCAGATCCTGCGGATAGCCCGGGTGGTTGGGTGGTCTGGACGACGGCGGCGCGTATTCGGTCGGATGCTCCGGTGGCATCTCGCGCGCGGCCGTCATGACTCTGGTGTGCTGGGCCTGCGGTTGCACGTATTCGGTCGGCGGGTCTACGGCCATGCGGGTGGTCGGGTCCGCCGCGCCCGGGATGGGTCGCGCGGACGGCTGCGCCGCGGCGGCCTGCGCGACCCGGTACTTCGCGCTGAGATGCTCGGCCGATTCGGTGGGCGCGGGCACCCGGTACTCGGGTAGCTGGAGTTCGCGGGCGATGCGTCGCAGATCCGCCGCCATCTCGGTGGCATTGGCGTAGCGGTGCATGGGTTCGCGCGCGGTGGCGTGCGCGACCAGCTCGTCGATCTCCGGCGGGATGCCGGTGATGAACCGGCTCGGGCTCGGCACGTCCTTCTCGACCCGCTGCAACGCGATGGACAGCGAGTTGTCGCCGGTGAACGGGGTTCGGCCGGTGAGCATTTCGAAGATGAGCACGCCCGCGGAGTACACGTCGCTGCGGGCGTCGGCGGTGCCGCTGGTGACCTGTTCGGGGGACAGGTAGGCGGCGGTGCCGAGGATCACGCTGTCGGAGGTGATCTTGGCCTCGGCGACGGCGCGCACCAGTCCGAAGTCGGCGATCTTCACGTCACCGGTGTCGGAGATGAGCACGTTCTCGGGCTTGATGTCGCGGTGTACCAGCCCGGCCGCGTGCGCCACGCCGATGGCGGCCAGCACCGGTTCGGCTACCGCGCGCACGGCGTGCGGGGGCATGGGTCCGCGTTCGCGCAGCAGTTCGCGCAGGGTGCCGCCCTCGACCAGTTCCATGATGAGGAACGGGTGGTCACCGTCGACCCCTTGGTCGTAGACCGCGACCAGCGACGGGTGCTTGAGCTTGGCCACCGCGCGCGCCTCGAGTTCGAAGCGGGTGAGGAATTGCGGATCGGAGGCGAACTTCGGATCCATCACTTTGATGGCAACCGGTCGGTCCAATCTGGTGTCCACCCCCCGGAACACCATCGACATACCGCCGCGCGCGATCGGCGCGTCGATGCGGTAGCGCCCTTCCAGCATCTGGCCGATCAACTGCAACCCTTCCGATTTTCCGAATGCCGCCCCGCGCGGCTCACCCGATGGTAGTCGCGCCGGGGTGGTATGCGACGGTGGCGACGCGACAGACTACCGTGGTCCGCGTGAGTGCCTTTCCATGCAGCGAAGACGTCCTGCCGGATTCGGTGACCCTGATCCCGCTGCCCGACGTGGCCGAGCAGTTGGGAATGCTGGTCACGCGAGTGCATCAGATGCTGCGCGACCATCAGATAATCGCCGTCCGCCGCGACGGCGTTGCCGGAATCCCCAAGGAGTTCTTCGACTCCGACGGTGCCGTCGCCAAACACGTGACCGGTTTGATCACCGTGATGCGTGACGGCAAGTACACCGACGAGGAAATCCTCGAGTGGGTCTACACCGAGGACGAAACCCTCCCGGGCCGCCCCATCGACGCCATCCACGGGCCGCTGGCCCGCGAGGTGATCCGCCGAGCCGCCGCCGATCCGTTCTGATAAACCGATAGTTCGAAACTCGTCGCGGTCAGTTCCGAAGGGGACCGGCCGCGACGAATTCGCGTGCCGCGACCCGTAAACGACGATGCTGCGGCACCACTGCGCGACGAGCGAATACCGCATAGTCGGCACGCTCGATCTCGTCGAGAATTCCGCTGTAGAGCGTGGCGGCCGTGCGAATGGCCGGCCGCACTCGCGGAGTGAGCAGATCGATACCCGGAATCGCCCGGCGATAAATGCCGCGATTGATCGCGATCAAATGCGTCAGCGCGCGCCGCACCCGAGGATCGGTCACCCCCGAGGCCCGACACTCGAACAACAACTCGGCATCGACTCCGAAGGCCGCCAATTCGTCAGCGGGGAGATACACGCGCCCGCGATCGAGATCCTCGCCGACATCGCGCAGGAAATTGGTGAGCTGGAACGCTTCTCCCAGTGCGGCGGCGGCCGGTTCGGCGTCGGCCACCGGGACCACGGTGCCCAGCACGGGCAGCAGCTGCAATCCGATGGCGGCCGCCGAGCCGCGCATGTACTCGCGCAGGCTCGTCATGGTGGGGTAGCGGTCGCGGTATTGCGGCCCGCCGGGGATGTCCATGCGCATGGAGTCGAGGAACACCCAGAAGTGTTCGGCGGCAATCGAATACCGCCGGATGGTGTCCGACACGGCCAGCAGCACGCGGTCCTGGGGCTCGTCGCGATCCTCGAGCGGTGCGTCGACCAGCCGGGCGCGTAGTTCGTGTTCGATCGAGTCCAGCCGGGCCGCGGACTCCGTCGCCCGCCCGGGTGCGTCGGCGGCGTCGACGATGTCGTCGACCAGCCGCGCGAACGCGTACAGCGCATGCACGGCCGGTCTTCGCTCCGGTTCCAGCAGTCGGGTGGCCAGGAAGTAGGTGCGCCCGTGCGCCGCCGCGATGCGGCGGCAGTCCCGGTAGGCGCGGTCGAGCGGCATGCCGGTCCCGGTCACGCGGGGCCGGGCGCGGCCGCCCCGCCGACCGGGGTGACCGGCGGGTGATGATCGGTATGCGGGTGTGCCGCACGCAGTTTCAGCGGATCCACTGTGCACAGCGACACCGCCGCGACGACCGCGGCGAAGGTGGCCAGCGCGACGTGCACCCAGTTGTAGAGCCCGATCGACCCGTCCGGCTGGAACACCAGCATCAGCCAGGTGCACAGCCCGACCAGGATCTGCAGCGTCCGGGTGGACAGCGCGAACCCGGCGGCCAGCGCCAGCGGCCACGAGTAGTACCAGGGCAGGGCGGCCGGGGACAGGATCACGATGGCCACGAATGCGACGAGAATGCCGAAGACGGCTTCCTTTTCGCTGTTGCGGAAGCGCCACCACGCCCACACCAGGATGCCGACCATGGCGATCTCGCACAGCTTGCGGGTGACGCTCAGCACCGGCCCCATCTGCAGCGGTGTGACCCACGTGGTCATGTGCGCCAGGACGGTCGGCAGCGAGAGCCAGTTGATGATCTTGTTGGAGCCGGACAGTGCCGAGAGCCAGCCGATCTGGTGGTCCTTCAGCCCGGTCATCAATGTCGCGGCCCCGAACACGGCCGCGAAGACCGCCACGCCCAGCGCGCTGATCTTGGCGAAGGTCAGCAGCGGATGTGGCAGATCGCCCTCGTTGCGCGCGGCCCGCCGCTCCCGTTCGTGAATGATCCAGATCCACACCAGGAATGGCAGTGCCACACCGGCGGTCGCCTTCACGGCGACGCCGATGGCGACCACCACGATGCCCGCCACGTGATGGTGTTCGAGGACCAGTGCGATGCCCGCGGCCATCAGGCCGACCATCAGCATCTCGTTGTGCACGCCGCCGATCAGATGGATGAGCACCAGTGGGTTCAGCACCGCCAGCCACAGCGCGGTGGTCGGCTTGCCGCCCAGGTGTTTGGTGAGATGCGGGATGGCCCACACCATCAGCGCCAGACCCGGCAGCATCACCAAACGCAGCGCGATGGTTCCGGCCACCACGTTGTCACCGGTGATCGAGATGATGGCGCGCCCGATCAGCAGGAAGATGGGACCGTACGGCGCGGTGGTGTTGAGCCAGACCGGGCTCACGTTGTCGAGGACCGCGGGGGACAGCGAGTCCAGCTTCGACGGTCCCCACACGTACGGGTTGATGTCGAAGTGCACCATGGCGCCCTGCGCCAGATACGAATACGCGTCGCGGCTGAACATGGGGACCGCGAAAATCAGCGGGAAGATCCAGATGCCGACGATGGCGCGCAGTTCGGCCAGCGTCACATCGGTGCCGGGCTGACGCCCGATCACGATGCGCCCCAGCCGCACCCACGCGGTGATCATGGCGATGACGCCGATCCACACGAACACCGAGGACAGCACCAGTCCGTGCCCGAAGCGCAGCCACGACAGATGCATGGCCTCGAGGAGCGGATCGTTGCGTCGCACGCTGCCCGCGCCGAAGCCGCCGAAGGTGATAAGTAGCGCACCGAAGAATCCGAGCGTGGCCGAGTGACCGGCCGGGCCGCGCACGAAGTCGGCGGCATTGCTCATCCAGCCGTGCGATGCGGGACCGTCGTGTGCGGGCCGCGCGGCCGGGGTGTGCTGCGCGGTGTCCGGAATGAGGACGGCGTCCGTATCGGGGGTCGGCATAGGCGGTTCTTCCCCCCGGAAAGGTCGGCGGCGGCAGCCGCGTAAGGATTGTGGACGCGGGTCAGTCTAGTGCTTGTGCACCGATGCCACCGCCCCGGTGTCACGTGATCCGCTACTGGCATGTCGCACCTCACCGGTGAGGCGCGCAGCGGCTAGTTTGCCCGAAATCAGGACGGTCGGCACGCCGACGCCGGGGACCGTCCCCGAACCCGCCAGCACGACATTCGCGCGGGCCCGCACCAGGTTTCGGGTGCGGAAGGGGCCGGTCTGGCGGAACAGGTGCGCCGCGGAGAACGGGGTCCCGGCGAGCATGCCCTTGGCCCGCCAGGTGCGCGGGGTGTCGACGTGGTCGATGCGGAAGTGCTCTGAAATCCCTTGGTAGCCGCGCTCTTCCAGGGTGTTGAGGAGTTCGCGCAGGTAGAAGGGGGTGAGCTCGTCCCAGGCCAGCGGCGCGGCGGCCAGGTTCGGGCAGGGGGCCAGCAGCGACAGCGGCTCGTAGCGCATGGTCTCGCGCAGGTGCCCGGCCTGGTCGATGTGCTGGTGCGGGCGCTCGAGGTAGAGGCCCGGATCGGTGAGCGCGGGCCGGGTGAGCAGCAGCGAGGGGTCGCTCATCAGCGCCCCGCGGCCGGGCCGGGCCGCGATCTCGGTGAAGGTCCGGTCCCATTCCCGCCCGAAATCGATGGTGTGATGCGCCTGCACCGGCCAGTTCCGGGTCACCTCGACCGGAATGGTGCCGTGCGCCACCACCGCCGACGGGGAAGCCCGCAGTCCGCGCCGATGCCGCAGGCCGAAGCGCGGTAGCGAGCCGAGATCGGCGGTCACCACGACGGCGTCGCAGTCGAAGACGCGACCGTCGGCGGTGCGCACTGCCTCGGCCCGGCGGCCCCGATAGTCGATGCCGATCACCTCGGCGCCCAGCTCGAGGGTGCCGCCCGCCGCGGTGAACGCGCGCGTGAGGGCGGCGGCGATGGCCCGCATCCCGCCCTCGGGGTAGTACACGCCCAGGCAGGTATCCATATAGGGAATGGCCCCGTAGACGCCGAGCGCCTGGTTCGGCGCCATGCCCGCGAACAGCGCCTGGAAGCTGAACAGCCGGGCGACCTGCGAATCCCGCACGATCCGGCCGACTTTCGGCCCGAGCCGTCCGAACGCGCCCAGCCGCACCAGTTTCGCCAGCGCGACCCGCTTCTCGGGAATGCGGACCATGTCCAGCGGAGAGTCGAAGTTGGTGTCCATGAACTGCTTGAACTCGGCGTCGTAGACGCCACGCAGCCAGCCGCGTAGTCGGCGATAGCGCCGGGCGGTCTCGACCCCGCGTTCGCGGTCGAGCTCCTGCGCCATCTCCTCCTCATCGGAGTAGACGCCGATCACCGAGCCGTCCGCGAACCGCGCCCGATACGCCGGTGCCATCTCGAGAATCCGCAGCCCCACCGATTCCCGGGTCTGCCCGACCACCCCGAGCGCCTCGTCGATCAGCTCGGGCAGCGTGAGAATCGTTGCTCCGGAATCGATCTCGTAGTCCGGCCCGCTGTAGGACCCGACCCGCCCGCCGGGCCTATCGTCGCGTTCCAGCACCGTCACCTGCCGCCCGGCCGCCACCAGATGCAGCGCCGCCGCCAGCCCGGACAATCCCGCACCGATCACCACGACCCGATCGGTCGCCCCCGCAACGGTTCTCATGCTTCCTGCCGTGCTCAGTAGGTGCGGGCGGTGGCCGCCAGGGCCATGGCGCGCAGTTGACGTTTCGCGTCCGGGGTCGCGGTGCTGGAGTCCAGGGCGGTCAGCGCCTGGTCGGTCAGCGCGCCGATGCGCTTCTCGACGGCGTCGACCGCGCCGAGATCGATGAGGGCCGTACGCAATTCGGCGACCCGCTCCGGGGTGACGTCGGTGCCGAGGCTGGAGCGGATGAGGTCCGCGACGGGCGGGGCGGCGACGTCGGCGCGCTGCAGGGCCTCGGCGATGAGGACGGTCCGCTTGCCCTCGCGCAGGTCGTCACCGGACGGCTTGCCGGTGACGGCCGGGTCACCGAAGACGCCGAGCAGGTCGTCGCGCAGTTGGAAGGCGATGCCGATGTCGGTGCCGAATTCCCGGTAGGCGGCGATCAGTTCGGGCCCGGCCCCGGCCAGGGCGGCGCCCATGTGCAGCGGTCGTTCAATGGTGTAGGCCGCGGTCTTGTACCGGTTGATGCGCAGCGCCGCCTCGACGGTCTCGTCCCCGGCGGACTCGCCGTGGATGTCGAGCAGCTGCCCGCCCAGCACCTCGGTGCGCATGGCCGCCCACACCGGGGCGAAGCGGGCGGCGGCGTCCGCGGGCAGGCCCGCGTCGCGGGTCATATCGTCGGCCCAGGCCAGCGCGAGGTCGCCGATCAGGATGGCGACGCTCACCCCGTAGTGGTCGGCGTCACCCGCCCAGCGCTGATCCCGGTGCCGCTGTTCGTAATCCACGTGCACGGTGGGGAAGCCGCGCCGGGTGCGCGAGGAGTCGATGATGTCGTCGTGGATGAGCGCGCACGCTTGCACCAGCTCGAGCGCGGAGCACGCGGTGAGCACCGCGTCGGCGTCCGGGTCGTCCGCGGTGCGGCCCGCGCCCAGCCAGCCGGTCCATGCGAAGGACGGCCGGGTGCGCTTGCCGCCGCGGATCACGAAGTCCTCCAGCGCCGCCGCCGCGTCCACGAACACCGGGCCGAGCGGTTCGACGATCGGACCGCGGGTGCGGAAGAAGGCGGTGAGACGGTCCTCCACGGCGGTGACCAGCGAGGGCGCGCCGACCTGTCGGCGGGTGGGGGTACCGGGTCCGGCGGACAGAGGAGCCTCCTTGGTGAGTGCCGCGGGGCTGGCGCATTCGCCTCATGCCCACGCGCGGGGTTCGTCCCGACAATACCCAGCTCCCGCCCACCCCCGGGCATCGGTCATACCGCCGAGCCGGTTCGGTGCGGGTGTGTGTCCGGGGCCACCGGATCGCCGGTTCGGGTCTCACCTGCTGGGATAGCCGCAGGTCGGGGTCCGGGGCCCGGTCGCGCCCCGTAAAATGTCGGCGTGAGTTTCGACAATGTACGGGGATATTCGACCCCTGGCCGAGTTTCCCGCACACCTCATGTGTCCGGAACTCGCTCCGTGGTCCAACAGTTGGGCCCGCGTCCCGACGGGTCGATCCCGTTCTCGGTCGAGTTCAATCCGCCACGTGACGCCGCCGGTGAGGCCCGACTGTGGCGTGCCGCCCGCGAATTCGAGCGGCTGCATCCGGCCTTCGTGTCCATGACCTACGGTGCGGGCGGTTCCACCCGCGACCGGACCATCCGGGTCACCGGTCAGCTGGCGCGCGAAACCACCCTGCTCACGGTCGCGCACCTGACCGCCGTCGATCACTCCGTCGGCGAGCTGCGCTCGATCGTCGGCGCGTACGCGGACTCGGGTATCCGCAATCTGCTGGTGCTGCGCGGCGATCCGCCGGGCGACGTGCTGGGGGACTGGGTCAAGCATCCCGAAGGCGTCGAGTACGCCGAGGACCTGGTCCGCATGGTCCGCGATCTGGGCGACTTCCACGTGGGTGTGGCCTCGTTCCCGCAGGGGCACCCGCGCTCGGACAACCTCGAGGACGACACCCGCTTCCTGGTGTCGAAACTGCGTGCGGGCGCGGAGTATTCGATCACCCAGATGTTCTTCGACCCGGAGCACTATCTGCGCCTGCGGGATCGGGCGCTGGCCTGCGATCCGATCGACGGCGCGAAGCCGATCATTCCGGAGCTGATGCCGATCACCTCACTGCGCACCGTGGAGCGCGCGGTCGAGCTGTCGGGCCGGGAATTGCCCAAGTCGGTGATGGATCGGTTGCTCAAAGCTGCGGGCGACGGTCCGGAGGAGAATCGCGCGGCCGTCCGCGAGGTCGGCATCGAGATCGCCACGGAGATCGGTGAACGGCTCATCGCCGAGGGTGCGCCCTGCCTGCATTTCATCACCCTGAATTTCGCCAAGGCCACCGGCGAAGTGCTGGCGAACCTGGGCTACAGCATGTCCCCGGCGCCGGCGCACGCCTGATCACCTGACCGACTTGCCGGGCTGAATGTCCGGTTCTTGCTGGTCAGCGGAGTAGCGTCCCCCTCGACTCGTGACCTCGAGGGGAGCCACCATGTCCGTGATCCACCACCTCGTCCGTGTCGCAGGCGCATTCGGCGCCTGCGCCGTACTGGCGGCAACCGGCCCGGCAACCCTGGCGGGCCCCGCCACCGCCGCGCCCGCACCACCGACCGGCACCGATCCGGCCATCACCCTCACGGCGGAGGCCGCGTCGGCGTTGGCGGCGATCACCGGCGCGGACCGAAACACCGTGCCCGGCAAGGCGGATACCACCGTTCCCGGTAAGGGCGATGCCGCCGCACCCTCGGACTGGCTGTCGGCCTACGGTCAAACCGTCGACGGACTCCAAGCTTTGGGTATCCAGCCGTTCCTGTTCCCCACCGCCTCGCCCTTCTGCCTCGGCGGCACCACCCTCGGTCTGGCCCCGGCCGTCGCGGGCACCGTCCCCGGTCCGTGGCCGCGCTATGCGGTTTCCATTCCCGGCCTGGATCTTTCGGCCGTGAAGGCGGGGCAGGCCATGTTCGCGTTCGTCCCCTACGGCATCGCCCCCGACAGCACCGACACCACCGGCATGCAGGTGGCCTGGGTCAACCTCAGCACTGGCCGCGGCGGCCTGGTTCCGATGGGCCCGATCAGCCAGGTGCTCAACGCCATGATCCCGCCGCAGGTTCCGAACGAACTGCGCCCCATGGTCGAACAGGCCGTGCGCGACTACTTCACCGCCGCGCTGCCGATCGGCGGCGTGCGTGCGGTCCCGGTCACCACGGGCTCCGGCACGGTGCTGGCGGCCATGTTCGGCACGGTCCGCAATGGCGGCAACACCTGCCTGTTCCTGCCCACCGTCGGGCTCACCGCGGTGCCCTGACCGGTCAGAGTCGGCGGTCCTTCCAGCGCAGCGTGCCTGCGCGATGCGCGCGGTGGGAGCGGGCGGACAGCGCCAGATAGGCGGCAATGGAGAGCGGATGTGCCAGTGCCGCAAGGGCATCCACCGGTGTCGGACGGGTACCGGTCTCCGTCGAGCGGGCCAGCAGTCGGCCGGTCACGGCCGCGCCGTAACCCAGCAGGCCGATCCGCCGCAGCCGTCCCCGGCCGCATACCGCGGCCAGCGGCGGTGCCCAGAACGCCAGCGCCGCAATCGAACCGACCGCGACACTGCCCGCCCGGCCGCCGTAGGCCGACCACAGCCAGCGGGTGTAGCCCTCGGTGAGTTCGGACGTGGTGCGGTACATGCGGGTTTCGGCGAGCGGACCGGCCGCGACCAGCACGGTGGGCCGCCCCGCGCGGCGCAGGACCCGGGCGATGGCCAGATCCTCGGTCACGGTGCCCGCCACGGCGGCATGCCCGCCGATCGCGCGATACGCGGCGGCATCGAAGACCAGGAACTGGCCGCACGCCACGCTCATCGACGGCCGCCGGGTGCGATTGGCCAGCGCGACCGGCAGGGTCGCGGCCCACGACCAGCCCAGCAGCGGCTGCACCAAGTGTTCGGTAGGGGAGACTGCCAGCTGCCGGGGCCACGGGCAGACCAATGCGGCTCCGGTGCGGCGCAATTCGTGCACCGCCGCGGCCAGCGCGTCGGGCGCCAGCCGCACATCGGCGTCGAGGAAGATCAGCACATCGTCTCCGGAGGCGAGGGCGGCCAGGCGGGCACAGGCCGCGGTCTTGCCGGTCCAGCCCGGGGCGGGCTCGATATCGTTGCGGGACAGGAAGAATCGGTCGTCGTCGCCGATGGCGGCCAGCGCGGCCGCCTCGGTGCCGTCGGTGGAGCCGTCATCGAGAATGACGACGCCGAGATCGGAAATGCCTTGCTGGGCACGGAGATCGGCGATCAGGCCCGGGAGTCGATCGGCCTCGTTGCGGGCCGGGATGAGCACGGTGACCGGCTCGGTGACGAGCCCGTCGACCGGTCGTAACTGCCGCACCCCCACGCGATTCGCGAGGGCGGTGACCGCGCCGAGGACGGCGACGGCGCTGCCGAGGGCAGTACCGGCCGTCACCGCCCTCGCCGCGCGAGTCATCGGACCTTGGTGCGATCTCGGCGCAGCCAGCGGGCGGCGCGCACGTAGGCCGGCGGATCCGGGTTCCGGGTCATATACGCCAGCACCGCGACCACCGCGGCCACCGCCAGGGTGATGCCGCCGACGATGCCCGCCCACCCGGCGAAGGAGCGCGTATTCGGGTCGGCGTAGCCGACTTCCGCGCGCAACGTGCTCACCTCACCGGCCGGCAGCTTCCACGACACCTGCGAATCGTTGTCGCGGTTGCCGTTGGTGGTGGCCACGCGGGCCGGGAAGGCGACGGTCATCTGCACGTCGGAACCCTGCGGCGGCAGGCTCTTCAGGTCCACGCGGCCGGACAGGGTGACCAGGTCGCCGGTGCGGCTGAAGGTCAGGTTGAACATGCCGGAGGTCTGATCCGACATGGTGCCCAGCTGCTGCACCTCACCGAAGGTGAGATCGTCGAAATACACCTGGCTGCCGACGTATCCGTCGCGCGCGTACGAGTCGACCCGCACCTTGCTCTGCAGGCCGTCGGGCGCCTTGAGCTGCGGGCCCTTGTCCTTGTCGTTCTGCGGCACGGCCGCCGCGATGATCTGCCCCGACACCCGGTCGTTGGAGGACACACCCATCGACACCTGCACCCGCAGGCACCCGGTCAGCAGTAAAGGCAGGCTCGCGAACAGGACCACGGCCAGCAGCCGCATCCATCCGCGCGGTCGCCGCCGCGATTGCTGGCCTTTCAATGGCGTCTCCGCTGCTGTCGACACGTTCGGACTCGGCTGCACGGCTCACATCGTGCCATGCGCCCCGGCCCGCAGGGTGATTCGACGGGCACCCAGCTCCCGAACCAGCGGAAACCCCAGCACCCCGAGCCCCGCGAACCCGTACAGCGCCGACACCGGCAACCCGAGAAACACCGCATGCGCCAACGCCGACCCCAACCAGGTCCACAAAAACACCCCCACCGGAACAACCCGCGCCGCACCGCTATCCGGAGCCGTCCGATCCCACCACCCCAGCAACCCCGCCATCACCAACGCCACCACAAACCACCCCACATAGTTGGTAACCGGAATCTGCCCCAACCCCGGCAACCCCGCAACACCCGAGCGCCACTCCCACTGCCCATCCGCCACCATCTGCGGATCCAGAAACAAATCCCACCCGACCGCACCGATCGCCGTCAGCACGATGCGTGCGGTGTTCGGCGAAACCCGCCCCGCCACCTCACGACTCACCATCCCCGCGACGATCCACACCGGATACAACCCACCGGTCCAGGCCAGCGGCACCACCACCGGCACCCCGAACACATCCGGCCCCAACCGCCCACTCGCATACGCATAGCAACCGAACGGAAACCCCGTCGCAGTCCCCAGCGCCTCGGCGGCGAGCCCAACCCCCGACAGGATCACCAACAACCCGACCGCCCACCGCACCCCGCGCGTCACCCCGGCATGCACCAAAGCCGTCCCCGCCGAAAGCAACACAACCACCACCGTCACCCGATCCCGCCCCACCCCGTGCGCCAGCGGATACGTGATCTGCACCAGCACCAGCAGAATCGCGGGCACCGCCGAGATCGTCAGGGCGCGTCTTGCCGGCATCATCTGAACCGGCCCGGCCCTGTCGCGGCGGCCGACTCCGTCATTCCGGCATGCCTTTGGCCGGAATCCACGCCGCCCGTGTGGATCCCGGCCAAGAACACGCCGGGATGACCGGGTGTCGTCATCGGCGCCACGGGAGCAGGTGGCGCGGCCGCAAGTCGTGTTCCACCAGCCGGGCGGCGCTGCGGCCGCTCGCTCCCGACACGCCGCCGCCGGGGTGGGTGGAGGCGCCGGTGAGGTAGAGGCCGGGGGCGCCGGGGACTCGCTGGTTGGCGAGTTCGGGGAGGGGGCGCCACATGAACATCTGGTCGATGGACATTTCGACGTGCATGACGTTGCCGCCGAGCAGGCCCATCTCGCGTTCGAGGTCGGCGGGGGTCTGGACGTGGCGCTGGGTGACCGAAGCGGCGAATCCCGGTGCGTGGGCGTCGAGTTCGGCGATGATGCGGTCGGCCTCGCGGTCGGCGTGGTCGGACCACTTCGTGCCGTCGGCCAGGTCGTAGGGGTGCCATTGCGACCACAGCGTGAGCTGGTGTTCGCCCGCCGGGGCGAGGCTCGGGTCCAGGGCGCTGAAGCTCATGGCCAGCACCACGGGTCGCGGCGGCAGGTCACCGGCCAGGGCGGCCCCGTGCGCGCGGCGTAGTTCCCGGCGGTCGGTCACGAGAAGCTGCAGGCCGTGGGCGGATTCGGCCGCTTCGGCACCCGGATAGTGGGGGAGTGCGCTGGTGGCGGCGCGCACCACCATGCCGATGCCCGGGCCCACCCGGATGCGCCGCCGCCAATCGGCGAGCACGGCGGCGTCGAATCCGCCCTGCTCCAACAGGTTCAGGGTGGTGAGAATGTGGCAGCCCGCGATCACGGTGTCCGCGACGATGTTCCGCCCGCTCTCGGTGCGCACCTGCCAGCGTTCGCCGCTGCGCGCGACGGAAACCACGGCGTCCTCGGCGCTCACCACGCCGCCGTCGGATTCCAGCCGCGCGACCAGGGCTTTGCTCAACGATCCGCTGCCGCCGACCGCGCGACCGGGCGGCAGGATGTGCATGAGCGCCGCGAACCCGACCATGGGCGCGGACCCGGGCTCCGACATCGGCGGCCCGGACTGCGCACCGAACCATGCCAGCGCCGCCTTGAGTCGTTCACTGTCGAACAGGCTGTCCAGCAGCGCGTCCCCGCTCTGCATCATTTCCCGCGACAGCGCGCCCCCGCTGGCCCGCCCCGTCGCCCCGGCGGCCTCACGGGGATCCATGCCCCAGAACGACTTCAGCAGATGCCCGCCCGTCGGCGTCCCGGAGAACGCCCGCATCACCCGCACACTGCGCGGCCCCCATACGGTCGCGAATCGCCGATACGCCTCGGCATCCCGCTCCCCACAGGCCGCCGCGATGGACACGCAGGTCCGCTCCAGATCGCGATGGAACACGATCGGGGCCAGGTCACTGCCAGGCGGCGCGGGCGCGAAAGCCCAAGGATCGCAATCGATGTAGCGCAGCCCGAACCGCTCGAGCTCCAACTCTTCGATGATCCCCGTGTGCCGGATCATGATGTGCGCCGAGGATCCGCGATCGACCTGGTGGCCGGGGAACCGTTCGACAGTCGAAACCGCCCCGCCCAACACGGTATCCCGCTCGAGCACCTCGACCCGATGCCCGCCCCGCGCCAGATAACAGGCCGCGACCAGCGCATTGTGCCCGGAGCCGACGACAGCGATGCTCCGGGAGCCGTTCTCGCCCTTGCTCACAGGGGCAGCCGCCGCCCGAGCACCGCGAAGCGGCGAGTATCCCCGGAGAAGATGAAGTGCCGCACCACATCCCCGAACCCCTGCCGCCGATACAGCCGCCAGGCCCGGTTCTCCTCCCGGTCCACCTCGGGCGTGGACAACAGCACGGTGCGCTCGGGCCGGTTCTGCAGTAGCCGGGTGAGCAGGATCTCACCGAGCCCGCGCCCCTGCGCCGCCGGATGCACGTGCAGTTCGGTCAGCTCGAAGTAGTCCGAAAGCAGTTCCCGCGCCGCGTGTTCGGGCCAGCCGGTACGCCGCATGCCGCTGTAGACCTGCTGGTGCCACCACTGATGCGGCGCGCCGTGATACCCGTAGGCGATGGCCACGATGGGCGCGGTCCGCAGGTCCAGCCGTCCGTCGTCGTCGGGCAGTACTGCGGCCACGGCCTGCCAGCCGGGCCGGGTGGTGTGCTCGGTCCACATGGGTGCGCGCTGGTGTTCGGTCCCGCGCGGGTAGTCCATGGCCGCGACGTAGACCGCGAGGGCATCGTGCAGCCGGTGCCGCAGGGTCGCGGCCGACATATCGACCACCACGGGTGCGGGTGTCGGTTTGGGTGTGACTGCGGTCATCGGCTGGACGCAACTCCCCGTTGGCGCGGACAGATGGTTTCGACAGTAGCGCCACGGCGGGCGCCTCAACTTGTCGGTGGGTCTCTCTATATTCAAACCCAAGAGCAACCTTCGAATACCTGTTCGATCTTTCTGTCGGGCGAAATGCCTGATGCGGGACCGCTGTCCTTATAGATACGAATCGGGTGGGCGAGCGGGGAGGTACCCGACATGACCGGGAAAACTGAACGACCGGGCCAGCCCGGCCGCGCCGGCGATCTGCTGCGCAAGGCCTATGGGCTGCTGGCCGAGGCACAGGGGGAGCCGGATCCGGCGGAGCGTTTCCGCATCGCCTACCTCGCGGCCTTGCGCGGGGCAGGGGCGGTGCTGGCCCTCACCGGCGCAGACCGCGCGCCCCGCGCGCGTTCTCGCAACGCCTGGGTCCTGATGCAGCGCGCGGCACCGGAATTCGTGATGTGGGCGGACTACTTCACCGGGCAGTCCGAGACCCGCGCCGCCCTCGAAGCGGGGTTGCCGAGGCCGGTCGATGATCGCCGGGCCGACGAGTTTGCTTCGCGGGTAGGCGCATTCCTGCATGACGTGGCCGATCTGCTGGCCGCGGCGGCCCGATCGCACCCCGGTTCGGGCTGGGTAACGGGAATGCTGGCGTGAGTATCGGCGAGTAGGTGGTCGCGGTCTGATCGAACTCGTATTATTGGTGGCAGACAGCCGCCAAGGTCGGCTATCCGTCGTCTACCCGGAGACGACAGCCACCACCTAGTGCCGGGGGAGGTACCGTGCCACTCTCCGAGCACGAGCAGCGCATGCTCGAACAGATCGAGAGCGCGCTCTATGCTGAGGATCCGAAGTTCGCCTCGACTGTTCGGGGTGGACGGTTACGTTCAGCCACTGGTCGACGCAGACTTCAGGCGGCCGCCCTGTTCGTCCTCGGTCTGTTTCTATTGGTGGCGGGTATCGCCGCGCCGATCAAGCCCGGCGGGTTCCCGATCATCAGTCTGATCGGGTTCATCGTCATGTTCGCGGCCGGCGTGCTGTTGCTGGTCGGTGGCCCCCGTCTCGGTGGGTCGGCGAGTCGCAGCAGTGACGCTCATCCCAGTGCGGGCGGCACCCCCGGTGCCCCACGTGCAAAGCAGCGGAAGCCGGGCGGTTTCTCCGCTCGGATGGAGGACCGTTTCCGTAAGAGGTTCGAACAGGACAGTTGACCTGTCCCGGTCCGGACGGTTGACCTGTCCGGTCCGATCGGCCGATAACTGAAGCTCACGACACGCCGTGGCGCCACACCGATTTCGGGTGTGGCGCCACGGCGTTTCGTGTAGGTGCGCCACCGGCGTGTCGGACTGATCCACGATTCCCCACACCGCCCCACGGGGGTGCCCCACCGGGCCCCACTCGCGCCTGGAATGCCCGCTATCTGCGGGTTTGCTGGCGGTTGTCGCGTGCCTGCCGACGCGCGTCGCGCGTGTCGGGGGAACTGCACGAAATCTCCCCCACCTCGGTGATAGCTGGTGTGACCTGCGAAGTTCGCCAAGCGGGGACCGAGATCACCGACGCTTTCGATTGAAAGTGGGGGAAAGTGGGGTAATGTGGAGCCCGCACTACAGGAGGCCGAACAGTCGAGAGGGTGATCCGGTAGGAGGTGGCGAGGCTTGTTTCTCGGTACCTATACCCCTCGGTTGGACGACAAAGGGCGACTGACGTTGCCTGCGAAGTTCCGGGACGAGCTGGCGGGAGGGTTGATGGTCACGAAGGGACAAGACCACAGCCTTGCCGTGTATCCGAAGGACGAGTTCACCGCGTTAGCGCGGAGAGCCGCGGCGGCATCCCGATCGAACCCGCAGGCCCGAGCATTCGTCCGGGCCTTGGCGGCTTCCAGTGATGAGCAACGTCCGGACGCACAGGGCCGGATCGTGCTGTCGGCCGAACACCGCCGCTACGCCAATCTCTCCAAGGATTGCGTGGTGATCGGCTCGGTCGATTTCCTCGAGATATGGGATAAGACGGCCTGGGATTCCTACCTCGCCGAGCACGAGGAGGATTACTCGCAGGCCAGAGACGAGTCGCTGGGCGGGATCTTCTAGCCGGCGGCGAGGCGAGTGCCCTGCGGCCTCTGCCCGACACCGACCCTGACGTACTTCCCCAACGCCAGGTGCGGTGCTTCGGTCAGAGACCACGGGGCATTCGCTTAATTTTCGAAGGTCGTTCTTGAAGGCGACGGTCGCTCGCGACCCATGTAGCCGTGCGAAATGAACGTGAGGCAGGAATTCCGGGAGGTCCAGGTGCACCGAGGCAGTGACGGTCCCCGCCATGTTCCGGTTCTCCTGCACCGCGCCGATGAAATACTCGGTCCCGCACTGCATTCCGATGGCGCGGTCTATCTGGACTGCACGCTGGGGCTCGGTGGTCATGCCGAGCACTTCCTGCAGACCTACCCGAACATCCGCCTGGTCGGCCTGGACCGCGACACCACCGCGCTGAAGCTGGCGGGGGAGCGACTATCGCCGTTCCAGGATCGGATCACCCTGGTACACACCAGGTATGACGGGATCCCCGACGCGCTCGAGCAGGCCGGGCTGGCCGAAACCGGTTCGGTGCACGCGATCCTGATGGACCTGGGTGTGTCCTCCATGCAGCTGGACGAGGCCGATCGCGGCTTCGCCTACTCCATCGACGCGCCCCTGGACATGCGGATGGACTCCAGCACCGGCCCCACCGCCGCCGACGTGCTCAATACCTACAGCCACGGCGACCTGGCCCGGGTGCTGAAAACCTATGGCGAGGAACGATTCGCGGGCAAGATCGCCTCCGAGATCGTGCGCCGTCGCCAGCGCACCCCGTTCACCACCAGCGCGCAACTGGTGGAAGTGCTCTACGACTCCATTCCCGCCGCGGCCCGGCGCACCGGCGGGCATCCGGCCAAGCGCACCTTCCAGGCGCTGCGGGTGGAGGTGAACAGAGAGCTGGAATCCCTGGAGGCCGCCCTGCCCGCCGCGCTGGACGCGCTGGCCCCGGGCGGACGGATCGTGGTGATGAGCTATCAGTCCCTCGAGGACCGGGTGGTGAAGGTGGAGTTGGCCAAGCGGTCGGCCTCGCGCACCCCGCTGGACCTGCCGGTCGAATTGCCCGGCATGGGACCGGAATTCAAGATCCTGACCCGGGGCGCGGAGAAGGCGACCCAGCAGGAGATCGACGAGAACCCGCGGGCCGCTCCGGTGCGCATGCGGGCGGCGGAACGGATCGCAGGGGAGGACCGGTCGTGAGATTTCGGGGAGAGCCGAGGTTGGCGTACGGCGAGCGATGGCGGTCACGCACCCGCTGGATCGGAGTCGCCCTATGACGATCCAGAAGCAGGCGACGGGCCGGGGGGCGCGTCGCGCGCAGGCCGCCGACGGCGTGAAAAAGGGTGCGGCACAACGGGCCTACGCGCGCCGCCGCAATCGCGAGGGCGGCGGGACCGAGGTCCCGGGCATGCGCCGGGGGCGGCGCAGCGATGCGATGCCGCGCGGGCGGATGTCCTTCGTGGCCACCATCATCGCCCTGCTGGGCTGCGGTTTGGCGCTGACCCTGCTGCTGACCACCCGCGCCACCGAGGACAGCTATCAGCTCGGTGATCAGCGTCGCGCCAATCAGAAACTTTCGGACGAACGTGATGCCCTGCAACGCGAGGTCGCCGCTGCCGATTCGGCTCCCGAATTGGCCCAGCGCGCCGCGGAACTGGGCATGATCCCGGCCAAGGATCCCGCTCGCCTGGTGATCGCCCCGGACGGCCAGGTCATCGTGGTCGGCAATCCGCAGCCCGCGCAGGGCAATCCGGTGCCGCCGCTCAACACCACGCCGCCCGCCGCGACCCAGCCGCCCAAACCCGGCCAGCCGCAAGCCGATCGCGTGGTCCCGGTGACCACCACCCCGGCCGCGCCCGCCGCACCGACCACCCCCGCCGCCACTCCCGTTCCGGCGGCCCCGCTCCCGACGCCGCAGAACCCGCAGGTCCAGGCGAACGGAGCGCCGCGATGACGAACGGGGTTGATCGATGAGTCCTACCCGCGCGGGGCGCGGGCGCGATTCGAACCGGGGACGCAGTACCACCACGCGCAGCCGGACCGGCGCGGGCCGGGCCAGTTCGGGGCCGGGGCGGCAGTCCAGACCGCGGCCCGCTCCGGGGCTGGACTCGAGTACGCGATTCCGGTTCGGGGTGGGCCGGTTGGTCATGCTGGTGGCGCTGGCCGTGGCGGCCATCCAATTGTTGTGGGTGCAGAGTGTTTCCGCGCCGAAGCTGTCGGCGGAGGCGGCGAGTCAGCGGTCGACGACGGTGCCGGATCCGGCCACCCGCGGTGCGATCACGGACCGGTACGGCAAGTCGCTGGCCTTCACGATCGCGGCCAAGCAACTGAGCTTTCGTCCGCTGGTGGTGCGCAAGGATCTCGCGGACGCCTACGAGAAGAATCCGCAGACCGCGCCGAATCCGGACGATCGGCTGGCGGCCATCGCCAAGTACATGCACGAGAAGCTCGGCAACGCGGCGGTGGAGAAGGACATCCTGGCGCAGTTGAAGAGTGACGAGCCGTTCGTCTACCTGGTGCGCAATGTGGATCCGCGGATCGCCGCCGACATCACCCTGAAGTTTCCCGAGATCGGCCAGGACCGCCAGGACATGCGCCAGTATCCCGGGGGATCGTTGGCCGCCAATGTGATCGGCGCGACCGGCTGGGACGGCCACGGTCAGATCGGCCTGGAATCCTCGATGGACGCGCAGCTGGCGGGCACCGACGGCTCGCTCACCTACGACCGCGGCTCCGACGGCGCGGTGATCCCGGGCTCGTGGCGCGACCGTCACCCCGCGGTCAACGGTTCCGGTCTGGAGCTGACCCTGGACTCGGATCTGCAGTACTACGTGCAGCAGCAGGTGCAGCAGGCCAAGGATCTCTCCGGCGCGGGTGCGGCGTCGGCGGTGGTGCTGGATGTGCACACCGGCCAGGTGCTGGCCATGGCCAACGACAACACCTTCAACCCCTCCCTGGACCCGGCCACCTGGGCCACCACCGATCTGGGCAACCCGTCGGTGCAGGAGGTGTTCGAGCCGGGTTCGGTGAACAAGATCGTCACGGCGGCCGCGGCCATCGAGTACGGCGTCACCAATCCCGATGAGGTGCTGGATGTTCCGGGCGCCATCAACATGGGCGGCGTCACCGTGCACGACGCCTGGGTGCACGGCAACGCGCCCTATACGACCACCGGCGTCTTCGGTAAGTCGTCGAATGTGGGCACGCTCATGCTGGCCCAGCGGGTCGGCGAGGACCGCTGGTACGACATGGTGAAGCGCTTCGGCATCGGCCAGCGCACCGGTGTCGGCCTGCCCGGCGAGAGCGCCGGCGTGCTGCCCTCGCGGGATCAGTGGTCGGGCTCCACCTTCGCCAACCTGCCCATCGGACAGGGGCTTTCGATGACGACCCTGCAGATGACCGCCATGTACCAGGCCATCGCCAATGACGGCGTGCGGATTCCGCCGCGCATCGTGAAGGCCCGCATCGCCCCGGACGGCACCCGCACCGAGGAGGAGCCGCCCGACAGCGTCAAGGTGGTGAGCCCGCAGACGGCGCGCACGCTGCGGCAGATGTTCGAGTCGGTGGTGCAGAAGGATCCCAACGGCGGCAACCAGACCGGCACCGGCACCCAGGCCGCCATCGAGGGCTATCAGGTGGCGGGCAAGACCGGCACCGCCCAGCAGGTCGACCCGAAGTGCCACTGCTATTCGGCCGACCGCTACTGGATCACCTTCGCGGGCATGGCGCCCGCCGACAATCCGCGCTACGTGATCGGCATGATGCTGGACGCGCCGGTGCGCAGTTCCGACGGCAGCGGCGGCGGTTCGGCCGCGCCGCTGTTCCACAGCATCGCCTCGTGGCTGCTGCAGCGGGATCGGATTCCGCCGTCGCCGCCCGCCAAACAGCTGGTTCTGCAGGCGAGTTAGAGCAGGGATCGAAGCCTCGATGACCGCACCGTAGAGCGCCGGGTGACCGAACGCCGCCGTGCCGATCGCCCGGCGATCGAACACAGGTAACCTGACACGTCGATCCGGTCCGCCGGACCGTTCTTCTTGTATGACCGCCTTGATAGACCGCCATCGGAGAGGAGCTTCGTGCCCGCGCAGTCCAGCCCGCAGGTACTTCGGCCCGCTGCCCCGGCAGCGACCAGCCTGCGCACGGTGGTGGAGCTCACGGGCGCGAGCAGCGCCGCGGCACCGGAGGGTCTGGCGAATATCCAGGTCACCGGTATCGAGCAGCGCTCCAACGCGGTTCGCGCGGGTGACCTGTTCGCCGGTCTCGCCGGAGGGCACGCGCACGGCGCTCGTTTCGCCGCCGATGCGGTGGAGCGGGGCGCGGTCGCCATCCTCACCGATGCGGCGGGCGCGGAGCTGATCGGCGAGATCGCCGTTCCCGTGCTGGTCCACGACGCGCCGCGGGCCGTGCTCGGCGAGTTGTCCTCGGCCCTTTACGGCCACCCCTCGCGCAAACTCCGCATCGTCGGCATCACCGGCACCTCCGGCAAGACCACCACCTCGTACCTGGTGGAGGCCGGGCTCGCCGCGGCCGGGCTGCGCACCGCGCTCATCGGCACCATCGAGACCCGCATCGGCGGCGTCCGGGTGCCCTCGGCACTGACCACTCCCGAGGCCCCGCAGCTGCACGCCATGTTCGCGCTCATGGTCGAGCAGGGCGTGGACGCGGTCGTCATGGAAGTCTCGAGTCACGCGCTGGCGCTGGGCCGGGTGGATGGGGTGAGCTTCGCGGTCGGCGCGTTCACCAATCTTTCCCAGGACCACCTCGACTTCCACGCCGATTTCGAGGACTACTTCGCCGCCAAGCGCCGCCTGTTCATTCCGGACGGCCCGGACTCCGCCGCCTCGCCGCGGCCATCGGTGGCCGCCGCGGTCTCGGTGATCTGCGTCGACGACGAGTGGGGGCAGCGCCTTGCGGCCGAGATCGGTGACGATCTCACCGATTCGGATCGTCGTCTGATGACCGTGGCGACCCGCGCCGGTGTGGCCGCGGACTGGACGGCCGGTGCCGCGACGGCGGGCGCGGGCGGCACCCAGGAGTTCACCGCGTCGGGGCCGCATGTCAATGTGGATGTGCGCCTGCGGCTTCCGGGTGCGTACAACATCGCCAATGGACTGCTGGCGGTCGCGGTGTGCGCGGCGGCCGGGGTCGAGGCGGAGACTGCCGCTGCGGCGCTCGGTGCGGTCGATGTGCCGGGCCGCATGCAGCGGGTGGATAGGGGTCAGGAGTTTCTGGCCGTGGTGGATTACGCGCACAAGCCCGCCGCGATCGAATCGGTCGTGGCGACCTTGCGCACGTGGTTGGCCGAGCAGGGGACGGGACGTCTGGCGATAGTGGTGGGCGCGGGCGGTGATCGCGATGCCGGCAAGCGGCCCTTGATGGGTGCGGCGGCGGCGCGCGGCAGCGACCTGGCCATCATTACCGACGACAATCCGCGCAGCGAGGACCCGGCGGCGATTCGCGCCGCGGTGCTCGCCGGTGCCGAGCAGGTGCCTGACGCGGAACGCGGTGAGGTCCGGGAGGTGGGGGACCGGGCGGACGCGATCGCCGCCGTCGTCGCTTGGGCGCAGCCCGGCGACGTGGTGCTGATCGCGGGCAAGGGACATGAGACAGGGCAGGAGATTTCAGGAGTGAAGCATCCGTTCGACGACCGCGAGGTACTCGCGGCCGCCCTGTCGGAAAAGACGAGGGACCTGACGCATTCATGATCGAGATGACTTTGCGGGAGATCGCGGAGGTCGTCGGCGGCACGCTGCACGACGCCCCGGACCCCGACGCCAGGGTCACCGGCTCGGCCGAGTTCGATTCGCGCCGAATCGGTTCCGGTGATCTGTTCCTGGCATTACCGGGTGAGCACGCCGACGGCCACGACTTCGCGGCGCGCGCCGTCGCGGCGGGCGCGGTCGCGGTGCTGGCCGCCCGGCCGGTCGGAGTGCCCGCCATCGTGGTGGCGCCCCGCCCCGGTGACACCCACGCCCTGGCGCTCGCGCACGACGCCGACGGATCGGGTGCGGCCGTCCTGGCGGCGCTGGCCAAGCTGGCTCGCGTGAGCGTCGATCGGTTGGTGGCCGCGGGCACCCTGACCGTCGTCGGCGTGACCGGTTCTTCCGGCAAGACCTCCACCAAGGATCTGATCGCCGCCGTGCTCGCGCCGCTGGGATCCGTTGTGGCCCCGCCCGGTTCGTTCAACAACGAGCTCGGCCATCCGTGGACGGCGCTGCGTGCCGACGCGGACACCCGCTTCCTGGTGCTGGAGCTGTCGGCTCGGGGACCGGGACATATCAAGGCGCTCACCGAGATCGCCCCGCCCGGCATCGGCGTCGTGCTCAATGTCGGCACCGCCCACCTGGGTGAGTTCGGCAGCCGCGAGGTCATCGCACAGGCCAAAGGTGAACTCGTCGAGGCACTTCCGGCCTCCGGTCTCGCCGTACTGAACGCCGATGATCACCTGGTCGCCGCGATGGCCGGGCGGACTTCCGCCCGTGTGGTCACCGTCGGGCAGTCCGCCAATGCCGATATCCACGCCACCGACGTCGTCCTCGACGACCGCGCCCGGGCCCGATTCACCTTGCACGCCAAGGGCGAATCCATCGATGTCCAGCTCGCGGTGCACGGTGAGCACCAGGTCGGCAACGCGCTATCCGCAGCCGCTGTCGCCCTCGATCAGGGCGCGGATCTGGCCACCGTCGCGCAGGCGCTCTCCGGCGCGACCGTGGTCTCGGGTCGCCGCATGGACGTGCGCACCCGCGCCGACGGCGTCACCGTCGTCAACGACTCCTACAACGCCAACCCGGATTCGGTGCGGGCCGCGCTCAAGGCGCTGGTCACCATGTCCAAGGCCGGTACCGAACCCCGCGCCAGCTGGGCGGTGCTCGGCGAAATGGCGGAACTGGGCGAGGAATCCGTCCTCGAACACGACAAGATCGGCCGCCTGGTGGTGCGCCTGGATGTGGATCGCCTGGTCGTCGTCGGCCAGGGCCGTCCCGTGCGCGCCCTGTTCCAGGGCGCGGTGCAGGAGGGCTCCTGGGGTGACGAGGCCATCCACGTGCCCGACACCGCGACGGCCATCGCCCTGCTCGACGAGGAATTGGAGCCGGGTGCGGTGATTTTGGTGAAGGGCTCGAACTCCGCGGGCCTGTGGACCGTTGCCGATCATCTGCTCGGTGCGGGCGAGGAGGCCGCGCGATGACCCAGATTCTGTTGTCGGCGGCCATCGCGCTGACCGTCTCCATCCTGCTGACCCCCGTGGTGATCCGCTATTTCGCCAAACAGGGCTTCGGCCAGGAGATCCGGGTCGACGGCCCGGAGAGCCACAAGGCCAAGCGCGGCACCCCCACCATGGGCGGCGTCGCCATCATCATCGGCATGTGGGCCGGTTACCTGGGCTCGCACCTGATCTCGATGACCTACGGGGAGCCGGGGCCGTCGGCCTCGGGTCTGCTGGTCATGGGTCTGGCCACCGCGCTGGGCTTCGTCGGCTTCCTCGACGACCTGATCAAGCTGCGCAAGCAGCGCAATCTGGGTCTCACGGCGGCCGGTAAGTACATCGGTCAGCTCACCTCGGCGGTCGTGTTCGGCGTGCTGGCACTGCAATTCCGCAACAACCACGGCCTCACGCCCGGCGACAAGCATCTGTCCTACACCCGCGACATCAATACGGTGACGCTGTGGCTGCCGTTCTTCCTGGCGTTCGTCTGCCTGATCGTGGTGGCCTGGTCCAATGCGGTGAACCTGACCGACGGCCTGGACGGTCTGGCCGCGGGCTCCATGAGTCTGGTGCTGGGCGCGTACATGATCATCACCTTCTGGCAGTGGCGTAACTCCTGCTCCGCGCATGCGGTCGCGGGCTGCTACCAGGTCCGGGATCCGCTGGATCTGGCCCTGGTGTGCGCCGCGGGCGGCGCGGCCTGCATCGGCTTCCTGTGGTGGAATGCCGCGCCCGCCAAGATCTTCATGGGCGACACCGGTTCGCTGATGCTGGGCGGTCTGCTCGCAGGCCTGTCCATCACCACCCGCACCGAGCTGCTCATGGTCGTGATCGGTGCGCTGTTCGTGGCCGAGACCGCGTCGGTGGTGTTGCAGGTGGCGGTGTTCCGCACCACGCGCAATCGACTGTTCAAGATGGCTCCGTTCCATCACCACTTCGAGCTGAGCGGGTGGGCCGAAACCTCGGTGATCATCCGGTTCTGGTTGCTGGCCGGTATGGCCTCGGCGATCGGACTGGGCCTGTTCTACAGCGAATACCTCTCTGCGGCAGGGTGAGTGAGCAATGTCCGAACATTCTCCGAGGGTCCTGCGTTCACCGGGGCCCATGTTGGAATTCCTGCGCGGTCGTGACGTGCTGGTGGCCGGTTGGGGCGTCTCCGGGCGCTCGCTGATCGAGCCCCTGCAGGACATCGGCGCGCGTCCCGTCGTCACCGACGGCGGCGAGAAGGCCCTGGCGGAGGCCGCTGAACTCGGCCTGGGCACCGCCACCGCCGAGGACCTACTGCAACCCGATGCGATGCAACGCTTCGCGCTGGTGATCACCAGCCCGGGCTGGCGGCCGGACTCGCCGGTACTGGTGTCCGCCGTCACCGAGGGCATCCCGGTGTGGGGCGATGTCGAATTCGCCTGGTGGGTGGATCAAGCCCGCATCTACGGACCGGTCCGCAAGTGGCTGGTGATCACCGGCACCAACGGCAAGACCACCACCACCCAGATGACGCACTCGATTCTGCGTGCGGCCGGGATCGCCTCGGTGGCCTGCGGCAATATCGGCCTGCCCATCCTGGACGCGCTGCGCCGCAGCCCGGGCCCGCAGATCCTGGCGGTGGAACTGTCCTCGTTCCAGCTGCACTGGGCCCCGTCGGTGCGCCCGGAGGCGGGCGTGGTGCTGAATGTGGCCGAGGATCACCTGGATTGGCACGGCGGGCTGGACGCCTATGCCGCCGCCAAGGCGCGCGCGCTGACCGGACGGGTCGGCGTGGTCGGCCTGGACGACGCGGTCGCGGCGTCGCTGGCGCGAAAGTCCAAGGCGCGCCGCACCGTCGGCTTCCGCATCGGCGTCCCCGCCGACGGTGAACTCGGTGTGGTGGACGGCAAGCTGCTCGATCGCGCCTTCACCAAGGCCGCCATCCTGGCCGAGGTCGGCGACATCAGCCCGCAGGGCCCGGCCGGGGTGGCCGACGCGCTCGCCGCGGCCGCGCTCACCCGATCCATCGATGTGGCACCGCAGTTCGTGAAGGAGGGCCTGCAGGAGCACAAGGTCGGCCCGCACCGGGCGGCCCACGTGCGGGAGCTGTCGGGCGTCGAGTTCGTCGACGACTCCAAGGCCACCAACCCGCATGCCGCGCGTTCCTCGATCCTGGCTCACCCCAGCGTGATCTGGGTGGCCGGCGGTCAGCTCAAGGGCGCGGGCGTCGAGGACCTCATCGAGGAGTGCCGCGAACATCTGGTCGCGGCCGTGCTGTTCGGGCAGGACGCGGCGGTGATCGCGGCCGCACTCGCGCGACACGCCCCGGATGTCCCGGTGGTGGAGCTGAATTCGGGGGACGATGCTCGGATGGGTGACCCCTTCACCGAGATCGAGCCCGACGCGGTGATGGCGCGCGCGGTGCGCGTGGCGGCCGGTTTCGCCCATCGCGGCGACACCGTCCTGCTGGCCCCGGCCGCGGCGTCCCTGGACATGTTCGCCGACTACACGCACCGCGGACGGAGTTTCGCGGCCGCCGTGCAGGCCCTGGACGAGAAGGACATCGGGAGAACCGAATGACGACGACGGCGCCTCGGCGGGCCGGGACTGCCGCCCAGCGCATGCGAACCGGATGGTTCGGAGCTTGGCTGGCCCGCCCGCTGGCGTCGTTCCATCTCGTCGTCGCCATCGCGGTGCTGCTGACCGTGCTCGGCCTGGTCATGGTGCTCTCGGCCTCCAGCGTGGAGTCCTATGCCGATGGCAAATCGGCGTATTCGCTGTTCATTCAGCAGACCATGTTCGCCGGTCTGGGCGCGGTGCTGTTCTATATCGCGCTGCGCATCCCCATGCGGGTGATGCGGCGGCTGTCGTTCCCGGTCTTCGCGCTCTCGGTGGTGCTGCTGGTGCTGGTGCTGATCCCCGGCGTCGGCACCGAGGTGCAGGGCTCACGGCGCTGGTTCGACCTCGGGGTCGTCTCGGTGCAGCCCTCGGAGATCGTGAAAATCACACTGGTGGTGTGGGGTTCGCACCTGCTGGCCTCCCGGCAGACCGAAAAGGCCGGGTACAAGGACATTCTCATGCCGCTGGTGCCCGCGGGCCTGCTGGCGTGCTTCCTGGTCGTGCTGGAACCCAACCTCTCCACCACCATCGCGCTGGGCATCGTGCTCACCTCGCTGCTGTGGTTCGGCGGGCTGCCGCTGCGCATGTTCGTGACCATCGCGGTGTCGGGCGGCGTGGCGGCGAGCATCCTCGCGCTCTCGGCCGGGTATCGCTCCGACCGCATGCGCGCGTTCTTCAGCCCCGGCTCGGACCCGCAGGGCATCGGCTATCAGGCCCGGCAGGCCATGTATTCCCTTGCCGACGGCGGGATCTGGGGTCGCGGGCTGGGACAGTCGCGGGCCAAGTGGAGCTATCTGCCCAACGCGCACAACGACTTCATCTTCGCCATCATCGGCGAGGAGCTCGGCTTCCTCGGCTGCGCACTGGTGCTCGGTCTGTTCGCGCTGTTCGTCTACACCGGGCTGCGCATCGCCACCCGGTCGGTGGATCCGTTCATCCGGCTGCTGACCGCCTCGGCCACCACCTGGATCACCGGGCAGGCGCTGATCAATGTCGGCTATGTCGTGGGTTTGCTGCCGGTGACCGGTCTGCAGCTGCCGCTGGTGTCGGCGGGCGGCTCGTCGCTGGCCATCACCCTGCTCATGTTCGGCATCATCGCCAATGCCGCCCGCCACGAGCCCGAGGCGGTGGCGGCGCTGCACGCCGGGCAGGACGGGCGGGTGAGCCGATTGCTGCGGCTGCCCACACCCGAAATGTATTCGCCCGCACGGGCCAAGGCGGCGCGCGCCCGCACCAAGGCGAAGGCCAAGGTCAAGCCGAGTCCGCCGCGGCGCGCGCTACCATCGGGCCGGGACCGGGGTGGCTCGGACCAGTCGTCGCGGCGCTCGATAGATTCGGCGTCGGCCCGGCGCAGCAGTCGTTCCACCCAGGCGTGGCGCGGCACCCGGGCCTGGGAACCCAACTATCCGACCAATCACGCCAGGGAACGGGGTAATTCGAGGTGACAGTGGAGCGGCCGGACAGCGATGCGGCTACCGCGACCGAGCCGATCGCAGCAGCGCACACCGATTTACCCGAACACCTGCGGCGCGTGCACATGATCGGCATCGGCGGCGCCGGTATGTCGGGTATCGCCCGGATTCTGCTGTCGCGCGGCGGCATGGTGTCGGGCTCCGACGCCAAGGAGAGCCGGGGCGTGCTGGCGCTGCGGGCGCGCGGCGCCCAGGTGCGCATCGGCCACGACGCCGGTGCCCTGGATCTGCTGCCCGGCGGGCCGACCGCCGTGGTCACCACCTACGCCGCCATCCCGAAGACCAATCCCGAACTGGTGGAGGCGCATCGGCGCGGGGTGCCGGTGCTGCTGCGCCCGGCCGTGCTGGCCTCGCTCATGGCGGGCCACAAGACGCTGCTGGTCTCGGGCACGCACGGCAAGACCTCGACCACCTCCATGCTGGTGGTGGCGTTGCAGCACTGCGGATTCGACCCGTCCTTCGCGGTCGGCGGCGAGCTCAACGAGGCGGGCACCAACGCGCATCACGGCACCGGTGGCATCTTCGTGGCCGAGGCCGACGAGAGCGACGGGTCGCTGCTGCAGTACGCGCCGGATGTCGCGGTGGTCACCAATATCGAATCCGACCACCTGGACTACTTCGGCACCGACGAGGCGTACGTCCAGGTGTTCGACGACTTCGTGGACCGGCTCGAACCGGGCGGGCGTCTGGTCGTCTGCCTCGACGACCCGGGTTCGCTGGGCCTGGCGCGGCGGTCGGTCGAGAAGCTGGCGGACGATCCGCGCGGCATTCAGGTGATCGGTTACGGCTCCGGCGATTTCGCCGAGTTCGGGGTGCCGGTCGGTGCGCAGTTGCTGTCGTTCGAACCCCGTGATGTCGGTGGTGTCGCGGTCTTCCAGCTGTCCGACGAACCGGCCCCGCGCACGCTGCGGCTGTCGGTGCCCGGCCGTCACATGGCCCTCAACGCGCTCGGCGCGCTGCTGGCCGCCCGCGCGACGGGGGCCGATATGGGCGAGATCATCCAGGGCCTGGAGGGTTTCGGCGGCGTGCACCGTCGCTTCCAGCTCACCGGGCGCGAGAACGGCGTGCGCGTCTTCGACGATTACGCCCACCATCCGACCGAGGTGCGCGCTGTGTTGTCGGCTGCCGCCGAACTGGTCGCCCAGGAGGCCCGCGATGGCGCGCGCTCGCGGCCGGGCCGGGTGATCGTGGTCTTCCAGCCCCACTTGTACAGCCGCACTGCCACTTTCGCGACCGAGTTCGGGGCCGCGCTGTCGCTGGCCGACGAAGTGGTCGTGCTCGATGTGTACGGTGCGCGCGAAGAGCCGCTGCCCGGTGTGAACGGCGCGTTGGTGGCCGGTGCGGTCACCAAACCCGTGCACTACCAACCGGATATGTCGCGGGTCGGCAAGCAGGTGGGTGCACTGGCGCGGCCCGGCGACGTGGTGATCACCATGGGCGCGGGCGATGTGACCATGCTGGGCAGCCAGATCCTCGACGGCCTGCGCGCCCGACCCAGTCACGGGCGGTGAGCACGCATGAGCTCGGGTGGGGGAGTGGACGGGCCGGCGACGCCGGAGCCCGAAGACGACTGGGACGACGAGGATCCGGCCGCATCGGCTGAGCCCGAGGAGATCGTCGAGACCTCCGCGGCCCGGCGTGCCCGGCTGCGACGCGGCCGCGCGCCGCGCGAATCGCGGTTGCGGAATGCGTGGCGGTCGCGGGGCGTCCGTCTCGGGGTGCCCGCCGGTGTGATCGCGCTGATCGCTCTGGGACTGGTCGCCTGGTTCACCCCGTTGCTGGCCGTGCGCACGGTCCGCATCGAGGGCCTGACCGCCATTCCGGAACAACAGGTTCAGGACGCGCTGCAGATGCCCGAGGGCCGTTCGATGCTGCGGCTGGACACCGATGCCCTGGCCGAGCGGGTGTCGCGACTACCCAAGGTCCGTTCGGCGCGCGTGCAGCGCGAATTCCCGTCCACCGTCCAGGTGACCGTGGTCGAGCGCACCCCGGTGCTGTACTTCGACAGCCCGGACGGGACGCACCTGCTCGATTGCGACAGCGTGGAATTCGCCATCGAGCCGCCGGGACCCGGAGTGCCCAAACTCATTACCGACCATCCGGGCGGTTCGGATCCGGTGACCAGGGCCGCGGTCGCGGTGATGTCCGTCATGCCCGTCTCGCTGCGCGATCAGGTCGGCGTGGGAGCGGTTGTGGCCCGCTCGGTTTCGGATATTGCCCTGGAGTTGCGTGATGGGCGTACTGTGCTTTGGGGAGGAACCGTGGACTCGGCGCGCAAGGCGGCGGTGGTCGGACCCCTGCTTTCCCAGCCGGGCAAGGTATTCGATGTTTCGAGTCCGAATCTCGTCACGGTAAAGTGAGCGATACCCATTGGGCCGCCGAAATTTTCGGCGGTTTGCCGGAAGGGCACCATCGGTTCCGATCCAGGACCGGAGGGCAACCGTCCACGATACGATGCTCGGGTGGGTCGGACGAGGCGAATCACACAAGATTCTGACACTCGTTTCGGCGCGCCTGCGCAAGTAACTCGGTGGCTGCGAATACCGTTCGGCACCAGTCGGATACTTGACATAACGCTGAAGCTATGGTTGAGGGTTTATCGGACCGAGACCATTGCGCCGGCATACGGCGAGTAACCGAAGACGACAAGCTGTTTCAGATCGAAGGAAGGCGAGAGCCCATGACGCCCCCGCACAACTACCTTGCTGTGATCAAGGTCGTCGGTATCGGCGGCGGCGGCGTGAATGCCGTCAACCGGATGATCGAACAGGGACTCAAGGGAGTCGAGTTCATCGCCGTCAACACCGACGCGCAGGCGTTGTTGATGTCCGATGCCGACGTCAAGCTCGATGTCGGCCGCGAATTGACCCGCGGCCTCGGTGCCGGTGCGGACCCCGAAGTCGGCCGCAAGGCCGCCGAGGACCACAAGGACGAGATCGAGGAAGTGCTCAAGGGCGCCGACATGGTCTTCGTGACCGCCGGTGAAGGCGGCGGCACCGGCACCGGTGGCGCGCCCGTCGTGGCGGGCATCGCCCGCAAACTCGGCGCACTCACCATCGGCGTTGTGACGCGGCCGTTCTCGTTCGAGGGCAAGCGCCGCAGCAACCAGGCCGAGGCGGGCATCCAGGCCCTGCGCGAGTCCTGCGACACCCTCATCGTCATCCCCAACGACCGCCTGCTGCAGCTGGGCGATGCCGCCGTCAGCCTGATGGACGCCTTCCGCTCCGCGGATGAGGTGCTGCTCAACGGTGTTCAGGGCATTACGGACCTGATCACCACCCCGGGTCTGATCAATGTCGACTTCGCGGACGTCAAGTCGGTCATGTCCGGCGCGGGCAGCGCACTCATGGGCATCGGTTCCGCCCGCGGCGAGGGCCGGTCGGTGAAGGCCGCCGAGTCGGCGATCAATTCGCCGCTGCTGGAAGCCTCCATGGACGGCGCGCACGGCGTGCTGCTCTCGATCGCCGGTGGTTCCGACCTCGGCCTGTTCGAGATCAACGAGGCCGCCTCGCTGGTGCAGGAGGCCGCGCACATCGAGGCCAACATCATCTTCGGTACGGTCATCGACGATTCCCTCGGCGACGAGGTCCGCGTCACGGTGATCGCCGCCGGTTTCGACGGCAGCGGCCCGGCCCGGCGCATCGAACCCGCGGTCAGCCGGTTCGGTAGTGGTACCTCCGGCACCGCCTCGGCCTCGGCCGGATCGGTAAGCCGCACCGGCGAATACAGCTCGACGCGCGCCGCCGAGCCCGCCCGCCCCGCCGAGCCCGCTCCGGCCCCGGTCACCCAGGCCCCGCCCGTGGCCGAGCGCGGCCCCGCGCCGTCCTACAGCCCGCCGCGCCCCACCACGGTGGACCCGACCATCGGCAGCAACGCCCGCAACCACATCCAGCCCCCGGACGCCGATGACGACGATGTCGACGTCCCGTCCTTCATGCGGCGATAAGTCCAAGCGCCCGTAAGGGATTCATCTCACACCGCGCCCGCTCCGATCATGGAGCGGGCGCGGTGGCATTCCGGCGGTGGTGAGTTTCGGGTAGCCCGTCGATGGCTACTACCCTCGATGTCATGACTTCTGCCGCACCGGTCTTTCGAACCCGGCGAGTGACCACCACGCGCACGGGCGGGTTCTCCCAGGCTCCCTACGACTCGTTCAATCTGGGCGATCACGTCGGGGATGATCCGGAGGCGGTGCGGCGCAATCGGGTTCGGCTGGCGGAGAGTCTCGGGCTCGCACCGGATCACCTGGTGTGGATGGAACAGATCCACGGACGCAACGTGGAGATCGTGGATGGCCCGCGTGCCGAGCCGGTGCCTGCCACGGATGCGCTGGTGACCACGCAGCGGGATCTGGCGCTGGTCGTGCTCAGCGCCGACTGCGTGCCGATCCTGTTGTCCGATGACGAGGCGGGCGTGATCGCCGCCGTGCACGCGGGCCGGATCGGGGCGCGGATCGGGATCGTGCCGCGCGTGCTGGAGGCCATGGTGTCGGTGGGCGCCAAGCCCGAGCGCATCGGCGCGTTCCTCGGACCGGCGGCCAGCGGTCGCCAGTACGAGGTGCCCGCCGCCATGCGCGCCGATGTCGAGGCGCATCTACCCGGCAGCGCGACCACGACCGTCAAGGGCACGCCCGGTCTGGATCTGCGCGCGGGCATCCGGCGACAGTTGGAGGCGGCCGGTGTCAGCGGCGTGGCCGTGGATCCCCGATGCACCATCGAGGACAAGACCCTGTTCTCGCACCGGCGCGGCGCGCCGACGGGGCGACTCGCCGGTGTGATTTGGATGTCATCCGAGGGAGTTTCAGAATGACCGAAAGTTTTACCGCCGCACCGGGATCCGATGCGACCCCGGTCACGTCCGGCGCCGGGCGCGCCGCGGAGCTGGAAAGCTCGCTCGCAGCGCTCATCGAGCGAATCGCCGCAGCGTGCCGGGCCGCGGGCCGCGATCCGGGCGAGGTCCGGCTGCTCCCGGTCACCAAGTTCTTCCCCGCCTCGGATATCGAGATCCTCTATCACCTGGGCCGCCGCGAATTCGGTGAGTCCCGCGAGCAGGAGGCCGCGGACAAGGTGGCGCAGCTGGGACACCTGTCCCAGATACGCTGGGAATTCATCGGGCGGCTGCAGCGGAACAAGGCGAAATCCGTTGCACGCTGGGCCGATACCGTCTACTCGGTGGACAGTGACCGGCTCGCGAGCGCCCTCGAGACGGGCACGAAATCGGCCCTGGACGACGGGGTCCGCACCACCCCCTTGCGCGTCCTGCTGCAGGTGTCTCTCGACGCCGATCCGGCCCGCGGCGGTGTCCGCGACGCCGCGCTGCACGCGCTCGCCGATCAGGTCGCCGCCTCGGAATCACTGCAGCTCGCGGGCCTGATGGCGATCCCGCCGTTGGATGTCGAGCCCGATGTCGCATTCGAGCAACTTGCCCGCATCCACGCCGCATTAACGACCGACCACCCCGGCGCGATCGAACTGTCGGCGGGCATGTCCGGCGACTTGGAGTCGGCGGTCCGCCACGGCAGCACGTGCGTGCGTGTCGGTACTGCCCTGATGGGCGCGCGACCGATAACCTCGGCGTAGCAAAGAAACCTCACCAGTCACATTTGAAACATATGCTTGGTGGCTAACGAGGTCTGAGCAGGACAACACCCCAGGCCAACCGGGGCCGAAGGAAGGTCGACCAGATGAGCACGCTGCACAAGTTCAAGGCGTACTTCGGGATGGTTCCGCTCGAGGATTACGAAGACGATTACGTCGACGACCGCGGAGCCGCCCGGAGCGCCGATGAGCGTGGCCAGCGTCGTCCCCGGCCCTACGCCGAACGCGAGCGTGAATACGACCGATACGGCGAGGACCGCTACGACGACGAGCCCGCTTACGAGCCGTCGTACAAGGCCCCCTACAAGCCGGCCTACAGCGCGTCCTCGCGTCGCGACGACTACGCCGACGATGCCCGCGAGCGCGACCACCGCGACCGCTACGACGCCGACGACCGCTACGAGGCGACCCGGCGTCCGACGCGCATCGACACCGCCCCGTCCAGCCGCACCCGGACCGTGGGTGGCAGCGCGCCCATGGTGCGCGGCAGCACTCGCGGCGCGCTCGCGATGGACACCGACGCGGAGCGTCGCATTGAGGATCTGCGGGAGCAGGAGCGCCGGATCGAGGCGGCCCGCCGTCCCCAGATCTTCGAGGACGGAGGCACCTTGTCCAAGATCACGACGCTGCGCCCGCGCACGTACGCGGAGGCGGCCATCATCGGTGAGCGCTTCCGCGACGGCACCCCGGTGATCATGGATCTGGTCGAGATGAGCAACTCCGACGCGCGTCGCCTGGTGGACTTCGCCGCGGGTCTGGCCTTCGCCCTGCGTGGTTCGTTCGACAAGGTCGCCACCAAGGTGTTCCTGCTGTCGCCCGCCGATGTGGACGTCTCCGCCGAGGAGCGCCGCCGCATCGCCGAGAACGGCTTCTACAACCAGAAGTAAGAGCCCACTCTCGGGACTCTCAGGGGCGGGGAACCCCTGGCAGGTGCCGAGAGTCGGGTCGGACCAGAAGTAAACCAAGGCAACGAATTACGTTGTGTCTACGGGGGTTGCGACTTTGTCGCGGGGGAATCTCGGGGGAGTCTTGCGCCCGGCTTGTCGGGTATCTGAGTGTCACGATCTGTGGTGGTGCCGTCCCGACGCCCTTGTGGGGTGCGGTGATACGGCAGCGGCCCAGCTGTGACCGGCGCGATCAGTGTTTCTATTTTGCTGATCATGAGATCTGAGGCAGAGTGGTGCGGTGGCCGTGTTCCCGGTGTTGAACCTCCTGCTGTTCCTCTTCTGGCTGCTGCTGATCAGCCGGGTCATCGTCGAGTTCATCCGCAGCTTTGCGCGAGACTGGCGCCCGACGGGCTTCGTGGTGATCATCCTGGAGATGATCTTCACGGTCACCGACCCCCCGGTGAAACTTCTGAGGCGTTTGATACCCCCAGTGAATCTTGGGGGAATTCGGCTCGATCTGTCCATTATGGTCCTGCTTTTCATCGTCTTCATCTTGATGACGATCACGGGCCAGGCAGGGCAGTCGATAGCTCAGGTGTGACAGAATGGGCCGAAAGAATGCTTGCCCAGATCTACCGCTAGATCTCCATACGAAGCGTGAAGGGATCGTTCCATGCCGCTGACCCCCGCCGATGTGCATAACGTCGCGTTCAGCAAACCGCCGATCGGGAAGCGCGGATACAACGAGGACGAAGTTGACGCCTTCCTCGACCTGGTCGAGCAGGAGCTCTCACGCCTCATCGAGGAAAATGCTGATCTTCGCCAGCGCGTTGCCGAGTTGGACGCGGAACTGGCTGACGCCAAGAAGAATCGGGGCCCCGCGGTCCAGACCGTGAAGCAGCCGATCGCGCCGGAGCCCATCAAGGCCGCTCCCGTCGCGCCCCCGGCCCCGATGCCCGCGCCGGTCCCCGTCGCCCCCATCAAGCAGGACGCGCCCTCCGCGGACGCCAATCTGCAGGCCGCCAAGGTGCTTTCGCTGGCTCAGGAGATGGCCGACCGCCTCACCTCCGACGCCAAGACCGAGGCCGAGCAGCTGCTGGCCAACGCCAGAGCGAACTCGGAGCGACTGGTCAGCGACGCACGGACCCGCTCCGAGGCCATGATCGCCGACGCCCGCCAGAAGGCCGAGGCCATGCTGTCCGATGCGCAGACCCGCTCGGATTCGCAGCTGCGCCAGGCCAAGGAGAAGGCCGACGCCCTGCAGGCCGATGCCGAGCGCAAGCACACCGAGATCATGGCCACCATCACGCAACAGCGCAGCGTGCTGGAGAGCCGCATCGAGCAGCTCAAGACCTTCGAGCGCGAATACCGTGTGCGCCTGAAGTCCTACCTGGAGTCGCAGCTGGAGGAGCTGGAGAACCGTGGCTCTGCGGTCCCGGTCGACGGCGGCGAATTCGGGCAGGACGCGTCCGGCAACGGCGCACTTCTCAAGGGCAGCAAGTAAAGTCGTAACTACGGCCTGCGATGCCGCCTCGTCCCGGGTGTTTGCCCGGGGAATGCGGTGTCGTCGCCAACCTTTCGAGTACTCCGATGGCTGCCGCCGTCGAAGCCCAACGAGGGGGAGGTGCACTTGCTCGTAGTGACGCTCGCGCTCGCTGCCGTGGGCTTCGGCCTGCTGGTGACCGCACTGACCACCGGTTCGGTGATCTGGGCATGGGGCTGCATCATCGTGTGCGTGATCGGCGCGGTGCTGCTGCTCGTCAGTGCGTTGACGCTGCGGACCGAGAACGACGAGGAAGCTTCCTCGTCGTCACGACCCGGCGGTAGACACGCTAAACACTGAGGTGAGCCGAACCGGCAACCTGGAGTTCTGGCGCCTGGGCGGGTCCGCGGAATATCCGCTGGACCCGCCCCGCTAGTATGGGGACAGCTTTACGGCGTTGATCCGGCCATCACCGGGGAGTCTTCGGAAGAACGGCGAGCGCGCTCGCTCAGTAGAACCGAACGGGTGAGCCCGTCACAGCTCACAACGAGAGGCTTGGTCGCACAAGGGTTTTCGCTCCGAACGACCGGGCAAGCGGGGTGGTACCGCGGTAGTGACGCACCTGGCGTCGCCATCGTCCCCGTGCCCACTGTGTTGGCACGAGGAGACGAGAGGCCGCGATGGCGGACGAGAGCAGTACCCGAAACGCATACCCCCGCGTCGAGCTGAGCAAGACGGCCGGTCAGGTGTCCTTCCCTGAGCTGGAGCAGCGGGTCCTCGACTACTGGGCCGCCGACGACACCTTCCGTGCCAGCATCGAGAACCGTTCGCAGGCAGAGGAATTCGTCTTCTACGACGGTCCGCCCTTCGCCAACGGATTGCCGCACTACGGCCATCTGCTCACCGGATACGTCAAGGATTTGATCCCGCGATTTCAGACGATGCGCGGGAAGAAGGTTGATCGACGATTCGGTTGGGATACTCACGGCCTGCCCGCGGAAATCGAAGCTGAGAAGCAGCTCGGTATCACGGACAAATCACAGATCGATGCCATGGGGCTGGCGGAATTCAATGCCGCGTGCAAATCCTCGGTCCTTCGCTACACCAACGAGTGGCGTAACTATGTGACCCGTCAGGCGCGCTGGGTCGACTTCGACAACGACTACAAAACCCTCGACCTCGACTTCATGGAATCGGTCATGTGGGCGTTCAAGTCGTTGTACGACAAGGGCCTGATCTATCAGGGCTTCCGGGTGCTGCCCTACAGCTGGTACGAGCAGACCCCGCTGTCGAATCAGGAAGCCCGCCTGGACGACTCCTACCGGATGCGCCAGGACCCGGCCGTCACCGTCGACATGGTGTTGCAGGTTCCGGCCGACCATCCGCTGCACGCGCTCGACGGCGCGAACGCGCTGATCTGGACCACCACGCCCTGGACCCTGCCGTCCAACCTCGCGATCGCCGTGCACCCGGACGTGACCTACGCGCACATCGAGGGCAAGGACGGCAAGCGGTACGTGCTCGCCGCCGAGCGGGTGTCGCACTACACGCGCGAATTCGGCGAGGAGCCGACGGTGCTGTCCGAGCATTCGGGCGCGGCGCTCGAGGGGCTGCACTACCTGCCGCCGTTCGACTTCTTCCTCGGCCACCCGCGCGCGCACCGTGTGCTCAACGCCGACTACGTGACCACCGACTCCGGCACCGGCATCGTGCACCTCGCGCCCGCCTTCGGTGAGGAGGACATGGACGTCTCGACCGCCAACGGCATCGAGATCGTGCAACCCCTCGATGCGGGCGGCAAGTTCACCTCGATGGTGCCGCCGTACGAGGGCCTGATGGTCTTCGACGCCAACCCGGTCATCATCAAGGACCTCAAGGCCGCCGGAAAGCTGTTGCGGCACGAGACCATCGAGCACTCCTACCCGCACTCGTGGCGGTCGGGCCAGCCGCTGATCTACATGGCGGTGCCGTCCTGGTTCGTGGCGGTGAACAAGGTCAAGGCCCGCATGCTCGAGCTGAACCAGGAGATCACCTGGGTGCCGGAGCATCTGCGTGACGGCCAGTTCGGCAAGTGGGTGGAGAACGCCCGCGACTGGAACATCAGCCGTAACCGCTACTGGGGCGCGCCCATCCCGGTGTGGATCTCGGACGACCCGGAGTATCCGCGGGTGGATGTGTACGGCTCCCTGGATGCGCTGGAACGCGACTTCGGCGTGCGCCCGGACGATCTGCACCGCCCCGGCATCGACGAACTGGTGCGCCCGAATCCCGATGACCCGACCGGGAAGTCGATGATGCGGCGCACGCCCGAGGTGCTGGACTGCTGGTTCGAGTCCGGGTCCATGCCCTTCGCCCAGGTGCACTACCCGTTCGAGAACAAGGAGTGGTTCGAGGGCACCGCCACGGAATCCATTGACGGCTCCGCCGTCGTGTCCGCGCACAGCCCCGGCGATTTCGTCGTCGAGTACAACGGCCAGACCAAGGGCTGGTTCTACAACCTGCACGTGCTGTCCACCGCGCTGTTCGATCGCCCCGCGGTGAAGTCGGTTGTCGCGCACGGCATCGTGCTCGGCGACGACGGCCTGAAGATGTCCAAGTCCAAGGGCAACTACCCGAACGTCAACGAGGTCTTCGACCGCGACGGCTCCGACGCCATGCGCTGGTTCCTGATGGCGTCCCCGGTGCTGCGCGGCGGCAACCTGATCGTCACCGAGCGCGGCATCCGCGAGGGCGTCGGCCAAGCGCTGCGCCCGCTGTGGAACGCGTGGACCTTCCTGCAGCTGTACGCAACTGCGCCGGGCACCTGGCGTACCGACTCGAAGAACGTGCTGGACCAGTACATCCTGGCCAAGCTCGCGCAGACCCGCGACGTGATGACCGACGCCCTCGAGGTGTACGACATCGCCACCGCCTGCGAGGAGCTGCGCACCTTCGCCGACGCGCTCACCAATTGGTATGTGCGCCGGTCGCGTTCGCGCTTCTGGGAAGAGGACCGCGACGCCATCGACACCCTGCACACGGTGCTCGAGGTGACCACGCGACTGGCCGCCCCGCTGCTGCCGCTGCTGTCGGAGGTCATCTACCGGGGTCTCACCGGCGAGCGTTCGGTGCACCTGACCGACTGGCCGACCGCGGAAGAGCTGCCGCACGACGCCGCGCTGGTGTCGGCGATGGACGAGGTCCGCACGGTCTGCTCCACGGTGCTGAGCCTGCGCAAGGCCCAGAACCTGCGGGTGCGCCTGCCGCTCTCGGAGGCCACCGTGGCCGCCGCGGACGCCGAAAGCCTGCGTCCCTTCGTGGATCTCATCGCCGACGAGGTGAACGTCAAGCGCGTCGACCTCACCACCGACGTGGCCGCCCACGGCCGCTTCGAACTCGTGGTGAACGCGCGCGCCGCGGGCCCGCGCATCGGCAAGGAAGTCCAGACGGTCATCAAGGCCGTCAAGGCGGGGGAGTGGAACGAGGCCGCCGACGGCACCGTCACCGCCGCCGGAATCGCCCTGCTCCCCGAGGAATACACCCAGCGCCTGGTCGCCGCCGAACCCGAATCCACCGCCGCCCTGCCCGGCAATGCCGGTCTGGTGGTGCTGAATTCGGTCGTCACCGAGGAACTCGAGGCCGAAGGCTGGGCCCGCGACCTCATCCGCGACCTCCAGGAAACCCGCAAGTCCCTGGGCCTCGACGTCTCCGACCGCATCAATGTCGTCCTCGACATCCCGGCCGACCGTCAGCCCTGGGCCGAAACCCACCGCGCCCTGATCGCCGGCGAAATCCTCGCCACCGCCCTCACTTTCGCCGCCACCGGCGAAGACGCCTCCGAGATCGTCGGCGGCGTGAAGGTCTCGATCACCAAGGCGTGAGCCGATAGTCGGCAGAGTGTGAGCCGATAGTCGACAGGGGCGGAACCGATTCGGTTCCGCCCCTTCGCTTTGCGTCAGGGTCGGGGGCGCAGGCCCTCGAGGACCGGTTCGACGAAGTCGGGGGATTCGAGGATGTCGCCCATGCCGAGCAGGAATCGAATGTAGACCGGGCCGTAGATCATGTTGGTCATGACGAGTGGCGGCAGGTCGTCGCGGATCTGTCCGGCGCTCATGGCGGTCGCGAGGCGGCGAGCGCCGCTCTGCTGGCGGGGTACGACGAATTTCTCGCGCACCAGTTCCATCAGCTTCGCGTCGTTCTGCGCCTCGGCGATGATGCCGCGGTAGACGCAGCCGATGTCGCTGGCGAACATCTGGGTCAGGCCGGTGATCTGGGTCTTCAGGTCGGCGACGATGTCGCCGGTGTCGGGGAAGTCGGTGGTCGTGCCGATGTGGTCGTTGATGGCCTCGAGCGCGATCGCGCCCTTGGAGGGCCACCAGCGGTAGATGGTCTGTTTGCCGACGCCGGCTTTGGCTGCGATGGCCTCGATGGTGAGTTTGCCGTAGCCATTGCGCACGGCCAGCTCGATGGTCGCGTCGAGGATCGCCCGGTGGGACTTGGCGTTGCGGAGTTCGGGATTCGGGGCCGATGCCATGCGTCGATCCTACCTTCAAACGAGACGGAACGTCTCGTCTTGACAGTGGTCGCGAATCGGTCTAACTTCATCAACAAGACGAGACGGACCGTCTCGCTGGAGGATTGGAACTCGGTCGCTAGGAGCGAACAATGACCACCATCGTCACCACCCCCGCCGCTGTCGTCACCGCTCAGGCCACGAATGTCACCGTCGCGAATGTCGCTGCGCCCATGACGGTTCCGTCGGTGCACCGGCGCGCGATCATCACCTGGCTGGCGGTCTACCCGACCATCACCATCGCGCTGGCCCTGCTCGGCCCGGAGATGGGGAGCCTGCCGGTGTTCGTGCGCACCCTGATCCTGACCGCGATCGTCGTGCCGACCTCGGCCTACCTGCTGATCCCGATGCTGACCAAGGCCAACCACCACCTGACCCTGCGGCTGCACCGCTGATTTTCGGCAAACTCGAGAACGCCCGCCCGGCTCCCGGGCGGGCGTTCTCGTATGTGGAGTGATGTGGGTCTCGAGACACGCCAACCCTGGTTCTCTTGTGACGCATGTTGCAGGTGCGATACAACGGCTATTAGCTAGCTATCGATCTTGCTCTTTGCTGTTCCCGCGGTATCGCCGATGAAGGGGCGCGCTCATGGCTCGAAGGCAGCTTCACCGTTTCGGATCCTTAGTGACTACTACCTCGGCCCTGCTTTTGACCGCCGCACTCTGGGCGGGATTCGCACACGCGGACACCGGCTCTTCCTCGGGTTCCGGCTCGGGCTCGGCCTCCGGCAGCGCCAGCGGTTCGGCGTCGGGCAGCGCGAGCGGTTCGGCGCAGATCCCCCTCGCCAGCCCCCGCGCCATGGTCGCGCTCGGTCTGGCCACCACGCAATCCGGCAAGCCCTACCGCTGGGGCGGCACCGGCCCGGACGACTGGGACTGCTCGGGCCTGGTGCAGTGGGCCTTTCGCAGCGTCGGCATCGATATGCCGCGCACCACCTGGCAGCAGGCCGACGCCGGGCTCGAAGTGCCTGTCGGTGCACTGCAACCCGGCGATGTCATCGTCCTCAACGACGACGCCTCCCACGTAGGCATCTACGCGGGAGGCGGCAATATTCTGAACGCGTACGACTGGGGTGTGCCCGTCGGCCTGACTCCGCTGAGCCAGTTCGACATCTACTCCATTCGCCGGTTCTACTGAATCGTCTTACTCGACAACGAGTTCCACGGGGATGTTGCCCCGGGTGGCCTTCGAGTACGGGCACACCTGGTGCGCGGCCTCGACGAGCTCGCGGCCCTTCTCGTTCTGCAGTTCCTCGGGCAGCTCGACGCGCAGCACGACGGAGATGCCGAAACCGGTCTCCTCGTCCTTGTTCAGGCTGACGTCGGCGGTCACCGAGGCATCGCCGAGCGCGACGCCCGCGTTGCGGGCCACGACCTGCAGCGCGCCGGCGAAGCAGGCGGAGTAGCCCACGGCGAACAGCTGCTCGGGGTTGGTGCCGTCACCGCTGCCGCCGGCCTCCTTGGGCTGGGCCAGCTTCAGGTCGAGGTAACCGTCGGAGCTGACCGAGCGGCCCTCGCGGCCGACGGAGGTGGCGGACGAGGTGAAGAGCTTAGCCATTTCGAATCTCCCTAGACAGACTTGTCTGTTCAGTACGTAGCCAGAGTAGACAGGTCTGTCTGCTATCGTCAATACCGAAGTCCCGACCAGGGGGAAGGAGGTGCCAGTCGTGAGCGAAGCCCGTGATCGCCTGCTGGACACCGCGACTCGACTGTTCTATGCCGAGGGCATCCACACCGTCGGCATCGACCGCATCATCGCCGAGGCGGGCATTGCCAAGGCGACCTTCTACCGGCACTTCAAGACCAAGGAAGACCTGGTCGTCGCCTATCTCGTACGCGAATATGCCCGGCAGCGCGAGATTCTCGAGGCTATCCCCGGCGCCGGCGCGGAGTCCATCGTCGGCATCTTCGATCGACTCGGTGAACTGAGCTGCGGGCCGGGCTTCCGCGGCTGCCCGTTCCTCAATGCGGCCGTGGAGTTCCCGAATCCCGATCACGCCGTGCGCCAGGTGGTCGACGACTATCGCGGCTGGTTCCGCGATCTCATGGCCGACCGGCTGCGCGCCGACGGGCGCACCGACGTCGAGGACGCCTCGCGCGTGCTGCTCATGACCCGCGACGGCGTCACCATCAGCGGGGGAGTCGGAGACAACGAGACGGTCCGGGTGGGTATCCGGACCGCCTTGTCGCAGTTGGGTATTCAGTAGGGTCAGACGCCGACCGTCTCCTCGATCTCCTCCTCCGCCTGCTCGGCGGGTTCGGGGACGGCGGCGTGGCGGGGAGCGAGTGCCTTTGCGGCCTGGCGCTTTTCGGCGACGGCCGCGATGGCGATCAGGGCCAGGCCCGCGGCGAACCACAGGATCAGGCTGGTGATCCGGCCGCCGAACCCGACGCTGTCGAAGTAGAGCAGGCTGCGCGCGCCTTCGACGAATCCCGCACCGTTCCAGAAGTGGTGCAGCGTGCCGAAGAAGTCGTTCTGCAGCCACGGGCCGTAGACGCCGCCGGAGCTGGTGAAGTTCAGCATGACGAACAGCACCATCATGGCCAGGGTGGTCCAGCGCTTCAGGAAGGTGTGCGCGCCGATGCCGACGGCCAGGATGCCCGCCGAGTACAGCCACGACATGGCCCAGATGGCGGCGGCGTCATGGTCGACCACGTGGAAGATCGGGCCGGACAGGGCGAGACCGATCAGGCTCACCAGCAGTGAGGTGATCAGACCGAGCAGTGCGCGCACCCGCATGGACAGTCCCGCGCCCGCCGCGCCGATGGCGGCCACGCTGCCGTAGGAGCCGATGCTCAACGCCACCAGGAGGAAGAAGATGCCCTGCGCGGTCGGGTCGCCCGAAGCCGGGGTGGTCACGTCGGTGACGGTCAGCGGCGCGTTCTGCAGGCTCGCGACCTGTCCGAAGACGGCCTCGGCGGCCATGGCCGTGGTGTCGGATCCGGCCTTGGCGACCAGCAATTCGGGCTTCTGCGGATCCGGCACGTATGCGCCCGCCAGATCCCGGTGCCGCAGCTGGCTGATCGCGTCGTCGCGGGTCGGCACGGTGATGACGTCGAGGGCGTCGCCGCCCTTGTCCTTCATGGTCTGCGCCAGCACCTTGACCTGGGCGCTGTCGCCGACGACCGCCACGGCGAGGTGGTTGGGCTCGGGCTGGTGGAATGCGCCCAGGTAGGCCAGGCCCATGCCGAGGCACATGAGCAATGGGGTGAGCAGGTGGGTGACGACGTGCCGGATCTGATGCGAGGCCATGGGTTCGTTCTCCAATAGTTGGTAAATACAACCAAGCGAAGTTGTAGTCTACAACCATGGACACGGATGCCGCATTCCCCGCCCGCGCCGATGCGATCGAGGTCATACAGCGCGAGCTCACCGCCTTCGCCCGCCGTGCCCGCGGCCGCGCCACCGAACTGCATCCGGAACTGTCGTTGGTCGCGTCGAGCATCCTCGACCTGGTGATCGAGCGGGACGGCTGCCTGGCCGCCGACCTGGCCGGGCACTTCCACCTCGACAAGTCGACGGTCAGCCGCCAGGTCGCCGCGTTGGAGAAGGACGGCTACCTGGACCGCGAAGTCGACCCCACCAACCGCCGCAACCTCGTGCTACGCGCGACCGTCGAGGGAAAACGCGTGGCCCGTGCCGCCGCCCGCAGTCGCGCCGCCGCGTTCGCCGACCGCTTCGAGGACTGGGAGGACGCCGACGTCGCCCGTCTCGCCCGATACCTGGTGCGCTACAACGCCGCCGACGAATAACCGGCCCCGTCATCCCGGCGTGCTTGTGGCCGGGATCCACACCGGCAGGCGTTGGATTCCGGCCAAGGACGCGCCGGAATGACGGGTCGCAATGCCGGAATGACCAGGGGCTCAGTTGTTTTCGGGCAGGTCCAGGCCCTTGGCCAGCACCGGCCACGAGTTGCGCAGGTCGTCCTGCCAGTAGCCCCAGGAGTGGGTGCCGGGCTTGGTGATGTCGAAGGTCGCGGGGATTTCCAGCTCTCGCAGACGGGTCTTGAGGTTGCGGGCGCACCAGTCGCTGGCCGCCTCCAGGATGCCGCCGACCAGGATCTGTTGCGGCAGACCGCCGTCGGCGGGGCCGAGGCTGCGCACATCGGCCACATTGTCGTGGCGGCCGGGCAGGCCACTGCCGTTGGAGATGTAGAGCCCCAGTCCCCGCAGCGCCTCGGCGTGCACGTAGGGATCGTTGGCGGCCCACTCCGGATCGTCGCTGGGGCCATACATGTTCACCGGATTACCGCCGCCGATGCTGATCACCAGATCCGCGAACTTCTGCCCGATCGGATCGCTGATCTGCGGGCAGCCGCTGAAGGCGGCCACCGCCGTGTAGAGCCCCGGCGCGGCGATCGGTAGTTGCAGCACCGAGGTGCCCGACATCGACATGCCCGCGATGGCGTGAACCTCGTTGGTGCCCAACGCGGTATCGACGATCGGGGGTAGCTCCTCGGTGAGGAAGGTCTTCCACATCGGCTGGCCCAGTCGAGGATCGGGATTGCGCCAGTCGGTGTAGTAGGTGAACGCGCCGCCGATCGGCATCACCACGTTCACGTTCTTGTCGTCGAAGAACTCGGTGGCGTCGGTATTGCGCTTCCAGGTGGCCGTGTCCTGGCCGCCCCCGGCGCCGTTGAGCAGGTACAGCACCGGCCGCGGCTGCGAGGTGTCGGCGGGGCGCTGCACCTCCACCGTGATGTCGGTGTTCATGGCCGTCGAGTGCACGTGCAGCGTCAGATTCCGCGCGTCGTGGATCTCGAAAGCCTTGATGTTCGAGCCGTCTTCGGCGACCGGCGTCCCGAACAGAGCGACATTGCTCGTGATCGGATCGGGCGGGGCCGCGACGGCCGAACCTGCGGGTACAGCCATGGTGAACGTAGTGACAAGGGAACAACTTGCCGCCGCGAGCAGTGCCGCCCGGGTGCCCAATCCGCCTAGCAAAACCGACCTTCGATCCAGAGGTGCCCCGACCCGATTGCATGATCGTCGAAACATGCCCCCATGTTTCGGGTTTCGACAGTATTGGCGCTGGCATGGTTGTGGCGCAAGGCACTTGTGCGCCGAACTATGCTCCGACCTCGAAGTTTGTGACTACTCACTACTCCGTTACGAGTTGACGCAACAGCGGACCGTACTCCGGATGCGCCAGCGCCGAGGCGAATTGAGCGGTCAGGTAGTCGGCCGGGTTGCCGGTGTCGTACCAGCGACCCTGAATCACCTGGCCGTACACCGGATTCGCGGCGGCGAAGATATTGATCGCATCGGTCAGGTAGACCTCGCCGGTGCGGTGGGTGTACCAGTCGTCGACCTGTTTGCGCAGCTCGGCAATGATGCCCGGGGTGACCACGTAGCCACCGATGGCGGCGAAGGAGGAGGGTGCGTCGGCGGGCTTGGGCTTCTCCTTGAGGCCGCTGATCCGCATCAGCCCCTCGCCGTTGGTCTCCTCGACCACCGGCACGCCGTAGCGCTGCGATTCGGTCGGATCCATCGGCATCAGCGCCAGCACCGGCGCGCCGGTCTTCTCGTAGGCGTTGACAAGCTGCTGGGCGCGCGGCACCTCGGCGACGAAGACGTCGTCGGGCCACAGCACCAGCATGGGCTCGTCGCCCAGGTGGCGGGCGGCGTTCAGCACGGGCGTGCCGTTGCCGTAGGGGCCGTGCTGATCCAGGTAGGTGATGTGCCCGGCGCGGCTGAGCTCGCCGACCTCCTCGACGGCGTCGGCGTAGGCGGCCTTGCCGTCGGCGCGCAGCTGGGCCACCAGTGCGGGGTTGGGGCGGAAGTGGTCCTGGATCAACGACTTTCCACCGCTGACCACGATGGTGATGTCGGTGATGCCGGAGGATACGAGTTCGCGCACCGTGTGTTCGATGACCGGCTTGTCACCCACCGGCAGCATTTCCTTCGGGATCGCTTTGGTCAGCGGCAGCAGCCGCGAGCCGATGCCGGCGGCGGGAATCACGGCCTTGCGAATCGTCATGGCTCGATCATCACACACGTGGCAGCACGTACCTGTCGGTAGCCGCTTGTAGATTTCCCGGTGTGAACACGTCTGCCGACTCCGTCGACCCGGGCATCGTGCCTGGTAGAGGCGATGTCGTGCGGGCGGGGGAGCCGCGGCGGGGAGTGGCGGGCGCGGCGGCGGATTTACGGCAAACTGACAGCCGATCCAGAGATTCGGACGCCGGATCCCGAAGTTCGGGACAGCGTCGCTGGGTCTTGCACATAGATATGGATGCGTTTTTTGCCTCGGTCGAGCAGTTGACCCGCCCGACGCTGCGCGGTCGCCCGGTGCTCGTCGGCGGCATGGGCGGGCGCGGCGTGGTGGCCGGGGCGAGCTACGAGGCGCGGGTTTTCGGGGCGCGTTCGGCCATGCCCATGCATCAGGCGCGGCGGCTGGTCGGCGGCGCTGCGGTGGTGATTCCGCCGCGCGGCGCGGTATACGGGGAGCTCAGCGGGCAAGTATTCGAGGCGATCCGGTCGCGGATCCCGGTGCTGGAGACGCTCTCGTTCGACGAGGCGTTCGGGGAACCGACGGAATTGGTCGGGGCGACACCGGATCGGGTCGAGGAATTCTGCGAGGGGTTGCGGGCGGCGGTGCGCGAGCGGACCGGGCTGGTGGCGTCGGTGGGCGCGGGCAGCGGCAAGCAGCTCGCCAAGATCGCCTCCGGATTGGCCAAACCCGATGGGGTGCGGGTGATTTCAGCGTCCGAGCAGGATCGCTTTCTGTCGGCGCTGCCGGTGCGCAAACTGTGGGGAATCGGCCCGGTCGCCGAAAGTCGTTTGCGCTCACTGGGAATCGAGACGGTCGGGGCGTTCGCGGCATTACCGGAATCCGAAGCGTCCTCGATTCTGGGCGGCAGTCTCGGCGTCGCGCTGCATCGCCTGGCCCGCGGGATCGACGATCGGCCGGTGGCCGAGCGGGCCGAGGCCAAGCAGATCAGCGCCGAAACCACCTATGAGACCGACATTCTCACCCTGGCCCAGCTGCGCCCGGCCATCGACGCCATGGCGGTGTCGGCGCATCGGCGGCTGGGCGCTGACGGGCGGGCCGCGCGCACGGTGGTGTTGAAGCTCAAGCGGACCGATATGAGCATCCTCACCCGATCCTCGACGCTGCCCTATGCCACCGAGGATTTGGCCACGCTCACCGCGGCCGCGCAACGCTCGGCCCTGGATCCGGCCGAGATCGGGCCGATTCGCCTGGTGGGCGTGGGTTTCGCGGGTTTGTCCGAGATTCGTCAGGAGTCCCTGTTCCCCGAATTGGATCAGACGGTCGATGTGGGCAGCGCGGTCTCCGAGGAGCCCGCCTTCGCGGCACCGGAGGCTCCGGAAGCGGTGGTACCACCCGCAACTCGCTCCTACGCCGTCGGAATCTGGTACCCCGGACTCGATGTCGAGCACGCCGAGTACGGGCACGGCTGGGTGCAGGGCGCGGGCCACGGCGTGGTGACGGTCCGCTTCGAAACCCGTTCGACGGGACCGGGTCCGGCGCGCACCTTCGCCGCCGAGGACCCGGAACTACGCCGCGCGGATCCCCTCGCCAGCCTGCGTTGATGCGTATGAGGAATATTTGCGCGAATTATGAGGATTCGGCCTGAAAATGCCGCGCCATCGCGCAGGGAGACCGTTTCCGAGACGCGGCGTTGGTAGTGTCGGCCCTCGTGCAGCGGCGCCGGTCGGGTGTAGCTGTCACATTGTCGAACGGACCTACTCGAACGCAAAGGACGAGCAGTTGAAGTTTCAGAAGACTGGACGCATCGCGGTCGCCGCTCTGGCCGTCGTGACCGTACTCGGGCTGTCGGCGTGTGGCAGCGGCGACAAGACCACCACGAAGACGACCGCCAAGACCACCACCTCCCAGGCCGCGCAGACCAGCTACCCGCCGGCGCCGACCGCGGCGGACCTCAACACCCAGCTGCAGAAGGCCCTCGACCCGAGCGTGCCGGACTCCGAGAAGCTGGACATGATGCAGGGCGTCCAGGCCGACCCGAGCCTGCCCAACCGCTTGGCCGAGGCCTACAAGCAGAACAACGCCACCATCACCGTCACCAACGTGACCGATCTCGGCAACGGCACCCTCACCGCCGACGCGCAGATCGCCGTCAACGGCGGCGCGCCGCAGCAGGCGGTCGTCCCGTTCGTGGCCGAGGACGGCAAGTGGAAGGTCCAGAAGGAGTGGATCTGCAACGCCCTCTCGCTGGCCAACCAGACCTCCCCGGCCTGCAGCTAGTTCATCGGGTGCCGGCCCGGCCTCCAGTGTGAGGTCGGGCCGGGACAGCCGGTGGGGCAAGGGATCTCGTCAAGAAGCCGTCGAAATCCATCAGGACGGTGTTAATTCCCCGTCGCCTGTCTGTCGCGTGAAGTTCTCTCGCTGTCAATGTCGTTCTTCCGTCCGATGGCGAAAGGGCAACAGTGGCAACGAGAGTCGGCGCGAACCCGGGCAAGCTGCGCGGTGCCGCGGGGCGGATGCGCGAGCTGGAGGACCGGGTCAACGGTGTCCTCGCCGCGCTGGAGAATTCGCTGTCGGCCAGAGGTGCTGCCTGGGGCGACGACAGCTACGGCAGCACTTTCGCCGACGGTGCGCAGGGGTACACCGCGGCGCATGCCAATCTGCACGACGGAATCCGCAATATGGCAACGACTCTCGGGTCGTATGCCGACGGCCAGGACGAGGCCGCGACAACACTCGAGCAGATGGACCACGCCAACGCGCGCCGGTACCGGCGGTAGACGGGCCGGTGTCCATCGACATTCCGGGCGAACTGCAGTGGCTGGGCTGGGTCGCCGGCTCGGCCTGGCCGCAGGGCGACGAGGACAAGATGTGGGGGATCGCCGAGGACTGGCGTCATGCCGCCCGGCAGTTGCGCGATCTGCTGCCGGAGCTGGAGGCCGCGAAGCAGGCCACCGAGGACGCCTATCCGTGGGGTGACGGTCTCGAGGCCATGACCTCCGCGTTGAACAAGCTCGATTCCGGACCGCAATCCTTCGAAGCGCTGGCAGAAATCCTCGATCAGGTCGCGGGCGCGGCCGACGGCCTCGGCACCGAGATCGAGTACACGAAGATCATGGTCCTGTCCTCGCTCGCGATGCTCGCCGTGGAAATCGCCCTGGCATGGTGTTTCCCGCCCACCGCGCCCGCCGAGGAGGCCGCCGCCACGGTGTGGACGCGGCTGGCCGTACGACTGCTGGGCGAACGCGCGGTCTCCGCCATCGCCCGCTACGCCGAGCAACTGGGTGTCGCCGCCGTCGCCCGATTCCTCGCGAAACACGTTGTCATGAGCACGGTCCTGGGCACCGGCCAAGACGTCGCCATCCAAGGCCTGCAAATCGCCGAGGGCCATCGCAAGAGCATGGACTGGGACCGTGTCGGTATGACCGCCCTCACCGCAGCCGGCGCCGGCGCGGCAGGCGGCCCCGCCGGCGAAATCCTCGGCAAGGCCGGCAGCCATCTCCCCTTCGCGGGCAACCGTTTCGGCAATGCCGCCCGCGGCGCCCTCGTAGGCACCGGCGCAGGCATCGCCGGCGCCTTCGCCTCCTGGGGCGTCGGCGGCCTCCCCACCCTCCTGACCAAAGGCACCACCGACGGCTGGACCTGGGACCCCCGCCTCCTCACCAGCGCCACCTCGTTCGGCGTCCTCACCGGCGGCTCGAAAGGCTTCCGCCTCCCCACCGAAAGCAGTGTCCACCCAACCGCTTTCGAAGCCCCAACGGGCGCGCGCACGACCATGCCCACCGGTGGCGACGGCAGCGCCCCGCCACCCCACCCGACCCCGGAGGCCCCATCACATCCTTCGGCCACGCCCGATCCCGCCGGAACCCAACACCCCCAAGCCGCGCCCGAGCCGACTTCGCATGGCGGGGGCCCTGCGGGAGCAGAGTCGACGTCGCGCCCCGGTGGTTCGGCTGGGGCGGAGGCGAATTCACGTGCCGGGAGTCCGGCAGCGGCGGAGTCCGGCTCGCGTGCCGGAAACTCCTCCGGCGTCGAGACGACCGGGCGCGGCGCGAATCCCGCAACCAGCGAACCTGGTTCGCGCCCGAGCGTCGATCCCAGCAACCCGTCACGCCCGGCAACCGGCGGCCCTGTCGCCGAATCACGCTCGGGCGCGCCCGGCAGTGGCGACGGTAGTGCCCCGGTCCCGGTAGGGAAGCCGGAGCAGGTGAATCCCGTCGAGCATCCCGCCCAAGCCTCGGCGGGCGGCGACGGTCGTACCGGCGCCGAACCGGTGGCCGGGCACGAGCCGGGCGGGAATCCGGCGGCCGGGTCGCGCAGCCCGGCTGAGACCGCGCTGGATTCGGTTCGGGGCCATGTGCGTTCGCTGGGGGTTGATCCGGAGGGGATGAGCCCCGAGCAGCTGCGGCGGGCCGGGATGAACGCGGTGGTCCGAAGGCTGTCCGAACTCGAGGGCGAATACGAGCAGCTGAACCAGCGCGGGCTGGGGCCTGCGGAGCATTTCGCGATCAAGGCACAACTCGATCAGCGCATGCAGGATCTACTCGGCACCCGCAAGCAATTGACCGACGACTTCGGCCGCTACCGCGACGCGGCCGCCGCCCCACCCCGTCCTGGGCCGGAACCCCCACGGGCCGTGGATCCCCGGCAGACTCCAGCCTCGCCCGAGCCGACCGCGGCAACGTCGAAGCCCGAGACGGCGGCCGGGTCGGTGCCGGAATCGCTTCGGGAGCAAATGCGTTCGCTCGGAGTCGATCCCGACGGATTGAATCCGGAGCAGCTGAAGCGGGCCGGGCTGGAGGCTGTCGTCCGGCGGATGTCGGAACTGGACGGCGACTACGGTCGGCTCATCGACGATTTCGGCCGGTTCACCGAGAAATTCGACGGTGAAGCGGGCGCCTCGACGCACGGCGAGGAATCGACCACGCCGAAACAGCCGACGGAAGGCGAAAATTCGGAAGCACCCCGGCGACCCACTCAGGCCCTGGATCCCCGATTGACGTGGCGTCTGCCGGTGGAAGGCGAGGGCTCGACGCCGCAACCGCAGCGACCCGCCGGTCAGGTGGATCCGCGACTGGCCTGGCGGCTGCCCGCCGAAGGCGAGGAATCGACGCCGGAGTCGCCCGGTCCCGTGCGCGGGCCGGATCCGCGGCTGGCGTGGCGATTGCCTGTCGAGGGCGAAGGTGCGACCTCCGAGCTGGGCGGTTCTCACCAGATGCAGGATCCGAGACTGACGTGGCGGCTGCCTCCGGAAGGAGAGAGTCCGGCGCCGGTGTCGGGCGGTCACGGTCCGGGGCCGGATCCGCGGTTGGGGTGGCGGCTGCCTCCGGGGGGAGAGGATCCGACTCTCGAGCTGCCGCGGCAGCATCACGACGAGGATCCGCCGGATACGACGTCGATGATTCCCTATACGCCGCGCTACTTCTCGATCCCGCCGATCCCGGAGTACACCGCGCCCGCGCCGCCGCCGGACAGTGTCTGGGAACCCGACCACCCGCCCGCGCCGGCACCTCCGCCGCATCCGCCGAACCCCGAGCCCCCACACCCACCGGGGCATGGCCACGGCCCGGGCAACGGGCACGGGTCGGGTCACGGGCACAGCCCTGGGCACGGGTCGGGTCACGTGGACAACCCCGGGCGCGGGCGTGGACCTGGTGAGCGTGGGCACAACCCTGGGCACGGTCGCGGACCCGGTGCGCCTGGGCACCACCCTGGAAGTGGTTCTGGGCATGGCGGCGGACACGGCCATGAAGGCGGGGGTGCGAGTCGGGCGGGGCAGGGGCCTGACGGGTCCGGGCTGCCGCCGGAGGAGTGAGTTCTCTCGATCGGCATGACCGAACCGGGCACCGGTTCGGCACCGCTTCGGCCACCGAGCGCGGGTGGCGTACTGCGGGAGGTGGCTGTCCCGTTCGTGGGCGAGGACAGGCGGTGGGAGGTCGGGGACGGCCGGTGGGAGGTTCGGGAGGTGGATTTGCCATGCCCTCTCCCGGGCCGATCGGACCTCCCCGGCCTGCGGATGGTGCCGAGGTGACGGGTCCGGCATCCGGTGGTGGGGTGCCGGGTCGCTAGTCTCTTGGCGCTTGATCATGAGTTCCGCTTAGGATCGGCGGTCGTGACCGACGTGTTGGAGAAGGCGGGGCAGGATTCCGCCGGGAGTGCTGGTGCTGAACCCGAGAGACGAATTTCAGGGGGATGGGCCCGGCCGCTCGCTCTGATCGCCGGATTGGTGGCCGTCGTGGCCGCGCTGGCTGTGCCGCTGCTGCCTGTGAAAGTCGATCACACCACTCTGGCTTGGCCGCAGGGCAATTCGACGCAGAGCATCGAGTCTCCGCTGGTGTCGTACGCGCCCCTGACCTTCGATGCCACCATCCCGTGTTCGGCCGTGACGCAGCTGGGTGCGAAGGGCGGCACGCTGGCCGCGACCGCGCCCAACGGTGCGCCGGATCTCGAACGGTACGGATTCGTGGCGCGGGTCACGGCCGCCTCTACCACCGACGGGGTGACCACGCCGGGCAAGTTGGAGGCGATCACCCACCACAAGACGTTGGTGAGTATCCCCACCGATCAGCTGCCCGCGGGCTGCGCTCTCACCGTGCACTCCGATATGACGGGCACCACGGCCACGCTGACCGGTTCCAGCGTCGCCCCGGTCACCCTCGACGGTGACTATCGGCCGCAGCTGGTCGGCGTCTACAGCGATCTGAGCGTCTCCGACGGCACCACGGTCACCGCGCAGGTCGACAGCCGCTTCACGTCCACGCCGAGCACGGTCAAGCGCATCGCCATCTGGACGGCGATCCTCGGCACCTTGGTCGCGCTGTTCGCGTTGTTCCGCCTCGATCGCCTCGACGGGCGTCGCAGCCGCCGCTTCCTGCCGCAGCACTGGTGGAGCTTCAAGCCGGTCGACGCTGTCGTGCTGGGGACTTTGATCCTGTGGCATTTCATCGGCGCGACCACCTCCGACGACGGCTACCAGTACGGCATGGGCCGCGCGTCGATCCACGCCGGTTACATGGCCAACTACTTCGGTTACTTCGGCGTCCCCGAAACCCCCGTCGGCACACCGTATTACGATCTGATCGGCCACATGGCCCAGATCAGCGCGGCCAGCCCGTGGATGCGCCTGCCGGCGCTGCTGTCGGGCATCGCGATCTGGCTGGTGCTCAGCCGCGAGGTGATTCCCCGGCTGGGCGCGCGTATCCGCCGCGACCGGATCGCGGTGTGGACCGGTGCGCTGGGCTTCCTGGTGATCTGGCTGCCCTACAACAACGGCCTGCGCCCGGAACCACTGGTGGCGCTGGGAGTTTTGCTGACCTGGGTGTCGGTGGAACGTGCCATCGCGACCGGTCGGTTGCTGCCCTACGGCATCGCCATCGCGATCGGCGCGTTCAGCTGTACCGTCGGCCCGTCCGGCATCATCTGTTTCGCGCCCCTGCTGGCCGGCATCCGGCCGATCTGGCGCATTCTCAACAGGCGCGCAACGGCTTTGGGTAAGCCGACCGCGCCCGGCGCGAGCGCTCTCACCGTCCTGAAGGCGCGTTTCGGCTCGTACCTGAGTCTTTCGGCCCCGCTGGCGGCGGCCGGTGCGGTGGTGCTGGCGATCATGTTCTGTGATCAGCCGCTCTCGTCCATGTTCGAGATGAGCCGGGTGCACACGGCCGTCGGCCCGGACGTGCACTGGGACGGCGAATACATTCGCTACCAGTACCTGTTCATGCCCACCATCGACGGTTCGCTGGCGCGCCGCTTCGGCATGCTCGCCTTCTGGATCGGGCTGCTGGTGTGCGTATTCGTCCTGCTGCGCAAGGGCGGCCGGATTCCATTCACCGCGCCGGGGCCGGTGCGCCGCGTGCTGGGCACGGGCGTCGGCATGATGCTGCTGATGATGTTCACGCCCACCAAGTGGACACACCACAACGGCATCTACGCCGGAATCGCCGGTGTGGTCGCGGTTTTGGCCGCGGTGGCCGTCGGTCCGCGAGTCATGCGGTCCCCGCGTAACCGGGCCTTGTTCGCCGCGGTGATCGCCTTCGCGCTCGCGGTGAGCTTCTCCAGCATCAACGGCTGGTGGTACGTCTCGAACTGGTCGATCTCGTGGAACGACAAGTCGGTCGTGATCGCCGGTATCGGCGTCGACAAGATCCTGCTGGTGGTCACGGCGGGCCTGCTCGCCCTGGCCGCCTGGTTCCACGTGCGCGCGCCCGAACAGCCCGGCCCGCACCGGATCTCGAAGCTGGGCTGGCGTTTCGTCGCCCTGCCGCCGCTGACCATCGCGGCCGCGTTCATGGTGCTGTTCGAGGTGGCCTCGCTGGCCAAGGGCGCGATCGCGCAGTATCCCGCGTACTCGCTGGCCCGCTCGAATGTGGATGCGGTGCTGGGCAAGACGTGCGGGATGGCCAATGACGTACGGGTGGAAGAGCATCCGAACGCGGGCATGCTGAAGCCGGTCAACGGTGACGTGCAGGGCACCTTCACCGCCGACGCGCCCGGCTTCTCACCCAAGGGCGTGGCCACCGACCTGCGCGCCGACGACGAGGCCGACAACGGCGGCAACGTCTCCGCCGCCGTCAGCGGCCGCTCCAGCGGTACGGTCGATGGAACCACCACCGCGCCACTGCCTTTCGGCCTGGACGCGGACACCCCGATGCTGGGCAGCTACAACAGCACCGAGGCGGTCTCGACGCTGACCACCGGCTGGTACACGCTGCCCGCGCAGCGCGACAGCTCCGGCATCGTGGCGATCGCGGCGGCCGGGCGTATTCGCTCGGTGGACAAGGACGGCATCGTGACGCCCGGTCAGCGGGTGGAGATCGAGTACGGGGTGTCCGGTGCCGACGGTTCTTTCGAACCGCAGGGCCGCATCACGCCCATCGATATCGGTCCCGCGCCGACCTGGCGCAACCTGCGGGTGCCGATGAACCAGATTCCGGCGTCCGCCACCGCGATTCGCGTGCTGGCCGAGGATCGCGACAGCGATCCCAAGCAGTGGGTGGCGCTCACCCCGCCGCGCATTCCGCAGACGGTCACGCTGCAGGACTTCGTCGGCAAGACCAAGCCGGTACTGCTGGATTGGGAAGTGGGCCTGCAGTTCCCGTGCCAGCGGCCCTTCGATCACCTCGACGGCATCGCCGAGGTGCCCGACTACCGCATCCTGCCCGACCGGGGCGGCGCGGCCATGACCACGCTGTGGCAGAGCCACGACGGTGGTGGCGCGCTCGGCTGGAGCTCGATGTTGTTGCGGCCCGTCACGTATGCGACCTATCTCGTCAACGATCCGCGCCGGGACTGGGGTGAGCTGCAGAAGCTGGAGCGCATCGACGCTTCGGCGCAGACCGCGAAGCCGGTCGTGACCACCGACAGTCACACCGGTCTGTGGAATCCGGGTCCGATCAATGTGACCGGCTGGCAGTAGGTTCCAGGGCGAGAAATGATTCAGCCCCCGTCTCCTCGCGGAGACGGGGGCTCTCGTCATTCCGGCGTGTTCTTGGCCGGAATCCAGGAAAACTGTTGGTGCATAGCGGGTGTGGATCCCGGCCAAAAGCGCGCCGGGATGACTGGGGTGGCTTTACGGTCCGGCCGCGCCGCGCAGCTTGCGGACCTGGGCAGCGGTCATGGCGGTGAGCTGCGCTGGATCCGGTTCCTTGGCGTCGGAGAGGGTGATCTGCACGACCGTCGAGCCGACCAGGGTGATGCTCACATCCGTGTAGAGCGTGAGTCCGTCACTGGTGGTACGCACTTGGAAGGCGGTCGACCCGTCCCCGTCCTGCGGCTGATTCAACCCGCCGAGCCGGAAGTCGACCTTGGTGTTGTCGGCGTCCTTGCCGGAGTACTTCGTGCACCCCTGCAACAGTCCCTGCACGGTGGAGAAGGCTTGTGCCGCCCCGCCGTTCGGGTAGGACGCGGCATCGATGTCCACGGACGCGAAATTCTGGCCCCCGAACTGGGCCGCCGCCTGCGCGGCCGCTCCCGGGGCTTGAGTGGCGATGGCCGCCAGCACATTCGAGCACTGCGCGGGATCGGTCTTCGCGCCCGCGCCGCCCGTATTCCCCGGCGGCGGATCGTCCAGCGCCGTGAACCCCGCGGGCAACGCCGCGGCATCCAGCAGCAGCGAGCGCAGCACGTATTGATTCGGCACCGTCTGATCCGGAACCGCTGCACCCCCGGGCGTTTGGGTCGGCTTCACCGTCGGCCCGAGACTCGGCAGGGCGGGCGCGGAATCCTTGTGGCTGCCGCACGCGGTGACGGTCAGCGCCAGCACGCCCAGCAGCAGCGCGCCTCGCGTCACGCCCCCCACTGCACCTCCGTGCGCAGGGTCTGGCGCAGCGTCACCGCGCTGTGCGGGTCGCGGTAGGTCTGATTGCCGCCCACTTCCACGGTGCCGGAAACCGGCAGCGGCAGACCGAGATCCACGCCGATGGTGCCGGTGCCGTGCATGAGGTAGTCGACGATCTCCAGCTGGCCCGCCTCGTTGGGCAGATGCCAGACGGTGGATTTCGGGGTCTGCGTGACATTCAATTCGATGGTCAGCAGGTTGCCGTCGCGGGCGGTGAGCGTCGCGGTGGTGACCTGTTCGAGCGGCACACTGCCGGAAACCTGTTGCCGCACCGTCCACACCGCGCCCACCCCGACCGGCTCCTGCGGGAACGCGATCGACTGGTACACGGCCTGATAGAACGCCTGCTCCAGGGCGGCGCGCGCGGTATCGGGGGTCGACGGCTTGGGCGCCAGCTTCAACGCCGTGATCGCGCCCAGTTCACTCACATCGAAACCGACCCGGGAGCCGTCGGCGGGCAGCAGCGCCTTCGCCAGGTTCGGATCGGGGGAGGTGACATTGCCGATGGTCAGCTCCACGCCGTCGGTGCCGGCCTGCGCGCTGAGCGGAATGGTCATCGCGGGCGGGGAGATATCGCGCAGCGCCTGATTGTTGATCTGCTGCTCGACATGATGATCGGTGCTGAGCGTGACCTGCTGCGTGGTGCCCGCTTCCAGGGTGCGCCGCAGCGGCGAACGGGGTTCCGCGCCCGGATCGACGACGGTGGTGGTCACCGCCTCGATGGGCATGGTGACCTCTTTGTTGAAGCCCACCGGCTCGGTGTTGTCGGATTCGACGGTGCGCTCGCCGGGCGCGCTGCAGCCGACGCCGAACGCGGTCAGGGTCATCGCGAGTACCAGCATCAACACCCCCGAGCGCGTGGTGCGCGCACCCGGTCGCCGCGGTGGACGCGGCGGGCCGGAACAGGGTGCGGTGGCGTTCGCCGAGCTGGGGGATGAAGACAACACCGTCACGTCGAACAGGTTACGGCGCGTACCTGAAAAACAGCTGGGATCACGAGCGGGCGGCAGGGCGGTTTCGGGGATGAGGAATGATGTCAGGGTGAGTACCGAGCGGCCGCCCGAATCCGGCGCAGAGGAATCAGACCCGAAGCCAGCGTCCGAAGGCGTGTCCGCGTCCCAGCCGTTGCGCTTGCGCACCCTGCTGATCATCGCCGCGGTGTTGCTCGGACTGGACCTGCTGACCAAGACCATCGTCGTCGCGACCATGACGCCCGGCAAGCCGATCTATCTGATCGGGGACTGGGCGCGACTGTCGTTGATCCGCAATCCGGGTGCCGCGTTCTCCATGGCCACCGGCATGACCTGGCTGCTGACCCTGGTCGCCGCGGCTGTCGTGATCGGTGTCATCCGCATCGGCCGCACCCTGCGCTCGCTGCCGTGGGCCATCGGTCTGGGCATGGTGCTCGGTGGCGCGCTCGGCAATCTGGTCGACCGGTTGTTCCGCGCGCCGGGACCGCTGCAGGGCCATGTGGTGGATTTCGTCGCGGTCGGCTGGTGGCCGGTATTCAATGTGGCCGATTCGTCGATCGTGTGTGGGGCCATTCTGCTGGTGGCCTTGACGGTGTTCGGCTTCGAACCCGATGGCACGCGCATGCACCGGCAGCAGGAAGCAACGACCGCCGAGGGGGAGACAGCGTGAGGGAAACTCGCAGTATGCCGGTGCCGGACGGTTTGGACGGCATGCGTGTCGATGCCGGACTGTCGCGGTTGCTGGGCCTGTCGCGCACCGCGGTGGTCTCGATGACCGAGGACGGCAGCGTGCAGATCGACGGCGTCGCGGTCGGAAAATCGGATCGGCTCAATGCCGGCGCCTGGCTGGAGGTCGAATTCCCCGAGCCCAAGCGCGAACTCACCGTCGAGGCGACTCCGGTGGACGGGATGAAGATCCTCTACGCCGACGACGACATCGTGGCGGTCGACAAACCCGTTGGCGTGGCGGCGCATACCGGTGTCGGCTGGACCGGGCCGACCGTGGTTGGCGGGCTGGCGGCCATGGGCTACCGCATCTCCACCTCGGGAGCCCATGAGCGGCAGGGCATCGTGCACCGCCTCGACGTGGGCACCTCGGGTGTCATGGTGGTGGCGCAGTCCGAGCACGCGTACACCCAGCTCAAGCGGGCGTTCAAGTACCGGACCGTGGAGAAGCGCTATCACGCGCTGGTGCAGGGACATCCGGATCCGTCGAGCGGCACCATCGACGCGCCGATCGGACGCGCGCGCGGCAACGACTGGAAGTTCGCGGTCGTCGCGGACGGCCGCCCCTCGGTCACCCACTACGACACCGTCGAGGCGTTCCAGTCGGCGAGCCTGCTCGACATCCACCTGGAAACCGGTCGCACCCACCAGATCCGCGTGCACTTCTCTGCGGTGCGCCACCCCTGCTGCGGTGACCTCACCTACGGCGCGGACCCGCGCCTGGCCGAGCGCCTCGGCCTGGAACGCCAGTGGCTGCATGCCCGCCAGCTCGGTTTCAACCATCCGGCCGACGGCCGGTGGGTCGAGATCACCAGTGAGTACCCCGCCGACCTGGAACACGCACTCGACGTCCTGCGCGCACACTGATCGGATCCTGGAGTGGATGCACCGACGCTGCGCCGCGCCGGAATCGCGGTCGCCGCAGTACTTTTCGTCGTCCTGATCGTCGTCCTGGGCCGGGCCATCCCGCCCCGGGCGGCGATCATCTCCACCGACCGGCTGGGCCCGGAAAGCGGTGAGCCGGTAGCGGATTACCTCTCATCGGCGCGAACATCCCTGGCAGGCAACGACTCCGACAACCACTGGGCCCTGCTCTCCTTCACCACCGGCGTCACCGCCGACCGCATCCCCGAACTCACCGGCGGCCTGCGCATCTCGGAAGTCGCCTACCACGTCCCCGTCGATCGGGTGGCCACCCCCATCATCACCATCGGCGTCCCCGCAGGCCCCGAGGTGGCAGTCGCCTCGGTGAAAGCGGCCGCCGCCCAGGTGGAATCGACCCAAACCTTCGACGACCGCTCCACCCGCATCAAGAACCTGGTCGCCACCCGCCTACGCGCGAACTGCCCCTGCGTAGTCGGCATCGTCCTCCAGGGACCCCTCGTGAAATTGCGAGATATCGCTGCCCTCCAGGGAATTCGTGCGGTGCAGGCGCTGCCCGCCGATGCGTCGGCGGGTGTGTTCGCCGTATCCCCGCTGCTGCCGGAACAACTCGACACCGCCAGCCCCGCCCCCGACGACGGCCCGGTCCCGGACAACTGACCTGCGTCGGGCCCGGGCTGCCGGGGGTTACTTGTTCCGCGATGCCCAAGCGTCGAGGAACATTTCGTGCAGCGGCCGCGGCGGCAGGATGCTCGAGAACGGCCCGCGGATGCCGTTGCCGGTGAGGTCGCCGTGGAATTCGGCCAGGTGCGGCGACAGTTTCGAGGTTTCCACGGGGAGATGCGGTTGCGATGCCTGCTCACTCCATGGCCCGGGGATGAAGGCAGTCCGTCCGGCACGGGCGCGCTGTTCCGTCACGACCAGGCCGCGCTCGACGAGCTGGGCTTGGGCCTTCTTGTGCCGGGCGGGAGTCCAATGGTTCCAGCGGCGCACAGTGCGGTCGGTCGGCCGGGCGAGGGTGAGCAACTGCAGGTAGAGCGCGGCGGCGTCCGGAGTGGTCGCGGTCGTCGCCGAAACCTGCTCGACCAGTTCGGGAACACTCTGCCGGGGATCGGCCTCGAATTGCCCCGGGGCCACCGGCGTGGTGCGGGCCCGCTCGAGCATGCGGGCCAGCCCGGTCGTCAGTACCTCTTCCCGGTGGATCGCGCTGGTCAGCTTGTCCAACCCGTGGTCCGCGCAGGTACGCAGGGTGCGGGCAAGCAGGTCCCGGTCGAAAAGTCCGGCCGGACGCAGGAACACGGTGTGATAGGGGTCCGCCGCGTCCGAGATCACGAGCCCGTTGTCGAAGACGACCCGCCCCGTCGGTGCGGCCGCGTACGCGTCGGGGCCGAACAGTTCGGGCGCATGGTCGATCCAACCAAGGGAGATCAACAGATCCGGGGCCCGCAGCCGGTCCTGGAGTCGGAGATACAGGTCGCCGATGCCGCTGACGCCCGGATCGGCCACGGGTCTCTCGGTGAGCGCCCAGGCGAGCGCGGTGGCCAGTTCCCGGTGGGGATTCCAGCGGCCATAGTTGAGCCGCCGCAGCGGATCCCGCCGATACACCTGGAGATGCTCGTACTGGTCCGGTATCAGCACGCAACGCATGTCCTCGGTCGCGAGGTCCGATGCGCTCGGATGCGACAGTGCCAGTGCGAAACCCGTGCCCAGGCCCGTCACGGCCGCGAGTTCGGCGGTCACATCCTCGGGGACATGGATGCGTCGGCCGACCAGCTCGTTCCATGTCGCGGCCATCCGCTCGGCAGCGGCGAGATCGCCTTCCGCGGTCCACAATTCGCGGACGTCCTCGGGCATGCCCGAGGCCAGCAGACGGCGGCGACCCGCCCAGCCCAGCTGCTTGGTCAGGCGCTCGGCCAGTTCGGCGACCTCGCGGTCGGCACGGTACGGCTTGGTACGCAGCATCTTCCGGTGCGCGTCGTACATGTCGGAGAATCCGCCACCGAAGTGGCAGCGCCGGGGCAGACCGTCCAGCACGAGCCGGGCGATCGCCTCGCGGGCCCCGGTGCGTTCGATGAACAGCTGGACCGCGGGCTCGCCGGGAGTACGAGGGCCGTTGCGGTCCAGCAGATCCAGCAGTTGCCGCAGGCGAGCGGCGTCGTCGCGGGTGATGGTCACGGTCCGGCTGTCCGCGGCGTCGGAGGGCTGCGCGGCCGCGGCGGGTTGCAGGAAGGTCTGCCCGTAGCGCAGCGTGTGGTCGCCGCCGTCGAGACTCGTGAAACCCATCCTCCACTCGCCCGGCTGGGCGAAAGGCTGTGCGGCCCAGGTACTCAGCAGGGCCGTCAGCGCGGCGCGCTGCGCGTCGGGGGTGCGGGAGTTGATCGCGCGCCAGGCGACGGCGTCGATGCTGCCGAGCAGCGGTGTCCAGTCGATCGGGGGTGCGGGCGGGCTCATGCGGCGCAGGGTCTCGTCGATGTCCCCGGCCAGGAAGCGGCCGTCGGCGGCGAGTGCGGTGATGGTCGCGGGCTGCACGGTGGGACGCGTGTTACCGGGTTGATCGAGCAGACCGAGCAGGGCCGGGAGAAGTTCGGAGTCGGGTGCCGTCCTGGGCGGGGTGACGAGGGCCCCGGATCGAATCGTCGCCACGCGCTGAGAGATTCGCTCGCGGGCCTCGACCAGTCGGCGAGCCCGGTTGGCTTGTTCACGCACATCGGCGGCGAGTCCGGGATCTGTGATGTCAGACGGAACGACGGTGTCGGTGAGCAGGGCGCGCACGGTCGTCTCGTCGAGGTCGCGTAGCGCTCGCGAGCCCGCGGCGTCACGCGGGGTCAGGAAGTGCCAGAACGCGGGCGGTGGGAAGGCCGATGCGCGCTGGGGTTCGGTCGGCACCTCCCACAGCGGACTTTCGTTGTGGTGGGCGCGGATCGCGGTGAACTCGGCGGTGCTCGGCGGCGAGCCGTAAGTCATCAGCAGGTCGGCTCCGCCCTCTGGGTATCGGACGATGCCCCAGGGGGAGTTCGAGAGGACCCCGCCCGGGTGGGTGGCGCGGCGGCCGTCGATGCCTTCGAGGACGTAGTTCGTTCGTTCCCTACGGTCGCGCAGTATCCGGAATCCGGTCATGCCCGCGGTCGAGCCGAGCGGTGTGGAGCCGACATCCGACGGCAGGCGAGCGTAAGACTGCAGGTCGTTGACCAGGTGCTTGCCGGTTGGTATCGGGAAGTCGGTGAAAAATTCGGGCGGAGAGCCCAATTCGGCCCGAACACCGGTGGCGGGATCGATCTCCGCCCAGAACTCCAGTCCGTCGCGATAGCCCTCGAGACTCCACACCCGGGTACCGTCGCTGATCTGGTAGCGGTACTCGCCGACGCCGTGGCGGTCGCCGGAGCGCAGGATCCGCTGACCGTCGTGTCGGCCGTCCGGTGTGGCGAACTGATACCCGAGGCCGCCGGAATACGTGCCGCGCCATCCGGCCATGCCGTAGAACTCGGTGGGCGAGAACGACTCTCCAGGTTTGCTCGTCCAGAATGCTTGCTCGGCATACCATTTGGCGGCACTGTGGCCGACCAGGAAGTCGCCGGCGGCGTAGAACACGACATGCGAGTGTGTATCGGCGGGGAGGGTGAACTCGGTGCGATCCACCGTGCCGTGCGGGCCGATGACCACGGCCCGATCGGTGCTGTAGAGGGTGAGCAACGGCCAGGTCGCCGTCATGCCCCGCACCCGCCCCAGTTCGGCGCGGGCGGCTTCCCATGCGGGCCAGTGGAATTCGTTGGGCAAGCCCGCCCGGAGGGTGCGCAGCAGCGGACCGGTGCCGTCGAGCACGGCAAGTGCCTCCTCGATCCCGTCGAGCGCCTGGGCGGTCGGCAGGTCGAGCAGCCCGTCGAGTGTGGTGAGAGCCTGTTCCGCGTCGAGCAGGCCGCCGCCCGCGACCCGCTCGATGAGGGCGATGATCCGGGTGTGCACCGACCACGCGATGCCGGGGTTGGCAGGCAACCGTGCAATGGCGGTACTGCGGGTCTCACGGTCGGAGTGCACGATGCCTTCCAACTTGGGGCCCAGTACCGGGTCGGCCGCCAAGGCGATCAGATCGCGGCGGGACTTGTTGCCCCAGAATTGAATTCCGCCATGGCTCGGGCCCACCACGCCGACCCCGGCGGCCAGCAATGCGTCGGCGAGATCGGCATCGAGGTGGACGTGGCCGAAGCGGCCGTGGGTCATGGCGACCGGCCTCCCGGATTCCTTGAGCCGAGGCCTGATCCGCTCGATCATGTCGAACAGTTCCGGGGGCATCTGCTGTGCGGTGACGCCACCGTAGGGCACTTCGATATGGCAGTACGTAAAGAAGAAACGGCTGATCCAGTCCGCGAGCCCGGCGCGGGGCGTGAGGCCGCCGTCGGCCAAGGCGTCGATTGCGCCGACCGCGTCGAGCATGCGGATCAGGGCGGCGCCGTCGGTGGTGGTCGCGGGGAACAACTCCAGCAGGGGTGCGGCATCGTCGGGTTTGGCGTGGGCGAATACCTTCGCGGCACCCTCGAGTAAGCCATCCGGCACCCGCTGCGAAGTGCAGGCTCCGAGGACATCGCGCAATACCCGGGCGTCCTCCTCGGTTCCGAGTCCTGCCGCCTTGGCCGAGGCTCGTACCCGCCGGTGCAGATCCGCGCCCAATGCCGCACCACCTTCCGCCAATGCCACGAGCAGCCGGACGAATTCGTGGTGAGCGTCGTGTGGCGATCCCAGGGTGCTCAGCCAACCCTGATACACCGCGACCTCATTGACCGGCAGTGCGCCCGCGCGAGCGAACAGCAGGGTGTTCTCCCGGTGGTAATCCACCAGCACCGGCAGCGAATGCTCGCGCTCGGCGGCGCGCGCCCGCCCGTAGGCGCTGACCGCGGCGGTTCGGTACCGCGTATCCCGATGCGAGGCAGGGGCGTTCGCGCTCAACCAGTGGCCGACCATGTCCCACAGCCAGGGCCGATGCCGCTCGGGCAGTCTCTTTGCCCGCCAGCCGATCTCATCGACGAAAGCGCCTGGTTTGGATGCTTTCCGGAAGCCCGCGATCAGCAGGTCCACCAGTTCGTCGGCGTCGGCCGTCGCCCCGGGATCGAACTGCCGTACCCAATCCAAGTAGAGCTTCGAGTTCAGCGGATCGGAGGGCGGCAAGATCGACATGCGGCGAATTGTGGCAGAGGGCGGTGACATCGCGACGTTTGTCACAGCTCGCCGGCGATCGCTTCCCGTATGTTCGGTGGGGTCATGGTGATCTTTCTGTTGGCGCTGGTGGGGTTCGCATTCCTGGACTCGCTGGACGTGCTGCTGGTCGGTGTCACGACGGCCGTCGTGTACGACAGCCGCCTGGGCCGACGGTCACCGGTGCCCGGGGCATTGAGCTTTCTGGCGGGGGTGTTTGCGGTCACCACCGCGTTCGGGATCACCTTCGTGTTGGGTCTGCGGTTTCTCACCGATCTGGTGAGTTTCGATATCACCCCTACGGTGCGGTACTGGGCGGAACTGCTCGTCGGTGTGGTGCTGCTGGTGCTCGGGGGCCTGCGGGTATCGAAAAGCGATGGGGCGGCCGCTGTTCCGGAATGGGCGCTGCGGGCGCGCCGAAAACCCTTGCTGCTCGGTCTTGCCGGAGTCGCCATCGGCCTGGGCCAAGCCCCCACCGCCGTCCCTTACCTAGCGGGCCTGGCCATGATCTCGGCCCGCGACCCGCACCCGCCACTGTGGCCACTGATCATCGTGGCCTACTGCCTGATTGCCCTCTTGCCCCCGGTACTCGTACTGATCACCTCAACCTTGCGATCCACGCGTGCACGCCGGTTCTATCGCGGACTGGTGCGGTCCCTGAAGCGTTTCGGCCCCATGTCCGTCCGCGTGCTGCTGGTACTCGCCGGGATCGTCCTGATCGGTGATGCCCTGTATCACCATGCCGCGCTCTAATTCTCGGTTCCTCGGACGATTGCCAGCAGTGTGGAGTGGGTGCTGGGGTCGGCGGCGGCGATCAGGCCGTGCGGGGCGGTGTGCAGCGGTTGGCCGACAAGCCCGGTCATGACGCAACCCGCTGCCTGGCAGACGGCGATCCCGGCGGTGAAGTGCACGTCGTCGCGGAGATCCCGATCCACGACATAGGCGGATCGGCGGCCAGCTGCGACCCAGGCCAGGGCCAGGGAAGTCGACAGGACTCGCGGGTAGAAGGCTGACGTGAAGGCGGGGTCGTCGATCAGGCGACCGGGGGAGAACCAGTTGCTGAAGGGGGACGGGTTGTCCGCGTCGATCTCGACCAGGCGGCTGTCGGACCGGGGCCGCAGCGGGTGATCGGTGCCGCCTCGGCGGACGGCGGCGGTGGTGCCGTCGGTCCAGAAGGTCTCGGCGGCAAAAGGATCGGCCACTGCCGCGGCTGTGACGGTATCGCCGTTACGTAGCGCGACGTTCACGGCGACCAGGGGAGTGTCGGCGGCGAAGTTCCGGGTGCCGCAGAGTGGATCGATCAACCAGACTCGGTCGGACGGGGTGCCGGTCGTGCCGGATTCCTCCGCGAGAAACCGATCGGTCGGCCGGGCGCCACGGAGGATCTCCAGGATCGTCTGTTCGGCGGCCAGATCCGCCTGGGTCGCGAAATCATCTCCCTCCTTGGCGAATCGAGTTACCGGAGAGTGGAATTGACTGCGGATCACCGCAGCCGCGGCGTCGGCGGCTCGGATGGCCAGGGCGGCATCGGATTCGGTCACATCGGCCACGATACGGCAGATCGAGGGGTGCGAAGTTTAATTCCCTTGGCATACTGGACATTTCGGGTTCCGGGCCGTTGAATTCAGCGGTAAAATTGGCGTATGAATTCGAAGGGGGAAACACTCGACAACTGCGGCACCATCGCCCTGGTGGCCGCGGTGCAAGACTTCTCGAATGCCGTCCTGCATGGCAACCTCGCAACTCTCTCCGACGCTGAATTCGTGGATATGCTGCGCGATTTGGAAGCCTGCAAACGTCAACTGTCCGCGCTGGATTCACAACTGGTCATCGGTATCGGTGAGCGTGGCCTTGCCCAGTCCAGCGGTGCCGGTTCGCTGAAGGAGTTCATGCGCCAGACCCTGGGCCTGTCGCGTTACGACGCGGCGCAGCGCGTGAAGATCGCCGAAGCATGCGGGGAATTCCTCTCCGGCAACGGCACGCCGCGTCCGATCACCCTGTCGGCGACCGCGGAAGCGTATGAGGCGGGCGCGATCTCGCAAAACCATGTCCGCAACATCGTGGACGTCATGAAGCACCTGCCCGCCGACATCGCCCCCGAGGCCTACGCCGAGACCGAGCAGCATTTGGTCGAGCACAGCCTGACCGGCGCCCCGGACGACCTCCCCAAGATGGGCCGCGAAATCCTCGCCCGCCTGGACCCCGAAGGCACGGTGATCTCCGACGCCGACCGTCGCCGCCGCCGCGGCATCACAATCGCCCGCCCGGGCGTAGACGGCATGTCGAAGATCGACGGCTGGCTGACCCCGGAACTGCGCGCCTACCTGGACGCCTTCCTCGCCAAGTACGCCCGCCCCGGCATGTGCAACCTCGACGACGCCGAGCCGCTCGCCTTGTCGGTCACGTCGATCGACTCCAAGGTCCTCGACGACGCTGCTCGCCGCGACCGCCGCGATGCTGGTCAGCGCACCCACGACGCCCTCTACGCCCTGCTGCAGCCCGCCGCCCCCGCGGTCGCTGGCAAGCGTGCCACCGCTGCGACCGGTGTCCCGGCTGACTCGGTCGCCTCATGCGGCGTCCCGGCTGCCTCATGCGGCGTCCCGGCTGGCCTGGCGGGCGTGGTCGGTGAGTCTGCTGCTCCGGCTACAGTCATCGGCGAGTCCGTTGCTACGGCAGCCGGTTTCGGTCAGCACCGTGGTCTCAAGACTCAGGTCATCCTGACGATGAGCCTGGCCGACCTCGAGCGTGGTGCGGGCGTGGCGTCCACCGCCACCGGCGGGCACGTCTCGATCAACGAGGCGTTGAAGATGGCGGCGGGTACTCGCCCGGTGCTGGCAGTGCTTGATCCACAGGGCATCCCGTTGTTCCTGGGTAAGAGCCAGCGTCTCGCGAGCCCCGGCCAGCGTTTGGCGTTGATTGCCCGTGACAAGGGCTGCACGCGTCCGGGTTGCGATGCGCCTGCCTCGATGTGCGCGGCGCATCACATCACAGACTGGGCCGAGGGTGGTCCGACCGATCTGTCGAATCTTGCTCTGGCGTGCGATCACTGCCACGCGTTGGTCAATGATTCCGCCGATGGTTGGAAGACCGTGGTGATGGGTAAGGATTCCGGCTTCTCGGGCCGCTGCGGCTGGATCGCCCCCAAGCATGTTGATCCGTCCGGCACGGCGAAGGTGAACCAGCGTCATCACGTGGCTGGGTTGGTTGCGGCTGCGGTGGATTCCAGTTGCCAGCAGTGGGGTTCACGGGTGGCGTGAGTCTCGGGCGGCGGATGTACAGCTGGCGTTCGCAGGGCAGGGGAGGTGTGGTGGCGTCGCCTGCCCTACCGGACTTGGGCTGACGCCGGGCCGCCTACCGTCACCCGCCGATCCCAGCCCTCGGACTGCACGCATCACCTTCTCGAGACAAGACCCAAAGAACCAAAAACCCAAAGAACCAGAAGCCCAGAGACTCACGACAAGCCGGATCTCTCCACCCTGCGTCGCAAGCCTTCTCGAATGTTCTTTGACAACTCCATAGAGCCCTGACCCTCCGCCCGGCGCTCGAAAGCCTCCACCGGCCAGCAGATCCGGAACGCGGCCAGACCACCGCGCTGATCGCCCGCCCCGCCCGCCCACCCACCGTGCCTGCACGCGCCGCCGCCTGCGAGCGGATCCGGAAACGCGGCTACGCCGCCCGCCCGAGCCCGCCAGCCGGTGCGCAAACGCGGCTACGCCGCCTACCCGCGCCTCCTGTATCTGTCTCGCACAGATTTGTTCTTGTTGTTCTTGCTTTTCGTTCTTGTTCTTTGACAGCCACCCCGAGCCGATGCACGGCCGAGCCGTGAGGTGGCTGGGACCGCCGGTCAGCGAGCCCAACCCAGCCCCGTCCTATCTCCTTCTCCTGGCGTCTTTTGTCTTTTCCGCTTTTCTTCTTTTGGCTTTTGTCCGTCAGCGCTGAGCCGGACGAAGCTGAGCGATGGCGCGAACGTCTTGGTCTACGGCGAACCAGAGGGTGACCGCATCGCCCTGGCGCTCGGTGTGAATGTCGAGGGCCTCGCCGTATTGAATGGGCTTGTTGTACTCGAGCACGAAACGGTGCGGCCCCTCAATGAGGTCGCTTGTATCAGCGGTGAATTCGTGAACCGCATGCCAGTAAGCGGTGTTGGTGATGTGCTGAAAGTGATCGGTATCCGTGCGCCGCAACGGGAATCGTGAACCAGTCACACTAGGAAGAGGAGCGTCGAGCCACTGCCGCCAGCGCAGCCGGTGGTCATCGGTGGTCGTGCACATGAGCTCGAAGAACTCGTCGGCTACCCGCGACGGACTCATCGTGTCCTTGTTCATGTGGATCCAGAAGCCTTCGGTCTCGACGAGCCCGCCGGTGTCGGAGTCGATGCGGGCGCGCATGGTGCACCAGCGCGGGGAGATGCCCGAGCACCAGCGGCGGATGCGGAGTTGGGTGGGCCAGGTGATGGGCTGCAGGACGTCGATGACGGTGCGGCGGACTATCCAGTGCGGGTGGGACTCGAGGGCGCCGGTGTGGGCGAGATGGTCGACGCCCGCGTCCTGGAGGTGGCGGGCGATGCCGTCGATGCGGAGGTGCTGGTTCTCGTCCATGTCGACGGTGCCCAGGCGGCGGGTGACGTCGAAGATGTGTCCGCTGGTGGGGACGGGGGCGAGGGGCAGGGTCAGGGGATGTGGTGCGGTGGGGCTGGGGCGGTCTACGAGTTGGTTCATCATCGGCAGAACCTCCGGAAATCATCCGAGTGGCGGGAGGGTGTGCACAGAACGATCGCGGCGGCGACGGTGATACGGGATACGGGACTGCGCCGGGAGTGGTTCGAGCGTAGTGCAGAACCCGTAAAGACGACGGCTGGCCGAGTCGGCGTGCCCGCCGGTTGAGTAACGTCGTGGTAGATCGATGTGACGCATCGGAGCGGAAGAGGCGAGCACAGATGGAATTGACGCCGGAGCAGGCCGATCGGGCCGCCGGGGTATTGCTGGGCACGGCGGCGGGGGACGCGCTGGGCGCCGGCTACGAGTTCACGCATCCGGGACCGGACGCGGAGATCGGGATGGTGGGTGGCGGGGGGTTCATGTGGGCTCCGGGGGAGTGGACCGACGACACCGCCATGGCCATTGCGGTGGCCCGGGCCGCCACGCAGGTCGGCGACATCTGTAGCCCGGAGGGGCTGGATGCGGTGGCCGCCGAATTCGTCGCCTGGTGGGATTCAGGGCCGAAGGACATCGGCAATCAGACGCGGCAGGTGCTCGAGCATCGGGATGTCGGTGGGCGTGCCATGCAGATGCGCGCGCACGATCTGACCGGTCTCAAGGCGGGCAACGGGTCGCTCATGCGCACGGCCCCGGTGGCCCTCGTCTATCTCGACGACTACGAGAAGTGCGGCAAGGCAGCCAAACTCGTCAGCTCGCTGACCCACTACGACATGCAGGCCATGCAGGCCTGCAAACTCTGGACCCTGGCCATCCGCCACGCGATCATCCACGGCACCTACGACGGGCTCCGCGAGGCGCTGTCGCAAGTCGACACCGGCTTCTGGGAACCCCTGCTGGACAAGGCCGAACACGGCACTCCCGCCGATTTCGCCAACAACGGCTGGGTCGTGCACGCGCTGCAGACCGCCTGGTGGGCCATCTCCCACGCCGAAACCCTGCCCGGCGCACTGGAACTGGCCGTGCGCGCCGGTGGCGACACCGATACGACCGCCGCCATCGCGGGTGGCCTGCTCGGGGCGCGCTGGGGAGCGTCGGCCGTGCCGGAGGAGTGGCAGTCGATGTTGCACGGGTACCCGGGCTACCGCGCCGGGGATCTGCGAGCGCTCACCCGGCAGATCACCGACCGCTGAGTTACTCAGTCCGGCAGGCGAACTACCCCGTCCAGATACCGGCGGCAGCGGCCGGTGAGGCGGACTCGGTCGTTGGAGAGGGCGCAGCGCAACGCCCCGCCTCGGCGGCTGAGCTGCCGGGCGGTGAGGGTGGTGCGGCCGAGTTCGCGGCTCCACAGGGGAGTGAGTTGGGCGTGGGCGGAACCGGTGACCGGGTCTTCCGGAATGCCTTGGCCGGGGGCGAAGACTCGGGAGACGAAGTCGACCTCGTCGCCTTCGGCGGTGAGGATGGCGGCGCGGTTCATGCTCGGGAAGGCGGAGAAGTTCGGGCGGGAGCCGCGGACTTCTTGTTCGCCGGTGACGAACAGGACGACGTCGGTGCCCTCGAAGGCGCGCAGCGGGCGCACGCCGAGGGCTTGGGCGAGGCGGTGCGGAACCTCCTCGTGCACATCGATTTCCACCGAGGACACCGACGGCAGGTCCAGCACCAGGTCGTCGCGGTCGCGGTCGACGCGTAACCAGCCGCTGCGGGTGTAGAAGTGGACGCGGTCCGCGCCGGGGTGCATGTCGTCGAGGATTTGCGCGGCGGCGGCCATGGTGGCGTGGCCGCACAGGTCGACCTCCACGGTCGGGGTGAACCAGCGCAGGTGGAAGGCGGGTGAGTTGTCCGGCGGCGCACCCGCTTCCGGCGGCAGGGCCGAAGTGTAGAAGGCGGTCTCGGCGAGATTGTTCTCCTCGGCTAGCCGCTGCAACAGCACATCCGGCAACCAGGACAGCAACGGCATGACTGCCGCGGGGTTACCGGAGAATGGGGCGTCGGCGAACGCGTCGAGCTGATGCAGCAGGACCTCCATGGCGCACAAGGTACCTGCGAATTCGGTTACTGCCCAGAAGGGCTGACCCTCCGGCGAGCCAAACCATGCGACCAGTTTGGAATCTGGGAGAACGGCAACGGCGGCGCACCTCGTGGTGCGCCGCCGTTGCTCCGGAATAGTTGCGAATCAGGCGTTTTCGGCCGACTCCTGCCGCGTGTGCGGCGACTCGCCGAGGAACTTGGCGCTGAGCCACCAGGCCACCTCGACCAAGACGACGCCGATCGCGCCGCAGATGATCGCCGAGGTAGTCAGGGCGACGTTCGACGGATCGAGTTTGAAGAAGTGACGGGTGAAGGGGACGGCGAACAGGATCAGGTATCCCGCAACGGAACCCGCTACCAGGAGGATCTTCCACCAGTTCCACGGGCGGGCGACGATGGCGAGGACCCAGACCGCGACGATCAGCAGGGTGATGAGGGCGGTGGTGCCCGCTTGGATCTTGGCGGTTTCTCCGGCATCCGGTCCCTTGTAGGCGATCAGGTAGGAGATGAAGGTCATGACGCCGATGACCGATCCCGACGGCACCGCCAATCGCATGACGCGGCCGACGAATCCGCTGCGGGCGCGCTCGTTGTTGGGGGCGAGTGAGAGGATGAAGGCGGGGATGCCGATGGTGAACCAGGCGGCGATCGTCACGTGCCGGGGTAGGAACGGATAGCCGATCGCCTTGTAGCTGAAGATCTGCGATCCGATGCCCGCGATGCCGACGAGGAACGCCAGCACCACCGAGTACACGGTCTTGGTGAGGAACAGGTTGGAGACGCGCTCGATATTGCCGATCACCCGGCGGCCCTCACCGACCACGTAGGGCAGGGTGGCGAACCTGTTGTCCAGCAGCACGATCTGCGCCACCGACCGGGTGGCGGGGCTACCCGAACCCATGGCGACACCGATGTCGGCGTCCTTCAACGCGAGCACGTCGTTGACGCCGTCACCGGTCATGGCGACGGTGTGCCCGCGCGACTGCAACGCCGCGACCATGGCGCGCTTCTGATCCGGCCGTACCCGCCCGAAGACGGTCTGCTGGTCGAGCACGTCGGCCAGTTCGTTCTGATCCTCCGGCAGCTTGCGCGCGTCGACCGGATGATCCCCGCCAGCCATGCCCAGCGAGGTGGCGACCGCACCGACGGAGACCGCGTTGTCACCGGAAATGACCTTGGTGGAGACGTTTTGGGACGCGAAGTACTCCAGGGTTTCCTTGGCGTCCGGTCGGACCTTCTGTTCGAGCACGACCAGCGCGGCGGGGGTCACCGTGCCTGGCGCGTCCGGGGCGTCGACCGGGCGGTCGGCGCGGGCGAGCAACAGCACCCGCAGCCCCTTCGCGCCGATTTCCTGTGCGGTGGAGGCGATTTCGGAATCCGGGTCGAGCAGGACATCGGGTGCGCCGATGAGCCAATTGCCGTGCTCGCCGTAGGACATGCCCGACCACTTCTTGGCCGAGGAGAACGGCGCGACCCCGGTGGACTGCCAGCCGGGTGCCTCCGGCAGGGCTTCCTTGATAGCCAGCATGCTCGCGTTCGGCCGCGGGTCATCACCGGCCAGTGCGGCGAGGACGTGTCGCAGCTGCTGGATATCGTCGGGAGCTGCCCCGTTCCCGGCCGCGTGTTCCGTCCCGCCGATGTCGCTCGCGGGCCGAATTTCAGCGAGCCGCATGCCGTTCTCGGTGAGCGTGCCGGTCTTGTCGGCGCACACCACATCCACCCGGGCCAGCCCCTCGATGGCGGGCAGTTCCTGCACCAGGCACTTGCGCGCACCGAGTCGGACCACGCCGACCGCGAAGGCGATGGAGGTCATCAGCACCAGGCCCTCGGGCACCATCGGCACCAGCGCGGCCACCATGCCGTTGACCGCGGGCCGCCAGGATTCCTTGGAGGACACCAGCTGGTTGTAGATGGACAGCAGTCCCGCCGGAATCAGCAGGTAGGTAATGACTTTCAGGATGGTGTCGATGCCGCTGCGCAGTTCCGACTTCACCAGTGTGAACTTGCTGGCCTCGTCGGCGAGTTTGGCCGCGTAGGCGTCCTTGCCGACCTTGGTGGCCCGGTATGCGCCGCTGCCGGACACCACGAAGCTGCCCGACATGATCGGTCCGCCAACGGTTTTGTCGATCGGGTCGGCCTCACCGGTGAGCAGTGATTCGTCGACCTCGAGCAGTTCGGATTCGACGACCTCGCCGTCCACCACGATCTGATCGCCGGGCCCGAGCTCGATGATGTCGTCGAGCACGATCTCCTGCGGGGCGATGGCCACCGCACCGCCCTCGCGCCGCACCACGGGCTTGGCCTGTCCGACGATGGCCAGCTTGTCGAGCGTCTGCTTGGCCCGGACTTCCTGGATGATGCCGACCGCGCTGTTGGCGATGATCAGCAGTCCGAACATCCCGTCGATGATCGACCCGGTCGCCAGCACCAGAATGAACAACACACCCAGGATGGCGTTGATCCGGGTGAAGACGTTCGCCTTGACGATGTCGCGGACCGATCGACTGGCCCGCTCCGGCACGTCATTGGTGAGCCCGTCCCGCCGCCGCTGCTCGACCTCGGCGGAGGTGAGTCCCAGCGCGGGTGGGCTGGGTGGACTAGCTGCCTGCGCAGTAATCGACATGCCCTCCACAGTAAAGGGCGATCAAAGAAACTGGTCCGTAGCTGCCCGTCACGCGCCGGACCAGGTGTGAGGATCATCCGATGTATTGACTGTCGTGACGTTTGTTGCGCGGGCTAACGTAATCGGGTGGCCGAAGCACCCGGAAACTCAGACGCAGCGGTCGATACGGCTCGGCCCGGACGGTCGACGGGACGTGCGAGCACCCGCGACAGCGGCATCGCCTTCGGCATCGGGGCCTATTTCATCTGGGGACTCTTCCCGGCCTTCTTCGGCCTGCTCTCCTTCGCGGGCGCGGGGGAGGTGCTGGCCGAGCGGATCCTGTGGACGCTGGTCGTCTCTATGCTGGCGCTGCTGATCACCGGGCGGATCGGGGAGCTGCGACGCATCGACGCCCGCACCTGGCGTCTGGCGGCGGTGGCCTCGCTGGCGATCTCGATGAACTGGGGCGCGTATGTGTACGGGGTCATCTCGCATCATGTGGTCGAGTGCGCGCTCGGCTATTTCATCAACCCGCTGGTGACAGTGGCCTTCGGCGTCCTCATCTTTCGTGAGAAGCTGCGGGCGCCGCAGTGGGTGGCGCTCGGGCTGGGCGCGGCTGCGGTCATCGTGATCACCGTCGACTACGGGCGGCCGCCGTGGATCGCGTTGATCCTGGCCTGTTCGTTCGCGACCTACGGCCTGGTCAAGAAGGTGATCCGGCTGGATGCGCTGCCCGGCTTGGCCGCAGAAGGTCTTGCCGCCGCGCCTTTCGCGCTGATCGCGGTCATCGTCATCGCGGTCACCGGCAACGCGACCTTCGGATCCAGTGGCGCGCACACCGCTCTGCTCATGTCGACCGGCCCGGTCACGCTGGTCCCGCTGGTGTTGTTCGCGCTGGCCGCTCCGCGAGTTCCGTTGTCCACCATGGGAATCCTGCAATACCTCACGCCCGGACTGCAGCTGGCCTGGGGTGTCGCCGTCGGCCACGAGCCCATGCCAACCTCCCGTTGGGCCGGATTCGCCCTGATCTGGCTGGCATTGGCCATCTTCACCGGCGACGCCTTGCGGCGATCGCGCCGGAAGGCCGTGGCGGTCGCTGCGGAATAGGCGAAACCGCACACCCCTCATGCGATGTGCGGTTCCACCGGGGCCGGTCAGGGCTTGCGTGCGCCCTGGGCCTTCTCCACGAATTCGTTGGTGTAGGTCGCGTTCAGATCGATGCGGTCCTGCACCGGCGACACATTGCGTGAGTACTGCCCCAGAATGCGCAGGACGTTCTCCGCGCCTTCGCGTTTCATCAGCCCGTCACCGTTGAACATGCTGATCGAATCGGTGATTGACTTGACGTAGAGCTTCGGATCACCGCCCGCGTACTGCGACGGCATCTTGGCCGCGATCTCCTCCGGCGTGTGGGTCTTGATCCACTGCAGCGTCTGTACGAACGAGTTCGCCAGCTTCTGCACGATGTCGGGATGCGCGGTGACGGTCTCGCAGCGCATGTACAGCGAGGCGGCGGGGTAGAGGCCGCCGAGCGCCGCCCGGGTGCCCTGCTCATTGCGCATGTCCAGCAGGATCTTCGCGTCACCGGTGCTGACCATCTTGGCGACGGTCGGATCGGTGGTCATGCCCGCGTCGATGCCGTTGTGGTTCATGCCCGCGATGAAGGTCTGTCCGGCACCGACTTTCACCCGCGTGTAGTCGGAGGTCTTCAGTCCGGCCTGCCCGGCGAGGGCCTGGGTGAGGAAGTCGGTGGAGGAGCCCAGCGAGGTGACACCCAGATTGCGACCCTTGAAGTCCGCGGGCGACTTGATCGACTCGGCGTCGTGCTTGGAGACCAGCTCTACTTCGCCTGGGACGTCGGCGAATTGGACCACGGTCTTCAGGCACTGATCCTTGGCCTGCAGGTCGATGGTGTGATCGTAGAAGCCGACCACGGCCTGCACGTCGCCGGTGAGCAGCGCGGTCTCGGCGGTCGCGCCGGACTGCTCGCCCAGCAGTTGGACGTCGATATCGTTGGCCTTGAAGAAGCCCAGCTTCTCGGTGAGCATGGCCGGGAGATAGATGACCTTCTCCAGGCCGCCCACCATGATGGTGATCTGCGGCCGCCCGTTCTTGGCGGGAATGGTGCGCGAGTCGCGGCAGCCGGTCACCAGCAGCAGCGAACTGATCGCCAGCAGGATGACGGCAATATGCTTGCGGTACTTCATGCTCAGATCCCGCCGTGGCCCGCGGACGCCTGCGACGGACGCCATTTCAGCAGCCGGTTCTCCGCGATGCCGATCAGCCACTCGGCGACCAGCGCCACCACGGTGATGATGATCATGCCCGCGTAGATGCCCGCGGCGTCGAAGGTGCCCTGCGCATTGCTGATCAACAGGCCCAAACCCTTGCTGGCCCCGGCGTATTCACCGACCACCGCGCCGATCAGCGCGAAGCCGAACGCGGTGTGCAGCGAGGACAGGATCCAGGTGGTGGCGCTGGGCAGCACGATGGAGCCGAGCACCTGGCGGCGGCTGGCGCCCAGGATGCGGGCATTGTTGATGACATTGCCGTCCACCTCGCGGGCGCCGGTGAAGGCGTTGAAGAACACCGCGAAGAACACCAGCACCACGACCGTCGCCACCTTGGACTGCAGGCCCAGGCCGAACCAGATGATGAACAGCGAGGCCAGCACGATGCGCGGAACCGCGTTGAGCGCCTTGATGAACGGGGCCAGCACATCCGCCCAGTAGCGGGAGCGACCCAGCAGCACACCCAGCACGACACCGGCGACGGTGCCGATCACGAAGCCGAGGACGGCCTCCTGCACGGTCGTGTACAGCTGCAGCCAGATGGAGCCGAATTGCGTGCCCTGGCTGAACCATTCGACCAGGCGATCCCAGATGAGGGACGGCTTGGAGTAGAAGAACGGGTCGATCCAGTAGGTGGCGGTCAGTTCCCACGCGCCGAGCCATAGGACCACGATCAGGGCGCGCAGGCCCCAAGTCCGGATCTTGTTCTTGCGCGCATTCGAGCGGACCCGGGCGAGGATCTGCTCCTCGGTCTCCACCTCGAATTCCGGTGACGTAGCGGCGGTTTCCTTCAATACATCAAGCGACACGAGTCGCCCCCTTCGAGCGAGCCGCCTCGACCTGATCGCGCAGCGTTTCCCAGATTTCCTTGTAGAGGTCGCGGAACTCCTCGGTGAGCCGCACCTCCTCGACATTGCGTGGGCGGTCCAGGGTGACCTTGAAGTCGCCGCAGACGGTGGCGGGGGAGGCGGTCATGACGACGACCCGATCGGCGAGGGCGATGGCCTCTTCCAGATCGTGGGTCACGAAGATGACCGCGGCGTTCGTGCCCGACCACACGCGCAGCAGTTCGTCCTGCATGAGCTGGCGGGTCTGCACGTCGAGCGCGCTGAAAGGCTCGTCCATGAGAATGATCTCGGGATCGTTGACCAGCGTCTGCGCCAGCGACACCCGCTTGCGCATACCGCCGGAGAGCTGATGCGGGTAGTAGTTCTCGAACCCGGCCAGCCCGACCGTGCGCACCCAGCGGGCCGCCTGCTCGCGGGCCGCGGCCTTGGGCACGCCGCGGAACTTGGGGCCCAGCGCCACATTGTCGATGACCGACTTCCACGGCAGCACCGCGTCCTGCTGGAACATGTAGCCGACACCGTCGGGGATACCGCGAACGTCGCTGCCGCGCACCAGGGTTCGACCGGCCGACGCGGGCTCCAGGCCGGAGACCAGCGACAGCGTGGTGGACTTACCGCATCCGGTGGGGCCGACGACGGCGACGAATTCGCCTGCGGCAACCGTGAAATTGAGATCGCGCACCGCGGTGTGGATGCCGCCGTTGTTGCCGGGGAACCGCTTGGTCGCACCGCGCAGTTCGATCAGAGGCGCGTCGTTGTGCCGGACTGGCGGCTCGCCGCGACCTGTGGTCGTTGTGCTCATTACTGCTCCTGTTTCCAGTGCCGCTGCTGCGGCGTTGGACAGAAGTTACGTGGGCCGGGTCACACTCCATCCAGTTGTGCGCGCAAGTCACACAACTGATGATTCGCCCGTTTTGCGCATTCTGCTCATGTGTTTGCGGAGGGTTGTCTACACTGTCGCCCGTGCTTTCGCTCGGCCCCCGCTCCGTCCGGCTCCGGACCCAGATCCTGCTGCTGCAGATCGCCGTGGTGGGCTTGGCGCTCGGATTGGCCTTCGGCGTCTTCGCCTATGTCAGCGGGCAGCGGCTCTCCGGTGAGTACGGCCAGCGGGCCCTGGCCATCGCCCGCACCGTCGCCTCCGACCCGGAGGTCCGCGCCGAGGTCGCGCGCTACGCCGGGACCCCGCTGAAACCGGGACCGCAGCTGAAGGACGAACTCGCGCGCGGCGATCTCGAGCACCTCGCCGACGATGCCCGCCTGCGCACCGACGCGTTGTTCGTGGTGATCACCGACGACGCCGGGCTGCGGCTCGCGCATCCGGACCACGACCGCCTCGGCGAAATGGTCAGCACTGATCCGTCGAAGGCGCTGGGTGGCACCGAATACGTCATCCAGGAGCACGGCACGCTGGGGGAGTCGGTGCGCGCCAAGGTGCCGGTCTTCGCGCCCAATGGCGAGTCCGTGGTCGGTGAAGTGTCCGTGGGTATTTCGACCGCGGCCGTGCGCGACCAACTGCTCAACGACTTGCGCCGCGCGGGCCTGCTGATCGGCGGCGCGCTGCTGGCCGGTATCGCCGGATCGGTTTTGCTGGCTCGTCGCTGGCATGGCCTGACCCTCGGCCTGGAGCCTTCGGATCTGGCCGACCTGGTCCGCGAACAGGACGCCGTCCTGCACGGCATCGGTGAGGGCGTGGTCGCCGTCGACGCGAAATGGCGCATCACCGTCGTCAACGACGAGGCCCGCCGCCTGCTCGCCATCGACCCCGCCCCCGGCAGTGAACTCGACGCCATCGGCCTGACTCCCCGTGTCCTGCAAGCCTTCCGGGACGCCGACGGTATCCCGGTACAGGCGGCCGTCGAGGACCGCATCGTGGTGGTCACCGCCCGCTCGGTGGCCCGGGACGGCCGCTCCCTCGGTGCGGTCCTCTCCGTCCGCGACCGCACCGACGTCGAATCCCTCACCCGCCAACTGGATGCCGTGTCCACCATGAGCACCGTCCTGCGCGCCCAACGCCACGAATTCGCCAACCGCCTCCACCTCCTCTCCGGCCTCCTCCACACCGGCCGCCCCGACGAGGCCACCCACTACCTCGAAGAACTCCTCGGCTCCGGCCCTCTGGGCGCGGCCCTCCCCGGCATCGACACCATCCGAGACCCCTACCTCCAAGCCTTCCTCTCCGCCAAGGCCGCCCACGCCCGCGAACAAGGCGTCCACCTCCGCCTCGGCCCCAACACCTGGGTAGACGCGAATCTCGCCGCCCCCGTAGACGTCACGACAGTCCTCGGCAACCTCATCGACAACGCCATCGACGCTGCCGCGGCAGGCGGGGCCGAATCTGCTCCCCGTCATTCCGGCGTGCATTTGGCCGGAATCCACCCGGCGAGTGTGGATCCCGGCCAAACGCACGCCGGGATGACGAGTGAGGCCGCCGGGACTACTGGTGAGACTGGCGGGACGGCTCTCGGTGGACTCGGGCCTGTGGTCGAGGTGGAGTTGGTGCGGGAGGGGGAGACGTTGCATATCGCGGTGGTGGACAGTGGTGCGGGGATCGAGGCCGAGTTGGTGGATTCGGTGTTCTCCGAGGGGGTTTCGACCAAGTCCGGCGGCGGTGTGGGTGGTCGCGGGCTGGGGCTGGCGTTGTCGCGGCAGGTTGCCCGGGCGCGGGATGGGGATGTGCGGCTGGCGGATCCCGGGGGCGCGGTGGGGGCTGAAAAGAGCTTGCGGGGAGCGGAATTCATTGCCCGGATGCCGGGTGTTTTGACGGAGGAGGAGCCCGCGTGGGCGGAGGAGAGTTGAGCGTGTTGGTCGTCGATGATGACTTTCGCGTGGCGAACATGCATGCCGGGATTGTTTCGGCGTTGCCGGGATTCACGGTGGCGGCGACGGTGAACAGTGTGGCCGCCGCGCGGGCCGCCATCGGCGAGCAGAGTTTCGATCTGGCGTTGGTGGACGTGTATCTGCCGGACGGGTCGGGGGTGGATCTGGTGCGGGAGATGCGGTTCGACGCCATGATGCTTACCGCCGCAACGGAATCGGCGACCATTCGGGCGGCGCTGTCGGCCGGGGCGCTCGGGTATCTGGTGAAGCCGTTCGACCATGCCGCGCTGGCCGCCCGCCTGGCGGGCTATGCCCGCTACCGCCGACTGCTGGCCGTCCCGGAGGTGACGGCCGGTGACGTGGACGCGGCGCTGGCCGCACTGCGCCCGGCGGTGGCTCCGGCAGGGGCTGCGGTCACAGGTGGTTCGGCGGCGGCCTCGCCGACCAAAGATCTTGTACTGCAAGCTGTTCGCGCGTCCGACGCCCCCATGTCGGCTGCCCAGATCTCTGCGGCCATCGGGATCTCCCGCGCCACCGCGCAGCGCTACCTGGCAACCCTGGTCGGCGTGGGAGACCTACGCATGCAACTGCGCTACGGCAGCACCGGCCGCCCGGAACAGGAGTACTCCGCGCCCCGCCGCGCCTGAGTGCGCGGCAGCGCTCAGATGCCGCCGCCGATGCACGTGCCGTCGCTGAACTGCCGCCCGGCCAACGTGCACGCCAGCTGGTCGAGCGAACGGGCCAGCCCGGCGGAACCGGTCTGCATGAGGATGGTCTGAATCAGGCTGACGCCGTACGAGGCGGCAGATCCGGCCGAGACGGAACCGGAGTCGACGACGGGTGCGGTCGTGACCGCGAAGGTCGACGGCGCCGGATCCGCCGCCGCCGTGCCGCCCATCGCGAGCGTGGCGCAGAGAGCCGTGGCAGCGGCAGCGGAGTAGAGGTATGTGCGCATCATGAACTGTCCTCTGGGGTATCGAATCTATTGAATCCCCGACGATTCGGCACAGTACGTGGGTTGACAGGTGAACGACTGCCCCGAGTTCCTGGGGCCGCTATCCCAGGGGCAGGCTCGCGATCCGAACGCGATGGCCGGGACCTGAGCGGAGGGTGTGACGGTTCGCACAGGATGCTTGGCGAATTCGCGGCGGGTTGGTTAACGTCGATGGCGTGACGGTGCTCCTGTTGGCCGACTTGTACCGGTCCAGGGTCGGGATCGTCACGAGTACAGGAGAATTCCTATTTCTATCCAGTTCAACCACACCATTGTTGCGAGCAAGGACAATCGAGTTTCCGCCGAATTCTGGGCGGACATTCTCGGGGTGGAGGTGGGCAAGCCGTACGGGCCGTTCATTCCGATCACCGTCGGCAATGGCGTCACCTTCGACTTCGCCCCGATGCCACCGGGTTTCGAGGGCGAACCGCAGCCCCAGCACTACGCCTTCCTGGTGTCCGAGGACGAATTCGATGCGGCCTACGACAAGATCAAAAGGTATGGGTTGACCTATTGGGCCGATCCGCGGCAGCAGGGCGTCAATCAGATCAACCACAATGACGGCGGGCGGGGGATCTATTTTCTCGACCCTGTTGGTCACTATATGGAGCTGATCACCGTGCCGTATGGTGGCTGGCCTCAATAGGTTTCACGCGGAAACCGCGACGCCCAGTGACAGGGCCGCGATGAACTTGGGCCCGCTCTCGTAGAAGCGGTCGATATCGCGGATCTCGAATCCCGCGGCCTCGATCAGCCCGCGAATATCGCGGTTGAGGTGGCAGCCGCCGGCCATGGCCTTCTGTACGGGGTTCAGCCGGTTCTGCCACTTCACCACACCGGGATCCGGTGCGAGGCCGTGCTCGACGAAATGAAAAGTGCCGCCGGGCACCAGTACTCGGCGTACTTCGCCGAGCGCGGTCTCGACGTCCGGGATGGTGCACAGCGTCCAGGTGGACAGGGCCGAGTCGAAGCTGTTGTCCTCGAACGGCAAATGCTGCCCGTCCAGCCCGGATCGTTCCACCGGCACCGTCGAGGCGGCCACTCGCTCGGCCGCCATCCGCCAGCCGAGGTCGGCCGGTTCCACGGCGCTCACCGATTTCACCGTGTCCGGATAGAACGGCACATTGCGCCCGGACCCGAACCCGATCTCGACCACGCGCCCGTGCAGGTCGGCGCAGACCCGTTTGCGGTCGCGATTCAACATTTTCGAGCCGCACGACAGGTCGACGATCCTGGGCAGCACCCGGTCTTCGTAAATTCCCACCCCACCACTCTCGCAAGCGAAACGCCCGTGCGCCACGTGCAATCGGTCAGTGTGTCGACCCGAACGAGCTCAGTGTGTCGGCGGGAAACGCTGGGTCAGCCAGTCGGTCACGAACGTGAGCACCTGCGGGTCGATGGTGGTCTCGATCTTGGCGTACTCGGACGGGGCACCGGTGTCCGCGGGCTGCATCAGGTGGTTGAGGCCGTCGAAGACATGCACGGTCGCATCGGGATCGGAGGCGAGCAGGGTGCGGGCGGGCCCCTCGTTCTGGGCCGAGGGCACCTGCAAATCCTTGGTCCCGTAGAACGCGAGCACCGGCACCCGCAGCGCGGACAGGGCGGGCGCGGGATCGTAGGTGACCAGGGCGGCCATGTACGGCGTGACCAGCTCGTCGATCGCGGCATCGGTGAGTTTGCGCTCGGCGGGCAGGGTGTCGTTGTGCTGGTGCGCGAACTGCTTGGCGGCGGCCAGATCTCCGCTGCGGATGATGGTGTCGAGGCTGTCGACGAAGGCGACCTGTTCGTCGATCTGCTCCTGGGTCGCGCCGCCCGCGGCCATGATCAGCTTGTTCTGCTCGGTGAGGATGTCGTAGCCGGGGACCGCCGGTCCGGCCATCAGGATTTCGAAGGCGACGCCATTGTCGGGGCGCATGGCGTACAGCGGTGCGAGGTAGCCGCCCTCACTGTGACCCAGCAAACCGATCCGTTTGCTGTCGATCTCGGAACGACCGTGCAGGAAGGTGATTCCCGCGGCGATATCGTCGGTCAGGTCCTGGTAGCTGGCGGTGTCCAGCTTGCCGCCGGTCTTGCCGATGCCGCGCTTGTCGGTCCGCAGCACCGCGTAGCCCGCCCGCGTGAAAGTATCCGCGAGCAGCAGGAACGGCTTGTGATCCAGGATCTCCTCATTGCGGTCGTTGGGGCCGCTGCCGTTGATCAGCACCACGGTCGGGAACGGCCCGCCGGTGTTCGGCTCGGTGAGCGTGCCCGCGATGGTGATGTCACCGCTGGGATAGCTGACGTCCTCGGACTTGTACGGGTACGGCGGTTTCGGCTCCTGCGGCCGCGCCGGACCCTCGACCTTGCCGCGGCTCAGGTTCAACGGGAAGCTCTTGCCCGACTGCGTGAACTGGCCCTTGATGCTGTCGGAACCCTTGTCGTACTTGCCCTGATACGACGGATCACCGGGCACCTTCGCCAGCGCCCAGGCGACATTGTCGTCGCCGGTGTGCACGCCGCTGAGCTGCGCGTCCACCACCCCCTGCGCCGGAATGGTGATGGTGGCCCGATCGGCTCCGGTGAACGTGACACCCAGCGCGATCGGCTTGTCCGGGATCTCGATGCTGCCGCGCCAATCGCCGGTCACCCCCGCGGGCGGCGAATCGTGTTTCGGCGACGAGCATCCGGCCACCACCAGGGCGACCACAACGAACACGGCTGGCAGCAACGACCGCGGCGTACGCATGCGCCCCAGCCTACGCAGCATGATCGCGGACACGCCGGAACCCGCGGCGATCTCGGTAAACCCCGTCGCGGTAACGCCCGGGTCTCCACCCGGACACTCGAAATAACCACTGGGCCAACGGGAATAACTCTGTCGGTGTCGTCATTGCCCCGCTGGCCGGGTGGCTCGTACCGTGGGTGGGTGAGCAATGTCGCTTCCGCCCCGCTGTCGGGCAGTCCGGGATCCGGGCTCGTGGATCTCCCCACCTCGGTGGGCGGATACGCCGCCGCCGAATTCGGTCCGCTGGTACGGACTTTCGCGCGGATGACGGGAGGCCACCCGGGAGCGGGCGGGGCGCTCACCGTGCATCTGCGCGGGGAACCGCTGGTCGAGATGTGGACCGGCGAGGCGGCGCCCGGGCGGGCCTGGGACGCCGACACCGGCTCCATCATCTTCTCCGCCACCAAAGGCATTGCGGCCACCGTCATCCACCGGCTCGCCGACCGCGGGCTGATCGACTACGACGCGCCCGTCGCCCACTATTGGCCCGAATTCGCCGCCAACGGCAAGGGGCGAATCACGGTGCGGGAGGTGCTGTCCCATCGCGCGGGCCTCTACGGGCTGCCCGCCATCGCCCGCGGGCTCGACGATGTCCTCGATCACCGCATGATGGAGGACCATCTGGCGGCCGCGAAACCCGATCACCTGCTGGGCATTCCGACCTATCATGCCCTGACCTTCGGCTGGCTGCTGGCGGGGTTGGCGCGATCGGTCACCGGGCGCGGCATGGCGGAGTTGTTCCGCAGCGAGATCGCCGAGCCGCTGGGCGCGGAGGGCATCCACCTGGGTCGGCCGCCGGCCGGGTCGCCCACCAGTGCGGCTGTGCTGCAGGGCAACAAGCTCTCGATGGTCGGCACCAACTACATCTCACTCGTGCTGGGGCACGCCTATTCGCTGCCCGGCGCACTCGGTGCGGCCGCTCGCGCGCTGTTCCTGCCCGGCCTCGATCAGCTGCTCGAGGGTGATCCGCCGCCGATTCTGCAGACCGAACTGGGTGCGGGCAACGGCGTCTGCACCGCGACCGGGCTGGCCACCATGTACGGGGCGCTCGCCAACGAGGGCATGCATCGGGGCTACCGGTTCCTGTCGCCGGAGACCATCGCGGCCATGCGGCACGTCGAGACCTACCGTCTCGATCACGCCCTGTTCTACATCCCGATGATGTGGCACATGGGTTATCACTCCCTGCCGGTTCCGGGGGCCCGCGCGGGCTTCGGACACATCGGTTTGGGCGGATCGTTCGGCTGGGCCGATCCGCGCACGGGACTGTCGGTCGGATTCGTGCACAACCGTCTCGGAATCGGGGCGGCGAGTCTGGACCAGATCGCGTCGGCATGGGTGCTGCCGCTGGTGGTGCGGGGCGCTCACGCGGCGCGTCGCACCACTACCCATGTCGAGCCCGCGGCCGCGTAACGCACCCGTCATCCCGGCATGTTTTTGGCCGGGATCCAGCGTTGGATTCCGGCCAAAAGCACGCCGGAATGACGAATCGGGGTGACCTGCACCACGACACGCTGAGCCCGCCACGCCGGTGTCCTGGGACTGTCCCGCGTGCCTTCGAAACCTGTCATGGGTGGCGCTTAGTATGTCTGGGTGTCAGCCTCGTCGGGATCATTCGTCCATCTCCACAACCACACCGAGTACTCGATGCTCGACGGCGCGGCGAAGATCACGCCCTTGTTCAAAGAGGCGACCAGGCTGGGCATGACCGCCGTCGGCATGTCCGACCACGGCAATATGTACGGTGCGTCCGAGTTCTACAACTCCGCCAAGAAGCAGGGCATCAAGCCCATCATCGGCATCGAGGCGTACATCGCACCGGAGTCCCGGTTCAACACCAAGCGCGTGCTGTGGGGCGACCCGTCGCAGAAGAGCGATGACGTCTCCGGTTCGGGTTCCTACACCCACATGACGATGGTCGCGGAGAACGCGACCGGTCTGCGCAACCTGTTCAAGCTCTCCTCGCTGGCCTCGATCGAGGGCCAGCTCGGCAAGTGGGCCCGCATGGACGCCGACATCATCGCCGAGCACGCCGAGGGCATCATCGCCACCACCGGCTGCCCCTCGGGCGAGGTGCAGACCCGACTGCGCCTGGGCCACGAGCGCGAGGCCCTCGAAGCCGCGGCCAAGTGGCAGGAGATCTTCGGTCCCGAGAATTTCTTCCTCGAGATCATGGACCACGGGCTGTCCATCGAACGCCGGGTGCGCGAGGGCCTGATCAATGTCGGCAAGCAGCTGGGCATTCCGCCGCTGGCCACCAACGACTGCCACTACGTGCACGAACACGACGCGGGCAATCACGAAGCGCTGCTGTGCATTCAGACCGGCAAGACGCTGTCGGACCCGACCCGCTTCAAGTTCGACGGCTCCGGCTACTACCTGAAGTCCGCCGAGGAGATGCGCGCCATCTGGGACGCGGAAGTCCCCGGCGCCTGCGACAACACGGTACTGATCGGCGAACGCGTCCAGTCCTACGACGACGTCTGGGAGCACCGCGACCGGATGCCGATCTTCCCGGTGCCCGAGGGCGAGACCCAGGGCAGCTGGCTGCGCAAGGAGGTCCTGAAGGGCCTGGATCGGCGCTTCCCCAACGGTGTTCCGGGCGACTACCTCACGCGCGCCGATTACGAGATCGGCGTCATCAACGAAATGGGCTTCCCGGCCTACTTCCTCATCGTCGCCGACCTCATCACCTACGCCCGCTCGGTCGGCATCAACGTCGGCCCGGGTCGTGGTTCGGCGGCCGGTTCACTGGTCGCCTATTCGATGGGCATCACCAATATCGACCCGATCCCGCACGGTCTGCTGTTCGAGCGATTCCTCAATCCCGAGCGCGTGTCCATGCCCGATATCGATATCGACTTCGACGATCGCCGCCGCGGTGAAATGGTCCGCTACGCCACCGAGAAGTGGGGTACCGACCGCGTTGCCCAGGTGATCACCTTCGGTACGATTAAAACCAAGGCGGCGCTGAAGGACTCGGCGCGCGTGCAGTTCGGCCAGCCGGGTTTCGCTATCGCGGACCAGATTTCGAAGGCGCTGCCGCCGCCGATCATGGCCAAGGACATTCCGCTGTCGGGCATCATGGATCCCGAGCACGAGCGGTATAAGGAAGCCGCGGAAGTTCGCGAGCTCATCAATACCAATCCGGATGTCAACAAGATCTACGAAACCGCGCGCGGGCTCGAAGGTCTGATCCGTAATGCCGGTGTGCACGCGTGTGCCGTCATTATGTCGTCCGAGCCGCTGACCGACGCGATCCCGGTGTGGAAGCGCGCGCAGGACGGCGCGATCATCACCGGCTGGGATTACCCGTCGTGTGAGGCCATCGGCCTGTTGAAGATGGACTTCCTGGGTCTGCGCAACCTCACGGTCATCGGTGACGCGCTGGTCAATATCAAGAACAACCGCGGCATCGAACTCGACCTCGACACGCTGCCGCTGGAAGACCCGGCCACCTACGAATTGCTCGCCCGCGGTGACACCCTCGGCGTGTTCCAGCTCGATGGTGGCGCCATGCGAGATCTGCTGCGCCGCATGATCCCCACCGGCTTCGAGGACATCGTCGCCGTGCTCGCGCTGTATCGCCCCGGCCCCATGGGCATGAACGCGCACAACGATTACGCGGACCGTAAGAACGCGCGCCAAGAGGTGAAGCCGATTCACCCGGAGCTCGAGGAGCCGCTGAAGGAAATCCTGCGTGATACCTACGGCCTGATCGTGTATCAGGAGCAGATCATGCAGATCGCGCAGAAGGTGGCCGGGTATTCGCTCGGTCGAGCCGATATTCTGCGCCGCGCCATGGGTAAGAAGAAGGCGTCGATCCTGGAAGCCGAATACGAGGGCTTCGAGGAAGGCATGGTGCAGAACGGCTTCTCCAAGCCCGCCGTGAAGGCGTTGTGGGACACCATTCTTCCGTTCGCCGGTTACGCGTTCAACAAATCGCATGCCGCCGGATACGGTCTGGTGTCGTTCTGGACCGCGTACCTGAAGGCGAATTACCCCGCCGAATACATGGCGGGTCTGCTGACTTCCGTCGGTGACGACAAGGACAAGGCCGCCGTCTATCTGGCCGACTGCCGTCGCCTGGGCATTCAGGTGCTGCCGCCCGATGTGAACGAGTCCGAACTCGAATTCGCTTCCGTGGGCCACGATATTCGTTTCGGTATGGGCGCGGTACGCAATGTCGGCGCGAACGTCGTCGCGTCGATCATTCAAGCGCGTAAGGAGAAGTCGAAGTTCACCGACTTCTCCGACTATCTGAACAAGATCGACGCCGTCGCCTGCACCAAGAAGGTCACCGAATCTCTCATCAAGGCAGGCGCTTTCGACTCGCTCGACCATCCCCGCAAGGGCCTGATGCTGGTGCACTCCGACGCCATCGACGCGTGCATGTCCACCAAGAAGGCCGAGGCCATCGGCCAGTTCGACCTCTTCGGTGGCCTGGACGAAGGCGACGACTCGATCGCCAGCGTCTTCAATGTGAAGGTCCCCGACGAGGAATGGGAGACCAAGCACAAGCTCGCCCTGGAGCGGGAAATGCTGGGCCTCTACGTGTCCGGGCATCCGCTCAACGGCGTCGAGCACGTGCTGTCCGCGCAGTCGGACACCAATATTCCGACCATCCTCGAGGGTGATATCAAGGACGGCGCGCAGGTCACCATCGGCGGTATTTTCGCCAATGTGACGCGGCGCGTGAACAAGAACGGCCTGCCCTGGGCCTCGGCGCAGCTCGAGGATCTCACCGGTGGCATCGAGGTGCTGTTCTTCCCGCAGTCCTACTCGGTGTACGGCATGGATGTCACCGAGGACGCCATCGTGCTGGTCAAGGCCCGCGTCAGCGCGCGTGACGACCGCATTTCGCTGATCGCCAACGACCTTGTGGTGCCGGACCTTTCGTCCATCGGCGTCGACAAGCCGGTGGCGGTGGTGATCCCGACGCGGCTGTGCACGCCGGACAAGATCGGCGAGCTCAAGCGCGTCCTCAACCGGCACCCCGGCACCGCCGACGTCCACATCAAACATGTCGGCTCCCGCGACCGCACCACCCTGCTCAAGGTCGCCGACAACCTCCGGGTCTCCCCGTCCTCGGCGCTCATGGGCGACCTGAAGGCGCTGCTCGGCCCGGGCTGCCTGGGCAACTGAGGCCGGGCCGGTCCGCCTCGAGCGGACCGGCGGGTCGCCGCCTCCCCGATCTCGGGGGCCGACCGCAGTAGGGTGCGGATCATGGTGGGTGTGCTGCGAATTCGCCGGTTCGGGCCGCTGCTGGCCGCAGTGCTGCTCGCGGCCTCCACCGCCTGTGGGCACAGCGGGCCGGATTCGGTCGTCACCACCTCGGCTCCGGTGGCGGCGGTGAGCGCACCGTCGGCCGCGGCGGTGGTCTCGGTGCGCGACGGCACTCTGCGACTGAACGATCAGCCGTGGTGGCCCGCCGGATTCAACGGGCCGCAGCTCACCACCGACTATTCGATCAACTACGGCTGCGGGGCCGAGGTGGATCTGGACGCCTACTTCCGCAAACTGCCCTCGCACGCCCTCACCCGGTTCTCCATGTTCCAGGCGCTGGCGGTGAACAAGAACACCGGCCGGATCGACTTCACCGCCGCCGACCGGGTTTTCGCGGCGGCCGAGAAATACGGGCAACTGGTGCTGCCGGTGCTGGGCGCGCAGACCGGTGACTGCAGTGACGAGATCTTCAAACAGCGGCAGTGGTACGTGGACGGGTGGAAGCAGCTCACCCTGGTACCGGGCCGCGCGGTCATGAGCTTTCAGGACTGGGTACACACTGCCGTCGACCGCTGGCGCAGCTCACCGGTGGTGGCGGGCTGGGAGCTGATGGGCGAACCCGAACCCAGCGTCTGCCGCGGCACCCAGTGCGATCTGCGATTCCGCACCTGCCCCAAGGATTCTCCGCAGGTACTGCGCACCTTCATGGACGAGGCAGGCAAGATCGTGCGCGCCCTGGACCCGCAGCGCCTGATCTACGCCGGCTACGTCGGCGGCAGCCAATGCGGCATCGCCGGCGACGCCTTCGCCTACGTCAGCGCCTCCCCGAACATCGACGTCGTCGAGTACCACGACTACGACGAAGACGCGGTCATCCTCCCCGGCGGCCCCACCCACGGCCTGGCCCGCCGCCTCGACCAGTCCCGCACTCTCGCAAAACCCCTCCTGGTAGCCGAGATCGGCGAATACGCCGGCTCCTGCCTGGGCCTCGACGAGCGCCGCGACCTCATGGACCATCGCATCTCGGGTCAGCGTGCCGCAGGTACGGCGGGTGCACTGATCTGGGCCTTCGTCCCGGATCCTCGGCTGGACGAATGCACCTACGACGTAGGCCCCGACGACCCGCTCTGGGGTCTGGTAGCAACAGACACCACCCTCGGCTGAATGCGTTGGTGCGGGTGCCTTCTCGGCGTTCGGCTGTCAGGATGCAGGCTGATCGAAGGGGAAGGCTGGCTGATGGTCGCTGAATTGTGTTCTTTCACCGTTCATATCGATACTGGGCGGTGGAGTGGGACGGTGCTCAGCTCGGTGGATCTGGTTGTGCCCGCCGGGCAGATCACCGCGGTGCTCGGTGGGCCCGGGGCGGGGAAGTCGATGATCGCTCGTGCGCTGGCAGGGGAGTTGCCGACCACGGCGCAATGCCGGGGAAAGATTCTGGTCGACGGCAAGCGGGTCGGGTACGTTCCGCAGGATGGTGTGACGGTGTTCGCCCCTGACAAGGCGGTAGGAGCCCAGTTGCGCGCATGGGAAGAACGTCACCGCGAGTGGAGCGTCGAGCGTGCCTGTGCGGCAGCGTATTACCCTGCCGACGCCCTCGCTCTGCTTCCCCATCAGAACTCCGGCGGGCAAATTCAGCGCGCCGCGCTTGCCGCGGCATTGTTGGCGGCGCCGGACCTCCTCATTGTCGACGGACCGACCAACTCCCTCGATGCGGGCACCGCCTACGGGGTGTGGAAATCATTGCGCGAGTTGGCCGACTCCGGTGTCGGTGTTCTCGCGATCAGCAACGAGGTGCGACTACTGATCACCGGAGCCTTCGCCGACCGGATGGTGCTCATGCACGAGGGGTGCGTCCTGGCAGCGGGATCGACTACCCACCTGCTGGAGTCGAACCCCATCGTGCAAGCGCTCTTCCGAGCCGGCTGACCGAATATCGACGGCTCCGTCAACGGTTTCGGTCGCTGGATGCGGGTGCCTGGAAGCCGCCGATCTTCTCCTCCAGGAGTTCGGCCAGGCGTAGTGGGGTGCGGTCCTCGAACATCGGGCCGATGAGTTGCACCCCTACCGGGAGGCCCTCGGGGGAGTGGCCCGCGGGGATGGCGGTGGCGGGTAGGCCGGGCATGGTGGCCATTCCGGCCCAGACGAATTGGTCGAAGTAGGGGTGGGGGATGCCGTCGATGTCGAGGTGGCGGTCTTCGAGACCGCCGTTGTGGTTGTGCGGGAAGGCGGGGGTGGGCGTGATGGGGCAGACCACGGCATCGAACTCGGCGAAGAGTTGCCGCCAGCCTTGGCGGTGGAGTTCGCGGCGGTTGTTCGCCTCGACCCAGCCGCGGTGGCTGAGCACCATGCTGCGTAGGCGCGCCGCATCGAGACTCCGGTCATCGGCGTTCAGGGCGGCGGCCTGGGTTCGCAGCTGTTCGTAGACGTCGACGGGAAGACTGCTGGCCGCGTTCGACAGCATCAGTTGCATGTAGAGCGATGCCGCTCCGATCGGATCGGGTAGTAGCGGACTGTGGCGTTCGACCCGGGCGCCAGAGTCGACGAGCGCGTCGCCGACCCGGTTCACGCCCGCTCGCACGGCCGATCCGGTCGGAATGAGCGGGTGATCCTCGAGGACGAGCACTCGGAAGTCCGACAGTCGTTCGTGGCGCGCGGGCGGTAGCGCGACGTCGTAGGCGACGCCGTGGGTCAGCGGGTCCGGTCCGGCCATGACGTCGAGCAGCAGCGTGAGGTCGCGGGCGGTGCGCGCCATCGGGCCGACGACAGCGAGATCGAGATCGATCGGCAGGGCCGGGCTGGGCGGCGCGACCATGCCGCGGGTCGGCGCCAGTCCGAGTGTCGGCTTGTGCGCGTAGATTCCGCAGAAATGCGCGGGGGTGCGCAGCGACCCGGCGAGGTCGGAGCCCAGCGACAGCGCCCCAAATCCGGCCGCCAGCGCCGCCGCCGAGCCGCCGGAGGATCCCCCCGACGTCCGGTCGTGATCCCACGGATTATTGGTGGTGCCGTAGATCTCGTTGAAGCTCTGGATATCTCGCAGCATCACCGGCACATTGGTCTTCCCGAGAATCACCGCACCGGCCGCCTTCAACCGCGCCACCTGCACCGCGTCCGCGCTCGGCACATAGTCCGCGTACTCCGGCATGCCCCAGGTCGTCGGCAGCCCCACCATGTCGTAGGACTCCTTGACCGTCACCGGAATCCCGAGCAGCGCCCGCTCCTCACCCCGGGCGCGCACCCGATCGGCCTCGTGTGCGGCGGCCCGAGCCCCCTCGAAATCCCGCACGCAGATCGCGTTGATCGCCTTGTCCGCCCGCTCGATCCGAGCGATCGCCTCCTCGGTCAGTTCCACCGATGTCACCGCACCGGCCCGCAACGCCGCCAACATTTCCTCAGCCGACCGAAGATTCCATTCCATGAATCCGACGTTATTGCCCCACTTCGAAAGCCATAAAATGTCGTCTCACACAACGCGAAAGTCGATCACCCAACCCGCATCGGCGAATTCACGCCCTCGAACCGTCCCCAGAGCTTCCCCACTCCAGGTCAGGGCCCTGCCGGCGTGTCAGCGCACTCGGCGCGAGCCATGAAATGCCGCCCTGCACAACGGGATAGATGTCTCAATCCCCATGGCGTATCTTTCTCAGCTCGCGGCAGCCAGCACCCGCCACACCTTCCTGGACCGCGAACGCGGCTGCGGAGTCGCCCGGGGAGCCGCATGCTCGATGCGCCGCCGCGCCTCGGGGGCGGTGATCCGCAGCAGATCACTCAGGAGGTCCGCGGTGTCCTCGTAGCCGGTGTCGGCGGCCAGCCCCCGGCGCTCGGCCTCGGCCACGGCCGCCCGCATCACCGCATCCAGCCGCCGCCGATGCCGCTCGGTCTCGACAAGGGTCCGCAGCAAATCGACATCGGCCACTCCCGGCCATCCCCGCACCGGTCCATCCGCTGCCAGCGCGATCGAATGTGTCTTCACGCGCCTAGCGTACCCCATCGGTAGAACGTATGTTCGATAACCGGCTTCGCCGCCAAGACGTGTCAGGAGGAGTGGCAGATCCGGCCCCGGCCCGGCCGAAAGATCGACCCCAAGACATCCGGGTGAGTGTTTGGGAGTATGTCGGCGAAGCGCAAAGCTCGCCCCGCGGAAAGAGATTCGTCCGCGCCCTAGGAAGCAGTCAGGTTGATATGAGCGAAGAGCCGACCACCATCGAACTCGACGAGGCCGCCTTCACCGGACCGCCCAAGACCCTGACCGGCGGTCTGGTCAAAGCCCTGCGGCCACGTCAGTGGGTGAAGAACGTACTGGTGCTGGCCGCGCCGCTGGCCGCGGGCACGATTCCGGGTACCGACACCTTCGCCATCTCCGATCTCACCCGCGACCTGAACATCGGTATCGCGTTCGTGGTGTTCTGCCTGGCAGCGTCGGGCATCTACCTGGTCAACGACTCGCTCGACGTGGAAGCCGACCGGGCGCATCCGACCAAACGCTTCCGTCCGATCGCCGCCGGGGTGGTTCCGGTGCGGCTGGCCTACGCGCTGTCGGTGGTGCTGCTGACCGCCTCGATCCTGATCTCGTTCGTGGCGACCTGGCAACTGGCCGTGGTGATGGCCGCCTACGTCGGCATCCAGTTGGCCTACTGCTTCGGTCTCAAGCATCAGGCGGTCCTCGACATCAGCATCGTGTCATCGGGCTTCCTGCTGCGCGCGGTGGCCGGTGGCGCGGCGGCGAATATTCATCTGTCGCAATGGTTCTTGCTGATCGCGGCCTTCGGTTCGCTGTTCATGGCCGCGGGCAAGCGCTATGCCGAGTTGAAGATCGCGCTGGACACCGGCGCCAAGATTCGTCAGTCGTTGCAGTACTACACGCCCACCTATCTCCGTTTCGTCTGGACCTTGTCGGGCGCGGCGGTCGTGGTCTTCTACGGCCTGTGGGCTTTCGAGCCCGACCACAAGGGCAACCCGTGGTTCGCAATCTCGATGATTCCCTTCACCATCGCCATCCTGCGTTATGCGGTCGACGTCGATGGTGCCGGAGCCGGTGAACCCGAAGAGATCGTGTTGGGCGACCGCACTCTGCAGTCATTGGCCCTCGCCTGTGTCGCCACAACCGGCGTTGCCGTCTACCTCACCTGAAGTGAACCGCTGCGCGGTCAGCTGCCGATTACTCGGTAGAGGCGCCAGTTGGGTTGGCCTGCGCCGTCGTTGGGGATTTCCAGGTCGAGGGTGGCGATTTGGGCGCCGTTTTCGTACATGGTGGGGTAGCGGCGGTTGATGGCGTCGGAGGTGCCGCGGCCGGTGTTGGGGACGGCGAGGATGTATTTGGCGCCGCGGTCGGCGGGGCGGTTGAGGATGCGGATGAAGTCCTGGTCGGAGGGGATGACGAAGCGGTCCGGCTGGGCGGAGGCGGCCAGGACGGCGAAGCCGTAGACGGTGTCCATGAGGACCGCGCCGGGTGGGAGGTGCAGGGCGTCGAGGTAGTTGGCGAGTTTGCGTTCGGTGGAGAAGGTCGCGGCGATGCGGGCCTGGTCGAAGTACTTGTCGCTCACGTTGTTCGGGTCGGGGAAGAGGACCGCGCGCAGCGGATACTCCTGGACGGCCATGAGCTGGCTGTTCATTCCCGCCGCCGTCGCGGGCAGGGAGATGATCAGCAGCAGGGCGGCGGCCGCCGCGCCGAGCATCGGGATCAGCTCGCGTCGTCGGCCGGACGGCTGCGAAACAGCCTTCGCCGCAGCCGGTTCCGGCTCGACGCACTCGGCGTACTTGCCCGGCCGATGGCTGGGGGGACAGCCTCGGGCGGCCGGAATCAGCAGCGCCAGGATGGCGGTCAGCGGGATCGCCGCCACATAGAAGCGCAGGAAGGCGAAGGTGGAGCCGCTGGCGAAACTCAGCGCCTGGAAGCCGAGTACCGCCCCGCACAACAGGATCGGCACCGCCACCTGCGCGTCGCGCCGACGCCAGCCCAGGGCGGCGGCGAGCGGCAGCAACAACGGCAGCACCGGCGCGAGGATCAGCGTGGCCCCCAGTGAGTACTGCACCGCGTCCAGCGGCTTGCCCGCCGCCGCCCCGGACTGCTCGAGAATCGCGGAGTTGCCGTACTGCGAGGTGAACTGCTGGAACGCCTGCCCGGTGATCAGCCAGCTGGTCGCCGCCCACACCACGAAGGCCAGCACCACCGGCGCGCTCACCACCACCAGATCCATTGCCGCCCCGGCGAATCGCTGCTCGGTGCGCCGCCGATAGGTGATCGTGAACACCAGCAGAGCCGCCACCCCGGCCGGGGCCAGCGCGTCGTAGCGGGTGAGATAGCCCAGCCCCAGCGCGATTCCGGCCGCCACCAGATCGTGCACGCCGTCGGTGCGCGTCCAGCGCATGAGCCGCCGCATCGCCCAGCACAGGCAGAACAGGAACAGCGCCTCGCTCATCCCGTTGCCGCCGTAGAACACCACCATCGGGTTGAGCGCGAAAACCACTGTCACCACGGCACACAACCAGCGCGGTGCGTCCCGGTCGGTGCCGATGCCCCAGATCATGGTGACCGCACCCGCCATGAACAGGGCGGTCATCACGACCCCGGACAGCCCCCAGCGGGTGATGGCCGGGAACCACCCGGACAACGCCACGAACGGCAACTGCGCCAGCGAACTCAACGGCGTGAACACGAACCCGATGGCCGACAGATGCGGGTCCCGGCTGAACAGCGCCGACTGGGTGGCCGACACCCGGCTGAGCGCATCGCCCATCAGATCCGCGCGCCCGGCGGCCACGAACGCGCCGGTCGCCAGGTACAGCAGGGCCGACCCGGCGAAGATCAGGCGCGGTATCCGGTTCACGACTTGTCCTCCGAGGTGGTGCCCAGCCCGTGAAAGGTCTTCTCCCAGTAGGACGGATTGCGCAGCAACTGCCAGCACCCCTTGCTCGCGGCGATTGCCATGAGCAGCCAGTACGCGGGCGACAGCAGGCACGCCACCAGCAGATCGGGCCGATCGTTCTCCCGGCACGACAGCAGGTTCATGTACACCGTCGCCGCATTGCCCAGCACCAGCGCCAGCAGCGCGGGGTAGTAGACCCCGGCCGGGAACACCTTCTCGATCACCTGCGGCTGCCCGAAAATCCAAGCGAGCGTGACGAACCAGAACAGCAGGTTCAGGCACGCGATGATCGGCGTCCCCGCCAGAAACAGCGTGAACCGCAGAAAGCTGACCGGACCGATCTTGCGCCACAGGGTGATCGGTCGCCGCGCATGCACCAGCCAGCTCTGCAGATACCCCTTGTACCAGCGCGAGCGCTGCCGCACCCAGTTGATGGGATCCGGATTCGCCTCTTCCAATGTCGTGGAATCGATGACGGCCGTGGAGTATCCGCGCGCCGCGATGCGCACCCCCAGATCCGCGTCCTCGGTCACGTTGTACGGATCCCACGCCCCGATGGCCGTCAGCACATTGCGCCGGAAGTGATTCGAGGTGCCGCCCAACGGAATCGGTGCGGCCGAGCGCATCAGCCCCGGCAGCAGGAAGCTGAACCACAGCCCGTAATCCATGGTGAACCAGGCGGTCAGCAGATTCTGCCGGGCATTGTGGAACGACAGCTTGGCCTGGATGCACACCACCGAGCGCGGCAGCCGCCGGAAGGCCGCCACCACCCGCCGCAGCTGCAGCGGATCGGGAATGTCTTCGGCGTCGTAGATGGTGACGATATCGCCTGTCGCGGCATGCAATCCGTAGTTGCACGCCTTCGGCTTGGTGCGCGGATCGGCCGCGGGCACCAGCACGATGGTGATGTGCTCGCTGCCCGCCTCCCCGATCCCGGCGGCGTGGGCGGCGTCGATGGTGGGGGAGTCGTCCTCCTCCAGCAGTAGCAGCGCCTGCATGCGGTCGCGCGGATAGTCCAGGCCGTTGAGCGCGGCGATCAAGTCGCCCACCACTTCCGGCTCCCCGTAGGCGGGGACGAGAATCGTGTAGGGCGGCAACTGCTCATCGGGCAGCGCGCGTGCGGTCTCGTCGTCGACGGTGAGAATCGCGTCGCGCGACATGCCCCGGGTGAAGATGAGTATTCGGTCGATCATGACCGCGCTGTAGCCGAGCGTGCACGCCGCCATCACCACGACCAGCGTCACCATGGGCGCGAACACCAGGCAGACCACGGTGATCGCCGCCGCCGCGAGCAGCGTATTGCGTTGCCACGGCAGGAAAGCCACCGAGGCCGACGCCATCGGATCGTTCTCGCGCAGCCCGTGCACCGCCGTGTGCAGCGCGTGCGCCCGCTCGGCTTCCGTTGCCAGTCCCGGCAGTTCGGTCATTCGCCCGCTCCGATCCGCACGATCTCCCGGGCCACCGTGGTGAGCATGTCTCGGTCCTTGTACTCGGAATCCGGGTCGCCCTCGGCGGATTCCGGGTTCAGGACCACCGCGTTGCCGCGCAGGATCTGATGCATCTGGTTGTCCAGCAGCTGGGTCACCGACGGTTCGGGCTGCGGGAACAGCGCGTCGGGCAGATGATTATCCGCGGCGATGAGGCTGATCCGCTGGTAGTCGCCGCCCTCGCCCTTCCAGGTCCAGGTCAGCCAGGTCCAGCTCAGCAATTGCCGGTCGTCGACGACGGTATTGAGCCGCGCCTGCACCCCGTGCCCGAGATCGATGCGTTCCGGCGGGCTGATGCGCGGCTGTTCCAGCCGATACATGGTGAACTCGCGATAGTTGTCGAGCCCGTGCAGGGTCTTGGTGGTGACGATGTCGACCGCGATCCGTCGCCGCCGGGATTCCTTGTCCCAGGCCGGATTTCCGCGCACGGCCTGCCAGCTCTGCCGGGTCCAGGAATTCCCGCGACCGAAATACTTGGGGGCCCACGGGTAGACGCGCTCGCCGGTCAACTGCCAGCCGGGCGCGACCGCGGGCGAATCGGCCAGCCGCAGCCCGGCGATCTGCGGCGCGTGGACCACGTACTCCTCGGGCACCGGGATGAGCGCCAGCAGCGCGGCCGCGATCACCGCGGTCAACGCCGCGGCGCGGGAGCGGGACGCGGTCGGCGGCAGGAACGGCCGATCCAGCGGTCGGAGGCTGGTCCAACGCCGATGGTCCAGATACATGACGGTGGTCGCCGTATACGCGCCGAGCAGCGACGGGATCAGTTGATAGGCGATCAGTGGCGCGTGCGGGAACCAGACCGCCATCACCGCCAGCAGCACCCCGCCCGCCACCAACGCCACCAGCCCGCCCGCCAGTGCCCGCCCGCGGGTGCGTCCCGCCCCGATGGCCGCCGCGGCGGCGGCCGGAATCAACATCACCGCGCCGTCCGCGATCCGGTTGCCGCCGAGCGAGGCCACCGCCAGCCGATAGGGCATCGGCACGACGGTCAGCAGCATCAACAACCCGACCGGCCAGAACCGGAACACCGGCCGCAACCCGAACATCAGCACGCTGACGCTGATCGCGAAGAAGGTGGCGGCCAACAGGTCCAGATGCAGCGCCTCGTATTCGTAGGGGTAGCGCAACACCAGCAGCCCGATCAGCAGCGCGGTGGCCACCAGCCCGATCAACCCCACGATGATGTCGGTCTGCCGGTCGTAGATGGGCAGTTCCGGGCGGCGGCGCAACGCCATGCCGATCGTCGCCAGCACCGCCAGCACCGGTAGCGCGAAGACATAACCGATGTCCGAGCCCTGCTGGACGTCCTCGATCAGTTCGCGCCACAGGTTCCAGAAGGCGCCGACGGTGCAGCCGACCACGATCAGCAGCCGGACCGCGATGAGCCACGGCACCGTCCGCGCCGGGCCTCGGGTGTCCTTCTCGGCGCTCATGGCCGGGTCAGCGGGAACGCCGCCGCTGCAACAGGATCGCGACCGCCCCGAGCGCGCCCACCGCCAGCGCGATCCCGCCCGCGAGCGCAATCCGGCGCGCCAGCGGGATCTCGGTGTCGGTGGCGCCGCGGGCCGCCGCCTCCTCGGGTGTGCCCGCGAGTGGATCGAAGAGCTCCGGCTCCCGATCGCCCACCTGCAACAGCACCGGACCGGCCAGCCGGAAGGATCGATCGGGATCGGCGGTCAGCCAGGTCAGCAGACGATCCAGGTTCTGCGGGGCCGCGGTGGAAGTGGCCACCACCACGATGCGCTTGCCGGTCCACGTCGCTTGCAGCGAGCCGAAGTTCAGCGGCGGGCGCAGATCGATCTTCGTCTCCAGCTCCGCGTCGTCGCCGTAGACGGTGAGCGTCTCACCGCTGCGTGACAACGGCAGCGTGATCGACTGCGGCACGTCGCCGTCCGCCGCGATCAGCACGGCGGGCAGGGTCGAGCGGACCGCGTCGTCGAAGCTCACCAGTTCCGGCCGCAGTGGCACCGAGGTGAGCCGCTGCACCGCGATCAGCACCTGCGCGGCCCGCACGGTATCGGCGAATCCCGGTGTCTTCAAACCGATCTGGACCCGAGGCAGCAGCGCCTGCGGCACCGAGCCCAGGCCGCCCGGCACCGGCGGCGTGGCCGGATCGCTGTGCACCGCGCCCTCGGGATCGATGGTCAGCGTGACCGGCTGCTCCAGCCCACAGCCGTGGGTCAGGCCCGCCTGCTGCAGGGTTACCGACACCGTGGTGAATCGGGTCAGCAGCGTGTTCGGGATGTCGACCCACTGATCGAACTGCCCCGAGGAGGTCACCGGCCAGGCGGCCAGCTGCCGGTCCCCGACGGTCACGGCGAGCTGGCCGTTGAGCGTGTCCGGCAGCGGAGTGTGGTTGCCGTACAGGTTGATTCGCACATTCTTCGACGGCCGGCCCAGCCGGGTCATGTCGACGGTGAAGTCGATGCGCACGTACCCGATGGCGGTCGCGCTGAGCCGGTTCTGACCGAGTTCGGCCAGCGTCGTGGTCTCCGGCGCCAGCTGCGGGGCGGCGGGCAGGCCCAGCACGGTGGCCGAGGTGCCCAGCGCCGCCTTGGCGAGATCGCTGGTGAGCAAACGCATCTGGGTCGGCAGCGCCTTCGCGTCGCCGGAGACGGTCAGGACCGGTGCGGGGCCGGTGGTGAGCCGCACCCCGGCGTCGGCGTCCTCGCGCACCACGATCTGGCGTTCCAGGAAGGCGGGCGGATGATCGGGTGCCGTGGCCCCGCTCGCGAGCGGCCGGATATCGACCGCGACAGGCTGATTCGCGTAGCGCGCGGTCACCGCCGTGGCCAGCGACAGCACGGCCGCGCTCTCGGTGGTCGACGGCGTGGCCGGGGTGTACACGGTCAGCCGGTTCAGCACCGGCGGCAGGAACTCCGCCACCGTCGCCGGCTGCGCCTCCTCGCCGGCGTAGATCACCGCGGCATCGGTCAGCGTGAGCGGCTGCCCCTGCCAATCCTCCGGGCAGATACCGGCTTCCGGCAGCAGCGCCGAGGTCAGCGTGACATTCGCGGCCGTGCCCTGGATCTTGGCCCCGGCCAGCGAGATCCGGATCGGCGCGCGCGGATCCTGCGGCAGCCCCACCCGATCCAGCAGCCGCTGGTCCGAACGGGCCTCGAGGGTGCCGCGTGCCAGAGTCGGCGGCAACTGCACGGTGCCGGTGATCGCGGTCGGCGCGAGACCGGGCAGCAGCGGCAGCGTGAGCGTGACTTCGTGCTCGCGGCCGGGGAATTGCAGCGACTTGCCCAGTCCCAGGCTCTGCAGCGCGATCGGATGATCCCCGGGGTCGGCGTTCGCGGCGGCCAGGTCGGACCCGAATCCGACCGGCAGCGACGCCATCCCGGGCAACGACAGCACCCCGACCGGCAGCGACAGGGTCGCCACCGCGAGCACGGCCGTGGCGGCGCAGCGGCCGGACCACCTGCGGGACATGAACGTGCGAGGGATCATGCGGAGGCTCCCAGGGCGGGGGTCAGGCCATGACGATGGCGCGGAGCCCGGTGCGTGTCCGGACCGGGTTACAACCAGGTGGGGTCGCCGAAAACCGCACCGCTGTCATCGGTTTCGGCGGATTTGGCGTAGATGTAGGTGTACTGCCGGATGGAGACCGGCCCGGCGCACTGGTTCACCGCGATGTGGAAGTCGCGAATGATGATCTGAACCTGCTTGCCCGGGATGAGGTCCTTGTCGGCGACGGCGATGTCCTTCACCTCGCCCGGTGCGAGGTTGACGCTCATCGGCACCTGGATATTGGGTCCGATGATCTGCAGTGCGGGACTCTGCGAGAGATTGCCGCTGGGCACGTACACCTGGGGGATCGCCCCGAGGTTGCCGTTGGGCAGGGTGACCGAGCAGCCGACGTGATAGCCGGTCTTGAGCTGGCCACCGGCAATGCCGTCGACCCGGGCGTAGGACATATTGCTGACCATCGCCTCGCGGGTGGTGCCGACCTGGTTCAGCGGCGCGATGCGGTTGATGACCTCGTCGCGATTGCCGACGGTGAAGCTGCCGAAGGTGGACTGATAGGTGCGCTCGTGCGGGGCGAGCGTGACGATGTCGGCGTGGGCGGGCTGTGCACAACCCAGGGCCGCACCGACAGCCAGCAGGAAAACGCCCGGAGTGGACAACCGCATGCGAATAAAACTAATAGACGAACCGCATGAATCGCCCGAATGACACGGACCAGTGGGTTCTTATCGGTGCTGGGCCATGGCAAGCAGCCAGCGCAACGCCGCCACGGTGGCCGCGCCCAGCACGGCGACCTGCACCGAACCGGTGATCAGAGCGAGCATCAGGCAGACCACCACACCGGCGAACAAGGCTTCGAGCTTGTAGACCGGCCACGCCGTTCCGGCGATGTCCACGGTGGCGCGCGCGGAGGCCCGCTCGGTGTCCGTAGGGTTAACCACTGCCATACGGTCAGGGTAGGCGGGGACCTAAAGTTCGGTCAACCGAAAACTGATGTCGGGAACAACACATCGACGGGGATGGTTGAGCACGTCATGCCACTAATCGGAGAGTACGAACCCAGCCCGTCCGACTGGGCCCGAGAGCAGGCCGAGCAGTACGAGAACTCGCAGGGCGCCGAGGCGAACCTGCTGCGCGGCGTCCCGATCATTCTGCTCACCAGCCGCGGCAACAAGTCCGGCAAGCTGCGCAAGACCCCGCTCATGCGGGTCGAGCACGACGGTGAGTACGCGATCGTCGCCTCCCGCGGCGGCGCGCCCTCGCATCCCGTCTGGTACCACAACATCGTGTCTGACCCGCACGTCGAACTGCGGGATCGGGCCGTGGTCAAGGACTACGACGCCCGCGAGGTCACCGGCGACGAGAAGGATCTCTGGTGGAAGCGCGCCGTCGAGGTCTGGCCCGACTACGCCGAGTACCAGAAGAAGACCGATCGTCAGATTCCGGTCTTCGTCCTGAGTCCGCGCGATTGACCGTCGCCCGCCGTGCGCCGGGAAGCGCGGCGGTCGATAGAAAAATGCCCCGGTCACCGTGTGGCCGGGGCATTTTCGCGGTTGTACACCTACCGGCGAACCGGTATTGCTGCGTCAGAGGCGGGTCAGGGCAGGACCTGCGGGACGACATCGGGGGCGATCGCGCCGGTGGCCAGGCCGACCACCGTGCCGATGAGACCCCAGTTGATCGCGCCCGACAGCGCGGCGCTGCCGACCGCCGCGGAACCGATGCCGGGAATGATGAGGAGCGGGGAGGTCAGCAGCGCGCCGACACCCGCACCGGCCGCGGCGCCGATGCCCGCGCCCGCGGCGGCACCGTTGGCCAGCGGGTCGTGGTTCTGGGCGTCGGGGTTGGTGGCCACCGGCTCCAACGCGACCGGCTCGGCCGAGGCGGTGGCGGTGCCCGCGGCGATGCCGAGGGTGATGGCGGCGGCGGTCAGCGTAATGGCAACGGGCTTACGGAAATTCATCAGGTTTTCGACTTTCTGGCCTAGGTTCTCGAGCATTTCGACGCTAACTAGGCGTTTGCTGACTTCGCAAAGCGGAGGCCGGGCCTCCTGCCATTTAACTGGTCAGATGACCAGTTGGCGGGCCTGGTGTTAGCTCGCTCACCCAACCCGCTTGCCAGCAAATCGGACTATTCGTACCGGAATCGGGCGGTGCCGCCGGTGCCGTGCTCGCTCCCAGCTAGCATGTTCGGGTGTCTGATCCGCTTGCTGTCGCAGAGAAAGTGTCCACTCCGCTGCCCGAATTGTCGGCGGATGAGATCGATGCCGCGGCCAAGCGAATTTCGGACATTATCGAGCCGACACCGCTGCAACGGAATCCGCGGCTGTCGGCGCTCACCGGGGCCGAGGTCTACCTCAAGCGCGAGGACCTCACCGCCGTGCGCTCCTACAAGATTCGCGGCGCCTACAACCTCATGGTGCAGCTGACCGAGGCCGAGAAGTCCGCCGGCGTGGTCACCGCCAGCGCCGGAAATCACGCCCAGGGCGTGGCTTTCGCCTGCCGGGCCATGGGCGTGCGCGGCCGCATCTACGTGCCGACCACCACCCCGAAGCAGAAGCGCGACCGAATCCGCGTGCACGGCGGCGAATTCGTGGAACTCATCGCCGTCGGTGACACCTACGACGCGGCCGCCGCGGCCGCCGCCGACGATGTCGCCCGCACCGGGGCGACCATGGTCCCGCCCTTCGACGATCCGCGCACCGCGGCCGGTCAGGGCACCATCGCCGCGGAATTCCTCGAACAGCTCGGCCGCCAGCCCGATCTGGTGGTGGTGCCCGTCGGCGGTGGCGGCTGCCTCGCCGGTGTCGCCACCTATCTGCGGGAGCGGTCGCCGCAGACCGCGCTGCTCGCGGCCGAACCCACCGGCGCGGCCTCCATGACCGCCGCACTGGTGGCGGGTGGCCCGGTGACCCTGCCCGAGATCGATCCGTTCGTCGACGGCGCGGCCGTGCGTCGCATCGGCGGGGTCGGGTATCAGGCGGTGGTGCGCTTCGGTGGCGCGGTCCGCTCGCATGCCTCGCTGCCGCTGCTCACCAGCACGCAAACCCGTACCGGCGCAGGTTCATTCCGCATGCTGCAGGTGGACGAGGGTGCGATCTGCACCGCCATGCTGGAGCTGTACCAGAACGAGGGCATCGTCGCCGAACCGGCGGGCGCGCTCGCGACCGCCGCGCTGGCGGAGATCGACGTCGAGCCCGGCTCGACGGTGGTGGTGCTGCTCTCGGGCGGCAACAACGACGTCTCCCGCTACGGCGAGGTCATCGAGCGCTCGCTGGTGCATCAGGGACTGAAACACTATTTCCTGGTGGACTTTCCGCAGGAGCCCGGTGCGCTGCGTCGCTTCCTCGACGAGGTCCTCGGCCCCGACGACGACATCACCGTGTTCGAGTACGTCAAGCGCAACAACCGTGAAACCGGTGCGGCGCTGGTCGGTATCGAACTGGGTACCCCGTCGGGCCTCGAGCCGCTGCTCGAGCGGATGGACAAGGCCCCGATCCAGTGCGAGCGCCTCGACCCCAAGTCGCCCGCGTACCGCTACCTGACGTAAGGCGTTGGATCCCAGCCAAAAGCACGCTGGGATGACGGACGACCCCGTCCTTCGTGACGGACGACCCCCGTCATTCCGGCGTGCTTTTGGCCGGAATCCACACTTCGCGAGGCGGTTTCAGGCGTACAGCAAATATCCCGCCGCCGAGGTGTGGATGATCTGTGGCTCGCCGAGTTTGCGGTCGAGCCGCGTGATCACCTCGTCGATGGCGGCCGCAGAGGTGGGGTCGCTGCAGAAGGCGGCGATCTCGGCCGGGGTGACCAGCGTGCCCGCCCGGGCGGCGAGCAGTTCCAGCGCGCAGAACTCACGGGTGGTCATGGTCAGCAACACCCCGCTGCGCCGCACCCGGCGGCGGAGCCGGTCGACGACCAGGTCCCCGATGGTGAGCACCGGCGTGGACTGGGTGCGCCGCGGCGCGCACAGGGCGCGGACGCGGGCGGCCAGTTCGCTCAGTGAGAAGGGTTTGGCCAGATAGTCGTCCGCACCACCGGCGTAGCTCTCGCTGCGGGTGAGGGCGCTGTCGCGCGCGGTGATCAATAGGGCAGGTGTGCGATTACCCGATTCCCGTTGCCGCCGAACCAGATCCAGCCCGTCGCCGTCGGGTAACCCGCGATCCACGATCAGGCAATCGTAGAGCCGCACCCCGCACTGCTGTCCGGCGTCGGCGAGGTTGCGGGTCAGATCGACGATGAATCCGGCGCCGCGCAGTCCGTCCGCGACCCGTTCACCCAGCTGCTCGTCGTCCTCGCACACCAGGACCCATACGGTGCGAGTGACCGCTTCATCGTCGGACATACACCTACGGTGCCATAGTGATCGTGAACGATTTATGAGCGATCGTGCAGCGACCGCGCGGTGTTAACAGTGCCGAGCCGGGTACTTATAGGGGCACGCGTCGGAGTTAACGGCCGCGAGTGCCGCGGTCGATAATCGGGTAGTTCACTACGCGTGAAACCGAACGGTCAGAACGGGAGGCTGGCGTTCATGAAAAGGCTGGTGGTGTGCTGCGACGGCACCTGGAAGGCCGAGTCGAGCACGACGGTGTCGAACATCGTCAAGATCGCGGAAACGGTCAAGCTGACCGGGGCGGACCGGGAGGGGAAGTCCGTCGGTCAGCGGATTTACTACGTATCGGGACCCGGATCACGCGGGTTCATGTCCGACAAGCTGATGGGCGGCGCGTTCGGCCTCGGCCTGGAGGCCAATCTGTCGGCGGCCTACTGGCAGCTGGCGCTGAACTGGGAACCCGGCGACGAGATCTTCATCTTCGGGTTCAGCCGGGGCGCGTACACCGCGCGCAGTCTGGCCGGCATGATCAACCGCCTCGGAATCCTGAAGTACGACGCCATGATTCACGGCAAGTACCCGAAGGTGCTGGAGATCTACCAGACCCGCAAGAAGCATCCGGACGACCCGGACCCGCCCGAGTGGGCCGAATTCCGCGCCGAATACTGCTACCCGGAGCGACCGACCATCAACTTCCTCGGGGTCTTCGACACCGTCGGCGCGATGGGCGTGCCCGGGCTGACCGCGTGGAAGCACCGCTTCCACGATGTGCGGCTGTCGAAGATCGTGTTGTGCGCGCGGCAGGCCCTCGCCATCGATGAGCGGCGGCGGGAGTTCGCGCCCTGCCTGTGGGAGATCCCGGCCGATCAGAAGGAACTGTTCAACCGACCCGACCGGGTCAAGCAGGTCTGGTTCGAGGGCGTGCACAGCGATATCGGCGGCGGCTACGCCGACTGCGGCCTGTCCGACATCACGCTGCGCTGGATGATCGCCGAGGCCGAGGCCGAGGGGCTGACCTTCGACCACGATCGCCTCGACACGCTGCTGCAGGGTTGCCCGTTCGATGCCAGTCATTTGCACGATTCGCTGAGTCCCGGCTTCCGGGTGCTGAATTTCGTTCGGCTGGCCGGGAATTGGCGCAGTCCGCGCTTCTACTGGGATTCCTGGCGCAAGCTGCTGCAGCCGGAGGATCAGGACAGCTTCCTGGCCGCGACGGTGCTGGATCGAAAGGACTACCGCCCGGCCAATGTTCGCCGCTGGAGCGAGGCCGCGCACGGACCGGTGCCGCCGGATCTGGTCGAGCCCATCGATGAGGTTCCGCTGCCGACGCCGGACGCGCGAGTGCTCTCGAGCTGACGGCCATGCTGATTTCCTCCTACCGGACTGTCGTCGCGGCGCTATCCTCGCATCGGCGGACTCCGGGAGGAGGTGCGCGCACAGTGGTCGCTTCCGAGCTGGTCGCGGGGTCGGTTTTCGCCGGATATGTCATCGAGCGCCGGTTGGGTGCGGGCGGGATGGGCACGGTCTATCTGGCCCGCCATCAGGTGCTGGACATGCCGGTCGCGTTGAAGGTGCTGACGCCCATGGTGACCGGCACCTCCGGCAGCGCGCAGTTCCGCCGCGAGGCGCAGCTGGTGGCCAACCTGGCGCACCCGAACATCGTGGACGTCAAGGACTTCGGCGACGAACGCGGCACGCTGTGGATGGCCATGCAGTACGTCCCCGGTGGCGATTTGGCCGATCTCATCGAGGAGAACCCGCACGGCATCGACCCCGACCGTGCGGTGCGCATGATCGCCGCGGTCGCCGACGCCCTCGACTACGCCCACGCCCAACAGGTCATCCACCGGGACGTGAAGCCCGCCAATATCTTCCGCACCACCGGCACCGGCGGCGCCGACTGGATCCTGATCGGCGACTTCGGCATCGCCCGCAGCCTCGCCGCCGAGGACACCCTCACCGCCAGCGGCCGCTGGGCCTTCTCCCAGCCCTACGCCCCACCCGAACAACGCATAGGCCGCCCGGTAGGCCCCCGCGCGGACGTCCACGCCCTCGCGGTCACCCTCTACCAGCTCCTGACCGGCGACCTCCCCGCCGAACTCCCCATCCCCACAACCGATCCCAAGCTTTCCGCCCCGATGGCTCGCGTGTTGGCCAAGGCCACCGCCTGGAGCATGTCCGACCGCCACGCCTCCTGCGGTGACCTCGCCGCCGCCGCGACCCGCGCCCTGCGCACCCACGGCCGCACCGACGGCGCGGTCGCCCGCATCACCTCCGGCCGCGACCGGGTGGCCGCGGTGGTGCGGACCCGCGGGACCAAGCGGCGCGTCGTGACCCTCGCCGCGGCGACCGCGGGAGTGCTGGCCGCCGCGATCGCCGGTGTCCTGTACTGGAATTCCGGTTCGAACGCGGGCGGCGTCGATCCTGCCCCGGCCGCGTCCATCACCGCCCGCTGCCTGTACACGACCACGGTCTCGGTGGCGCCCGACGCCCACGCCGTCGTCCCCGCGACCGGCACCGGCAGCCGCCACTGCATCCTCTCGCTCAAGGACGCCGCCCAAGGCCCCCTAGAGGGCGTAAAAGCCCTCCAATCCGCCCTCCGCACCTGCTACAACACCCAAATCACCGACACCGACGGCATTTTCGGCACCGACACCAAACAAGCCATCCTCACCGTCCAACAACAACACTCCGTCAAACAGGACGGCGTCTTCGGCCCCCAGACGTCGAATGCCATGACCTGGCCCGTGTACGCCGCCGACAACACTGTGCAACCGCCCTGCCGCACCATCCCGCGCTGAACGCGCGGGGGTCAGCGGACAAGGAGGGCTACGGGGAGGCGGGCGAAGAGTTTCTCCAGGCGGGCTCGGCCGGAGAAGGTGTGGCCGGTGAGGCGGTCGGTCCAGTGGCCTTGGGGGAGGTCGATGACGGTGTCGGCCCAGCCGCCTGCCTCGTCGAGGCGAATGCTGTGGCGGGTGGCGGCGACGATGACCTCGGGGGTTTCGCCGGTGCGGCCGCGGGCGTAGGAGATGAGGTGGGCGGCGCGGTCGCCGGAGGCGAACAACGGGGTGTAGGTGCCGCCGACGAAGCAGTCGGGGCGTTCGCGGCGCAGCCAGAGGGCGTAGGCGGCGATCCACATCTTGACCGCGCCGGAGGCGTCGAGATCGGGTGTGCCGGTGAGGGATTGCAGCAGCAGGGTGCGGTGGGTGAAGTCGACGGGGCGGCGGTTGTCGGGGTCGACGAGGGAGTCCTCCCAGAGTTCGCAACCCTGGTAGATGTCGGGGATGCCGGGGCCGCACAGTTGCAGCAGCTTCTGCGACAGCGAGTCGGTCCAGGCGTGGGTGGCCAGGTCGTTGACGAACTCGCCGAGTTCCGCGCCGACCGGCCCGTCCAGGACGCTGTCGATCCAGCGGTGCACCGCCGTCTCGAACTCGACATCCGGTTCCTCCCACGAGGATTGGGTTCCGGCCTCACGAACGGCCTTCTCCGCGAACTGATGCAGCCGCTCCCGCAGCCCGGGCACCGCGGCGGCCGTGCGCCCGTCGGCGGGCCAGACACCGAACATGTTCTGCAGCAGGAACAGTGTGGTCGCCCCGTCGGGTCCGGGCGCGATCTCCTCCCAGGTGCTGACCGACCTCGCCCAGATATCGGGCACCTGCGACAGCATCCCGATGCGGGCGCGCACATCCTCGCCGCGCTTGGTGTCGTGGGTGGACAGCGTCGTCATGGTGGCGGGCCAGCGGGCCGCGCGTTCGGCATTGGCGAGATGGAATTCGACGACCGAGCGGCTGAACCGGGCCGGATCCGCGCCCATCTCCTGCAGCGACACCAGCCGCGCCGCGCGGTAGAACATGGTGTCCTCCACGGCTTTCGCGGTCATCGCCCCGCCCACCTGGTGGAAGCGGGTGGCGGCCTCGCCGCCGACGGACAGCGCGGTGACCAGCACCTGCAGCGGCGCGGTGAGCTCGGCATTGCGCCGCGCCACATCGGCGACGACCGCGCCGATCATCCCGGCCAGCGGCGCGTAGTCGGTGCGGTACACCGGCATGTAGGACAGCACCTCGATGGCGGAGTTGGTGAGCGCCATGGTGTCGAAGGCGTCCGCGCGCGCATCGCGTTTGACCGCCGCGACCAGTCGCCGCACCTCCGGCACCAGCATGGTCTCCGCGACCGCGCGCCGAATCCGGTGCTCCTGCTCCACGAACCACGCCCGGTCACTGCCGTGCCCGGTGAACTGCCGCGACAGCTCGGTCAACTGCTTCTCGCCGTCGGGATCGATGAGCACGCCCCCGAGTTCGGCGAGCGCGTCGTACCCGGTGGTGCCGTCGATGGGCAGGGTGGCGTCGAGGGGTTCGCGCTCGGCGAGCACCTTCTCCACCAGCAGCAGCCGCTGCGGCCCGATCAGCTGCCGCAGTCGCCGCAGATACTCGCCGGGCTGAGCCAGTCCGTCCGGATGATCCACGCGCACACCGTCGATCAGGTCGTGCTCACACCACGCGGCCAGTTCGCGGTGGGTGGCCTCGAAGACCGCGGGCTCCTCCTGCCGGATGGCGGCCAGCCCGCCGACGGTGAAGTAGCGCCGGTACCCGCACAGCCCCGACTTCCAGTTGACCAGCCGATAGTGCTGCTTGTCGTGGATGCGCAGCGCGTTCTCGCCATCGGTGCCCGGCGCGATCGGGAACCGCATATCGTGCAGCGCCAGCATGGGTTCGGCCCCGGAGCGGTCCACCGTCAGCGCGGCCGGATCGTTCTCCCCGGCCAGCACCGGCAGCGCGATGCGCCCGCCCGCGCCGTTGCCCGGCGTCCAGTCGATGTCGAACCAGGTGGCGTACTGGGATTCCTTGCCCAGCCGCAGCACATCCCACCACCACGCGTTCTGCTGTGGATCCGCGACGCCCACGTGATTGGGCACCAGATCGATGATCAACCCCATGCCGCGGCTGCGCACCTCGTCGGCGAGGGCCTTGAGTCCGGTGGGGCCGCCGAGTCCGGCCGCGACCGCGGTGGGATCGGTGACGTCGTAGCCGTGGGTGGAGCCGCGCGCCGCCGTCATGACGGGCGACAGGTACAGATGCGAAATGCCCAGCTGCTGCAGGTATTCGGCGATACCGCGCGCGTCGGCGAAGGTGAGCGCGTCGGGCCGCAACTGCAGGCGGTAGGTGCTGCGCACGGGCGTCTGCCGGGCGATGGGTCCGGTGTGGTGTTCGGGCGAGCTGGTCATGGCGCTATCGATCATGCCGTACGGCGCAGCACGAGCAGACAGCGTGCGGGCACTTGCACGGTGGCGGCGGCGGGGCGGAGGGTCTTCTCGGCGGGATCGCCGGTGGCCGTGGAGCAATCCAGGACGGTTGACCAGGCATTGCCGTAGCTCGCGGCGGGGAGTGTGAAATCGAGCTCTTCGTCATGAGCGTTGAAACACAGCAGGAACGAATCGTCGGTGACGGGCTCACCGCGCGGCCCGGGCTCGCGGATGCCGTCGCCGTTGAGGAAGACGGTGAGCGAGCGCGCGAAGGTGGTCATCCAATCGGCATCGGTCATCTCGGTGCCGCCCGGCGTGAACCAGGCGATGTCGCCGAGCCCCTGGGCGTCCGGGGCCGGATCGAAGAAGCGGCGCCGCCGGAAGATCGGGTGCGCGCGCCGCAATGCGACCGTGCGCGTGGTGAATTCGAGCAGATCGGCATGGGTGTGCATGAGGGTCCAGTCCATCCACGACAGCGGTGAATCCTGACAGTAGGCATTGTTGTTGCCCTGCTGGGTGCGGCCGAATTCGTCGCCGTGCAACAGCATGGGCGTGCCTTGCGAGAGCATCAGGGTGGCGAGCAGATTGCGGGCCTGGCGGGCGCGCAGGGCCAGGATTTCGGGATCGTCCGTGGGCCCTTCGACGCCGCAGTTCCAGGAGCGGTTGTAGTTCTCGCCGTCGCGATTGTCCTCACCGTTGGCCGTGTTGTGTTTCTCGTTGTAGGACACCAGATCCGCGAGCGTGAACCCGTCGTGCGCGGTCACGAAATTGATGCTCGCGCTGGGCCGCCGCCCGGTAGCTTCGTACAGATCCGAGGAGCCGGTGAGCCGGGAGGCGAACTCGCCCAGCGTCGCCGGTTGCCCGCGCCAGTAATCCCGCACGGTGTCACGGTATTTGCCGTTCCATTCCGTCCAGGCGACCGGGAAATTGCCGACCTGATACCCGCCCTCGCCGACATCCCAGGGTTCGGCGATCAGTTTCACCTGACTGACCACCGGGTCCTGCTGCACCATGTCGAAAAAGGTGGAAAGCCGGTCGACGTCATGCAATTCGCGTGCGAGGGTGGCGGCCAGGTCGAAGCGGAAGCCGTCCACGTGCATATCGAGCACCCAGTAGCGCAGCGAATCCATGATCAGCTGCAGGGCGTGCGGATGCGCCATGTTGAAGCTGTTGCCGGTGCCGGTGTAATCCATGTAATGCTGCGGATCATCGTCCACCAGACGGTAATACGCGGCATTGTCGATGCCCCGGAAACTCAGCGTCGGACCGAATTCATTGCCCTCGGCGGTGTGGTTGTAGACCACGTCGAGAATGACCTCGATATCGGCAGCATGGAAGGCGCGCACCATGGCCTTGAATTCGTTCACGCCGGAGGCGGGCGCGCTGTCGGCCGCATACCCGCGATGGGGCGCGAAATAGCCGAAACTGTTGTAGCCCCAATAGTTCCGAAGTCCACGATCGAGCAGGATCCGGTCGTCGAGGAACTGATGGACGGGCATGAGCTCGATCGCGGTCACGCCCAGCGCTTGCAGGTGCTCGATGATCGCCGGATGCGCCATGCCGGAGAAGGTCCCGCGCAGCGGCGGCGGCACCTCGGGATGGGTGAACGTCATGCCCTTCACATGCGCCTCGTAGAGCACCGTCTCGTGATACGGCCGCCGCGGCGCACGATCCCCGGCCCAGTCGAAATACGGGTTGATCACCACCCCGGTCATGGTGTGCCCGAGTGAATTCTGCCCGTAGTTGTAGGGCGCGGAGTCGGTCCCGAAATCGCCCTCGAACGCCTTGCCGTACGGGTCGAGCAGCAGCTTGCTGGGATCGCATCGCAACCCCTTGGCGGGATCGAAACGCCCGTGCACCCGGAACCCGTACCGCTGTCCCGGCCCGATACCGGGCAGGTAGGCATGCCACACATACCCGTCCACCTCGTCCAGCGGTATCCGCGTCTCGCGGTGGTCCTCGCCGATCAGGCACAGTTCCACGCGCCGGGCGACCTCGGAGAACACCGAGAAGTTCGTCCCGGCGCCGTCGTAGGTCGCGCCGAGCGGGTAGGCGGTTCCCGGCCACACGCCGAGCGCGGTGGAGCCGGGGGTCGCGGGAGCCATGCCCCGACCCTATCGAGCCCGTCCGAGCGCCGGTCAGAGTCCCCTGCACCAGGTCTGCCCGACCAGATCGACGCCGAAGCTGTGGTGCGGATTCGATTCCACGAGTTCGAAACCCGCGCGCTCGTACAGGTGCCGCGCCGAGGTCAGGATGCTGTTGGTCCACAGCACCATCTCGGTGTATCCGACGTCGGCGGCGAAGCGCAGGCATTCGTCCACCAGGGCGCTGCCCACGCCGAGCCCGCGCGCCGACGGTTCGACCAGCAGCAGCCGCAGCCGCGCGGTGCTGTCGTCCTCGCGCATGCAGTAGACGCAGCCGACCGGGCTGCCCTCGTATTCGGCGATCCAGGCCCGTTCCCGCTGCGGGTCATGGGAATTCAGCCAGTCGGCGACGATCTTGGCGGCCAGCGCCTCGTACTCGCCGTTCCAGCCGAACTCCTCGGCGTAGAGCTCGGCATTGCGGCGGATCACCCAGCCGTGGTCGCCGGGCCGGGGTTCGCGCAGCACCACGGCGGCCGGATCGGCTTCGGTCTCGGTATCGAGAATCTGCTCGATGGTCCGCATGGCCCCGACCAGCCGGGTGCGCACGACGGGGGAGCGGTCCCCGAGCAGACCCCCGATCTGCTCGTCGGTGCGCTGATCCAGGACGTCGAAGGCCGCGCGGCCGAGGCCGGTCAGCTCGACGATCTGCCGCCGGCCGTCGGCATCGGACCGCCGCCGGGTCACCAGCCCGCGCTCCTCGAATCGGGCCAGAATCCGGCTCAGATACCCGGCGTCCAGATCCAGCGCCAGCCGTAGATCGACCACCTCGGCGGCCCCGAAGTTGGCCAGCTCGAACAGGATCCGGCCCTCGGTGAGCGAATATTCGGTGCCCAGCATCCCGCCCTGCAGGACGCCGATGATGCGGGTGTAGCGCCGGTTGAAGGCGCGGACGGCGGCAATGTGATGCGCCTCGATCAGCTTCTCTGCGGTGCTCGTCGCACCCTCGGCAGAGTTGGTCGTCATGACGACTCCAATCCTTTGACCGAGTCAAAGAATACGCCGGACGGGCCGTGGCAGACAGGGTTCGTGGTAACTTGAACACCGTTCAAGCCCGCTCCTCGTAAGGACTTCCTGTGGCATTGACCGGTACCGAGATCGCCGCCCTGGACGCGGCGCACGTGTGGCATCCCTACGGCGGATTTCCCGCCGGGACCGAACCGCTCATCGTGGCGTCGGCGTCCGGGACCCGGCTCACCCTCGCCGACGGGCGCGAGTTGGTGGACGGGATGAGCTCGTGGTGGGCCGCGGTGCACGGGTATCGGCACCCGGTGCTCGACGCGGCGCTGATCGCGCAGGCCGGGAAGATGAGTCACGTGATGTTCGGGGGGCTCACCCACGAACCGGCGGTGCGGCTGTCGCAACTGCTGGTCGAGCTCACGCCCGAGGGGCTGGACAAGGTCTTCCTCTGCGACTCCGGGTCGGTGTCGGTCGAGGTCGCGGTGAAGATGTGCCTGCAATACCAGCGGGCCATCGGGCGGCCGGAGAAGCATCGGCTGATGACCTGGCGCGGCGGGTATCACGGGGACACCTTCACGCCCATGAGCGTGTGCGACCCCGAGGGCGGGATGCACTCGCTGTGGACGGATGTTCTCGTACCCCAGGTGTTCACCAGCGCGCCGCCGGAAGAGTATGTGCCCGAGTATGTTTCGGAGCTGGAGCGAGTGATCGCCGAGCACGCGCACGAACTGGCCGCGGTCATCGTGGAACCGGTCGTGCAGGGCGCGGGCGGCATGCGCTTCCATGATCCGCGCTACCTGGCCGATCTGCGGCGGCTGTGCGACGAGCACGGCGTGCTGCTGGTCTTCGACGAAATCGCCACCGGATTCGGCCGCACCGGAACGCTTTTCGCGGCCGAGCAGGCCGGGGTCCGGCCCGATGTGATGTGCGTCGGCAAGGCGCTCACCGGCGGATACATGACCCTCGCCGCAGCCCTGTGCACTACCGAGATCGCGGAGACCCTGAGCCGCGAGCACGGCGGGCTCATGCACGGGCCGACGTTCATGGGCAATCCCCTGGCCTGCGCGGTCGCGGTGGCCTCGATCGAACTGCTGCTCTCGCGCGACTGGCAGGCCGAGGTGCGCGGTATCGAGGCCGAACTGTGCACGGGCCTCGCCCCTGCGCGTGAGCTCCCCGGGGTCGCGGATGTCCGGATTCGTGGTGCCATCGGCGTCATCCAGTTGAACCATCCGGTGGATATGCGCAAGACCACGCACGCCGCGGTCGAGGCCGGAGTATGGCTGCGTCCTTTCCGCGATCTCATCTATTGCATGCCGCCGTTCATCAGCACCCCCGGGGACGTCCGTCGCATCACTACCGCCATGTGCGCCGCCGCGGCGGTCTGACCGGCGGTTTCACACCGCCCGGAAAATACCTCTGAAACAGAGCTACCAATACCTCTGAGGCAGAGCTATCGTTGCGGTCATGCCGGAGAACCGTCGGCGCACCGCCGAGGACCACGCCGAATTGATGACCCTGCTGTTCGGGTCGATGGGTCGGTTGCGCCGTCAGGTCGGCCGCCTCGCCGGGCGGTCCTTCGACGAACCGGGCCTGTCCGGCACCCAGTCGGAATTCCTGCGCCTGGTCGGGCGACGGCCCGGTATCTCGGTGAAAGAGGCTGCCGCGGAACTGGGTTCGGCCGCCAACAGCGTTTCGACGCTCGTCACCGAACTGGTCAAGGCGGGCCTGCTGGTGCGCGAACCCGATCCGCGCGACCGCCGCACCATGCGCTTGTCGTTGACCCCCGACGCCCAGCACCTCGCCGACGAGACCCGCCGCCACCGGCACGCGGTCGTCGCCGAGGCCCTCGACCAGCTCACCGAAACCGAACGCGCGCAATTGCGGAACGGGCTGGCGGCCATGACCCGCTTGACCGACCTGCTGCACGAGCGCGAGCACTCCCGGGGAGACAACCGATGACCAGCGTGCCCGCCGTCGAATGCGTCGGCCTCACCCATCACTACGGAAACACCGCCGTGGTCGACGATTTCGACATGACCATCGCGCGCGGTGAGGTGTTCGGGCTGCTCGGACCCAACGGGGCGGGGAAGTCCACCACCATCCGGCTGCTCACCACGCTCATGCCCATCCAGTCCGGCACGGTCCGCGTATTCGGGCTCGATGTGTCGACCCAGGCCGCCGACGTCCGCTACAACCTCGGCTATGTGCCGCAACAGCTCTCGATCGAGGCCGGGCTCACCGGACGGCAGAACGTGGCCTGGTTCGCGCGGCTGTTCGACGTGCCGCGCAACGAGCGCGCCGAGCGGGTCGACGAGGTACTCGACGCCATGCACCTGCTGGACGTGGCGGATCGCCTGGCGGGCAGCTACTCCGGCGGCATGATCCGCCGCCTGGAACTGGCGCAGGCGCTGGTCAACCGGCCCGCATTGCTGGTGCTCGACGAGCCCACGGTCGGCCTGGATCCCATTGCGCGCGACAGCGTCTGGGAGCGGGTCGCGCACATGCGCGCCGAATACGGCACCACCGTGCTGCTCACCACCCACTACATGGCCGAGGCCGACGCGCTCTGCGATCGAATCGCGCTGCTGCACAAGGGCGTGCTGCGCGCCACCGGCTCACCCGCCGAACTGAAGGCCGGAATCGGTCCCGGGGCGACCCTCGAGGATGTCTTCCGGCAGGCCGCGGGGGAGGGGCTCGACGATGTCACCGAAGGGAACCTGCGCAATGTCCGAAGTACTCGCCGGTCGGCCCGGCGCATGGGCTGACACCCCATTCACGCCGGTCCTGGCCCCGCGCGGCTGGGGCCGCGTGCCCCGATTGGCCTCGCGGATCGGCACTTTCGCGCTGGTGGAGATCCAGAAGCTGCGCCACGATCAGACCGAGGTCTTGACCCGCGCGATCCAGCCGGTGCTGTGGATGGTGATCTTCGGGACCACCTTCTCGCGGCTGCACACGCTGCCCACCGGGTCGGTGCCCTACCTGGACTTCCTCGCACCCGGCGTGATCGCGCAGTCGGCGCTGTTCATCGCGATCTTCTACGGCATCCAGATCATCTGGGATCGCGACGCCGGGATTCTCACCAAACTGCTCGTCACCCCGACCCCGCGCGCGGCGCTCATTACCGGAAAGTGTTTCGCCGCAGGGGTTCGCGCCATCGCCCAGATCCTGGTGATCGTGATCGTCGCGTTGCTCATGGGCGTCGGGCTCACCGACAATCCGCTGCGCCTGCTCGCCACCGTCCCCGCGGTATTCCTCGGGACGGCGTTCTTCGCCTGCCTGTCCATGACCATCGCCGGGCTGGTGCAGGCCCGCGATCGGCTGATGGGTATCGGCCAGGCGATCACCATGCCGCTGTTCTTCGCGTCCAACGCGCTGTATCCGGTCGATCTGATGCCGGGCTGGCTGCGGGTGGTCAGCCACATCAATCCGCTCAGCTACGAGGTGGACGCGTTGCGCGGCTTGCTGATCGGTACTCCGGCAAGTCTCTGGCTCGACTTCGGCGTGCTCACCGGGGCGGCAGCGCTCAGCGTCGCAACGGCCTCGGCCCTGCTGGGCCGTCTGGTCCGGTAGTCGATCGCGGTTGTCGGCCACCGGCGTGGTGTTCCACTCGCTCGCGGCGAGTCCCTAGCGGTTAGCTCGTTTTTCGCGCACTTTGTCTGATTTGTCGCTGTCGGACAGGACTTCCCAGACCTTGAACACGCAGTGATATTCGTCGGACCAGCCGCGGGCGATCAACATGAAGGTGTCACCGTCGCGCAGGATCGTGCGCCGACTGATCAACCTCGGATGATCGGGAATGAATTTCGAAACGAGGTCCGGGAGCTTCGCGAGGGCTTGTTCGCGGGTTCCCACCACCTCGGTGAGGATCTTCGGACTCCAAGTTTTGCTCTCTCCGAAGCCGGTCGTCTGCTCGACCACTATTGCCCATCGTGGCATCGCGCAGCCTCCTTACGATCCCCAGCATAGTCCCGCTCACCGACACCCATGGCCTCCTGAACGGCGTTCAAGTATGCTTCCGAGCTGTGACTGCCGATCCCTTGAGCTGGCTCGACACCCGCGCCGCCGAGCGCGTGGACGCCGGACTGCGTCGCGCGCTGTGCGCCCGCACCCCCGAGCAGGCGAGCATCGACCTGGCCTCCAACGACTACCTCGGGCTGGTGCGCCACCCGGAGGTGATCGCGGGAGCCATTGCCGCGGTACAGCGCTGGGGCACCGGGGCGACCGGGTCCCGGCTGGTCACCGGAACCACCGCCGAGCACGAACAGCTCGAGAGCGAACTCGCCGAATTCGTGGGGGCGGAAGCCGGATTGGTGTTCGCCTCCGGCTACGCGGCCAACCTGGGCGCGGTCACCGCGCTGGCCGGGCGTGGGGCGCTGGTGGTTTCGGATGCCGGCAGCCACGCTTCGCTGGTGGATGCCTGCCGGTTGTCGCGGGCCCGCGTGGAGATCGCACCGCATCGCGATCCGGCGGCCGTGGATCGGCTGCTGTCGCAGCGTCGCGAGGAGCGGGCGCTGGTGCTGACCGACTCCGTGTTCAGTGCGGACGGTGACCTCGCGCCGCTGGCCGAACTGCATCGGGTGACACGCGCCAATGGCGCGGTGCTCGTCGTCGACGAGGCGCACGGGCTGGGGGTGCGCGGTGACGGCGGGCGCGGGCTGGTCCAGGAATGCGGGCTGGCCGGTGAGCCGGACCTCGTGATCACCGCGACACTCTCCAAAGCCTTTGCCGCCCAAGGTGGCGTGGTGCTCGCCAGTGAGCGCGTGCGTGCGCACCTCATCGATACGGCTCGCACGTTCATTTTCGACACCGGTCTCGCGCCCGCGGCCGTCGGCGCGGCCCGCGCCGCCCTCGGGCTGCTGCGCCGCGATCCGGCCATGGCCCAGCGGGTGCTGGACCGGGCCGCGGATCTGGCGCGCATCGCCGGTGTCGGGCAACCGGATTCGGCGGTCGTCTCGGTGGTTCTCGGTGAGGCTCAGGTCGCCTACGACGCCGCGCAGGCGTGCATCGCGCGCGGGCTCTCGGTCGGCTGCTTCCGGCCGCCGTCGGTCCCCGAAGGCACCTCGCGGCTGCGCTTGACCGCGCGCGCCGACCTCAGCCCGGGCGAACTCACGACCATCGCAACGATTCTCACCGAGGTCCTCGCCGAAGCCCGTGCCCGCGAGGTGATCCCGGCGTGACCCGGCTGTTGTTTGTCACCGGCACCTCCACCGATGTCGGCAAGACCATCGTCACCGCCGCGCTGGCCGCTGCGGCCCGCGCGGCCGGGCTGAACGTCGCGGTCTGCAAGCCCGCTCAAACCGGTGTAGCCCCGGGCGAACCCGGTGATCTGGCGGTCATCACCGAGCTGAGCGGTGTCACCCGGACCCTCGAACTCGCGCGCTATCCGGAGCCACTGGCCCCGGACACCGCCGCTCGGCGCAGTGGGCACCCGCTGCTCACGCTGTCCGAAACCGTCGCCGGGATCGAGTCCTGCGCCGACGCCGACCTGGTTCTGGTCGAGGGCGCGGGTGGTCTCCTCGTGCGCATCGGCGACTTCACCCTGCTCGACCTGGCTCAGAAGCTCAGTGCCCCGGTGCTCTTGGTCGCGGCGGCCGGTCTCGGCACCCTCAACCACAGTGAGCTCACCACGCGGACGCTGGCCGCGGCGGGAGTCGAATGCGCGGGCTTGGTGATCGGCTCCTGGCCCGCCGAACCCGACCTGGCGTCCGAATGCAACCGCACCGATCTGCCCGCCGTCACCGGTGTGGATCTGGTCGGCTCGCTGCCGGCGGGCGCGGGTGCCTGGCCCGCGGCCGATTTCGCGGCCGCCGCCTCGGCCTGGTTCGACCCGGACTGGTCGGCCACCTACCTACGACGCTGAACCTGTATCGGGACGGAAGAATTCGCGCAAGGTGGTCGCGACCGTCGTGAAATCGTCGGGATGGTGGGCCAGCCCGGGCAGCACGGTGAGCCGTGAATTCGGCAGGGCCGCATCGAGTTTCTCCATGCTCTCCAGCCCGTACCGATCGCTGGCCGAACCCGCCAGTAAAAGGGCCGGAGTGGTCGTCTCCGACCAGCGAGCCGGGTCCGGATCCATCGCGGCGAGGCATTCGAGGTCGGCGATCAACCCGGACGCGCGATGGGCCATGGCCGCGCCCATCGCACGCAGGATGCGATCCGGAGTCGGCGGATCGGTGATGGCCCGGAAGAACTCGGTGACCGCCGCGGCGGGATCACCGACGACGAGTTCGCGGGCTCGGTCCAGGGTCGGCCGTAGCGGGCCGCCCGCGAACGCCAGCGGTGCTTCGTAGAGAGCGAATCGCCGGATATTCGGGACACCCGCGGCGAGCGCCTCCAGGGTGACCAGACCGCCCGCCGAATGCCCGAACACGAAGCTCGGGCCGTCCTGGAGGGCGAGTACCGCCGCCAAGTCCTCCGCGTGCCGCGCGAAAGTGCGTGGGCCCGTGCTGCTTCCGCTGGGTTCGTAGTCGCGTCGAGCGACCAGGACCACTGTGAAATCGGTGGCGAGTAGCTCGGCCAGCTGCTGGTACATCTCCGTGGTCACCAACGCGCCGTGCACGATCACCAGCGGCGGTCCCTCACCGAGGGTATGGAAGACGATGCGCGTGCCATCGGCCGAAGTGACGCTGTCGGTTTTTGTCCGCATACCCCTATCGTGCCCGCCGCCAACCTTTTACGCGGGGCCGAAGGCGCGTTTGAGCAGGGTGTGCAGGTGGGCTTGGTCCTCGTCGGAGAGCCTGTCGAGTCCGTCTCGGGTGGTGTGCATCTTCGCGTGGATCGCGTCGGTGAGCTGCTGGCCCTCGGCCGTGATGACGAGGTTGGTGACGCGGCGATCCGAGGCGCTGGGCTCGCGGCGAACGAGGCCGCGCTTCTCCAGTCGGTCGATGATGCCGGTCACGTTGGAGGCGTCGCAGGCCATGATCTCGGCCAGCGCGCGCATGGCGACCGGGCCGCGGCGCAATACGACCAGGGCCTTGCCTTGGCTCGCGGTGAGGTTCTCACTGGCCGCCGCGACGGTGAAGTCCCCGTAGTAGACGCCGAAAGACAGCCACAGCGCCTCCATGAGCCGCGCGGTGTCGACGTGGGGAGCTTCGGTCATGACAGCCAGCCTATCCGCAGAAACTTGACTATCTCAAATATTCACCACTAGCGTCTGCATGTATTGCTTGAAGTTCTCAACCATCTACGTTGGCAAGTAACCATGAGGAGCTACCAGTGACCGTCGCCTCCGACACCTCCCGCGCAGCTCAGCTGCTGTCACGGCCCGTCGTGCTGAACGGACTGACCGTTCCGAACCGCATCGTCATGGCCCCGATGACGCGCATGTTCTCTCCCGGCGGCATCCCCGGCGACGATGTGCGGTCCTACTATGCGCGGCGAGCCGCGGCGGGCGTCGGCCTGATCGTCACCGAAGGCACCTACGTCGGCCACGACTCCGCGGGCCAGAGCGATCGGGTGCCGCGCTTCCACGGCGAGGATCAGCTGGCGGGCTGGGCCAAGGTGGTCGCGGACGTGCACGCCGCGGGCGGCACGATCGTGCCGCAGCTGTGGCACATCGGCATGGTTCGCGAGCAGGGTCAGGCGCCCGTCCCCGACGCCCCCGCGGTCGGCCCCTCCGGCATCCGCGTCGACGGCACCGAACCCACCGGCAAGGCGATGACCCAGGCCGACCTCGACGACGTCATCGCCGCCTTCGCCGAAGCCGCCGCGGACGCCGAGCGCATCGGCTTCGACGGCATCGAACTGCACGGCGCCCACGGCTACCTCCTCGACCAGTTCCTGTGGTCGCACACCAACCGCCGAACCGATTCCTACGGAGGCGATTCCGTCGCCCGCACCCAGTTCGCCGCCGAAATCGTCGCGGCCGTCCGCGCGGTCGTCTCGCCCACCTTCCCGGTGATCTTCCGCTACTCCCAGTGGAAGCAGGAGGCCTACAACGCCCGCCTCGCCGAAACCCCGCAAGAACTCGAAGCCATCCTCGCCCCCCTCGCCGACGCCGGCGTCGACGCCTTCCACGCCTCCACCCGCCGCTACTGGCTCCCGGAATTCGAAGACTCCGACCTCAACCTCGCCGGCTGGACCAAAAAACTCACCGGCAAAACAACAATCACCGTCGGCTCGGTAGGCCTCGACGGCGACTTCCTCCGAGCCTTCACCGGCCAAGGCGCCCCCCTAGGCAACCTCGACAACCTCCTAGACCGCCTCGAACGCGACGAATTCGACCTCGTAGCCGTAGGCCGAGCCCTCCTCCAGGACCCCGACTGGGCCGCCAAAGTCCTCGCAGGCCACACCGACGCCCTCCAGCCCTACGACGCAGCAGCCCTGAACACCCTGAGCTAGCGCCGCATTCCTCCCGAACAAGGTCAGGGAGTACTCACTGCGGAAATTCGCCCGATTTCCCGCACTGAGTACTCCCTGACCTTGTTGTCACGGTATGGGCATAGCGCAGCTCAGGATGCTTTGCGGTCTTCGTCGTGCTCGTGATTGGCGATGACGGCGAGGAGCTCCCGTACCCAGGCGGGTCGTTGTTCGCCGGTGTCTGCCTCGGCTAGGTCGCGCTCGATCAGGGATCGGATGTAGACCGACTGATTCATGCCGAGTTGTTTGGCACGACGCTTGCACGCCTGGTCGAGTTCGTAGGGCATCTTGATGGAGCGAGGAACCAGCACCGGTTCGGCGTCGGGGCCGACGACGATTCCGTGATCGGCTTCCGTCGTCGTCTCATCGGTGAACTCGAGACGGTCGACCATCGCGGCCACGTCGTCAGCGGTCATGTTGTCGAACGGGTCAGTCATCGTGGCTCGCCTCCCATTTCTCGAATTCGGCGGTCTGACTGTGATCGAGGTAGCGGGCTGCATAGACCTCGATGTCTTGGTCTCGTGGACGGGCATACACCGCGAGCGGAGTGCCGCTGTCGGTGCGGCCCCAGATCACGAAGGTCGTCAACCCGGTGGCCGGATCGGTGGCGGTCCGGAACCACACCGAGCGCTTCACGGTGATCCACGCGTCGATGAGGTCGAACACGTCGTCGGGATGAATCCCGGCGCGTTCCAGCATCCTCGCCAATGCCCAATACCATTCAATCGCCACCCATTGAGACTACCCACGAGACTACCGCAGGTGGGGCGCTTCGCGCCTGATGGATGGCTGAGGCCAGCGAGTTTTCAGTGCGGAAGGTGGTGCGGTTCGGCTCATGAATTCCTAACGGGCTGGCGGGGATGCTTTTCGTATGGATGAGTCGGGGGTTGCGCATGTGTTGCGGCGGACTACTTTTGGGCCGTTTCCGGGGCGGGTTGAGGGTTTCGCGGGGCGGGGGGATGGTGCGGTGATCGATGCGGTGCTTGCGGCGGAACCGTTGGTGTTGGGTACGCCGGTGTTCGATGAGGAGGTTGAGGCGGGGGCGGAGGGGCCGGTGGGGTTGTGGGTCAAAGGGATGGGGGATTCTCGGGCGGGGGTGCACGAGAAGATGGTGTGGTTTTGGCATGGGCATTTCACGTCCAGTCACGACAAGGTGGAGACGTGGGGGTTGATGTGGGGGCAGCATCTGGTGATTCGGGAGCATGCGCTGGGGAATTTTCGGGAGTTGGCGCGGGCGGTGACGGTGGATGGGGCCATGTTGCAGTGGCTGGATGGGGCGGGGTCGCGGGCGGAGGCGCCCAATGAGAATCATGGGCGGGAACTTATGGAGCTGTTCACCATTGGGCGGGGGAGTTATACGCAGGGGGATGTGAAGGCGGCGGCGGTGGCGTTGTCGGGGTGGAGTGTCGACGACGAAAAGGTGGCTTTCGATTCGGAGGCGGGGAATCGGGTGGCAGTGGAATTGCTGGGGCGGCAGGTTGTTTCGGCGCAGGATGCGGTCGATGTGTTGTGTGATCGGCCGGAGTGCGCGCGGTTCATTGCCGCGAAGTTGCATCGGTTTCTGGTCGGGACGGTGGCGTCGGAGCAGCGGGTGAGCGAGTTGGCGGCGGTGTTCACGCAGGCGCGGTTGGAGATTCGGCCACTGGTGGAGGCGATACTGCGGGATCCGTCGTTCATGGCGGCGGTGTATGCGCGGCCGCGGTATCCGGTGGAATGGGTGACCGCAGCTTTCGCAGTATTCGGAATCAATGATGCGGTCAAGGCTTTCGAGTTGATGACCGCGCTCGGGCAGTCGCCGTTCTATCCACCGAATGTGGCGGGCTGGCCGCCGGGGGATCGGTGGATCACGCCGGGCACCGTGGTCGCGCGGGCGGGATTGGCCGTCGAAGCGCCCGTGCTCGACGAGATCGCCGGTGCGCACGATCCGGTCGCAGCGGTGTTCAGGCGCGCAGCCATCTACGACCCGACGCCCCGAACCCGAACCGCTGCTACGGATTTGGCCTTCGAACTGCGCCGGGAACCGCAGCGCGCGGCCGCGGCCCTGCTCGCATTGGCGATCACCGCACCGGAATTCACGCTGGCATGAGCACGACAGACCTGAAGCGCCGCAGGTTCCTGCAGGCCGGACTCGCCACCGGTGCGGTCGCCGTGATCGGCGGAGCGGCCGGTTATCGGCTGCTGAATGCGCCCTCGTCCCCGTCGTTCTGGCATCCGCCCGCCCCGATCCGGGCCGCCGCCCTCACCGACCGCAAGCTGCTGGTCATCGAAATGGCCGGGGGCAGTGACGGTTTGTCGATGACCGTGCCCTACACCGACTCCCGCTATCGAGACCTGCGGCGGCACACCGCCATCGCCGCCGAACAGGTGCACGCCATCGGCGACCGCCTAGGCCTGCATCCGCACCTGAAGCAGCTCGCAGCCGCCGGTGTGTCGGTGGTGCCGGGCGTCGGCACCGCCAAACCAGACCTCTCGCATTTCGAAATGCAGCACCGCTGGCAGACCGGCGATCCCGAGGGCAGAGCCCGCACCGAAACCGGCTTCCTAGGCCGCCTGTGCGATCATCTCGGCGATCCGACCGCCCCCGCCGTCGGGGTCGCCTTGGGCGTCGGCCCCTCGCCGGCCCTGGCCTGCGAGCGCGTCACCACCCTGTCGGTGGATCATGGAACCGAGGGCCTGTTCCCGGTTTTCGAGGACGACAATGTCCGCGCCGCCTGGCTCGCGGCCCAGCGCGCCATGGCTCACCCCGACCGCGCCGATGCCCCGGCCTTCGCAAGGGCCCGGGCGGGAAGCGCGGCGGCCCTGCGCTTCTCGGATGTCGCGGCCACCCTCTCCCCGGCCGCCGACGGCTACCCCGAGACCGACCTCGGCGTCCAATTACGGCTCGCCGCACGGCTGCTCGCCGACGACAACCACGGCCTGCGCATCGTGCACGTCCCCATGGGCGCCGATTTCGACACCCACACCGCCCATCCCGACCGCTACGCACAACTCATGACCGACATCGACGATTCACTCGCCGCCTTCCGCCGCGACCTGACCGCCCGCGGCATCGCCGACCGTGTCCTCATCGCCGCCTACAGCGAATTCGGCCGCCGCGTCCCCGACAACGACTCCGCGGGCCTCGACCACGGCGCGGCCGGAACAGCCCTGCTACTGGGCCCGACCAACCCCGGCATCTTCGGCGAACCCCCCTCCCTGCGCACCCTCGACGCCGACGACAACCTCCGTGCCACCGTCGATATGACCGAGTTCTACGCAACCATTGCCGAAAGCTGGTTCGGTATCCCCGCCACCGACGTCCTCCCCGGCACACCACGCCCACTACCCGGGGTGGTTGCCGTCTGAGGGTTGAAGCGCGCCGCCATCGCTGGGAACTCCGGCGGGACAAGGTATTCGGGGGCGTGCCAGGCGCGGGAGGATGGCGCAGGATCGGAGGGGTGTTTGCTTGGGTGCCCGCGATGGGGTTCGAGGTGGCGGCGTGGGATGCGCCGGGGCCGGTGGAGCAGCAGTTGTACGAGGCCATTGTTGCCGGGGACTGCCATACGTATCTGGAGATCCTGTCCGAGAACGAGCTTTTGCACGGACAGCCGGAGGGGGTGAGCTCGTCGGGGGAGTTTCGCGGAACCTATTGGGAGCCACTGCTTCAGGCGGAGTGTCTCGCCTTTCAGACCCTCGGGATGTATCGGGAGTTCGCGAGCGACAAGGTTTATGTCAGGGCCGACCTCGGCTCGCTCGCGGCGAATTGGCCCGAGTCGATCGGGTGGCTCGCGATCAACCCGGGTACGCCCTGTGCCGCGTTCTTCGGCACCGCGCCGGTCTACCGCGCACTCTGGCCGAGGCGCTCCTGACTCGGGCAGGTCCTCATCGAATCCTCATCGGAGGTTCGGGAGACTGCGGGGGTGGGCGCGGCGGGTGTTGTAATGGGACAGGTGCGGGTACTCGTGTGCGAGGACGACAGGGATCTCGGCGACGAGGTCGCGGCCGGTTTGCGGGCGGCGGGGTTCGCCGTCGACCTGGCCCGGGACTATGCCGATGCCGACCTGAAGATCGCGGTCAATACCTACGACTGTCTGGTCATCGATCGCGGGTTGCCCGACGGTGACGGGCTGGACCTGGTGCGGGCGCAGCGCGACTCCGGTCAGCGCACCCCGGTGTTGATGTTGACCGCTCGCGACGCCCTGGCCGACCGCCTCGACGGGTTCGCGCAGGGCGCCGACGACTATGTGGTGAAGCCCTTCGCCATGGATGAGCTTGCCGCGCGGGTACAGGCATTGTGCCGTCGCCGGGAATTGCCCGCCGCGACCCGGACCGTGGTCGGGACGCTCACGGTGGATCGCCCGCGCCGGCGCGTGCACCGTGCGGGCACGCTGCTCACCTTGACTCCCAAGGAATTCGGCGTGCTGGAGCTGCTGGCCGCGCGCGCCGGGTCGGTGGTGACGCGCGCCGAGCTGATCGAATGCTGCTGGGACGAAATGGCCGAGCCCGCCTCGAATGTCGTCGATGTGGTGGTCGCGCAGCTGCGGCGCAAACTCGGTGAGCCGCCGTTGATCGATACCGTGCGCGGCGTCGGATTCACCATCGCGCCATGAGCATCCGGCAGCGGCTCACCCGGTCGCCGCGACCATCCGGATCGCCCGCGCAGGGCGGTCCGTCGAGCGCGCGTCCCACCACACCCGGGCGGCTGCGCCGGACCCGCTGGCTGCTGACCGCCCTGTTCACCGGCTTGACCGCGATCTGCCTGATCGTGCTCGGATCGCTCGCGGCCTCCATCGACGCGCATTCCCGCGACCGCGAGCTGGACGCCGGGATCGACCGCGTGGTGACCGGTCTCGCGCGCGAGGTCTATTGGACCGAGGACGGCACCGTCGATCTGGAGACCGTGCGCGCCGACGAGGATCTCGTCGGCGGCCCGGACCCGGTCGTGGTGCTGGTGCGCGATGCGAACAACGCGTGGCAGGAACCGTTCGTGCACAGGCGATCCGGACTACCCGCCGTCCTGACCGGCCTCGCCCAGGACGCCACCGCATCGGAGGAAACCCAGTGGCACACCCTGATCGACCGTGACGGGGACCGGGTGCGGCTGGCGGTCGCCCCGGTGTACGACAACGACGGCACGATCGGCGCCATGGTGGTCGCGGGCGCCGACCCCGCACCCGGCGACAGCGACCACCACCGCCTGCTGCTGGCCCTGTGGGGTGGCGGCGCGGCACTGGTGGTGCTGGCGGGCTTGGCCGGACACCTGTTGTCCGGCGCGAGCATGCGCCCGGCACTGCGCATGCTCGATCAGCAGGAGCGCTTCCTGTCCGAGGCCTCGCACGAATTGCGCACGCCCCTGGCGACTTTGCGCCTCTACCTGGATGCCGCGCTGCGCGATCCCGCGGAGACCCGCCGCGCCGTCACCGACGCCCGTTCGCTCACCGACCGAATGGGCCGCATGGTCGCCGGGCTGCTGGCCCGCACCCGCGCCGAAACCGGTGTGGGCGAACTGGATCGGCAACGGCTGTACCTGGATCAACTGGTGGAGGGCGTGGCCGCGGAGTGCGGCGGCGAGGTGTCGGTGGTGACGGAACCGACCGCGGTGCGCGCGGACCCGGATCTGCTGGCGCTGGCCGTGCGCAACCTGATCGACAACGCGCTCGTGCACGGCGGCACACCCGTCGAGGTGCGGGTCGCGGCCGGACAGGTGATGGTGCGCGATCACGGACCCGGCCTGGATCCCGAACTCGCCGACCCGTTCCGGCGTGGCGCGGTCGGCGCGCGGGGCCAGCACGGCATCGGGCTGTCGCTGGTGCGCTGGGTGGCCGAGGTCCATTCCGGTTCCGTCACACTGGATCCCGCGCCGGGCGGCGGCACCCTGGCCACGCTGTCGCTGCCCGAAGCGCCCGAGGACTCGCCGAACATCACGTGAACCTGTCGTGATCTTCATCACATCGAGCGTAGGGTGGCGCCGTGCCCTCCACCCGAGTAGAAAAGTTCGTCGGTGCCCCGCGTTCGAATGTCTTCCGGGCGCTCCTGGATGCGCGTTCGGTCCGAACGTGGATGGTCCCCGACGGAATGACAAGCCGCGTCCACGAATTCGACGCCCGCGTCGGCGGCCGCTTCCGCATCTCGCTGACCTACGACCTGCCCAACTCGACCGGTAAGACGACCGCGCACACCGACACCTTCCACGGTGTCTTCGCCCGCGTCGTCCCCGACCGCGAGGTGGTACAGACCGTCGAATTCGAAACCGAGGACCCGGATCTGTGTGGCGAAATGACCGTCACCTACACCCTCGACGACGCCCCCGGCGGCACCCGCGTCACCGCCCGGCACGACAATCTGCCGCCCGGACTGTCCCCGACCGACAATGAAGTCGGGTTCCGTATGTCGCTGGCCAAACTCGCCGGACTGACCGAGCACGCCGCCCGGCACTGACCCCCACCCCGCCTCTCGGCCGGAATCGATTCGGTTCCGGCCGAATTCATGCCCGAGTGGACTCCTCCACGCGCAGGTGACAGCAGCCGTACCAGGAGATGGCCACCAGGACAAGCCTGGATGAAACGCCGGAAATTCGTACAGTTGATTGGTATGGCCCTGCCGGGTTTCCCGAATCCGTCCGGAGTCGCCGAGTACGACGATCGGCGGCGTCGCGATCGGCTGCGCTCGACCCGGACCGGTGCGGGGTGGGTGCGGTGGCGCAGAACCCGTCTGATGTTGCTGCGGCTGAGCCTGATTCCGCTGGTCACCCTGGGTGCGTTCGCCGAATACCTGGGTGCGGACGTGTTGCCCGAACAGGATCGGCTGGCCCGCACCGAACCCGCGGTGCTGCCCATCGCGGGACCCTCGGACCCGCAGGCGGGCGATACCGCCGTCTTCGATCTGGTCGGCCTGGGCGTGCTGGACGCCACCGACACCGCCCGCGCCCTGCCGTCGCTGCGTCAACTCGGGTCGGTGTGGGCGGTGCGCTACGACCAGACCGGTATCGACACCAAGGTCATCGCGGACCTGATCGTGAAGGTCACCGACGCCGCCAAGGTGTCGAATGTGGTGCTGGCCGGGCACAGCATGGGCGGGGTGATCGCGCTGGAGATCGCCAAGCACCTGCACACCGGCAGCGCCAAACGGGTGCGCGCGGTGATTCTGGACTGCACGCCGGTCGACCTCGACGCGGTCCGGCCCGAGAGCCGCGACCAGGGCGAGGAGATGCTGCGCTGGATGGGCTGGGTGCCCGGGGCGCGCGAGAGCCGACTGCTGCGGCTGATCGTGGAAACCTATGCGCGCCATGATCGTTTCGTGGGCGGCCGGTACGTGATCCGGGGCGCGGAGTTCCGCTCGGCCATCGAGGATGTGCTGCGCGACAAGATCCTCAACACCGACGCCGCCAGCAACGGGCTGATCGAGGCGCAGTTCAAGGCGATCGTGGCGGGCGGCGCGGTGGACGATCTGCGGGCACTGGCCAAGCCCGCCGCGGGCAAACCGCGCCCGGCCATCGTGTTCATTCGCCCGCACAATCCCTACGACGACCCGATCGTGGATGTGACGTACTCGCACAAGGTGCTCATCGACCAGGTCGGCGGAGTGGACGGGACACTGCTGGTGGTGACCACGCACACCACCGGGCACGCCAATCCGATCGAGCGGCCGCAGGAATACAACACGGTGATCGCCAACCAGGTGGTGCCGTTCGTGCGGCAGATCCAGCACGACGAGTCGACGGTGGTCTACGTCGGCCGCTGACCGCGCCGGCCCGTCAGCGCACGGTGTCGTCGGAGGCGGGGTGAATCCCCGACTGCGGCACCAGATTCCAGCGTTCCAGCTGTGCCCGCACCTGTTCGGCGGCGTCGATGTTCAACGGCCCGCTCGTCCACAACGCGTACGGCAGGTTCAGGAACCGCCCCTCGGTGACGGCCCGCAGATTCTGGATGCCCGGCTTGCCGCGCAGCAGATCCACCTTCTGCTGGAACGTCTGCGGCGGATAGTCCACGAACACGATGGCATCCGGATCCGCGGCCGCCACCCGCTCCCACGACACCGCCGTCCAGGTGTCGTCCACATCGTCCAGCGCGTTCCAAGCCCCCGCTGCCTCCAGAATCGCCTGCGGCGCACCGAATTTCCCACTCGACATGATGGTGTCGGAAGCACTGTCGAACACGAACACGGTCGGCCGCTTCGCCGCCTGCGGTGCCGATAGCAGCGCCGACAGCCGCCGATCCAGATCGCTGTTCACCTGCGTCGCCTTGTCGACGCGTCCGGTGATCGCCCCCAGCGCGGTGAGATCGGTGCGCAATGCCGTCCACGCATCCACCACACCCCGCTCACCATCGGGCCGTCGGCAACTCTCGGTCAGCACATACGGCGCGACCCCCGCCGCCCGCAACGACTCCGGCGTCAGATTCGCCGCCTCCGAGTACCCGTAATTCCACCCCGCCACCATCACATCCGGCCGCTGCGCGAGCACGGTCTCCCGCGAAGGATAATCCGGCGCAACAGAATTCAACTTGTCGACCGCATCCCCATAATGCTTCCGCAGCGTCTCCGCATCCCGCTTCAAACTCGACACGGCCACCGTCTGCTCCTGCGCCCCCAACGCCAGCACCATCGAAATCAGATTCCCGTCATTGACGAACATCCGCTGCGCAGGCGACGGAAACTTGCTCTCCACCCCACAATTCCGCACCGCCAGATTCCCCGACGCCGCCTGCGGCGACCCACACGCCGCCACTGCCCCGAGCGCGGCAACGACAGCCAGCGGCCGCACCCACCGCGCTAGCCGGGCGGGGGAAGAAATCGTGCTCAAGACAGTGCCTTTCGTCCGGTGATGATCAAATGGGTGCCGCCCGCATCCGGGTCCGGCACCCGATGCGCCCGCACGCCGAAGACTTCGTCGAGGATCTCCGGCCGCAACGCCGTCTCGGGCGGTTCGAGCGAGTAGGCCCGGCCTTGGTCGACCACCAGCACGCGATCGCAATACCGATCCGCCAACGCCAGATTGTGCAAACTCATCACCACGGTCCGAGTCAATTCCCGTGCCAAAACCAGCAATTCGAGCTGATGCGTAATGTCCAGATGATTGGTCGGCTCATCCAGCAACAACACCGGCGTCTTCTGCGCCAACGCCCGAGCCAACAGCACCCGCTGCCGCTCCCCACCCGAGAGCCTGCTCACTGGCCGCGGCGCGAACCCCGCCAGATCCACCTGTCGCAGCGCCGCTTCCACGACCGCCCGCTCATCCGGCCCGCCCGCACCCCACGGCGGCAGATACGGTGTCCGTCCCAACGCCACCAACTCGCCCACCAGCAGATCCTCCGGTGGCTGCTCGTTCTGCCCGACCAGCCCGACCAACCGGGCCCGCTCCCGCGCCGGAACCTGGTGCAGTGCACGACCATCCACCGTGACCGAGCCGGATATCGGCCTGATCAGCCCGGCCAGCGTCCGCAACAATGTCGTCTTCCCGGCCCCGTTGGGCCCGACGATCCCCACCGTTTCCCCGGGCCGAACCGTGAACGCGACACCTTCGAGTACGGTCCGTCGACCGGCAGCGCAACTCAGCTCCGACACCTCGAGCGTCCCTCCACCGGAGACGACGGATAGGTCCGTCATGCGGCGCCGAAGGTGTAGCGGCGGCGGCCCATGAGGAGGAGGAAGGCGGGGGCGCCGATGAGGCCGGTGAGGACGCCGACCGGGATTTCGGTGGGGCGGACCAGGACTCGGGTGGCGGTGTCGGCCACGACGAGGAACAGTGCGCCGCACAGGGCGCTGGCGGGGAGGAGGATGCGATGGCGAGGGCCGACCACGAGGCGAGCCGCGTGGGGAACCACCAGGCCGACGAAGCCGATGCCGCCGGAGACGGCGACGAGGATGCCCACCAGGACCGCCAGCAGGATGAACAGGGCAATGCGTAGCTCGCGCACCGGGACTCCGATGGAGGCGGCGGCGTCGGAGCCGAGGTTGAGGGCGTCGAGCCAGTTCGAGGCGAGGAGTAGGGCCGTGAGGGCGGCCGCTACCACGCAGGCGGGCAACAGGATTCGGGTCCAGTCCGCGCCGGAGAGGCTGCCGAGCAGCCAGAACAGCACCGATTGGGCGGCCGAGGGGTCGGCGCTGCGGAAGATCAGGTAGCTGCTGAAGGCCGCGAACGCGGAGGCCAGCACCGTGCCCGTGAGCACCAAACGCAGTGGGGTGAGGCCGCCTTGGGCGATGGCGATCAGGAAGACGGCTGCGGCGGCGAGCAGTGCGCCGGTGAGCGCGCCTGCCGACAGCGCCCACAGTCCGGCCCCGGCGAACATGCCGGAGGTGATGACCGCCGCCGCTCCGACTCCCGCGCCGGAGGAGACGCCGAGCAGGTAGGGGTCGGCGAGGGGGTTGCGGACCAGGGTTTGCATGGCCGCTCCGGCCACGGCCAGCCCCGCGCCGACGATGGCCGCGAGAATCGTTCGCGGCACCCGCAATTGCCAGACGATGGTGTCGAGCCCGAGGTTTGCCGGTGCGCCGCCGGTGATTCGCTGGCGCAGCACGTCGAGCACATCCGCGACGGGAATGGTCTGCGCTCCGAATCCGGTGGCGACGATCATGGCCGCGCACAGCAGGATTCCCAGCACGGGCAGGGCGAGCGATGTCCGCGCACGGCTCATCGCGGTGGCTCCTCGGGCAAAACGCGGCCTCTCCAGAGAACTGCGCGGCGGGGGAGGTCTGACTCGTACCGGTCACCCGGTACTCACAGTGGCGCGACCGCTCCGGATTCTCACCGGATTCCCGCACCCGCCGTCGATGACCGGACGGACTCTACCGTTCGGAAATATCGGGATGCGGAGCGGCCGGGCGTGCGCGTATGTTGCCGGGCATGATCCGAGTGCGCGTCGCGGCGGCCGTGATCGCCGCTTTCGTCCTGTTGCTCACCGGCATGCTGTGGCAAACCACCGACGGCGGTGCGCAATTCGTCTGGTTCACCGACAGCGTCTATCCCTAGCCCTGCCGGGCTAACGGACGCGGGTGCCGAGCAGGTGCCGGATGCCGCTGACGAACAACTGCAGGCCGAAATCGAAGCGAGCGGTCGCGTCGGTGGTGTCGTAGAGCGGCGAATGCTCTTCCGCCAGTGCCCCGACCGAATCCATCTGGATGCGGGACTGCTCGTCGACGGTCTGGCCGAGCACGTAGTACAGCAGCGTGTACGCCGACAGATCGGCTTCCTCGCGCGTCATTCCCGCCCGAATCGCGGCGCTGGCCAGCCGTTCCCGCCCCTTGCTGGTGGTGAGCCGGGAAGCGTAGGTGGCCGAGACCAATTCGGCCCCGTCCCGATAGGCGAGCAGACATTCCCGCAGCCGATGCGCCAATTCGGTGATCTGCTTGGACCATTCGTCGGCGACGACCGCCTCGTCCATGGGGGCGAGGATGCGGTCGCCGACCGCGCCGAGCAGGGCCTGCTTGTTGGGGAAGTGCCAGTACAGCGCCCCCGGCTGGACGTGCAGCGAGGTCGCCAAGCGGCGCATGGTCAGATCCGCCAGTCCGTACTGGTCGAGAATGGCGATGGCCCCGTCGACCACGTCCGTGCGATGGAGTTGCACTGAAAAACCCGACCCTCTCGTGTTCCCGCTCACGTTCCGGACTGCTAGCCTACCCTGAACACCGTTCAAGTTGGTCGGCCACACGCGGCCGGACGAAGGGAAGCGCGCGGACATGACCCAGGCAGCCGTCACCACCGAAGCTGTTACCACAGCAGGCGATGACATTCTCGCCATCGCCCGCGAGCAGGTGCTCGAGCGCGGAATCGGCCTCACCCAGGACCAGACCCTCGAGGTGCTGCAGCTCGGCGACGACCGGCTCGAGGAGCTGCTCGGTCTCGCGCACGACGTCCGCATGAAGTGGTGCGGTCCCGAGGTCGAGGTCGAGGGCATCATCTCGCTCAAGACCGGCGGCTGCCCCGAGGACTGCCACTTCTGTTCGCAGTCCGGCCTTTTCCAGTCCCCGGTGCGCGCCGCGTGGCTCGACATCCCCTCGCTCGTCGAGGCCGCCAAGCAGACCGCCAAGACCGGCGCGACCGAATTCTGCATCGTGGCCGCCGTGCGCGGACCCGACGAGCGCCTGATGGCGCAGGTCGCCGCGGGCGTGGAGGCCATCCGCAACGAGGTCGACATCCAGGTCGCCTGCTCGCTGGGCATGCTCAACCAGGAGCAGGTCGATCAGCTCGCCGCCATGGGCGTGCACCGCTACAACCACAACCTCGAGACCGCGCGCTCGCACTTCCCGAACGTGGTCACCACCCACTCCTACGACGAGCGCTGGGACACCCTGCGCATGGTCCGCGAGGCTGGCATGGAGGTGTGCTCCGGCGGCATCCTCGGCATGGGCGAATCCCTGGAGCAGCGCGCCGAATTCGCCGCGCAGCTGGCCGAGCTGGAGCCCGACGAGGTGCCGCTGAACTTCCTCAACCCGCGCCCGGGCACCCCCTTCGGTGACCTCGAGGTGCTCCCGGCCGCCGACGCCCTGCGCGCCGTCGCCGCCTTCCGGCTCGCGCTGCCGCGCACCATCCTGCGTTTCGCGGGCGGCCGTGAGATCACCCTCGGTGATCTGGGTGCCAAGCAGGGCATTCTGGGCGGCATCAATGCCGTCATCGTCGGCAACTACCTGACCACCCTGGGTCGCCCCGCCGAGTCGGACATCGATCTGCTCAGCGAGCTCAAGATGCCGATCAAGGCGCTCAACGAATCCTTCTGAGCCAGCCGCGAAACCCTCTGATACGGGCGGGCCTTGGAAAACCGGTACCGTAGCGGTACGGTCTCCGAGGCCATTGCCGTCGTCTCCCTAGACACGAAGGATCCATCGAGGTGATCGTGGACATCGAGGAGCGCTACAACCCATTCACGGGTAAGCGGATCGTTCCGGGGCTGGAGGATTCCGTCCCGACCGCAGCGGCCCTGGGCCTGGAACCCCCGCGCTTCTGCGAACAGTGCGGACGCCGCATGATCGTGCAGGTCAGTCCCGACGGCTGGTGGGCCAAGTGCTCGCGCCACGGGGTGCTCGACTCCACGAGCCTGGAACACCGCTAGTGGCAACCACACTCACCGCCGAGCCGGGCGGGCTACGCGTCGACATCGTGCGACGGGAAGTACGCGCGGCGGCGGTGGTGTTGGTCGCCCTCGCCGCGGTCGGCGCGGTCGCCGGGGTGGTGTGGGCGTACCTGGCGCCCGCCGAACAGCTGCTGGTGGTCGAACCCGACCGCGGCACCGCCCTGACCGGCGAGAGCATGCACCGCTTCGATGCCTTGGCCATCTTCGTGCTGATCGGCATCGTGGTCGGTGTCCTCGGCACGGCCGCCGTGTGGCGCTGGCGTAAGGTCCGCGGCCCGATTCTGGTGTGCGGCATCCTTTTCGGCTCCCTGCTGGGGGCTTTCCTGACGAAAGTCGTTGGCGAGGCGCTGGCCGAGCAACTGCACACCCGGCCCAAGCATCCCGCCGTGCACACCATCGTGGAGTTCGCGCCCTCGGTGGAGGGGTGGGCCGCGCTGGTCGCGCAGCCTCTTGCCGCCGCGGTCGTGGTGCTGCTGCTCACCGCGCTGAGCACCTCCGACGATCTCGGCACCGGCGAATACCTGCCCTTCGGCGGCCGCCGCCCCGAACCCGACATCGTCGCGCCGCCGCAATACGGTTCCGAGATCAGCTTCGGCCCGTATCCCGGCTCGAACGCCGGCACCCAGTTCACGCCGCGAGATCCCGTGGTGCCCTTCGAAGATCCCGACTCTGCCCGCTGAGATCTCGACACCGCCCGCTGACGGTCGGCAATATTCACTGGAACTCGGTGGTTATACCCCCTAGCGTGTTCGCGTCACGAACACTTCACCCGGGGGGACCCCATGAAGACCACACCCGCCGACCGCGGCGTGCCCGCACCGGCGGAACGCCCGGATCTCGCCGCCTGGCGGCAACGCCACGAGCTCCGCAGATCCAATGCCGCCCAGCCGATTCCGAACGGTCGCCGCTACAACCGCACCACCAAGCACCGCAATCGCGACGCCGACCGCTGAGAGCTCAGTGGTGGGTGTCGGGCACCTGGAAACCGAAACGCTCGGCCAGAGCGTGCACATCGGCCAGGTCCTTCGGGGCGGGTGGGTAGGCCGTCTTGAACGTGAACATCCATTGCGCGGCAATGCAGTTCACCTTCTCCCCGGCAATAGTTCCGGTGCCGGTCAGCGACTGCGCCGGATACGCGATGCCGTAGATGACGGTGCCCTCCGCGTCGTGGTCGAACACATGGACGTCGACCGCCGCATCATCGCCCCGCCGCACCACATAGTTCCACTCCGTTTCCTCCGGCCGCGGGTCCGCGAGATAGCCCATCGCCGTGAGGATTTCACGCAGCCGCGCCGCGTCCCCGCGCCGCACGGCCACATCCAGATCCCCGTGTTCGCGCGTCTGCTCGCCCAGTAGCGCGTCGACACACCAGCCGCCGTCGATCCAGATCGTGACACCGTCGCGCTCGCAGGCCCGGTGCAGATCCAGCACATCGCTCGCCTCCATCCGACCACTTCACCAGACCCGCGCCGCCTCGGCGATGAATTCGGGCGCGCGGCATCGTCCTATCGGATATGACCAAGCCGATGTGTAGTGCCCTGCTCACCGTCGCCGTGCCCGTGACCGACCAGGACCGGGCCAAGGACCTGTTCGAATCGCTCGGATTGAAGACGCGCCTCGACGCCGAGCTGCAACCGGGATTCCGCTGGCTGGAGCTGGAATTCCCGGACGGCGCGGCCTCCCTGTCCCTGGTGCAGGCGGGCCCGCAGCTGCCGTCGGGCATCGACACCGGCATCCGCCTGGCCACCCCGGATGCCCGTGCCGCCCACGCCTCCCTCACCGCCCGCGGCCTCCCGGTCGGCGATCTCCTCGACTGGAAGACCGCCCCCTTGATGTTCAGCTTCCGCGACGAGGACGGAAACCGCTTCTACGTCACCCAGATCGACCCCGCCTAGCCGGTCTGCCCCGGCGTAGGTCATGCCCGCTCGGGATAGGGTGGCCACACCCGGCGGCGACACTCGAGGGGGAGACATGCAGGTTCGGACTTCACATCCGATCGTGGACGCCGTGTTGGAACGGCATCGCGGTGAGATCGGGGATGCGATGCCGGTGTACCGCAATCATGTGTTGCGGGCGTTGAACTATCAGCAGTTGCTATTGGGTGAGCCCGTACCGGATGTCGCCGCGTTGGCGTGGGCCCTCCATGACATCGGGGTCTGGACGGCGGGGACCTGGGATTATCTGGAACCCTCAGCGGAGCTGGTCGCGGTGCACGCGGGGGAGTTCGGGATCGAAGACGTCGAGGCCGCGCGGCGGATGGTGCTGGACCATCATCGGCTGCGGGGTGTCGGCGACCGGCTGGTCGAAACTTTCCGGATCGCCGACCGTATCGATGCCAGCAGGGGGTTGCTGCGCGCGACGGTGACCCGGGACGAGGTGAAAGCGGTTGTCGCGCAACTGCCTTACCTGGGATTTCATGCGTTCCTCGCTCGCACAGGCACGGCCTGGGCGCTCAGACACCCGACCAACCCGCTGCCCATGATGCGCTGGTAGCCGGTCGGCGCTGGTGGCAGGTCAGCTCCGCGCGACCCGCCACAGGCGGATGGTGCCGTCGTGACTGCCGCTGGCGATCAGTGTGCCGTCGGGGCTGAAGCGGACCGATGACACTCGATCGGTGTGGCCGGTCAGCGGTTGCCCGATTCGGCTGCGGGACTTCACATCCCACAGGCGGACGGTGTTGTCCACGCCGCCCGAGACGATCTGCTTGCCGTCCGGGCTGAAGGCGACCGCGGACACCGCGCCGACGTGTCCGGTCAGCGGTCCTAGGGGCTGGCGGCTGCGCACATCCCACAGTCGCGCGGTGGTGTCCAGGCTGCTGGTCGCCAGCAGCGTCCCGTCGGGACTGAAGGCGATCGACACCACCTCGCCGAGATGCCCGGCGAAATCGGCCGGAATCCATTGGCGGGTCACGGTATTCCACAGCCGCACCCGGCTGTCGATGCTCGCGCCCTGACTGGCGGCCAGCAGCATGCCGTCCGGGCTGAAGGCCAAGGCGGCGGTCGCGAGGCCGCTGTCGAGCTGCTGCCCGTCGAGTTGCCGGGTCCGCACGTTCCACAGCTGGGCCGCCGGGCTGCTGGTCACGCGCCGGCCGACGGCCAGCAGTGCCCCGTCGGGGCTGAAGGCGGCGGCTTCGATTCCTGTGCAGGCGCCCGGGTTCAGTGGCGGCCCGTCCGGTTGGCGTGCGTTGACGTCCCACAACTGGGTCGTCCAATCCCCTTTGCCGCCACCCGCGGTCGCGAGCAGGGTGCCGTCGGGGCTGAAGGCGAGGGCATGCACGGCGTGCCCGGTGGCGAGGGCCTCACCGGCGGGCTTGCGGGTGCCCACATCCCAGAGCCGCACCGACTGGTCGAAACTGCCCGAGGCCAGTTGCGTCCCGTCGGGGCTGAAGGCCACGGCCTGGACCACATCGCCGTGACCGGCGAGCACGGTGTCCAGGGTCGCGGACGTGGACGGTGCGGGGCCGTCGGACGAGCCGCCGCCGGAGTCGAGTTGGGCTACGGCCGTGGCGACTACGGCCGCGGTGACGGGGACGGTGATCACACCGCCGATCAGCAATGAGCGGCGGCTGATCCGCCGGTTACCCGCCGCCGCAACCGGGGAGTCCGTCGTGTCGCTCTTAGGCTTGGTGTCGGTGGCGTTCTTCGGCGCGGACCCGGTAGTGCGTTTCGGCTTGGTCCCGTTGGTGGATGCCGGTGCGGGCGACGGGTTTTCGGGCGGGGGAGTGGGACGCCGCAGCGTGCCGGTCGTGCCGCGCATGCCGAGCGCGCGCTGCGCGGCCTCGGCGAGATCCGTGCAGGTCGGATAGCGGTCGCCCGGATCCTTGGCCAGCGAGGTGACGATCACCGTGTCCAGACCCCGCGGCAGATCCGGTCGCCGGGTCGTCGTCAGCGGGGCCGGTTGCCCCAGGTGCGCGGCGATGACGGCGGCCTGGCTGCTGCGCGGGAACGGCGGTGAGCCGGTGAGCAATTGATAGAAGGTGCAGCCCAGCGAGTAGATGTCGGCGCGATGGTCGGTGGGCCGCTGATCGGTGAAACGTTCCGGGGCCGTGTACGCCAGCGACGCGACCACACCCGAATGCGTGGTGGTGTCGTCGAGGGTGCGGGCGATCCCGAAATCGGTGAGCAGCGCGCGTTCTCCGACCCGCGGATCGTGCTCGATCAACAGATTCGCCGGTTTCACGTCCCGGTGCAGCACGCCCTTGCTGTGCGCGTAATCCAGCGCGTGGGCGGCATCGGTGATCAGCCGGATCGCCTGCTGCACCGGCAATCCGTCGGGCCACGGCGTCAGCAGCGAGGTCGCGTCACCACCGTCGATGTGCCGCATGGCCAGCCACAACGCCGGATCCTGCGGGCTGCTGCGATCGTAGATGGGAATGATATTGGGGTGATCGAGCTCGACGGCCAGGATCGATTCGCGCTCGAACGCCATCCGCGCCTTGGGATCCGCAGCCAGGTCGTCATTGAGCACCTTCAGCGCCACTCGGCGGTTCATGCGCGGATGCCGCGCCAGATACACCGCCCCCATGCCGCCGATGCCGAGCATTCGCTCGACGGTGTACCCGGCAAATATCTCCCCCGCCCGCAACACCGGAACTTCGAACCTTCCCTAGCCTCGTCCGGCACTTCAGGATCCAGTGCGGCACAACGGGAAATGTAACCCAGCATTCATGACCGCGCGACCCGATCCCGGCATAACGGTCATGGTGACGATGGCGACACCGCTCAGCTGGGCGGACGCAACGCGGCGAATTCGTCGGTGACCCGGATTTCGGAGTCGGTGAAGCGGTAGACGGCGGCGGGGCGCCCGCCCGCGCGGCCGGGGGAGGCGGTCGCCCCGGTGGGGGTGATCACCTTGCGGCGGGACAGGACTCGTTGCAGGTTGGTGGTGTCGACGTCGTATCCCAGGGCGGCGCAGTAGATTTCACGCAGCGTGGACATGGTGAAGGTGGCGGGGGCCAGGCCGAAGGCGATATTGGTGTAGGACAGCTTGGCGGCCAGGCGGTTTCGGGCGTGGCGCACGACGGTGCCGTGGTCGAAGGACATGCTGGGCAGGTCCGAGACGGGATGCCAGCGGGTGTCGTGCGGGACGACCGGTTCGGCGGTCATCGGGACCAGGCCCAGATAGGCCGAGGCGATGCGGCGGTCGCCGGGCACCCGGTCGGGATCGCTGAAGACCCACACCTGTTCGAGGTGGGTGAGTTCGCGAACATCGACCTTCTCGGCGAGCTGCCGGGCCGCCGAGGTGTCGAGGTCCTCGTTCTCGCGCAACCGGCCGCCGGGCAGCGACCAGGTACCGATCGCGGGTTCCAGGGCGCGTTCCCACAGCAGTACCGCGAGTTCGGTGCGATGACCGGGCGGGCAGCGGTCGGAAACGGCAATCCCACCCACGCTAGTGCTCTCACCTGCACGTTTGGTGTCGGGGAAGCGACGAACCTGGAACACGGCGGTGAGCGTTTCGTGGATGGTGCTACGATGGGCCACGTTTTCGATCCTAAGTCGAAAACCGGTTGGATGCGAATCGGCGAGGTGGCCGGTCGCAGGAGATGAAGGAGCCATCCCATGGCTGCAGCAACGGGCGCGACACTGACGCTGACCGAACGCATCGCGGACGGTCCGTCGGGATTCACCGGCGTGGACGCCTCCCCCGAATGGGCTGCCGAGATCAAGCGGCTGGCGCGCGAGCGCAATGCCACGATCCTGGCGCACAACTATCAGCTGCCCGAGATCCAGGACATCGCGGATCACGTGGGCGACTCCCTGGCCCTGTCCCGCATCGCCGCGGAAGCCCCCGAGGACACCATCGTGTTCTGCGGCGTGCACTTCATGGCCGAGACCGCGAAGATCCTCAGCCCCGAGAAGACCGTGCTCATCCCGGACCAGCGCGCGGGCTGTTCGCTGGCCGACTCCATCACCGCCGAGGATCTGCGCGCCTGGAAGGCCGAGTACCCGGACGCCGTGGTGGTCTCCTACGTGAACACCACCGCCGCGGTGAAGGCGCTGACCGACATCTGCTGCACCTCCTCCAACGCGGTCGACGTGGTTGCCTCGATCGATCCGGACCGGGAGGTGCTGTTCCTGCCGGACCAGTTCCTGGGCGCGCACGTCAAGCGCATCACCGGCCGCGAGAACATGCACATCTGGATGGGCGAGTGCCACGTGCACGCGGGCATCAACGGTGACGAGCTCAACGAGCAGGCCCGTACCCACCCGGACGCGGAGCTGTTCGTGCACCCCGAATGTGGTTGCGCCACTTCGGCTCTCTACCTGGCGGGCGCGGGCGAGTTCCCGGCCGACCGGGTGCACATCCTCTCCACCGGCGGCATGATCGACGCCGCGAAGGCTGCCAAGTCGAACCAGGTTCTGGTCGCCACCGAGGTCGGCATGCTGCACCAGCTGCGGAAGGCCGCCCCCGGCATCGACTTCCAGGCCGTCAACGACCGCGCCTCCTGCCAGTACATGAAGATGATCACCCCCGCCGCCCTGCTCCGCTGCCTGGTGGAGAACCGCGACGAGGTCCACGTCGATCTCGAAACCGCTGCCCTGGCTCGCAATTCGGTGCAGCGCATGATCGAGATCGGCAACCCCGGCGGCGGCGAATAGCTCCCGCCTTCCCCCGTCAGGGGAGGGATGAACAATGGTGAATACATCGATTTCCATCACCTGGGAAGCCGAAGCCGACCTCGTGGTCGTGGGTGGTGGAGTGGCGGGATTGACCGCCGCCCGCACCGCCTCGCTGCGCGGTCTGCGGGTGCTGACCCTCAGCAAGGGCGGACCCACCGACACCTCGACCCAGTACGCGCAGGGCGGCATCGCCGTCGTTGCGCCGCACGGGGATTCGGTGGAATCGCACGTCCAGGACACGGTGATCGCCGGGGCCGGACTGTGTGACGCCGACGCGGTGCGCTCCATCGTCGAGGGCGGGCAGCACGCGGTCGCGGCCTTGACCGACCTGGGCGCGGTCTTCGACCACGGTCGCGACGGCGAGGTTTCGCGCACCCGCGAGGGCGGGCACAGCACGCGGCGCATCATCCACGCGGGCGGCGACGCCACCGGCGCGGAGGTGCAGCGCGCACTCAACGCCGCCGGGCTCCCGGTGCTCTTCGGGGCGGCCGTCCTCGACATCGTGACCGGACCCGAGGGTGTGCGCGGCGTGATCGCGGTGTCGGACCAGGGTTTCGGCATCGTGCACGCGCCCGCCGTGCTGCTGGCCACGGGCGGTCTCGGCCAGCTCTACGCGTGCAGCACCAACCCCGCCGGGGCCACCGCCGACGGCATCGCGCTCGCCCTGCGGGCCGGGGCGCTGGTGTCGGATCTCGAATTCCTGCAGTTCCACCCGACCGTGCTGTTCACGCCCGGCGGCCTCGGCCGGCGCCCGCTGATCAGCGAGGCCGTGCGCGGCGAGGGTGCGATTCTGGTGGATTCCGAAGGCAATTCGGTAACCGCGGGCGTGCACCCGCGGGGCGATCTGGCCCCGCGCGATGTGGTCTCCCGGGCCATCGCGGCGCGCATGAGCGAACTCGGCACCGACCACGTGTACCTCGACGGTCGCGCGATCGACGGTTTCGCGCAACGCTTCCCGACCATCACCGCCTCCTGCCTGGCCGCCGGGATCGACCCCACCGTCGACCTGATCCCGGTCGCGCCCGCCGCCCACTACCAGTGCGGCGGCATCCGCACCGATCCGTCGGGCCGAACCACCGTCCCCGGGCTTTATGCCGCGGGCGAAGTGGCGCGGACCGGTTTGCACGGTGCGAACCGCCTCGCCTCCAACAGCCTGCTCGAGGGCCTGGTGGTCGGCGAACGCGTCGGCGTGGCGGCGGCCGAACGCCAGGGCATGTCGGCTCCGATCACCGAGGTCGGCCCGCTGCGATTCCCCCGCGCGGACCGAAAGCTGTTGCAGGAACTGATGACCGAACACGCCGCGGTGGTCCGCGACGGGGACGGCCTCCGGGCCGCCATCCTCCGCATGGTCGGCCTCATTGCCGACAATGCTGCCCCGGACATCACCGTCGAATGGGCGGTGAACTGCCCGGCCAGCGACGGCGGTACCGGTGCGTGGTCGGATTCGGCGGCGGCGATCGTTCGCGAGTTGGAGGATTCGGCGCTCACCCTCACCGCGCGGGCACTGCTCGTCGCGGCGGCGGCGCGGACCGAGACCCGCGGTTGCCACACCCGCTCGGATTGCCCTGAGCCACAGGAGGAGTTGCGGCGCAGCACCGCGGTCCGGCTCGGCTCCGACGGGCGGCCGAAGCTGGTGGCCGAGGGCATCGAGTTGGGACAACCGTGGGGGCAGGTCGCCGCGGGCACAAGACAAGTCATCGAAGAAGGAGTGCTGTCATGACCCTCGATGCTGGACTCGATCGCGACGAGGTGATCGCGCTCATCCGTAAGGCCCTCGAGGAGGATCTGCGGTACGGGCCCGATATCACCACCATGGCCACGGTGCCCGCGGACGCTGTTGCCAAGGCGGACATGGCTTCTCGGCAGCCGGGGACGGTGGCCGGGCTCGACGTCGGGCTGCTGGTGCTCGACGAGGTGATCGGGGCGGGGAATTACGAGGTCACCGCTCGGGTCGCCGATGGGACCCGGGTGCAGCCGGGGGACAAGGTGCTGAGCCTGGTCGCGCCGACGCGCGGACTGCTCACCGCCGAGCGGACCATGCTGAACCTGGTGTGCCACCTGTCCGGAATCGCCACGGCGACCGCGCAGTGGGCCGACGCGGTGGCGGGCACGAACTGCCGGATTCGCGACAGCCGCAAGACACTTCCGGGGCTGCGGGCACTGCAGAAGTACGCGGTGCGAGTCGGTGGCGGCGTGAATCACCGCATGGGCCTCGGGGATGCCGCATTGATCAAGGACAACCACGTGGTGGCCGCGGGCTCGGTGGTAGCCGCGCTGCGGGCCGTGCGGGAACTGAATCCCGACATCGAGTGCGAGGTCGAAGTGGACAGCCTCGAACAGCTCGACGCCGTGCTCGGCGAAGACGTCGAACTCGTTCTGCTGGACAACTTCCCGCTGTGGGCCACGCAGGCGGCCGTGCAGCGCCGCAATACTCGGTCGCCGCGCACCAAACTCGAGTCCTCGGGCGGACTTTCGCTCGATATGGCGGCCGACTATGCGGGCACCGGCGTGGATTATTTCGCCGTCGGCGCGCTCACACATTCGGTCCGGGTGCTGGATCTCGGACTCGATATGTGAGTGGTGTAATTCGTCCCCGGCGTGCCACTCGGCCGGGGACGAATCGCCTGCTCAGTGCCGGTAAATCGGCTGCTCAGCGCCGATACACCGGCGGGTCGACCAGCCAGCCGACGCCACCGCATCCCGTGCACAGAATCGCCGACCCGTTCGGGGTGTAGCCCGCGGAACCGGTGCCTTCGCACCAGGCGCAGTAACGCCAGCCCCGATTCGGGTGGACGGTGTCGAGCAGAATATTGAGGAACCCTTGAATCGCCATGCAGAGTGAATCTCCTCGCTAGGCATCAAACGTCCCAAGAATGCGGCACGCGGCCAGTCACTGTCCAGCAAAAGCCAGAGGGCTTTACACACCGAATTCGTGTGGGTCCAAGTGCAATACCTGACAAGCCTCGCGAATCACCGTCATCGCGTGTGCGTCGAGTTCGCCGTCGATTCGCCCGACCAGCAGACCGATCGACACCACTGCGCTCGCCTGCTCGGGATATTCGGTGGCCTTGGCGATCTGCGCCATCGCATACGCGTGCCCGAACGCCGGATCCATGATCAGCCGGGCGCAATTGTCCTCGAACAGATTTCGCAACGCGTCGGTGGACAAACGCCGCAGTACGTCGTGCGCACCGGCCATCTGCGCGACCCGCATGCGCGCCGCCGGATCGATGCGGCCGTCGATCGCAGAGAGCACCGCGCACATGCCCATCGCGGCATCGCGGAACGCCTCGCCCCACGGCTCGCTGCCGGGCGCGGGCGGCAGACCCGTCGAATCGGGGTGCGGGGACTCGGGATCGGTGACGGTGGGGGTGGATGCCGGGGAGACCAGCCGATTCGAGAACGCCATGACACACTCCGAAAACTCGCCGAACCCGTGGACCTCCCCAAGTCCGAGTCCGGATCGTGCGAACAACAATTCCGACAGTAACACCCCTACCGCCCGGCAGGGCCGCAGAAATTCTCCGAATACTCGTGCACAGCAACCACACAGAGTGCCCGCAGTCGGATGATGACCGACCGCGGAGCGCCGCGGATCAGGCGGTGAGCTCACGTTCCAACGGTGTGCGGAAGCGGGGAATGGCGCGCACGTCGCCGTAGAAGGCGTGCATCCGCTCGGCTTCGACATCGATGGCTTGTTCGGCCTCGGAGCCGACATCCTCGAGCAGCCGGGTGACGATCTCCCCGTCCGATCGCTGCGCCCAACCGCCGACAATGCGGCCCTCCCACCAGATGGTCGGGCCGATATTGCCATTGCGGTCGAACAGGGCGGGCTGATGCGGGCCCAGATACCACTCGCGCGACTGCCAGCCCATCGGCGTGGGGTCGAGCGCGGGCAGCAGGGCCGCCCACGGTGCGGGTGCGGGCGTGGGTTCCAGATCGTCGGCCAGGACCAGGCCGGTCGCACCGCCGAGATCCACCTCCGCGGTATCGACCAGCGCGAGGGTCTTGCGGACCTCGCCCAGCGTCCAACCGGTCCACCATTTGAGGTCCGACAGCGGTGCGGGGCCGAAGGCGCGCAACCACTTCCGGACCAGCTCGGCGCGGGCCTCCTCGATCGGCGGGGCCGAAATCCCTTCCGGCAGCCAGGATTCGATGGGAGCCCAGGTGTATTGGCTACTGGCCCAACTGCCATTGGGGCGGCCGCGCACGATCCTGCCCTCGCAGCCCAGCGCCACCAGGATCCAGGTGGTGATGTTGGTCGGCTTGGAGTACGGCTTGCCGGGAGCGGTGTCGACCTGGGTGCGCAGCCGCGGTACGTCCTTGCTCAATTGCGCTCCCGTCGCGGAGCCGCGCGCGAGCAGGGCCGCGTGCGTCTCCCGCTCGACGTCGTTCCACCAGGCGTGCAGGTTGCCGTCCACCACGTTCTGCTGCTCGAGGTAGCGGCCGTAGTTCTTGCGCTGCTTGTGTGCCAGCCCGTCCGCGATGGCGGACTGCAGCACCGGCAGCAGTTCCAGCGGGGCGACGAACATGGTGCGGCGCATGGCCAGCAGCCGCAGCAGCGTCCGATCGTCGTAGAGCGCCTTCTCCAGATGCCCGGGCTCGATGCCGATGCCGCGCGCCGCGACCGACAGGTACACGGTGGCCGGATCGGTGGCGTGCAGCACGACCATCGACCGCACGATCGGCTCGACCTCCCCGGTGCGCGCCTCGACGGCCAGCCGGTGCCGCACTCCGAGTCGAGCCCGCCGCTCCGCGGTATCCATCGAACGCATGGGCGAATCCTAGCCTCCGGCACACGAATCCACACGACTCCCGGTGTGTGCGTCCCGGTGCGGCGTGGGTACCCGGTCGGGCCGCGCCCACGTGCAACGATGCGAATCGTGGGTGGTCGCAGACGAAGAGCACGGGTGATCGGTACGGTCGCGGGCCTGCTCGCGGCGACGATGATTGCGGCACCGGCTGTTTCGAGCGCCGCACCGGAGGGGGCGTCGATGCCTTCGAACGGGGTGTCGATGCGCCCGGTGACTTTGACCGTGGACGGGGAGGCCGCTACCGGCCGCGTCTACGAACCCGACGGCGGCGCACGCGCGCTCATCGTTGCGGTGCACGGGCATGACGGCAGTGCGAGCGACTTCCCCGATTACATGGCCTCGATCGTGCGCGCCACGGGTGCGGCACTGGTGACCATGGATCAGCGCTCCGATGCCAGCGTCTGGCGGACGGGGGAGTGGAACGTGTGGGCCGGGTGGCGCGACACCGTCGCCGCGACCCAGTGGTATCGCGGTGAACACCCCGGTATCGGTCCCACCGTCCTGTGGGGTTGGAGTCAGGGCGGCGTCACCAGCGGCCTCGCCGCCATTTATGCGCCGCCGGGCACCTACGACTACTGGGTGGACACCTTCGGTCACGCCGGTGACGTCACCGCCTGGATGGAAGCCGATCTCGCGGGCCGCACCATCCGCACCGAAATCGAACGCGACGCAGGCAACTGCACTCCCTTCACCTGCCCGCAGGCGTACATCGACCGATCTCCGGTTCTGCTCGCCAATCGCATCGGCGTCCGCCACACCATCCTGTTGCACGGCACCGCCGACCCGTTGGTCCCTTACACGTCGTCGCTGGAAATGCGGGCCGCCCTGACCCTCGCAGGCAAACCGACTTCCCTGTACACCGTCGTCACCGGCCGAGACCTGCAAGGCAACATCGTCCCCGGCGACCACGGCATCAACCCCGTCTTCTTCGAATCCGGCTGCGCGGTCCAACGCCTCCTCCTCGGCACCGAACCCCTCGCCGGCAACTCCGACTACTACATCGACATCGCCGCCGGCGTAGACACCGCCCCACCCGCCCCACCGAACGCCAAGTGCGCGGCCTAACTCCGCCGACCTGACGGCTCCCCTGTGATCCTGGTCATCAACCTCCTAACAGTTACTGCTCAGCAACCTATAGAAGTGGTGTTGCCAGAGCAGTTTCCAAGCCGTCTCCGCAGGAGGACCCCATGAAGCGTCGCGCAGCCCTACTGACCGCAGCGGTAACCACCGCCCTGGTAGCCCCCCTCCTCACCACGGCAACCGCCTCCGCCGACACCTGGCAGCCCTTCCCCGGCATCTCCATCCCCCTCCCCGACGGCCTCTTCCGAGGCCTCCCCGGCGTCATCCCCACCCCACCCCCCACCCCCGCCCACACCGAAGGTGCCCCCTGCGAAGGCGACGGCCACTGGGTCCACCTAGACGGCGGCAACGCCGCCCACTACGGCACCGACTGGCTCTGCGCCCACAACTGACCCCCGCCGAGGTCATGACGCTCCCCGGAAACCGGCCGCGCGCCTGAGCATCTGACTAGACGGATCCCGCCGCTGACACCTCAGTCGGTCGGGGGTATTGCCTCCTCGATTTCGGCGAGACCGACCAGTCGGGAGCCCTCCAGCATCGACAGTCGTAGGCCTGGCGTAATCGGCGGCCAAAGGTCGGGGACGAGGGGGTGGAGGCGGACCATCGCCTCCTCTCCTGGAGCAAGGGTCCTTCCCGTCTCGAGTGTCAGTGGAGCGTCGTGATGGTCCGGATGAAAATCCGGTGGAAACGCCCAATGTGCTCGATAGCCGGAACGGATCGGCGTGCGCCGACCCTCTTCCGAGATCGGGAGTAGCAATCGCGCGCGGATGTAGCCGCGTGCGGGCTCGGTTGCCGTCCAGCGATCGTGCTCGTGATCAGGATCCATGCAGTGATTGTCGGGGGTGTCCGTCAGTCGATGCTGATTGCGTCGACGATGTTGAGGTGGGCGGCTCGGAAGGCTGGGGGGATGGAGCCGAGGAGGCTTAAGGCCAGTGCGGCGAGGGTGAATACGAGGAGGATGGGGGTGGGGCGGAAGTGGACGTCTATGCCGAGGGTGTCGGTGGCCAGGAGGGAATAGAAGTATTGGTCGGTTAGGCCGAGGAGGACGCCTAGGGCGGCGCCGATGAGGCCGATGGCCGTGGCTTCGGCTAGGACCATGCGGAGGGCGAAGCGGCGGCTGGAGCCGACGGCTCGGAGGATGCCCAGTTCTCGGCGGCGTTCCAGGAGGGCGAGGGTGAGGGTGTTGAGGAGGGCCATGGCGGCGATGAAAGCCACGATTACCAGCATGACTCGGGAGAGGACCAGGCCCTCTTGCATGGCTCGGCTGATGCCGTCGAGGGCGGCGGGGCCGGAGTAGACGTGGATTTCGGGTGGGATGGCGGCTCGGAGGGCGGAGATCAGGTGGGTGCGATCGACTCCGGGGGCGGCATCGATTTGCAGGGTGGTGGAGCCGGGGCGGGCGAACCAGTCGCGCATGAGGGTGAGGCTGATGGCGGCGGTGCCGCCGAGGGCGGAGAAGTAGGACACGGTGGCCAGGACACGGGTGCGTTTCTCGCCTGCGGGGGTTTGCATGGCCAGTTCGTCGCCGCGCGAAACATGCAGGGAGCGAGCGAGATCCCGGGAGAGGACGATGCCCTCGCCTGCGGCTACGCGGCGCTGGGTGTCGGCGTCGAGCGCTCGGAACAGCGAGTAGTCGCTGCCTGGATCCACGCCGTAGACAACGGCTTTCGTGCCCGCCACGGTGGCGAAGGCCATCTGCCCCTGGACGATGCGCCCGATCCCGGGCACGGCTTCGACTCGGCGCACCACCTCATCGGGCAGCAGCGTGGTAGGCGTCATGTCCTCGGCGGACATGCTCACCCAGGCGTCGCAGTCGCCGAGAGAGGCGAAAGTGTCCCGGGCCGAACGGGTTGCGTCCGCGTTCGCGCCGGTGATGGTGATCGTCATCCCGACCGCGATGGTCACCGTCATGAGCGTCGCCCAGACCCGCCGCGGCGCGCGGTCGACGTTCACCCCGGCCAGCACCCCGGCCGGACCGAGCCGCCGCGCCACACCCGCCGCCGCCCGCACGATCGGCCCGGCGAGGGCGAAAGCCAGCAGAATCTCCGCGGCGAACGCGAAACCCAGTGCGGCCGCGGCGAACAGACCCAGATGCGCGCGCTGGATGACCACCGCCACCACGGCCAGCGCCAGGCCCGCCGCCGCACCCGCGAACCGCAGCCGCCGCGACACCACATCGGCGCGGGACACCCCGACCGGGGCCAGCGCCTCGACCGGTGACACCCGGTACACCTGCCGCGCCGCCACCGCCGAGGCAGCCACATTGGTCAGCGTCGCCGCCGCGACCGCCACCGGAATCGCATAGCCCGGCAGGATGTATTGCAGTCGCGCATCCATCATCTGGGTGAACGCGCCCGGCAGCAGCCCAATCGCGTACCGGCCGACGAAGACACCCAGCACCGCACCGAGCAGCCCACCGATCAACCCGAGCGTGACGGCTTCCGCAATCACATCTCGCACGATGGTCTGCCGCCGCGCACCGATGGCCCGCAGCATGGAGATCACCGGCCGCCGCCCTGCCAGCGCCATGCTCATGGTGTTGTAGATCAGGAACGCCGACACCACGAACGCCAGTCCCGCGCCCATGGACGCGATGAACCGCACCATGACCACGCCGTTATTGCTCTGCGCCGCCCGCGCGAGCGGGGTGTCGACCAGCGCCCGCCCGGCCACCACGGCCGTGACCGCCGACTTCAATTGCGCGATATCGGTATTCGGCTTGGCGACGATCAGCACCGAATCCAGTTGCCCCACCCGGTCGGTGAGCTGCTGCGCCACCGGCAGCGGCGCGACCAGATAATGCCCGCCGTTGATCCCGGACAACTGCTTACCCGAGAGCACGGCCGCGATCGTCACCTGATGCGGACCCAGCTGGACCCGCTGCCCCTTGGTGAATCCCGTTGCGGGCCCGGCCAGCACCCCGTTCGGCACGCCGAGCAGATCCGCCACCTCGTTGCCTTGCACCGCGCCTTTCAGATCGCTGCCCAGCGCCGCGCTCGACCCGTCCACGCCCAACACCAGCAACCGATCCGCATCCGGCCCGGCGCTGGCCCGCAGCATGGGCACGGCCGCCGTCACTCCCGGCACCGCCGCCACGTCGGCGCGCACCTGCTGCGGGAATCCGGCGTCGGTGACCCCCGAGATCTCCAGTGCCGCAGTGCCGGACAGCCCGGCCGCCAGCCGCGTCACCGACCCGGTCAACGAGCCCGAGATGCCGATGACAGCGACCAGGAAGGCCGAGCACACGGTGAGTACGACGATCGACGCTACGGTCCGCCCCCAGTGCGTGGTGAACTCGCGAATGGTGAACAGCCGCAGCCGGTCCAGCAGCGCGATCATGAATCAACGCTAGGTTCCGCGCCGACCGGTGTCCACCCCTGCCTGGTCCCGTCTCAGACATTAGGCTGCGGAGGAATCACGCGCGGTGAGACGAGGAGTGGCGCATGAAGGTCGTGGTGGCCGGGGCGACAGGGGCGATCGGACGACCGCTGGTCACCGCCCTGCGCAGGTCGGGACATCAGGTGTACGCGCTGACCCGCGGCGGACGCGGTGCGGAGATCGCCCGCTCGCTCGGCGCGACCCCGCTGGTGGCGAATGTCATGGACCGCTCGGACCTGATGCGCGCCACCGAACGCCTCACCGCCGACGCGGTGATCCACCAGCTCACCGCCTACCGGCATTCCCCGCCCACCCACTATCACGCGCCGGGCCTGTTGCGCACCAATGCGTTACGCGAGGTCGGCAGCAAACACCTGGTCGAGCTGGCCCAGCGGACCGGGGCGCGCCGGTATCTCACCCAGTCGCTGATTCTCGGCTACGGCCTCCGCGATCACGGCCCGAACCCGGTCACCGAGCAGGAACCGTTCGGCCGTATCCCCGGCGATGTCAACGACGCCGTCATCGCCGCGCTGCACGAGGCCGAGGCCAGCGCCTGGCGCGCACCCGGTATCGACGGAATCGCCTTGCGCTACGGCCTGTTCTACGGTCCGGGCGCATCGGACACCTTCGTCCGGGCGCTGCGCCATGGAGTACTGCCGCTGCCCAACACGGTGACCGGCCACATCGGTTTCGTCCACATCGAGGACGCCGCCGCCGCGACCGTCGCGGCGCTGGAACGCGGCGTGGCGGGACAGGCGTACAACATCGTCGACGACGAACCCGTCACCTGGGGCGCGATGTTCGACGCCATGGCGCAGACCATCGGCGCGCGCCCGCCGCGCCGACTCCCGGCGCGACTGGTGCGCATGGCCTCGCCGCTGGCCGCCGCCCAGATGCTGGATCTCTCCATCCGGGTCTCCAATGCCAAGGCCCGCGCCGAACTGGGCTGGCAGCCCACCTATCCCAGCTACCGCGAGGGACTGCCCACGCTGGTGAGCCCGGCCCGCTGAGCATGCCGTCCCGCTGCGCCGGTGTGCCCCGCCCGGAACACTTTCGCGCCCGCAGGAGTTGATCATCGCGACAAAGACCGACAGGAAGGCAGCGATGACGACACCGGCGGACCCCACCTACACCTGGCTGGGCGAGGAACTCGACCTCGACGCCTACCTGGCCCGGATCGGATTCACCGGTGCGCGCACCCCCACACTGGCCACCCTGCGCGAACTGGTCCGCGCCCACAACACGACGATCCCGTTCGAGAATCTGGAGGTGATTCTCGGCCGCGGCGTCCCCCTGGACCTGGAATCGCTGCAGGACAAGATGATCCGGCGGCGGCGCGGCGGCTACTGCTACGAGAACGTCGGCCTGTTCGCCGCGGTGCTGGAGCGCTTCGGTTTCGAGTTCACCGCCATGTCCGGCCGCGTCACCCGGGGCGCGACGAATCTGCGCCCGGCCACGCACGCACTGCTGCGGGTCCGCGCCGAGGATCGGATCTGGCTGTGCGACGTGGGTTTCGGGTGGGGACCGCTGGAACCGGTCGAGTTGGTCGCGGATCGCGGTGAATTCAATGTGGGCGCATGGCGTTTCAGATTGGAGCGGGTGCTCGACGCGGTCGGCGGTGAGCTGTGGACGCTGTACCAGTTCGGGGCAGACGGCTTCGTCGACCGCTACACCTTCGCCACCACGCCGCAGTACCGCATCGATCTCGCGGTCGGCAACCACTATGTCGCCACCTCGACCCGATCCCCGTTCACCATACGGCCGTTCGTGCAGCGCTTCCATACCGACGTGCATCACCAGCTGGACGGCACCACCTGGACCACCAGCTACCCGGATGGCGCGCAGGAGGTGCGTGAGTTGGAGGTGGCCGACCTACCGAAGGTGCTCGCCGAGGTTTTCGACGTCGATCTCGACGAAGCGGACGCCGCGCAACTACTCCGCGCCGAGTGGCCGTTGGCTCGAGCGGCGTCGGATTCCGTGAAAAGTAGCTGAACCTCGTCGGTGTGCGGGAGCAAACACACACCAAACCAATTGGTCTATGCCTCGTCATAGATGCACCCCGACCAGGGATTTCCGGTATCCGGTCACACAGCTGTTGCTCAGGTGCGGCGCAGATCTCACCGAGATCTCGCTCATATCTCACGCTGACGTCGGCGATCCGCCCATAGCCCGCTACACTCGTGCGGGGAAACGCGCGGGCAACCGCGCAGTCAAACAGTCGTCTCGGAGAACCACGGAGTAGTGCCATCGAAACCGGCCAAGTGATCGCAGGGCACTACCGCCTGGTCGAACGGATTGGTAGCGGCGGCACAGGTGTCGTCTGGCGAGCCGTGGACCAACGGCTCGAACGTTCCGTGGCGGTCAAGCAGATCATCACGCAGCCGAGCCTGTCCGACGCGGACAAGGACATCGTTCGGCAGCGCGCGGCGCGTGAAGCCCGCAATGCGGCCCGCTTCCAGCACCCCAATGCCATTGTCGTGTTCGACATCACCGAGCACGAGGGTGACCCGTGCCTGGTGATGGAATATCTGCCGTCGCAGAGCCTCGCGGTGGTGCTGTCCGCATCGGGCACGTTGCCACTGCCACAGGTCGCCCGCATCGGCGAACATGTGGCAAGCGCGCTCATCGCCGCGCATCGCGCCGGGATCGTGCACCGCGACGTCAAGCCGGGCAACATCCTGCTCGGCGACAACGGGGCGGTGAAGATCACCGACTTCGGCATCGCCAAGTCCAAGGGCGACGTCACGCTCACGGCCACCGGTCTCATCTCCGGCACCGCCGCCTACCTCGCCCCCGAGGTTGCGCGTGGCGCCGAGCCGACCCCGGCCGCGGACGTCTTCGCCTTGGGCGCCACCCTCTTTCACGCGCTCGAGGGTGAACCGCCCTACGGCACCAATCCGAATCCGCTGGCGCTGCTGTACGCGGCCGCCAACGGTCAGATCAGCGAGCCGCGCAATGCCGGACCGCTCTCGGATCTGCTGTTGTCGCTGTTGAGCTTCGAGCCGGAGGACCGGCCGAGCATGCTCGACGTACGCGACATCATGGCCGAATTCGCCGAGCTCGGCCCGGACGCCGAGGCAACTCGCGTCATGGCCGCGCGCCGCTCGGGCCCGGCGACCCCGGCCCCGACCGCGGGCCCGCGCAACGCTCCGCGCCAGGCCCGGCAGATGGATCGGCGGGCCTCGGCCAATGCCGACATTCCGACCGGAGCCATGAGTCAGGCACAGCTGCTGGAGACCCCGCCGCCGCGCCCGTCCATGAACGGCGGCCCGCCGACGCGCAATCATCCTGCGCCGCAAGCGGATTACTACGACGACGAAGAGAGTGGCGGCTCCAAGAAGAAGCTGCTGTGGATCGCGCTGGTCGCGGTCGTCGTGGTGGCGGGTGGCATCGTGTTCGGGTTGCTGAACGGCTCGGGGTCGAACTCCGACTCGGGTAGCGGTGGCAACTCCACCTCGGCCAAGCCTTCGGTCTCGTCGAGCTCCACCAAGGGCGTGCCGTCCGGCCTCGGCCAGACCAAGAGCGCCGGTGTCGTCAGCTTCGACGCCGCCGTGGACGCAGTGTCCTCCTTCTGGGACGACGTCACCTACACCCGCTACGCCGACGCCTGGAAGCTGCTGACCCCGGCCGCCCAGCAGGTCTACGGCAATCAGCAAGCGTTCCAGATGTATTGGACGCAGAACCCGGTCCTGAAGTACTCGAGCATCCGCGGTGCCAACGGCGGCGGCACGGTCAACCCCGACGGTTCGGTCGACATCGTCCTGGATTCGCTGCAGACCAAGAACGGCGGCAGCAAGTCGGTCAGCACGCGCGTCATCGACGCCGGCGGCGGCAGCCTCCAGATCGACAGCGACACCAAGTAATCACGCCACTCCACGAGCGCCGCACTCCAATCCCGGTGCGGCGCTCGTGTTTTCTCAGCGGTGGTCGGCGGTGGTGAGGGAGCCGAGCAGGCGGAGGGCGTCGGCGCTCGGGGAGTCGGGTTCCACGTGGTGGGCGACGAGGGCCTGGTCGGGATCGTCGGGGAGGCGGAAGGTTTCGAAGCCCAGTTCTACGCGGCCGACTATCGGGTGGCGGTAGACGTACTGGCCGTGGGTTTTGTCCTTGATTTCGTGGAGGTTCCAGAGGCGGGCGAAATCGGGGCTATGGGTGTTCAAATCCTCGATGAGGGTGGCGATTTCGCAGTCGCCGGGGTTGCGGGCGGCATCCAGGCGCAGGTAGGCGACGACGTCGGCGGCCTTGGCGGGCCAGTCCTCGTAGAGGTCGCGCATGCCGTCGTCGAGGAAGACGAGGCGGGCCAGGTTGCGTTCGTGCGGAGGAAGCGCGCCGAAATCGGTGATCAGGGCCGCCGCCAGGCTGTTCCAGGCCAGCACGCTGACGCCGCGGCCGACGATGTAGGCGGGCACGTCGTGGGCGGCCGCGAGCAGGCGGCGCAGACCGGGACGGACCTCCTGCGCGGCGGGCGGTTCGTCGCCCGACCAGGGGCGGGCCAGGCGGTAGAAGTGGTCGCGCTCAACCTGATTCAGCCGTAGCGCCCGCGCCACCGCGTCCAACACCGACTCCGAGAACTGCAGGCTGCGCCCCTGCTCCAGGCGCACATAGTGATCCACGCTGACCCCGGCCAGCAGCGCCAGCTCCTCGCGGCGCAGGCCCGGAACTCGTCGGCGCGCACCGTGATCGACCAGACCCACCTCGTGCGGGCTGAGCCGGGCGCGGCGGGAGCGCAGGAATTCACCGAGTTCGGCGCGACGGTCCAAGGTCATGCTCCGATTAAACAAGCTCCCCGCGAATTCCATCCCTGGTCATGGCGTGCCCAGGCAGACGCCGCACTGTTTACCCCGCTCGGCGGCGACGAATGTAGTGCTCAACGCCGCAACGGACGGCGAAAATATACGAGGAGCACACAATGACCTCCCTACCCACCGCACAGCTCGGCACCACCGACATGCACATCAGCCGGATCGGATTCGGCGCGTGGGCGGTCGGCGGCGCGGGCTGGCGTTACACCTGGGGTCAGCAGGACGACGCCAATTCCATCGCCACCATCCGCAAGGCCGTCGAGGCCGGGGTGAACTGGATCGACACCGCCGCCGTCTACGGACTCGGCCACTCCGAGGAAGTCGTCGGCAAGGCCATCGCCGGTCTGTCGGAGGCCGATCGGCCGTTCGTGTTCACCAAGGCCGGACTGGTCTGGGACGAGAACGACCGCGCCGCCGCACCCAAGCGGATCATGGCCGCCGACAGCGTCCGCCGCGAGGTCGAAGACTCGCTGCGCCGCTTGGAAGTCGAGCGCATCGACCTGTACCAGGTGCACTGGCCCGACACCGGCGCCTCCCTGGACTTCGCCGATCCCGACGGCGTCGACCCGGCACTGGCCACCCCGCTCGCCGAGTACTGGCAGACCATGGCCGACCTGGTGCAGGAGGGCAAGGTGCGCGCCATCGGCCTGTCCAATCACGATGTGCCGCAACTGGAGATCGCCGAATCCATCGCCCACGTGGACGCGATCCAGCCGCAGTTCTCGCTGCTCAAGCGGCAGTCGGCGGACGAATTGGCCTGGGCCGCAGCCCATCACACCGGCGGCATCATCTACCAGCCGCAGCACTCCGGCCTGCTGACCGGCACCTTCTCCGCCGAACGCGTCGCCGCGCTGCCGGATGACGACTGGCGCAAGGGTTTCCCGGAGTTCACCACCGAACTCGACCGCAACCTGGCGCTGGTGGAGGCGCTGCGGCCGATCGCGGCGGCGCACGGCACCACCGTGTCCGCGGTCGCCATCGCCTGGACGCTGACCTGGCCCGGCGTCACCGGCGCCATCGTCGGCGCCCGCAGCCCCGAGCAGATCGACGGCTGGATCGACGCCGCCGCACTGCGATTGACCCCCGCCGACCTCGACGCCATCGCCGCCGCCCTGCGCGCCACCGGCGCGGGCGAGGGCCCGATCGGGCGCTGATCCGACCTGCTGTTCACTCCGAATACCGTTCCCCACCCGGCAATTTCGACAGCAATCTCGAGGAGAATCACCATGACCCTGCACGTCGTCGCCGAACTGCGCGCCACCGCCGGCCAGGAAGATCGCCTGCGCACCGCCCTGGAAGCCATGATCGAACCGTCCCTGGCCGAGCCCGGCGCCATCTCCTACCAGCCCTTCGTCAACCCCAACGACCCGGCGCACATGGTCGTCGTGGAGGAATGGCAGGACGCCGACGCCCTCGAAAAGCACTTCACCACCGAGCACTTCCAGCACATCGCCGGAGTTCTCGAGGGCATCCTCGCCGAACCCATGATCATCAAGCGAACCGTCACCGAATAGGCCGATCGCCCACCCGATCCTCGCGCCCCCGCGGTCATCGCCGCGGGGGCGCGGTCGTGCAGGGGTCAACGGACGCTGGGCAATGGATCCGTGCTGGGGTCGGGGACACAGTGCCCTGGGCGGTGATCACAGGTAGTGTCGAGCGCATGGTCTTGCGGATTCGGTCGACAGCGCTGCTCGTGGGCGCGCTCGTCGTCTCCGTGTGGGCCGTTCTGTATCTCTCCGCTGCCACTCCGAACTCGCTGCTCGTACTGGGTGCGGCCGCCCTGGTCGCGGTCACCGCCGCCCTGCTCTCCGCGCGTGGACCGCTACGCGCGGCCAAGACGCACACCGGTCCGGCAGAAGCCGCCGGACAGCGTCGCCGGGGCGCGTTCCTGCGGCAGAGCAATCCCGACAGTCCGGGGCGTCCGCGCCCCCGAGCACCGGGCATCCTCGCGGCCTGACCGCCTCCGGTGCTGTCGCACCGGTGTGTCCGGCAGGCCTCTTCGCATCCGAATCCTTTTCGCCCGCACTCGATGTGCGGGCGCTGCGCAGCGAGGTACGCCATGCTCGATTTCATCTATTACCCCGTGTCCGCCGTCTTGTGGCTGTGGCACACCGCCTTCGCGTCGATCCTGGGCGCGACCAGTGGTCTGGCCTGGGTGCTGGCCATCGTCTTCCTGGTCATGACCCTGCGCGCGCTGCTGTTCAAGCCGTTCGTGGCGCAGTTGAAGTTCTCCCGCGCGCTCGCCGAGATGCAGCCGCAAGTGCAGGAGATCAAGCGCAAGCATGCCGGTGACCGGGAGAAGCAGGCGCTGGCTATTCAGGAGTTGCAGAAGGAGTCCGGCGTCAATGTGCTGACCGGGTTCCTGCCCATCATCGGGCAGACCATGGTCTTCATCGGGCTCTACCACGTGCTGCGCTCCTTCCAGCCCGGCCACACCGAGAACTACGTGTTCGGTGCCGGTCAGGTGCAGTCCTTCCTGAACGCGAAGCTTTTCGGCGCACCTCTGGCCGACACCCTCGCCCACGCCGGATCGAACACCACCGCCGTTGCCGCCGTGGCGATTCCGCTCATGATTATCGCGGCAGTGGCCACCCACTTCACCGCCCGCGCCGCCGTGGCCCGCCAACCCCAGCCCGCCGACGGCGCCGCCGCGAGCCAGGCCCGCATCATGAACATGCTCTCGCAGTGGGTGTTCCCCGCCGGAGTCCTGCTGTTCGGCCCGTTCATGCCGATCGCCATCCTGCTCTACTTCGTCACCCAGAACGCCTGGACCTTCGGCCAGCAACACCTGGTCGCCACCCGCTACGGGCAGGACGCCACGAAGGGCACCGTCTGAAACATCTCCCGCCACAGGGCTTCGCCGATCCGTTCGCCGGTGGCGGCGCACAACCGTGCCGCCACCGGCGCCGGATCGGCGAACCACAGCACGGAGGTCTGATCCCCGACGGCGAACACCCGCGACTCGTCGCGCGGCGGGAAGAACACGAACCAACTCCAGCCCACCGGCGCCGACAGCGGCCCGCTCGCGGTCGAAATCCCTTCCGGGGCACCGATATCCCACAGTCGTGCGGTGCGGTCGTCGCCACCGGAGACCAGCCGCCGCCCGGTCCGATCCAGGTCCAGGGTGCGCACCGCCCCGACGTGCGCCCGCACCGACGCGGCCGGGCGCGCCGGATCGGCGACCTGCCAGACCCGGAGCATCCCCGCGTCGTCACCCGCGAACAGCCGGGTGCCGTCCGGGGTGAAACGCAGCACCTCGACATTCGCGCCGCCCGCGTCCACCGCGCGGTGAACGGGACGCCGGGGATCGGTCAAATCCCACAGGTGAATTCGAGCCAGGTCGTCGGCGGCGGCGACGAGTGTGCCCGACGGCGCGATCGCGGCCGTCCGCAATTCGCGGTCCGATCCCGACAGCGGCGCGCCGATCGGTCGTGGCGACGCGGGATCCGTGACATCCCACACCCGCAGCGTGCCGCCCGCCCCACCACCGATCAGCCGATCCCCGCGCGGACCGAAAACCAGGACGTCCCCGACACTTCCGGGCAGCACAGGCCCGAACAGGCGCGGCCGCGAGGGCTCGCGCACATCCCACAACCGCACCCCTGCGGCCACCAGCCCGCCGCCTGCGTTCTCGCCCCCCGCCACCCCGCCTTGGCCGTTCCCGGCGACCGTGCCCTCGCCGCCGGTGGCAACACCGTTCCCGCCGCCGCCCGAAGTATCGCCCGCATCGCTCCCTGCGCCGGCGGACTCGCCGCCGGTGGGAGCGGTAATGGCCATCACGCCTTCGCCGCCGGTGGCGAGCACGCCGCCGTCCGGGCGTAGCGCGACTCGGACGCCCACCCGATCCTGCGGTCCGGCGGGGATCTCGCTCAGCGGCCGTGCCCGTCGCGGATCGTCGACTTGCCACAGCTGGACTCGGCCGTCGCGCGATCCGGCGGCCAGCAGCCCGCCATCACGGGCCAGCGCGGCGTCGGTGAGCCCGCTGCCGAAGAGCATCGGCACATGCACCAGCGGCGTGTGCCAGACCACCACGTGCCCGTCCGCGCCCGCGGTCACCGAGCGGGTGTCGGAGATCAGGGCGAGCGGGCCCATGGCACCGGCACTGCCCTGAATGACCAGCCCGGTCGGCAGCACCCGCCCGGGCTCGCGGGTGTCCCACACCCGTAGCGCCCCATCGGATTCGGCGGCCACCAGCGCCTCGCCGTCGTGCGCGAAGGCCAGTCCGAGGATCGGCACCCGCCGTTCGTGCTCCTTCTCGATCGCCCGCGGCGCGGACGGTTCCCGGACATCCCAGGTGAGCAGCGCGCCGTCCGCGGTTCCGGCCGCCAGCAGGCCGCCGGGTTCCAGCGCCAGCGCCCCCACCCGGCCGGGCACCGCCAATCCGGCTCCGGCGGCGGTCATCCCACCGTCCGGGGCCGGTGACCACAGCCGCACCATCGCGTCATCTCCCGCGCTGGCCAGCAGCACCGGAGCGCCGGGATCGATGCCGGGCGGGCCCGACCCGGACGGATCGGCTCCTCCGGAAGGGGTTTCGGCGTCCAGCGGACCGGGTGGGCCGGCCGGTGGTGCGGGGGAGCCCGCGCCGGGCGGCGTTGCTCGGGTGTGATCGGTTCCAGCGGCAGGGTTTTCGGTGGTCGACGGGAGGAGCGCGTCCGGGTCGTCGAGGGTGTCGCCGTGCGGGACGGGATCGGTGGAGAGGGCGATGGCGCGGATCGGGCCGGTGTGCGCCGGGGTCGCGGTGATTCGCCGGATCGAGTGCGGCACGGAGACATCGAGGGTGGTGAGGACGCCGGTGGCATCGGCCACGACCAGGGCGTGCGCGCCGGGGAGGAAGCGAACGGCGGTCGCGGGCGCGCCGAGGTCGAAGACGCCGAGCGGCCGCGGATCAGGCGGCCGGGTGATATCCCACAGCCGGACGGTGCCGTCCTGGCCCGCGCTGACCAGGGTGTCGCCCGCCGGGGCGAACACGACGCCCGTCACCCGGTCGCGGTGGCCGGTGAGCGGGCCGCCCACGGCGGTGATCGCCCGCACATCGGACAGATCCCACAGCCGGACGGTGCCGTCGCCGCCACCGCTGGCCGCCAGTCGACGCGCGGGCGCGGCGGCTAGGCTCGCGACCGGTCCGGCATGCGCCTCGGCGGACACCAGATTCAGTGGAAGGCTCTGTGCCGCCAGCAGTCTCGCCTGGGCGGCCGGGTCACGGCTGTTCATCCGATAGCCCGCCAACGCCAATTGCACCGACAGGCCCGGATCGATCTGTTCCAGGCGCTGGGACGCGCCGATGATTTCACCGAGCCATGCGCCCCGGCGTTCCTCGGCCACCGTCGTGCGGCCGACCAGCACGGCCGCCGTCAGGACCACTGCCAGCACGGTCAGTGCGGCGATTCCGGCCTGCCAGGCGCGGCGGCGGCGAACCCGGCGGCGATGGTGAATCGTGGACTCGGACAGGAATTCCCGGGCCAGGCGGTTGGGGGTGGCGGTGCGGCGCAGCCAGGTGTTGGCGTCCTCGAGGCGGGTGCGGGAGTAGAGCAGGCGGGGTGGTCGCTGCTGGCGTGCCCATTCGCGGGCGTCGGCCTCGATGCGCGGGCGCAGGGCCGCGAATTCTCTTTCCTCGCTGATCCATTCGCTCATCCGCGGCCAGGCGGTCAGCATCAGGTCGTGGACGAGTTCGATGCGGTCCTTGTGCCGCACCACGATCTGGTTGCGGATCAGCCAGGCGATGACGCCACGGGTGATGTCGGGGTCTTCGGCCTCGTCGATGAGGACCTCGGGCGACAGGCGATCGCGCTGGGTCGAGATCGGTCCGATGAACGTCAGGGCCAGGACGATGTGGCGGACGGCGACCTGTTCGCGCTCACCGAGGCGGCCCCACAGTAATTCGCAGCCCTTCGCGAAAGCGGTGTGCATACCGCCGGTTTCGCGGTACGCGTCGAGGGTGAGGGTGCGGCCGTGCCGATGCTGCCAGGTTTCCCACAGCACATAGGAGAACATCGGCAGCCGCAGCGGACTGTGCGCGTCCAACGGCTCGAGGTCGCGCAGCACCACCTCGATCAGACTGTCCTCCACCTTCAACCCGGTGACGGCGGCGGGCCGCGTGATCGCCTCGCGCAGTTCGGCATCCGTCATCGGATCCAGCAGCACCGACGGATTCCGCAGCGCGGCCGCGGTCACCGGATGAGCGCGGAGTTCCGTGAGAAACCCACTGTCACAGGCCAAGACGACGGCGGCCCGCGGTTCGGCGTCGTGTCGCGCCACCTCCGCGAGCTCGGTCAGGAACCGATCGGCCATCTCCGGCGTGCAGCGGGTGAACAGCCGATGCCCCTTGTCCACAAGAACCAGCCGCGGTCCGGGGTCTTCATCGCCCAGTTCGGCGAGAGCGGCCGCCACCGACTCACCCGGCGCCACCACCACCGGCACCCGCCCGCGTGGATCGGCCCGCACCCCGGCCGCCAGCAGCGAAGACTTGCCGACCCCGCGACCACCGAGCAACACCACCACGGCGGGTTCGGCGCCGGCCTCGGCGGCCTCGATCAGATCCCACAATCGCCGCAATGCCGCCGTCCGTCCGAAGAACAGATCCGCGTCCTGCGGGCGGTAGGACGCCAGCCCGCGATACGGGATGCGACCGCTGTCCACGGTCTCCTTGGCCGCCTTCGCCGCCTGCCAATCCGCCTGCCAGCGGCCCGGATCCAGCAGCGTCGGATCGGCGTCGGGCTGCGTCGGGCGCTGCTTGGCCTCCCGGATCAAGACCTCCAGCACCGGGACGACGGCGTCGAAGCTGGCCGGGGTGCGATTGCCGCGCCGCCAATCGCTGATGCGCTGCGCGGTGATCGGGGTGCCGCCCGGACGCAGCCGGGTATTGGCCGTGCGGATCACCTGCTTCACCGGCGGCGCGCCCGCCGCCGCGAACAGCGCGGTCAGGCGGGCGGCGAAGACGGCGCGCCCGTCCGACCCGCCGGCGTCGGCGGGATCGGCGGGCTTCGCGTCGCGCTCCCGCAATCGCGCCTACCGACGCAATCCGGGACCGGCGACCGGCGCGGCCGGAGCCGTCGGCCCGGCCGGACGCGCGGGCGCGGCAGGGGATTCGGGCGCGACCGTGGAATCGGCGAAAACCGTGGAGCAGGACAACCGCATACCCTCCACCGATGTGTCGAGCGCGTGCAGTGACCGCTGGACCGAATCGACCGTCTGCTGCGGCGGACTCGACCCGTCGACGGCCTGGGCGAGTTGCGTCAAAGCGTCGTGCAGCGCGGCTCCGGCAGCGGCGACGGCCGTGAAGGCCCGCCGGGGCAGCGGCTCGGTCATCGTAACCGCCGCGGTGCCCAGATCCCGGTCGACCAGCGCCGACAGGCGTGCCGCCGCTTGCACGCGCTGTTCGACCTCGCCGACGTCACCGTGTTCGGAGGCGGGTCCGATGCCGTTCAATTCCGCCGACAGCGACCGGAAGGTGTCCTGCAGGCCGCCGATCACCCGGCCGCCGCTGGCGCAGTCGGCGGTATCGGGATCGGCGGCAGGCTTTTCGGCCCCGGGGTGGGAACAGCCCGTCAGGGCGGCGACGGTCATCGCGCAACCAACGATGACCGTCGCCACCTGCCGTCCCGTGCTACCCGACATGTGACAGCCCTGTCAGCACGGCATCCTGCACGGCGGGCAGGAATCCCAGGTTCGCGGCCAGCGCCAGGCCGACGCCGAGCCGCATGCCACGATGCCGATTCCACCAGCCCACCGGGCCGCGCCGCGGTCGGTGGCAGCGTTCGCGGGTCTCGGCCTCCGTGGCGTTCTCCTCGTAGTAGCCGAAAGCCACCGGGGCGGACCGTGTGTCGAGCAGGCCGCCGAGCGGATCGGTGACGCCCGTACTGCTGAACCGGGTCTCGATCATGGCGTACTCCTCACTGCGAGAGGTGGATTCAGGCGATGGCCGCGGTCCACGGCTGCATCAGGGCGTCGTGCACCTCCTGCGTGTAGCGGCCGCGGCCGACCAGATCGCTCAGCACCGCCGCCGTCACGGCCTGACTGACCGCGGTCAGCGTGCCGATCGAGCCCAGCGACTGCAGCAGCCCTGCCAGCTCACCGCCCGTCGACGGTGTCGCCGACACCGCCTGCCCCACAATCAATCCCGCCACCTGCACGTTGCGGGACCGGCCGAACTCCTTGGCCGTCTCGCTCGCGATGCGCAGTGGCTGCGGGTCCGTCGACGGCTGCCCCAGACTCGACAACAGCCCGCCCAGCCCGTCCGCGCCACCGGTGAACGCACTCATGCTGTCCTGCATGCGCTTACCCGCCTCGGCGTTCATCCGCTCCCGCTCCTCGGCGGTGAGCTGCGCGGCCCGCTCCACGATCCGCAGCACCGTGGCCCACTGCGGGCCGTAGAGGTACTCCAGGTGCAGTGCGGGATCGATGGCGTTGAACGGGATGGTGGCGTCATTGGTTTCGATACTCATGGCGATCTCCTTCGAGTGATGGGATTCCATTGGGGGAGAGCAGTATTCGAAATGTGTCAGACTCCGACCGAAACCAGTCGTCGAGAGTCGCTGTCCCGCAACCCGTCGGCCGCCTCGCCCCCGACCAGCGGGATCTCGGCATGCGCGACAGGCGCGGCAGCAGGCTGATTCGCGGGCGCGAGCAACTTCATCAGCCCGGCGATCACCTGATCCAGGCTCGCCGTATCGGTAATGCCGTCCAGGAACTGCGTCCCGGTAGCGGCGGCCCCGCCACCGGTGGCACCCGGCGCCATGACCCCGCGAATCGCGGAGATGATGTACGACCGGAACCCCGGATCCAGCAGCAGCAACAGCGGCGTGAGTACCAGCGCCAGCAGCGCCGTCGCACCACCGGCCGCGACCACGGCCAGGACCGGCAGGGCGAGTGCCAGGAACGCGCCGACGGGGATGCCGACCAGCAGCAGCGCGAGCAATGCCACCGCCGCCAGGCCGACCAGGGCCAGTGGAATGCCGATGCCCAGCAGCGGGATTCCGATGAACGCGGCGATGGCCGCGCCCACGGCCAGCACCGGCACCGCCACCGCTGCGGCGGCGAGAGCGGCCGCGCCGAGAGCCGCCAGGGCCAGGAGCGGCAATACCAGCGCGGCCAATGCCGCTAGCGCGGCCAGCACCACCGGGATTCCGATGGCCAGCACCGGGATTGCGATGGCTGCCGCGATCGCCGCGCCGATGGCCAGGACCGGGATCGCCACCACGGCTGCGACGACGGCCGCCGTGCCGAGCGCGGCCAGGGCCAGGAGCGGCAATGCCACGGCGGCCAGGACCGGCAAAGCCACCACGGCCAGTGCGGCGAGTGCGGCCAGACCCAGCGGAACCAGAACGAGCGCCGCTGTCAAAGCCAGGACCGCGGCGGCGGAGAAGTCGAGGATCGAGCTCGCCAGCCAGGCCACGAGCACGAGACCCGTTGCGCCCGTCCACAGTCCGCCGAACAGCACCGATGCGAACAGCGGCACCGCGAAGAGGCCGAACGCGCTGACGCCCACTGCTACCGCGGCCACGATCAGTCCGGCCAGCAGGAACGGGGACCAGAGAGCCGCTGCCGCCAGCGCGAGGATGGGTGAGAGCGCGGTGGACAGGATCGGGGCGAACGGGCCCACGATCAGGAACGGCAGCGAGAACACCACGGCCAGTGCCAGTGCCGCGATACCGACCGGCAGCATGGCCGCGGTCAGGGCCAATGTGACGGCCAGGGTCGCGATCGCTCCGGCAATGCCCACCGCGGCCAGGCCGATGAATCCGGCGAGGCCGACCACGCCGATCGCCGCCAGTGCCGCGATCGTCGCCGCGATGGCGATCGGAATCGCGACCAAGGCGAAGGGCGGGAACAGCAGCGAAGCGTAGACGAAGGTGCCGATGATCAGCATGGCGATGAGCGCGGGCGCGATACCGCTGGCCACGGTCAGCACTCCGACCAGGCCCAGGAGCAGGCCGGACACGATCGCGGTGCCACCGATCCCGCCGAGCACGATCAACAGCTGCGCGCCCAGCAGCAACGGCAACGCCAGCAGGGCGAGCGGCGGATTGATCAGGATCAGGGCGAAGAGCGCCAGGCTCAGCATCACGAAGCTGACCACGTTCACCGCCAGGCCACCGGCGATGATCGCGGCCACCACCGCCAGCGCGACGCCGATGGCACCGGCAGTCAGCGCCACCACCGGGGCGAAGGTGAATACGAAATCGAGTGCGGCCAAACCCATCACGGCCGCCGACACGATCGCCGCGAACGCGATCAGCGCGGGCAGCACGAACGGAATCGTGTACGGCATCAGGAACATGAGCAGCCCGCCGAGGATCACCGTGACCGACGCCCAGGTGACCGCGAGGCTCAGCAGCGCGGTCGTGGCGAAGCCCAGCAGCAGCCCGCCGACACCCACCGCGCCGAACAGGAACACCAGCCCGAGCGCGGCGGGCAGCGCCACCAGCAGCGCCAGGAACACCGGGGCCAGGATCGGGCCGATGATCGGCAGCGCGAAAACCAATGCGAAGGTGGCGATCAGGCCCAGCACGGTCGCGACCACCGGCGCGACAACACCGGCCGCGATCAGGATCAGCCCGGCGGCCGCACCGAGGCCCCAGAGCGCCACCACGGCAGCCAGTTTCACCGCGATCGCCGCCAAAGACAGTGCCAGCAGTGCGATCACGGCCGTGGATCCGACCGCGGTCAGTGCGATCAGTCCGGTGAGGAACAGTGCGCCGATGGCGATCGCGGAGGCCAGCCCGACCGCGCCGAAGATGATCAGCGCCGCGGCCCCGAGAATCGCGAAGACCGGCAGGAAGATCAGGCCGAACGGCGTGAACAGCGACGCCACCGACAGCACCGCCAGCAGTGCGGTAGCCGCGAGGAAGGTGAGCCCGAGTGTGCCGAATACCAAGGCCGCCAAGCCGATCGAGCCGAACACCAAGGTACCGAGGGCGATCACCGAGAATGCGATCGGCGCGATGATCAGACCCAGGAACGGGAACAACACCGTGGCCACCAGCCCGGCCGCCAGGGTCGCCGCGAGAATCGCGATCATCGCGCCGCCGCCCAACGCCAGGAAGGTCATCGCCAGCGCGATACCGCCCGCCACGACGACCGCGAACGCGGCCACGCCGAGCGTCAGGATCACCGGGGCCAGCACCTGGAAGGCGATGAACGCCACCGGAAGCGCCACCAGCAGCACCGGAATCGCGATAATGGCCAGCACCACGAACACCGGAATCGCCAGCACCGCGAGAATGATGCCGCCGATCACCAGCGCGCCGATCACGAAAGGCGCGGCCACGATCGCCGCCAGCACCACGATCGCGCCTATGCCGATCGCGCCGATGGCCAGCGCACCGGCGAACAGCAGCGGCGCAATGGCGAACAGTGCCACGATCGGCAACGCGAGCAACGGCAGTGCGGCATCACGGCGCACACCGGTGCCCATGAGCATGGACCGCAGCTCGTGCAGCAGCGGTGCGGCAGCCGCACCCGGATCCGAGATCAGGCCGAGTACCGGCGTCAGGAACCCGAGCATCGGGGCCAGCCCACCCATGGCGGGGGCGGCGAACCCGAGCACGGCCGCACCGAGTGCATCCAGTCCGGTGGCCGGATTCGCCACCAGATTCCGCACGCTCTCCGCGAGCTGCTGCAGCGGATCCCCGCTGCCGACGGTCTGTCCCAGAATCGGATTCAGCATCTCCCGCAGCCCCTGCGCCGGATCGGCAGCGTCCTGCGGGAATCCGAACAGGGCGCGGCCCCGGTTGATCAGCTCCGCCACCGGGTCCTCGCCCAGGTCTTGGCGTCGCGACCCGGCGCCTTCGAGGGCCCGACTGACGAACGCCAGCAGATCCTCCACCGGCTGCCGCAGCGGTCCCGACGGGAAGGTCTGATCGGCCCAGGACCCCAACTGCCCCAGGTCGATTCGCGACCCGACCACCTGCGCGGCCACCTCGGCGAGCTGCGCGACCGGCGAGGACGCGGGACCCAGCAGTCCGGCAGCCTGCGTCGGCCCGCTACCGGGAATCATCGACTCCCCGGCGACCGGACCACCGGAAGCCGGTGCGGCCCCGGGTGATTGTGTGGGCGGCGTGAACAGGTCCCGCAGTTGGCTCAGTCCCGGCTGTGCGGGAGTCCCGGCGGGTGCGCCACCCAGCGCGTTCACCGCCTGATCGATCACGTTCTGCGCGGCCGGACCCAGATTCTGGCCCAGCGCACCGAGATCCGGCACCGGCACCCCGAGTCCTTGCGCGGTCGCGCCCAGATCCTGCACGGCCGCACCGATATTCGGCCCCGCACCGTTACCCAGGTCCTGCGCGGCGGCACCGAGTCCCGGGATCGCGTCACCGAGGCTCTGCAGTCCGGCCCCGATCTCCGGCGGCACCGGCACCCCGAGCGGATTCACGGGCTGCTGAGAATCACCGATCGCGGGCCGCGTCCCGATATCGATCGGCGGCAGCGGCAGCACCGGACCCTGAGCGGTGGCCTGGCCGGTGCCCACCATGACGGTGGCCAGCGAGGCGAACGCGGCCGCGGCGTACAGGCCGCGCCGGGAGCGCTTGCATTCCTTGATTTGCCGGGCGGCGCGCTTGGTCGTCCGGGCTCGAACCAGTGATGCTGACATGGAAGAACCTTTCGATCGACGGTGGGCAGGGCGAGATCAGACCGGGCCGGTTTCGCCGTCCGCGCAGTCGGCCTCCGAGACGCCGCCCTCGGTCCCGAGGGTCGTGCCGATGCGGACGTGGTCGAGGCCGCCGAGATCGCGGCAACGGATGAAGGCGTGCTGTCCCGCACCCGAACCGGGCGGGCAGGTGAGGGTGGTGCGATTCGGTACCGAGTTATCGGTGACGCACTCGGCGGGAGCCGGGTCGGCGGTTGCCCTGTTCGTGACCGGCATTCCGAGTACCGAGCCGAGGACGCAGGCGCCCAAGGCCGCGAAAATCACGAGCTTGCCGATGAAATCCATGTGCTGATAGTCCGGATCGGCGAAATGCCCGGTCAACGTGACCCAGGCGACAAAATGGCCGTTTCCGCAGCTCCGGTACCTGTTACACGTTGTCCGCTGCGGATTCTTTTTTCGGGGTATTTACCGTGGGAGGGATTGACATTCGAGTGTCGAATCTATTCGGGCAAATGACCAGCAAATATTATGACCAACTATGAATCGCAGCAGCCGGAAAGTCGCCGGAGCGACCGGGCAACGCCGCCTTGTCAATCCGATGTCCGTGGGCGCGGTCATCGTCATCGTCGCCCTCATCGCGGTCATCACCGCCAACTTCGTGCACAAGCACAACGACAAGCAGGAGGCCGTCGCGGCGGTCGCCCCGCCCGCGGTGTTCACCCCGGACGGCCGCCTGCACTTCGGCACCGGCGACACCCTCGTCACGGTCATCACCGACTTCCAGTGCCCGATCTGCCATCAGTTCGAGACGACCACCGGACCCACCCTCACCGACCTGGTGAACAGCGGCCAGGTGTCCGCCGACTACGACACCGTGGCCGTGCTCGACGGCCTGTCCAAGGACAACTACTCCTCGCGGGCCGCGAACGCGGGAGTCTGCGTGGCCGTGGCGAACAAGGACGCCTGGCTGGACTTCAGCAAACGACTCTTCGAGAACCAGCCCGCCGAGAACGGACCCGGTCTCACCGACGACCGACTGATCCAGATCGCCGCCGACGCCGGAGTCACCGGCCCGGACCTCGCCGACTGCGTGCATTCGAGTCGCTACGCCGGATTCGTGAAGTCCCACAGTCGCCAGGCCATCACCGCCGGTCTGACCCATGTTCCCGTGGTGAAGGTCGGTGACGTCACCCTGGAAAACCTCACCCCCGACGGCTTACGCGCCGCTATCGCGCGCGCGACCTCGGCCGCGAAGTAAAGCGCTGGCGGCGACCCGATAGGCTGGTACCTGGTCGCAAGCAGTTTCGACTGTGTCGCGGACCCTTCGAAATCAGCACAGACAAAGGACTTCAGAGCGCTATGACTAGCCGCATCGAGCTCGCCCGCGAGGACCTCCGCGGACGTACTCCCACTGCTGCCGAACTGCGCGCGGCGCTGCCGCGTGGGGGCGTCGACGTGGACTCGGTGCTGCATCATGTGCAGCCGGTCGTGGAGGCGATCCGCGATCGCGGCGTCGAGGCCGCGCAGGAATACAGCCTGCGGTTCGACGGTGTGGCGCCCGCCTCGGTGCGTGTGCCCGCCGCCGAACTGGACAAGGCTCTGGCCGAGCTGGATCCGGCCGTGCGCACCGCCCTCGAGGTCGCCATCGAGCGCACCCGCAAGGTGCACAACGATCAGCGCCGCACCGACAAGACCACCCAGGTGGTGCCCGGCGGCACCGTCACCGAGCGGTGGATTCCGGTCGAGCGGGTCGGGCTGTACGTGCCGGGCGGCAATGCCGTCTACCCGTCCTCGGTCGTGATGAATGTGGTTCCGGCGCAGGCCGCGGGCGTGGACTCGCTGGTCGTCGCCTCCCCGCCGCAGGCCCAGTTCGACGGCCTGCCGCACCCGACCATCCTGGCCGCGGCCAAGCTGCTGGGCGTCGAGGAGGTGTGGGCGGTCGGCGGTGCGCAGGCCGTGGCGCTGCTGTCCTACGGCGGTACCGACACCGACGGCGCGCAGCTGGAACCGGTCGACATGATCACCGGGCCGGGCAATATCTACGTGACCGCCGCCAAGCGGCTGTGCCGCGGCCTGGTCGGCATCGACGCCGAGGCCGGGCCCACCGAGATCGCGATCCTGGCCGACGCCACCGCCGATCCCGTGCACGTGGCCGCCGATCTGATCTCGCAGGCCGAGCACGATGTGCTGGCCGCCAGCGTGCTGGTGACCGACAGCGTCGAGCTCGCCGACGCCGTGGATGCCGCGCTGACCGCGCAGATGGCCGTGGTCAAGCACCACGACCGGGTCACGGAAGCCTTGTCCGGCAAGCAGTCCGGCACCGTGCTCGTCGACGACATCGCCCAGGGCCTGCGGGTGGTCAACGCCTATGCGGCCGAGCACCTGGAGATCCAGACCGCCGACGCGTCCGCGGTCGCGGCCCAGGTGCGTTCCGCCGGAGCGGTTTTCGTCGGTGCCTGGTCACCGGTGTCGCTGGGCGACTACTGCGCCGGTTCCAACCACGTCCTGCCGACCGCCGGATGTGCCCGGCACTCTTCGGGTTTGAGCGTGCAGACCTTCCTGCGCGGCATCCACGTCGTGGAGTACTCCGAAGCGGCCCTGAAGGATGTCGCCGGACACGTGGTGGCCCTGGCCAATGCCGAGGACCTGCCCGCGCACGGCCAGGCCGTGCAGGCGCGATTCGGAGAGCTGGCGTGAGTGCTGTGACCGTTCCCGGATCGAATATTTCTCTCGACGATCTGCCGCTGCGGGACAACCTGCGCGGCAAGAGCCCTTACGGCGCACCGCAATTGACGGTGCCCGTACAGCTCAACACCAACGAGAACCCGCACCCGCCGAGTCAGGCGCTCGTCGACGATGTCGCCGAGTCCGTGCGCGCGGCGGCGGCCGACCTGCACCGCTACCCGGATCGGGACGCGGTCGCCCTGCGCACCGACCTGGCCGAATACCTGACCCGGCAGACCGGCGTCGCGGTGGACGTGGCGAATGTGTGGGCCGCCAACGGTTCCAACGAGATCCTGCAGCAGCTGCTGCAGGCGTTCGGCGGACCCGGCCGCAGCGCACTGGGTTTCGTGCCCTCCTACTCGATGCACCCGATCATCTCCGAGGGCATCGACACCGAGTGGATCGAGGCCAAGCGCAACGGCGACTTCTCCCTCGACATCGACTACGCGGTCATGTCGGTGGGGGAAAAGAAGCCCGACGTGGTCTTCGTGACCAGCCCTAACAATCCGACGGGGCACAGCATCCCGATCCCGGATCTGGAGCGCATCCTCGAGGCCGCGCCCGGCATCGTCGTGGTCGACGAGGCGTATGGCGAATTCTCTTCCGCGCCTTCGGCGATCAGCCTGATCGACAAGTATCCGAGCAAGCTGGTGGTCAGCCGCACCATGTCGAAGGCGTTCGCCTTCGCGGGCGGGCGGCTGGGCTACCTGGTGGCCGCACCCGCGGTCATCGACGCCATGCTGCTGGTGCGGCTGCCGTACCACCTGTCGGTGGTCACCCAGGCCGCCGCGCGGGCGGCCCTGCGGCACGCCGACGAAACCCTGGGCAGCGTCCACGAATTGGCGTCCCAGCGTGATCGCGTGATGGCGGCCTTGACCGAGCTCGGCTACGACGTCATCCCGTCCGACGCCAACTTCGTGCTGTTCGGCCGTTTCGCCGACGCGGCGCGCGCCTGGCAGCACTACCTCGACGAGGGCGTGCTCATCCGCGATGTCGGCATCCCCGGCTATCTGCGCACCACCATCGGCCTGGCCGCCGAGAACGATGAATTCCTGCGCGTCAGCGCGAAACTGGCGTCCGAGGAGCTGATCGCCCGATGACCACCGACCGTCCCGCCGATCGCATTGCCCGCGTCGAGCGCACCACCCGCGAGTCCAGCATCGTGGTGGAGCTCAACCTCGACGGCTCCGGCAAGACCGACATCTCCACCGGCGTCCCGTTCTACGACCACATGCTGACCGCCTTCGGCCAGCACGGCAGCTTCGACCTCACCGTCCAGGCCAAGGGCGATATCGAGATCGAGGCCCACCACACCGTCGAGGACACCGCCATCGTCATCGGCCAGGCACTGGGTCAGGCCCTGGGCGACAAGAAGGGCATCCGCCGCTTCGGCGACTGCTTCATCCCCATGGACGAGACCCTCGCGCACGCCGTCGTCGACGTGTCCGGGCGGCCGTACTGCGTGCACACCGGCGAGCCGGATCACATGCTGCACACCATCATTCCCAGCGTCGCGCCTACCGCGTCGTACTCGACGGTCATCAACCGGCACGTCTTCGAGTCGATCGCGCTCAACGCCCGCATCGCCCTGCACGTGCGCGTCCTCTACGGCCGCGACCAGCACCACATCACCGAGGCCGAATTCAAGGCTGTCGCACGGGCTTTGCGCGCGGCCGTCGAATACGACCCGCGCGTGACCGGTGTTCCGTCGACGAAGGGCTCGCTGTGACCAAGAAGATCGCCCTGCTCGACTACGGTTCCGGCAACCTGCACTCCGCGAGCCGCGCGCTGGCCCGCACCGGTGCGGAGGTGACCATCACCGCCGATCCCGACATCGCCTTGAACGCGGACGGTCTCGTGGTGCCCGGCGTCGGCGCGTACGCCGCCTGCATGGCGGGCCTGCTGTCGGTGCGCGGTGAACGCATCATCGGCAAGCGCCTCTCCGGTGGTCGTCCCGTGCTGGGCATCTGCGTCGGCATGCAGATCCTCTTCGAGCGCGGCGTCGAATTCGGTGTCGAAACCGACGGCTGCGCCGAATGGCCCGGCACCGTCGAGCGTTTGGACGCGCCGATCCTGCCGCACATGGGCTGGAACACGGTGAAGGCGCCGGACGACACCGTCCTGTTCGCGGGCATGGATGCCGACACCCGCTTCTACTTCGTCCACTCCTACGCCGCCCAGCACTGGGCCTGGGATCCCGACGGCGGCTCCCAGATTGCCCCGGCCAAACTCACCTGGGCCGAGCACGGCGTGCCTTTCCTGGCCGCGGTCGAGAACGGGCCGTTGAGTGCCACCCAGTTCCACCCGGAGAAGTCCGGCGACGCGGGGGCTCAGCTGCTGCGCAACTGGATCGACTCGATCTGAGTTAGATGTCGAAGACCGAAACCCCCGCTGGTAGCGGGGGTTTCGGCCTTCTGGATCAACGCCAGAATTCGGCGATCTGCTCGGCGCGAGCCTTGCCCTCCGTGTATCCGGCACGCGCGGCGGGCGGACGGATGGACGGATCCATCAAGGTGCCGAACGAGTCGACGGTGGCATCGTCGGGCATGATCGCTTCCACTGCGCTGCCGCCCGCGCGCAGTTCCTCGACCTGCGCCGCGAGCTGTGTGCCCCATTCCTGTGGCGTACGGGTTCTGCCGCCTAGCGGCGACAGGACCAGCACGCGCTCGTATCCGGCTGCCAGATCGGCGTTTTCGGCCGATCGTCGATAGCCACCGTCGAGATAGCGGCTGTCACCGATGGTGTAGGGGCCCGAACCGAAGCCGCTGGTGGTACTGGCGGCGACGGCATCCACCAGTTCGACACCGCTGTAGCGATCGATGACGACCGGCTCACCGGTGTAGGCGTCGATCACGGTCAGGTACACCAGTTGTTTCGGCCACTCCGGGCTGGGCAGCCGGGGTGCGACGATGTCGCGCCACCGCTGCTGCGCGGAACCGTCCGAACCGGCATCCAGTTCGAGCGAGGCCGCACCCAGTCTCCGGCGCAGATCGACCGGATCCGAAGCGGCGGCGATGATCTCGCTCGTCGTCCGCATGTGGTCGGCGACCGAGCCGACCGGACCGCGACCACCGCCGGGCCCGCCAGGCCGCTGCGGCGGCACTGCGGAAAGGACATCGGCGTAAAGCTTGGCCGGGTCCGCGGCGGTGATCTGGGCCGCGGCCGTCGCCCCGGCGGAGGTGCCGATGATCAGATCGGCATCGGTCACATTCACTCCCGCTTCGAGGAGTCCGGCGACGGTGCCGAGCAACCAGGCGTTGCCCGCCGAGCCGCCGCCACCGAGTACCAATGCCCGCGCCCGCGGCTGATCATGGTCGGCGGGGCGGTCGGCGGACGGCAAGGTCAAGGGCCGAGTGGAATAGAGATGTGTGTTCATGGGAGTCGCCTTTCGCGAATTGCCTTGGTGGCGCTCCCGATAGCGACTACCTCAGTCGCGCGATCGTGGACAGCGGGGGGAGCGCCCACTACGGATACTGCGTTCATGGGTCTCACCTCCTGCTGATAGATCACGATCGCCACGACCTTAGCACGGCGGGTCAGGGCCGGGTGCCGACCGACCAGACCGGGCTGGAGGCGACGCTCGTGAACTGCCAGCCCTCAGGGGTGCGGACGGCGGTGAAGCGGTACACCTCGCCGAGGGTGAGACGGGGCCGGGCACCGAGGCCCGGGTCCTCGGCGTCGCCCCAGGCGAAGGTGACCAGCAGGTTGGCGCGGACCTTGGCGGTGTCACCGTCCAGGTCGACCAGGATGCCGCTGATGACGTGCTGAACTCGCTTGTCGGGGGAGTGGTTTCGGCTGGCCTGGGCGACCATCGCGGCACGGCCGACGGCGAGACCGCCGGGGGTCTGGGCGGTGGCGTCGGGGGTGTAGAGGTCGGCCAGTTCGTCCCAGTCGCCTTCGTCCAGTGCCCGGCCGAGCCGGTTCACCAGCTCGGTGATCTCGAATTTGTCGGCCAGATCCTGGATTCGGCGGGTGGTGGTGTCGATCGCGTTCATGGTGACGGTCTTTCGGCGAGATTGTTGGTGGCTCCAACGTTGGTGAAACCAATGTAACCGATTGTGGGTGTCCCCAACAAGTCTTGCTAGATTTCTTTCCATGGACACCCCGCCCGAAGGGGCCTCCGGCCGATTGCGCGCCCTCCCCACCCGCCTCATCGGCCAGGTCGCCATCATTGCCAACCGCTGCACCGAGAAAGCGTTGGAGCCCACCGGTTCCCGTCGCTACCACTACGCGCTGCTGGCCACCCTCGACGAACAGGGCCCGCTCTCGCAGGCGGAGGCGGGCCGCCGCACCGGCATCGACCGCAGCGACGTGGTCGCCGCCGTCAACGACCTCGCCGACCGCGGCCTGCTGCACCGCACCCCCGACCCCGCCGACCGCCGCCGCAACACCCTCACCCTCACCCCGGCGGGCCGCGCCCACCTCGCCGACCTCGACGAACGCCTGGAAGCGGCGCAGCGCGACCTACTGCCCGGCTTCAGCCCCGCCGAACGCGCGAACCTGGTCCTCACCCTCAACCGGGTCCTCGAATCCCACACCCGCGACAGCTGACCGATTGCTCAACACCGTGTCGCAGACGCGAGTCAGCACTTCATCGTCCCCGGCTCCACGGTGGTCCCCATCACCCGCGGCGGCCGCCCCGCCGACACGACTTTCGCCCCGTCCCAACGATATTGAACGCAATAGAACGTCCCGTCCGCGCACGCGTCACAGCTCCCGGGAATCTTGAACCGCAACCCCACACTGTCATCGGTCGTATGCGCCGGATCCGGCGAAATGAAGCTGTTCCAGGTAGGTTCCGCCGTCCCCACATACCCACCCCGATGAAACAGCAACACCTGCATCGGCGAACTGGCCGTCGCCCCTTCGATACTGATCAACGCCGCCGACAACCCCGAGCAAATCCCGTTCACCGTCGGATTCGCCCCCACCGCGGGCAACGCCCACTTCCACGGCTTCCCCGGAACCACCTCCACCGGAGCAAGACTCGCCGCCGCGTTCCGCACCACCGCCGGATCCGGCTTGCACGCCTGATCTCCGCTCCCCGCGGCAGTGCTCTGAGCGGGTCCTGACGTGGTGACACTCGTGGACGCCGCAGCGGTGGTCAGCGCCGTGGCAACCGCCGACGGTGTGGGTCGCGCCGCTGTCCCATCGCCGTTCCCACACCCCGCGAGGGCGAGAACAGCGATCGCAGACAGGACAATTCGCGCGTGCCGCACCATGACATCTCCTCCACTCGCCATTGATTCCCACCAGCCTGGCATCCACCTGGCGAACATGTCCGAGGATTGGCCGACGAAAGCCGGATGGAGCGGCCGTGCGCCGTATTTGCCCAGGCCGACGGCGGGCCATCACTCGGCAACCACTAAGCTGCTCCCGTGAGTCTTGTGCTGCTACCCGCCGTCGATGTCGCCAATGGTGAGGCCGTGCGCCTGGTTCAAGGGGAGGCGGGCAGCGAAACCAGTTATGGTTCGCCGCGTGACGCCGCCCTGGCCTGGCAGCATGCCGGGGCCGAGTGGGTGCATCTGGTGGATCTGGACGCAGCCTTCGGCAAGGGCTCGAATCGCGACTTGCTGGCCGGTGTCATCGGCGAGCTCGATGTGAAGGTCGAGCTGTCGGGTGGCATCCGCGACGACGAATCGTTGAAGGCCGCGCTGGCCACCGGCTGCGCACGCGTCAACCTGGGCACCGCGGCCATCGAGAACCCGGAGTGGTGCGCCCGCGCCATCGGCGAGTACGGCGACAAGATCGCGGTCGGCATGGACGTCAAGATGATCGACGGTGAGTGGCGGCTGCGCGGGCGCGGCTGGGTCACCGACGGCGGCGACCTGTGGGAGGTGCTCGAGCGGCTCGAACGCGACGGCTGCTCGCGCTACGTGGTCACCGACGTCTCCAAGGACGGCACCCTGACCGGGCCGAACCTGGACCTGCTGGCCCAGGTCGCCAACGCCTGCGAGGCCCCGGTCATCGCCTCGGGCGGCATCTCGCAGCTCGACGACCTGCGCGCCATCGCCACCCTGGTCGACGAGGGCGTGGAGGGCGCGATCATCGGCAAGGCGCTGTACGCGGGCCGGTTCACGCTGCCCGAAGCCCTGGCCGCGGTCCGCTGACCGTGCCCGAACTCGACGAGCTGCTCAGCATCGCCACGGCGGTGCTCGACTCCGCCACACCGCGATTCGTGGAAGGCATCGGGGCGCCGAGCGCGGTCGAGAAGGGGCGCAACGACTTCGCCACCGAACTCGACCTGGAACTCGAGCGGACGATTTCCCGGGAACTCGCGCAGCGCACCGGAATCCCGGTGCACGGCGAGGAATTCGGTGGCCCGCAGCTGACCACCGGCACCGCCTGGGTGCTCGACCCCATCGACGGCACCTTCAACTATTCGGCGGGCAGCCCCATGTGCGGCATGCTGCTCGCGCTGGTGCGCGACGGCGTCCCGGTCATCGGACTGACCTGGCTGCCCATCCTGGGCCAGCGGTACGCCGCCATCCAGGGCGGGCCGCTGCTGCTGGACGGAAAGCCGTTGCCGCCCTTGGCCCCGGCCAAGCTCGCCACCGCCATGATCGGCTTCGGCAGCTTCAATCTCGATGGGGCGGGCCGGATTCCGGGCATCTTCCGATTCAACCTGCTGGGCGCGCTGTCGCGGCTGTCCGGCCGGCAGCGCATGTACGGGTCCACCGGCATCGACCTGGCCTACACCGCCTCGGGAATTCTGGGCGGGGCGGTTGTGTTCGGACATCACCCGTGGGACAACGCCGCCGGGGTGGCGATGGTCCGGGCCGCGGGCGGGGTCGTCACCGACCTGCTGGGCAAGGACTGGACCATCGAATCCGGATCGGTGCTGGCCGCCGCGCCCGGCGTGCACGAGGAACTACTGGACCTGATCGCCGAGACGGCCGATCGAGTCCGAGGAGAGGCAGAACAATGAGTTTGGCAGTGCGAGTGATCCCCTGCCTGGACGTCGACGCGGGCCGCGTGGTCAAGGGCGTCAACTTCGAAAACCTCCGGGATGCGGGCGATCCCGTCGAACTGGCGGCCACCTACGACGCGCAGGGCGCGGACGAGCTGACCTTCCTCGACGTCACCGCTTCCACCGGCGACCGCGGCACCATGATCGACGTCGTCACCCGCACCGCCGAGCAGATCTTCATCCCGCTCACCGTCGGCGGCGGCGTGCGCACCGTCGAGGACGTGGACCGACTGCTGCGCGCGGGCGCGGACAAGGTGTCGGTGAACACCGCCGCCGTCGCCCGCCCCGAGGTGCTGCGCGAGATGTCGGAGCGCTTCGGCTCGCAGTGCATCGTGCTGTCCGTCGATGCCCGCACTGTGCCCGAAGGCCAGCCCGCCACCCCGTCCGGCTGGGAGGTCACCACCCACGGCGGCAAGCGCGGCACCGGCATCGACGCCGTCGAATGGGCCGTGCGCGGAGCCGAATTGGGCGTCGGCGAGATCCTGCTCAACTCCATGGACGCCGACGGCACCAAGGCCGGCTTCGATCTCACCATGATCCGGGCCGTGCGGGCCGCGGTCTCGGTGCCGGTCATCGCCTCCGGCGGCGCGGGCAAGGTCGAGGACTTCGCACCCGCCGTGCAGTCCGGTGCGGACGCGGTGCTGGCCGCCAGCGTCTTCCACTTCGGCGACCTCACCATCGGTCAGGTCAAGGACGCCATGCGCGCGGAAGGAATCACGGTCCGATGAGCTCCCTCGATCCGGCGATCGCCATCCGGCTCAAGCGCAACGCCGACGGCCTGTTCGCCGCCGTCGCGCAGGAGAAGTCCACCGGCGCCGTGCTCATGATGGCGTGGATGGACGACGAGGCGCTGGCGCGCACCCTGGAAACCCGCAAGGGCACCTACTATTCGCGCTCGCGGCAGCAGTACTGGGTCAAGGGCGAGACCTCCGGCCACACCCAGTACGTGCACGAGGTGCGCCTCGACTGCGACGGGGACACCGTGCTGCTCATCGTCGACCAGGAGGGCGCGGCCTGCCACACCGGCACGCACACCTGCTTCGATACCGACGTGCTTCTGGCGCAACAGGACTGACCGTCATTCCGGCGTGCTTGTGGCCGGAATCTAGCCCGTTTCCTGGGAATTCACGTCCAGATGCGAGATCGGCCGCCCCGAGCGGCCGAGCCCGCGGCCCATGCCCTTGTCCAGCTGCGCCACCAGCGTCTCGCCCAGCGCGAGCAGCTGCTCGGTCTGCTCGGCGTCCAGCCCGTCGAACACCAGGCCGCGTACGCACTCCAGATAGCCGGGCGCCGCCTCGGTCACCTTCCGGAACCCGGCATCGGTCAGCACCGCCTGCGCCCCGCGCCGACCGGTGATGCTGACGCGCTCGGCCCAGCCGAGACGTTCGAGTTTGGAGACCACGTGCGACAGCCGTGATAGCGATGCGTTTGCCTTTTGCGCAAGCTCGCTCAGTTGCAACCGGTGGCCCGGTTCTTCGGAGAGCAGAGTCATCACGAAGTATTCGAAATGGGTAATCCCGGACTCGCGTTGCAGCTGAGTATCCAGGGCCGCGGGAAGTCTGGTGGTCAGCGCGACAAGGGTACGCCAAGCTCGCTGTTCCATGGGATTCAACCACTTGGTCACCGTGCGCGCCCTCTCGTAGCAGCCAAGTTCCCCGTTGTGCCGGCCGATGGGAGAGTCTGCGATTCGGCATCTGACGAGTCACTCGCACGTCAAAGTTTGCCACGATTTCGCTCGTCAGTCACGGTGTTGCTGAATGACGTGACATCGATCACGCGTGTCGCGACGGTAAATCAGTTCGTGCCGACTTCTGGAGGATTAGCCGGAGTTTCCGGCGACACGCGCGGCTTTTCCGGTTGGTTGCGCTGGCGTTCGGCACGATGGCGGCGAAATCGCCTGCGCATCAAGAGAAATGCCACCGCCAGGAACAGCACCGCGGCCACGATCGCGCCCGCGAGTGCGGCGCCTCGGAATCCGGGACCGTCGACATCGAGAATGCGCTGACCGGCGTGTGCGGCATTGGAATCGCCGAGGACGATGGTGAGCGTCATCAAATTCGGGATGGCCACGATGAGTGCGAGAACCGCTGCGGCACCGGCGATAAACCTACCGCCCCGTTTCCGCCAGCTCAGGCCCGCCGCCAACAACAGAAAAAGTGGCACAGCCGTACATGCCGCGCCCATTATCAGGCCGTACCAGATCCCTTTTGCGAAACTCGAACCCACCATTTCCGCGAGCCGCTGCGCCCACCATCGCGGAATGAATGCCGCCAGAATCAAGTACGCAAGCCACAAGACCACCGCGGCGATGACACCGGCAATGATGCGATTGCGCCACGTGACGAAGGTTGAACGCTTACCCTCCGACTGCTCGGTGCTCGGCGTAGTCATGCGCCCAGCGTATGTCCGATTCGTCGGCACACGAAGCATCGACGCTCCGGCCGCGCCGACAAGCGGCACGACCGGGCCGAATGTGGACCGTGAAGTTCGTCAGGCGCGATTGCGCAGGAACTGCAGAGCCTCGTCCGCGTGCACATTCGCGCGCAGCTCACTGTTGATGACCTTGGCAACGGTCCGATCCGGATCGATCACGAACGTCGTCCGCTTCACCGGCACCAGTGCCCCCAACAGCCCCCGCTTCACCCCGAACTCGGCCGCCACCTTCGCGCCTGCGTCGGACAGCACCGGATACCCCAGCCCCTGCTTCTCCGCGAACCCCTGCTGCACATCCACCGAATCCGCGCTGATCCCCACGCAACTGGCCCCCGCGGCCTTGAACTCCGTTGCCAGATCCCGGAAGTGGCAAGCCTCCGCGGTGCACACCGGCGTATTCGCGGCCGGATAGAAGAACAACACCACCGGCCCCTCGGCCAGCAACGACTCGAGCGACCGCAAGGTCCCCGACTGATCCGGAAGCTCGAAATTAGGAGCGAGCTGACCTGCCTTCATACCCCGAACCCTACCCCAATTTCCATCGTGCACAACCTATCTGGACCTGGCTGTGAACCTGCTTTGCTTGGGGGTCCGGGGGTGAAACCCCCGGAGCCCCAACCACCCCCGACACGGGGTGTCGGAATCACACGCCGATGAGGGCGGCGACCTCCGGGTTCTTGATCTCCATGACATCGAGGATGCCGTGCGCGCGCAGGAACGGCTTCAGTTCCCTGATGCGGTCGGTGTGCTCGGCGTACTCGTCCGGGAAGCTCCGCGGGTCGAGGGCTTCCAGGGCCTTCACATACGTGACGAACGAGGCGATGGCGGAGTACTTTCCGCCCGGATTCATATTCATCATCCGCGGCGGCTGGCCGGGGTGGATACCCGGGGCGATCTGCGGAGCTGCGTGCCGTGGACCCTCCGGTGCTACCGGTTGCGAGGGGTACATCTGTGTTGAACTCCTCTCGAAAATGGGGATACCGCGTGCGACCTCTCCATCTTGCTGCCGGAGCAGTGACGATCTCCTGAGCATGGAGACCGGCGCGAGTGTAGTGATGACCGCTTCAGGTATTCGCCACAGGTGCCTCCTCGGCTGGGCCGGGGAGCGCGATTTCTGAACCGATCATCGGGCCTGGAATGATGGGTGAATGCACGGCGCGCAAGGTTTGCCTCGTAACGCGGCTACTGACTCGACCACCTCCCGGGAGCAGTTCCGGGCGCTCGCGGCCGATCACCGGGTGGTCCCGGTGGTCCGAAAGGTGTTGGCGGACTCCGAGACTCCCCTCTCGGCCTACCGCAAACTGGCCGCCGACCGGCCCGGCACCTTCCTGCTGGAATCGGCCGAAAACGGCCGCTCCTGGTCGCGATGGTCCTTCATCGGCGCGGGCAGCCCCAGCGCCCTGACCGTGGTCGACGGCCAGGCCGCCTGGCTCGGCCAGACCCCGGCCGACGCGCCGGTGGGCGGCGATCCGCTCATCGCCCTGCGCGAGTCCCTCGAAGTGCTGCGCACCGAACGCCTGCCCGGTTTGCCGCCGCTGACCGGCGGCTTGGTCGGCTACCTCGGCTACGACACCGTCCGCCGCCTCGAACGCCTGCCCGTCCTGGCCACCGACGACCTGCAGGTCCCCGAGATGGTCCTGATGCTGGCCACCGACCTGGCCGCCTTCGACCACCACGAGGGCGCGATCACCCTGATCGCCAACGCCGTCAACTGGAACGGCACCGACGAGCGCGTCGACGAGGCCTACGACGACGCCGTCGCCCGCCTGGACCGCATGACCGAAGCCCTCGCGGCCCCCGCCGACTCGACCGTCTCGGTCTTCGACCGCCCCGAACCGAACTACCGCCGCCAGCGCACCTCCGACGAATTCGGTGCGGGCGTGCGCCGACTGGTCAAGGAGATCGAGGCGGGCGAGGCCTTCCAGGTGGTGCTCTCGCAGCGCTTCGAGATGGAGTACAACGGAACTCCGCTGGATCTCTACCGCATGCTGCGCGCCTCCAACCCGAGCCCGTACATGTACCTCATGCACATCCCGGACGGCTCCGGCGGCACCGCGTTCTCCATCGTCGGTTCCAGCCCGGAATCGCTGGTGACGGTGAAGGACGGCGTGGCCACCACGCACCCGATCGCGGGCACCCGCTGGCGCGGCGTCACCGAGGAGGACGATCTCCTGCTCGAGAAGGGCCTGCTCGCCGACGAGAAGGAGAACGCCGAGCACCTCATGCTCGTCGATCTGGGCCGCAACGATCTGGGCCGCGTCTGCGAGCCCGGCACGGTGAAGGTCACCGAGTATCGCCACGTCGAGCGGTATTCGCATGTCATGCACCTGGTTTCGACGGTGTCGGGTCGCCTCAAGCCCGGCAAGGTCGCGCTCGACGCGGTGCAGGCATGCTTCCCGGCGGGCACCCTCTCCGGTGCGCCGAAGGTTCGCGCCATGGAGTTGATCGAGGAACTCGAGCCCACCCGACGCGGCGTCTACGCCGGTGTCGTCGGCTACCTCGACTTCGCCGGTGACGCCGACACCGCCATCGCCATCCGCACCGCCCTGCTCAAGGACGGCACCGCCTACGTCCAGGCCGGGGCCGGCATCGTCGCCGACTCCGACCCGGACTACGAGGACGTCGAATCCCGCAACAAGGCCATGGCCGTCCTCAAGGCCATCGCCGCCGCGGAAACCGTGCGCGCCTACCGCCCGACCGGCCAACCCGAATGAGTGATCCGCAACCCGGCGCGAATTCGGCGGACAGCGCTTTACCGGACAGCGAGGCCGCGAAAGCCGCTGCGCCCGAAGCCGACTCGGCAGCCGAATCCGAGGCCGCCGCGCCGCGCAAGCGTCAGCGGCCACTGGCGGCGGTGGCGCTGCTCGCCGTCGCGGCCGCCCTGCTGTGGGCGTCCTCGCGAATGAACTGGGCCAAGATCGAGATCACCAGCGACTACGGCCTACCCCGGCACAAGGACCTCAACGGCGGGGTCTGGTTCGGCGCGCTGACACCGCTGGCGCTGGTCTTCTTGGCCACCATCGCGGCCGTGTTCGCCACCCACGGTTGGTGGCGGCGCGGTGTCGGTGTCGTGGTCGCGGTGGTGGCCGCGATGTCGGCGGTCCCCGCGTACGCGCTGCTCACCCATCACGGCACCGAGGGTCGTGCGGAGCGGCTGGCCGAGCTGCACGGCGGCGATCACGCGGGCGCGGTGACCACCTCGGCGCTACCCGCCGTGGTGTCGCTGGCCGGTGCGGTGGCGGCCTTCGCGGCGGGTCTGCTGCTGGTGCGGCAGTCCTCCGAGTCGGCGCGCATGTCCGGAAAATACGACAATCCCGCCGCGCGGAAGCTCTCCGCGGCCGAGCAGGTTGCCGCACATCACGCCCGTGTCCGGGACCCGGGATCCGGGTCACCCGACGCCTCGACCGGGCAGTTGTCGGGCCGCGTGCTGTGGGACGCGCTCGACGAAGGTGTCGATCCGACCGACGACGAAACCAATCACCCTGCCCCGCACGATGATCCGGATGACAGCGGATCGCGAGACCAACGCCACTGAGCTGGGTGGGGGAGCGGCAGTGAAGCCGACTCCTGCCCCGCCGTCAAGCACGGGAACATAGCCATTTACTCTTTATCAGCATCGGTGAGACAGCGCCTGGGGGGATTCTCAGGCAGCAAGTCCGTCTCCCCAGAAAGGATTCGAGCCAGATGACGGTACTCGACTCGATTCTCGACGGGGTCCGCGCGGATGTGGCCGCTCGCGAAGCCGTTCTGGATTTCCAGGCAGTGAAGGCCGCCGCCGCGAAGGCCAAGTCCCCGCGTGACGCCAAGGCCGCCCTGCACGCGGACGGGATCGGCGTGATCGCCGAAGTGAAGCGCGCCAGCCCCTCCAAGGGTGCGATCGCGGATATCGCCAACCCCGCCGACCTGGCCCGGGCCTACGAGGACGGCGGCGCGCGCATCATCAGCGTGCTGACCGAGCAGCGTCGCTTCGGCGGTTCGCTCGCGGATCTCGACGCGGTCCGCCAGGCCGTGGACATCCCGATCCTGCGCAAGGACTTCATCGTCGGCCCGTATCAGATCCACGAGGCCCGTGCCCACGGCGCGGACGTGATCCTGCTGATCGTGGCCGCGCTGGAACAGGACGTGCTGGCCTCGCTGCTCGACCGCACCGAATCGCTCGGCATGACCGCGCTGGTCGAGGTGCACACCGAGGAGGAGGCCGACCGCGCGTTGCAGGCCGGCGCCTCCGTGATCGGCGTGAACGCCCGCAACCTCAAGACCCTCGAGGTGGACCGGGATGTGTTCGCGCGCATCGCCCCCGGCCTGCCGAGTGAGATCATCCGGGTCGCCGAATCCGGAATCCGCGGCACCGCAGACCTTTTGGCCTACGCCGGAGCGGGCGCGGACGCCGTGCTCGTCGGCGAGGGCCTGGTGACCAGCGGTGACCCGCGGGCCGCCGTGGCCGAGCTGGTGACCGCCGGAACCCATCCTTCCTGCCCGAAACCGGTTCGCCGGGGACGGTGAAAGAGCCGATGACACAGACTGAGAAGGCTCCCGGCCTCCCGCAGGCCAGCGCCGGCGTCACCAACAAGAGCCACGAGCCCGACCTGGGCGGCCACTTCGGCGTCTACGGCGGCCGCCACGTGCCCGAGGCGTTGATGGCCGTGATCGAAGAGGTCACCGCCGAATACGACAAGTGTCGGGTGGACCCGAACTTCCTCGACGAGCTCGACCGGTTGCAGCGCGACTACACCGGCCGTCCCTCGCCGGTGTTCGAGTGCAAGAACCTGGCCCAGCACGCCGGTGGCGCGCGCATCTTCCTCAAGCGGGAAGACCTGAACCACACCGGTTCTCACAAAATCAACAATGTGCTCGGCCAGGTGCTGCTGGCCAAGCGGATGAACAAGACCCGTGTCATCGCCGAGACCGGCGCGGGCCAGCACGGCGTCGCCACCGCCACCGCGTGCGCGCTGCTGGGCATCGAATGCGTCATCTACATGGGCGCGGTCGACACCGTGCGCCAGCAGTTGAACGTGGCCCGCATGCGCCTGCTCGGCGCCGAAGTCATCAGCGTGACAACGGGTTCGCAGACGCTCAAGGACGCCATCAACGAGGCGCTGCGCGACTGGGTCACCAATGCCGACCGCACCTACTACTGCTTCGGCACCGCCGCGGGCCCGCACCCGTTCCCGCTCATGGTGCGCGACTTCCAGCGCATCATCGGCCTGGAGGCGCGTCAGCAGATCCAGGCGCACACCGGTCGGCTGCCGGATGCGGTAACCGCCTGTGTCGGTGGTGGTTCCAACGCCATCGGCATCTTCCACGCCTTCATCGACGATCCGGGCGTGCGCCTGATCGGCTACGAGGCCGCCGGCGACGGCGTCGAAACCGGCCGTCACGCCGCCACTTTCACCGGTGGCACCCCGGGCGCCTTCCAGGGCGCGTACTCGTACCTGCTGCAGGACGAGGACGGGCAGACCATCGAATCGCATTCCATCTCCGCGGGTCTGGACTACCCGGGCGTCGGCCCGGAGCACGCCTACCTCAAGGACACCGGCCGGGCGCAGTACTACCCGATCACCGACACCGAGGCGATGGACGCGCTGCTGCTGCTCAGCCGCGCCGAGGGCATCATCCCGGCCGTCGAGTCGGCGCACGCGGTCGCGGGCGCGCTGAAGCTCGGTCAGGAACTCGGCCCCGGCAAGATCATCGTGGTGAACCTGTCCGGTCGCGGTGACAAGGACATGGATACGGCCGCCCAATGGTTCGGGCTGTTCGACGAGCCCGAGGGGGAAGCCCAGTGAGCCAGCAGTCCCGTCTCGCCAACACCTTCGCGGCCTGCCGCGAGGAGAACCGCGCGGCCCTGATCGGCTACCTGCCCGCCGGGTACCCGGATGTGCAGGGCTCCATCGACGTCTGCCGCGCCATGGTCGAATCCGGTTGCGACATCATCGAAGTGGGCGTCGCCTACTCCGATCCGGTGATGGACGGCCCGACCATCCAGCGGGCCGCCGAGCAGGCGCTCGCCGGTGGCGTCCGGGTGCGCGACGTGTTCAAGGTCGTGGAGGCCATCTCCCAGGCGGGCGGCAAGGCCGTCGTCATGACCTACTGGAACCCGGTGCTGCAGTACGGCGTCGACACCTTCTCCCGCGATCTGGCGGCGGCGGGCGGGCTCGGCCTGATCACACCGAACCTGATCCCGGAGGAGGCCGACGACTGGTTCGTGGCGTCCTCCACCCACAACCTGGATCGCATCTTCCTGGTCGCCCCCTCCTCCACCGAGGAGCGACTGGTCAAGACCCTGGAGTCGTCCAAGGGTTTCGTGTACGCGGCCTCGACCATGGGTGTCACCGGCGCTCGTGACGCGGTCTCGGACATGGCCCCGGCGCTGTGTGCCCGCGTGCGCGCACATTCCGATATCCCGATCGGTGTCGGCCTGGGTGTGCGCAATGGCGCGCAGGCGGCCGAAATCGCCTCCTACGCGGATGGCGTCATTGTGGGTTCGGCCCTGGTATCGGCGGCCGCGGAGGGTTTGGACGCGGTTCGCACGCTGACCGCGGAATTGGCGCAGGGCGTACGTTCGGCCTCGGTTTCCTCGTAACAAAACACACTTGGAAAGGGCGCGTACCGAAATCGGTATGCGCCCTTTCTTTTTATTGAAAACACGTTTGCAAAACTCGTTTGGAAGGATTTGAAAATACAGATAATTCTCAGTTAATGTCCGGGGCATGCTGAGTATCCTCGCGCCCGCGCCCCACAAGGAGCGGTTACCCGAGAAGGACATCGATCCGCTCTACAAGCGACTGCGGTGGCAGATTTTCATCGGCATCTTCTTCGGATATGCCGCGTACTACTTGGTGCGCAAGAACTTCGCGCTCGCCATCCCTTATCTGACCGACGGGGAACACGGCGATTACACCAAAGGTCAGATGGGCCTGGTGCTCTCGGCCATCTCGCTGTCCTACGGCGTCTCCAAGTTCGTCATGGGCCTGATCTCCGACCGCTCGAACCCGCGCATCTTTCTTCCGCTGGGCCTGATCCTGTCCGCCGCGGTGATGCTGTTCATGGGCTTCGTGGACTGGTCCACCTCGAGCGTGCTGATCATGTTCGTGCTGCTGTTCGTGTGCGGCTGGTTCCAGGGCATGGGCTGGCCGCCCTCGGGACGGACCATGGTGCACTGGTGGTCGCAGTCGGAGCGCGGGCGGATCGTGTCGGTGTGGAACACCGCGCACAATGTCGGCGGTGGCCTGCCGCCGCTGCTGTTCCTGCTCGGCATGGCGTGGTTCCACGACTGGCGTTCGGCGTTCTACATGCCCGCGTTCATGGCCATCGTCGTGGCGGTCATCGCCTACTTCCTGATGCGCGACACCCCGCAGTCGGTGGGGCTGCCGCCGATCGAGGAGTACAAGAACGACTATCCGGCCGACTATTCGGCGCAGGACGAGCGGGAGCTCTCCGCCAAGGAGATCTTCAACCGCTACATCCTGCCGAACAAGCTGTTGTGGTACATCGCCTTCGCCAACGTCTTCGTATATCTGTTGCGTTACGGGATTCTCGACTGGTCGCCGACCTACCTCAAGGAGGTGAAGCACTTCACGCTGGACAAGTCCTCGTGGGCGTACTTCCTCTACGAGTATGCGGGCATTCCGGGCACCCTGCTCGCCGGATGGATGTCGGACAAGGTGTTTCGCGGCAACCGCGGCGCCACCGGTGTCCTCTTCATGGGCCTGGTGACCGTCGCGACCGTCATCTTCTGGCTGGCCCCCGCCGACAGCCCGGCCGTCAGCATGGGTTGCATGATCGTCATCGGCTTCCTCATCTACGGACCCGTCATGCTGATCGGCCTGCACGCACTGGAATTGGTGTCCAAGAAGGCAGCGGGCTCGGCGGCGGGCTTCACCGGCCTGTTCGGCTACCTCGGCGGCTCGGTCGCGGCCAGTGCCGTAATCGGTTTCGTGGTCGATCATTTCGGCTGGAACGGCGGCTTCACCATCCTCATCGGCGGCGGCATCGGCGCGGTTCTGCTGTTGATCCTCACCATGTTCAGCGAGAAGCAGCACAAGGAAAAGCTGGAACTCGTCGACGCCCAGTAGCACCGGAGGGTTCCGGCGCGTCCGCCCTGGGTCGGCGCGCCGGAACCCATTTCGGCTACGGTGGGGACTCGTGACCTTACGAGCCCTTGCCGAGAGCACCGGCGCTGATGTCCTGGCGTATATCCCCAGCCCGCCGCGTGGCGTGTGGGACATCGGGCCGTTCCCGCTGCGGGCCTACGCGATCTGCATCATCATCGGCATCGTCGCGGCCATCTGGCTGGGGGAGAAGCGCTGGATCGCGCGCGGCGGACAGTCCGGGCAGGTGCTCGACGTCGCCATGTTCGCGGTGCCCTTCGGTCTGATCGGCGGTCGGCTCTACCACGTGGCCACCGACTGGCAGAAGTACTTCGGCCACGACGGTCACCCTATGAACGCTTTCAAGATCTGGGAGGGCGGCCTCGGCATCTGGGGTGCGGTGCTGCTCGGCGGCATCGGCGCCTGGATCGGCTGCCGCGTGTATCGGATTCCGCTGCCCGCCTTCGGCGATGCCATTGCGCCGGGAATCCTGCTGGCGCAGGCCATCGGCCGGTTGGGCAACTACTTCAACCAGGAGCTCTACGGCCGCCAGACCACCGTGCCGTGGGGTCTCGAGATCTACCAGCGCTTCGATCACAGTGGCGGACTGGACATGATGAACGGCACCGCCGCGGGCGCGCCGATTCGGATCGTGCAGCCGACCTTCCTCTACGAGTTGATCTGGAATCTGCTCGGCGTCGGCGTCCTGCTCTACCTGGATCGCAAGTTCCGCATCGGCCACGGCCGCCTGTTCGCGCTTTACGTCGCGGTCTACTGCTTCGGCCGGTTCTTCGTCGAGTTGCTGCGCGACGACGAGGCCACCCACATCCTGGGTCTGCGCGTGAACACCTTCACCTCGGCGATCGTATTCCTTTGCGCCGTGGCCTATTTCCTGTTCGCGACCAAGGGCCGCGAGTCGGCCGAGCAACTGCGCCCCGGGATCGAGCGTCCGTGGCCGTGGCAGTTCGGCGCGCTGCGGGCCTTCGGTGCGACAGCGGTGGTGGCCGAAACCGCCACGGAATCGGACGATTCCGACGCATCGGAGAAGAAGTCGGAGTCCGAATCCGCCACGCCCGGCAACGAATCGGAGACGGAGCGCGATAACTCCTCCGAATCCGGTGGTTCCGAGCCGGAGGCCGAGGAGTCCGTCGACCAGGCGAAAACTGTCGAGTCCGGCAAGAATGGCTCCTGAAATCCGCACATCAGGAGGACTCGCGTGACCGACCCCTTCAACCAACAGCCGCCGCAGGACGGGCCCCAGTACGGCGCGCCCGGCACCGGGCCGCAGTACGGGCAGCAGCCCTTCCCGGGCCAGCAGCCCTACGGCCAGCCCGCCCAGCCTTACGGTCAGCCGGCGCAGCCCTACGGCCAGCAGCCCGCGCCGTACGGGGCCCCCGGTCCTGCGGGCCCCTACGGCGGCGACCCTGAAGCCCCCTACGGTCGTGATCCGTTCGGAGTTCCGTTGTCGGACAAGAGCAAGCTGACCGCGGGTCTGCTGCAGCTGCTCGTCGGCGGTCTCGGTCTCGGTCGCTTCTACATGGGCTACACCACCATCGGCGTGCTGCAGCTGGTCACCTGTGGTGGCTGCGGCATCTGGGCGCTGATCGACGGCATCCTCATCCTCACCGGCAAGGTCCCGGACCCGCAGGGGCGTCCGCTGCGGGATTGACCGCGACACTCCAGCCTCCGACGGCCGTCACCCTCCGGGGTGGCGGCCGTTTTGCGCAATATCATCGGAACGGGATTCGGAACAAGGTTTTCGCGCACCATGATGGTTGCCGTGCCAACCCGTCGGTTCGCGGCGTACCCTTTGTCGGTTGTTCTGTCGCGTGGACCCCCACGCCCGAGGAGAGGTCCCACTCGTGCGCCGTAAGCTCGCCGCCGTTCTGATCGCCGTCGTCGCCGCCGCGGGATTGGTCGCATGCAGCTCCAGCAAGGACGACGCCAACGTGCTGAAGGTCGGCACCGAGGGCACCTATTCGCCGTTCAGCTACCAGGACAACGGCAACCTCACCGGCTACGACGTCGACGTGATCAAGGCTGTCGGCGACAAGATCGGCAAGAAGGTGGAGTTCACCCAGGCGCCGTGGGACTCGCTGTTCGCCTCGCTGGAATCCAAGCGCGTGGACCTCATCGCCAACCAGGTCACCGTGAACGACACACGGCAGCAGAAGTATTCGCTCTCCCAGCCCTACACCGTGTCCGAGGGCGTCATCGTCACCAAGACCGGTAATGACGGCATCCACACCCTCGCCGACCTGAACGGCAAGACCTGCGCCCAGTCCGAAACCAGCAACTGGGCCCAGGTCGCCAAGACCGCGGGGTGCAAGGTCGAGGCCATCCCCGGCTTCGTCGAGGCCACCCAGCTGCTCAAGACCGGCCGCGCCGACGCCACCGTCAACGACACCCTCGCCGTGAACGCCTTCACCAAGGCGCAGGGCACCGGCACCATCCAGATCGTCGGCAAGACCGGTGAGACCTCCAAGCAGGCGTTCGCCGCCCGCAAGGACTCGCAGGCCCTGACCGATCAGATCAACAAGGCGCTCGACGACCTGCGCACCGACGGCACGCTGGCCAAGATCTCCGAGAAGTACTTCGGCACCGACGTCAGCAAGTAAGCGACACAGGGCGATTCGACCATGGACGACGCCACCTGGTCCCTGATCCAACACAACCTGGTGCCGATGTTGAAGGCGACCGTCACCTCGACGCTGCCGCTCACGGGTGTCAGCTTCGTGCTGGGTCTGGCCATCGCGCTGTTCGTCGCGCTGGCCCGGATGTCGAGCAACCGGGCGCTTTCGGCCCTCGCGCGCTTCTACATCTCGATCATTCGCGGCACGCCGCTGCTGGTGCAGCTGTTCATCATCTTCTACGGCCTGCCCAACTTCCACATCGTGATCGACCCGTTCCCGGCGGCGGTCATCGCGTTCAGCCTGAACGTGGGTGGGTACGCCGCGGAGATCATCCGGGCCTCGATCCTGTCGGTCGCGCAGGGGCAATGGGAGGCGTCGTACGCGGTCGGCATGAACTATCCGCAGGCGTTGCGGCTGATCATCCTGCCGCAGGCTTCGCGCATCGCGGTGCCGCCGTTGTCCAACACGCTCATCTCCTTGGTGAAGGACACTTCGCTCGCCTCGACCATCCTCGTGACGGAGTTGCTGCGCACCGCGCAAATAGCCGCGGCACCGACCTTCGACTTCTTCGCGCTGTATGGCGTGGCGGCACTTTACTACTGGGTAATATGCCTGATCCTGGGCTTCGGCCAATCCCGCTTGGAGACCGTGCTGGCTAGGCATGTTGCGCGTTGACCAGGCATTAGCTGAACGGCTGCTTACGAGAACCGTATATGTGTGTGCCGGGCTCGGCATGAGGGTTGTCACAGGTCTAGGGTTTAAGTCGTGATGCGACGAACGAAGATTGTGTGCACCCTCGGACCTGCTGTGTCATCCGAGGACCGGATTCGTGAGCTCGTCGAAAGTGGCATGGATGTTGCTCGCCTGAACTTCAGCCACGGCGAGCATTCGGACCATGCCGAAAACTATAAAAAGGTGCGCGCCGCCAGCGATGCCGCTGGCCGCGCCGTCGGTATCCTCGCCGACCTGCAGGGCCCGAAGATCCGCCTGGGGCGGTTCGAGGGTGACGGCAAGACCGTCTGGAACACCGGTGAGGAAGTCCGAATCACCGTCGACGACATTGTGGGAACTCACGACCGGGTTTCGACCACCTACAAACACCTCGCCAAGGACGCCAAGCCCGGCGACCGGCTGCTCGTGGACGACGGCAAGGTCGGGCTGACCGTGCTGCGCGTCGAAGACAACGACGTCATCTGCCGAGTCACCGAGGGCGGGCCCGTCTCCAACAACAAGGGCGTCTCGCTGCCCGGCATGGACGTCTCCGTGCCGGCCCTGTCCGAAAAGGACATCGACGACCTGGAATTCGCCCTCGCCCTGGGCGTGGACTTCATCGCGCTGTCCTTCGTGCGCTCGCCCTCCGATGTGGAGCTGGTGCACGACATCATGGATCGCGTGGGCCGCCGGGTGCCGGTCATCGGCAAGCTCGAAAAGCCCGAAGCCATCGACAATTTGGAAGCCATCGTGCTGGCCTTCGACGCCGTCATGGTCGCCCGTGGCGACCTCGGCGTGGAGCTGCCGCTCGAGCAGGTGCCGCTGGTGCAGAAGCGTGCCGTGCAGATGGCGCGCGAGAACGCCAAGCCGGTCATCGTGGCCACCCAGATGCTGGAATCCATGATCACCAACTCGCGCCCGACCCGCGCCGAGGCCTCGGATGTGGCCAACGCGGTGCTCGACGGTGCGGACGCGGTCATGCTCTCCGGCGAGACCTCGGTCGGCGACTACCCGATCGAGGCCGTGCGCACCATGGCCCGCATCGTGCACGCCGTGGAATCCGAGTCCTCCACTCGTGTTCCGCCGCTGACCCACGTGCCGCGGACCAAGCGCGGTGTCATCTCCTACGCCGCCCGCGACATCGGCGAGCGGCTCAATGCCAAAGCGCTGGTTGCCTTCACGCAGTCCGGTGACACGGTGCGCCGCCTGGCCCGCCTGCACACCCCGCTGCCGCTGCTGGCCTTCACGCCGCAGGCGTCGATTCGCAGTCAGCTCGCCTTGACGTGGGGCGTGGAAACGTTCATCGTTCCTCCGGTGGGCACGACCGACGAGATGATCCACCAGGTGGATAACGCGTTGCTCTCGATCGGGCGATACAAGAAGGGTGACCTGGTGGTCATCGTGGCCGGTTCGCCCCCGGGTACTGTCGGGTCCACCAACCTGATCCACGTGCATCGCATCGGCGAGGAGGACCACTAGTTTGAGTGCGTCGCTGGACGAGACGTCTACGGACGTCGTCGCGGACCCCGAGGGGACCGATCGAGCCGAGGACCTGCGGGAGCTGTTGCGCCTGCTCGACCTCGAGGAGAACGGACCCGACATCTTCATCGGTCAACATCCGGAGAAGGTATGGAGCCGCACGTTCGGCGGCCAGCTGGTGGCCCAGGCGATCATCGCCGCGGGCCGCACGGTGGGCCCGGAGCGTCCGATCCACGCGATCAACGCGCACTTCGTGCGCGGCGGAGATCCCAAGGCGCCGATCGAATATCACGTCGATCGGCACCGGGACGGACGCTCCATCGCCAACCGCACGGTGACGGCGTACCAGGACGGGCAGGAACTGTTCGTCATGCTCGCCGCCTTCCAGGACTGGGGCAAGGGGCTCGAGCACGGCGCGCCCCTGCCCGACGTCCCCGGCCCGGAAGACCTTCCCCGCGTGGAAGAGTCGTTCGTGGGCATGGAGGACAAGCTCCAGATGTTCATCAACGCACCGCATCCCATCGAGATGCGCTACACCAACGACCCGGCCTGGATCCTCAAGGGCAAGGGTGAGAGTCTCGAATACAACCGGGTCTGGATGCGCACCGACGGCGCGCTACCCGACGATCCACTGATTCACGTTGCGGCGCTGGCGTATTCGTCCGACACCACGGTGCTGGACTCGATCGTCACCACGCACGGCCTGTCCTGGGGCTGGGACCGCATCATCGCGGCCACCGTGAACCACTCCATCTGGTTCCACCGCCCGTTCCGCTTCGACGACTGGGCGCTGTACGCGACCGAGTCGCCGGTGGCGGCGGGTTCCCGCGGCCTGGCCCGCGGCCACTTCTACGCCCGCACCGGCGAGCTGCTCGCGACCACGGTGCAGGAGGGCGTGATTCGCCACTTCCCGGCGCGGCGCTGACGTAGACGCACTATCGGGCCGTACCCCTTCGGGTACGGCCCGCTTCGCGTTTCGGCCCCTAGATCAGCTCGCGGTTTTCCTCGAGTTCGAAGTTCTCCCGCTGCAGGGCGTGCACGAGGTAGGGGACCGGCTCGTCGGCGGACAGCTCCAGCACCAAGCGCTGCTCGAGTTTGGCGATGCCCGCCTTGGTTAGTTGACGGGCCTCGCCCACCAGGCTGAGCGCGATCTCGTAGGTGCGGCGTTCGCCCGGTTCGGCGTCGGGATGATCCAGCCGCCACTGGGTTTCGAGCACGGTGTGGGTGGGTTCGTCGCACTCCACCGGGAGGGTGAAGCGCCACGCGAAGATATCTCGATCGGCGACGTATTCATCGACCACGCGGCACACGGTTTCGGTGACGCGGTTCAAGGTCTGAGCTGTCACGTAAACATGGAGCGAAACATCCGAAATTCGCTTCGGCATGTCCTTGGTCCTGTTCTTGTGTCGAACCACCGGCAGTGGCGTTCGGCGGAACTGGTAAATGTTCCGCGCGCGAGTGTAATCCCTTACCGGACCAACCTCGCAGCAAGGTGTATTGACACGCGGGGATTCCGACCGGCCGGGACCGCCGGGATCGCCTGCTATCCGGCCGATTCCGCCGCATGCCGGGTCGCCTGACCGGCCTGCCGTGCGTAATCGGCTGCCGGCTGCCGTGAGTAATCGCCTGTCTGCTGCGAAGATTCGACCGACTTGGGGCGTTCGGCGCGTCTGCCCGATTCGCCCCGTCCGCCGTCTATCACCAGCAGCCCCGGCTGGCCGTCGCCACCGCCCCGCGGGTGCGCGGCGGCCTGCTGATGCGCGTGCAGCGCCAGCAGCAGCGGCACCAGCGCCTCGGCGATGCGGTCGCCGACATCGCAATACTGTTGCGGCGACAGGCCCACCGGATCGGAGATGTTCTCCCGGCCGACATAGGCGAGATCGTCGCGCGCGGCATGCAATCCGACCACGCTGCGCGCCCCGCTGACCTTCGCGATGCGGTACGCCTCGAGCAGGGTGAAGGTGCGCGGCAGCGCCTCGGGGACGAGATCGCGCACCTGGTCGCGGATCTTCTCGGTCATGGTGAGCACCAGGTCCGCGCGGTGCACGAATTCGGCCTTCAGGCGGCGGGCCTTGAAGTTGCCCGCATCCCCGCCGAGGCCGACGATCGTTTGTGCGGCAAGGGGTTCCACCGGGAATCCGACGAGCGCGCGGACACCGGCACTCTCGGCGGATAGCTCCTGTAGTCCGTGTTCAGCGGCCACCGCCAGGGTGAGGCGTTCGGCAATGACGGATCGGCAAACATTTCCGCTGCACACGAACAGCACATGCATGCCGATAACCTATGCCGGGCGTTGTCATTTCGAAACAGTTCCGTGACCGGATCACAGGTTTGATCCGTGATGTTCATCGCGCGGCTGAATGTCGCTCACCTGATGTTGGTTCCCGTTCACCGGAATGTCGGATCGGTGCCGGGTCAATGCCCCTGGCAACAAAGTATGCCCAGCCCCTGGCAAAGAAGCATGCCCGGAGGTATGCGGTAAATCAATAGCCGAGCAGGTATTCGCCCCGTCCGAATCATAAAGCGTGGATTCCATTACGACAGGCGCGATTTCGGGTACTCGCTCGGTCTCCGCGCCGGTGCTGCGCACCCGCCCCCGGGTCGAGAACAACCGCCCCCGAGCTGGGACGGTGCTGGCGAACCGGGCCAGCCCGGTGGGCGCGGCCATATCGTCGTACACGGAATCGATTCCGCCCCTTGCGAAATAGGCTTCATGCCAGAATCCGGTCCCGCCGGAGTCCTTCAGGAACTCCTGCCACCAGATTCGGTGCGGCTCCGAGCGCGTCCACCGCTCCAGGCTCTCCAAATCCCGCCAATACTGTCGCGCACCCCAATGCGGCGGCCACAACGACCACACCACATCCTCGTGCGACAAAAGCCCGTCGGGTCGATCCCGATGCGACCGGTACAGCTTCGGACCCACCCCCAGCAGCCGCAGAATTCCCCGTGGACTACGTACCCGCATCCCAAGCAGAATCACGACCAGATCCGGATATTCCGTCAGGTCCGCAGTAACTCTCTGCACCCGCATCCGTGTGACCTCCGCACGTCGAACCGCCCTGTGCAGACCTACGTCCGACCCGATCGTCCGGTTCGAAGCCCACACCTCGGCCCCTGCCCGCAGTGTAGGCCCGTTTCGGACGCCCGTCCGGCTCGTGGGTCCGCCAATGACGACGCGACTACGTGCTCAACCGCAATACGGCCGAGCTGCCCTGCACCGCAACCACCTTGATGGTCAGCCCATTGAGAAACATGGTCCCGCCCGAGGGCGCCGTGCTGGACGCCGGAAACCCGAACACCGAGGCCGCGGCGGTCACCGCCATGCTCGAGATCTGCTGAATCTGCACCTTCCCCCCGATCAGCGGCATCCCCGGCACCGGAATCGTGGTCGGCCCATCCACCTGCACCTCGCAGTTGCCGTTGGCGCAAGCCTCGAAATTGCTCCCGTCGGCCGCATTCGGCAGCCCCGACTTGGCCTTCGGCGCACTGGCCGCGGCTGTCGTAGTCCCCGGAACCGTCATCGTCGTCTGTCCTGGTGTCGTCGCCGGTGCCGCCGTCCCGCCCGTCTGCGACGCGCACCCCCCACACGCCGCCACGATCACCACCCCGGCCGTCACTGCCTTCGCCAACGAGGTCATCGTGATTCGCATGCGGCCTCCACGGTGCTGTTCGGAACTACGGCACCCGATGATGCGCGACGAGGCCGGTCACCGCAGCAGAATGTGAAACTTCGATAAGCCAAATTTCACCGACGAGGTGACACCCGCATGGACCGAATCAGGCATCTGAAGTGAATATGTTTCATATACTGCCGCGATGAAACGATTCGTTCTGCTGAGTGTGGCCGCTTGCGCTTTGTTCGCCGTCAACGCCGGAACCGCTGCGGCGGAAGGGATTCCGCTCACCGCATCCGACGTGGACACCCCCTCCTCGGGGTCCGCGGAGAGCCTCGGCAACGCCCTGGGCGTCGGAACCGTCTACGGCGCAGGCGCGGGCGCACTACTCGGAAGCGCGGCCGCGGGCCTCGGAGCCCAATTCGCCGGCGGCTACCTCAACGGCGTCCTCAGCACCCTCTCCGCACACTGACGAGGTCGCGTCGGGTCCGCACACGATCTCCACATCGTGTCCCCCTGATCCACGCATCGCTTTCCTAGAGTCGGTCTGCGAAGTGGCTCGGCCGGCAGAGGGGAAGACCATGCGCGACGTTCGATCATTCGCTCGGTGGACAACCGAATTCGAGGCCAAGGCTCGTGCGCGGTCACGGGCCGGAGACCCGGACTGGTCGATGGGCTCGACGTTGCCGCCCGAGCTGGTGCGCAGCATCCAGCGTTTCCAGGTCGGCGAGTCCGGGGACGGCGTGAATCTGATCGCCAAGGCCGATGCCGCGGGCGACCCCGTCTACGCCGCCGCCGTACGACTGTTCGTCGCCGAGGAACAGAACCATGCCCGGTTGCTGGAGCGGCTCCTGAACGCCGCAGGGCACGAAACGATTTCCCGCCACTGGACCGATGCGATCTTCGTCCGTCTGCGCCGTGCCCTCGGCCTCCGGCTGGAACTGATGGTTCTCTCGATCGCCGAGGTCATCGCCGTCCCTTATCACCGTGCGCTTCGAGACGGCGCCCCGGACCCGTTGACCACCCGCACCGCGGCCCTCATCGTCGCCGACGAGCAACGCCACATTCCGTTCCACACTCAACGCCTGCGTCTCGCCTTCGCCGCGACCCCGGCAGCCTTGCGTCGGCTCGTACGAGCCGTCTGGTGGCTCCTCCTGTTCGGCGCCCTCCTGGTGGTCCTCACCGACCACGCCCCCGCCCTGCGCCGATTGGGTGTTACTCGAACGCAATTCGCCCGCACCGCGGTCGCCCTGTTCGCCCCCGTCTGCGCCACGGCTCTCCCTCGTCCGAAGCGCCGATCTCATCCGGCCCCGGAGCTCGCCGTCACGCAGCGGTGAAACGACGAAAAGAACTGTGTTACAAGGTGAACGCCGCGCTGATAGGCTCGCGAGGTACCGGGTGGGGCTGGGGGGTCTTCGTGTTATCGACCAGGCCGCGCCCACACCATGATTCGCCGTAGATCGGCGAGGAACCGAGGGGGAGCAATAATGTCGACTGCTGTCGAGGCGCCGGTGTGGCCGCAATACGGTCGTGCGGTGCATGTCGGAACGAGCGCCAACGGCAAGGTATCGGTGTACTTCGATCCGCATCTGGGTCAGCCCGGTTTGCAGAACGCGCGCGATCTCATCACCGACGCGGACCGTGTGGTCGCGGCCAACGACCGAATCTTCGGCACCGCGAGCGGCGCGGTGAACGTGATCGTGTTCGCCCTCGGCGGCCGCACCGACGGCACCGGCGGCGCGGACCACATGGCGTGCGATTTCGTGAACGGCGGATCCATCGAGGTCTGCGCCGCCTTCGGCGCACCCGCCCGGGTATCGGCCCTCTTCGAGGCGGAACTCAGCGAATGCTCGATGGGCGGCAGACTGTGCGCGGTCAGCACCGGCGAGGCGCTCTCCCGCTGGTGCGCCGCCGTGGTCAGTGACAACGCCCTGGCCGACTTCGCCTCCGCCCCCACTTGGCAGGCCGCCGGCGCCCCGGATTTCGTCAACATCACCGACCCCACCGACCGCAACCCCATCAGCACCGGCTGCGGCATGGCCTTCCTCTCCTGGCTCCTGAGTCAGGGCCACACCCTGCACGAGGCCGCCCGAGCCATGGTGTCCCTCGGTGCATCCGGCACCCTGGCCCAGCTCTACGCCGAACTCACCGGCGACTCACCCACCAACGCCTGGGACAACTTCTCCAGTGCAGTCCACGCCCTCCCGAGCAAGATCACCACGGACGACCCCTTCGCCGCCCTCCCGCTGCCGGCCCAACGCGCCCTCCACAATCCGGGAACCACAGAACCGCTCGTCCCCGCTCCCGCCATCGAAGACCCAGCCTGCTCGGTGCGCTCGCACCGCCTACTCATCGGCGACCTCGACTACCCCGACGAGCTCGTAACTCAACTCTGACTCTCCGCCCCCGACACGGCCGAGATGCTCAGCGCCCGAAGGTTGCAGCGCGGCGTCAGGTCGAATATCCAAGTCGTGCAACGAATTCAGGGCGATGCGGCAACGGCGCTCGTCGGTGACTCGATCCCCGGACCATGTGGACGCTGCCGCGGAGGGCGGCGGAGGCGCGGTCGGGCCTGCCGCATGCCCAATGAGAAGAGGGCCGCCCCGGTGAACTCCGGGGCGGCCCTCTTGCTTGGTGCCGAGTGTGGGACTTGAACCCACACGTCCTTTCGGACAACGGTTTTTGAGACCGTCGCGTCTGCCACTTCCGCCAACTCGGCGCACCGACGGGAAATGATAGCGGGTGGTAGGGGGATACAACTAATCGAGGGGGGTCGGGGGACTACAGGGTTGTGATACTGGTCGGTTTGCGCTGGGTACGTGGGTTGTCGGAGCGGGGCGACGGTACTCTTTGGGGTACTCGGGTGCGTGCCGGTCCTGTGAGGGTGGCGCAAGACGAGGTGGCATCGGGTAATCGGTATTCGGAAGCGACAGGGGTTCATCTATGGGAACGACAGCAGGGGGCGGTTCGAAGAAGGATGCCGCGGCGTCCGCCCCCAAGCGGGTGGTGGTTGCCGAGGACGAGGCGCTCATCCGGATGGACCTGGTGGAGATGCTCTCGGAAGAGGGCTATCACGTGGTGGGTGAGGCGGGCGACGGCCAGCAGGCCGTGGATCTCGCCGAGGAGCTGCGTCCGGATCTGGTGATCATGGACGTGAAGATGCCGCGCCGGGACGGCATCGACGCGGCGGCCGAGATCGCGTCGAAACGTCTTGCGCCGGTGGTCATTCTGACCGCCTTCAGCCAGCGCGACCTGGTGGAGCGGGCCCGCGATGCGGGTGCGATGGCCTACCTGGTGAAGCCGTTCACCAAGTCGGATCTGGTGCCGGCCATCGAATTGGCCGCATCGCGATTCCATGAGATCGCGGCGCTCGAGAGCGAGGTCGCGAATCTGACCGACCGCCTCGAGACCCGCAAGCTGGTCGAACGCGCCAAGGGTGTGCTCATGCAGACGCAGGGTCTGTCGGAGCCGCAGGCGTTCAAGTGGATTCAGCGCACGGCGATGGATCGTCGCACCACTATGAAGGCGGTCGCGGAAGTAGTGCTGGAGAATCTCGCGCCGAAGTAGGTCGCGGTTGCCATCGCGTAGCCCTGTTGTTGCCGTGAATCAACTGTAGAAATTTACAGTCCGGTAACAACGGGGCTTTTTCTTTTGTTGCGATGTCACATGGATGATTCGAATGTGATGCGGACCTAACGTGGCAGGGCTATGTTCTGGGTCGGGCCGATCGATGGGGCGGCCCTCTCCGGTTACCCCCGGGGAGCACAGAACATGAGGTGAATCGTGCTTGGTTCAATGGCGCGCACGTCTTCGCTGCGACACAGTCGCACGGCGCGAGCGGTAGTCATCGGCGCGGCGGCGGTCCTGGCGCTGACGTCGGCGGGTTGTAGCAGCAAATCCACGGACAACTCCGGCGGTGGTGGTGCCTCGGCGCTGACCATCCAGCCGCTGGTGCAGGTCGACGGTCAGGGCAAGGAAGTTCCGGTCAAGGACGCGACCGCGGCCGCGGATCCCGCGGGTGACGGCAAGGGCAAGTGTGCGCCGACCACCATCGGCATGGCGGGCCCGCTGACCGGCGACAACGCCAACCTCGGCCTCAATATCGTGCGTGGTGTGCAGCTGGCGCTGGACCAGCACAACAAGGCCAACCCGGGTTGCCAGGTGACGGTCAAGCAGTTCGACACCGAGGGCGACCCGCAGAAGGCCACCCAGGTCATCCCGACCGTGGTCAGCGACCCGTCGATCCTGGCGCTGATCGGCCCCACCTTCTCCGGTGAGACCAAGGCGACCGGCCAGATCCTCAGCGATGCCAACCTGCTGTCGCTGACCCCGTCGGCCACCAACGTCACCCTCACCACCAACGGCTGGAAGAACTTCTTCCGCGGCCTGGGCAATGACGGCGTGCAGGGTCCGGCCGTCGCCGGATACCTCAAGGGCACCGGCAAGTTCAAGAAGATCTGCGTCATCGCCGATGACTCCGATTACGGCACCGGCCTGGCCAAGACCGTGACCGAGGGCCTGGGTTCGATCGCCGACTCCAGCTGCGCGGCCAACGTGAAGGCCAAGGACAAGGACTTCTCCGCGACCGTCTCCAAGATGGCGTCGGCCAAGCCGGACGGCATCTTCTACGCCGGCTACTACGCCGAGGCGTCCCCGCTGGTCAGCCAGCTACGCAGCGGCGGCGTGACCGCGACCTTCATCTCCGATGACGGCACCAAGGACGTCGAGTTCGTCAAGCAGGCGGGTAGCGCTTCCAAGGACGCGCTGCTGTCGTGCCCCTGCGGTCCGGCCTCCGACAAGTTCGCCACCGCGTACAAGGCGCTGAGCGGTTTCGACCCGGGCACCTACTCCACCGAGGGCTACGACCTCACCACCATCGTGCTCAAGGGCATCGAGGCCGGTAAGACCAGCCGTCCCGACCTGGTCGACTTCGTGCGCAACTACGACGGCCAGGGCCTGGCCCGCGAGTACAAGTGGGGCTCCACCGGTGAGTTGGCGAACGCTCTGATCTGGATGTACCAGGTCAAGTAGCGCTCAGGAGTTGTTCGGAACAGCGTGTGCCGAATTAGGTTTCGGCACACGCTGTTTTCCTCCCTCGGCGAAAGTTACGAATGTCTGCACCCGCTCTGGCCGATGTGACACTGCTGGCGAGCAGTTCCATCGAATTCAATGTCTCCGGTGTCGTCGATCAGTTCTGGCGGCTCACCGTGGAAGGCTTGACCTACGGTTCGATCTACGCATTGGTCGCGGTCGGATACACACTCGTCTACGGTGTGCTCCGCCTGATCAATTTCGCCCATTCGGAAGTTTTCATGCTGGGCATGTTCGGTCAGCTGGTCGGCCTGATGGTCTTCGGATTCGCGGCCAGCGGTGACGTGTATTCCCAGGGCGCGGCCTTGACCATCGTCTATCTCGTGGCGGCCATGATCTTCGGCATGGTGGTCTCCGGCGTGGCCGCGGTCGCGCTGGAACGGGTGGCGTATCGCCCACTGCGTAAACGCGGCGCGAAGCCGCTCATCTTCTTGATCACCGCCATCGGAATGTCGTTCGTGCTGCAGGAATTCGTGCACTACCTGCTGCCGAAGCTGACCGGCAACAAGCTCGGCGGCCTCAACGCCCAGCAGCCGATCACCCTGGTGCGGCCCTCGGAGCAGTTCCAGCTCTTCGACGCTCCCGTCACCAATATCGCACTGGTGATCATCGGTGCGGCGATCGTGCTGGCACTGGTCACCGAATTGCTCATCAACAAGACGAAGTTCGGCCGCAGCATTCGCGCGGTGGCGCAGGATCCCGATACCGCGACGCTGATGGGTGTCTCGCGGGAACGCGTCATCATGCTGACCTTCCTCATCGGCGGCGTGCTCGCCGGTGCGGCCGCATTGCTGTACACGCTGAAGATTCCCAACGGCATCATCTACAACGGCGGATTCATCCTGGGCATCAAGGCTTTCAGTGCCGCGGTGCTGGGCGGTATCGGCAATCTGCGCGGGGCGCTGTTGGGCGGACTGCTGCTCGGCCTGGCCGAGGACTACGGGCAGATCCTGTTCGGCACCCAGTGGCGTGACGTGGTCGCCTTCGTCGTGCTGGTCGGTGTGCTGATGATCCGCCCGACCGGCATTCTGGGCGAGAGCCTGGGGAGGGCCCGCGCATGACTCAGGCGAAACCCATTCCCACGCAGCAGAATTCACCCACCGGACGCGGTGTCGGCGACGCCATCCGCAATTGGTGGGGCGGACTGTCGCGCCCGGCCCAGTGGGCCGTCGGCATTCCGATCGTCCTCGTGATCGCCATCATTCCGCTCTACCCGCCGCCGCTGCTGGACACCCCCGGGACCAGTTTCGGTGGCGTGATGGCCCAGTTCGCGATGTACGCGCTCATCGCCATCGGCCTGAATGTCGTTGTGGGACAGGCAGGTCTGCTCGACCTCGGGTATGTCGGCTTCTATGCCGTCGGCGCGTACACGGTCGGTCTGCTCACCAGTCCCAACAGCCCGTGGAATCAAACCGCCGGTGGCTGGCTCAGCCCCAAATGGGCATGGCTGCTCTGTGTCCCGATCGCGATCCTGGCGACCGCGATCTCCGGACTCATCCTGGGCACGCCCACCCTGCGCCTGCGCGGCGACTACCTGGCCATCGTGACCCTCGGTTTCGGTGAGATCGTGCGTCTGCTGGCCGACAACCTGCCGGATATCACCAACGGCAGCCTCGGCCTCTCCCGCATCCAGTACCCCAAACTCGGCGAGTCCGACAGCCACCCCGGCGGCTACTTCTCCTCGGGCAATCTCGGGGACAAGCACAGCTGGAATCCCTTGGACCACGCCAACTCCGGCACCTGGTGGTTCTGGCTCGGCATGGCGCTGGTGGTCATCGTATTGATCTTCGTCGGCAATCTGGAGCGCAGCCGCGTCGGCCGCGCGTGGGTGGCCATTCGCGAGGACGAGGACGCCGCCGAGATCATGGGCGTGCCGACCTTCAAGTTCAAGCTGTGGGCCTTCACCATCGGTGCGGCCATCGGCGGCCTGTCCGGCGCGCTGTACGCCGGTCAGGTGCAGTTCATCAACCCGCAGGGCTTCAACGTCATCAACTCGATGCTGTTCCTGTGCGCGGTGGTGCTGGGCGGCCAGGGCAACAAGCTCGGCGTGATCGTGGGCGCGTTCCTGATCGTGTACCTGCCCAACCGATTCATGTCGGTGAACGTCGGCGGGCAGTCCCTCGGCGACTACAAGTATCTGTTCTTCGGTCTGACCCTGGTGGTGTTGATGATCTTCCGGCCGCAGGGTCTGTTCCCGGCCCGGCAGAAACTGCTCGCCTACGGGCGGCAGGTGTATCGGGCGGTGCGACGGCCGGTGGCCGGGCCGGCGACGGGAGCGGGACAGTGACGGGGCCGGGGCCGGGTGGCGGGCTGTTCGACAACGAGGACATCGCGGCGGGCTACCAGCAGCCCGAAGCCGAGCCCAGTGCGGGCGTGTTCGACGTGACGCAGGTGCTGCCGGTCTTCCAGGATCCGGACGCGGTCGCGGAAGTCGTTGCGCCGCACCGGGAAATCGAGGTCCCGGTGGGTGCGCCGCTGCTGCGCACCGACGGGCTGACGGTCAAGTTCGGCGGCCTCACCGCGCTGGACAATGTGAGTTTCGAGATCCGCCGCGGCGAGATCCTCGGGCTCATCGGGCCCAATGGCGCGGGCAAGACCACCTGCTTCAACGCCATCTCCGGGGTGTACCGCCCGTCGGGCGGCACGGTCTACTTCGACGGCAAGCCGTTGACCAAGACCAAGCGCAACCAGATCACCCGCCTGGGTATCGCGCGCACCTTCCAGAACATCCGGCTCTTCTCGGAGATGACGGCCCTCGAGAATGTGGTGGTGGGCGCGGACGCCCGCCACCAGACGTCGGTGCCGGGCGCGGTCTTCCGCACGCCCCGGCATCGCCGCGAGGAGCACGAATCGCTCGAAAGAGCCATGGCCCTGCTGGAATTCGTCGGCATCGCCCCGCATGCGGTGGAGAAGGCGCGCAATCTCTCCTACGGCGATCAGCGTCGCCTGGAGATCGCCCGCGCGCTGGCGACCGAGCCGAAACTGCTGTGCCTGGACGAACCGGCGGCCGGTTTCAACCCGAGCGAGAAGTCCGCGCTCATGGATCTGATCCGCAAGATCCGCGACGACGGCTACACGGTGCTGCTCATCGAGCACGACATGCGACTGGTCATGGGCGTGACCGACCGCATCGTAGTGCTGGAGTTCGGCCGCAAGATCGCCGACGGGCTACCCGAGCAGATCCGCCAGGATCCCGCGGTGATCAACGCCTACCTGGGTGTGCCCGACGAGGCCGAGGTCGAGGCCGCGGCGGAAGCGCCCGGCGCGCAACCGGTTCCGGATCTCGTCAAGCCGATGCCCGGCTCGGAGGCTCCTACCGTCGCCGCCGGCGAACCGTTGCTGACCGTCGAGGACATGGTCGTCAACTACGGCAGAATTCAAGCCCTGCACGGCATCTCGCTGTCGGTGGGCCAGGGTGAGCTGGTCACCCTGCTGGGCGCCAACGGTGCGGGCAAGACCACCACCATGCGTGCCCTGTCCGGCCTGCTGCCCCTCACCCGCGGCAAAATCATGTTCGAGGGCCACGACATCACCAAGATGAAGGCCCACGAACGCGTCGTGGCGGGCCTGATCCAGGCTCCCGAGGGTCGCGGTGTCTTCCCGGGCATGACGGTGCAGGAAAACCTCGATATGGGTTGCCACGCACGCCCGTTCAAGGTCAAGGCCGAGTACAGCAAGACCCTGGACTGGGTCTACGAGCTGTTCCCGCGCCTGCTGGAGCGCCGCAAGCAGGTCGGCGGCACCCTCTCCGGCGGTGAGCAGCAGATGCTCGCCATCGGCCGCGCTCTGATGGCCCGCCCGCAGCTGCTGTTGCTGGACGAGCCGTCGATGGGCTTGGCCCCCATGGTGATTCAGCAGATCTTCCGGATCATCGCCGACATCAACGCCCAGGGCACCACGGTCCTGCTGGTCGAGCAGAACGCCCAACAGGCCCTGACTCGCAGCGATCGCGCCTACATCCTGGAAACCGGCGAGGTCACCAAAACCGGCGGCGGTCGCGCCCTGCTCAGCGACCCGGCCGTCAAGTCCGCCTACCTCGGCGTCGGCTGAATCTCGGGGGGTGCCGGTCGAATCCGGCACCCCCGGAAAGCATTCGGGCCCGGTCACCTTCTGGTGACCGGGCCCGAACCCTTCAAGCAGGGGCGACAGGAATCGAACCTGCAACCTGCCGCTTTGGAGACGGCTGCTCTGCCAATTGAGCTACACCCCTTTGACGGGAGATCACGCTACCAGGTGCCCCCGCCCGGCATGAAATCGATTCGCGCGACCTGCGGCGACGGGCCGGTTACGCCCGCTGCGCACGGATGTCGGTGGGGATACCTAGACTCTCTCGGGTGACCCCTGCCTCTACCGATCAGCGTCCTGTCGTGTCCGCGTCCGCCACCGGGGAACAGCAGCCGACCCTGCTGTTGCTGGATGGGCATTCGCTGGCCTATCGCGCGTTCTTCGCGCTGCCCGCGGAGAACTTCAAGACGCAGAGTGGGCAGACGACGAACGCGGTGTACGGGTTCACCGCGATGCTGATCAACCTGCTGCGGGACGAGAAGCCGACGCACGTGGCCGCGGCGTTCGACGTCAGCCGCAAGACGTTCCGGACCGAGGCGTATCCGGAGTACAAGGCGAATCGGTCGGCGACGCCGGACGAGTTCAAGGGGCAGGTCGAGACCACCCAGGAAGTGCTGGGGGCGCTGGGGATTCCGGTCATGGCCATCGAGGGTTACGAGGCGGACGATCTGATCGCCACCCTCACCACGCAGGCCGTGCCGGAGGGTTTCAAGGTCCTGATCGTCACCGGCGACCGGGATGCGCTGCAGCTGGTCAACGACAACGTGACCGTGCTCTACCCGAAGAAGGGCGTCTCCGAGCTGACCCGGTTCACCCCGGCGGCGGTGGAGGAGAAGTACGGGCTCACCCCGGCGCAGTACCCGGATTTCGCGGCCCTGCGCGGCGACCCGAGTGACAACCTGCCGGGCATCCCGGGCGTGGGGGAGAAGACCGCCACCAAGTGGATTCGCGAATACGGCGACCTGGCCGCGCTCGTCGATCAGGTGGACAAGGTCAAGGGCAAGGTGGGAGACGCGTTGCGCGCCAACCTGTCCAGCGTCGTGCTCAACCGGCAGCTCACCGAGATGGTCAAGACCGTCCCGCTGCCGTACACGCCCGATCAGCTGGCCATGCAGCCGTGGGACCGGGACAAGATCCACCGCCTGTTCGACGAGTTGGAGTTCCGCGTGCTGCGCGACCGGCTCTTCGACACGCTCGCCCCGGTCGAGCCCGAGGCGGAGTCCGGGTTCGAGATCAGCGGTAGCGCTTTGGCCGCCGGTACCGTGGCCGACTGGCTGGCCGAGCATGCGAAAGCCGTTCTGCGCCACGGTGTTTCCGTGGTCGGCAACGGCGCGCCCATCCACGGCGACACCCAGGCCATCGCGCTGGCCGCCGCCGACGGCGAGGGCGCCTACATCGACGTGCACATCATGACCCCCGAGGACGAGAAGGCGCTGGGCGCCTGGCTCGCCGACCCGGAGATCCCGAAGGCGCTGCACGAGGCCAAGACCGCCATGCACGCGCTGCGCGGGCGCGGCTGGCAGCTGGGCGGGCTCACCAGTGACACCGCCCTGGCCGCCTACCTGATCCTGCCCGGGCAGCGCACCTTCAACCTCGAGGATCTGTCGCTGCGTTACCTGAGCCGGGAGCTGCGCGTCGACAACGGCGGCGAGACCCAGCTGTCGCTGCTCGACGACGAGGAGACCGTCGACGCCGAGGTCGCCAATGCCCAGATGCTGCGCGCCCGTGCGGTTTCCGACCTGGCCGAGGCCTTCGACACCGAACTCGAGCGCATCGAGTCCACGGCGCTGCTCGGCGATATGGAACTCCCGCTGCTGAGCGTGCTCGCCGATCTGGAGGCCGCCGGTATCGCGGTGGATTCCACGCAGCTCGAGGAGTTGCAGCGCGAGTTCGCCGACCGCGTCAGCGAGGCGGCCGAGAACTCCTACGGCGTCATCGGCAAGCAGATCAACCTGGGCTCGCCCAAGCAGCTGCAGGTGGTGCTGTTCGACGAGCTCGACATGCCGAAGACCAAGCGCACCAAGACCGGCTACACCACCGACGCCGACGCGCTCGAGGGTCTGTACGAGAAGACGCAGCACCCGTTCCTGCAGCATCTGCTCGAGCACCGCGACGCAACGCGCCTGAAGGTGACCGTCGACGGCCTGCTCAAGGCGGTCGCCGACGACGGCCGCATCCACACCACCTTCAATCAGACGGTGGCCGCCACCGGTCGCCTGTCCTCGACCGAGCCGAACCTGCAGAACATTCCGATTCGCACCGATATGGGCCGCCGCATCCGCGACACCTTCGTCGTCGGCCCGGGCAACGGCACGGTCGCCTACGAGTCGTTGATGACCGCCGACTACAGCCAGATCGAAATGCGCATCATGGCCCACCTGTCCAAGGACGAGGGCCTGATCGAGGCCTTCAACTCCGGCGAGGACCTGCACAACTTCGTCGCCTCCAAGGCCTTCGACATCCCGATCACCGAGGTGGACCCGGAACTGCGCCGCCGCATCAAGGCCATGTCCTACGGTCTCGCCTACGGCCTGTCCGCCTACGGCCTGTCGCAGCAGTTGAAGATCAGCGCCGACGAGGCCAAGGTCCAGATGGACATCTACTTCAACCGTTTCGGCGCCATCCGCGATTACCTGCAGACCGCCGTCGAACAGGCTCGCAAGACCGGCTACACCGAAACCCTCTTCGGCCGCCGCCGCTACCTGCCCGACCTCGACTCCAGCAACCGTCAGCGTCGCGAGGCCGCCGAACGCATGGCCCTCAACGCCCCCATCCAGGGCACCGCCGCCGACATCATCAAGGTCGCCATGATCGACACCCAGCAGGCCATCCGCGCCGCGGGCCTGAAATCCCGCATGCTGCTGCAGATCCACGACGAACTCGTCTTCGAGGTGGCCCCCGGCGAACGCGACCAACTCGAATCCCTTGCCCGCGAACACATGTCCAACGCCATCGAACTCTCGGTCCCGCTCGAGGTCTCGGTCGGCGTCGGCCGCAGCTGGGACTCGGCCGCCCACTAGACGCGGCACGGACACCGCACGGGCGGGACGGTCACCGACCGTCCCGCCCGTCGCAATTCTCGGGGGATGTGCGAAGCCATCCCGGAAAGTGTGCGACGCGCCCGGGACTCGCCCGGTGAGTTATGGCTGTGCGGTTCGGGATTGGTGATCTGCGTCAAAAACCGGCTGGTCTCGATGTCTTGCGGGGCCGTGCCTCGAGGCAATTCGGGTGGATGTCGGAATTGCGTTGAGCTGGGTGTTTGTCGGGTGGTCGCTCGGTGGTCCATCGGTGTTTGCCAGGGTGCGGCCCCGTGTTGCTGTGCCGGGCATCGCATGCCGGGTGACCTGCGGCGAAGTTACTCGTGGGTCGATTGCGAATATGGTTGCCATTAGGTGGGTCTGCCCCTATGCTCGACCCCGTGCCGAATCCCGCCATCCGCCGCAGCGCAGCGCTCGAAGTCGCCGACCGCGACCGCGCCGCGCTCATTTCGCTCACCGCGAATGTGGCTGGCGCGCACGTACTCGTAGTTCTCCGCCGCAGCGGGGTCTGATTCGGACCGGCCCCTCGCTGCGGCCGAACGAACTTTTCTTTTGCTGGTCCCCTCTGTCACTTTCTTCGGAAGAAGTCGGGAAGACCTAGTTCAATGACCATCACTCTGGATACCACCACGTTCATCGCCGCTGCCCCCGCAAGCCTGCGGACCGAATGCACCGGCCTGACCCCCGCCGAGTTCTACGACCGGTATTGCGAGCCCACCGGCCCGGTCAAGCTCAGCGACTGGACCCCGATCGGCGACCGCGCCGGTACGGCCACCCTCGAAATTGCCGATCAGCTGCGCACCGTCGTGGCAACGGGCAGCCCGGTGGCGGCGCTCACCTCGGCCCTCTACGACGAGGGCTATCCGGTCGAGATCCTGCAGTTCCACCAGCGCAGCACCGCCGACGGCATGGCGACCTTCGTCCAGTGCGAGTTCAACGGACGACGCGGCTGGGGTGCGGCGCTCGCCGACGACACCGCCGAGTCGACCATCCGCGCCATGATCGCGGGCATCAACCACCTCGGTTCGCACTTCTGAGACCGAAACGCGAAGCGCCGCATCTCCTTTCGGGGATGCGGCGCTTCGTGGGCGGTAGGCCCGGGGCCTACTCGGCCTTCTGCTCGGCGAGCTGCTTGCGGACGTCCTCCATGTCGAGCGCCTTCACCTGGGTGACCAGGTCCTCGAGCGCGGCCGGGGGCAGGGCGCCGGGCTGCGCGAAGACGAGGATGCCGTCGCGGAACGCCATCAGGGTCGGGATCGAGCGGATGTTCGCGGCCGCGGCCAAGCCCTGCTGATCCTCGGTGTCGACCTTGCCGTACACGACATCCGTGTGCTTGTCGGACGACGCCTCGAAAGTGGGGGCGAAGCTGCGGCACGGACCGCACCACGACGCCCAGAAGTCGACGAGAACGATGCCGTTCCCGGTGACTACCTCGTCGAAGTTCTGCTCGGTCAGGGTCTGGGTGGCCATGACTTCCTCTCGTGTCGATTTCCCGGTCCAACACCGGGCCCTATCCATATCTTCCCCGCGTGACCGGCACCTCGGGGCGCGGAGGGCTCGAAACATGCTCACAGGTCTCGAAACATGTGCGGGGCGTGTGCCGAATCATCGCCGCCGCGCGAGTTGCGCAAGGATATCTGCCATGAGCGACACCGAAACTCATGTACGCCTGGGCCTGATGGAAGGTGACGGCATCGGCCCGGAGATCGTGCGCGCCACCCGCGCGGTGGTCGACGACGCCTTCGCGACCACCGGCCTGGCGCCGGTCGAGTGGGTGCCGCTGCCGCTGGGCCACGACGCGATCGAGCAGTTCGGCACGCCGGTGCCGGAGCACACTCTCGAAGGGCTCGCCGAACTCGACGCCTGGATCATGGGCCCGCACGACAGCGCCTCCTACGCGCCCGAATTCCGCACCGGCTTGCCACCGGCGGGCGCGGTCCGCAAACGCTTCGGGCTCTATGCGAACATCCGCCCGGCCCGCACCCTCGAGGGTGTGCGTTCGGTCGCACCGGCCATGGACCTGCTGATCCTGCGCGAGAACACCGAAGGTCTCTACGCCGACCGCAATATGGCCGCCGGGTCGGGTGAGTTCCAACCCTCGCGGGAGGTGGCGCTGTCGGTCGGCGTGTTCACGCGCGCTGCCATTGCGCGTGTCGCGCATCTGGCGTTCGAGGTCGCCGGTGAGCGCGGCAAGAAGGTCACCATCGTGCACAAGGCGAACGTGCTGCCGATGACGATGGGAATGTTCCGGGACGTCTGCTACGAGGTGGCTGCGGAGTATCCGGATGTCGAAGTGAACGATGAGCACGTGGACGCCGCGGCCGCGCATCTGGTGCGCGCGCCCGGCGACTACGACGTGATCGTCACCGAAAACCTTTTCGGCGACATCCTTTCCGATCTGGCCGGGGAGCTGAGCGGTTCGCTCGGCATGGCGGCGTCGGTGAACTGCTCCGACACCCAGATCATGGCGCAGGCCGTGCACGGTGCCGCGCCGACGCTGGCCGGGCACAATCGCGCGAATCCGGTGGCGCTGTTCAACTCCGCGGCGGGCATGCTGCGCTGGATGAGCCGCACCCAGCGCTACAGCGCGTTGCGACGCGTCGGTGAGCGCATTGAACATTCGGTTGCGGATACGTTGCGGGCCGGTGTGGCGACGTCCGATTTGGGTGGGCTAGCATCTACCTCCGAATTCACCGAGCAGGTGCGCGCCCGGCTGCACCGCTGGTGAGCGCGCACTTCCGGGACCGGGCGTGTTCGGCCACGCAACGGCGTGTCGCCGATTAATGTTCGGTTACCGACCGACGCGGATGGTGTCACTCGCCTACATTTCAAACGGCGGGCGAAGCCCGGACGTCGCGCACCCGAACTGTGGAGGACTGCTGTGTCTGTTCGTAACTCTCTCCGTGGGCGTGCCCTGCGCGCTGCCGTCGTGGTGGCCGCCGGCGCTCTCGCATTGACCGCGTGTAGCAACAACTCCGAGTCGAGCAACCCCGATGTGGCCAAGGTCGACATCGCCAAGGTGGACACCATCGCGGCCAAGGTGCCCGCCGACATCAAGTCCTCCGGCAAGCTGACCGTCGGCGTGAACGTGCCGTATCAGCCGAACGAGTACCGGGATCCGAGCAGCGGCAAGATCGTCGGTTTCGATGTCGACCTGATGGACGCGGTCGCCAAGGTGATGGGCCTGACCACGGACTACAAGGAAGCCGACTTCGAGAAGATCATCCCCTCGATCGAGGCGGGCACCTTCAACGTCGGCATGTCCTCCTTCACCGACAACAAGGAGCGTGAGGGCACCGCCGACTTCGTCGATTACTTCTCCGCGGGCAGCCAGTGGGCCCAGCAGAAGGGGAAGGCCATCGACCCGGACAACGCCTGCGGCAAGAAGGTCGCGGTGCAGCGCACCACCGTTCAGGACACCGACGAGATCCCGGCCAAGTCCAAGGCGTGCGTCGCCGCGGGCAAGCCGGAGATCCAGAAGGTCGCCTACGACGAGCAGTCCGCCGCCGCCAACGCGCTGGTGCAGGGCCAGGTCGACGCCATGTCCGCCGACTCCCCGGTGACCGCGTACGCCATCAAGCAGGCCAGCGACAAGATCGAGCCCGCGGGCAAGATCTTCGACTCCGCGCCCTACGGCTGGCCGCTCAAGAAGGGCTCGACCCTCGGGCCGGTGCTGCAGGAGGCCGTCCAGTACCTGATGGACAACGGCCAGTACAAGAAGATCGCCGAGAACTGGGGTGTCCAGGAGGGCGCGATCACCAAGTCGGTCATCAACGGGGCGACGAGCTAAGTCGTTATGTCGCAGGACAATTCCGCAGCAGCGACGGCGAGCACCGAGCCCGAGCCGATCAAGGCGATTCCGCTACGACGGCCGGGCCGGTGGATCGCCGCCGCGATCATCATCATCGCCCTGGGGCTGTTCCTCTGGGGCGCCAAGACCAACGACGCGTATCACTGGGACACCTACTTCAAGTACCTGGGCGACAAGCGAATCGCCAAGGGCGCGTTGGTGACCCTGGAACTGACCGTGCTGGCCATGCTGATCGGCGTGGTGCTGGGCGTGGTGCTGGCCGTCATGCGGCTGTCGCCGAATCCGGTACTGCGGTCGGTGGCGTGGGCCTACCTGTGGATCTTCCGCGGGACCCCGGTCTATGTGCAGCTGGTGTTCTGGGGCCTGTTCCCGTCGCTGTACAAGACGATCACGGTGGGCGTGCCGTTCGGGCCGTCGTTCACGAGTTTCGATGTGCAGCACTGGTCCGCGCCGTTCTTCTTCGCCATGGTCGGCCTGGGCCTCAACGAGGCCGCCTACATGGCCGAGATCGTGCGTGCCGGAATCAATTCCGTCGGTGAGGGTCAGCGCGAGGCGTCGGTGGCGCTGGGCATGTCGTGGTCGCAGACCATGGTTCGCACGGTGCTGCCGCAGGCCATGCGGGTGATCATCCCGCCGACCGGCAACGAGCTCATCTCCATGCTGAAGACCACCTCGCTGGTGACGGCCATCCCGCTCACCACCGACCTCTACGGCCGGGCCCGCGACATCTACAGCATCAACTTCCAGCCGATCCCGCTGCTGCTGGTGGCCGCCACCTGGTACCTGATCATCACGAGCGTGCTCATGATCGGTCAGTACTACCTGGAGCGGTACTACTCGCGGGGGTCGTCGCGGCAGTTGACGGCAAAGCAGTTGCGCGCCTTGGCTCAGGCGCAGGTCGCCGGCGGAACGGGATAGGTGAACGCTGATATGTCCTCCGACTCGATGTCGTTCGCCAAGGACCCGATCATCGAGGACGCGCTGCCGTCCTCGGCGGTGCCGATGGTCAAGGCGGACCGGGTGGTCAAGAACTTCGGTGCGCTGCAGGTGCTCAAGGGCATCACCCTCGAGGTGAAGCGCGGTGAGGTGCTGTGCCTGATCGGCCCGTCCGGTTCCGGTAAGTCCACCTTCCTGCGCTGCATCAACCACCTCGAACAGGTCAATGCCGGGCGACTGCACGTCGACGGCGACCTGGTCGGCTATCGCGAGAAGAACGGCAAGCTCTACGAGCTGCACCCTCGCGAGGCCGCCAAACAGCGCCGCGATATCGGCATGGTGTTCCAGCACTTCAATCTGTTCCCGCACCGCACGGCGCTGGAGAACATCATCGAAGCGCCGACCCAGGTCAAGAAGATCAAGCGTGCCGACGCGGTGGCTCGCGCCCGCGAGCTGCTGGCCCGAGTCGGCATGGCGGAGAAGGCCGATGCCTACCCCGCCCAGCTCTCGGGTGGCCAGCAACAGCGCGTCGCCATCGCTCGCGCCCTGGCCATGGATCCCAAGCTGATGCTGTTCGACGAGCCCACCTCGGCCCTGGACCCGGAGCTGGTGGGCGAAGTCCTCGGCGTCATGCGCGAACTTGCGGACTCGGGCATGACCATGGTCGTGGTGACCCACGAAATGGGTTTCGCCCGTGAGGTTGCCGACCAGCTGGTGTTCATGGACGGCGGCGTGGTGGTCGAGGCGGGCAACCCGCGCGAGGTGCTCGCCAACCCGCAGCACGATCGCACCAAGGCCTTCCTCTCGCGCATTCTCTGAGACGGATACGGCCACAACGCATTCCGCCCCGCACCGGAGTTCCGGTGCGGGGCGGAGTCGTATTTCCTACTTGCGCAGGAACTCCTGGACGGCCTCGGTCTGGCCGAGAATGGCGTGACCGGTGTCGGGGAGGATGCGGATGGTGGCGTCGGCGATGGACTGCTCGGCGCGGCGGGCGGTTTCGGCGGACTTGAACATGGCGTCGTCCGCGCCGACGATGACCAGGACCGGCATCTTCAGGGTGCTCAGCTGGGCGTCGGTGAAGATCGGGAGCTTGCCGCTGCGGGGGTTGAAGTGGGTGAAGGTCAGGGCGATGTCGTCGAGGATCTCCTTGTGATCCTTGATGTTGAGGCCGGTGACGATGGCGGCGGAGCGGCGCAGGTCGTGGTTGCTGAACAGGTGATCGACCAGGTTCTTGAAGATCCAGCCGAAGCGCTGCTTGCCGATGCCGCCGGGGCAGTACAGAGCGAGTTTCGTGACGCGGCCGGGGCGGCGGATGGCGTAGTCGAGGGCGGTCCAACCGCCCAGGGACATGCCGATGAAGCTCGCGGCCGGAAGGTTCAGGCCCGCAAGGACATCGTCGAGCCAGTCGGCGAGATCGTCGGATCCGAGCTCGGGGCGGGATTCGGTGCTGCCGCCGGGCTCGCCGGGCATGTCCACCGCATAGACGCGGAAATCCTGTGCCCAGGAAGCGATATCGCCGCGCCAGGCCGAGGAGTTGGAGCCCGAGCCGTGCAGGGCGATCACCGGCGGGGCGTCGGCCGGGCCCGAGGCCAGCACGAAGGTGTCACCCTGGCGGGTATCGAGGTGCAGCTGTTCGGCGGGAACCGGCCACTGCCGCAGCACTTCCTGGTAGCGGGTCTGGATGGCCGAGCGGCCCGCCTCGGACTTGTAGATCGCGCTCATGACGCGAGGACTCCTTCCATGTAGTCCAGCAGCCGGGCGGTATCGCCCAGGCCGCCGACGAGAATGACCTTCAACCGGGCGCGTTCGCGGTCGTAGAAGGTCTGCACGCGTAGGGATTGGTCGTTGGCGAAGCGGTTGCCGGACATGCCGGTCAGCAAGGTACTGACGCGATCGGCGGTGGCCTGGTCGACGGCATCCACCTCGACGATGCTCGAGACCTCCGAATGCCGTTGCCGGGCAAGCGGTTCACGCTGGGCGTCGGGTGCGGGCAGGCCGGTGAACGCCTCCAGGTCGGCCTGGTTGATGCGGTACTGCTTGCCGATGCGGGTGGCGGGCAGCTTCCCGTCGCGGACGTAGCCGCGGACGGTACGGACATGCAGGCCGAGGCGTTCCGCGACTTCATCGACAGAGTAGAGACGATCGGTCACGAAAACTACCTTAACCTTCCCTATTATTCGGTGCAATAGGGAAGGTTGAGTAATTATGTGACGGCACTTACGTGGACGCGCCGAATCAACTACAGTTTGTAGTAGAAGTTCTGATCGCACCGTTCGGGAGGTCGATTCCCTTGGCCCGGTGGAGTTTTCTGCAAGGGGCGGTCCTCGTGGTCGGGGCCGTTCACATCGTCTGGGCGATCGTGGGCTGGATTGCGCAGCCCAGCTTCGCCATGGGCGACCACGCCCCGGCCACGTCGGTACTGGGCATGGACTACAACGGCTGGCACGGGCTCGCGGGACTGCTGTTGTTCGCGCCCGCACTCGTGGTCGCGCTGCGCCAGCGGTGGGCGGCCTGGTACTGCGTGATCGCCGGTGTCGGAGGCGGATTCATCGTCGGGACGTGGGCGCTGTTCGCGCACAGCGTGCTGTTCTTCAGCTTCCCGCATCACCTCAGCGACGCCGTCGAACACCTGGTGACCGGCGCGGTGCTGTTGGCCCTGGTGGGAATTCAGGCGGTCCGCGACGGCGGGGTGCGGGCGGTGTTCGCGGCCTAGGGCCGGGTGACCATCGGCGCGGGATCCTTCCAGCGCAACAAGGCGATGCGCAGTTGTCCCAGTAGGACTTTCGCGGCGGGGCTCAGGGGCCGCTCGGTATTCCAGGCCAGGACCAGCCGCCCCCGCATCGCCGGATCGATCTCCAGGGTGCGCACGCCCAGTGCGGCCGCCTCGTCGGCGGGAATGCGGGGAATCACGGCCACGCCCAACCGGTGTGCGGCCAGCCGGATGAGCAGCGGGGGAGCGGCGGCCTCGAAGGCGACGTCCGGCGCGAGACCGGCGGCGTTGCAAGCATTTTCGAGCAGACCGCGCAGACCGGTGCCGCTCGGCAGGCAGATCAGGGGATGGGTGCACAACTCGGCCAGCGTGATTCGGTCCCCGAAGCCCGCGGTATCGGCGGCCACCGCCGCGACAATGGCGCTGTCGTAGACGGTTTCGGTGCCGATCCCCGGGTCCAGCTCGCCGGACACACTGAGCACACCGATATCCAGGTCGCCGCGGCGGACCGCCGCGTGCATGGCATCGGAGGTGTCCTCGGTCAGCGAGATGCCGATCTGCGGGTGATCGTGGTGGAAATCGGCCAGCACCCGGGCGATATCGACCTCCTCGAGCGCGGCCCCGGCGATCAGGCCGACCCGCACGTGCCCGCGCAGCAGGCCGGTGAACTCGTCGACGGTGTGGGTGATGCGCTCGACCTGCTCCAGCGCAGCGCGGGCCAGCGGCAGCACCGCTTCGCCGACCGGGGTGAGGGTGACCGAGCGGCTCGTGCGATCCAGCAGTGGTTGTCCCAGTTCGTGTTCCAGCTGTTTGATCTGCGCGCTGAGCCCCGGTTGCGCGAGGTGCAGGCGGGCGGCGGCCCGGGTGAAGTTGGCTTCCTCGGCGACCGTGACGAAGTAGCGCAGCTGACGCAGTTCCATAACTGATAATTCTAGCTACAAGAAAAACTATCTGTTGGAGTTCTTGATCGAACCCGAGCAGAGTCATGGACATGACGAAGACAGCGATCACCGAACTGCCCACCACCACCGGCCCCGTCTTCCAGCCCGGCGACACCGGTTACGACGACGAGATCGCCGGATTCCAGACCGCCTACAGCCACCGTCCCGCCGTGGTCGTCGGCGCGGCGCACGCCGAGGATGTGCGCGCCGCCGTGGAATACGCGGCGCGCCACGGCCTTTCGATCGCCGTGCAGGCCACCGGCCACGGCCTGTCGGTCGCCACCGACGGCGGCGTGCTCATCACCACCCGGCGCATGACCGACATCCGCATCGACGCCGAGACCCAGACCGCGCGGGTGGCGGCCGGGGTCCAGGCCGGAGCCCTGATCGAGGCCGCGGCCGAGCACGGTCTGGCCCCGCTCAACGGCTCGTCGCTCTCGGTCGGCGTCGTCGGCTACACCCTGGGCGGCGGCATCGGCATCCTGGCCCGCGAATTCGGTTACGCCGCAGAGCATGTGCGGGCGATCGAGCTCGTCACCGCCGACGGGCGGCTGCGGCGGCTGGAACCCGGCGACGAACTGTTCGGCGCGGTGCTGGGCACCGGCGGCAACTTCGGCGTCGTCACCGCGCTGGAATTGGCGCTGCTGCCGATCACCACCGTGTACGGCGGTCAGCTGCAATTCGACACCCCGCTGGTCGCGCCCGCGCTGGAAGCGTGGCGGTTGTGGACCCAGGACCTGCCCGAGCAGGTCACCTCGGCCATCACCATGATGTCGTTCCCCGACATCCCGGCCTTCCCGCCGCACCTGCGCGGCCGGTACGTGGCGACGATCAACGTCGCCTTCACCGGATCCGAGGAAGAGGGGGAGCGGTTGGTCGCCCCGCTGCGGGCGGTCGGTGCGCGGCTGGCCGACGATCTGCGGGTCATGCCGTACACGGAAAGCCATGCCATCTACCGGGATCCGGCGTTCCCGCACGCCTACGTCGCCACCGACGCGCTGCTGTCGGAGCTGCCCGCGGACGCCTCGGACGCCTTCCTGGAGATCAGCGGCCCGGGTGATCCGATCCCGGTGATCGCCGGGCTGCGCCACCTCGGCGGTGCGCTGGGCCGCCCCGGCCCGAACGGCATCAGCATGGATCACCGCGACGCGCAGTACGTGGTGCGCGTCCTGGCCATGCCGAACCCGGACAACACCGAGGAGGTGTACGAGCGGCTGGCGCAAGTGGCGAAGTCGGTGCAGCCCTGGACCCTGGGCTACAACCTCAACTTCCTCTACGGCGGTGGCGACCGGGCCGACGAGGCCCAGACCCGCGCCGGATACAGCCCCGACACCTACGCCCGGCTGGCCGCGCTGAAGTCGAAGTACGACCCGGCCAACCTGTTCCGCAACAACCGCAATATTCGCCCCGCCTAGAAAGTCCTGTTCAACCGCGCCGGCTCGCGCTATCGTTGTGATATCACTTCGATACTAGGAGAGTGTCATGGAGTTGCGTCGAGCCTTCCGGTTGAACGGGTTCGTCATGTTGGGGGTATTCGCTCTACTGATCGTCGCGATCGCCTTCGAAGCGCGGGGAATCCATACCCGAGCCGATAGTCACGAAGGCTCGTCGACGGCCCTGGGGGTCCTGCTGGCGCTGACGATCCTCGCGATCGTGTTGTTGGCCAGCGGCTTCGTCACCGTCAACCCCAACCAGGCCAAGGTGATCCAGTTCTTCGGCCGCTACATCGGCTCGGTCACCGAATCCGGATTCCACTGGGTGACACCGCTTTCCAGCCGCCGCGGCATCTCACTGCGGGTCCGCAACTTCGAGACCCAGAAGCTGAAGGTCAACGACCTCGACGGCAACCCCGTCGAAATCGCCTCCGTCGTCGTCTATCAGGTGGTCGACAGCTACAAGGCCGCCTTCGCCGTCGACGACTACGAGGACTTCGTGACCACCCAGTCCGAGACCGCGGTCCGGCACCTGGCCACCACGCACCCGTACCAGACCGACGACTCCGGCACCGCGAGCCTGCGCGACGGCACCGAGGTCGCCAGCGAGCTCACCACCGAGCTGGGCGAGCGCACCCAGCTGGCCGGCATCTCGATCATCGAGGCCCGCATCACCCACCTCGCCTACGCCCCGGAGATCGCCCAGGCCATGCTGGTCCGCCAGCAGGCCGCCCAGGTGGTCGCCGCCCGCAGCCGCATCGTGGAGGGCGCGGTCGGCATGGTCGGCATGGCCCTGGACAAGCTCGCCGAGCAGGGCGTCGTCGAACTCGACGAGGAGCGCAAGGCCGCCATGGTCTCCAACCTCCTGGTCGTACTCTGCGGCGACCGCTCCGCCGCCCCCGTCGTCAACGCCGGATCCCTCTACGCCTGATGGTCAAGCGCGAGCCGAAAAAAGTGCTGCTCCGGCTCGACCCGGCGATCCACGACGCGATCGCCAAATGGGCCGCCGACGACCTCCGCAGCATCAACGCCCAACTCGAATACGCCCTCCGCCTAGCCCTCAAACAGGTAGGCCGAGACCCGAAATAACCGCCCCCACCCGCCGCCCCAACCGATTCCGGTTGGGGCGGCGGCCTTTTGGTGCTGACTCGTAGCCTCGGCCGCATCGGGACCGGAGCCATCGACGATGCGACCGCCGCGATCTCCCACGACCAGCGAGCAATGCGGAGGTCGGCGGTCGGCCGCCGACCAGCCGCGCGGCGTCCAGGCCAGGCTGGAATACGCAGTCAGGAAACCACTTCGGAGCTGTCGATCAGGTAGCCGCCTCCGTACTGGACCAGTTTCGCCCTGCGTGTCTCGACCCGTGTCCGTCCGTCGGTGAAGTGCAGGGTCAGGCGGTAGCCGACGGCCATCGCGGGCACCGCTGCGGCGGTCTCCCCGACTGTGACCGAATCAACTGTGCCCCAATAGTTTCGGTACTCCTCGTAGCCGCCCAGGGCGTCCTGGTAGCGGGTGGTCAGCCACGTCCAGGTGCCGAGCGTGTTCCCCGGCAGCAGCTTGTAGTACACCCGGATGTAATCCGATAAATTGTCCGCGGTCACCGGGAAGAAGGAGGTGGGGGCGCTCGTGGTCGGCGACCCGGTGGGCGCGGTCGAGGTGGGGGAGCCCGCACCTGTCGGCGCGGGACCGGCGGTGGTCGCCGAGATCGGCGGTGCGGAGGCGGAATGACTGTCGCCCTGACGCATGTCGACCTTCACCAGCGTCACCGCGGCGAACACGGCCACCGCCAGGGCGGCTGCCCACATCAGCGCGCTCAATGACCGTTTCGCGGGATCCGGTGGTGGCGGCCGGAATTCCACCGGCGGGCCCGTCTGCTCGGTCGCACCGTCTTCGCGCAGCATTCGGGTCACCGGCGGGTCGGCCTGTGCCCCGGCGCGTCTCGACGCCAAGTTCCCGGCCATGATCGCGGTCTCGGCTGACGGCGCGGGATCGGGAAGCTCGAGCGTGGACTGTGCTTGCGACGGCGCGGCGGCACGGGCTGGAAGCGGTGGCAGGTCGGTGCCGGCCAGGGCGGCCCGTGCGGCAGCGGCCAGGGTTCCGGCCGCGCGATAGCGCTCCCGGGGATCCTTGGCCATGCCGCCCGCGATGACCTCGTCGAAGGCCGCCGCGCCCGCGCCGAGTGCCGCCGAAGGGTGGGGCGGCGGGACCGAAAGGTGTGCGGCCACCTGCCTTTCCACGCTCGGCCCCGGAAACGGCTTCGAGCCCGTCAGGCATTCGTAGAGCACGCAGGCCAGTGAGTAGACGTCGGCTCGCGCGTCGTAGTCGGTCTGCTCGAGCCGTTCGGGCGCCATGTAGGCGAAGGTGCCGACGGCCGCGCCGCCACTGGTCAAGCCGGTATCGTCACCGCCACGCGCGATGCCGAAATCGATGAGGTACGCGAAATCGCCCGATGTGATCAGAATGTTCGACGGCTTGACGTCCCGATGCACCAACCCGGCGGCATGCGCGGCGTCCAGCGCGGCCGCGATCTGCGTCAGATAGCCGACCGCCGTCTCCGGTGGCAGCGGGCCCTCGGCCAGCTTCGTCCCCAGATCCGTGCCCTCGACCAGCCGCATGTCCAGGTACAGCCGCCCGTCGATCTCCCCGTAATCGTGGATCGGAATCACATGCGGCTCGTTCAGCCGCGCCGCCGCCTGCGCCTCCCGGCGGAACCGCTCCCGATACACCCGATCGTGCGCCAGCCCCGGCGGCAGCACCTTGAGCGCGACCACCCGATTCGTCCCGGTGTCGTAGGCCCGGAACACTTGCCCCATCCCGCCCGCTCCGAGCAGGTCCAGCAGCCGGTAACGGCCGAACGGGCTCTCCTCCACGCCACACCCCCCTGTGATCCACCACGAGGGTACGGCGACTACTTCAGGTGCGCTTCTCGGTGACGAAGATGGCTGTGCCGGGGAAGATTTCGCCGCGCAGCGGGCTCCACTGGCCCCATTCGCGGTCGAGCCACTCCGGCCAGTCGGGTTCGATGATGTCGACGAGGGTGAGGTTCGCGGCGACGATCTCGCGGACCCGGTCACCGACGGTGCGGTGGTGTTCGACGTAGGTGGGTTCGCCGTCGGAGTCGAGTTCGACGTACGGGGTGCGGTCGAAGTAGGGGATGGTGGCGCGCAGGCCGTCGGGGCCGGGGTCGTCGGGGAAGATCCAGCGCATCGGGTGGTTGACGGAGAAGACCCAGCGGCCACCGGGTTTCAGGACGCGGTGCACCTCGCTCATCACCCGCCCGGAGTCGGCGACGAAGGGGACCGCGCCGAAGGCGGAGCAGGCCAGATCGAAGGATTCGTCGGCGAAGGGCAACTCTTCAGCGCCCGCCTGGATGAGTGGGACGTGCGGTCCGCCCGCGGCCATGGCGGCCAGGCCGCGATCGAGCATCGCGCGGGAGATGTCCAAGCCCACGGGGTGCGCACCGTGCGCGGCCAGCCAGCGCGAGCAGGGCGCCGAGCCGCAGCCGATCTCCAGGATCCGCTTTCCTTCTATATCCCCGAGTAGTCGCCAGTCACCTTCGTGCAACCCCTCGGGGCACCACACGAACTCGCCGGCGGGGGAGTCCACGCCGAGGAAGTCGGCGTGCGTCTCGTGGTAGGCGTCGGCGTCGGCGTCCCACCACTTGCGGCTGGCCCGGGCACTGGATTGCGAATCGACCTTGGCGCGAGTCACTCCCACCGTTCCGAGCAGTGCATTGGCCTGGGCGTGCCGGACGTCGTCGGGGGTGGCAGAGTGATCTTCGGACATGGGCTCACCCTATCGAGCCGCACACGGGGACCCATGTTTGCTTGGTACAACACGTGTCGCGTACGCTGTTTTCCGCGAGTGTCTTCTGTACACGGTTTCTCGAGACCGCGTAGAGCAGACAATCGTGCTGTGAGTCCGCATGCCTGTATTTGAAGAGATACAGCAGGGCAGCGTTGCGCAGCGTCGCAGCGATGTGCTGTGCATGTCTGCCAACGTTAGTTCCAACTGCTGTGTGTTCGCAGCAATACCGAAAGTCCACATGTCCACTACCGACCACAATCCGTCCGGAGCCTCCCAACACATGCCCTCCACCGTCACCTCGCCGCAGGTAGCCGTCAACGACATCGGCACTGCCGAGGACTTCCTCGCCGCTATCGACAAGACCATCAAGTACTTCAACGACGGCGATATCGTCGAAGGCACGATCGTCAAGGTTGATCGTGATGAGGTCCTTCTCGACATCGGTTACAAGACCGAAGGCGTCATCCCGTCTCGCGAACTGTCCATCAAGCACGATGTCGACCCGAATGAGGTCGTTTCCGTGGGTGATGAGGTCGAGGCCCTCGTTCTCACCAAGGAGGACAAGGAAGGCCGCCTGATCCTGTCGAAGAAGCGCGCTCAGTACGAGCGGGCTTGGGGCACGATCGAGGAGCTCAAGGAGAAGGACGAGGCCGTCAAGGGCACCGTCATCGAGGTCGTCAAGGGCGGCCTGATCCTGGACATCGGTCTGCGCGGCTTCCTCCCGGCTTCGCTGGTCGAGATGCGTCGCGTCCGCGACCTCCAGCCGTACGTCGGCAAGGAGATCGAGGCCAAGATCATCGAGCTCGACAAGAACCGCAACAACGTGGTCCTGTCGCGTCGTGCCTGGCTCGAGCAGACCCAGTCCGAGGTCCGCTCCGAGTTCCTGCACCAGCTGCAGAAGGGCCAGGTCCGCAAGGGCGTCGTGTCCTCCATCGTCAACTTCGGTGCCTTCGTGGACCTGGGTGGCGTCGACGGCCTGGTGCACGTCTCCGAGCTGTCCTGGAAGCACATCGACCACCCGTCCGAGGTTGTCGAGGTCGGCAACGAGGTCACCGTCGAGGTCCTCGACGTCGACCTGGACCGCGAGCGTGTCTCCCTGTCGCTCAAGGCGACCCAGGAAGACCCGTGGCGTCAGTTCGCCCGGACCCACGCGATCGGTCAGATCGTCCCGGGCAAGGTCACCAAGCTGGTTCCCTTCGGTGCCTTCGTGCGCGTCGAAGAGGGCATCGAGGGCCTGGTGCACATCTCCGAGCTGGCCGAGCGCCACGTCGAGGTCCCGGACCAGGTTGTTGCCGTCGGCGACGACGCCATGGTCAAGGTCATCGACATCGACCTCGAGCGTCGTCGTATCTCGCTGTCGCTGAAGCAGGCCAACGAGGACTACACCGCCGAGTTCGACCCGTCGAAGTACGGCATGGCCGACAGCTACGACGACCAGGGCAACTACATCTTCCCCGAGGGCTTCGACTCCGAGACCAACGAATGGCTCGAAGGTTTCGAGAAGCAGCGTGAAGAGTGGGAGACCCGGTACGCCGAGGCCGAGCGTCGCCACAAGATGCACACCGCTCAGATGGAGAAGATGGCGGCTGACGCCGCCGCTGAGGCCGCCAACGGCGGACCGCAGAACTACTCCTCGGAGACCGGCGCGCAGGCTGCGACCTCGTCGTCGTCCTCCTCGTCGGATCAGCCCGCCGGCGGCTCGCTCGCGAGCGACGCGCAGCTGGCTGCCCTCCGCGAGAAGCTGTCGGGCAACGCCTGATTCGCTTTCCCTGACGGGATAGGCTGAATCGAAACCCCCGGGTCCTCATTGGACCCGGGGGTTTTCGCTATTCTCGGCAATGAGATGTCCGAGTCAACCTTTGCTTCCACGCCCTCGCTCTGGGAACGCCGAAAGATCGAGGCGATGAGCCGAATCCAGCGGATCGCGCTGGAGTTGTTCGACCAGCACGGGTATCGCGAGGTCACCGTCGAGCGCGTGGCCACCGCCGCGGGTGTGTCACCGAGTTCGATCTACCGGTATTTCGGGACGAAAGAAATGCTGGTCCTCTACGACGAGACGGATCCGCAGGCGCTCGCGGTGATGCGGTCCATCGGTGGCGGGCAGACCCGTGATTTCCCGGAACTGCTGGCGATGGCACGCCCGCTGGTCCCGGCGGTGCTCGACGAGATCGTCACCGACGACGTCGACTACCGGACCCGGGTGCGGCTGGGCTATGTGCGGTCGATCCCCGAGGTGCGGCTGCGGCAGACCGAGCAGTGGCGGGCGCTGGAGGACGAGTTCCGGATCGCGTTCGCCGAACTGAGCGGGCGTGACCCCAACGATCTGAAGCTGCGCATGGCTGCGGCCATCGCCATCTGGAGTTGTATGGCGGCGTTGGATCATTGGGAGGGAACGGGTTTCGCCGCTCGGCTGCGGGATGTCTACGCCGAGGTGGTGGAGTCGATCCTGGTCGCGCTGGAGGCCGTCTTCCGCTGACGGCGCAGGTTCGGCAGCCACCAGTTCCAGCGGCCGAACAGCCGCATGAAGGCCGGGACCAGGATCAGGCGCACGATCACCGCGTCGATGGCGACCGCGACGGCCAGCGCGAAGCCGATCTCCCTCAGCTCCATGACATCCGCGCTCAGGAAGCTCGCGAACACCGCGACCATGATGGCGGCCGCCGCGGTGATCGGGCGGGCGGTGCGTTGCAGACCCTCGGCGACGGCGGTGGCATTGTCGCCGGTGCGGTCCCAGGTCTCCTTCATCCGCCGGATGAGGAAAACTTCGTAGTCCATGGACAATCCGAACAGCACTGCGAACACCAGCATGGGCAGGAACACTTGCAGGAAGCCAGCGCTGCGGAAGCCAAGCAGGTCCTGGCCGAGCCCGTGCTGGAACACCGCGACCGTAATGCCCAGGGCCGCACCGGTGGCCAGCAGATTCAACGCGATCGCCTTGAGCGCCAGCACGATCGAGCGGAAGGTCACCACCAGGAAGATCAGCGACGCGGTCAGCACCAGGGCGATGACCCAGCCGAAGCCGCGCGAGATCTGCCCAGACACATCGGCGAACATGGCCGGGGTGCCGCCGACCAGGACTTCGGCGGCGTCGACAGTCTTTGCGCGGGAACGGATATCGGCCGTGAGATCGCTCACGGTGGTCGAGTCGAACGAATCCTTGGGCACGACCGTCACCAGATAGCGGCCGTCGGCCTGCAGTGGCAGCACATTCGCCACCCGCGGATCGCGGGCCAACTCGTCGCTCAGTAACCGCACCTCGCTGCGGCCCTCGAGCGACAGCGGGGTATCGCCGGGGCCGGAGGCCACCACCTGGATCGGTGAGAGCAGTCCCGGCCCGAAGTTGTCCTGTACCAGGCGAGTTGCGTGCCCGGTGGGTCGATCGCCCAGCGAGTTCAGGCCCATGTCGATGCCGTAGCGAATCCCGGTGATGGGCAGTGCCGCCACCGCCAGCAGTGCCACCCCGAGCACGCCGAAAATGATCGGGCGGCCCATCACCAGATGTGCCCAGCGCGCCCACGCCGTCGAGGCTGCCGTCGAGCGGGTCTCGGCCGGGCGTAGCCGCGCGGGCAACGCGCCCCGGTTGACCGCCGGGCCGAGCACGGCCAACAGCGCGGGCAGCAGGGTGAAGGCGGCCGTCAGGGTGCCGAGCACCGCGACCACCACGCCCAGCGCCACCCCGTCGAGCATGGGCAGGCCGACCACCAGCAGCGAGCACAACGAGATCATGACGATGATGCCCGAGGCCAGCACGGTGCGGCCGGTGGTGTCGAAGGTCGCGCCGACGGCGGCATGGATATCGGTGTGGGCCTTGCGATCCCGTATGCCGCGCTTGGTCAGCTCCTCATTGAACCGGCTCACCAGGAACATGGCGTAGTCGATGGCGGTGCCGGTGCCGATCATGGTGGCCACCGACAGCACGAACGAGTCGAAGGTCAGGAAGCTCGCCAGCCCGAACAGCACGCCCACCGCCAGTGCGATCCCGGCCGCGGTGACGGAGATCGGAATCGTGGCCGCGACGGCCGCGCCGAGCGCGAGCACCAGCACGACCGCCGCGATGGGCAGGCCGATGGCTTCGCCGCGGCTGATGTCGGCGGTCTCCATCCGGATCAACTCGCCCTCGACCGGCGAGTATCCGGTCAGGTCGGCGCGCACCTCGCTGTCGGAGGCGGCGGTCAGCGCGGTTTGCAGCCGGGCGGTGACATCGACGCGTTCGGACATGCCGCCGTCGATGCCGACGATGGCGAGCGCTGTGTGCCGGTCGGCGGAGATCTGCTGTCGCGCATCGCCTTCGAACGGGCCGACGGCACCGGGAACGCCCGGGACCGCGCGTGCCGCGCCAAGTACGCGATCGATCGCCGTCCGGAAGCGCGGATCGTCGACGGTGTAGCCGTCGGCATGCAGCACGATCAGGTCCTGCTCCGTGCCGAGCACCGAGAAGTGTTGTGCGACGCGGGTTTCGGCCTGAGCGGAACTGGACCCCGGCACCGCGTAGTTGGGTGCGCCCAGTCGCGCGTGCAGGGCCGGATACGCCGCCCCGCACACCACGATCAGCACCAGCCACACGCCGATGACCGTCCACCGGTGCCGGGCCAGGAAGCCACTCCAACGCCCGAGCGGGCCGAGCCGCGGTGCGGATTGCGGCGGGCGGGGCGGATCTGCGAGGGCCTGACTGGTCATGCTGACTCCCACGGTCGATATCTGATAGTCACTATCAGGTATGCGCGAAAGCTTAGGCCGACCCGGCAATGAGGTGCAAGTCACTGTCAGGAATCCACGGCTGGACCCCGTACGGTTACGAGTGGTTCGCTAGGCCGTCATCATTCGAGGGTTGGATGCGAACTGGACGCGCGACCGGGTAGCTTCGCGGCGTTCCCTTCATTCACTCCTAGCGGGAAGGCACCACCGGAGCATGGGCGTGTTCGCCGGAATCAACAGGCGCGATTTTCTGGCGAAAGCCATGGCCGCGGGCGGTGCGGCCTCGCTGGCCTCACTGGCCAACCCGATCATCGAGCGGGCCTACGCCGCCGACCCGGCCGGCATGGGCGGACTCGGCGACATCGAGCACATCGTGCTGCTCATGCAGGAGAACCGCTCCTTCGACCACTACTTCGGAACCATGTCCGGCGTACGGGGATTCAGCGATCCCTCCCCGGCCTGGAACCAGTACGGGTACACGCCCGGAGTCGGCCCCACCCCGGACGGCTTCCTCAACCCGTTCCGTCTCGACACCACCCGCGGCGCGAGCCTCGACGGTGAGTGCATCAACGACCCGGACCACAGCTGGCCCGCCATGCACAAGGCATGGAACGGCGGTAAGAACGACGGCTGGATGCCCATGTCCATCGCCTCGGTCGGCGCCGGAAACGGCCCTGCCGCAATGGGTTACTACACCAAGGACGACGTCCCGGTGCACTGGGACCTGGCCAACGCGTTCACCCTGTGCGACAGCTACCACTGCTCGGTGCTCGGCCCGACCGACCCCAACCGGTTGTACTGGATGTCGGCGACCATCGACCCGGACGGCCTCAATGGTGGCCCGCTGCTCGAGACGCCGACCCTCATCCCGCAGAACGCCTACAGCTGGCGGACCATGCCGGAGAACCTCTCCGACGCCGGGGTCAGCTGGAAGATCTACAACAACCGTGACATCGGCCCGCTGTCCTCGGTGCTCCTCGACGGCATGCTCGGCTGCTTCAAGCAGGCCGCCGACCCGGCCTCGGAACTGGCGCGGCGCGGCAAGGCCCCGGCCTACCCGCAGGACTTCGCCGCCGACGTGGCCGCCAATCAGCTACCCGCGGTCTCCTGGGTGATCCCGCCGCTGCTCAACTGCGAGCACCCCGCGCTGCCACCGGCTTTCGGTGCGGTCGGCATCATGCAGGTGCTCGACATCCTCACCTCGAATCCGGCGGTGTGGGAGAAGACGGCGCTCATCGTCAGCTACGACGAGAACGGCGGCTTCTTCGACCACGTCACCCCGCCGACCGCGCCCGCGGGCACGCCGGGGGAGTACATCACCGTGCCGACGGACAAGAAGTTCGAGGGCATCACCGGTCCGATCGGGCTCGGCTACCGCGTGCCGTGCTTCGTGATCTCGCCGTACAGCCGTGGCGGTCTGGTCGCCTCGGAGACCTTCGACCACACCTCGCAGCTGCGCCTGATCGAGCGCCGCTTCGGCGTGGACGTGCCCAACCTGACGTCCTGGCGGCGCAGCGTCACCGGCGATATGACCTCGGCCTTCGATTTCGGATCGAGCCCGGACGCGACGAAACCCGCGTTCGCCCCGGCGAATCGGAAGGTGGACGAGGCAATCGCGCAGTGCGGCCCGAACATTGCGCTGGGGACCGCGACCGTCGGCACGCCGTACCCGGTGCCGCCGAACGCCATGCCCACGCAGGATCCGGGCACGCGGCGTAAGCCGAGCGGCATCGTGTAACACGCGCACAAAACTAGTGGCTCGGTCCGAAAGGGCCGGGCCACTGCTGGTTTCGGGGGGAGGATCAGCCGACGGTGGCCGGTACCCAGTGCCGCACGAGAGCAGGTTCGGACGACCGTTTTCGCATGGCCGCGAAGCTGTGCCGAGCCGGGCTGAGGAGCGCGGTCAGCCAGGGTCGCCGATATTCGGCGAGAGCGGCTGCTACGGCGGGGATCTCGAGACAATGCACGGTGCCCGCCAGGCCCAGACGGTGGCGACCCGTCTGGAGTTTGTTGGTGCCCACTGATAATCCTTCTCTTGCGTGTTACCGGCCCACTATCGCCTGCGGCGAACCATAGCCGAACAAAAGTGTGGATCGCCGAATATTGCGCGACGTACGCCCCGGCGTGTCGGAATGTTGCCGACAAACGGTCGGGATTGACCGAAAAAGTTGCGAAATGATCTCGTCGGCGTCACGGAACGGCCAAGGACTGTGCTTGCAGGTGAAACCGCAGGCTGGAGTGGGTAATCCGGACAGTCCGGCGGGTAACCCCTGAACGCCGCCCCGACCGGCCGCAATGCGAGACTGGACCAATGTTGCGAATCGGTCTCACCGGAGGCATGGGCGCGGGCAAATCCACCGTGGCCCGCATTCTGACCGAACTCGGTGCCGTCCTGGTCGACAGTGACGTCATCGCCCGCGAGGTGGTCGCGCCCGGCACCGAGGGGCTGGCCGCCCTGGTCGCTGCCTTCGGCGACGACATCCTCGCCGCCGACGGCAGCCTCGACCGGCCCGCCCTGGCCGCCAAGGCGTTCGCCACCGACGAGGCTCGCGCCACCCTCAACGGCATCACCCACCCGCTGGTCGGCAAGCGGACCGCCGAACTCATCGCCGCCGCGCCCGTGGACGGCATTGTGGTGCAAGACATTCCGCTGCTGGTGGAGAACGGGCTCGGGCCGTTCATGAACCTGGTGTTGGTCGTCATGGCCGATGTCGAGACCCGGGTGCATCGGCTCAAGGCGTTCCGCGGCATCTCGCCCGAGGACGCGCTGGCCCGCATCCAGGCGCAGGCCACCGATGAGCAGCGCCGCGCCGCGGGGGATGTGCTGCTCGACAACAGCGGTGCGCCGGGTGAATTGGAGCCGGTGGTGCGCGAGCTGTGGGAGCAGCGGCTGGTGCCGTTCGAACGCAATCTGCGTGCGGCAACTCGCTCGCCGCGTGGCGCCGTGCGTCTGGTCGAGGCGGATCCGACCTGGGCGGCGCAGGCGCAGCGTGTCATCGCGCGACTCGCCGTGGCGTGTGGTGACCGGGCCCAGCGCATCGATCACATCGGCTCGACGGCGGTCGACGGGCTGCCCGCCAAGGATGTCCTCGACATCCAGATCACCGTCGCCGACCTCGGCGTCGCGGACTCGCTGCGAGAGCCGTTGCAGGCCATCGGATTTCCCCGCATCGACAGCATCACGATGGACGATCCCAAGCCCGGCACCGACCCGGCGCGGTGGGAGAAGCGCATCCATACCAACGCCGATCCGGGCCGTCCGGTCAATGTGCATGTGCGCGTGGACGGTTGGCCGGGGCAACGCTTCGCGCTCGCGTTCGTGCAGTGGCTGCGCGGCGACGCGGCCGCGCGCGCCGAGTACCTCGAGATCAAGCGCAAGGCCGAGGCCGCTGCCGCGGGGCTGGACGGTCCCACCGCCATCGAGGCGTATCTCGCGGTGAAGACGCCGTGGTTCGAGCAGGTCTACCCGCGGGTGCTCGCCGAGACCGGGCAGGGCTAGCGCGAAGCTACATCCAGGTCAGTTCGATCCCGTGCTTGGCCAGCCAGGCCTCGAAACTGTGGCCGTGCGCGGCGATTCCGTCGATGGTCGAGGTCGCGGACTCGATGGCCTGCTGCGCCTCGGTGAGGGTGAGGTAGCCGGCGGCGTGGGCGGCGAGTAGTTCGTCCACGTCGAGTAGCTCGACCTCGCGGCCCTGGCGCACCACCAGATCCAGGTAGTGGTCGACGGACTTCCACTGCTTCGGGCCGACCTGCGCGAACTCGCCGATATCGATGTAGTAGTCCTGATCGCGCAGGTGCGCGGGGGTGAAGTGGAAAACCGTGGCGCGCAGCGACACCGTGGGCAGCAGCCAGGATTCGATGTAGTGGAACTCGGGATGGTCGGAGGTGCGGGCCATGTAGAGCCCCCACGGCTCGACCTGGTAGCGCTCCACCTGCCGCACGAAACCCTTGGGATCGATATTGGTGAGCTCGTCGATATTGAAGTACTCCACCTTGGGTCGGTGCAGGTTCACCGCGGGTGCCCGAGTCATGCCATTCAGCATCGCTGCTTCGGCGGCGGTCGTCCAGGGGAGCGGATGTTGCGTCGCCGACAGATTGCTGGAATCCGGTGCCGGGTGCGCCGATTTTTCCCAAAAGCCAATCTGAAGCGGTGATGTTTCGTTAATGTGCGGCTGCGCTGTTCCTTCGCGCACCAGCGTTCGTCGCACCTGGACGGGCGCCTCAACCTAGGGAAGAAACTGCATGAACCACATCAATCCCGGCGCCCGGCGGGTCGGGCTGGGCGCCATGACCTTCGGTGCGGTGGCCGGTGTCGCCGTGCTGGTCGCGCCGCAGGCCGGTGCCTGGCCGAGTGATCTGACGATCTCCGGTGGCTCGAGCCACAATGTCGGCTGCTCGTACACGCTCACCGCGACCGTCACGCTCGACCGATTGACCTCGGTGAGCTTCAAGGACAACGGCACCGAATTGACCGGCAGCCCGGTAACCCCGTCGCTGCTGAGCAATAACGTCACCATCAGCTGGACCCCGAGCACCACCGGCTCGCACACGCTGACCGCGACCCAGGATCTGATCACCAAGTCGCTGGCCGTCGACGTCTCGCCGGCCAGCAGCTTCGGCAGCTTCGGCTGCGGCCTCAACGGACTGCTCCCGAGCCTGTCCGGCTAGTCGCAGGGCGGGCAGACCCGTGGCACCCGGTCCGAACCCATTGCGGACCGGGTGTTCTCGTTTCTAGAGCCAGGTGAGCGTGATGCCCTGGCGACCGAGCCAGGCGTCCACATCGTGGTTGCATCCGGCGATGCCGTCCACCACGGCCGCGGCGCGCTCGATGGCGCGGTGCGTCTGGGCGGTGTCGAAATGGCCTGCGGCGTGGGCGGTCAGCAGATCGTCGATGCCGACCAACTCCGGTACCTGACCGGGCCGGGCCACCACGTGCAGGTAGTGGCTCTCGGCGCGCCACTTCTTGGTCGCGCACGGACCGTACTCGCCGATGTCGAGGTAGTAGGTCTGGCCGCGGGAGTGGCCGGGGCGCAGGTGGTAGACCGTGGCGCGCAGCGTGAGCTCGGGCAGCATCCAGGTCTCGATGTAGTGGTAGCGCGGATTGTCCACCGTCCGTTCGACATACAGACCGAACGGTTCTGCGTGGATTCGCTCCACGGGGTGTAGAAACCCGCGATAATCGGTCCACGAGAGATCCGCGAGATTGAAGTATTCGAGCCTTGGGCGATGCGGGGACACCGAAGGAGTGTTACCGATCGCTGCATGCGGGCGTGTGCCATTGGTGGAATTCCGCTGCGGCGTAAACAGACCGGTCATCGCCCTGCCTCTTCTCGAATCGTGCGACCAGCGAGCCCAGAGTACACCCGGAGACCGGGATTCAAACCCCCGTGAACGGACTGAGATCTACGCGACATCACGTAGTCGCGCGGGCGTGAAATCCACTGGGGCACGGGCCAATTCGGACATTAGAACTCCTTTACCGAATTGAGTGCGCGACTAGAGAATTGGTACGGTCGCCACGCTGTGGAGCCGGGGTGCACGAGACCGAGCCACTCTCGGGCGAAGATTGTGTCGGCCCCGGAGTCTGGATGCCTCACCCCCGAGACCGGCACCCGCGCGTCCGCGACCGACACTTGTCGGTGGGGCGTCCTAGGCTGGTGGGCATGGCATTCGCAACCGAGATCCCGGACGACGTGCCGATGGCCCACTCCGAGCACCGGCCCATCGGCGAGATCGAGCGCATCGACGGTCAGTTTCGGGTGGTCAGCGAACATAAACCGGCCGGTGACCAGCCTGCCGCCATCGAGGAGTTGGAGCGACGCATCCGGGCGGGGGAGAAGGATGTCGTCCTGCTCGGCGCCACCGGTACCGGCAAGTCGGCCACCACGGCGTGGCTGATCGAGCGGTTGCAGCGGCCCACCCTGGTGATGGCTCCCAACAAGCTGTTGGCCGCGCAGTTGGCCAACGAACTGCGCGAGATGCTGCCCAACAATGCGGTCGAGTACTTCGTCTCGTACTACGACTACTACCAGCCCGAGGCGTATATCGCGCAGACCGATACCTATATCGAGAAGGACAGCTCGGTCAACGACGATGTGGAGCGGCTGCGGCACTCGGCCACCTCGAGCCTGCTTTCGCGCCGCGATGTCGTGGTGGTCGCGTCGGTGTCGTGCATCTACGGCCTGGGCACGCCGCAGTCATATTTGGACCGGTCGGTCGAGCTGGAGGTCGGTCAGGAGATCGACCGCGATCGGCTGCTGCGGTTGCTGGTCGATGTGCAATACACGCGCAACGATATGTCTTTCACCCGTGGCTCGTTCCGGGTGCGTGGCGACACCGTCGAAATCATTCCCTCCTATGAGGAATTGGCGGTGCGCATCGAATTCTTCGGGGACGAGGTCGAGGCGCTCTACTATCTGCATCCGCTGACCGGTGATGTGGTGCGGCAGGTGGATATGGTCCGCATTTTCCCGGCCACCCACTATGTGGCGGGTCCGGAACGCATGGAGCGCGCGGTGCGCGATATCGAGGTGGAACTCGAGGCGCGGCTGGCGGATTTGGAGAAGCAGGGCAAATTGCTGGAAGCGCAACGACTTCGGATGCGCACCCAGTACGACCTGGAGATGATCAAACAGGTCGGCTTCTGCTCGGGCATCGAGAATTATTCGCGGCATATCGACGGTCGCGCGGCGGGTACCGCGCCGGCCACACTCCTGGATTATTTCCCCGAGGATTTCCTGCTCATCATCGACGAATCGCACAACACCGTGCCGCAGATCGGCGGCATGTACGAGGGCGATATGTCGCGCAAGCGGAATCTGGTGGAGTTCGGGTTCCGGCTGCCGTCGGCGGTCGACAACCGGCCGCTCACCTGGGAGGAGTTCGCCGACCGCATCGGTCAGGCGGTGTACCTCTCGGCCACCCCCGGACCCTACGAATTGGGCCAGAGCGGCGGCGAATTCGTCGAGCAGGTCATCCGGCCCACCGGCCTGGTCGATCCGCACGTGGTGGTGAAGCCGACCAAGGGGCAGATCGACGATCTGGTGCACGAGATCCGGCTGCGCGCCGAGCGCGACGAGCGTGTCCTGGTCACCACGTTGACCAAGAAGATGGCCGAGGATCTCACCGACTATCTGCTGGGTCTGGGTGTCCGAGTCCGCTACCTGCACTCGGAGATCGACACGTTGCGCCGCGTGGAACTGCTGCGGCAGTTGCGCCTCGGCGAATACGACGTGCTCGTCGGCATCAACCTGCTGCGTGAGGGCCTCGACTTGCCCGAGGTATCGCTGGTCGCCATTCTGGACGCCGACAAGGAAGGCTTCCTGCGGTCCTCGACCAGCCTCATTCAGACCATCGGCCGCGCGGCGCGCAATGTCTCCGGTGAGGTCCACATGTATGCGGACAAGATCACCGACTCCATGCGCCACGCCATCGACGAGACCGAGCGCCGCCGGGCCAAGCAGGTCGCCTACAACGAAGAGCGCGGCATCGACCCGAAACCGTTGCGCAAGAAGATCGCCGACATCCTCGACCAGGTCTACCGCGAAGCGGAGGAGACCGAAGTCGAGGTCGGCGGCTCCGGCCGCAACGTCAGCCGCGGCCGCCGCGCCCAGGGCGAACCCGGCCGCGCCGTCAGCGCCGGCGTCTACGAAGGCCGCGACGTCAAGAACATGCCCCGCGCCGAACTGGCCGACCTCATCAAGGACATGACCGCCCAAATGATGAACGCCGCCCGCGAACTCCAATTCGAGTTGGCAGGCCGTCTCCGCGACGAAATCGCCGACCTGAAGAAGGAACTACGCGGCATGGACGCCGCCGGATTGTCGTGAGAGAAAGCCAGCGACACAACGCCTTTCGAGGTCCAACCGCCGGAATGGCGAGGCGAGGTCTCCGCTCGATGGGGCTCGAGCGCCGCTCGATTGCGCGGCTGCTTCCCTGCCCGGCTGGGGATTTGCCGGTCTGGGGAGTGGATTCCTCAGCCCTGCTGGGCCATCCATTCGTCGACGCGGCGTTCGGCCTCCTCGCGGGAGACGTCTTCTACCCGGGTCATGACGATCCAGCGGTGGCCGAAGGGGTCCATGACTCGGCCGTAGCGGTCGCCGGTGATGAAGGTGGCGGGGTCGGAGACGAAGCGGGCGCCGTGGGCGGTGGCGAGTTGGGAGACGGCGTCTACGTCGGGGCAGTAGTGGACGACGCTGGTGTGGACCCAGTCGTCGGCGGGGGCACGCAGGCCCTCGTCGGGGATGGGCATGCCGACCTGGATGGTGGAGTCGCCGATCAGGAGTTCGGCGTGGGCGGCCTGGCCGTCGGGACCGTCGTTGCGGCTGAGCAGTTTCGCGCCGAAGACGGCGGTGTAGAAGTCGATGGCCGCATTGGCGTCGGGGACGGCGAGGAAGCAGGTGATGGAGTGGTAGCCCTCGGGGATGGGATTCACGGTGTCGCTCATGGCTTTTACTCTCGTCGCCGCGGTAGCGATGGTCTTGTAAGAAAGCGACAGGGGCGATGACCGGCGCAGACCAGAACGAGAACCGCTTCGCGCCCCGCCAGGTGCCGCCGCCGGAAACCGCGAAGGGCATCCTGCGGCCGCGCCAGCAGAACGCGGCCGGCAATCACAGCCGCCTGCCCGCGGGCGAGCGGGTCTCGCGCTATGTCGAGTGGTACTGGCTGGTGCGCTGGGATCGGCGCGGCCAGCCGCCGTTCCAGGCGGAGGTGCTGTCCTATCCGTGCGTGAACCTGACCTTCGAGCGCACCCATGAGCGCACCGGGGCCTTCGTGACGGGTGTGTGGACAACCAAGTACGTGCGCGAATTGGCCGGGCTGGGTGAGACATTCGGGGTGAAGTTCCGCGCGGGTGGCTTCGGTGCGTTCACGGGACTTGACGTCGGGGCGTTCAGCGACACCTCGGTCCCGGCGGCCGATATCTTCCCCGGCGCGGACGCGCTGTCCGAGGCCGTACTTGCCAGCGACGACGCTCTGCACCGCCGCGATCTGATCGAGGATTTCCTGGTCGCAGCACAGCGGGAAGCCGGTGACGATGCCGCCTACCGGCAGGTCCTGGAGATCATCGCGGCCATGGAGCATGATCCCGACCTGACCCGGGTCGACCAGGTCACCGACCGTTTCGGCATTCCGATTCGCACCTTGCAGCGCCTGTTTCGCCGCTATGTCGGCGGCAGCCCGAAGTGGGTGTTGCGCCGCTACCGCCTGCAGGACGGTGCGCAACTGCTCGCGGACGGCCGCACCTCGGATCTGGCGGCGCTGGCCGTCGAGCTCGGCTACTTCGATCAGGCGCATTTCTCCAACGAGTTCGCCAAGGAGATCGGCATGCCTCCGCTGGAGTACGCCCGTATCTCGCTGACTTCCTGAAAACCCGCTGGTCCGGGAATTTCCACGCCTTCGATCAAGTTGGTTGCCGTATCACCCAATGGCTTATCGATCATCGAAGGAGCGGGCCATGGACGTGCTGGTTTTGATCGGACGGATCCTGTTCTCGCTGTTGTTCCTCGGCTCTGGCTTCGGGCACCTCGCCCAGCGCAAGAGCATGGCGGAGTACGCCAAGTTCAAGGGCGTACCCCTGCCCGAATTGGCGGTCCCGGCCTCGGGCGTACTGCTGCTGGCCGGTGGTCTCAGCATCCTGCTGGGCGTCTGGGCCGACCTCGGCGCCCTGCTGCTGATCGTGTTCCTGGTGCCGACCGCCTTCCTGATGCACGCCTTCTGGAAGGAGACCGACCCGCAGGCCAAGCAGGGCGAGATGGCGCACTTCAACAAGGACATCGGCCTGGCCGGTGCCGCGCTCATGCTGTTCGCGTTCTTCGCCTACGTCGGCGCGGATCTCGGATTGACGCTCACCGGACCGCTTTTCAGCCTCTGATCCGATCGCGGCGCTATAGTATTGCGCGTCATTGATCGGCCGGTAGGGAAGAGGATCGCATGCGTTTGGTGGATACAGCCTTCCTCAGCGCGATTCTCGGCTGGTTGTGGGCCGAATATCGCGAGCTGTGAAGCAGGGCGAAGTCACTGATTCGCGGGCCGCCCGTTGTGAGTTCTCACAGCGGGCGGCCCGCGGTCGGTTCGGGTGATATCGGGCTTGTGACGAATGTCCCAGTGCCGCAACGGTGTTGGCATTATGTGGGCCGCGTCGCGACCGCTCGAGGAATTCGCTGGTAGTCGATGCCCTGTTCGGACCGGATACGCAATGTGTGCGACGTCGGTCGCGCCACGTGAGTGTGATGTGTTGCGATATCGAATATTTCCGCCTGTTATGCCGCTATTGTCAGGCGAAGTTGCCGCGGCGGTAACCCCACCGTTGTGGACGTCGCGGCCCCGACCCTTGTACTTGGAGGAGAAATGACCGCCTACCGGACGATCGTCGTCGGTACCGATGGCTCGGACTCGTCGTACGTCGCCGTCGAGCGGGCCGCGGCTCTGGCCGGCGACGAGGGCGCCACGCTGTACATCGCCTGTGCGTATTTCCCGACCGACGACCGTGACGTGGCCGCGGCCGCCGACGTGTTGAAGGAAGAGGCGTACCAGGTCCGCGGCTCCGCACCGACCAGCGAGATCCTGCGCGTGGCCCGCGACAAGGCGATTGCCGTCGGCGCGGTGAACGTGGTGGAGAAGGCCGTGGTCGGCGAGCCCGTCGAGTCGCTGCTGGACCTGCTCAAGGAGGTGGACGCCGACCTGCTCGTGGTCGGTAACCGCGGGCTCAACACGCTCGCGGGTCGCCTGCTCGGTTCCGTGCCGTCGGACGTGGCCCGCAAGTCGCGCAGCGATGTCCTGATCGTGCACACCGTGCGCTGAGTGGGGCTTCGCCCCACACCCGGGAGGATACGGGGGCAAAGCCCCCGAACCCCCTTTACTACGAAGCGGCCGAGCCCGAATGGGCTCGGCCGCTTCGCTGTTGGCAGAGTCAGCTCAGCCGGTGCAGGACCTCCGGGAGGTCTGCCGAATGCACGACGGCCAGGCGCTGGGTGGCGCGGGTCAGCGCCACGTACAGGTCGTTCAACCCGCGCGGCGACTCCACCAGGATCTGCTGCGGTTCGGCGAGGATGACCGCGTCGAACTCGAGACCCTTCACATCGTGGACGGTGAGCACGCGCACCGAATCATCGGTCAGATGAGCCAGTTCCGGGGCCAGATCGTGCGGCACGATGACCGCCGTGGTGCCCGGCTGTTCGGCCTCGGCGGCGATCAACCGCTTGATCTCGTCGGCCAGTTCGGTCGACGCCACCCGCACGGCGGTAGGCGCGAATCCCGAGTCGCGGACCGAGCGCGGTGCGGGCGCGGCCGGGTCGATGGCGGCCAGCACGTCGCCCGCCACCGCCATGATCTCCGAGGGCGTGCGGTAGTTGACGGTCAGCTCGGTGAGCTTCCACCGTTTGGCCACATACGGTTCCAGCACCTGCTGCCACGAGGACGCGCCCGCCGGGTCACCGGTCTGCGCGACATCGCCGACCGCGGTGATCCAGCGATTCGGGATGCGCCGCATGACCATTCGCCACGCCATCTCCGAAAGCTCCTGTGCCTCATCCACGATGACGTGCCCGTAGGTCCAGGTGCGGTCGCCCGCGGCACGCTCGGCGGTGGTCTGGCGGGTGCGCACCTGCTGGCGTTCGGCCAGCTGGGAGGCGTCGATGAGGTCGTAGGCCATGAGCAGTTCCGGGTCGAGGTCGTCCTCGAGATCCTGTGGCGCGGAACCGGTCAGGATGTCCAGGGCGTCCTGCGCCTCGGCCAGTTGGGCCCGCCAGCGCCGCCGCGAGCGTTCGCGTTCTTCGCTGTCGTCGATGCCGAGCAGTTCGGCCAGCTCGTCGAGCAGCGGGGCGTCCGCGGCGCTGAACTCGCCGCTGTCGGAGCGGTACAGCTCGGCGCGGTCGGCGGCGCTCATCGGCCCGGCCGCATTGCCCAGCCGCCGCGGATCGGCCCACAACCCGCCCAATACTTCCTGCGGGGTGAGGATCGGCCACAGCCCGGCGATGGCGCGCTGGATCTCCGGGTCGGCGCGCATCTCATCACGGATCTCGGTGAGATCGGTCTGGCTCAACAGGTTTCGCCCACCCAGCGGGTTCGCGCCGATGGCCGCCGCCAGCTGATCGGTGAGTGCGTCCACCACCCCGGCGGCGAAGATCGGCCGCGCGAGATTGTGGGCGCGGCGCGAGGAGCGGGCGCGGCCGCGGGCCTTGGTGGCGATCGCGCGGTTCAACTCCAGCTGATGCCCGTCGAAGTAGAGCCGGATCGGCTCCCGCGGCACCTCCTGCCAGTCGCGCACCGCCTTCTTGAGCACCTCGAGCATGGCCAGCGAGCCCTTGAGCTCCCCGGCCCGCAGCGAATCCTCCAGTGTTGCGCGCACTCCCGGGTACAGGTCGCCGATGGTGGACAGCAGCACGCCGGTCTCACCCAGCGACGGCAGCACCTGCCCGATGTAGTCGAGGAAGGTGGAGTTCGGGCCGATGATCAGGACACCGGCCTTGTCCAACTGCTGACGGTAGGTGTACAGCAGGTACGCCGCGCGGTGCAGCGCCACCGCGGTCTTGCCGGTACCGGGACCGCCCTGCACCACGAGCACGCTCTTGTGCTCGGAGCGGATGATGGCGTCCTGTTCGTGCTGAATGGTTTCGACGATGTCGTTCATGTGCCCGGTGCGGGCGGCATTGAGTGCGGCCAGCAGGGCGCTCTCGCTGCCGACGCCACCGTCGCCGCCGATCACGCCGTCGCGGCGGGCGGCATCCAGATCGAGGTACTCGTCGTTGATCGAGGTGACGCTGCGGTTGCGGGTGCGAATGTGTCGACGCCGCGTCACGCCGTCGGGCGCGGCGGTGGTGGCCAGGTAGAACGGGCGGGCCATCGGGGCACGCCAATCCAGCAGCAGGGTCTCGTAATCGGCGCTCTCGTCGAGGATGCCGATGCGGCCGATGTAGCGCAGTTCGCCCTCACCCGCGGCGCCGTTGCCGTTGCTGCCCGGCTCGCCCGTGCCGTCGTCGGCGATATCGATGCGGCCGAAACATAGGCCGTGTTCGGCGGCATCGTATTTGGCGAGATCCTCGGAGTAGAGCTGGCTGAACGACTCGCGTTCGGTGCGTGCCTGCGGGGTGCCGCCGGTCTCCAGCAGTACGGTGCGCAGCCGCCGCTGGGCGTAGGCGCGCATGCCGTCGAGCTGTTCGTAAAGCTTCGTGAGGTACTGCTGCTCGCGCTCCATGTCCGGGGATACCGCGTTGGCGGCTTCTGACACGGAACGCTCCTCGGTGAGGTCGGGCAAAACGGAACTCCTTGTTCACCACGTCTGCCGGCACGGGCGCGGCACGCGAAGCATCGAGAACAGAGTTATCGAGTCTAGTTCGCGATTGCGGCGCGTGCCGTACCGGCTGGTTAACGTGACGAGGAGCTCAGGAAGCGTGGGTGCTGTCGCTGCGGCGACTCAGCGTCGTGCTCTGGTGATCGGTCGCCTTGGCCCGGTACATCGCCAGATCGGCGTCGTGCAGGACGGCCTCGGGGGTGCGGCCGTCACCGGCGTGCAGATGGGTGACGCCGATGGAGGCGTCGACCTGGATGCGGTGCCCGCGCGCGATGATCGGCTCGGCCATGGTCTGGCGCAGCCGTGTCATCAATGCCTCGAGATCGTCGCCCAGGGTGCGTCCGGACAGCAGCACCAGGAATTCGTCGCCGCCGATGCGGCCCACGATGTCGTCGGCGCGCAGCCCGCGTTGCAACCGTTGCGCCACGATCTGCAGCACGGTGTCGCCGATGGCGTGGCCGAGGCTGTCGTTGATGGCCTTGAACCCGTCCAGGTCGATGAACAGCACGCTCGACACCGGCAGATTCTCGCTGGTGCCCAGCGCCGCCGACAGCCGCGAGAGCACCAGCGCCCGATTGGCCAGCCCGGTCAGCGGATCGTGGGTGGCCTGATACTCCAATTGCCTTCGGCTGGCCCGGAATTCGGTGATGTCGTTGAACGAGGACACCGCCGCCGATTCCGGATCGTCGGGATTGAGCAGGCGGCTGTTGGCCGAGAGCCAGCGCCGCTGCCCGTCGGGCCGGTCGAGCCCGAACACGAAGCGGGTCACGATCTCCCCGGTCGCCAGCGTGCGGATCACCGGATACCAGGAGGTCGGCATCGGCTGGGCGTTGGCGTCGAGCAGGCACAGCGGAATGTCGTAGATGTGGGTGCCGACCAGGTCGTCGGCGTCGTAGCCGAAGATGCGGCGCGCGGCCGGATTCGCCGACTCGATGCGGCCGTCCTTGTCGATCACCACGACGCCCTCCTCCAGCTGCGACACCACGGTGGTGAAGAACTGTTCGGCGCGTGCCGCGGCGGCCTCGGCGGCACGCTGCGCGGTGAGGTCGTGCACGACCACCTGGTAGGCGAGGTGCTCGTGCCAGGCGGTGAGCACCGAGACGGTCTCGACGTCCACGCTGCCGCCGTCGCAGCGGCGCAGGGTCATCTCGGTGGGAACCGACGCGGTGCCGGCGATGGTGAGGCGACGGATGCGCTCGAGCATGGGGGCGACGGAGTCGGGTTGGACGAAATCCATGACCGGCTGGCCGACGACGTCGTCGGGGGTATCGGCCACGAGTAGGCGCAGCATCGCCGGGTTGGCGTAGACGACGGTGCCGCGCTCGTGGACCACGACCCCGTCGGGGCTGTAGTCGACGAGGGATCGGTACCGCTGGGCCAGCTGTTCGGCATCGGCCGGGTCGTTCGCCCGATCGTTACCCGCCACTTCATGCACCCCCTGCTCGTCGTTGCAACACGTCGCTGGAGCACGGCACCATACTCGTTATCTGAAAAGTTGCTAGTGCACGTTCTCAGCGGTATTGAATGAATCACAGTCCTGCACAGCATCGGCCCGAGATTGGTGATCATTACGGGCAGTGTCCCGAAAGGAGCGATGCAAATGCCTGGCACCATCCGCGAACCCGAGACCACAGGTCGGCATCAAGATCATATGACGATTGCCGGAATCGGAGCCGTCACCGGGTACGGCTGGGGCCGTGAAACCCTCTGGGAGGGTTTGCTGAGCGGCAAACCCGCCGCTCGGCTCTTCCCAGGGTACGGGCCGCAGCGCGATCGCAACGGATGGGTTGCCCGCGTGCCGGAAGGTGGCGATCCGGACTTGCCGGACAGCCGGTATCTGCGCGCGATCATGGGCGCGGCGCGCGAGGCGGTCGCGGATGCGCACGAGCGCGGCTGGCGGCCCGGGCGCACGGTCGGGCTGCTGCACGCCATCGTGCTCGGCAATGTCTACGAGTGGCGCGACTTCTACACCGTCGACGGCGGGCAGCGGCGTTCCCGCGACTATCTGCGATTACTTCCCTCGACCCCGGTGTCGATGCTGATGACCGAGTTCGGGTTTCACGGACCGGCGATGAATGTGACCGCGGCCTGCTCCTCGTCCAACGTGGCGATGATCACCGCGCAGATGTGGATGGCCCAGGGCATCGTCGACGACGTCCTGGTGGTCGCGACCGATATGTCCGCTATTCCGGAAATGGTGCAGCCCTTCGTCGGACTGGGCGCCGCGGTCGACGACACCGACCCGCTCGACGCCTGTCGCCCGTTCCAGGAGGGCAGCCGCGGCTTCGGCTTCGGTGAGGCGTCGATGGGATTCGTGATGACCCGTGAGGCCGACCGCCCCTACGCGGCGGTGCTGGGCGGGGGCATGTCGAACGACGGCCACCACGTGATCTCGGTAGAACCCTCCTACGAGCAGATCTTCGAGTGCGTGCGCCGCGCCTTGGCCAGCGCCGACGTGCACCCCGAGGAGGTCGCCTACCTCAACACCCACGGCTCCGGCACCGCCCAGTGCGACGCCGCCGAAACCGCCCTGCTGGCACAGCTTTTCGACGATCGCCCCCAGGTGGTGGCCCTCAAGCCACTCGCCGGGCACTGCCAAGCCGCCTCGGCCGGTGTCGAATTGGCCGCCGCCGCTCTCGGATACGACCGTGACGTGCTGGTCTCCGCCCCCATCGTCGCCCCCGCCCACGCCCGCCTGGTCGACGGCGTCCAGCAGGGCATGAACGGCATCACCGTCAAAACCGCCCTCGGCATGGGCGGCCACAACTCCGCGGTGGTCCTCGGCCCGATCGGCTGACCCACCGCCCCGTCATTCCGGCGGGTCAGCCAACCCCGTCATTCCGGCGTGCTTTTGGCCGGAATCCGACGCGGTGGGTGTGGATCCCAGCCAGAAGCACGCTGGGATGACGAAACGGGTCCTCGCCGAACGGATCTCAGTGCAGCGGCACGGACCAGTGCAGTTTGGTGCCGGTGCTGTTGGTCGAACCGGCGTCGTCTTCTCCGGTGCCGTTGTCGCCCTTGCCGTTCTTTGCGCGGCGGGGGTAGACCGCGAGGCTGCCGCCGGATTGTTCGGCGCGGCGGGCGAGGTTGGTGAGGCCGCTGGGGATGATGCCGTCGGGGATGCCGCATCCGTTGTCGGCCACCACGATGGTGAGGTCGTCGGCGACGCCGATGTCGATGGTGATGGTGTCCGCGCCGGAGTGCCGGACGGCGTTCGAGACGGCTTCGCGGACAACGGCTTCCGCGTGGTCGGCGAGAGCGGGTTCGACGACCGACAGCGGGCCGGTGACGTGCATGAGGGCGCGGATGTCGGTGGCGGTGGTCTGCTGTTTGATCGCGCGTTCCAGGCGCTGGCGCAGCCGGGTGCTGTGCCCGTCGCCGCCGTGCAGGTCGAAGATAGAGGTGCGGATCTCCTCCACCACGTCCTGCAGGTCGTTGATGGCGTCGGAAAGCCGTTGCTGCACTTCGGGCAGCCGGGCGCGCGGCACGGTGCCCTGCAGTGACAGCCCGATGGCGAACAGCCGCTGGATGACATGGTCGTGCAGGTCGCGGGCAATGCGGTCGCGGTCGGTGAGGATGTCGAGTTCGCGCATGCGCCGCTGCGCCACCGCCAATTGCATGGCCAGCGCGGCCTGATCGGTGAAGGCGGCGATCAATTCCACGAGTTCGTCGGTGTAGGGCGCGGATTCGGCGGAGCGCAGCGTGATCAGCACGCCCAGGGTGGAGTCGGGCGTGTGCAGCGGCAACACCAGCGCGGGCCCGATCCAGGGGGTGGGCAGGCCCAGGTCGATGTGGCGGGCGTCGTCGAAACGCAGCGGGGTGCGGGTGGTGAGCGCCTGACCGACGGCGGTGCCGGTGGCCCGCACCACCTGCCGGGGTGGCATGGACTTCTTCGATTTCGAGGACTTGGTGGGCGTCGGCGTCTCGCCGGGTCCGGCCCATTGCGCCACAACGAGTTCCGCGACCTGTTCGGGTAGATCGTCCGGATCGACCACGGCCAGCAGTGCCCGCTGCGAGGCCGTCAGCTCGCGCGCGTGCTCGACCACGTGCGCGAGCACCTTGCTGGGCTCGGTGTCGGCGAGGAATTCGGTGGCGATATCGCGGGTGGCCTCGATCCACGCCTGCCGGGTGCGGGCCTGCTCGTAGAGCCGCGCATTGTCGACGGCGATACCGGCCGCGGCGGCGAGCGCCTGCAACAGCACCTCGTCGTCCTCGGTGAAGGGATGCCCGCCGGATTTCTCGGCGAGATACAGGTTTCCGAAGACCTCGCCGCGGATCCGCACCGGCATGCCCAGCAGGGTCCGCATGATCGGATGGTGGGGCGGGAAGCCGACCGCGGCCGGATGCCGCGCGAGATCGTCGAGACGCAGCGGTTCGGGCTTGTCGACCAGCAGGCCGAGCACGCCGTGCCCCTCGGGCAGGTCGCCGATCAGCACCCGGGTCTGTTCGTCGACGCCGTGAAAGATGAACTGGCTGAGCTGCTTCTCGTGCCCGCGCACCGCGAGTGCCCCGTAACGGGCGTCGACCAGGATGGTGGCCGCGCGCACGATGGTGCGCAGCGTCTGGTCCAGATCGAGGCCGGAGGTCACCGTGAGCATGGCCTCGACCAGCCCGTCGATGCGGTCGCGGGCGTCGATGATCTGTTCGACTCGGTCCTTGACCTCGGTGAGCAATTCGCGTAATCGCAGTTGCGACAGCGTTTCACGCACCGAGTAGGGGCCGGTGCGGGGAATGTCGTGCATGTTTGTCCTGCGGTCCGGCGGATGCGACACGGCAGGGGAAGTCTATGCGCTTCGCGGTTGCCGGAAGGTTGTCATGCCGAACGTGACTGTCCCGTACGGAGTTTCGAGGCCAGCACGGCGGCCTGGGTGCGCCGTTCCATGCCGAGTTTGGCCAGCAGCCGCGAGACGTAGTTCTTGACGGTCTTCTCGGCCAGGAACATGCGTTCGGCGATCTGCCGGTTGGTGAGGCCGTCGCCGAGCAGGTCGAGCAGTTTGCGTTCCTGATCGGTCAAACCGGCCAGCGGGCCGTCGAATTCGGTGCTGCGCCGCAGCCGCGCCATCAGGGCGGCGGCCGCGCGATTGTCCAGCAGCGAGCGGCCGGCGCCGACCTCCTTGATGGCCTTGGCCAGCTCCATGCCCTTGATGTCCTTGACCACGTACCCGCTGGCCCCGGCCAGGATGGCGTCCATCATGGCCTGTTCGTCGGTGTAAGAGGTGAGGATCAGGCAGCGCAGATCGTCGATGTCGGCCAGCAGATCCCGGCACAGTTCGATGCCGTTGCCGTCGGGCAGGCGCACGTCGAGTACCGCCACATCCGGGCGCAACGCCGGGATCCGCGCGAGTGCCTGGGCGACATCGCCGGCCTCGCCGACCACCGTGAGTTCGGGATCCTCCTCGAGCAGATCGGTCAGGCCACGGCGGACGATCTCATGATCGTCGACCAGGAAGACTTTGATCACGACGGCCTCCAAGCTCATCGGTGTCGTGGACGCGTGAGTACTGCGCGCGAGTGGTATGGGCCAACGTAACTCGTGGCGCGCCAGGGAGATACCGCCGAAGGTCCCTAATTCCCGTACCAGTGAACGCGCGATGATTTTTTGTCGGAGAATTTTCCCTGAAAGTGGTCGGTTTTGGGACTTTCGGCACTGTCGGGGGCTGGGAGGGTGTGTTGCCATGGAGTCGGGTTGCCGGGTCGGAACACGGAAAGCGGGGTCGGCTATGGGCGCGTTCGATGTGTGGTCGAGTGGAATCGATCCGGATTTCGTAGTGGCCACACAGGGGCCCGTCCCGTCGGGGGAGGTGACCCGGGTGGTGCGTGGTTTGGGCAGAATTCTGCGCCGCCACGGAGTGGAAGGGCCGGTGCGGGTTCGCCTGCACTGGCCCGACTCCGAATCCGGCACCACGCTGGTGCAGGCGAGCATCCGAACGCTGGGGAAGGCGTTCCGGGTGCAGGTCGCCGGGCCGGGCCGGTTCGCGGCCACCTTCGCGCTGGAGCGGCTGGATCTGCGGCTGGGCTGCCCGCCGGACGAATTGTCCCGGCCCTGGCCGGATCCCGCGCGACCCTCGCTGTCCGCGATCACCGATCTGCGACCGATCGTGCGGCGCAAGGACTGTCGACTACAGGTGGCCACACCCGCGGCGGCCGCGCGGGTGCTGGACGCCATGGACTATGACGCGCACCTGTTCCTGGATTCGGAGACGGGTGCCGAGGCGGTGGTCTGCTGGACCGGACCGCTCGGGGTGCGGACCGTGGCACGGGCGCGGGACAGTGTGCCGTCGCTGCTCGAGGACGAGGCGGTCGCGCGGTTGTGCACCAGCGGGCTGCCCTATCTGTTCTTCACCGACGCCGATGCCCGGCGCGGTCGGCTGCTGTATCGGCGCTTCGACGGGGATCTCGCGCTGGTGACCGCGACCGGGTCGGAGGATCGGGTGCGCGAGCGGGACCGGGATCGGGGCTTCCAACCGCGCGCGATCGCGGGCTGTGTGCGACGGACCCTGCCCAGCATGGGCAGCATCGTCGCGAGTACGGCCATCGAGAAGTTGGCCTGACCTCCTGCAATAAACACGCTGTGACCAGCGTTTCAGCTGCCGTAACCAAACTTGTCGGTGGGTACCCCTAGCATGGCCGTCGGGGGTATGTCTGGATGCTGAAACGTTGGAAGGATGGCCAGTGGCGGATCGCCTGACGGTGCGCGGAGCGCGAGAGCACAACCTCAAAGGGGTCGACCTCGACCTACCTCGCGACAGTCTCATCGTTTTCACCGGATTGTCCGGTTCTGGCAAGTCCTCGCTGGCCTTCGACACGATCTTCGCCGAGGGACAGCGCCGCTACGTGGAATCGCTGTCGGCGTACGCGCGCCAATTCCTCGGGCAGATGGACAAACCGGATGTGGACTTCATCGAGGGCCTGTCCCCGGCGGTGTCCATCGACCAGAAGTCGACCAACCGCAACCCGCGGTCCACGGTCGGCACCATCACCGAGGTCTACGACTATCTGCGTCTGCTGTTCGCGCGTGCGGGCACCCCGCACTGCCCGGTCTGTGGCGAGCTGATCGCCCGGCAGACCCCGCAGCAGATCGTCGATCAGGTGCTGGCCATGGAGGAGGGCACCAAGTTCCAGGTGCTCGCGCCCGTGGTGCGCACCCGCAAGGGCGAATTCGTGGACCTGTTCGAGTCGCTGAACTCGCAGGGCTATTCGCGTGTCCGGGTCGACGGCGTGGTGCATCCGCTGACCGACCCGCCCAAGCTCAAGAAGCAGGAGAAGCACGATGTCGAGGTGGTCGTGGACCGCCTCGCCGTGAAGCCGAGTTCCAAACAGCGTCTGACCGATTCGATCGAGACGGCGCTGCGGCTGGCCGACGGCATCGTGGTGCTGGACTTCGTGGATCGCGACGAGCACGCCCACGATCGGGAGCGGCGCTTCTCCGAGCGGCTGGCCTGCCCGAACGGGCACCCCCTCGACATCGAGGATCTGGAACCGCGGTCGTTCTCCTTCAACTCGCCCTACGGCGCCTGCCCGGATTGCACGGGTCTGGGTATCCGCAAGGAGGTCGATCCCGATCTTGTTGTGCCGGACCCGGATCTGAGCCTGGCCGACGGCGCCATCGCGCCGTGGTCGCGCGGGCAGACCGCCGAATACTTCACCCGGCTGCTGTCCGGACTGGCCGAGGCGATCGGCTTCTCCATGGACACGCCGTGGAACCAGTTGCCGCTCAAGGCCCGCAAGGCGGTGCTGGAGGGCAGCTCCGAGCAGGTGCACGTCTCCTACACCAACCGCTACGGCCGCAAGCGCTCGTACTACGCCGATTTCGAGGGTGTGATGCCGTTCCTGCAGCGGCGCATGGACGCCACCGAATCGGAGGCGATGAAGGAGCACTACGACGGGTACATGCGGGACATCCCGTGCCCGGTGTGCAACGGCGCGCGACTGCGGCCGGAGATCCTGGCGGTCACGCTGTCGGCGGGGGAGGACCGCAAATCCATTGCGGACCTGTCGGATCTGTCGATCGGTGATGCGGCGGTGTTCCTCAATGGGCTGACGCTGGACGAGCGGCAGGCGGCGATTGCCGTGCAGGTGATCAAGGAGGTGCAGGCACGGCTGGGCTTCCTGCTCGATGTCGGCCTGCAGTACCTGACCCTGTCGCGCGCGGCGGCCACCCTGTCCGGTGGTGAGGCGCAGCGTATCCGCCTGGCCACCCAGATCGGTTCCGGCCTGGTCGGCGTGCTCTACGTGCTGGACGAGCCGTCCATCGGCCTGCACCAGCGCGACAACCGCCGCCTCATCGAAACCCTCACGCGCCTCAAGAGTCTCGGCAACACCCTCATCGTGGTCGAGCACGACGAGGACACCATTCACGCCTCGGACTGGGTGGTCGACATCGGCCCGCTGGCCGGTGAGCACGGCGGCCAGGTCGTCTACTCGGGCCCGTACGAGGGACTGCTGAAGGACAAGCGATCCCTCACCGGCGCTTACCTTTCCGGCCGCGAGCAGATCGAGGTGCCGCTGGTGCGGCGGCCGATCGACCGCAAGAAGCAGCTCACCGTGGTCGGTGCCATCGAGCACAACCTCAAGAACATCGATGTGAGCTTCCCGCTAGGTGTGCTCACCGCGATCACCGGCGTCTCGGGTTCGGGTAAGTCGACGCTGGTCAACGACATTCTCGCGACCGTGCTGCAGAACAAGCTGAATGGCGCGCGGCAGGTGCCGGGCCGCCACACCCGGGTCAACGGCCTCGATCATCTCGACAAGCTGGTGCAGGTCGACCAGTCGCCGATCGGCCGCACCCCGCGCTCGAATCCGGCCACCTACACGGGTGTCTTCGACAAGATCCGCACCCTGTTCGCGGCCACCACCGAGGCCAAGGTGCGCGGCTATCAGCCGGGCCGCTTCTCCTTCAATGTGAAGGGCGGCCGTTGCGAGGCGTGCTCGGGCGACGGCACCCTCAAGATCGAAATGAACTTCCTGCCGGACGTTTACGTCCCCTGCGAGGTCTGCCACGGCGACCGCTACAACCGCGAAACCCTCGAGGTGCACTACAAGGGCAAGACCATCGCCGAGGTCCTCGACATGCCGATCGAGGAGGCCGCGGAGTTCTTCGAACCGGTCACCTCCATCCACCGCTACCTCAAGACGCTGGTGGACGTCGGTCTCGGCTATGTGCGCCTGGGCCAGTCGGCTCCGACGCTGTCCGGTGGTGAGGCGCAGCGCGTGAAGCTGGCCGCCGAACTGCAGAAGCGTTCCACCGGCCGCACCATCTATATCCTCGACGAGCCCACCACGGGTCTACACTTCGAGGACATCCGCAAACTGCTCGGCGTGATCAACGGCCTGGTGGACAAGGGCAATTCGGTCATCGTCATCGAGCACAACCTGGATGTCATCAAGACCTCCGACTGGGTCATCGACATGGGCCCCGAGGGCGGCTCCGGCGGTGGCACGGTCATCGCCGAGGGCACCCCGGAAGACATTGCGGCCGTGGCCGACAGCTACACCGGGCAGTTCCTGAAGAACGTCCTCGACGCCCAGTCCGCCGCCCTCACCGCCGCCCCGGCGAAGAAGGCGGCCAAGAAGGCCCCGGCCAAGAAGACCGCCCCGAAGACCGAGGCACAGGCCGCCGCCGCGAAGAAGGCGACCGCGGCCCGCCGCAAGGCTGCCGCGCTGCGCTGAGACAGGCAGACAGACGAAGGCCCCGCACCGGATTCAGTGCGGGGCCTTCGTGTTTCGTGCCTACCGGCTGCGTGCCTATTCGGCTGCGGCCAGCGGTGTCAGCTCCTTGACCTCGGCGATCCGCCCGAAGTCGAGCTTCACGATCTGGTCGGCGCAGTCGAAATACCGGTCGTCGTGGGTGATCACGATGACGGTCTTGCCACGCTCCTTGAGCTTCACCAGGATCTCCCGGTAGAAGACGTCACGGAACTTCGGCTCCTGATCGGCGGCCCACTCGTCGAACATGTAGATCGGGCGATCCTCGAGCAGAGCGGTCAACAGCGCCAGACGCTTTCGCTGACCCTGCGACAGGGCGACGGTCGACAGGCGGCCGTTCTCCACGGTGACCTTGTGGTCGATCTGGAGATCCTTCAAATGCTTGCGGACCTCCTCGTCGATGCCCTCGTCGAAGCCCAGGTAGTCCTCGAACAAATGGAAGTCGGTGAAGACCGCCGAGGTGTTCTGCCGGAACCATTCGATGTTCTCGTGATCGATCCGCTCGCCATTGAGCGACAGGTGGCCCTGCTGCGGGACGTAGAGACCCGTGATCAGTTTGGCCAGTGTCGATTTGCCGCTGCCATTGCCGCCCACGATGAACGTGATCCGGCCGGGCTCGAAGGTCAGATCCAGCGGGCCGAGGCTGAAGCCGGTGCCGTCGGCCTCGGGCGGGGCCACGGGCGCGCCCATCGGGACCGGCCGTCCCTCGTGGCCGCCGTGATCGAGGAACCTGTGCCCGTTGACATCCGGGCGATCACTGCCGGGACGCGGACCCTGCGGCGGCGGGCCGCCAGGGCGTCCACCCGGATGCGGTCCGGGTCGTCCACCCACGGGCGCACCGGGAGCGCCGGGACGATTGCCCCCACCCGGGTGCGGCCGCGCACCCCCACCCGGGTGAGGTCCGGTTCCGGGCGGCGGACCACCCGGCACGGGCGGGAACGCCGGCGGCGCTTCCGTCAGGTAGTGGTAGCTGACGTCATTGAGTTCCAGCCGCGCTGCGGTGGCGGCAGGCCGCTCGGTGTACGGCAGCGTGGATTCGTCGTGCGCGGTCTGGATGGACAGATTCAGCGAGCGAATCTTGGACAGCGCCACGTCACCCCGCAGCAGATCGGGAATGCGGTTCATGAAGTTCTGCATGGGCATCGAAAGGAACGTGGTGACAAGGACATAGCCGACCATGGCGTTCTGCGGCAGATGCAGAGCGCGCGCCAGGCCGAACAGGATCAGCGCCATGGTGCCGAGCTGCAACAGCTGCCCGAAGCCCTGCGCGAAGGTCATCTTCGATCCGGCATCGGTGTTCTGCACCCGCAGCTTCTCGGCCGAGCCGAGCAGATGCTTGTCCATGAAATCGCCACGCCGCCCGCGGTGCAGCTTGAGCTCCTTGATGCCCAGTGACACCTCTTGGAAGGAACGGATCAGGCCGTCCTCGTTCTCGCGGGCATCCCGGTACAGGCGCCGCACCGTCTTGAGAACCGTTTCCACACAGGCGATTCCGAGCAGGGTGCCCGCGACCGTGGTCGCGAAGATCGGGCCGGACACGATCGCGAGGAAGATGAAGCAGCCGACGATGGTCGCCAGATCGATGCAGATGCTCGGAATGGCGGTCACCGCCTGCGACAGCGACCGCACGTCCTCGGTCAGTGTCGCGATCAGGCGGTGCTGCCCGAGCCGCTCGAGATGCTCGAGCGGCGCGGACACGATGCGCGCACTCAGGTCCGCGCGCAAGCGGTAGATGGCTTCCTGAGCGAGCCGGATCAGCAGCACCTGCGAGATCACACCGCTGATCAGGATGATCAGCGCGGTCGCCACGAAGGCCTGCACGGTGACGGCCGGGTGCGGTTCCGGTGACACCACTCCCCGAATCAATGTCACCAGGTAGGTATTGGCCGCACCGCAGACCAGACCGGAGGCGATGACGCCCGCGATCCGCATCCACGAGATGGAGATGAGGAATCTGATGAGTTGCATGACTGCTGGCCTTACTTACAAGGGCGGTTGGATCAGGGGCGGATCACGTCGAACAGCACACCCTCGAGGGTGACACCCGGCGCGAAGGAGAACGCCACACCCGTCGAGATCGGCTGATCGGCCTGCTGCGCGATCATCTGCTCGAGCACGAAAATCAGTGAGACGCTGAGCATGTTGCCGTATTCGGCGAGCACGTCCCAGCTGGTCGACGCCTGCTCGGGGCTGAGCCCGAGCGAGCTCACCGACTGCTCGATGATCTTCGGACCGCCCGGGTGGATGGCCCACAGATCGACATCGGACTTGCTCATGCCGTGGCGCGCCAGCACCCCGGTCACCACCGGATCCACCCCGTTGAGGATGTACTGCGGCAGGTTCTCCGACAGCTCGCAGGTGATGCCGTTGTCGTTGACGCCCAGGACGATTCCGTCCTCCGCGTCGTCGAACAGGTAGCTGAAGCTGTCGCGGATGACGATCGAACCCGCTGCCAGCGGCTGCTGCGGGTTGCTCGCGCCGATGACCACCGCGCCGCACCCGTCACCGAAGAGGCTGTGGATGATGACGTCGTTGATGTTGTCGTCGAACACGGCGTTCACCGAGCTCAGCTCCAGGCAGATGACCAGCGCCTTCTTGTCCGGGTGCGCCCGGACGAAATCGACGGCGGCCCGCACCGAGTTCATGGCGGCGGCACAGCCCATGAAGTTCACCATCACCCGATTGATCGTGGGCGAGAGGCCGAGCTGCTTGACCACGGCCACATCCACGCCGGGCGCGATGAAGCCGGTGCTGGTCGCGAAGACCATCATCCCGATCTCCGACGCCGGATCCTCCAGGTGCGCGACCGCGCGGCCGGCCACATCCACGGCCAGCGGCACCGCGTGCTCGTAGAAGGTGTTCATCCGATCCCGGATGGTGCCGACTTCCTTGCTGTAGGACAGGAATTCGGGGTCGACCGGGTTGACCGCCAGATGCCGGGTGGTGATCCGGGTCTTCTGGTAGATCCGCGGAATCCGCGCCTGCTGCACCGGATCGCTGAACAGCTCGGCCACCTGGGCGGCGGCCTCGGCCTGCGAGAAGATCTGCTGCGGTGCACCGGTGGCGATGGACTCGATCACGCCGACGGTGGTCGGCGGGGTGGGCGGCAACGGTGTCGGTGCGAAATCGTAGCCGGGCTCGCTCCCCACGAACCGGGTGGACGTCGCGGGCACCATGCCCCCTTCATCAATGGTGATAGACACGAAATACTCCCCTCGATTTTCTAGATGGAATCGGTTCAGACAGTTCCGATTCCGGTGAAGCCCTGAACCGTGTAGACGGCGCAGGTCTTCAGAGCAAGCGGTGAGAAGTGCTCCTTCATGAACCCCCACTTGCGTTCCACCGCGTCGTCGGACGGCGCGAGAATGTAGGTGCGGATCTGCTTCGGGAAGCGATCGGTGAAGAAACTCTTGGCCGGCAGCCATTCCACACCGAACTTCGCGGACTCCTCGCGCAGCACATCCTCGGTCGCGATATTCGCGAAACCGCTGCGCTGGTAGGGGAGTACGTGGTGCACCCGGTGCGAGCTGAGGCCCGCCGACAGGAAGCAGTCCACGTAGCGATTACCGACCACCTTCAGGTCGTAGGCCTGCTCGATCTGGTCGACGCCCCAGTCCTCGGAGTTGTGCTCGAGTTCCTCGGTTTCGACCTCGAAGTCGTGGCTGGCCACCACCAGGAAGGTGGAGATCCACAGGCTGAACACGAATTGCAGTGCCCAGGCCCAGAAGTCGCCCATCACGATGAACGCGACCATCTCGCCGATGAGCAGGAACCGGACGCCGAAGGAACCGATGAAGTGCGGCAGCGCCCCACCCCAGGTGCCGTACATGTCCTTGATGCCCACCTTGCGGGTGAGTCTGCAGACATCGAGCAGGCGCATCAGCATGCCGGTCACGGTGTGGCCGAACTTGTGCATGGTGTGCACCGGAATCCGGTACAGCCGCGGGATCCGCATCATCATGGTGAAGACGTTCTTCTTGATGTCGACTTCACTCTGGGTGTGCGGGTGGTGCAGCAGCGCGTGGCCGTCCGCGGTCACGAAAGCCAGTGCGACGTAATTGAAGTCGAAGGCGTTCGTGTAGATCTTGTTCATGCCCTTCTGGGCCCGGTGGATGGCGTAGTGCCCGAAACCGGCCAGGCTGCTGCGCAGCAGCACCATGGCGATCACGAACACCGGCAACGGCATCCAGCTGCGCTCGAACAGGCGCAGGCCCTGCACCGCGAAGTACGCGACCGCGAGAATGGCCACCACGATGTTGAAGTAGGTGTCCATGCGGCGGATGCGCGCGGCCAGCTCGGGTTCCTTCAGGCGCGCCTTGACCTTGTGTAGCAGGTCGTCCTTGTTGTCGAAGCTGAACTTCGGGGTGTCGCGCCAGCTGTCGAAGCCCTCGTTGAACAGGAAGGCGGGGGCGTTGGCCTTGGGATGAATATCCTCGGGCAGCGCGTCGCGATCCAGCGAGTACTTCTTGATGATCTTGCCGATGGCTTCCGGATTCTTGTGGTACGAACCGATAATCGAGGTGATATCCCGGTTCTTGGTCCGGCCGATGAAGAACTCGCCGCCCGGATGCTTGGAAATCCAGTCGCTGAGGTCGTAGGCTTTGCCGTTGTAGACCCAAACGTTCGATACCGGGGGCGGACCGTCGAGCGGAGGGCGGCGAAACTCACCCTCGGGTTCGCGGCCTTCGATCGTCGCTTCGGCTTCCGGGCTTTCGATTGCCTCGGCCGCGGGCTGTTCGATCGTCATTGCTTCCCTCCACACGCAGGCACGACGTTTGAACTGTCAGACGAAATCGTCGATGCCGCGCCTTGTATTTCACTGAACAATCTCTTGTAGCGATCTCGCATTGTTCGCCGGTCGATAGCCGACCGCCGTGCGAAACGTCAAAGCCGGTCCGGGGTTTGGCGGACGACAGCCGTTGCCGCCGTTGCGTTGTCCCCGAACCGGCTCCGAACTCACTTCACGGGCGGAAGCCCGGTTTTAGCCACCCGGCTTGGTGACGTGGACTTCCTTGCCCCAGTTGGACAGGGTGACGGTGACATTGCCGGCGTCCTTGGTGACGATGGCGCGCACCAGGTTCGGGCCGGTGCCCGGCGAGGCGGCCGCGGACGGCAGCGTGGTGCCGGTGCCGCTCGGCGGAGCGACGTCCTTGATGTAGACGACGATCGGGAAGGTGCCGCCGTCCTTGCCGATCTGCGGGACGATCGGGTCGATGACGGTGGCGTCGATGGTGCCGGACACCTTCACGACATCGATGCCGTCGATCTTCTCGCGGCCCTCGGCCTTGGCGTTCTTGATCTGGCCGATGGCGTTGGCCAGGCCCTTGTCCTTGTCCAGGATGATGCCCGGATCGTAGATCTTCTCCGCGGGACCGATCTTGGCGTACTTGCTGCCGTCACCGGTGTAGAGGGTCTTGTCGACCACCAGGAACTTGGTGTCGGTGAAGTCGGCGTCGTCCGACTTGATCTTGACCTTGGCCTCACCGATGGCCTGGCCGGCGCCCTGCGGCTGGTTGGTGATGTCGGCCTTGATGCTCTGGAACGGCAGGCCCGGGATGTTGGAGACATCCAAGTCCGCGTGCACGTTCTGCAGGGTCTGGGTGGTCTTGGCGGACTCGGCGACGATCTGCGCGCCGTCCGGCAGCTGCGACGGCGGGGCCGCCTGCGAGGTGGTGGCCTTGCTGTCCGAGTTGGACGACGAGGAGCAACCGGCGACGAGCGCGGCGACGGCGGCCGCGGCGATCACGACCGGCAGCACGCCGCGCCGGAGACGGCGTCCGGACGTACGTTTGTCTTGGGAAATCAGCTGATTCATGTACAACCCCCGAAGCTTCCATTCGATCTCGTAGTTTGGACAGCCTTGCCGCTGCCCGTCGTAGTATGCAGCACATCGCCCCCGTCCGCGCCGGACGAGGCGATACTCCGGCATCCAACCAGCACTGCATTCGTGTCGCCAAGAATTTTGATCACCCAGCGACGCAAGCGATTACCCCGCAAACTAGAATTGTCCCACGTGGGGTCGAGTGTTAACAGGTTTGCAGAGCTCGCAGCAAGCCGAGCGACCGCTTATCCGGATGCTGTTCCATCGCTGGATATTTGCCGAATTGTCGCTGAATAATCGCTGAATACTCAGCGCCCGGCAGCCTCGTGAATCAACTCCGCCAGCTCGACCGGCTTCGACCACATCGGCCAATGCCCCGTCGGCAGATCCACGTACTCGGCATCGATGAGCCGCAACTCCTGCATCAACGTCGGCACTTCCTCCGCATCCTTGAACTGCAGGAGCAGCTCCGACGGGAAGCTGCAGCAGATCACCGTGGTCGGAATCTTCAGCCGCGCAGGCGAATCGCTCAGCCGCACCGGCTGTCCCGCGACCCCGGCCGGAACCGGAACCGCGCGCTCGCGGAACCGTGCCAGCATCGCTTCGTCCAACCCGGCCAAACTGTTCCCCGCCGCCTCCACCTCTGCCCAGGTGTCCGCCAACGGAAACTCCGCCGCCTCTCCGAGTGCCGGATTCAGCACAAACCCGTCCGGCATCGGCGCGGTGTCGGCATAGATCACCCGCGAAAACCGCTCGGGCGCTAGGTCGGTCGCCATATATCCCGACGCGGCGGCCCCCGAATGCACCACCAGCACCACGGCATCGTCACCCGCCGAAGCGTGCTCGACAATCGCCCGCGCCTGAGTCTCGAGCGTCGCCGCCAACCGCTGCGGATCCTCCGGATCCTGCCCCGGCAACGTCAACGCCTCAACCTCGTCCCCTCGCGACCGCAATTCAGCGGCCACCTGATCCCACGCCCAAGCCCCCAGCCAAAACCCGGGAACCAGCAGTATCCGTGCCATACCCCGAGCATGGCACACCCCACCGACACCGAAAACCCCTCTGTCCTGGGGTCTCTCACCCACCTCCACGCCCGGCCCGCGCATCCTGGCCCTTTGCGCGCCCACATCGAGGTCAGCCCCCCGCGCCAATTTTCCGGTCCGGAAAACCCACCCCGCCAATTGATCTCGCAAACCTCCGGCTCTCGCCACGGCAGGCTGGAACTACCCGCGGCTCAACCCCAGCCGAAAACTCAACAGCCGCTGCGGCTTCGTGGGGATGTCAGCGGCGCACCACAACCGCGACGGTGAATCGATCCCTCGCTCGCGCAGGGCGGTCAACACCGCGATCGAGATGTCGCGCCCGGAAGCCCGCTCCGGTGGGTAGTCGGCTGCCCGAGCTTGCCCGTCGGCCCCCAGGATCTCCAGCCGAGAGCCCTTGTCCCCGAAGCATCCCCGTGCGAGCCAACCGTTGGGTTCGTCGCATCGACCGAGAGTCCACTCGACCCGGCCCACGTAGGGGTGCAGCAGAGCAACATCCGTCGCGAGCGATTCGAACGTCTGGCGAAGGTAGGTCTTGAATCGCGCCCACGTCGTCGCCTCGGCTTCGACGTAGTGCCACTCCTCGTACCCGGCATGCTCCTCGTACGGGAGGCCGTCGTCAGGCGTGGCCCGCCAACTGTCGTAGGGATTCCGTCCGCGGTTGATCTCCCACCCTTCGCGAGTGGCATTCTCTCGCACGGTGGTTGGGCTAACGGTCAGGGATACCGAGGTGAGACTTTCGCTGTCGTGCGAGAGCATGATGGTCGACGTTTCCCGCCGCCACTCGGCGCAGGTGGCGCGTCCGCCCCCGATGCGTGGCGGCGGACCGAGCAGCCGCACGCAGTGCTCCAGTGCCACCCGAAAGGCGTTGGCGCTGACTTCCGCTGACAGCCGCTGTCGCAGGTTCAGGCTCTCGAACTCGCTGGATCCGAGTTCCTCGGCGGTGTCCGGGCGATCCGGTGCCCTCACCGCGAGGAGACGGATCCACTCCCGGTCTGTGTCGAGTTCGACGAGGGGATGATCGCGAAGGATGGGATTCTCATGGATCGCGTTCGGCCAACCGGTTGATTCCGTGATCCGCAGGACATCGGTAGCCGACCAGGTGCCTGGATCTGCGTGCACCAGTGGCGGAATCACGGCCAGGAAGGTGCTCGGGTCGGTGAGCTGCCGCACCTTCTCAGCGATTTCGACTTCTCTCCTGGCGATGCGGTCGCGTTCCGCCCGACTCTGCAGGCGCAGATAGGTTTTGCCGCCGCTCGCGCAGAGATCGACCACGATTTGCGGGTGGTTCCAGCCTTGGGGTGGCTCCGCCCATGCGGCCGTCGGAGCGCCCCACAGCGCACGGAATCGGGTATCGAGCTCTTCGAATGCCAGGTCGATGTAGTCCGGATCATCGTCGGAGCGTGCCGGGGCGATGTCGACGATGATGTCGGTGAAGGCCTCGCCCATGCTCGGGAAACGGATGCCGGGTGAGTCGCCGTGGACGATGCTTACCCGCTCGGGATAGACCGCCGCGAGCATCTCGACATGACGCGGCACCTGCTCATTCCGCAGCGCCGCCTCTGCTCGCCGCGTCGCGAGCCAATCCTCGCGTTGGACGCTGGACGCGCCCCAGCCTAAGTACTCCGCGAAGCGCTCCGCGTCACCCGCGGTCCACGTCCAGTCGAATTGTGTTGCGGCGATCGCGATTTCCACGGCCGCAGTGAGGTCCGCCCCCGGTTCTCCACCCATCGTCCGAGCCTACAAGCTGGACGGGGGAGGGGCCGGGGGCGGAATCAGACGGGTCAGTAGACCGGGCCGGTGTACTTCTCGCCCGGGCCCGAGCCGGGGGCGTCGGGGTATTCGGAGGATTCGCGGAAGGCTCGCTGGAGGGATTGCAGGCCGTCGCGGATGGGGCCGGCGTGGGGGCCGAGGTATTCGACGGAGGCGGTGACGAGGCCGGCGAGGGCGGTGATGACGCGGCGGGCCTCGTCGAGGTCGAGGTGGGGGCTCGACGACGGGTCGGGTTCGCCGAGGCCGAGCTTTTCGGCGGCCGAGCTCATGAGCATGACGGCGGCGCGGCTGATGACCTCTACCGCGGGGATGTCGGCCAGTTCGCGGACGACCTCGCCATCGATGAGGGCGGCGTCCGATAGGGTCGCGTCGTCGTTCATGGTTGCCTCGCTCATGGCGTAGAGCATCCCATCGCGCGGGTCGCCGCTGGTCGCGGGGGCCGCCGATTCGGAGCCTGCGGCTATGAGTGTTAGACTCTTCCGCGACGACCGTCCTGGACTGGTTACTGCAACCGACACGGGACATCAAGTGGAGCCCGACTCCCACCGTCAACCAGCGGTTCCAGATGGAGCACAGCAAGGTTCGACGGTCCGGTCGCCCATCATTTACGTGATGGGTTCTGCATGTGGGTTTTTCCTGCGTGTAGGTCGATGCAGCTTGTTTGCGTCGAAGATCGGTCGACTCGGGCCCCGTGGTGGTGAAATACCAACACGGGGCTTTCGTGTTGAAATTGGGGTTGCAGTTATTGCTTGCGGTCGTTGACGAACCGCTTGACCTAGGAGGCCCCATCAGCACTGAGACCCGCATCAACGATCGCATCCGCGTTCCCGAGGTCCGACTCATCGGACCCGGCGGCGAGCAGGTTGGGATCGTGCGTGTTGAAGATGCACTACGCGTCGCTCAGGAAGCTGACCTCGACCTGGTCGAGGTCGCACCGGACGCACGCCCGCCGGTGTGCAAGATCATGGACTACGGCAAGTTCAAGTACGAGACCGCGCAGAAGGCGCGTGAGTCCCGGAAGAACCAGGTCCAGACCGTGATCAAGGAGCAGAAGCTCCGACCGAAGATCGATGACCACGACTACGCGACCAAGCGCGGCCACGTGATGCGCTTCCTCGAGGCCGGGTCGAAGGTCAAGGTCACCATCATGTTCCGTGGTCGCGAGCAGTCGCGTCCGGAACTCGGTTTCCGGCTCTTGCAGCGACTGGCCGCCGATGTCGCCGATCTCGGTTTCGTCGAAACTTCGGCCAAGCAGGACGGCCGGAACATGACCATGGTCCTCGCTCCCCACAAGGGTGCGAAGACGCGGGTGAAGGCCCAGAACGACGCGAGCTCGTCGCAGCAGCGCACCAGTGCGCCCGCGCCGGCTCCGGCCGAAGCTCCGGTCGCCGAGGTTGCCGTGGCTCCGGCCGCAGCACCGGTTGCCGAAGCTCCGGCGGCCGCCCCGCAGCAGTAATAACGACAAGCACCGGCGGCAGGGTCACCCCTGCCTCCGGTATGAGACAGATTGAGGAATCCATGCCGAAGATGAAGAAGCACAGTGGTGCCTCGAAGCGATTCAAGGTGTCCGGCTCGGGCAAGCTGCTGCGTCAGCAGGCGAACCGTCGCCACCTGCTCGAGCACAAGCCTTCCACCCGGACTCGTCGTCTGGACGGCGTGGAGGTCGTCGCCAAGGCGGACGTCGCTCGCGTCAAGAAGCTGCTCGGTCTCTGAGCTAGCAGCATTCGCGATCCGTTCGCGGAACGCCTGAACCGACACCAACCTCCGGGCGCAGAAACCGGATCCACGCGAGGATCCAGCGCCCCCAAACGATCAAGGACTGAAAAGTGGCACGCGTCAAAAGGGCTGTGAACGCTCAGAAGAAGCGCCGTTCCGTTCTCGAGGCCTCGAAGGGCTACCGCGGTCAGCGGTCGCGCCTGTACCGCAAGGCCAAGGAACAGCAGCTGCACTCGCTCACCTACGCCTACCGGGACCGCCGGGCGCGGAAGGGTGACTTCCGTCAGCTGTGGATCACTCGTATCAACGCCGCCGCGCGTCTGAACGACATGACCTACAACCGCTTCATGCAGGGCCTCAAGGCCGCCGGCATCGAGGTTGACCGCAAGATCCTGGCCGAGCTCGCCGTCTCCGACGCCGAGGCCTTCGCCCAGCTGGTCGCCGCCGCCAAGGCCGCCCTCCCGGCCGACGTCAACGCCCCGGCCGCCTGATTCGGTCTGCGTGACAAAGCAATACTCGAACGACCCGTGGACGTGCTCTCCGAGCACCACCCGCGGGTCGTTCGGCATTTTCCGACCGGCACGAGGAACAGGTGGTCATGAGCGCTGACGTCATCGACTGGCGCAATTCCCGGATCGTTGCGGCCGTCAAGCTGCATCGCAGTCCGGTGCGGCGCAAAACCGGGCTGTTCCTCGCCGAGGGCGCGAATTCGGTGGGAGCCGCGCTCGATACGGACCGTGTCGAGGAGCTGTTCTACTCCTCCAGGGCGGCCGAGCGCGAGCACGCGCTGGTCGCGGGCGCGGCCGCGCAGGGGGTGCGGACCACGCTGGTCAGCGATCGGGCGGCGGAAATGCTCGGGGAGACGGTGACGCCGCCGGGGCTGATCGCGGTGTGCCGCCACGTGGATGTTCCGCTGCGCGAGGTCCTCGACTCCGGGCCGCGCATGCTGGCCGTGCCCGTCGAGATCGCGGATCCGGGCAATGCGGGCACGCTCATCCGAGTGGCCGACGCCGTCGGCGCGGACGGCGTCGTGCTGGCCGGTGATTCGGTCGACCCGCACAACGGCAAATGCGTACGCGCCTGCGCGGGAAGCCTTTTCCATGTGCCGGTGGCGCGCTCCCGAGACATCGACGCGACCCTGGACGCGCTGGAAGCGGCGGGCATCGCGATCCTCGCCACCACCGCCAAGGGCGAGGTCGATCTGGATGATGCCGACGAGATCCTGAGCGGCCCGGTCGCTTGGCTGTTCGGCAACGAGGCGCACGGCCTGGACAAAGCCATCGCCGCCCGCGCCACCCACCGCATCCGGATCCCCATCCACGGCCGCGCCGAAAGCCTGAATCTGGCTGCTGCGGCGGCCATTTGCCTCTACGCGAGTTCGCGGGTCCAGCACTCGAAGTGACCGAGCCGGGCCGATTCGGTGTGCTGTTGATTTGCCCGTATTCTTTCGTGACGTGACATCGCCCAGCACTCTGCGGTCCGGTGCGCTGTCCCTGGTCTCCAGTGTGGTGATCGGGGTGGCGTCGGCGGGGCCGGCGTACAGCATTACCGCCACGCTCGGATTGGTCGTGGTGGCCGTCGGGGCGCAGTCGCCGATCATCGTGCTGCTGGCGTTCGTGCCGATGCTGCTGGTGGCCATCGGATACCGGGATCTCAATGCGGTGGAACCGGATCCGGGTACCACGTTCGTGTGGGCGACGCGCGCGTTCGGTCCGTTCACCGGGTGGATGGCGGGGTGGGCCATCGTGGTGTCGGATCTGTTGGTGATGGCGAGCCTGGCGCAGATCAGCTCGCAGTACACCTTCCACCTGTTCGGTGCGCACGGCATCGGAGCGGACGGGACCAGCATCTGGGTGCTGTTGCTGGGTATTGCCTATCTGATTCTCATGACCATCGTCGCGGTGCGCGGCATCGATGTGTCGGCGCGGCTGCAGTCGGTGCTGCTGAGCGTGGAATTCGGCATGCTGGTGGTGTTCTCGGCGGTCGCATTGGGGCGGGTGCTGCTCGGGAACGGGCCGGCCGGGTCGAGCCTGCCGAGTTGGGAGTGGTTCAACCCCTTCGCCATCGGCTCGTTCTCCGACTTCGTGACCGCGCTGCTACTGATGGTGTTCATCTACTGGGGCTGGGACTCGGCCGTGTCGGTGAACCAGGAGACGGTGGATCCGCGGCACACGCCGGGACGCTCCGCGGTGCTGTCCACGATTACCTTGGTGGCGCTGTATCTGCTGGTGACCGTGGCCGCGCAGGCGTTCGCGGGGACCGGCAAAGACGGTATGGGCCTGGCCAATCCGGATCACGTCGACGATGTGCTCGGCGCGCTCGGGCGGGCCGTGTTCGGTGACAGCTGGATCGGTACGGCGGCGGTGTATCTGCTGTTCGGCATGGTGCTCACCTCGGCCGCGGCCTCCACCCAGACCACGATTCTGCCGACCGCGCGCACCACGTATTCGATGGCGCTGCATCACGCGCTGCCCGCGGCGTTCGGCCGCATCGATCCGCGCTTCCGTACCCCGGTGTTCTCGACCTGGGTATTCGGCGGAGTCTCGGTGGCGCTGTACGTGGGCTTGAACTTCGCTTCCGGCGGCCGTCTGATCGCCGAGGCGGTGACGGCCATCGGCATCTCCATCGGCGTGTACTACGGGCTCACCGGCCTCAGCTGCGCGTGGCTGTACCGGCACGAATTCGCGGGCAACCCAAGGGCTCTCGTGATCAAGGGCATCCTGCCGACGCTGGGCGGGCTGGCGCTGCTTTTCGCGGCGGGCTGGACCGCGGTGACCTCGTGGTTCAGCGCGGTCTTCGTGCTCGGTGTGGGCACCCTCCTGATCGGTATCCCGATCTATCTGACGCTGGCCCGCCGCATGCCGCCGTTCTTCCGCGGCGAGGTACTGGCGCGGCGGCTACCCGAGCCGACCGAGGACATCATCGAGGCCGATGCCGAGTCGGAGCCGGAAGTGCCCGCGCGCAGCTGAATTCAGTATTCCTCGCCGCGAATGTCGGCGAGGAGTTCGTCGGCCCAGGGTGGTCGGATGGCATCGGGCCCGACCAGCCGCATGACCGTGAGGTCGATGAGCAGCATGCCCTTACCCATGAAGCCGCGCAGCGCCTCGGGGTTCGCTTCGGTGAGCTCGCGCAGTAGTAGATAGATCTTGCCGAAGCGCTCGCGAATGCAGTCGCCGATGGCGGGTTCGGAGGCGGCCGCCATGCCTTGCAGGAAGACGCGCGGCAGATCGGGTTCCACCAGGAAGTCGACGAAGCTCGGACCCAGCAGGTCCAGGCGCTGTTCGGGGGTCGTGTCGGGGGTGAACTGCTCGGCGGCATTGCGGAAGATGTCCTCGATGCGATCGCAGACGCGGCTCAGCACGGCCAGAAACAGCTGCTGCTTGGTGCCGAACAACCGGATCACGTACGGCTGCGAGACGCCCGCGCGGCGTGCGATGTCATCGGTCTTGGTTGCGGCGTAACCGGATTCGGCGAAGGCGGCGACGGCCGCGAGCAGCACCTCTTCGCTGCGTTCACCTGCGGTCATCCGGGTCCTGGTCATCCTCCGACCTCCTCGTCAGCGGGGGATTCGTGCTTGCCATTGACATGTTATCAGTCGATGCATACTCTTCTAGTTATCAGTCGATTACAACAAGGACTTGGACATGACTGAAACACTCGAAACCTCGACTCTCACCGACAAAGTCGTCGACGGTGCCCGTCAGCGTCCGCTGGCCGCGATCCTCGCTGCGATCGGCATTCCGACGTTCATGGTCACGCTCGACAACCTGGTCGTGACCAACGCTCTCCCGGTGATCCGCACCGAGCTGCACGCCTCGCTGTCGGATCTGCAGTGGTTCGTCAACGCCTACACCCTCGCCTTCGCCTCGCTGCTGCTCACCGCGGCCGCACTCGGTGACCGGCTGGGTCGGCGGCGGCTGTACCTGGCCGGGATCGCCCTGTTCACCCTCGGCTCGGCGGCCTGCGCGCTGGCCACCGAACCGTGGATGCTCATCGCCGCCCGTGCGGCACAAGGCTTCGGTGGGGCGGCAGTGATGCCGCTGTCGCTGACACTGTTGTCGGCGGCCGTGCCGGAGAAGATGCGCAGCGCCGCCATCGGTATCTGGGGCGGTATTTCCGGGCTCGGCGTCGCGCTCGGACCGGTGGTCGGCGGTGCCGTCGTGGAGGGCATCAACTGGCAGTGGATCTTCTGGATCAACGTGCCGATCGGCATCTTCGCGGTCCCGTTCGCGGCCCGCGTCCTCAACGAATCTTTCGGTGGCGCACGGAAATTGGATCTCGTCGGCCTGGTGCTGTCGGCCGGTGGCGTGCTCGCGGTGGTGTGGGGCGTCATCCACGGCGCCGGTGACGGCTGGACCTCGGCCAAGGTGCTGACCGGCCTGATCGGTGGCGCGATCCTGCTGCTGGTGTTCGTGCTCTGGGAGCGCCGGGTCGCCGACCCGATGCTGCCGCTGCGCCTGTTCGCCCGCCGCGGCTACGTCATCAACGTGGTGACGCTGACCTTCTCACTGGGCGTGTTCGGCTCGATCTTCCTGCTCGCCCAGTACTTCCAGGTGGTGCAAGGCTATTCGCCGCTGGCCGCCGGCGTCCGCACCCTGCCGTGGACCATGGCCCCCATGGTCGTCGCCCCGCTCTCCGGTCTGATCGTCGACCGCGTCGGCGCCCGCACCCTCATCGGTGTCGGCCAGGTGCTGCTGTCGATCGCCCTGTTCTGGATGGCGCTGGCAACCGGCGTCCACTCCGACTACAGCTCCTTCGTGCTCCCGTTCATCCTCGGCGGCATCGGCATGGGCCTGACCTTCGCCCCCACCGCCACCGCGGTCATGGCCCGCACGGCCCCGGCCGATCAGGGCATGGCCTCGGGCGCCAACAACACCATCCGCGAGGTCGGCGTCGCCCTGGGTGTCGCAGTCCTGGCCTCGGTCTTCGCCTCCCGCGGCTCTTACATGACGCCGCAGGACTACGTCGACGGCCTCATCCCCGCGGTCAAGGTCGGCGCAGCCGTGGTCGCGGTCGGCGCCCTGTTCTCGCTCCTGCTTCCCGGCCGCAAGGCCACGGCGGACAGCCTCGCCGACGGCATCCTGGTCGCCCCTCACTGAGCGAGAGGTACGAAAAGCCCCGTGCCCCTTCCGGATTGATCCGGCAGGGGCACGGGGCTTTCCGGTGTTCAGGCGATCGTCGGTGTGGCTTCGAAGGCTTTCGCGACCGTGGTGACCACCTCGGCCATGGCGGGAGCGGGTTTGCCGTCGAGTTCGCGTTCGAGCGAGGTCATATCGACATCGGGCAGGCCGCAGGCGACGGCGAGCTTCCACGGCGACAGATCACCGGTGACGTTGAGGGCGAAGCCGTGGGTCGACACATTGCGCCCCACGCGCATGCCGATCGAGGTGATCTTGCGGCCGGTGTCGCGGGTCCAGACGCCGGTCAGGAGTTCGGAGCCGGGCGGGGTGACGCGGCGTTCGGCCGGGATGCCGAAATCGGCCAGCGCGTTGACGATTCGGTTCTCCACGTCGCGGATGAGGTCGACGACGCCTTCGCCGGGTTGCAGGCGGACGATCAGGTAGCCGACCAGCTGTCCGGGGCCGTGGAAAGTGAGTTGGCCGCCGCGGTTGGTGGTGAACACCGGGATGTCGGTGTCGGGGGCGGGGAGGTGGGCCTCGGGGGTGCGGCGGCCGATGGTGAAGGTTTGTTCGTGGGTGAGCAGCCACAGGGTGTCGGGGCGCTCGTCGGCGACGCGTTGCTCCCACATCTCCTGCATGCGGGCCATCGCCGACCCGTATTCGGTGAGGTGGTCGGTGTCGTCGATGAGGGTCAGCGGCCGGGACTTCACGGTTCATTCGTACCACCGCCGTGGCCTCCGCCACACCGGCAGGGCGGGCCGGAGCTGGGGAAATCCAGGTGAGGTGGGCTGATTACAAGGATTACGATGCCACCAGCAAGAATGGGTGGGCCGATCCTGGCAAACAGACCCGCCGACTCGTAACCAGTATGGGGAGTGACGAACCATCGTGGCCGATGACAACAGTGCCGAGCAGAACGCTGCGCTGAGCGAGGAATCGCTCTCCGCCGCCGCGGAAGCTGCTGAGAAGGCGTTCGCCTCGGCCGCCACCCTGGACGAGCTGGCGGCCGCCAAGACCGAGTACATGGGCGGCAAGTCGCCGATCTCGCTGGCGCAGCGTTCGCTGGGCACCCTCGCCAAGGAAGAGAAGGCCGAGGCCGGTAAGCGCGTGAACGTAGCGCGCGGCCGGGTGTCGAGCGCCTTCGAAACCCGCCAGGCCGAACTGCTCGCCGAGCGCGATGCGGCGGTCCTGGTCGCGGAGACCATCGACGTCACCCTGCCCGCCCGCCGCCACGCCGCCGGTGCGCGACACCCGATCTCGGTGCTGTCGGAGCGCGTCGCGGACGTGTTCGTGGCCATGGGCTGGGAGGTCGCCGAGGGCCCCGAGGTCGAGACCGAGCACTTCAACTTCGACGCCCTGAACTTCCTGCCGGACCATCCCGCCCGCACCATGCAGGACACCTTCCACATCGCGCCGGAGGGTTCGCGGCAGGTGCTGCGCACGCACACCTCCCCGGTTCAGGTGCGCTCCATGCTGTCTCGCGAACTGCCGATCTACGTGGTGTGCCCGGGCCGCACGTTCCGCACCGACGAGCTGGACGCCACCCACACCCCGGTGTTCTCGCAGATCGAGGGCCTGGCCATCGACAAGGGCCTGACCATGGCGCACCTCAAGGGCACCCTGGACGGTTTCGCGCGGGCGCTGTTCGGCCCGAACACGACTACCCGTATGCGCCCCAGCTTCTTCCCCTTCACCGAACCGTCCGCCGAGGTGGACGTGTGGTTCGAGGACAAGAAGGGCGGCCCCGGCTGGGTCGAGTGGGGCGGCTGCGGCATGGTGAACCCGAAGGTGCTCATCGCCAGCGGTATCGACCCGGCGGTGTACAGCGGCTTCGCGTTCGGCATGGGTCTGGAGCGGACCCTGCAGTTCCGCAACGGCCTGCCGGATATGCGCGACATCGTCGAGGGCGATGTGCGCTTCACGGTGCCGTTCGGCATCCAGTCCTGACCTGACCCCCGATACAAGGAAGCGAAACGTCAAGTGCGAGTAGCGCAGTCCTGGCTGACAGACATCCTGCAGCGGACCACCCCCGGGTGGTCGGTGACGGCCGAGGAACTCGACGCGGGGTTCGTCCGGGTCGGTCTGGAAGTCGAAGAGGTCGATCCGCTCGAGGCCATCGGCGGTGACATCGAGCACCCGCTGGTCGTCGGCCGGGTCGCCGAGATCACCGAGCTGACCGAGTTCAAGAAGCCGATCCGCTTCTGCAAGGTCGACGTCGGCAATCCGGAACTGCAGGAGATCGTCTGCGGCGCACGGAACTTCGCCGTCGGTGACCTGGTCGTCGTGGTGCTGCCGGGCGGTGTGCTGCCCGGCGGTTTCCAGATCGCGTCGCGGAAGACCTACGGGCACACCAGCAACGGCATGATCTGCTCGGTCGCCGAGCTGGGCATCGGCAAGGACCACAGCGGCATCCTGGTGCTGGAGCCGGGTACGGCCGAGCCGGGTGCGGACGCCAATGAGCTGCTGGGCCTGGGCGATACGGTCATCGAACTGGCCATCACACCCGACCGCGGGTACGCCTTCTCTGCGCGTGGCCTGGCCCGCGAACTGGCCTGCGGCTTCGACCTGGAGTTCGGCGATCCGGCCGTGCGGCTGCTGCCGGACGACGAGGCCGAAGCCTGGTCGGTGAAGCTCGAACCCGAGTCGCTGTGCACGCGTTTCGCGGTGCGCCGGGTGACCGGGATCGACCCGAAGGCCATGAGCCCGTGGTGGTTGCAGCGTCGCCTGCTGCTGTCGGGTGTCCGCCCGATCTCCCCGGCTGTCGACGTCACCAACTACGTGATGCTCGAGCTCGGCCAGCCGCTGCACGCCTTCGACGCCGCCAAGGTGCAGGGCGGTTTCGTGGTGCGCCGCGCGAACAAGGGCGAAACCCTGCGTACCCTCGACGAAACCGAGCGCACCCTCGACGCCGAGGACGTGGTGATCGCCGACAACAGCGGCGTCATCTCGCTGGCCGGCATCATGGGCGGCGCGAGCACGGAGGTGTCCGACGCCTCCACCGACATCCTGCTCGAGGCCGCCACCTGGAACCCGGTGGCCGTGGCGCGCACCGCCCGCCGCCACAAGCTCGGTTCCGAGGCCAGCCGCCGTTTCGAGCGGGTCGTGGATCCCGAGCTGAACATCGCCGCCCTGGATCGCGCCGCCACCCTGCTGGCCGAGATCGCCGGTGGCACGGTCGAATCCGTGCTGACCGACGTCCGCGTGCCGACCCCCGCCGTGCAGCCGATCGCCATGAACATCGACCTGGCCGACCGCACCGCGGGCGTCCACTACGCGCCGGGCGCGGCCACCCGCCGCCTGCAGCAGGTGGGCTGCTCGATCGAGGTGGGCGTCAGCGAGGCCGGGCACGGTCAGCTGGTGGTCACCCCGCCGAGTTGGCGGCCCGACCTGACTCAGCCCGCCGACCTGGTCGAGGAGGTGCTGCGCCTGGAGGGTCTGGACAAGATCCCGTCGGTGCTGCCCACCGCGCCCGCCGGTCGCGGCCTGACCGCCGAGCAGCGTCGCCGCCGCGCGGTGAGCAAGGCGCTCGCGTTCGAGGGTTGCGTCGAGGTGCCCGCCCCGGTCTTCATGCCCGGCGGCGTCTTCGACACCTGGGGCCTGGCCGCCGACGACGCGCGTCGCAAGACACTGCGCGTGCTCAACCCGCTCGATGTCGAGCGCGCCGAGCTGTCGTCGACGTTGCTGCCCGGCCTGTTCGAGATCGCCGCCCGCAATATCTCCCGCGGCGAGCGCGATCTCGCGATCTACGGCATCGGCCAGGTCACCCTGCCGACCGACTCGACCGTGGCCGTCCAGCCGCTGCCCGTCGACCGCCGTCCCACCGAGGCCGAGATCGATGTGCTGCTGAAGTCGCTGCCGCTGCAGCCGATTCACATCGGCGCGGTCCTCACCGGCAAGCGCGAGCCGCGCGGTCCGTGGGGCGCGGGTCGTGCGGTCGAGGCGAGCGACGCGTTCGCCCTGGTGGACGCGATCGCCGAGGCCGCCGGTCTGGTGATCGAACGCCGTGCCGCACAGCACCTTCCGTGGCATCCCGGCCGTTGCGCCGAGCTGCTCGTGGACGGTGTGGTCGTCGGCCACGCCGGCGAACTGCATCCCGCGGTGCTGGAGCGCTCGGGCCTGCCCCCGCGCACCTGTGCCGTCGAGCTCGATCTGGATGCGCTCCCGGTCCGTGAAGTCCGGCCCACCCCGGTGATTTCCGCGTTCCCGGCGGTGCTGCAGGACGTTTCGTTGAGCGTCGAGAAGTCGGTCCCCGCGACCGCCGTGGAGGCCGCTCTCAGCACCGGTGCGGGCGAACTGCTCGAAACCATCTCGCTGTTCGATGTCTACGAGGGCGCGCAGGCCGGTGAGGGCCGCAAGTCCCTCACCTACGCACTGCGTTTCCGTGCGGTCGACCGCACCTTGACCGAGGACGAGGCGAGCGCGGCTCGCGATGCGGCCGTGGCCAAGGCGGCCGAGGCCGTGGGAGCCGTGTTGCGCGGCTGAGTTTTTCGGCTCTGTCGAAGGCGGGCTCCGATCTTGGATCGGGGCCCGCCTTTGTCGTATCCGGGCGAATGTCAGTCGACCGGACGGGGTTTCAGCCCGTCGAGGACGAGCATCATGGCGCGCTGCCATGCCTCGGTGCCGGCGTTCTCGCCGAGCAGGGCCAGTGCCCACATGAGGTTGGCAATGTCGGCGTCGGCGGCGTCCGCGCGCAACTGACCGGAGCGGCGGGCGCGGTCGGTGATGGCGGCGATGTGAGTCATGCCTCGGGCACATGTCTGTTCCAGGGCTGCTGCAGCGGCATTGTCACCGGTGAAGGCTTCCAGCAGGGCGCGGTCGGCCGTGAAGCGTCCGACCATATCCTCGAGGAATCCGGTGAGGCCGGACCAGGGGTCGGGATTGGCCAACGCCTTGGCGGCGACGTCGTCGAGAGCGGTGATGTGCGGGGTCAGCAAGGCTTCGACGAGATCCGCGCGCGTGGGGAAGTGCTTGTACAGCGTTCCGATGCTGACCCCCGCGCGGCGAGCGATCTCCTCGAGCGAGCCGTTGAGCCCACGGGTGGCCAGCACATCGGCGGCTTCCGCGAGCAGGCGCTCCCGGTTGCGGACGCCGTCGCGGCGCATCGGCTTGGTCATGGCTCCCATCATAACTAAGTCGAGGGCTCCCTCATTTTAGTGCTACCGTGGCGAAGGTGAGGACCCCCTCGATTTAAGGAGAAGGCTTGTGACCAGCACACGTACCGCCGTGATCATCGGAGTCGGGCCAGGCTTGGGCATGTCGATGGCCCACCGATTCGGTAGGGAAGGGTTCCGGGTCGCGCTCATCTCGCGCAGCGCGACGCGGCATGGCGACTACCTCGCGGAGTTGGCAGCGAACGGCATCGACGCGCATGCCTATACGGCGGACGTCACCGACGCGGAGCGCCTACGCAGCGTTCTGGACGAAATCGCCGCTGCGGGCGATATCGAACTCGTCTACTACGGACCCATGCCCACCATGACCCGTGCTGCACCGATCACCGAAATGGATGTGGCCGCAGCACAATCCGTGTTCGAGTGGGTGTGGCCCGCGGTCAATGCCGTCGATTCGGTGTTGCCCGGCATGCGTGATCGGGGGAGTGGCGGCATCCTGATCGCCGGTGGATTGTCGAGCGTGCGGCCGATGCCCATGCTGGGGGCGATGGCGCTATCGTCCGCGGCTCTGCGGAACTATGCGGTCACGTTGAATGCCGGTCTGGCTGAAACCGGAGTTTACGCAGGGACACTCACGATCGGCGGGCTGATCGAGCGGGGGGATCTGCATGTGATGGCAAGTGCGAACACTGCCGTATTCGGTGAAATCGAGGGCCGCACTTTGGATCCCGATGTGCTCGCGGAGGCCGCGTGGGAGATGTATCGGGTTCGAGATCGGGCCGAGATGGTGTTCGAAAAGATCTAAAGAAGAAAAGACAAAAGCGGCCAGGAGGAGGAGATAGGAGGTGGCTGGGTTGGGTTGGCCGGGTGGCGGTACCAGCTGCCTCACCGTCCGGGAGGCTCGTCGTCTCGGGGTTCTTCGTCGAGTGGCACATCCTGGAGGACAAATCGCCCACAGCCCTCCAGGATGTGCCACTCGACGGTGAGGAGGGTGGGGTGGAGGGGGAGGGAGGCCGGTTGGGGGTCTTTTGTCGTTGTTGTGTTGTTTTGGTTTGTCTTTGAAGGTGATGCGTGCGGTCCGTGGGCTGGGATCGGCGGGTGCGGCTCCCGGCTCGGCGTCAGCCCAGGCGCGGTAGGGCAGGCGGCGTGCCCCCACTTCGTCGTTTGCCCTGCGCACGCCCGGGACGCACGAGCGGCCCGGGTTCAGGCCGCGCGGGAACCCCACTCCCGGCAGCGTGCGGCGATGCTAGTGGCGACCAGCGGCCCGACGTGATGTTTGTCGTTGACGCGCACCGTGCCCGAGGGATCGATCATTGTGGGCGCGATCCAGCCCACGCGGCCGCGATGGGGTGAATCCTTGCCGAGCATCACGGTTTTCCAACCCTGGGGGCTGTCGTTGACGAGTGCGTGGTGGTGATCGCACACCAAGGTCAAGTTGGTGAGATCGGTAGGCCCGTTCTTGGCCCAATCATTCACGTGGTGCACCGCGCACATCGATGGTGGCGCATCGCAATCCGGATGCGTGCAGCCTTTGTCGCGGGCAACCAGTGCGATGCGCTGTCCGGGGGTGGCGAGGCGGGGGCCGCGCCCGAGGTAGAGCGGGATGCCGTCGGTGTCGAGGACGGCGATGTAGGGCTTGGTTCCGGCGGCCATCTTGAGTGCTTCGTTGATGGAGACGTGCCCGCCGGTGGCGGTGGTGGCGATGCCGGTGCCGCGCTCCATGTCGGCGACGTCGATGGTGAACAGCACACCGACGGGCAGGCCACGGTGGGTGCCGAGCTTGGCGAAGTCGACTCCGGGCTGCAGCAGGGCGAGCAGGGCGTCGTGGTTGCGCTGCCCCACATCGCGGCGATCGCGACGCGCAGCCGCTTCGAGCACGGTCGATTCGATGACCGCGCCAGTGGCGGCAGGGCTTTCGGGATCTTCGATATTGCACATGCCAGGGCGCGCGAACTTGGCCAGCGCCGCATCCATGCACGCACGCAGTTCCGGGGTGAGCCAGCCTTCGATCCAGCTCATGCCGTCCACGCCGGGACGGCCCAGCACGATGCCGCGACGGCGGCGACGGTCGGCGTCGTTGAAGACGGTGCCGTCGGGGTCGACGCGGGCCATGATCTCGCGGCCGATCTTGGGCAGGTCGTCGGGAAACAGACCCGCACAAGACTTCTCGACCAACAAGGCCTCGGCCTCCGCGCGTGCTCCGGTGGCAATGTCGGAGGGCAGATGGGTCATGATGTCGACGATGTTGCGGGCATGATCACGCGAGATATCGCCCGCTTCAAGGGCTTCGGCGGTCGCCTCCAGCGCGGCCGGGCGGAGGTGTCCGGTCGGTTCGGTGAACTCCCCGCACTGGCGGGTGATCTTCACCCGCACCGACGCATCATGCGCCGACAAGCCCAGCGTGTGGCGCAGGAACGGAATCAGCTTGCCCGCACCGGAAGTCTCGGGCAGCGAACGATCCGACGCCTCGACGATCAGCTTCGAATCCAACGCCGACAGCTTGCGCTTGCAGGTCTCCAGCTGCTGCATCAACGCCACCACATCGGCGTCGGCGAACTGGTTCATCGAAGCGTGAGCGAGGGTTTCCGTCAGGGAGTCCACCGCGGCCGCCAGTCCGGCGATGCCGCAGTTGTCGAGTGTCACTCCCTTCGAATCCATGTTCTAATTCTACCGCTCACATGATCACTGTGGAAGCCGAATTACGTTGTGATATAAGCACTTTCAGAATTTCTGGTGTTTCTAAAAGCTCTGCGGGTGGGTATGAAGCAGAATGCCCGGGTGGAGTCTGTTGATGTGTCTCGTACAACCCTGCGCAAGGTGACCGTTCGGTTGGTCCCTTTCCTCGGCCTGTTGTACTTCGTCAATTACCTGGACCGGGTCAACATCGGATTCGCCGGGCCCAATGGAATGAAGTCCGCTCTCGGCCTGAGTGAAACAGCATTCGGATTCGCCTCGGGCATCTTCTTTCTGGGCTATCTGGTCCTAGAAGTCCCGAGTAACCTCGCGCTGCACCGGTTCGGCGCGCGCCGGTGGATCGCGCGAATCCTGGTGACCTGGGGCGTGATCGCGTCGGCCATGGCATTCGTACCGAACGGCACCACGCTGATCGTGCTGCGATTCCTGCTCGGCGTCGCGGAGGCGGGATTCTTCCCGGGCATTCTGCTTTATCTGACGTACTGGTTCCCACAGCGCCACCGCGCGCGGATAGTCGCGCTGTTCATGACGGCCGTGCCGATCTCCACCGCGCTGGGTGCAACTCTGTCGAGTCTCCTATTGCAGTGGGGCGACGGCGTTTTCGGGCTCAGCGGCTGGCGCTTCATGTTCCTGGTGGAGGGTGTGCCGTCGCTCGTGCTGGCGGTTGTCACCTGGTTCTATCTCACCGATAGCCCCGAGCAGGCGACCTGGCTGGAACCGGCCGAACGGCAGTGGCTGGCAGCGGAACTCGCCGCCGAGGATGAGCAGCGATCAGCCGAGGAGCGCTGGACCGTGCGGAAGGCGTTGACGCATCCGCGGATTCTCGGTCTCGCCCTGGTCTACGGCGGCATCGTGTACGGCCTGTACGCACTCGGCTTCTTCCTGCCGACCATCATCAACGGTTTCCAACAGCAGTACGGTACGCACTATTCGGTGATCCAACGCGGCCTGATCAACGCGGTGCCGTACGTGATCGGCGCGGTGGTGATGGTCTGGTGGAGCCGCCACGGCGACCGCACCGGTGAGCGGGTGTGGCATGTGGCGTTGCCCGCGCTGGTCGGCGGCCTGGCGATTCCGGTGACCCTCTACCTGGGTAATCCGTTCAGCGCCATGGTCGCGGTCACCGTCTGCGCGGTCGGAGTCCTCGCGGCCCTGCCGACATTCTGGGCCCTGCCGAGCACCTTCCTGTCCGGTGCCGCCGCAGCGGGCGGAATCGCCCTGATCAATTCGATCGGCAATATCAGTGGATTCGCCGCGCCCTATGTGACGGGCTGGCTGAAGGACTGGACGGGCACACAGAAGGCCGGTTTGTGGGTGGTCGGGGCCTGCATGGTCGGGTCGGCGGTCGGTGCTTTAGCCATGCGGCGGGGGATTCGGGAGCGGGTGGGGTAAGAAAGGACTATGTGGCATCCGGCTGACCCGATTCTGAATGCGCTGACCTATCAGCCGGGCGATCGGTCGATCGTGGCCACGCCCGAGATGTTCGGGGTCGCCTACCAGGATCTGTCGCTGACCACCTCGGACGGCGAGAGCGTGAACGCGTGGTTCGTGCGGGCCAATGGGGAACCGCTGGGGCACATCCTGTTCGCGCACGGGAACGGCGGGAATATCGGTGACCGCTCGCCGATGCTGGCCATGCTGGCGGCGGTCGGATTCGACGTGCTGGTTTTCGACTACCGCGGATACGGTCGCAGCTCCGGCCGGACCAGTGAGCAGGGCACCTACCGGGATGTTCGGGCGGCGCGTGACGCGCTGCTCGCGCAGCCGGGGGTGGATCCGAACCGGGTGCTGTACCTGGGCAAGTCGCTCGGCGGCGGCGTGATGCTGGAGCTGGCGACCGCGTTCCCACCTGCCGCTTTGCTGCTCATGTCGACCTTCACCGGGCTGCGCGACGCGGCGGTCGCGGTGTATCCGATGCTGCCGAAGGTGTTCGTGCCCAACGCGTATCCGAGCCTGCGGCGGATTCGGCGGCTGCGGTGTCCGCTGCTGATCATGCACGGCGACAATGACGAGCTACTGCCGGTGGCGATGGGGCGGGAATTGTTCGCGGCCGCACCGGAACCCAAGGAGTTGGTGATCTATCCGGGTGGGATGCACAACGATCTCATCGGGTTCCCGGGTTGGGCGGAGACCGTGGCCAAATGGGCTGCGGGCGTATTGCCGCCCAAGCGGCTCACTTCCGGGTGATGTTGAGCAGGAACTCGGCATTGCTGCCGGTCTTGCGCAGGCCGTCGAGCAGCAGGTCGAGGGCGCGCTGATCATCCATGTCGGCCAGGGTGCGGCGGAGCAGGTTCACGGCCTGGCGCTCGGCCGGGTCGAAGAGCAGATCGTCGCGGCGGGTACTGGACTTCGAGATGTCCACGGCGGGATAGATGTGCCGCCCGGCCAGGCCACGGTCGAGCTTGAGCTCGGCATTGCCGGTGCCCTTGTACTCCTCGAAGATGACGGTGTCGGCGAGCGAACCGGTTTCGACGAGCGCACTGGCGATCACGGTCAGTGAACCGCCGTCCTCGAAGTTGCGGGCTGCGCCCAGGAAACGCTTCGGCGGCAGTAGAGCCTGGGAATCCATTCCGCCGGAAAGGATTCGGCCCGAGGCGTGGCCGGTCATGTTGTAGGCGCGGGCGAGCCGGGTCAGCGAGTCGAGCAGCACGACGACGTCGCGGCCCTCCTCGGCCAGGCGCTGCGCGCGTTCGATGGCCAGTTCGGCCAGCGCGGTCTGCTCGGCGGGGGAGTGGTCGAAGGTGGCGGCGATGACCTCGGCCGGCACCCCACGCGAGAGGTCGGTGACCTCTTCAGGACGTTCGCCGACCAGCACCAGCATGAGGTGCACCTCGGGATGGTTGGCCGCGATACCGCGTGCGATCGCTTGCAGCACAGAGGTTTTACCCGCCTTCGGCGGTGCCACGACCAACGCGCGCTGGCCCTTGCCGATCGGCATGATCAGATCGGTGACGCGGGCGGTGAGCTTGTTGGGCTCGGTTTCCAGGCGCAGGCGCTCATTGGGGTGAATGGGGGTCAGGTCCTGGAACTTCGGGCGCTTCGGCAGGTCGGCGACCGGATGGCCGTTTACGGTATCGACGCGGACCAGGGGAGCGTGCTTGCCACTCTTGGGATTCGGGTCCGCCAGACCGGTGACGAGGTCGCCGCGGCGTAGGTCGTGCAGGCGGATCAGGCGGGGCGGGACATGGATGTCACGGGGACCGGGCAGGTAGCCGCTGGTACGCAGCACCGCTGTTTGGCCGTGCATATCCAGGAGTCCCGTTGCGGGCGACAGAGTTTGGATGTGTTCGAGTTCTCGGGCCGCTGCGGGTTGAACGCGCGGCGTGGGATCGATGGTTGTCATGATGGGTTCTCCTAAAGAGAGATTCTGGTGACTTGTGCACCGGGAGTGAATGTTTGGGGTGGCCGGAAGCGGCCGAGGGCGGTGGTGAAACCGCCGGTGAATCCGAGCGGGTATGCGGGCCGATACGGCGTTACCGCGGAACCGTGCTCGGGAGGGAGGCTGTGCCAGAGGTAGTAAACCGCGTGGGAGGGACTTGCTCGACCTACGTCCACGGGATTGCGACGCCCCTACCGTACGCCGCTTCCGACTGTCCGCGCAATGCCGGCCCGAATGCGTAGCCTGGAACGCATGAGCGATGCCAAGGAACTTGTGGCCTTGTTGGCGCAGCTGCCGGACGCCGAATTGGCCGCCGTGGTGGAGGCTGCCACCGACGGACGGGCAGGTCTGGCCGCCTTGCACGCGGTGGCGCAGTCGCTGGCGGCGACCCTCGGTCATGCCCCGGATGTGATCGATGTGACTCCTGACACGCTGCCGGTCGACAGCTATTCGCAGTCTGAGACGGTCGACGCATTGGAGCAGGTGGGAGCCGGTCCGGTGATCACGCCGATACCGGTACCGCCTGCGGGTATCCCTACCGGGCCGGAGATCGGCGGGTATACGAACACCGGTGTCCCTACTTTCGAGTCAGTTCGCGATAAGGTCGAGCAGCGCTACGGCACATCGCAGGGGATGGGCGAACTCGATCGTCAGACACCGATGGGTCGCAGCGTCGACGAACAGTGGGAAGCGCGGGCCAAGGCCGCGCGGGAACGTCTGGATCAGATTCGAAAATCGATGCACGGCAACGATTCCGAGTGATTCCGGACGGTCCGCCTCGAACTTGATTGGGTGGAACCTTGACCGAACCGCGCGAAATCGCCGAGAAGCTGCTGGATCTGCAGGTCGACTTCATTGTCGCCGAGGTCAGTGGTGACCGCTTCGCCGAAGTGATCGCCCGCGACGTGAAAGACGTGGTCGGTGTCGCAGACACCATCATCTTCCGCGACGTGGTCGAGATCGACCAGGCCAAGCAGACCGTCGCCAATGTGATCAACTTGATCGGCGGCAGCCCCGTGCTGGGCGAAATGGTCCCCGCGGTGGCCGGTCACCTGTACCAGGACATCGCCGGGAACAACGACTACACCCTCGGTGACGTCGTCGATCGCGAGCCGGTGGAACAGCTGCTGGAGAAGATCTTCGGCATGCACCAGGCCCAGGAACGCATCCTGGAACGGCTCACCGAGAGCCCCCTGATCGCGACCGTGGCCGCCAAGTTCGTGGACAAGCTGGTCGACGATTTCATGGAGACCAACAAGCAGATCGCGGGAAAGATTCCCGGCGTCGGCTCGCTGGTCTCGATGGGCACCAATGCCGCCAAGTCCGCGCGCAAGGCCGCCGAGAAGGCGGGCGGCAGCTTCATCGGCGAAATGGCCGGTAAGGGTGCGCAATTCGCGCTCAAGCGGACCAACAACGCCATCCGTGAGATGCTGCGGGACGCGCCCGTGCACGACGCCGCCATGGAATTCTGGGACCTGCACGCCGGTGAGCCGGTCAGCGGCCTCAAGGAATACCTGTCCCAGCAGGATCTGATCGATCTCGCGGTGATCATCCACCGGATCGCGGTGACGACCCGCAACAAGGAATATGTCGGCGTGCTGGTGGACCAGGGCGTCGAGGTCTTCTTCGAGAAGTATGGCGACCACACCCTCGCCGGCCTGCTGCCCGAGCTCGGGCTGTCCGAGGACGTCCTCGCCGAGGAGATCCTGCGCTACGGCCCGGCCGTGGTGGAGGCCGCCAAGCGTAATGGCGTGCTGGCCAAGCTGATTCGCCAGCGGCTGGAGCCGTTCTTCCTGTCCGAGCCGGTGCTCGCGGTGCTGGCCGGGAAGTAGCCCGAAACCTGAAACAGGGCCACCCGCTCGAACTGCGGGTGGCCCTGTTTCATTCCCTGCGGGGAATCGCTGCGCGCCTCGAATCCGCGCAGACTCATCGGCATGACGAACATCGACGAACTTGCCGATCGCTACCTCGCTCAATGGAACGAATCCGATCCGGCGTTGCGCCGCAAGCTGATTCAGGAATTGTGGGCCGAGGACGGCGCGCAGATCCTGGTGGATCCGCCGGAGGATATGCGAGATGCCGCGACCCGCATCAGCTTTCCGATTCCGCCGTTGGAAGTGCGCGGACATCACGCTCTGGAACGCCGCGTGGCGCGGGCCTACGAGATGTTCGTGGAATCGGGCGAGACCCGGTTCGTTCAGCGCGGGGAGGTGACGGTGCTGCTGAAGCAGGTCATCGCCTTCAGTTGGTCCATGGTGACCACCGACGGGACCGTGGTCGGCGGTGGGATGGACGTCCTCGCGCTGGACGAGGACGGTCGCATCCGCACCGACCATCAGCACATCGGGATCGACTAGTCGACGATGGCGATGCCGTCGATCTCGACGAGCATCTCTTCACGCGGCAGGCCGGTGAAAACCGTTGTGCGGCTGGGGAGGACCTCGCCGGTGGTGTGCTCGTTCACGAACTTGCCGTACGCCTCGTTCATGATGGCGAAGTCCTCGCGCTTGGTGAGGTAGACGCGCAGCATCACCACGTCGTCGAAGCTCGCCCCGCCCGCCTCGACGATGGCCTTCACGTTCTCCAGGGTCCGGATGGTCTGGGCCGCAACGTCTCCCGGGTAGAGGTACTCGCTGGTCGCCGGGTCGACGGGGCCCTGACCGGAGACCTGGAGGAACGGTCCCTTGCGCACGCCCTGGGAGAAGGTGTGCGCGGGGGCGGGGGCATTGTCGGTGCGGATGGCGATCTTCTGGCTCATGGTCGGCCTTTCACTTCTCGGGGCTCGGACTCCAGCCGAGCTCGGTGGATACGGCCTCGGCGGTGTCGCGCACGCGCGGCAGCAGTCCGAGGACCTGGTCGTGGTCGAGCAGCATGTCCGGCACCGACACCGACAGCGCGGCGACGGTCGCGCCGGTGCCGTCGTGGATCGGGACGGCCACGCAGTTGATGAAGCTCTCGTGCTCCTCGTGGTCCTCGGCAAAGCCTTGGGCCGCAACGAGTTCGAGTTCCCGCAGGTACTGCTCCGGGGTGCGGATGGTCTTGTCGGTGTAGGCGCGATAGTCGAGGCCCGCGGCGATGGCGGCCCACTGCGTCCGAGGCAGCGCCGACACCAGCACCTTGCCGACGGCCGTGCAGTGCAGCGCAGCCGGGCGGCCGATGCGCGAGTACATGCGCACGCTGTGGGTGGCGTCGAGCTTGTCGATGTAGACGGCCTCGCCGGATTCGTAGGTGGCCAGGTGCACGGTCTGCCCGGTGTCGGCGTTCAGCGCGGCCAGGTGCGGGCGCGCGATCGTGCGCACGTCGCGGCCCTCCAAGGACCGGTTGGCCAGTTCGAACAGCCTGGTCCCGAGCCGATACCGGTGTTCGCTGTCGTGGGTGACGAAGCGGTCGGCCTCCATGGTCTGCAGCAGCCGCAGCACGGTGGACTTGTGCACGCCGAGCCGAGTCGCCAACTGGTCCAGGGATTTCGGCTCCTCACCCAGTTCGACGAGGAGGGTAAGTGCGCGCTGGAGACTCTGACTCATGAGGCCACATTCTCGGGGAGAAGCAGGCCCGGGCGGTAATGCAGGGCCGCCCACTCGGACGGGGTTGCCGCGGCCAGGGATTCGAGCGCGGACAACGGGGGCAGTTCGGCGATGTCACCGGTGCCGGTGAGCGCGGCGGCCGCGCACAGGTGGCCGAAGCGCAGCAACTGCTCGTGGGGGCGGCCGTGCAGCAACGCGGCGAGATAACCGCCCGCGAAAGCGTCACCGGCGCCGATACGTTCGGTCACCTCCAGCGTGAGTGCCGGGACCTCCAGGCGGTCCGCGCCGAGGAACCCGGTCACGGAATGCTTGTCGTTCTTGACGATCAGATGCCGAGGCTGCGGGAAGGCGGCGCGTAGACGGTCGGCGTCGCCGATGCCGAAGACCTCCTCGGCCTCGTCCGCGCCCAGGAAGACCACGTCGCTGCCGGCGATGTGGCGGGCCAGGATGTCGGCGGCGGACTCGTCGCGCCGGGCCCACAGGGCGGGACGGTAATTGAGATCGAAGCTGATCAACCGACCGCGGCGGGGGAGTGCGACCAAGGCATCGGTGAGCTCGGTCGCCGAAGGCGACAGCGCGGTGGTGATGCCGGTGAAGTGGACCAGTTCGGCGTGCTCGAGCAGGGTGCCCGCGGCGCTCAGATCCGCCGGTGACAGCGCGCTCGCTGCGGAACCGGTGCGGTAGTACAGCATTCGGCTGGCCCCGGCCGCCAGGTCGTGTTGGCGATCCGAGCCGCTGCCGCGTTCCTTCACGTACACCGCGGTCGGCCGGGTCTCGTCGACGGTGACGGCGGAGGTGTTCACGCCGCGCTCGGTGAGATGCCGGACCAGATACCGGCCGAAGCCGTCATCCCCGACCCGCGACAGCCATCCGGTCGGCACACCCAGCTGACTCAGCACGCACGCGACATTCGCTTCCGCGCCGCCCGCGCCCCGCTCGAAGGCGGGGGAGTCCTCGAGCGGCCCGGGTGCCGCGATGAGCACCGCGAGACCCTCGCCGACGGTGACGGCCCGGGCAGTCGGCTGGATCACACCAATCTCCTTCGAATGGTTGCGGCTTTCGGACATTACGTGCAGACTAACCACCAGAAACACGATGTGCAACAAGCGTTGCAAATTATGCAATGGCTTGGAGCTATGACCGGAAGGAGCGTCGTGGCCGCCGACAACGTCGTCGCAGCCCCCAGCGAGGGAGTTCAGGATCTGGTGCTGGGTCCGCAGCACAAATCGCTGCCGCCCGCGGCATGGGGACTGACCGTGCGTGATTATCTGGCCACCGCCCCGCACCTGGACGAGCTCCAGACGCCCGTGCTGACCATGGACCGCTCCGCGCTCGACGCCAACCGTGCGGTCATGGCGGACTGGGCTCGCGCCGCCGGCGTGCAGCTGGCTCCCCACGGCAAGACCTCCATGTCCCCGCAGCTGTGGAAAGAGCAGCTGGACGCCGGATCCTGGGGCATCACCCTCGCCACCGGCTGGCAGGTGCAGATCGGCCGCTCGCTCGGCCTGAATCGCATCATGCTCGCCAACGCGCTGCTGGATCCCGCCGGATTACGTTGGGCCGCAGCCGAAATAGCCGCCGACCCGAACTTCGAGCTCTACAGCTGGGTCGACGGCGTCGACTCGGTGCGTGAGATGGAACGCCACCTGGAGTCCGCGCCCGACAGCGTGCGACTGAACGTCATCGTGGAACTCGGTGGCCCGCACGGCCGCACCGGCGCACGCGGTCTGGCCGCCGCCCACGAGGTCGCCGACGCGGTCGACAAGTCCCCGCGCCTACGCCTGGCCGGAGTCGGCGGCTACGAGGGCGCTCTCGCCCACGACCGCACCCCCGAAGGTCTTGCCGCCGTTCGGCATTACCTCGACGAGATCGCGATCCTGCACCAAGAACTCGCGTCCGCCGGACGCTACGACGAGTTCACCGGCCCTGCCGGACGTCCGGCGATCGTGACCGCGGGCGGTAGCGCCTACCCCGACCTGGTGGTGGAGCGGCTGGCCGGACTTGCGGATGAGAGTGGCGGACACGGGGTTCCGACGGCCGTGGTGTTGCGGTCCGGGGCGTATCTGGTTCATGACGACGGCTTCTATTCCGGTATCTCCCCGCTGGCTGCCGGGCGCTCCGAGCGTCCGTTGCGGTCGGCCATGCACGGATGGGCACGGTGTGTGTCCCGCCCGGAAACGGAACTCGCGCTGCTCGATGCAGGTAAGCGTGATCTTCCGTTCGATGAGGGGTTGCCGGTCCCGCAGCGAATGGCGGGACCGGCAAGCACAGCGCTGCCGGTGCATGCGAACGTGTCGGCGCTGAACGATCAGCACACCTTCCTGCGGTTGCCCGGCGGTTCGGCGGCCGATGTGCCGGTGGGAAGCGTGGTGCGGCTGGGGCTTTCGCATCCGTGCACCGCGTTCGACAAGTGGCGGCTGATTCCGGTGATCGACGATGCCGGGGCCGAGCGGCCGCGGGTCGTGGACTTCCTGCTCACCTATTTCTGAGCGGGATATCATGGCCGACTTACTGATTCGCGATATCGATGTGATCGACGGCAGCGGAGCCGAACGGTTCCGTGCCGATGTGGTGGTCGACGGCGGGCGCATCGTGGAGATCGCCGCACCGGGGACGGTGGCCGGGGCGGACCGGATTCTCGACGAGGGCGAGAACCTGGTGCTGGCACCGGGATTCATCGACATGCACGCCCATTCCGATCTGCATCTGCTGACGCATCCGGAGCATTTTCCGAAGCTGAGCCAGGGCATCACCACCGAGGTGATCGGGCAGGATGGGCTGTCCTATGCGCCCATCGACGATGCCGCGCTGGCTATCGTGCGCCGCCAGATCGCCGGGTGGAACGGCAATCCCGCCGACCTCGACTTCGATTGGCGCACCGTCGCGCAGTACCTGGACCGCCTCGACGCCTCCGGGATCACCCCGAACGCCGCCTACCTGGTGCCGCAGGGCACGCTGCGGCTGATGGTTGTCGGCACCGAGAAGCGGGCCGCGACCTCGGCGGAGATCCAGCACATGCGGCTGATCCTGCGCCAGGCCCTGACCGAGGGCGCGGTGGGTATGTCCAGCGGGCTCACCTACACGCCCGGAATGTACGCCGACACTTCGGAACTCGCGTCGCTGTGCGAGGTGGTCGCCGAGTTCGGCGGCTTCTACGCCCCGCACACCCGCTCCTACGGGGCGGGGGCGCTGGACGCCTACGCCGAGATGATCGAGCTGGCCCGCCGCACCGGCGTAGCCCTGCACCTCACCCACGCCACCATGAACTTCGGCGAGAATCGCGGGCGTGCACCGGAATTCCTCGCCCTGATCGACGCGGCCCTGGCCGACGGCTGCGACATCACCCTCGACACCTATCCGTACCTGCCCGGTTCCACCACGCTCTCGGCGCTGCTGCCCAGTTGGGCGATGAGCGGCGGTCCGGATGCCGCGCTCGCGCGGCTCACCGACCCCGATGCGCGGGCGCGAATCATCGAGGACGTCAACGTCAATGGCTCCGACGGCTGCCACGGCGTCACCGTGGAATGGGAGACCATCCAGATCAGCGGCGTCGCCAACCCCGACCTCGAGCAGTACGTCGGCCGCACCGTCGCCGAGATCTCGGCCACCGAGAACCGGCCCTCGGTCGAGGTGTTCTTCGACCTGCTGACCCGAGATCAGTTGGCCACCAGCATCCTTCAGCACGTCGGCCACGAGGAGAACGTGCGCGCCATCATGCGCCACTCCCGCCATATGGGCGGCACCGACGGCCTCCTCGCCCCCGCCCGCCCCCACCCCCGCGCCTGGGGCACCTTCCCCCGCTACCTCGGCCACTACACCCGCGAACTCGGCATCCTCGACCTCGAGGACTGCGTCCACCACTGCACCGGCCGCCCCGCCGAGCGTCTGCGCCTACCCGACCGCGGCCTGATCCGCCCCGGCTACGCCGCCGACCTGATCCTGTTCGACCCGGCCACGGTGATCGACACCGCGACCTTCGAGGAGCCGAAGCAACAGGCGCACGGCATCCCGTATGTCCTCGTCAACGGCGAATTCGCCCTGGACGCAGGCAAACCCACCGGCCATCGCGCCGGACGCGCCCTCCGAATGGACCCGGCGACGGGGCAGACCCGATGACTGCGAACGACCCGCCTGCGGGCCGGGCAAAAGGAGTCTCAATGATGCTGTCAAGCCGCTCGGGCGGTTGTGGTCGGCTTAGTGGGCTCC
>NZ_BAAGTC010000019.1:0-6965 GCF_054782115.1 Nocardia heshunensis | reverse complement strand
CGGGTCAAGGATGGCGAAGCCACCGGCATCTCGGGTCCGCCGCCGTGTCCGCACATGCCGCGACCCGCGCGGTTCGAAGCGGCCAAGCGGTCGGCCCCGAAGATCGCTGGGGCCGACCGGGTTTGATTTCCCGCCCACGCCCCCGCCGTCGGCCCGAACGCACTGTCCTGGCACCCCTTTTCAGCCACTCCCGGCACGGTGTCCGGCGGGAGGCATGCCAAAAGAGAGCCACACCAATGACACCCGGTGGGCAGCCGCTGATCGAGCAGCCCACCGGACACCTGGACCGGATCCTGGCCGGGAACCGGCCCTGCCCACAAGTCTCTAGGTAGCCGCTGATCGAGCGGTTCGATACGGTCACGCAACAGGCGGAAGGTCCACGTGTCCAAGCCGATTTCGAAGCGCCGGTCAGCTGGCTATGCCGCACTATAGGTGCTCTGAGCTGGGGTGTTAGCTGACAGCAACCCCGGATGATGCGAACCTGCGACACGCGACCTGCGGTTTCTTGGTCGTGTAGATCCGCCTGCGAATCGGAACTATCGCTTGACCTGGGCGAACGACAGTCCCAGGAGCGCCCTCGGCGGGGCACGATACGCATGGGAACAGTACCGACCAGCATCTTCTCGCTGGCCGACTGGTCATCGAAGCCGATTTCGCCCTGAGCACCCGCAAAGCACCAGGAGGCCGGCGGCGTTGAGACTAGCTGGTGACGATGGGGCGTTCGATCAGTTCGGATGCGCTACTTCTGTCGCGACGCCTGCCATCTGGTGATCTCCCACAACACCTCGGCTTGGCGTCGTGCGAGCAGCTCACCGTCGAGACCCTCGGCGATCACGATCTCGAACTCCGCTTCCAGCGGCTTCTGTCGACGGCTTTCACGAGCGCGAGGCGAAGAACCCCGGGGAACGTTGTTGTCGGCCATACCTTCGTTATGCGCGCAGATCGGGTTCCTGTGAAGAGGGCAGCCTTGTGCACCTGCGAGTCCTGGTGGTGTCCCACTCGAACCACAAGACTTCCCGGGATGCGTGCGTCCACCGACGTCAGCTGCTCACCGCTCGTTGATCACCCAGCCAGCCGTATCGACGAGCGGTCAGCGGCAGACGAGTGTGTTCGACGCGGTTCGGATGCGGTATCTCTGGACTTTCCGAGAGCGCTGCGCGAGAGTGTCGAAGTTTGTTGTCGACGTGCCGGATCCGTTGATGTGCGCGGAAGGGGTTGGTTCGCCTGGATGAGCAAACGACCTCTACCTCTGGATAAAGGGAGATAGCTCCCTCTCGATCGCGGCTTTCGGCTTGCCACCCACGATTGTCTTGACAACCTCCCCGCCCTGATAGACGTTCAGCGTCGGATAGGACGTGACCCCATACCGCGCCGTGACCATCGGGCTCTGGTCGACATTGAGCATGACGACATCGATCATGTCGCCGTATTCTGCGGCCAACGCCTCCAGGTTCGACACCATCGGTCGGTATAGGTTTGCCCACTCCGCCCAGAACAAGACCGCAACGGGTACGTCGCTCTTCAAGACGGCTTCGTCGAAGCTCACGTCGTCAACGCTCTTCAGTGTCATGTCCGCCTCCCAGCCTGCGACGTCCTTTGCGGCGGTGCCTCACCGGACTCATACCCTGATCGGCCTCGCCATGATCTATGGTCGGACATCGACAGTCCGGGCGTCCGGGGTTCGCTCGATTGCGCTCTTCTGCCGACGCCGCGCGGTGCGTGACCAAGCCTGAGACGACCCCCGCCCATCGATCTTCCGACAGGCGGCGGTGTGGCTGTTTGATACCACACGACTAGCGGCAGTACAGGATGTTCCTGCGCCGCTAGCGTTCTCTCGGTCGACCTCTCCCCGCCGGACGTGCGGCATGCGACAGCAGCGCTCGCTCACGAACGCGCTCTCGACAGCTTCCGGTATGGNGTGCAGCCTGTGGACTACCTCGCTTACTGATCCAGGTCGGCCTCGGAATCGGAGACATGCAGATCGAAGGCTTCCAGCTCTTCGTCAACCGCCTCCTGCTGGTCCTCCCAGTTCGCCCCGCCGCTGCCGGGTGCGGAGTCGTCGGTCATCGCGTTCCCTCCTCCCTGGCCGGCTCGTTGCCGACCCTTCGATGGTCCCATGACGAGGTACCCCACACGCGAAATCGGTTTCACCACTTATGAGTACGACGCATACGCATCGGCAGATAAGCGCGTTCAACCGGCACTGGCCGGGCCGGTCCGAACAGGCTTGTAAGCGGCATTATCGGACATCTAGATGGACCGTCGCGGATTGGTCTGTAGCCCCGCGCATCCGTTCTCATGCACGAGACCTGCGTGTAGCAGATACCGTTGTATCTCTACGGATTTGGACTACTGAGGACGGAGCGGTACATGGCTGAAGATGTTGCACCAGAGGCGAAGGAACCGGTACCGGTAACCCTTCAGCCTGAAGAGGACGCCGCAAGCAGGCAGTTCGGCGAGATCGGCGCTGATCCACTTGTCGACAGAAGCCAGGGTTTGTCGTTTGACAGCGACGTAAATGTTGATTTTTCCTATGCTCCTTCGTGGGGCGAAACGGCCAGGAAGGCAAAAGAACCCGAAGCGTGATCCCGCTGGGCTCAGGCGAGGTCCTCCTAGCAGGCCGCAGGAGGACCTCGCTACTGACCGCAGGGTTGATGGAGGGCGAGACGCGCCCATCGGCAATGCAGGACGTTCGGCCGACCCCAGACCGACACCGCCACTTGATCTTCCGCGCGCCGCGCTGGCCGGTTCGGTCAGCGCGCCTCGCGGCATTATCGAACGTCGAGCCAGGCCGTCGCAGATGGGACTGTAACCCTGGGTATCCGCTCTCACGAGCGGGCCCTGCATGTAGCAGATACCGTTGTATCTCTACGTATTTGGACTACCAAGGACGGAGCGATACATGGCTGAAGATGTTGCACCAGAGGCGAAGGAGCCGACGCCGGTGGCCCCGCCTGAAGACGACGCCGCAAACAGTCAGATCGGAGAGATCGGCGCTAACCCGCTTGTCGGCAGAAGTCAAGGTTTGTCGTCCTTTGACGACGATGTGAATGTCGATTTTTCCTATAGCCCGTCCTGGGGCTACTCGGCTAGGAAGGCAGAGGAACCCGAAGCGTAATCGCGCTCGGCGGAGGCGAGATCCTCGCTGTCAGGCCGCAGAAGGATCTCGCTACTGATTACTGACCGCAGGGTTGCTTGAGGGCGAGACGCACTCAATTCGGCAATGCGGGACGTTGAGATGTCATGTGGCCGAAGCCATGAACGCCGCGAGGATGTAGTTGGGGTGGCGGTCGAGGTTGGTGCGGGCACGGTCGTAGCGCATGGTGGTGCGGGGGTCGGCGTGGCGGGCGGCGATCTGTACGTCGCGCAGGTCGACTCCGGCGTCGAGCATGGTGGTGACGAAGGTGTGACGCAGCATGTGGGGATGCATACGCGGTAGCCGGACCACCGAGACCTCCGCCAGTCGCCGCAAGCGCCGGGTAGCGCAATGGCGGTCCATCCGCCTTCCTCGCAGGTTCAGCAGGATCGGCCCCTGTATTCGGCTGTCGACGGCGCGGTCGATCGCGCGTCCGACCGCGGGCGGCAACGGAATCAGCGCGATCTTGGAGCCTTTGCCGATCACATGCAGGACGCGGTGGCCGTGTTCCTCACCGAGATCGGTGACATCACAACGGCATGCCTCACTGATACGCAGACCGAGGAGTCCGAGCATGGCGACCAGCGCGAAATCCGGCGGGTTGTCCGAGTCTCGGGAGGCGACCAGCAGGGCCTCGAACTGGAGGTGTGAAAGTCCCAGTGTCGGAGACTCGTTCGATACGCGCGGCCGGCGGACGTACTCGGCGGGCGAGTGGTCGAGCAAGCCGTCGATCACGCAAGTGCGGTAGAACCCCGCCACGACCGCCAGACGGCGGGCGATGGTGGCGGGTTTGAAGTGGCGCGTTTCTCGCATCCACAGCGAGTAGTGCTCGACCTCGGTCCGCGTCACCGCCAGGGGATTCAGTTCCCGCTCGGTGCACCACGAAAAGTAAAGGCGTAGATCCGATCTCGTATGGACTCGCGAAACGATGGAGAACCGTGCAAGATACGCGAGCGACGCCAGCCGCAGCACGAGATCATCACCAGCGAACGAGACATCCAGATCGGAGGAAGTACCCATCCCTCACGATGGCCCTGTACGGACAACTCACCGAAGCCAGACACGAACCGCAGAGCGCATGGCTCACCGCCACGGCAGAACATCCTGCATTGCCGATGAGCGTGCCGAGAGAGCGCAGGGGTATCAGTCCCACAGTGCACCCTTGAGCGGTTGTGCCCGGCTGAGTTGCCGTTCATGTAGTTACTATCCGAGCGTGCAAGCCGATTTCGATGGAGCCGTGCGTATCGCCCAGCTCGCAGCAGGTTTTGACTGGTCATGGACGGTCGCGAATGTCGAGCAGTTTTGCCAAGAGGCAGGTTGGCGGTCTGAGCCCTTGTCATATGGTGGTACCGAACTTCACACCGGCCTGTCGGTGTCGCAGCCCTGGGGGCGTGCGGAGCATGCCTCCGAGTTTCTTCGCGAATGTTGTAGTGACGGTGGAGAAGTCAAGGAATTGCGTGTGCTCGTAACCGACGTGGCTGACGACGCCACGTCGGAGGGCCACATATGGCTCGTCGATTCCTTCGCGGAGCTTGCCGAGCGGCTGACACTCGAGGTTGGGCCTCCGCTGGGGCCTGTCAACATCTATGGTCCGACGGTCGTCTGGAACCTCGCAAACGCAGTCTTGCTGTTGTCGACCCACATCGACCACGGCACGATTCAGCTGAAGATCGCTGACCCGGTGTACCGACAGTGGGAAATCGAGTGCGCTGACGATGACGACGATTCAGACGAGGACGAGCAGGCCGAGCTATCAGGCTCCGACGGCGATCAGGTATTTCCTCGCACCTGGCTGGAACTGACCACGGCGCTGGCGTTGACGTTGTCGCGACTGTCCGTTGGCGCGCAAGTCGAACTCGCCGCGTCCAGGGACAGAATCGCGAGGTTCGACATGGGCTGGCAGACGTTGGAGTGCAGCGTTTCTCGCTCGGCAGCCCGTCGCACGATGGGGCACTTGTTCGACGACGATCGGGCGCATTGGTTCAGCTTGGGCTGGTCATGGACGGCGATCAATGGCGAACAGGGTTGGGGGCGATCGATCGAGTGGCCGGCCCGCTATCGCGAATTCGAAGCGATGGCCGATGCTGTCGTTATCGCTCTACGTGACGAGCTCAAAGTGGCTCACCCCAAAGACCTTCGAGTTCAAGCGTCGCCAGGGGACTCCGGGCGGGTCGATATCTCAGCCTTCGATCTCGAACCCTAAGTCCATCGACCGAGGCCGCCTCAAGCTATTCAGCTGAGCAAGATGAACGTCCGCTACTGCCGAGTTGAGGGCGTTTGCTCGATCCCGGCGGTTGCTCAGTTGGCCCACGCGAGTTCGGTGAGGTCGAGGATGCCGTCCTCACGGAAACCTGTTGCCTCGGCGGCTAAATCGACGGGGACCTGATACAAACACTCACCGAAGTCCGCTGCGTCGGCTCGGGCGTCTTCGAGGACTTCGGCGAAGTCCCCGGGCAGATCACCGTCATATTCGAGGTTGTCTGGTTCCTCGCCCTCGTTGCAGCAGTGCGTCACGGTCCACACCTGGCGACCGTTCTTCCAACGAGTGGCCGCACTGTCAGGGCCGTACGACGACTCATAGCAGGCGACCACGTCGGCATCTCGCGACAGACGCTCTAGTATCTGCGTTTTGCTGACGTACCCGTCTGGGTCCACGTCGTAGTCGACGATGACATACCAGCCATTGGCAAGAGCCTCGCCTGCAAGTTGTGAATTACCCGGTGAATGGGCGACACCTGTATCGACGAGTCCGAGATCCTTGAGAACTGTCTGAGGCGTCAGACCGCGTACCGCGATCCAGGAAAACACAGATGCCATAGGCGGGAATGTAACCAGCCCTGCCGACAAGCTGCACACTGTGCACTGTTCTGCCGCTGATCGCTCGTCGGAACGGCTGACTCGGGGGCCAACGTCGGTGGGCTGCCGACGTTGGCCGGGGATGCGATGTGGTGCCGAGTGGGACATCAGCAGGACTCGTACGTGTACAAGGCTGTCACCTTCACAGGAGCCCGACCTGCGCGCATAACGGAGGTATGGCCGATAGCGACGTTCCCCGGGGTTCTTCGTCCCGCGCTCGCGGAGGCCGTCGACGGCAGCCGCTGGAGGCGGAGTTCGAGATCGTGGTCGTCGAGGGTCTCGACGGTGAGCTGCTGGCGCGACGCCAAGCCGAGGTGTTGTGGGAGATCACCAGATGGCAGGCGTCGCGGCAGAAGTAGCGCATCCGAACTGATCGAACGCCCCATCGTCACCAGGTAGTCTCAACGCCGCTGGCCTCCGGGTGCTTTGCGGCTGCTCAGGGCGAAATCGGCTTCGATGACCAGTCGGCCAGCGAGAAGATGCTGGTCGGTACTGTTCCCATGTGTATCGTGCCCCGCCGGGGGCACTTTTGGGAACGCCATTCGCCCAGGTCAGGCGATGGTTCCGACTCGCGGGCAGATCTAAGCGACCAAGAAACCGCAGGTCGCGTGTCGCAGGTTCGCATCATAGGGGGTTGCTGTCAGCTAGCGCCCCAGCTCAAAGCACCTATGGTTCGCTATAGTCAGCCGATTGATGATTCTGGATCCGCTTGCGCGCGTGGACCATCCATTCTGATGCGTGGCCGGTTCGAACCGCTCAGGTCGCGGCATTTGCGTGCACTCGCCAGCCGAGCCCGTAGCCGGTTCCGAACGCCCGGTACGCGGCACGAGCGGACAGAGCGACGTCTTCGAGATGCGCCGGGGCCGTTGGTCTTCAGCTGGGTCGCGCTGGCCGCTTCGAACCGAGCGATCAGCGGCATGTGCGGACACGGCGGCGGACCCGAGATGCCGGTGGCTTCGCCATCCTTGACCCG
>NZ_BAAGTC010000018.1:0-1558 GCF_054782115.1 Nocardia heshunensis | reverse complement strand
ATGTCGTTGAACAAACCATTACACGAAAAATTGACAGCTATCGAAAAACAATATGGTTATCGACCAGATGACTGGCCCGAACAAGAGTTAGTGGAGATACAGACATTAGCGGGTCGATTCAGTGAGTCAAGAGTATACACAAGTACTTGGGATAAGCAGTACTTGAAATCACTAATGGATCGGGGATTCTTTTTATCAACGATTGCCCACAAGATGAAGCGCAGTCGGGCATGGGTCACAATGCGCGTCATGGACGAAGTGGAGTGGACGATGACAGCAGCTGATCGAGCGGAACTGAAACAATATTCTAGTGATGGATGGTCGGCTAAGAAAATTAGCCGGAAAATGCAGCGTGATGTGCTATGGGTAAAGACAATGGAGGATGAACTATGAAAGTTAGAGACGAAAGTGCTTCACGGAAAGTGACTGCTTACAAGTGCGGGCAAGTGTTTGACACGGATGGGAATGTCTTTTGGGTCATAACCAACGGAACCGGATATTTGTTAATCGATGTGAAAGAAAACAAGGTGGTCGGTAAAGCTAACAACTTAGAAGACTTGTTCGACCAATGTCACGATAGTGCCGACTCGTTAATGAGTGCGGAGCTCTTAATCACGAATAATTTTAAGTCAACTGACTTTTAGGAGGAGAACATGAAAACTAGTGAGTTTAAGAAACGAGTGGAAGAAATGGGCTATAGCGGTTGGACTACAAGCACTAATGATTTGGTATTTGAGAGTGGCACTTTACCGGGTTCAGCAAGAGTTAGTCTCAATCGGGCCGGAACATACCATGCCATTGATTTGCCAAAGCGAGTAGTCAGTGTAGCGCAAGAGTTTGCTTGGACACCACTTGCAGAACGCGAAAAGCGGTGGAATGTGGTGATCGGAAATTTTGAAGATGAAAACGGGGATCTTAAATTATCAGTTTGGTGGAAGGGAGATCACGGTGAGTTTTGGATTTTTGACACAGTCGCTCTTGAAGACTTGTCAGAACCTGAAAATATTTTTACTGATACAGAGTTCGATAGTTTGGTTGCTTATATTAAGACACAGCCCAACGGCGACACCTACGCAAAAATTGCTGAGTTGGGTAAGCGGGAGGTGCGGTAATTTGTATGAATTAGAAATGAGTCAGCGATGGATTGAAGTTCCATTACCTGAAAATGGTAAAGCATTGATTCAATTTAGCCGTGTTGATTGTATTAAAGAAAATCGATTTGGCACGGTGTGGATTGAGTATAGTGGCAGAGTTTTAGAAGTTGCATGCTCTTACGACGACCTACGAACGAGGATGTTTAAGGAGGTGCAGTAATGCAGTACGAGCAAGTAGCACTAACTGAACCTAAAGTGATTGAGAGCACGCTAGGCATCGCGGACAACCACGATGGCACTTACACAGTGACAGCGGCCAAGCAATTTACACGGAAAAATGATCAGGTTCTTTCGATGAAGTTCACGAAGAATGGACTAGTAGTACTGACCGGTTACCTGAGAATGATTACGGAGACAGAATAATTAGCAGAAATTCTTATTTTATGTAGGAGGAAAAATCATGA
>NZ_BAAGTC010000017.1:0-1608 GCF_054782115.1 Nocardia heshunensis | reverse complement strand
CGCTGGTGCTGCGCACCGGCATCGATTCGGCCGAGTCGTTCACCGACCTGCTGGACCGGGCCCGCCACACCGACCTCGACGCCTTCGGCAATGCCGATGTGCCGTTCGAGCGGCTGGTGGAACTGCTGGCCCCCGAGCGCTCGCAGGCCCGCAACCCGCTGTTCCAGGTCATGCTGGCCTTCCAGAACCTGGATCGCACCAGCATCGAACTGCCGGGGCTCGCGGTATCCACGCTGGATCTCGCCGAGAACATCTCCCGCTTCGATCTGCAGTTCACGCTGTCGGAGTCGGATTCCGGCATGGCACTGGCTTTGACCTACGCCACCGATCTGTTCGACGAGGCCACCGCGGCCGGGTTCGCGCAGCGCTGGGTGCGGGTGCTCGAGGCCGTCGCCGCCAACCCGGAGATCGGGGTCGGCGCGATCGACATCCTGGACTCCGGCGAGCGCACCGATCTGGTGGCCCGCTTCGGCCTGCCCGCCGTCCCGGCACGCACCCTGCCGGAGCTGATCGCCGACGCCGTAGCCCTCGATCCGGCCGCCCCGGCGGTCGTGTTCCAGGGGCGCAGTCAGTCCTATGGCGAGCTGGATGCCCGCTCGAACCGCTTGGCGCGCTTGCTCATCGAGCGGGGCATCGGCACCGAGGATCTGGTCGCCGTCGCGATTCCGCGCTCGGACGACTCGTACTTCGCCGAGTGGGCGGTGGCCAAGACCGGTGCGGCGTTCGTGCCGGTGGACCCGAACTACCCGGCCGACCGCATCGCGCACATGGTCACCGATTCCGGATCGCCGGTCGGTCTGACCGTGGCGTCCGTGCGCGCGGATATGCCGGACTCGGTCGAGTGGCTGGTGCTCGACGAGCTGGAGCTGAATGCGTTCGCGGACACCGCGATCGAGGTGGCCGAGCGGGTCCGCCCGCTGCGTCCGGAGCACCCGGCCTACGTCATCTACACGTCGGGTTCGACCGGTGTGCCCAAGGGCGTCGTGGTCACCCACGCCGGTCTGGCCAACTTCACCGTCGAGCAGGCCGAGCGCTACGCGCTCGATTCCTCCTCGCGTGCACTGCATTTCGCGTCGCCGTCGTTCGACGCGTCGATGCTGGAATTCCTGCTGGCCATCGGTAAGGGCGGCACCCTCGTGGTCGTCCCGCCGGGCACCTACGGCGGCGAGGAGCTCGCCGAGCTGATCCGCCGCGAGCAGGCCACCCACGCGNCGGCCGATCTGGTGGAGAAGTGGGCGGTTCCGTTGGCGGACGGCACGATTCGTGCCTTCCACAATGGTTACGGTCCGACCGAGACCACCATCATGACCAATATCAGCGATGCGCTGGTGCCGGGCGATCTGGTCACCATCGGTGGCCCCATCCGGGGCATGCAATCGCTGATCCTCGACAACCGTCTGCGGCCCGTTCCGGTGGGTGTCGCGGGTGAGCTCTATCTGTCGGGCATCCAGCTGGCGCGTGGCTACCACGCGCGGCCGGGGCTGACCGCCGATCGCTTCGTGGCCAACCCCTACGTCGACGGTGTGCGCATGTACCGCACCGGTGATGTGGTGCGCTGGACGCCGGACGGTCTCGTCGAATACGTCGGCCGCTCCGACTTCCAGGTGA
>NZ_BAAGTC010000016.1:0-4182 GCF_054782115.1 Nocardia heshunensis | reverse complement strand
GGCGACCGGTCGAACCCGACGTGAAGATCACGTACGCGGTGTTGTCGCCACGCAGCGGGGCAACCCGGTCCGTGTCGGTGACGGGAGCATCCGAGTAGACGGACAGATCCAGCTCATCGATGCGAAGCACCGACCCCGTCATTCCGGCGTGCTTTTGGCCGGAATCCAACGCCTCGTCGTGTGGATCCCGGCCAAGAAGCGCGCCGGGATGACGCGGCTGGTGCAGCTCGAAATTGTCGCGTGACGTGGTCAGCACGCACACCGGCTGGGCGGTGTCGAGGACGTACTGGTTGCGCTCGGCCGGGTGGTCGGGGTCCAGCGGCACGTACGCGCCACCGGCCAGCGTGACGGCGTACATGCCGACCAGCAGCTCGAAGGAGCGGCGCATGCCCAGGGCCACATAGGAATCCGGGCCGACGCCCTCGGCGATGAGGTGCCGCGCCAGGCGGTTGGCCTGGGAGGCGAACTCGCCGTAGGTCAGGGTCTCGCCCTCGAACACCAGCGCGGTGAGCTTCGGGGTCTGCTTGGCCTGGTTGGCGAACATCGAGGCGAGGGTGACCTCGGCGGCAAGCTTCTTGCCGCCCAGGGCGACCCGCTTGACGTCGTACTCGGTGGAGTTCCAGGACCGCAGCACCTGACGACGCTCGGTGTCGTCGAGCAGTTCGATATCGCCGACCAGCGCGGCCGGTTGCGCGACCACGGCGGAGAGCAGTCGCACCAGGCGGTGACCGAACCCGGCGATGGTGCCGGCGTCGAACATGTCGGTGGCGTAGGCGAATTCGGCGGTCATGCCGTCGCCGTCGGCCCGCTCGGTCAGGTTGAGGTGCAGGTCGAACTTGGCGGTGACCACGTCCAGCGGCACCCCCGCGACCTCCAGCCCCGGCAGGGCGAAGGTGGTCGCGCCGGTGTTCTGGAACGACAGCATGACCTGGATCAGCGGATGCCGGGCCTGCGAACGGGCCGGGTTGAGGATCTCCACCAGACGTTCGAAGGGCAGGTCGGCGTGACCGAAGGCGGCCAGGTCGGTGTCCTTGGTGCGGGCCAGCAGATCACTGAACCGCGCCCCGGAGTCGACGGCCGTCCGCAACACCAGGGTGTTGACGAACATGCCGATGGCGTCGTCGATCTCCTGCTCACCACGACCCGCGACCGCGGTGCCGATGGCGATGTCGTCACCGTTGGACAGGCGTGCCAGCAGGGCCGCGAAGGCCGCGTGCACGACCATGAACAGCGATGCGCCGTGCTCGCGGGCCAGGCCGTTGAGTCCGGCCAGCAGGTCGGCGTCGATCGAGAACTCGTACACGCCACCGGCATTGGACGCCACCGCCGGGCGGGGGCGATCCGAAGGCAGGTCGATCTGGTCGGGCAGCCCGGCCAGTTCGCTGCTCCAGTACGACACCTGCTGGGAGATCAGCGATTCGGCGTCGTCCTCGTGGCCGAGGGTTTCGCGCTGCCACAGCGCGAAGTCGGCGTACTGCACCGGCAGCGGAGCCCACTGCGGCGCTTCGCCATTGGCGCGCGCCGCGTAGGCGACCATGACGTCGCGGGCCAGCGGACGCACCGACCAGCCGTCACCGGAAATATGGTGAACGACGAATACCAGGACGTGCGTGGGCGTTTCGGCGTCGGCGACCCGGAACAGTCCGGCGCGCACCGGGGCGGCGGCGGTCACGTCGAAGCCGGTGAGCACCAGCTCGGCAATGCGCTCGCGCAGGTCGGCCTCGTTCACCGAGACCGCGAACAGTCCGGTGCCGCCGCCGTGGATTCCGGCATTGGCGGCCGAGTCCAGGCGGACCTGGTCGGCGGGCAGGATGACCTGCACGCCACGGCCTTCCGCGTTCTCCGGGTAGACCGTGCGCAGCACCTCGTGCCGCTCGAGCACGTCTTCGACGGCGGCCAGCAGCGCATCGACATCGAGGTCGCCGGTGAGGCGGACCGCAAGCGGGATGTTGTTGACGGCCGAGGCGGTGTCGAAGCGGTTGAGGAACCACATGCGCTGCTGAGCCAGCGACAGCGGGATCTCGGCGGGCCGCTCTCCAGCCACCAGGGCGGGACGACGGCCGGTGCGGGTCTCGGTCTCCAGGCGCGCGGCCAGCCCGGCCACGGTGGGGGCCTCGAACAGCACGCGCACCGGAATGCGGGTGTCCAGCGCCGCGCCGAGGCGGGCGACCACCTGGGTGGCGATGAGCGAGTTGCCGCCCAGCTCGAAGAAGTCGTCATCGCGGCCGATGGCGGCCTCGGTGCCGAGCACCTCGGCGAACACGGCGGCGACGTTCTCCTCGGCCGGGGTCGCGGGGGCGCGGAACTCGCGGGCCTCGAACTCCGGCTCGGGCAGGGCGCGGCGGTCGAGCTTGCCATTGGCGTTGAGCGGCATGGCATCCAGCGACACGATGGCTGCCGGGACCATGTAGGACGGCAGCTGTGCCGACAGGTGCGCACGCAGGACGTCGATGTCGACGGCTCCGGCGCTCGGCACCACGTAGCCGACGAGGCGGTCACCGGTGCGCGGGTCGGAGTTCATGACCACGACCGCCTGAGCCACCGAATCGTGTCCGGTCAGCGCCGACTCGATTTCACCGAGCTCGATACGCAGACCACGCAGCTTCACCTGGAAGTCGGTGCGGCCCAGGTAGGTGATCGAGCCGTCGGCGTTCCAGCGCACCAGGTCACCGGTGCGGTACATACGCTCGCCGAAGCCCAGCGGGTTGGCGACGAAGCGGTCAGCGGTCAGATCGGCACGGCCGACGTAGCCGCGTGCGAGCTGGCTACCGGCGAGGTAGAGCTCACCCGCGACCCCCGGGGCGACCGGGTGCAGACGCGCATCCAGGATGTACGCCTGGGCATTCCACACCGGGCGACCGATCGGGACCGCACCCTGCACATCGTCCGCGACGGGCGCGTAGGTGGCGTGGACGGTGAACTCGGTCGGACCGTAGAGGTTGTGCAGCTCGGCAGAGCTGACCTTGCGGAAGGCGTGCACGACATCCGAGGTGAGCGCTTCACCGGCGATCAGCAGCGCCCGCAGCGAAGACAGCTGCGCCGCGTCGACACTGGTCGCGAAAACGCTGAGCATCGACGGCACGAACGACGTGATCGTGACGCCCTCGGCGGCAATGACTTCCGCCAGGTAGCCCGGATCCCGGTGCCCGTCCGGCGTCGCCACGACCATGCGGCCACCGACGGCCAACGGACCGAACAACTCCCAGACGGACACGTCGAACGTTTGCGGCGTCTTGAGCAACACCACATCGTCGGCCGAGAGCGCGTATTCCGAGGTGATCCAGGCGATCTGGTTCACAGCGGCAGCATGCGAGACCGCCACGCCCTTCGGGCGACCGGTCGAACCGGAGGTGAAGATGACGTAGGCGGCGTTCGAGGATCGCAGCGGCGCAACGCGATCCGCATCAGTCACGACAGCATCGGAGTAACCGCTGACATCGAGAGTGTCGATGACCAGCACGGGTGCGGCGTTGTAACCGAAGCCGTCCCGCGAGGTGGTCAGTACGGCGACCGGCTGCGCCGTCTCGAGCACGTACTCGATGCGGTCGGCAGGCTGGTCGAGGTCCAGCGGCACGTACGCGCCACCGGCGGCCAGCACCGCATACATCGCCACCACCAGATCGGTGGAACGGCGAATACCCAAGGCCACCAGGGTGTCCGGGCCAACCCCCGAGGCGATCAGGTGACGAGCCAGGCGATTCACGCGAGCCGCGAACTCACCGTAAGAGAGAGCTGTCCCCTCGAAGCCGATCGCGACCGCTTCGGGCGTCCGCGCCGCCTGCGCCTCGAACTGGCTGAGCAGCGTGTTCGCCGCATCGCCCGAAGCCAGGTGCAGTGCGTCGGCCAGCACGCTCTCCGCGACATCGGCCCAGCCCAGCGCCGGATCGTCGTCCAGCACCGCGCCGGTGCGCTCGGCGAGCAGTCCGCTCACCGAACCGGCATTGCGACTCCAGTCGTAGCGCACCAGCGTGCGCTCGGCCGCGTCGAGCAGGTCGATATCACCGACGGCCCGCTCCGGCTGCGCCGCAATGGCCTTGAGCAGCAACGCGAACCGGTCGCCGAAGCGGGCCATGGTGGCCGCGTCGAACAGGTCGGTGGCGTAGATGAGTTCAGCGGCGATCCCGGCCGGGGCCGCGCCGTGGCCATTGCCCTCGGCCGTGCCCAGCTGCTCGGTGAGCACCA
>NZ_BAAGTC010000015.1:0-1667 GCF_054782115.1 Nocardia heshunensis | reverse complement strand
CGCTGGTGCTGCGCACCGGCATCGATTCGGCCGAGTCGTTCACCGACCTGCTGGACCGGGCGCGGCACACCGACCTCGACGCGTTCGGCAATGCCGATGTGCCGTTCGAGCGGCTGGTGGAACTCCTCGCGCCCGAGCGCTCGCAGGCCCGCAACCCGCTGTTCCAGGTCATGCTGGCGTTCCAGAACCTGGACCGCACCAGCATCGAACTGCCCGGCCTGACGGTCGGCACGCTGGACCTGAACGAGAACATCTCCCGCTTCGATCTGCAGTTCACGCTGTCCGAGCAGGACTCGGGCGGGGTCAGGGCGGGATCTAGCACAGCCATGGCGCTGGCGCTGACCTATGCCACCGATCTGTTCGACGAGGCCACCGCGGCCGGGTTCGCGCAGCGCTGGGTGCGGGTGCTCGAGGCCGTCGCGGCCAACCCGGAGATCAGAGTCGGCGCGATCGACATCCTGGACCAGGACGAACGTGCCGATCTGGTAACCCGTTTCGGGCTCCCTGCCGCTGCTGTGCGCACTTTGCCGCAGCTGATCGCCGATGCGGTCGCGGTCGACCCGGCAGCGCCGGCCGTGGTGTTCGAGGGGCGGAATCTGTCCTACGGCGACTTGGATGCCCGCTCGAACCGCTTGGCGCGCTTGCTGATCGAGAGCGGCATCGGCACCGAGGATCTCGTCGCGATCGCGGTGCAGCGCTCGGATCTCTCCTATTTCGCTGAATGGGGTGTCGCCAAGACTGGTGCGGCGTTCGTGCCGGTGGACCCGAACTACCCGGCCGATCGGATCGCCCACATGCTCACCGATTCGGGTGCGGCGGTCGGCCTGACGGTGTCGGCGGTGCGGGGTGTTCTGCCGGACTCGGTCGAGTGGCTGGTACTCGACGAGCTGGAGCTGAATGCGTTCGCGGACACCGCGATCGAGGCGGCCGAGCGGGTCCGCCCGCTGCGTCCGGAGCACCCGGCCTACGTCATCTACACGTCGGGTTCGACCGGTGTGCCCAAGGGCGTCGTGGTCACCCACGCCGGTCTGGCCAACTTCACCGTCGAGCAGGCCGAGCGCTACGCACTCGATTCCTCCTCGCGTGCACTGCATTTCGCGTCGCCGTCGTTCGACGCGTCGATGCTGGAATTCCTGCTCGCCATCGGCAAGGGCGGCACCCTCGTGGTCGTCCCGCCGGGCACCTACGGCGGCGAGGAGCTCGCCGAGCTGATCCGCCGCGAGCAGGCCACCCACGCCNGCGCGTGCTGGTCGCCGGTGGTGAAGCGGTGCCGGCCGATCTGGTGGAGAAGTGGGCGGTTCCGTTGGCGGACGGCACGATTCGTGCCTTCCACAATGGTTACGGTCCGACCGAGACCACCATTATGACCAACATCAGCGATGCGCTGGTGCCGGGCGATCTGGTCACCATCGGCGGCCCCATCCGGGGCATGCAGTCGCTGATCCTCGACAACCGTCTGCGGCCCGTTCCGGTGGGTGTCGCGGGTGAGCTGTACCTGTCGGGCATCCAGCTGGCGCGCGGCTACCACGCGCGGCCGGGGCTGACCGCCGATCGCTTCGTGGCCAACCCCTACGTCGACGGCGCACGCATGTACCGCACCGGTGACGTGGTGCGCTGGACGCCGGACGGTCTCGTCGAATACGTCGGCCGCTCCGACTTCCAGGTGA
>NZ_BAAGTC010000014.1:0-118951 GCF_054782115.1 Nocardia heshunensis | reverse complement strand
TACTACCCGACACACCGCCGACACGCGCTGCGGCTTGACCCCTAAAACCATCGGAGGTCTTACACAGTGGGAAACGATCAGCCGCGCCACCACCGGCACCGCCGGGATGCCTTGAGCTACCGCGGCACCGAGCCCTCCCGCCGTCGCGCAGCTCCCGCGGGCTCACCCTGCCAGCCCGGATCCGCGGGAGGCAGTTCGGTTCCGGCCGGCCGTGCCTGTCTGGTCACGCCGCGGGGAGGACTTCGCGAGCGTTGCTCGCGCGGGTGCCGGTCCCGAGGTGGTGGACTCTCCGTCTGGCTTTTCGGGACTATCACTGGGGTTGAGGCCGGTCAAGCCGAAGAGCGTGGCTTGACCGGCCTCAACCCCAGTGATCGGAGACGTCCCCGCCAGCCGGAGGGTCCACCACCAACCCACCAGTGTGGCCCGTCCCCCGGAAAAGACAGAGCTGCACGCCCTGGCGGGCGTGTGCGGGGGCGCTGCCCCCGAGACCCCCGCCCCTCGCCGGGGAGGCGCCTCCAGAGGGCCACAGAAACCAAAGAAAAAGGGCCAAACCCGCACATTCTTACGCGCGAAAACACTACCGGACCTGCGAAAACGAGACCCTCGAAGATCAGTGAATCCAATGCGTAAGACGCGTGAGGCGCGTAAGATTTAGGTATTGGATCGGAAAGGCAGCGCAGACCGGGTCACCGATTCCGAACGGACTTTCTCAACTCCACAGCAGACCGGCGCGAACATACCGACCTTCGCCGCTTGCGTCCCGCGTGCCAGCGGGCAGCCACAGCATGTTTCGGCTGGACATGTCCAGCAGTGCGAAGACGCCCAGGGTTGACACCCGGGGCCGTAACGCCGTGACCCGCGACAACGGGCACGGCAGGAAACCTAACGCCGGTCCAGCCGTCCCCCCTTATCCGTTCCGAGGCGAGGAGAACGCGCATGCGTGATCCGTTGTGCCCCAGTGCGAAAGCTTCCGTTTGCACTCCAACTCGTATTGCGAGGTGTGTGACGAGTTCATCGATCTCGACGAGCATCCCGCCATCGTCGACCCGCTCGACCGGAAGGGTTCGTGATGTACGCCGATGACCCGCCCGCAGCCTTGCCGGTGTGCAAGTGCCGAAACTGCGTCAGCGGAGGCGCGTACGAGGACGAGACCGGCATCATCCCGTCCGGGTGCCACTACCGCTACCACAAGCATTGCCAGGGCTGCGAGTACTACGGCCCGATCCGCAACGCCGAGCAGCTGTGCGACCCGTGCCTGCGCGCGCACCGCCGCGACGTCCTGCCGCTGCTCGACATCGACCAGAAGGGAACCCGATCGTGAACCAGCACACCACCGCAGCCGCCGCCGTCCCGCAGGCCGAGACCCCCGCCCCGGACGTGCGCGGGCTGGTGTTGACGGTCTTTCGCGGCCCGTACAACGCCACATGCGGAGTCACCGCCACGCACGACAAAGTGACCGTGATCGGCATCGTGGACGAGACCCAGAAGGAGGAACACCCGGTCCCCGAGTGGCGCGCCAGCGCCCCGACCCCCGACGCGCCGCCGGTCGTGGTCGTGATCAAACGCCGGTTCTCCTCGCTCAACACCTACCCGCCCGAGCGGTACGCGTTCCTGCGCCCCGTCCCGGCCCCGGGCCAGCGGCCCCCGTGGTTCATGCACGGAGGCAACTACGCCGGAGACACCGACAGCCGATTTCACAAGGCCCTGGAGCGGATTCTCGGGTATCCCGTCGGGGCCGTGTTGCCCGTTCACGACCGCACCGAATAGCACAACCCCGCCAACCCACACCCAAATTGCGTAAGAAATGTACATAACTGGGTTGGCGTTCAGCCCGTTCACCCATCACCGGCGAACAACTCGACCGATTCGCCGCCGTCTGACCAATTCCTGTACGCCACCGGCTCGGGCCCCGGGCGGTCCTCACCTGCCCGGGGCCCGAGCCGTGGACACCTCCAGCCTAGCCAGAAAGGCCCCCGCCATGGCTACACCCGCCGACCGACCCGAACCCCACCTGTCCGCCACCGCGCCCCAGTCGCGGCCGGAGCTCACCGGCCCGATCCCCGCGTTCGGCGCGAGCGACCGCGCGGAGGTCGCCGCCGCGCTGCCCGCCGCCGCCAACGCCGCCTCGAAGCGACTCGCCGCCGCCCTGCGACGCAACGACCCTGACAGCGACAGCCGCGAATCGCTGCGGAACGTGCTGCAGCACATCGCATCCACCGCAGCCCACCACCCGCCCTCAGCGCGCGACCTCGCCGATATCGCGGTGGCGCTGCGCGACAAGGTGGTGCGAGACGTGATGTTCGGACTCACCGGCGGCAGTCACGCCGCCGCCGCCGAACAGATGTGGGTACGGCTGACCCGGTGTCTGCCGTACCCCGACCGCGCCGAAGCCGCCGCCCTGCTGTGCTTTTTCGCCTACGCCCGAGACGATCTCGCGTTGGCCCGCTACGCCGCCGAAGTCGCGCTGCGCGTCGACCCCGCCCACACCATGGCTCGGTTGCTCGAAACCGGATTGATTTTCGGGATGCCCGCCGCGAAGTTGGGCCACCTCACCGAAAACGGCCGCGAGATCGCCGCCGACCTACTCGGCACCGATTGGCAGCAACTGCCCTCGTGATCAGCCGGTCAGGGCGTCAACGTCGGCGGTGGCACCAGCGCCGCCGACACCGCCCAGGAGTGCGGAGCCAACACCGCGACCTCGCGACCGTAGCGCACAAGCACCGTGTGCAGGCCCGCCGCCGCGCTCTCGCGTAGTTCCCGCACTTGTTGGCGAGCTTCCCCCACGGTCAGAGTCTGCCGCACATCCCCACCGACGGGCACCCGCCGACATCCTGTGCGCCACACCGACACCGGCAGCAGCACCGCCTCAGCCGTCCCGTGCCACAGGACCGCGACCGTGTCCCCGTCGAAGTCCGCGCCGTCGACGAACCGCGACCACTGCGCGCGCAGCTCATGGACCGGGACCGATTGCACACCAGCACCGTACAGCCGCCGCGGCCGAACCCAGGCCACGGCAACACCAGTGAAAGGACACCGCTGTGAACGACGACCGTCAGCCCCGCCCGCCGTCGGGCACCCTGTTGCACTTCGACGGCATCGAAGCCGTCGCCCTGCTGCGCCTTGAAGAGCCCAACGGCGACGCCGTCACAGTGGCCCGCGAACTGGCCACCGGCGCATTGCTGATCCTGATCACCTACGACAACGGCACCGGGTTGCGCACCTGGGCGCGCATCAGCGACGAGCAGGCCGCGCAGCTGGTCGAGACCACCCGCGCCGCACTGACGAGCGTAGGCCCGCAGATGAGCGCCGCCCGCCGCGCTCAGGTCGAGATCACCGCCACCGGCGAAGGATTCCGCGCCGCCGTGGTCGCCGATCTGGGTTTGTTCAGCCGCGCCGTGCGCGACGGTCTCACCGCCGAGTCCCCGGCCGCGAGCGTGCACACCGTCCGCTCGTATCTCGGATTGCGCTGTGACGCCGTCGAATCGGTGCGGATCCTGCCCCCGCAGGCCAGCACCGCCCACCCCGCCCGCAGCGAGTGAAAGGCGATCGAGCGATGACCGAGCAGCCCCACGCGATCAGCCACGAGAACGAAACGCTGACGTTCGAGATCAAGAACATGCACTACCGCGACGAACCCGACCACTTCTGCACCCGCCGCCAGGGCTACTACGCCGAAGTCACGTTGGGGTCCGGACACACGCTGATGGTGTCGCAGCTCGAAGGCGAGGCCCCGCAATGGGGCATGGACGCCGCAATCGGCCCCAAGGGTGAACCGCTGTGGGTGCACAGCTTCGGCGAACGGGCCGGACTGCGCGTGCGCGGCGCGATCGCTCCCATTGCCAAGGCATTGAACGCCGAACGCGACGCCAAGGCCACCGCGGCACTCAAGCCCGAATAGCCGTCCCCGAGCTCCAGCCCCGCCCGATCGTTTCCGAGAAAGGACATTCCGATGACCGAGCAGTCCGGCGCACCCTCGCACGACATGTTGGACAAGGTGCGCAAGTTGCTGACCAAGGCCGAACGCGTCGCGGGCACCCCCGAGGCCGACGCGTTGAACAGCAAAGCGTTCGCGTTGATCGCGAAATACGGTATCGACGAAGCCCAGGCCCGCCAGCGGAAGACCGAGCAGGGCCCGGCCCCCATCGAAACCGCCGAATTCCGTCTGATCGGCCAGTACCAGCCCCAACAGGCACAGTTGTTGAACATCCTGTCCACGGCGATGCACTGCGTTGCGATCAAACACCGTCGAGGCGGTGACCCTCAGATCCGGCTGTACGGGGTCGCCGCGCACCTGACGCGGGTACAGGTTCTGTTCGCCACTCTCATGCCGCAGATGCTCGCCGGAGCCCGGTGGATGTCCAGCGCCGCCGGAACGCCTGCACGCACACGGAAAGTTCGCGCGTCGTGGATGTTCGGTTTCTACACCGAGATCGGTGAACGCCTCACCGCCGCCGAGACCACCGCCACCGAGGACAGCGAACCGGGCACCGCGCTGGTGCTGGTCGATGACCAGCAGCGCGCCGACACCATCATGCGCGCCGAATTCAGCGGGCAGTTGCGCACGACCCGCAGCCGCGCCACCTACTCCGCCGACGCCGCCGGACTGGGGGCCGCCGCCGCCCGCCGCGTGAATCTCGGACAGACCGGTATCGGCGGCCGCCGCGCCCTCGAACGCTGACCTATCCCCGTCTTATTCGCAGCGGCCCACCTCTCCCTCGAATGCGTAAGTTCCGTACACATTCTTTGGAAGGTGGGCCGCCCGGAGAAAGGCCCGTGCATGCCCACCCCTTGCCCGTGGTGCGTCCCGGCGGCCCCGACGATCCGGACCCGGATCTGTTGTGCGGCAGCCATTACGCCGAGTTCGAAGGCTCGAGCGTCGCGCAGATCGAGCGCCGCGACCGCATCGATTACGCCGAATGGTTCGACGCCACCCACGGCTAGCCCCCCGGTTCGCCACTGCCGCAACCGAATCCCAGAAAGCGAGGCCCCGAAATGACCAGCACCGCCCCTTGATCGCGCCACGACCGCCTACCACCTGCGGGACATCGAAATCGGGGCCGCGTCCCTGATCGGTGGGCGCGCCCACAACGAGGACGCGACTGCCCACGCTACTTACGTCGAGACCGCCCCCGGTTATGTCGTGGTCGCCGCCGCCGATGGCGTCGGGTCCATCGCTGGATCCGCTCTGATCGCCGACGCCGCCGCGCATGCCGCGTGCACGCTCGCCGCGTCCGTCGACTACCGCAGTGCCCCGGGCCAGTTGATCCGGCTCACCCGCGCCGCTGTGCCCCTGTGCGGCCGCCACGCCAACGCCAAGCAGCGCGAGACGTTCGAGAACTACACCGGCGAGTACGGGGCACCGCGCCCGTCCACGACTCTGGTTGTGGCGACCATCAGCCCCGACGCCACGGTCAATGTGGCGTGGATCGGCGACAGCCGCGCCTATGTCCTGCTGGGCAATACCCGCCTGGTCGCCCTCACCCGAGACCACAATCTCGGTGCATTCGGCCGCCCGTGGGATTTGACTCGCTCGCTGGCGCGCCCCGAAGGCCAGCCCGAAGAGAACGCGTGGCCCTCGTGGCCGAACCTGCTGCGGGCGCGGCGAGTGCTGCTGAGCACCGACGGCGTACACGAAGCCCTGTCACAGAAGACGATTCGCCGCATTCTCACCGTCGCCCCGACCAGTCAGCAGGCCGCCCACTGGCTGACCCGCGCCGCCGTCGCGGCCGCAGGAACCCGCGCCGACAACGCCACCGCCGTTGTCGTCACCATCCCCACCCCCGACCGCCCGTAAAGCCCGCGGGACGCGCCCCCGAATTTGCGTAAGAACCGTACATCCATTCCGGCCGAGTGAAGGAGTCCCGATCATGCGTAAGACCCGCCGCAGCTACACCCCCGAACAGATCGCAGCATGGCGCGCGGAGGAGAAGGCCACCGCCGACCACGTCGACACCCTGTTGAGCGACCCCGACGCGGTCAGCGCGATGGTTGCCACCGCCGTGCGGATCCCGTGCGGGCGATTCCTGCGCTACAGCCTGCGCAATCAGGCCCTGATCCTGCGCCAGGCCGAAGAGCGCGGATTCACCGTGACCGATATCGACACCGCCGCCGGATGGCGCGACCGCGGCCGCTACCCGGCACAGCCCGCGTTGAAGATCTCCGCCCCCAAGGGCCGCGAGGCGGCACCCGAGACCGGCCAGGACACCGGGCCGGTACTGCTCGAAATCGTCGAGGCAGGCACGGACACCAACGAGGGTGAGGGCCGCACCCGTTTTCGGATGCGCAAGGTGTGGGACATCAGCCAAACCAGCGGGATCGAGGACTTCGAGGGCGAGCCCGCCACCGTCGAACCGGTCAGCGACCCCGCCGCGCTGCTGTGGGTGACGCTGTGCGGCGAGGCCGAGCGCTATGGATTCACCGTCGCTTTCACCGCCGACGTCACCGCCACCGTGCCGAGCGTCGACGAAGACCGCGCCGTGATCACCGTCGGCGAAGCCGACCGGGTGGAGCATCTCGCGCGGGTGATCGGTCCGATGAGCGCCGATCGTTCGCGCGCGGTCCGTGACCCGGCCCCGCGCGAATACGCCGGTACCGCCGTCGATCTGGGTGAATTCGGGACTGTCTACCTCACCGACAGCACCGACCTCATGACCGCCCGCAGCTATTACACGATCGCTGGCAAGCGTTTGAGCGGGACGGTCACGGTGTGGATCGAGGACGACACCACCGCCACCGAACCCGTGTGCCGCGTGAGCGTCGTCTACGGCGAGGACGACGGCACCCGCGAACGCAAGTGGTTCGAACGCCCCAACCCGCCCCAGGTCAACGGCATCGCCGTTGTGGGCGGCTCACGACGTATCCACGTCGCCACGTTCCCGCAGCTGGGCAGGTGGGAGGCCAACGCGCGCCGCCCGATCAGCGACACCCACACCGACCCGTGCCCGCCCCGCACCACCGAGCGGTTCATCGCGGTACTGCGCGCGATCCTTCAGCAGTTCCTGTCTCGCCCCGACCTCGACCAGATACACAGCGCGGCAATCGTGGTGGCAGCCCGCAACCGCCGCCTCGCTCAGCGGGCCGCCGCCCAAGCGTTGGCCGCCGAGATCGAAAAGGAACGGGAAGCCAGCGCCGCCCGCCTCGCATCGTTGCAGGCCGACCGCGACGCCCTGCTCGCCGACGCCGCCGACGGCGAGGACATCACTGCCGACCCCCGCCCCGCCGCCGCGCCAGAGTGACCGGCCGATCCGCGTAGGAGGTTCCCGTCATGTCGCGCCACCCAGACCCCGCCGCACCCGATCCGCCGGGCCGTCCCGGCCGGTCGCACGGATCCGCTGACCGCGCCGCCGTCGCGGAGGTCGTGACCGAGATCAAGGCCGCGACCCAGCGCCGCGGGCAACGCGCGATGCACCCGGAGCGCAATCTCGTGGCCGCACTGCTGACCCTGGACCGCGACCGGGCCGCCGAAGTCCTGTCGCTGGTGCTCACCACGGATTTCGAGGACCACCTCAGTGCCGTTATCGCCGCCCTGATCCGTGTCATTGCCTGCGAGCGTGGCGAACCGCCCACTCCGCAAGCCGTGTTCGCCCTTGCCCGCAATCTCGGGCCCAAGCTCGCGGAGTTCCACATCAGCCAAAACCGCATCGCCCAGGAACTGACCGACGTCTACACCCTGGGGCTACCGATCACGGTGTGGTCCAGCGCCCGCCAAGTCGTCGAAGACTCCTACCGGCGACACCTGTGGACACTGTTCACCCGAGGCAAGCAGATGTGCGAGACCTCAGCGGAGATATCCGCGATAGAAGCCCTGATCAGCCGAGCCCGAGAACCGTTGCTTGCCCACCGTGCCCGCCTGGTCGAACTCACCGGCCGCGCACGCGGGCGCCGACAGCCCGCACCCGCCCACCCCGAACTCATCGCCTGATAGCCCCCGCAGGCCCAACGACGTGCCCAGCCGCCCAACGACGCGCAGCGCGCGGGAGTCCCACCAAAATGCCCCCGTGGGTGACCGATCCGGATCGGTCACCCACGGGGGCATTGCCATGTCCGCAGTCGGATCTAATCGCCGACCGGTCCCGGCGCAGCCGACGGTTTGGCCGCCGGCCCCGACGCCCGCCCGGTCGCCGCCGCAGGCGCGGCCAGCCGCAGCAGCCGCCGCACCTCGCCCAGCTCGAAGCCAGTCAGCTCCACCAATGTCGGCTCGTCGGTCCCGCGCGCCTTGATCCGCGCCAGCGCCGCCGCTTCCTCCGCTTCCACCGCGCCCGCCGTGGTCGCGTACGCCTGCTGCGCGGCCGCGATGTCTTTGTCACGTTTGGCGGCCGCCCGCTGGATCTGCGCGCCCGCCTTCAACACCGCCGCCAAGTCCTCAGCGTCCGCGTGCTCGCGTTCCCGCGCAGCCGCCGTCACCGCGGCCATCGCCGCGCGCGCTTGCTTGCGGGCTACAACCGCCGGTCCAGCCGGTTTGGTCGCCATCGCATCCCCTTCCAACGGGCCGCGCGGGCGGCCCTGTCGCGCCGGTAGCCGGGGTGTCGCCCGGCTCGAAGTCCGTTCAGCGATCTTGATTTCTCACGCTACGCCCGCTCTGGCCGTTCCCGCCGCGAATCTTCCGCAATCCTCATCCGCGCGTCCCGTGCTCATGTCCCTGCCGCTCCCTATCCCGATCGCTTGCGATCTACCCCTGTAGAGCCTTATCCCTATACACACCTCTTGCACTATTGTGAATTTTCGGCCACGACCCCTTCCGAGCTGCATGTTTCAGGCCTACCGTTGATCTCGTGATGACCATCCACGCGATCCACGCGGGCGATGGCTACACCTACCTCACACGGCAGGTCGCCACCGGCGACCGCACGCGCGCCGCCGACAAATCCTTCACCGATTACTACACAGCAACCGGTACTCCCCCGGGCCGTTGGTTCGGCCGCGGCGCTGAGATTCTCGGAGTGAACGGCGAGGTGTCGCAGGATCAGATGCGCGCCCTCTACGGCGAGGGCATCCACCCCGATGCCGACAGGATCATCGTCGATGCCGTCGCCGCCGGCATGACCGCTCGGCAAGCCCTCACCGCCGCCTCCCTGGGCAGCGGAGTGCACGCCCGCGGCAACGGCACCAGCGCGATCCAGGCCATCTATCTGCGTGACAAGACCACGGCATTGGCTGAAGTCGGCCGCCCCCTCACCCAAGAGGAGTGGCTGGATCTGCGTGTCAGTGCGGCCCGCCAGCACCTCACCGACGAACTGGGCCGCGAACCGTCCGACCTCGAAATCGATGACGCCCTGGCCGACGAGAAGCAGCGCCAGAGCAAGGCGGTCGCCGCCTACGACTGCGTGTTCACCCCGCAGAAAAGCGTCTCGATCCTGTGGGGGTTGGGCGACGATGCGCTGCGCGCCGAGATCGCGGCCTGCCATCGTGAAGCCGTCGAAGAGACCCTGGCACGCATGCAATCGGAGTTCGCGCTCGCCCGCCGCGGGGCGGGTGGAATCCGTCAGATCGACGCGGACGGCATGACGTTCGCGCTGTATGACCACTTCGACAACCGCACCGGCGACCCCAACCTTCACACCCACGCCGTGGTGTCCGCGCGGGTGCTGGGTGCGGATAGGAAGTGGTGCGCTCTGGATGCGCGATCGCTGTATGCGGCAACGGTTTCGCTGTCGTGCCAGTACAACGCCGCGATCACCGGCAAGCTCAAGCGCCGCCTGGGTTTGCGGTTCGAACCCCGCTACCGCAATGGGTTGGGCAAGGCACCGGTCTACGAGATCGCCGACGTCCCCGAAGCGTTGATCGCGCACTTCAGTCGCCGCCCGAACATCGTGCGCGCCACCGAGAAACTCGTCGCCGACTACCGCGCCAAGCACGGCCGCAACCCCAGCAAAGCCGTCCAGATCCGCCTCGCTCAAGCCGCCACCCTGGCCACCCGCGACGCCAAGCCGCTGCCGCGGACCTTGCGGGAAATGATCGAGGAATGGGCGGCGGATACCGAAGGGTTCCTCGGCGACGGCCGCACCGCGCAGGCGTGGGTCGAGCACGTAGTGGAGCTGTCGCGGGATCCGAACATGCTGCGCGACTACGACGCCCAGCACGCCGCGCTCACCGCGGCCGGACTGCTCGCCGAGCATGTGGTCGAGCTCGCCGACAGCACACCCGGACAGCGCGCCGCCGCGGTCCACGACGCCCTCGACCGCTACGAATTCGCCACCGACACCGACCGATCGGCCGCCGCCGACGAGGTCGTGGCGCTGCTGGATCCCGAGCACGACAACAACCTGCTCGACCTCGCCACGCGCGTCGCCAGCCATGCCGGACGCGAGGTCTACGACCGCGGCCAGATCGCCGCCGAGGTCGCCGAGACCGTCGCCCGTCGCCGAGCGACCTGGACCGAATGCCACATCCGCGCCGCCGCCGAAGACCGTGTCTCCGCCTGCGATTTCGCCACCGATACCGAGCAGCGGGCTGCGGTCGCCGAGATCGTGAACGCGGTACGCGCGACCAGCATCCGGCTGACCATCGACCCCGAACCCGTGCCGCAAGCCTTGGCCCGCAGCAACGGACAGAGTGTGTTCTCCACCTGCGCGGCCACCACAGTCCGGTTCACCAATCAATCCGTTCTCGACGCCGAAACCGCACTCGTCGACGCCGCACACTCCCCCACTGCCGAGTTCGTCACCAGCAACGCAGTCACCGCAGCCATCGCCGCAGTCGAGGCCGAGACCGGCCAGAGGTTGAATGCCGGACAGCAGCGGATCGTGCGCCATCTGTGCACGTCCGGGACGCGATTGGCGGTCGCGATCGGGCCCGCTGGCACCGGCAAAACCACCGCCATGCGCGCGGTCGCCCAAGCGTGGATCGACGACGGCCGAGAGGTGCTGGCGCTGGCGCCACAGAAGTCCTCCGCCCGTGTTCTCGGCGACGACATCGGTGTCCCCGCGCGCACGATCGAGTCCCTGCTGACCCGTGCCCGCAAGACCGGCGACCTCGGTATCGAGCCTGGCACGATGCTGCTCGTCGACGAAGCAGGGATGGCCGCGACCGCGAATCTCGCCGAGCTGCAAGCCCTCGCCGACGCACACGGTGCGGTGGTCCGATGGATCGGCGATCCCGCACAACTTTCCGCCGTGGAGGCCGGGGGGTGCTTGCGCCTGGTCGCCGCCGACACCCATGCACCCGAGCTCGATACCGTGGTCCGATTCACCGATCCGGACGAGGCGCAGGCGTCGCTGCGCGTGCGCGACGGCGACGCTCCCGCAGCCTGGGAGTTCTACGATTCCGCGGGCCGGATCGTGTCCGGGATGGTCGACGAACTGCGCGAACAGATCCTCACCGCGCACCTGGCCGACCTCGACGCCGGAGTGTCGAGTCTGATGATGGCCGCCACCCTCGAGGACGTCCACTTGCTCAACGGCGCAGCGCAAGCCGCCCACGCGCAGGCCGGACACGTCGCCACCAGCGGGCCCGGCGCAACGCTTGCCGACGCGCACACCGCCTACGTCGGCGACATCGTGGTCAGCCGCCGCAACACCAACCGGATCCGCATCACCGGCGGCATCCGCGCGGGGGATCCGATCGACAACGGCGAGCAATGGCGGGTGCGGAACGTGCACGCGGACGGGTCGCTGACCGTCGCCGGGATCACGCATCGCGGACATGTCGTGCTGCCCGCCCGTTACGTCGCCGACAACACCGAGCTCGGGTACGCGAGCACCGTCCACCGGGCCCAGGGCATGACCGTCCGGCACGCGTACCTGCTCATGGGCGCGGCGTTGGGCCGCTCGCTCGCGTATGTCGGGCTCACCCGCGGCAGCGACTACAACGGCATCTTCCTGGCCACCGACACCCTGCCCGACCCTGCCCTCGACCACGCCCCCGCCGAGGCGCGTAGCGATTACGAGGTGTGGTGTCGAGAGCTCGCCCGCGAGGACGACAACATCACCGCCACCGAAGTCCTGCGCCAGGAACTCGCGGCCGCCGAGGATCCCGAGCGGCTGCGCGAGATCTACGACCACGCCCGCAGCCTGCTCGTACACGACCGCATCGACGACGTTCTCGAGCGCGGTCTGCCCGCCAGCCTCTACACCCAGATCGCGGTGTCGCCGCACTACGAGACCTTGGTCGACACCCTCGATCGTGCCGAGCAGTCCGGCCTGGATCTGACCACTCTGGTCGGGCTGACAGCCACCGACCGGTGGCGGGTCACCGTCGACCCAATCGACGAGACCGACGACCCGGCCGCGGTCCTGCGGTCGCGCGCCGATCGCCACATCGCCCGCCAGCTCGGCCTTCCCGCCCACGGCGCCGAGGGCACGTTCCTCGCGGTCCGCGATCTGCCCGCTCCGGAACTGGCGGCCGCGCCGCCGCGGTTCGCGGGCATCGATGCCGAACTCGCCGACTACACCAGCGACCTCTACGACCGCCTGACCGAACTCGACGAACCCGACCAAGCCGACCAAGCCGACCAAGCCGCCGAGCGTGTGGCCGCGATCAGCGAGTTCGCCGACACATTCGCCGTTCCCGACCCGGCGGAACTGCCCGCCCGGCTCGCGCGGATCCGCACCGACTACGAACACACCGCCCGCGCGCTCGGCCGCGACTGGGCCCGCCACGAACTCGCCCAACACCTTCCGGCCGGGCTGCACCGCCACGTCGAAGACAACCAAGATTTCGAGCACCTGCTCGACGTGGTCGCCGCCTCGCACACCGCCGGCCTGGACGCCCGCGAGTTCATCACCGAGATCACCCAGGCCAGCCAACCACCCCTCACCCAGGCGGCGGCCGCCGCGAGCGTGCTCGCCGCCCGCGGGCAAGCCCTCCTCGACCAGCACCAACACGCCCGCACCGAAGTCCTGCGCACCAACCCGACACCGTTGCCGCCCTCGCATCCCGGTATCGACCACCAGCTCGCCGCCCACGCGACCCAACTGCGCGAGCAACTCCATGCCCTCGAGGACCTCGAACTCGCCACCGAACTGCAAGCCGACCCGCTGCGTAGCCTCGACGGCCGCGACCTCAACGACCGCATCCGCGCCCTGCGCGCCACCCTCACCCGACCCGACCCCGCACCGGCCACCGCGCCCAGCGAAGCGCTCGCGGCGGTCGAAGCCGAGCACGCCCAGCTGCACACGCAAGCCGATCTCGTACGTGCCGCCCTGACCGCCCAGTCCACGGCCGACACCACCGAGGCGGAACTCGCCATCGCGACAGACGCGGTCGCCGACGCCCACCGCAAGCTCGAGGCGCTGCCCGCCTACCGGATCGGTACCCGCCGCGAGACCGAAGCAGAACTCGGCATCGGCCAGCACAAGCAGGCCACAGCCCGTACACAGGCCCAGCAGGCCCGCCAACACGCCGAAGACGCCCGTGCCGAAGCTATTGCCGCCGGGGCGGCCCCGCATCGCTGGCAGGCCATCCTCGACCGCGACGCCGACACAACCGGCAAACGCAGCGAACTCGCCGCCGCCCGCTATACCGACACCCGTATCGCCGACCTTCACGCCCGCCAGGTCAAAGCCCGCGCCACGACCACCGCGAAACTGGAAAATGCCCTAGCCGAACGCGATCGCCGCCGCGATCTCGCCCCCGCTCGCGCTGCCGCTGAACAACGCCTACGTGACCAGCACGCCGCAGCCAAGGCCGCCGAGTACGAAGCCGGTCGCAACCCGCGCGGACCCGAAACAGACGCGGCCGCCGAGCACGATCGCGGGGCCGAGGCATAGCCGCTACGGAACTAGACCTCATGCGACATTACTGCGACACGAGTATGGGACCGTCGCGGACATCCGCCTCCCCCGATTCGAGGAGCTCACCATGACCGGCAACGAAACCCTCGTGCTCACCACCGGATCCCTGGAAATCGACGCGATGCGTTCGGCTCACACGGCCTTGTCACACCTCGACACGCGCGGCCGCCGACGCGCGATGCAGTGGCTGATCGACGCACTTGGCCTCGGTACATGTTTGATCGGCCCATTCGAGCTGGAACCGAACCCTGTTGGGACCAGCGAATTCTGACGCCACAAAGCGGGACACATTCAGCTGCCACATCCCTCGCCGATCAGTTAGACAGCAAGACTTCCTGACTGTTCCGGCTCAGAAGTCCAGCGCCAGCTGACTGTCCCCCCACCCAAGCCTGGCTGCGGGCCGTGCCGATTCGAAGGCCCGCGGTCAGAAGTCGAGGGCGAGCTGGCCGTCGACACCCAGGCCGGCGGTTTCGACGCGTCCGGGGTGCGGTGTCGGTGCCGCCGCTCGCAGCGCATTCACTTGGGGCATATCGGGTTTGACCTGGCCGAGGGTGTAGGCCACTCGCGGCAGGTCGGACTCAGCGGCGAGCAGTTGCGCGGCGTAGGTGGCGCGCAGGACACCGGGCGCGAGACGTTCGGTGATACCCGCCTCGCGGCCCAGTTCCTCGACGACGTCCTCGATCTGGCCGACCGACAGCCGCCGTGTGCGTTCCAGTCCGTTCTCGCACACCAGGAAATACGCCGGGATGCGGGCGGATCCGAGCAGGTCGGCGCGTTCGACCTGCCATTCGGCTTGGGCGGTGTGGGCGCGGCGCGCCAGCTCGACGCGACGCAGCTCGTCGCCGCCGGCGGCGGGAGCCCACAGGAAGCTGCGGCGCCCGGTCAGCACCATGTCGTCGATATCGAGGGCTTCGGCTTCGGATTCCCGCAGCCCGCCGTAGAGCAGCACCATCACCAGCGCGAGGTTGCGGGCGCGGCGAGCCCGCATCAGTGGTGTGTGCGCGGGGCGGCGCTCTGCGGTCGCGATCAGCGCCGACTGCTCGTCGACGGTCAGTGTCCGCTGGATACGCCGCTCGATCCGCGCCGCCGCTACCCGCGCCGGGCCCAGCTCGAGCCACACGTAATAGGCGCTCACCGCCGCCAAGGTGACATTCCAGGTCGTGGACCGCCTCGTGGCGAGCATCTGCTCGCGACACGCCGTCAACGCACTGTCGCGACCCTCCGGCGTGGTCAGCGCATCGCGGAATGGACTGCTGCGCAGCCATTCCAGATAGAGCGCGACGCGCTGGCAGTACCGATCGATCGTGCGCACGGCCAACCGTGCACCGCTGCGCCGGTTGGGCTGCACCGCCAGCCACAGACGAAACAGCGGATCGAGAACGAACGGATCAACCAAGGCGGCATCGGCAGACTCCGCCGCCCCCTGGATGCTCTCGGCACTCGCCACACCTCACCGCCTTCCTGGCTTTCCTCAAGTCTCGAGGATGCCAGGGGTCACTGACAAGCACCGTCGGGCACGAGTTTCTACGCTGGAACTATCAATTATCCCGGCGCCAAAAAGGTTGCGGCCCTGGATAATTGAATATTCCCACACCTCACGTTCTGGAGATCTGCACGGATCCGCGGGGCGGGAGCGGCCCGGGGTGCGTCAGCCGTTTCGACTCCCCCGACAGGGTCCTGCCGAACCGCGCACGGGTGGACTTCTCGTTTTTCGCCCAATGATGAGGCGTACGCTTTCCGGCCGCCCGTCGCCCAGGACATGTGCGAATGCTCCTACTGGAGGTAGGACCCTGGGCGGCCAGATGACAGGAAATATGGCCCCGAGCTGGCCTTTTACCTCGCAAAAGGTGTTGCGATTCAGTCGCTACACGGAATGACACACGGAAGGCGCTGTGCGGTCATCTCCAGTGAGATCGATTGCAGGACGTGACCGTGCGGAGACGGTTACTGGTGAGAAGTGTCATTCTCGATAGCTACTAGAGCGCGTCTGCAGGCTGAATGATGTGCGCCGCGTGGGCGGCCCAATCCGAAACGGCAACCACGTTCACTGGGGTGGCATCGAATGATGTGCGCTGCTTCCGGTTTCACGCACTCCCGCAAGTTTGTCCTTGCGGGACAAAAATTCGGCCTGCCTCCCCATACCGTCATCGACTACGAGCTGAGCGTCATGAACCGAGACCGCAGGCCGTGCACGATCGAAAGGACGGTAAAAGGACGGTAGAACTCGTAGAAAGGACGGTTCCGCATGTGGCCGTTCCGGTAGAGGCTGAAGATCGTGGCCATCGACTTCTTCATCTACGTGAAGAACTCAGATTTTGTTGCCGAGCGGGGTTGTTCGTCCACCGCTCGGGCCGCGTACCCCGATCTGAGCAGGCATTTCCGGCCGGGCGGGACCGGGCGGCAGTTGTCAGAGCGCAGCCCGTGAAACATCAGCGTGAAACAACGCCTGTGGATAAGCGAAGGTCATGGAGGCATCACTCGCCCGGAAAATACCCATTTTACCTGCGGTTTTCCTCAGCGGAGGAGATATTCCGGCCTCCCGCAACGTCGCTCGTAACGTGTCGCTCCATCTGCATAGGATCAGCGACCAGGTTGTCTTGCCCGACAGCCCTTCTCGGGCCCGCTTCGGTCCTGAGGACAAGATGCGGCCCCTGCCCAGGTTGGAGAGCCAAGAGGCAGGGGCCACAGCGCTACCCGTTACCCAATTCAGCAGGTACCAGGCACCGATGAGGCTAGTCACCTCGGCAGACAAATATTGCCCACCCCCGCTCCACGCGCCAGCCCTACGTGAAATGTTCGCGGGTACCAGAAGATTGGGCCTCGCCGTCGACCACGGACGGCGAGGAAACGCATGGGAACTCTGATCGCGTCCATCGCGGGGGCAGGTGGCGTCGCCGGCGCGATCGGCGCCAGCGCATGGTGGATGCACACGGACGGGCCGACGCGTCTCTGCGCTGGCCTGGTCGCGGTGTTCCATTCCAGCCCGGACCGCCGCAAGGACGCTCGCGCGGTACTCGCTGCCACGAAGCGCCGCGGCCGACCATGAGCATGGGGTCCAGCGGTCCCGAGAAGTTGTGAGCGCTGGACCACCGTGTTAACCGTTCAGGCCCATAAGATCGCACGGAACCAGAAGGCGATCTATCACCCATGCTGTTCGGAAAACGGTCGATTTACAAAACCCTCGACACCTCGGTGCGGTGCGACCCGGAATCCGAGGTCACCCGGATCGGCCATGTGGGCAGAGACGCCTCTTAGCGCCGGATTTCGCCCAGTTGGCCCTCATCCCCCGACTATGGCTGGATGTGTCGAGCTGGGTTGTGCCGACCTGCGGGAGGACCATGTCGGTGCAGGTCAGGCAGCGGTTCCGGTGGCTGCCAGCTGATCAAGGCTGTGTCTGCCTGACGGTATTGCCCGATCTTGATTTCCTTGCGGCGCAGGTATTCTGGGCTGTCGAGGCCCCACACCTCGACCACCGTGTTCTCGACATCGGTGAGCACGAAGTCCGGCAGCGTCAGCGCGATGTGGTCGTAGCGCACCGGTTTGAAGAACGCACGCCCAGCGGCTTGCAGCGCGGCGGCCATGACGAGTTCGTGGGAGCTGTCGGCGGGGATATAAGTGTCGCCGGTGGTGAGCATGACCGCGGCATCGGCCACGCTCGGGTAGCCCTTCGGGGAACGCTCCAACAGCAACAGCGCCACCCGATGGCCGCCATGCTGGCTGGCGGCGCGGGCGAAGCAATGCCGATGCGCCCGCAGGATCCGCTGGTGGACTTCACGACTGGCGTAGAGCGGCGCCGGCAGATGCTTGACCTTGTAGGCGACACCGTGCGCGGTCGCGGTGACCTCGACGAGCTCACCGAGCAGCAAGCCCCGCCGAATCTGGTCACGCGGGCTGCGCAGCCGGTCGAGGAAAGCATCGAACGCGGCGCGATTGGCGTCGCCGACCTGCGGCCGATACGGCGGCACGAGGTACAGCACGTCGGACAGTGCGCGGCGGCTGAGTACACAGTCCTCGAGGTGCGGGCCGAGCGCGGCCAGGACCTGCACCCAGCTGCGGCGGCCGCCGGGGCTGTAGGTGTTGAGGTGGGCGTCTTCCCACAGGTAGTGGAGCAGGCCCAGGAGCCCGACCGTGCGGCGGCCGCTGCCGCCGTTTTCGCCAGCGCGGGTGTCGGTTTCGCTGGTGGTGCCGGGTTTGACCAGCAGCGGGGTGTCAAAGCGGATCGTGGTGGCGTCCGGACCTTCGACGATCGCGTCGTCGGCGTAGCCACTGCGCCCGGAAAGGCCCGGATCCACCTGGTGGAACGGGCAATTCGGGTCGTGGTCTTGTCCTTCGCCGGGCCAGCGGGCAAGGAAGTATCGGCCGCCGCGGCAGCGGATCACCAACCGCAGCGGCCGAGGCCGGCACAGGCACAGTCCGTGTCCAGCAGTGGTTTTCGCGGTCGTGAAGATACGGGTGTAGCGCTCGGGGTTGGCGCGTAGATCAGCCAGCCGCAGCTGATGGGCGGCCAGGCGCACACGATCGATGCGCGCCACCGCTGATCATTCCTCGGATTGGTCGCGGTCGCGGTGCGTTGAGCTGGTGGTGACCAGCGCGATCGCGAGCGCTTCCATGTCGTCGGCGGGGATCGGATCACACGGCAAGCTGGGGACGTCGCGGTGCTGGGTGAGGCTGCAGGCGTGCATCGGCCCGTACTCGCCATCGGAAAGGGCCCGCAGCGCCGGGTCAGCGTCGTAGGTGTACCAAGCGCTCAGGGCGTGGTCGTCACCGCTGCGGACTGCCTTCTCCCAGGCCCGCCACACCGCGTACAAACGTGCGACCACAGGGACGTGCTTCCACCATTGCGCGCACCAGGTCCGGCCGCGGTGGCCGTCGGACAATTTGAGGGCGTGGGAGGGACAGAAGTAGTTTTCGACGAAGCTGGGCAGGTCGGGGAAGACGTCGCTTTCGGTGTTGTCGTCTTCTGGTTCGTTGCCGGTGGGGTCGCCGGTGAAGGAGTCGTCGATGTCCCCGAAGTCGCCTTGGCTCATAACCGGACCTTTCCGTCGTCGGGTGGCGCGTAGCGGGCCAGTGAGGCGGTGATCGCTTCGCTGTATCGGGTTGTGCGCCAATCGGTTTTACGAACGAGCATCGGAGCGTTGCCGGTGGTGCAGATGATCGCGAGGTGCTTGGGCAGTTCGGCGAGCAGGTTGACCGGCAGTGTCGACTCCCGGCTCCAAGACTGCGAGTGCGACGCCCCGCCGCGGCCGAAGCTGGCTGACCACCGGTCCACGTCATGATCACCGATCCGCTCGCACAACGCCTGCAAATAACGCTGATCGGTGACGCCACCGGCGTAATAGTGGGCATTCGAAGCCGAGACCAGCTGGTCGAGCTGATTCGAGGTCCAGACTTCCGAGGCTTGGGCCGGGGATTGCAGGAAGGTGAGCATGACGATGCCTTGGGAGCCGAGGTGGCTGTACTGGTAGGGCAGGTCAGAGAGTTTGCAGACGTTGGCGGCCTCGTCGAGGATCCCGACCAGCGGGGTGCGTAGTCGGCCGCCGGGTGAGCGGGCGGCCAGGGCCATCGCGTGGTCGAGGCAGCGCCCGACCAGGGCGGTGATCAGCGCTGTCGCTGAGTCAGGGCCTTCCATGCTGAGCAGAAACAGGCTGTCGCGCGAGGAGATAAATGCGGCAGGGTCGAATTCCGGCAGGTTGTGGCTGGGGTTCCAGTGGCTCAGGGGGCTGTCATCGCCGTCGAATATCCGGCGTTGCGGGGGCAGAACAGTGGCGGCGTAGCGTTCGTCGGTCAGCACGGTCAGCATGCGCCGGGCCATGTCGAAAAGACCGTCGCGCTGGCGGGAATTCAAGGCTTGAGCGGTGCGGACCTTCGAGGCGGCGATGGGGTGGCCGTGCTCATCGAGCAGCCGGGCTGGCAGTGCACACCCGTCGTAGGACAGCCAGCTGTAGGTGTGGGCGATATCGCCACCGGACACGGCGGCCGCTAGCAGATAAAGCGCGACGAGTTCAAGTGCGCCGCCTTCGAAGTAGTTGTCCGAGCGGGCATCTGGGATCTTGGTTTCGGCCTGGAAGTAGGCGGCCAGCCGTCGTGCGGTCGGCAGTCGGTCGACCCCGGCCAGGATGTTCCACCACCAGCCTTGTTCTGGTTCTCCTGCGCGGCCTTGCAGATCGGAGACCCAGACGTGGCGGCCGGCGGTTTCGCGGGGGCCTCGGCAGTGGTCGTGCAGGTCGCGTTTGTTGCTGGTGGCGATGACGGGGCCGGGGGCGGCGCAGATCGCGCCGATCGCGACGCTGGCGGTCTTGCCGGTGCGAGGACCGCCGAAGACGACACCGACATCTTCCCAACTCAAATAGATGGCCTGATCGCCGATCACGGTGCGCCCCAGTTCGATTCCGATGTCGGAGCGGCGGATCACGTCGAGGTCTGGGCGTAGCCGTCTCGCTTTGCTGCGCGCACTGGCCCCGGCGACCTCGTTCAGTCGCCGGGGCGAGGCCATCACTGTTGCGCGGCGTTCGATCTCGTGGCGCATCGCGCGCCGCCACAGCACCGTCGCGGTGGCGGTGAACAGCGCTGTCTCCCCGAGGCCGGCCAGGACCAGGGCCAGGCCCGGCCAGGTGCCGGGTCTGGAGAAGGCGGCCGACCGACCGGAGACGTCACCGAGTAGATGCAATGCGAGCCACCAGCCTCCGTAGGCCACGCCCGTGACCAGCGCACCGGCCGCGGCCACCACGATCGTGGCGACCGAGCCAGTAATGCGCTGGTCGGGTACAGCGCGCCGCGTCGTCACGGCGCAACTCCGGCATCGGCGCCAGCGGATGCCTCCGACTGAGGCGGCAACTGCTGCGGGGTTCCAGCCGACGCTTCTGATTCCGTGGCCTTCTTGCCGCTGCGCGAGCGAGACTTCGCCCCGGCCTTGTTGTATCCGAGAACTTGATCACCGCTTTTGCTCACTGCCGATGGGCTGGATTCGGCTTGCTGCTCTGCGGTGCTGCCCTGCTGCGCAGCAGTGCTCTTGTTGGTGTTGCGCCGTGGGCTCGTCTTCTTCGCTGTCGCCTGCGTTTGCGGCGCGGCCTCGGCCTGCTGAGCGGGTTCCGCGGTGGGTTCGGGTTCAGGGGCATTGGTGTTCTCCTGTTCGGTCTGCGGCTGTTGGGCCGTCTGTTGCTGCTCGGCGACTGCGCGGGCCGCGTTGAGTTCGGCGAGGGTGCATTCGCTGGTCAGTCGCGCGATCCGGGCGGGATCCAGAGGCGCGTACGTCACAGCGGGCGTGGGGCTGGTCTGGATTTGGTTGGCGCGCTGCACTATCTGGTTGGGGTCGACGCCCATCTTCTGCAGTTGGGCGGCTTCCTGTTGGGCGCGTTGTGCCCAGGTCTGTTCGACCTCGCGGGCGTACTCCCACGTCGCATGAGCGGAGGCCCAGCGGGCGATGCGCTCCTCGACCGGATGCGGCTGCTGCGCAGTCGAGTTCCCAGGATGCGACTGTTGCGCGGCCGAGTTCTCGCGGGGTCGAGTGCGGTTGTGCAGCCAGGACTTCAGGCGTGAGAACAATCCGCGCCGCTGTCGCGGCGCTGCGGCAGGTTCGGCCTGGCTGGCGGGTTGAGGACCCGGGCCGCGTTGGGCTTGGTTCTCGCGGTCTTGGGCCCACTTGCGGACGGCTTGTCGGGCCGCGAGGAGCGCTCGCGCACCCGCCTCGACCACGGCCGCGGTTTCGGTGACGATCTGCTCGTCTTCGTAATGATTCATGGCTGGAGTCCTTTGATGTCAGGGTTCGGCGGCCACGTCGGCCGCCGGGCCGGTGTCGGGTTCGGTGTGCGGTAGGACGGCTGGGCGTGGTGAGTCCTGCTGTCTGCCTGCGGTTTTCGGGCGCATCATGCTGATCAGTCCGGCGGCGCTGGTCACTGGTGGTGCCGGTGGTCCGGTGGCCAGACGCTGTGTCCAGGTGGCTTCGCGGTGCGCGGCGAGCTCGGCGTGTGCGAGGGCCTGGCGGGCGGCAGTGGTGAACAGTTCGTGCAGGTCGCGGTGCACGGCGGCGGGGATGTGTTGTCCGGCCAGGACTCTGGCGAGGCGATCGCTGTGGCGGGCGTATCCAGTGCGCGCGGCGGCCTGCCCGCGGGCAAGGTTGGTGATATCGGATCCGAGTGCGTGGATCGCATGCTTCATCCCGGTCGCAGGTGCGACGCCGCGTGTTTCGGTGAGCAGGGTCAGCGCGGTGGTGGCGGTGTCAGTGCCCAGGGCGGTCGCCTGCTGGGTATGGCGGGTCTGGTCGGCGTGGTGGCGGGAATGTTCGTCGAGCCACAGCAGTGGCGGCAGGCTGCGGTCGTCGATGGTGTGGGTTTCGATGTCGCCGACGAGCCCGGCGAGGCGGGCGGCCTCGAGGTCGTGCATGCCTTGCTGGTCGAAGAGGGCTTCGACCTGGCCGCGGGCCCGGTCGAGCGCGGGCTCCATACCCGGTATGCATTCCTCGACCAGGCGGGTGACGCGCGCGTACTCACGAATCCAGGTGGCCGCTTGTTCGCGGTCGAGGTAGTCCGGCCACAACGGCTCGACCGGCAGCCCATAGGCGATCCGCCCTGCCGCAACCCGGATTTCGCGCTGATCGTCCGTGGACATCGGCGCGATGCGCGACAGCAGCAGCGGAGCGAACGCGGGCCCGCTGCGCGCCAACCGAGTCAGCAAAGCATTCGCGCGGCCGCGTAGGGCTTCGGCGGGGCTGACGAACACCGGTCCCGCCAGCAGATCGGAGGTTTCCGGTCCGCAGTCGAGGTAGCCGAGGACCGTCTCCACCCCTGCTCGGACGCTGCTGCGGGGAGCCAACCGGTCGAGGTAGGCGTCGAGTCGCGCTCGCCGGGTGGATGCGGTGAGGTAGGCGGCCGGATCGTTGGCGGGGTGGGGGCCGCGCCAGCCGTCGAGCGCAGCCAGAACCTCGGTGGGAGCGTGCAATCGAGCCAAACTGTGGTGGGCGGCGTCCACGCGCAGGTGCAGCAGTTCAGCCGCCGCGACGAGTTGCGGATCCAGTTCGTACGGGGCACCCCAACCCGGGCCAGGGTCACTGATTTCGGCGAGGTCGGCGCGGGTGTAGCCGCGGCGTTCGGCGGCTTGGATCTGGCGTTCGCGGTTCGCGCGGGCGAGGGCCTCGCGCTGCGCGGGAGTGGCTTGGCGTTTGGCCGTGGATTTGGTGATGTCGAACAGGTAGGCCACGACGATCTGCCCGCGGCGACGGGTTTCCATCCGGCCCGCGATGTCTTGGCGGCCGGGGGCGCGGCCCTTGGCGCTGAGTTGGCGTCGGGTCTTGAGGTGGGGCGGGGCGGCCATCCACGGGTAGAGCGGGATGTCACCCCCGCTGCCGGCGCTCACCGCCAGGCTCCCATCCGGTCATCCGCCCGCGAGCAGACCGTGTGCTGAAGAAGGTGTGCAGGTTCATGGGCTGGGTCTCCTTGGCGGGGTTAGGGATTGGCGTGGACGGTGAACGCGGACATCCGCCATCCGGCGGGCGTGAGCGCCGTGGTAGCGGCGATAGTCATGCGCCGATAGCGCGAGCTCAAGCCGTCGCGATGCAGCAGGGTCTGCACCACGTCGACCTGGACGAGGGCGGTGCCGTCGGGCTGGGTGGTGAGCTCGGAAGCTTGGGCGGTCGCGGTGATGACGTCGGCGGCGTCGCGCCAGATGGCCCACTGCGGGACCGCGCGCCCGCCCGGGTCGTCGGGGGTGTCGGCGGCGGCGAGGAGTTGCCCGGTCAGCCACGGTTTGGCCCGCAGTAGGCCTTCGCCGGTGGAGGTGTCGGTGACCGGCTGCCAGGTGAACACCGCCGTGAGTGCCTGTTCGGCGGCGGTCTGCGCGCCCGCCTCGGCCGGGGTCGGTCCGCCAGGCCCGAGGAAGCGATCCACACCCGGCACGGGTGACGTCGCGGTCGGCGGTCGCGTGTGCGGGTGAAGGAGGGAAAGCGTTGCGGCAGCGAGGATCAGGGCCGCGCACGCCCCGATCAGCAGGTAGAGCCCTCGATTGCTGGACATGACCGATCGCCTCCTTCAGGACAGTTGTTGGGCGTAGTTGGGGATGTCGGCGAGGATCGCCGCCACATACGGGCGGGTCTCGGTGAAGTGACGCGGGATCAGATTCGGCAGCCCGCCGGACTCCAGAACCGCGCCTTCGCCCGCGTTGTAGGCGGCGATCGTGAGCGCGGTCAGATCCCCGGTCACCTTGCCTTCGGCCTGCCAGCCCTCGATGGTCTTGGCGATCGCGCACATGTAGCGGGCCTGACCGATGATCCCGTCAGCCGGATCCATCGGATCCGCATAGCCTTTGCCGTCCGCGTCTATCACAAACGGCTGCCCATCAGGGGCAATCTCTTTCGCGGTGCCCGGCATGAACTGCGCGATCCCCATCGCGCCATCGGGTGAGACCGCGTCGGTGCGGAAGCCGGACTCGTGGGAGCCTTGGGCAGCCAGCAGCGCGGAAGAGATTTCCGGGCAGGTGGTTCCGGCCTTGCGGTACCACTGCTCGAACTGCGCCGGGACCTTGCCGGGCGCGAGATTGTCGACCCCTCCCCCGGAACCTGCACCGCAACCCGCCGCCGGAGTGGTCGCGGCCGGGGTCGGAGTGGGTGTACCGGTCGTGGCGGCCGCCGCATCGGCAGCGCGCGGGTTCTGGGTCGGGGTGGCGGTGTTGCCGTCCTGCAGCCACGGCATCGGGTCGATGGCCTGCCCACCTGCGAGACGGCCTGGAGGCTGGCGGACCTCGAAATGCAGGTGCGGGCCGGTGGACTCGCCATTGGTCCCCACCCGCGAGATCTGTTGCCCCGCTTTGACCTGGTCACCGACGTGAACGAGAAGATCGTTCTCGTACATGTGCCCGTAGACCGTCGACCAGAGCTGTCCGTCGATGTTGTGGTCGAGCACGATCCAGTCCCCGAAGCCGGACGCAGGCCCGGACGCGGCGACCGTGCCGTCCATGGCCGCGTAGATCGGGGTGCCTTCCGGGGCGGCCATGTCGACGCCCATGTGGGTGCCGCCGCGGGCGCCGAAGACGTCGCTGACGGTGAAGATGCTCGGGTCCACCGGCCACGTGTGCCCGGCACCGGCCGGAACACTGTTGCCGGGTGTGGGTGGGGTGCAGGTGTTTTCGTCATCGAGCATCAGCGTGACCACGACCACCGCGGGCAGTAGCACGACGGCGGTGACGGCGGCCAGCGCGGCGGCGGGTTTCATGCCCGCTCCCAGGTCCCGCCATCATCGAGCGCCTCCGCGAGGGCCTTGTTGAGTTCCTGCGAGGACACCAGTTCGCGGCGTAGGCGTTCCACGGTCGCTTCCAAGCGCGGCACGCTGCGTGACTGGGGTGGTCCGTCTTCGGCGGCGACCCACAGCAGCACGGTGTTGAAGTGCACGCCGATATCGGCGGCTACGACTTTCGCGGCCGCGGTGCGCGACATGGTGCGCGGTGCCAGCTGGCGGACACGGGCGACCGAGGCGCGGCGCAGCCGGTCGTCGACGGGCCCGTAGCGGCGTTGGGGTGCGCTCATGATGCTCGCCTCTCGTGCTGGGCCTGGTGGCCGAAGTGGGTGAACTTGCGGGAGGTCTCGTGGATGCCGGATTCGATCTCCACGTCGGTGAGCTCCATCCCGAACGGAATCCCCGGGCTCCTGTCTTCGGTGACCTTGAGCAGGAACTTGCCGACCCCGGCCGCGACCGGTGCGCTGGTGCCGGGGCGGATCGGTTCACCGGTGAGTGCTTGGGGCGCAGACCAACTCGTCACCATGGCGATTTCGGCGGCGGTCAGCTTCACCACCCCGTCCAGGGCGGCGAGCTCATCAGCCGGGAGCGCGCCCAGGATCTTCGCGCGGGAACGTTCCAGGAACCCGACAGCGCGATCAGCGGCGGCGCCGAGGGCTTGCAGGTCGCGGATGGAGTGGCTGATCATGATCAGCGACGTCGCCAGAGAGCGTTGCAGGCGGGTGAGCTCGTCGACGCGGGCGATCATGAACTCGCCCAACCCGAGGACCTGCCACAGCTCGTCCATGACGACCTGGAAATACCGCTGCTCCTCCAACCCGACTTCGGCCAGCAGGTTCAGGGCCTCGATGGCCGCGAATCCCGCGCTCCAGCAGGTGAGCATGGCGGCGGCCTTCAACTTCTTGTCGCCCTTGGGGATATGGGAGACATCGATGACGACACCGACCGAATCCATATCCAATGGCGTGGTGGTGTGAGCGTTGAAGACCAGCCCGAACGGGCCTTTGGTCAGGGCGCGCAGGCTGCGGCGCAGGTCGATGGTGGCCTGCTCGTACTGCTCGTCGGTGCGTGATCCAGCGTCGAGCCACAGTTCGGGGCTGCCTGCCCCGATCACGTCGGCCAGGTCCTCGAGCAGGGGCGGCACAGCGAGGGTGTAGCCGCGGCCGCCTTCGGTTTCCGGGGCGAAGAGCAGTTGCAGGCCGGTGGAGATGAGGGTGTCTTCGAAGTCGCGGATCCGTTCGCCGCGCACCAGCTCGATCAGGCCGCCGATCAGATTCGTCTGTCTGGCACGCAGTTCGGCGCGCAGGTTCACCGCGTGCCCGGCGTGACCGGCTGCTTCCAGGCGGGCGACGGCCGCGCCCATGAGGCCGGCGTCAAGAGGGTTGATGGATCCGTGCCCGTAGCCCAAATCGATGACCTGGCCACCACACATTTCGACGGTGTCGCGGTAGTCCGGCTTGACGTCAGCGAGCACCAGCGGGGTGATGCCTTGGGCGATCCCGCCCAGCACGATCCGCCGCACGAGGGAGGATTTGCCGAATCCGTTGAGGCCCAGCACGAACAGGCTCGGGGCGGTGATGAAGTTGCCGCGCGTGAACCAGTTCATCGGATCGAAGCACACCGTTTCGCCGGTCTGCAGATGACGGCCGAGCGGGGTGCCGATCACCGGGGCACCGGCTCCGACCGCCCACGGCCACAAGCCCGCGACCTGCGCGGTCGTGGCCCGGTACTCCGGCGGCGCCGCGACACAGCGATCCCGCCCACCACCAGGGCCCTCGACACCGGTTGGCGTGATCCTCACGCCTACACCGCGTTTCCCGGACTTCCCAGCTCCTTTGCCGCCGGTGGCACGGTTGCTGGTGGTCAGGCGGCGGTTGTCGTCGGTCTTGAGCTGGAACCGCGCCCACGCCGACGCGAGCGGGTTCCCATCCAGGGCCTTGTATTCGCAGCGGGTGCGTTGTTCCTCGGTGAGCAGGCGCGTCCCGAACCCGCCGCGGGCCTTGACCGGCTTGGCTGGCTTCGCTGTATCAGACTGGGCTGTCGTCTTTTTCGCGGCCCGGCTGGACTTCCCCGATTTCTGCGTTTTCACCGCGGTCGCGGCAGGCGGGGGTTTGTGCGCCGGGTGGCGTAGCCGGGGGCTCATTCGGCCACTGCCCGGGGTGTGGAGATCATTTCCGGTAGCAGCACCCCGGCACCGAGCGCGGCGGCGAAGGCCGCGGCCTGGTAGCGGTAGCAGCGGCGGATCTTCAACCGGGCCTGCGAGGAAAGATCCTTGGTGATCGCCTCCAGTGCGGGTTCGTCCGCGCCGAGACGCTCGGTCACACTGACCAGCGCGTGGAACCGGGTGACACCGTGTCCACCCGCCTGTTCCTTGCGGGCCTGCTCGGTGGATTCGCGGCGCATGGTCGCGGTCGCGGACCCGACACCGCGCTGGGTCTGCTCGGCCACAAGGGCGTTCTTGTAGTCGTCATCCACGATCTGGGCGGCGTCCCCGGAGTTGTGCGGGCGGTAGACGATCGCGACGCGCTTGCGCTGCAGCTGGTCGTTGGGGGCGAGGAGTCGTTGCAGGACTCGTTCGCGCACAACACCTTCCGGCGCGATCTCCATCTCCCAGGTCACGGTGACCGTGCCGTCGTGGATGAGCCTGTTCACCTTCTGGTCGTGGTGGATCGGGCCCGCGTCGTTCCAGGTCAGGCCGTGGGATTCGCCTGCCTCGGCAGCCTCCTCGAGGTCGGCTTCCGCGGCCGGATCCCAGGCGCGGCGCATGAGCGCGATGACTTCCTCGCCGGTCATCGGCCGCGCCCGCACGCCAGCGTCGGCGAGGGCGGCCACGATCAACGGCAAACGGCGGCCGATCTCTTCGGCCTGCTCGGCCGGATCCTTCCGGCGCGCGGGGGTGGTGGCTTTGAAGCTGACGGAGCACCAGGATTCGGTGCGCACCGATTCGCTGGGCAGCATTTCGGCCAGCTGCGCCATCATCGCCCGCGCCGGGGCCGGAGCCGTATCGAGGGTGAGCCGGTTGACCTCGCACGCGAGCCGGTTGCCGGTCTCCGGGAGTGAATCCACCACCGCGGTAATAGCTTCCACGTCCGGCTTCTCCCCGAGCGTGGCGAGAAGCTGCGACCAGGAGGCGACCCATTCGTCGACGCGGTCCTGGTCGACCGCGCGTGCGCCTTGGGGCCAGGTGCGGATGAGCACGGTGTAGAGGTGGTGGCCGGGCATGTGGATCATGCCGAACCGGTAACCGGCCGAGTCGATGCCTTCATAGAGTCGCGAATTCGCCATCAGGCCAGGCAGTTTCGCGGCACCGAGGCGGGAGAAGATGCCCGCCATGTAGAAGTTCTCGCGGCGCCACCAGGCGCGGGACCAATTCACCATGAGGAGACCTCGCTCGTATCCGGTGCGGCCACCCCTCGAATGGGCGAGGGGGGCGAGCACGACGATTTCGATGACGATCGCCACCGCGGCGACTTGCAGCCCGGCGACCATGACCAATAGCAGCGCGATCACCACCGCCACGAATGCCGCGACGGAAACCGACCAGCCCAGGCCCCACAGGCCTTCGCTCCGAGGTTTCGTCCATTGCCCGTAGGTGCGTTCGACCTGCTCAGTGCCGTTCATCGCGGCACCGCCGCTCGCCCGGCCCCGGTAGCTCGCGCGACGGGTTCGGTCCCGGCCGACACCATCGAGTTCGCGCCGCGTGCGGCCGCTCCGGCGGCCATCGCCGCACCGGCGGCGACCATGACGGCCGGGTGACCACCGGCCTTCGCCAGCGCCCCGGCGGGAGCGGCTTTCGCTCCCCCACCGCCTGCCGCGCTGGCCGCGCTTCGACTTCCACCGCTGGAGGCGGGCGGGGGCGGCACGGTGGCACGACCACCGCCACCGGCCCCGGTGGCCTGCGGACGACTTCCACCGCCTCCGCCTCCACCGTTGCCACCGGCGTTGCCGCCGCGGGCGGGGGCCGCGCCGGTCGCGCCCTTCATCGCCCAGCTCGCGGCCGCGCCGACCGCGCCAGCCCCGATCAGCGCGCCCGAGATCCCACCGCCGAGTGACGTCAGCGGGGACACCAGCCGCATCAGGGCGGGCAGCACCAGCGCGGTGGAGCACAGCAGCACGACCCCGACCAGGGCCCGTTGCGCGTCGTCGGTCGAGGGCAACTGGCCGGAAGTCGCTGCGCCCGCGGCGGTTTGCCCGGCCTTGCCCGCCGTGGTGAACGCGATCATGTACACCAATGCGCCCATGGGCTTGTAGAGCACGAACGCCACACACCAGCAGGTCAGCCGGTCGTACAGGCCGCGTCCGGCATGGGTGCCGGAGCTGGCGGCTGCCAACGGCAGGATCCCGACCGCGACCACCAGCAGCCCCTCGCGCACGACCGCGAAGACCGCTTGAGCGATCGCGCCGACCATGCCGAGGATCGCGACGGAGAACATGAGGCCGGGAGACAGCGCGGTCAGGGTGTTGGTGGTGACCATCGCTTCGGCGACGCCTTTGGCGTTGTCGTGGGTGGCGTCGTTGATCACCCACTCGGCGAAGGCATCCGAGGCCTGCGTCGCCACGACCAGCACCGTGGAGAACATCGCGCTGGCGAACACCGAGCGCGCGAGCACCCGGAAGGCTTCGCTGGCGTGCTCGGCCGCGCCGGAGCGGTGCACCATCGCCAAGCGGATCGCGCACATGATCAGCGACCCGGCCAGGCAGAACACCTGCAACTGGAAGGTGTAGCCGCGGATCGAGCTGAACAGGTCGGCTTGCGAAACGACGTTGCTGGTGGGGATTTTCATCCACCACGTCAGCGACAGGATGATCGCTTGCCCCAAACCGTCGAGCAGGGCGTTGACGGCCTTGCCGAAGGTGCTGTCCCATGCTTTGTCTTTGGCCGCCTGCACCGCGTCGCCCGGGTGGGTGACCACGTTGCCGACCTTGCAGCCGTCGCCGAGGACGTCGCCGAGGGTGCCCATCCCGGGCAGGTCGATCCCGCCGACGGTCTTGCTCACGTTGTCGCACACGGTGTTGAACCCGAAGGTCCCACCGCCACCGCCGCCGCTGTTGTCGTCAGCGGTCGCGCTCGCAGCCGGGCCCACGATCGTGAGGGCGGCGACCAGGAGTGCGGCCAGGGCCAGGAGTAGTCGCCGGGCGAGGCGACGGTCGCGAGTCACCATTTCGTCCACCCATCCAGGGAGCCGATATAGGAGGCGGGCAGTGCCCCGCCGGGTGCCAGGCGCAGCCGCCATTGCCCGTCCCAGACCATCGTGATCTGCGAAGTCCGCCACCGAGTGGGTCCGCCGGCCGTCGCCGCGGGTGCCTTGGTCGCCAGGCGCAGAAGGCACAGATCGCCTGTGGTCGACCAGGATTCGATGTGGAAGGCATCCGGGGCGACCAGCCAGCGGGTGTCGGTGGCGGGAGCCAGGGCCGGGACCTTGCCGGTCGCGACGAGCCGGTCGAATTGGGTGTGGTCGGCCTCAGTCATGACCTGCATGCGTTCGCGCACCGTCCAGTCGGCGGGCCGTGCGTAGGACTCCCACAGCGCGAAAAGTCCTGCCAGCGCGGCACCTTGCGGCGTGTGGGAGTAGCCGACCGGCACCCCGTCCACGAGCGCGGTCGGGCCGTCGGAGACCGAGAACGGCACCGACGCCGCATACACGCGCTGCCAACCGCCCTGCTCGGGCAGCACCGGCGCGGCAGTCAGGAACGCCGGATCATCGCTGGTGTGCGGGCCTTTGGTCTGCGGCAATGGCTGCCCGTCCGGGTTGTGCGGGATATCGACGCGGCGGCCGAACGCGTCCACATCCGGATCCGCGAACCCGGTCGCAGGTTCCCCCGCCGCCGTGGTGACCGCCCCGGAGGACGGTGCGACGCCCTGGGATTGGTCACCTTCGCCGTGGTGCAAGACGGCTACGACGATCGCGGCGAGCACGATCGTGCCGACCGCGACCAGCGCCAGGATCAGCGTCATCGACGACCGGTTGCCCTTGTCGGGTTCGGGCGTCGGATGCTGGTCGGGGCCGCTCATCGGGTGGCCTCGAATCGGGTCATCTCGGCGGGCAGCGCCGAAACCGATTCCATGGTCACGGTTTTCGCCGCCGGGTTCGGCAGCAGCAGCCGCCAATCCCCCGCCTGCCACTCGATCACATGGTGGTAGGCGGCCAGGCTCGCGTCCGAGAACCGCGTGTACACCGTGATCTCGGCCTTCTCCGGGGTGTAGGAGTCGAACCGGTAGCCGAGCACGGTGGGGGCGAGTTTCGGATTGGTCGGGGCGGTGATGGAGATCCGCGCCCGGGCGAGCACCCAGTTGTCCTTTCCGGGCCCGCGCACCAGGGAGGCGGCCGCGAATTGTGGCCAGGCCGAGTCCGGGGAGACGCTGGTGCGGATCGAATCCTGAATCGTGGCCAGCACCGCGCCCTGCGGGGTGTGCGAATAGCCAGTCGCGGCGGAGGTTTGGGCCGGGCCGTCGACCGGACTGTAGGGAACGAGCACGCCCTGCACCGGTTCCCAGCGCACCGCGGCCGGTGGTTTCCCCAGATCCGGGGCGCTGGAGGTCTGGGTGTCGTGGTGGCTCGCGCAGCCAGTCAGGCCGACAGTCAGCGTGACCAGCGCTGCGGTCGCGGTGGTTGCGATGATGTGTGTGCGCATCGGAGTTGTCCCCTTTCGTACTCAGCGATTGCTGTTGGCGGTGAGTACTTCGATGGCGATGCCCATGGAGGCGTTGGCGAGCACGGCAGCGGCCAGGGAGCGGATGACGGCGTTGTGGGCTTCGGCGTAGGTCTCCACCGTCGAGTGCCGCAACGCGAAATACCGGCACGCCGCCACGATCAGCCAAACCAGGCACACCAGCTCGGCGAACCAGAGCAGGTAATCGAGCAACTGCGTGAATGGTCCGGTGACGTTGCTCGGCAACTGCTTGTAGTCATCGGCGAAGACCGCGTCCATGACGGACCCCGTCAGCTTCCGGCCGACGCGTTGATGACCGCGGTCAGCAGCGGGCCCGACGCAGCGATGATGCCGCCACCGATGAGGGAGGCCGCCACGATTTTCGGGGACTCGCAGACGCCGCCGTTCCATTTCTCGATCGCGAAACGGGCTCCGCCGTAAACGATTCCGAGCAGGCCGAGCAGGTAGGCCAGCCATTTGCCGTAGTTGGCCAGCAGCACCAGACCCTTGGATCCGGGCGGGGCTTGGGGGTCGAGTTGCTCGACGGCTTGCCAGGTGGTGAGCGCTAGGTGAGTGATCATTTCGAGGCTCCATCCGATTGCGCGGAGGTGGGGGTTGTGCCCAGCAGGGCGGCGATGGTGGTGAGCAAGGCGGTGCCGAGCTCACGCACACCGGCGAGCGGGTCGCGGCCCTTGGCGGGCGGCTCCTCGCCGGGAGTCCACACAGGCAGATCCGGGATCGGCGTCAACGGCCAACCCGGCCGCCACGCCACCCGCCACAAACCGCCCTCGGGGACGAGTTCCTCGATGACACCGCGGTAGCGGCGGATCGGTCCCGGCACCCGCCCCGGTTGGGCGGCGACGGTGATCAGGCCGAGCAGGACGACGCGGCCGGGACCTGCTTGCCCGCAGTGGTATTGGCGCAGCACATCGTGCGCACGAGCGAGTCCTTCGATCGTTTCGCGTGCCACCAGCACCACGAACGGGGACTCGTCGCTGAGGACCGCGGGCCACAGCCGCGCGCAGTCCGCCGCCGGGCCGAGGCTGCGTTCCAGGGAGGTGACCCCGGCCCCGCCGTGGCAGCCCAGCAGCCACAGCAGCGGGGGCCGCACCTGGTCGTGGGCGACGGGCTTGTGCCACACCCCGATCCGCCGCGCCTGTTCCGGCGGGCGTGCGGCGAAGGCGAGGCCGCGTTCACGGGCGGCGGCGAGCCGGTCGGATTCCGCACGTCGGTTCGCGCTGCGGCGTGCCGACTTACCTTGCGGTACCAACGGTTTGGTAGTGGGCTCAAGGGTGGCGGTCATCACCGACTCCTTTCTGTATGCAGGGGTTGGGAAGTCAGTTCTCGGTGGTCTCTCCGCCGACAGCTACCGGGCCCGGAGTCGGGGCGGCCGGGGTGCTCGGAACTGCCGGGGCGGCGGGATCGCTCGTGGTGGTGGCCTTGGCTGAGGTGGTCGCTCCTGCTGCGGCGGGGGCGACTCCGGCGACATCGCGGGCGGCGGCGGCGAACCAGTCCCCGACCCACGTGGTGGCCGATTGCCCTGCGGCGCTGATCGAGTCGTTCTGGTAGCTGCCGTGGCGCAGGATGACGTCCGAATACTTCGTCCACGTGCTGACGTTCAACAAATCCGTATTGTCTTTGACGTCGTTGATGACCTCGGTGAACGTCGACTGGATCAACTTGCTGGCGGTCGCGGGCGGGATCAGTTCCGGCACCGCGGCCAGCAGCTTCTCCCCCAGCACCGCCAAACCGGCGACCGGATCAGCCATGCCGGCGGTGGCGATCTGGGTGATATTCGACGGGGTCAGAACGGTTTTCACGACGGTGGAGATCGCGTTGATGGCGATCGTGCCCACCTTCAGCACCGCTTTGAGCACGTCCGTCGGGTCGACTTCGGTGCGCGGATCCGACGCTTCGGCCAGGCTCGCCGAGATCGATTTGCCTGGGTTGAGGCTCAGGTTGGCCAGGGAAGTGCCGGTGACGTTGTTGTTGACGATGTTCGTGGCGGCCTTGATCGCGGTCAGCCCGAATGCCTGCGTGATGCTCGCCAGGCTCTTGAGCGGGTCGTTGCCGATCTCGACCTGCCCGGCGACGTTGGCGACCGTGCGTAGCAGGGCGGCGTTGTCGGGGGCGTCGCAGGCCAAATCGCCAGGGCTGCAGAAGGATGCGACGCGGCCGGTGAGGTCGCCGTAGGAGGTGGCGATATCGCGCTGGGGGCCGATGCCGCCGCCGGAGGCTCCGAGGTCGTTGACCGCGGCCACCGAACCCACTGCCGCGCCGGAGGTTCCGGGCACCGGTTCCGGGGTGTCGCGTCCGGGTGCGCCGGGGAAGGTGCTGGCGCCGCTGTTGCGGGTGGGGTCGCCGAAGAGGGCGACTCCGGCGATTTTGGAGGCGGGGACCGGGCCGGAGCCTTCGCCGATTTTCTGGGCGAGCATGCTGACCACGTGCGCGCCCTGGCTGTAGCCGGTCAACGCGATGAATGTCGCCGTGCACGAGGCCGCGATCTGAGAAACCTTGCTGGTCAACGCCGTCAGACCGTCATTGACCGAGGTTTGATAGTTCGCGGTCGCGGTGCTCGGGCCCATCCCGCCGAAGCTTGCGTCGTAGGGGATGTAGGCGCGCTCGACGTTGACCTTGGCGTCCTGGGCGGCGGCCATGAACGGCGTGAAAACCGTCGACAGCATGCCGGTGTCGGTGGTTGGCGCGGCATCGGGCGAGGATTCGCCGGTGCCCTGCACACCGAGGGCGTAGACGGCCGGGCATCCGCCCGACGAGTCGTCGGCGGCGGCCAGCGCGGTGGTGAATCCGCCGAGCAGGGTCGCGGCGATCAGGGTGGTGGAGAGCCGGAATGCGGTGGTAGTCATGAGATCCCTCCGAGGGTGAGCCGGAATGCGGTGCGGGTGGCGTCCTCGAGGCGCTCCCAGATCAGAACCCCGCCACCCGCGAGGTGGCGGTCGTAGGGGATTTCGGCGACGGCCCGGACCCACTTGGCCAGGTGCGCGCGCACATGCTCGACCGCACCGGCCCCGAACCCGCCGGGGATTTGGTGACAGACCACGATCACGGAGCGTTGAATCAGCCACTCCCCGTGGCGATCCACCAACCAGCCCAATATCTGGTTCAGCGAGTTCAGGGAGTCCGCGCGGGCGGCCACGACGATCGCCAATCCGATACGGGCGTCCGCGATCAGGGGCGCGACCAGCCGGGAAGCGACTTGTCCGCCGCCGTCGAAGACCGGGGTGCAGTGCGCGGCCGCCAAATGCTGCCCGACCGCAACGAAGCTGTCCCCGCCCGGCAGCGGATCCGCCGACCGGCCCAACACCCGCACACCGAGAGAAGAGCGGCCGGTGCAGGCGTTCACGGCGGTGCGGAGGCCGGGTTGGGGTGTAGCCAGCCAGGATTGGACGGTCGAGACGTTGACCTGGGCGTCAGAGCCGCGAGCGGCGAGGGTGCCGCCCCAGGCGGTCGCATCCACGGCCACCACGTCGGTGCTGCTGGTGTCGCCGCTGGCAGCCGCGGCGGCCAGCCCGAGCGTGGTGGTCGTGGTGCCGACTCCTCCACCACTACCCACGATCAGTAGCGGTGGAATCCCTATCTGGTGCAGGGTTTTCGGTCCCGCACCCGCCGGAACCGGATCCAGGACAGTCCCGGCGGGTGCGGCCGTATTCAGCGGCGAGGAAACGTTCTCGCCGAGGACCGGATCCAGGAAGGTGATGCGCGCCATCACGACTGCCCTCCTGCGGTGATGGAGCCGATCAGCGTCTTACCGTCGACCACCTCCGTGGTGACCGTCTGCTGCCACTGCGCGGACGTGCCGTCCGGATGCCGTTCCTCGATCTGCACGTCGAAATTCCTGGGCTGCAGGGTGGTGATGGTGACGCAGTGCCGGGTCCCGGCCGGGATCGCGGCCACCGCCGCACGCGCCTGATCCGGATCCGCCGCAGTCGCATCCGGGGCCAAGACCGAGCGGGCGGCGTTGGGGTCGCGCAGCACATACCAGGCGTACTGCTGATACAGGATCAGATCCGGGCCCGTCGCACCCTTGCTGCCCGGTGCGCGGCCTGCGCCGTTGCCGACAACGAGTGTGGGCGTGTGGGATTGGGCGCACCAGGCCGCAGCCGTCGAGGTCGGAGCCACGGCTTTCGGTGCGGGGATGGCGGCTTGGGAATTGCCGTGATCGGACAACATTGACAGCGCGGCGGCGCCACCGACAACTAGGATGGCGGCCGCCGCGACACCGGCGATCTTCAGGGCGTGGCGGCGAACGGTGCGGGTGTCGGAGCGGCGACGCATATCGGCGGCGATCTCGCGCAGCGGGTCGTCATCGACGAACACTTCTTCCGTGCTGACGCCGTTGTCGAGCTCCTCGCCGTTGAGGTCGGAGTCCGCACTCGTGTCCGGCAGCCAGCTGCGCCAGGTCTCACTCATCCGATTCACCTCCTCCACCAGCCGGTTTCATGGGCTTCAGTTGCCCGCCACGGCCGCCTGGACCGCAGCGAGCACGTCGTTGACCGGAGCCGCGAAGCCCCCGAGCTGATCAGCCGAGACCAGCGGCAACGCCGCGACCGCATCCCGCAGCGAACCCACCGTCGAGTCCAAGCCGGGATCGGCGGCGACGGCCTGGTCCACGGTGTCGACCACCTGCGCGGCGACCTGCTCGACCGCAGGCACCACCGGGGCCGGCATCGGAGCGGCGATGGGTGCGGCGGCCTGAACTTCGTTCGCCGCCACCGGATCCGCCGGAGCCGGGGGCATCGGGGCAGCCTCCGGGGCATCGACGAGCGGGGGCACATCGGTCGGGAGTTTCACGTTCTGATCCGCACCGCCGATCACCGCGCCACCACCAGCACCGATCAGGCCACCGGCGACGCCACCCGCCAGACCGAAGGTCAAACCACCCGAGGCGGCACCGACACCACAACCGATCGCCGCACCAATTCCCGCACCGGGCAGGGCAAGTGCACCCGCGGTGGGGATTCCGCCGATCAACGCACCTGCGGCCGCGCCGACCAGCGCGCCGACACCGCATCCGGTGACCGCGCCGACCGGGGCCGCGACGAGCGCGCCCACCGGGGCACCGACCACGCCACCGCCGAGCGCGGCGGCGGCCATGCGGTCGGATTCGTTGCTGGGCAGGCCCATTCGGTCACCGAGCGCGGCGAGGTTCCATTCCGCGACATCGACGTACGCCTGGGCTTTGTCGTGGGCGCGTTGATCGACTCCGGCCGGGAGCCCGACCACGGTGGTGCCCAAACGCAGGGTGTGCGGATCGACCGGCGCGGCCGCCGGAACACTCACCGCATCCGCGGGAGTATCAGCAGCGGTGCTGTCATCGGCAGTCGTATCCGGGACGTACCAGGACTGCTGAGGTTCGGCCTGCTGCTGTTGGGGGCGCGGCCGCCAGGTCGGCAACGGCATCACGACCTGCGGATCCGGAGCCCAATCCGCCAAACTCGCCGACGGCGCGGCAGGCGCAACCACCGCCGGAGCCGCAGGTGCGACCGGGGCCGCGGGCTGGGGCACGATACTCACCCCGGGTTGCCCGGCTCCCGGGGCGGCGACGCCGGGCTGGCCGGGATTGGCGGCCGCGACACCGGCGGATACCGCCAAAAGTGCGGGCCAGGCACCGGCAACGAGGAGAGCTTTGCGGGTGGTCTTGGAAATGTTCATTTCCCATGCCTTTCCGAGTCGACACAGCGAGTGACCAGGGGGAACAACCAGGACGGACCCCATTGACGAGGCCCGACGACGCCGCCGAACACCGGCAGCGCCGAGCGCTCGGCCCGCGACAAGCACGGCGGATTCGTTGATGGCGCAGCACAATCAGCCCGGCAAGCCAGGCTGCGTCGGCACCACGCGTAGGTGATGCGGGCGCGCGTGTCGGACACCATGAGCGCAAAGGCCCTGGCTACCAACTCGATTGGGGACGACACCCGGATGCGTGCGGGGATTCGCGCGGCGACCTCGCCGGAGTTCGGTCCCGAGGTTGACCTGGACCGACGAGGCCGCCAGCACCCCCGAACCCGCGTCACGACAGCGGGCCGGGTGCCTTTGAGGGTGGGGTGAAAGAGCGCGCGAGCGTGCATGAGGGGTCCCCTTTCGGGAGATGGCAGGCGAGATCCCCACGCGCGCACGACAATTCACCGTGCGCAAAAAGGGGATCGGATGAAGGAATGCGTGCCGAACACAGTGGTTCGAGCTACACCTTCAGGGCTGCCATCACAGACCCTGGCTAACAGTTACCCGATTGCCGAGTGATTGCTCTTGATCGAGTGAGGCTCAGAGTAAACCCGCGAAACCGCCCCAGGCAACAGGGCGCGAGGTTTGTTTTTTGATCGGCCGGTCAAGGCCCGGATTTTCGGGGTGGTTCGGCTGCCCGTGCGGGAGGATGCGGGCAGCCGAGCCTGAAATCCCTACCGGCTCACCGCAGTTCTAGCCGGACTCGTCCTGGCGGATGATGCGCACGACGTGCAGATTGGCACCGACCTCGCCGGGGTAGCGGCGTGAGCGCAGTTCGACCGGGGCCCAGCCCGATTCGGTGAAGGCGCGGATGCGCGCGGACAGCACGCTTTCCTGCCCGTCGGTCAGCGCGCCGAAATCGGCGCGGATGCGGTCCCAGTCCTCGGGGTGGAAGACCTGGGTGTCGCCGTTCTCGCGTTCCCAATCGATCCAGATCGGAGGCTTGCCGATCCACTCGGCGATCACCGGCCGATCCACCGACGACGTGGCGGCCACCAGCGCGGCCGCGGGCCCGTCGACCGGAGCCGCCTCCCCCAAACCCAACGCTTCCAGCGGGCTGATCGTGGGGGCCTGCACGTCGCTGATATCGATGTTCAGCCCCCGCATCCCGGTGTGAACATCGTCCTTGCGGCCGCGGGCGGCGGCCTGCCAGAACATCAACCGACCGTCGTTGTGCAGCACGGTCAGGCGCGCGTCGTGGATCGCGGTCGGATCCGGCTCGATGCCCATGCCGACGAGCTCGTTGATCGCGTCATAGCGCACCACCCGACGGAACATCTCCGCCGGGCTGAGCGTGCCCGGGTGCGGTGCGACGTCCTCGGGCAGGTTCGACATCGCCCAGGACTCCTCGGTCAACTGCGCCTCCAGCGTGGCCAGGTGGAAACACAATCCGGCCGCCGGCCGCGCTTCTCCCGGGTCGTCGTCGAGGTCACCGATCCACACGCGCATGCCGTAGACGTCGGCGGTCGGGCCGACGACGGGCACGATCCGCACGAACTTCTGCCCGCCGGGAAAAGTCGGGACGACCTTCTCGACCGTGTCGCCGCTGTTCTGGTCGCGGACCTGCTCAAGTAGGGCATCGATGTCGAGGTTCTCGTGTCGCTGCAGTCTGCGCAGCGAGGTCCATTCGCGGGGCTGGCCGTCTTTGTTGATGATCGTCATCGGCTCGGGAGCCAGCGCCAAGCACTCGACGAAATACCAGGTCACACGCCGTTCCTTTCGAGTCAGGGAGTAGCCGGGATGGGGGCCGCGATCAGCGTGTAGGGCTCGGGTCGCAGCGTTCCCCGCTCGTACAGTCGCAGACCGGAACGGACATTTCGTGCCTCGACACCGACGCCGAATGCCAGATTGTTGCTGGACAGGATCGCAGCCAGCAGCAGCGCTGCCTCGTGCATCGCGAACTGCATGCCGATGCACGCCCGCGGGCCTGAACCGAACGGCTTGAAGAACGCCTCCGGATGCTCGCGGCGGCGTGCGGTGTCGAACCGTGACGGATCGAACGCTTCGGCGTCCGGACCCCACACGTCCGGGTCGCGTTGTGCGGCAAGGGAAAGCACGAATACCGCCTGCCCGGCAGGTATCCGGTAACCGCCCAGGATCTGACCTTCGCGGGCGACCCGGAACAGGCCCGGGACCGGCGGATGCAGCCGCAGGACCTCGTTGAGCAGGTTGCGGATACCGCGCATCCCAGCGACCGCGTCATAGGTCGCGATCCCGCCCCGCGCGGCCACCTCGTCGCGCAACTGCTGTTGCAGGCCGGGGTCGGCGGCGAGGTAGTGCAGGGCGGCCTCGAGCAGGGCCGCGGTGGTCTCGTGTCCGGCGACGAGGAAGGTGAGCACCTGGTCGGCGATATTGCTGTCGGGCAACGGTTTCCCGGTCTCGGGATCGGTCTGCGAGAGCATCAACCCGAGCAGATCCTCCGCCTCCGGCGCGCCGGTGTGGCGGCGTTGGGTGATCATGTCCTCGACCCAGCCGCGCGCGGCCGCGATATCGCGCTGGATCTGTTTGGCTTGCAGGCGGGTGCGGACCGCGCCGACCACCGGCAGGTCATTGGTCTGATCCGAGGCCCACCGCAGAATCCGGGCCAGCGCCTCGACGAACCACCGCGAATCCACCGCGCCCGGCGTGGGTTCGCCCAGCAGTCCGAATCGGCGCGAGAATCCGGCCCGCGCAATCACTTCCAACGTGGCGGCCGTCATCGACTCGTGCACGTCCACCACCCCACCCGGTGCGACCGCCCACGCCGCGGTGAGGTCGTCGGCGACGGTGGTCATGGCCTGGTGATAGGTGCGCATCGCCTGTTGGGTGAACCCGGGAAGCAGGATGCGATGCGCCATGCCCCACAACGGATCCCGACTCTTGGCGGTGAACAGTCCCGACGGCACGATCTGCCGCAACGTCTCCCCCGGTCCGGCCAGACACCGCGCCCACGACGCCTCATCGCAAGCCTGCGTAGCCAACTGGGCTCCGGCGACGACGATGACGCGGCTGGCCAGCAGCTTGCGCTGGAAGATCGGCCCGAGCGTGCGTGAGAGCGTGAGTTCGTGCTGGGTCGGGTGGTGGCGATCCACGCTGGCGAGGTCCCCCAGGATCGGTAGCCGTCCCGGCGCGTGGGGCAGCTGGTCCAGGGATAACACGGCGGCAGTCATGCCCCGAGGCTCTCACCCCACACGCCCCTAACCGGCGATAACCACGGGTTTTCCAACAGGTTGGCACGGACTGACACGAACCGGGTTAGTGATTGACGCCATAACCCCGGCGGGTGTCTACTGATCTTGCGCCGGGCGGTTTCCCCTGGTGGCGTCGCCAACTACATCCGAATCACCTCCACTCCGCCACGGCGGGGCGTGAGTTTACTGATCGGATTCCGACGCCCACCCCAGGAGGCCGCCCATGTTTCGTTTTCGCACCCCCCACCACCGCAACCCCGCACACCGCGATCCGGCCTGTGCGGGGAACGAACACGTCACCGTAGGGAGGCCCCGTCATGTCCGACATCCATCCCGACCCGTCCGAGCTCGTTCCCGCACCCGCCGGCGACCAGCCCGCCGGACCCGGCACCGGTGAATCGATCACCTCACGCTGGGGCTGGGTCGTCATCGACACCATGGACGGCCCCGACCAGGCCACCGTCGTCCTCGACGGCGACACCCCCCGCGACTTCTCCCGCCTCAACCGCTCCTCCATCGCCCGCTGCGGCAGCGTCGCCTGCAGGATGGAACCACTGATCCGCGACGTCTACGACGGCGGCCGCACCCGCAGCAAGTACGTCACCCTGACCGACGAACACGTCCAGCACCTGATCGGCGTGCCCGTGCTCGGCCCGACCGGGGCGGTGCAGGCCATCGCAATGTGGTGCGGCAACATCGCCGAACCACTTCCCCGCATCCCGGTCATCGGCGCGGCCGAATGGGACGGCTCAGGCATCGTCTCCGCCAACCCCGCCGCCATGTTCCTGCTGCGTACCCCCGCCGGAGACGCACTGACCGGGCACACCATCCCCGAAATCCTCGCCGGATTCGAATCCATCGACCACCACGGTTTTCTGGCGATGTTCAACCTGCCCAGCGTCGACGTCCCGGCCCATCGCTGGTCGGGCACCGCGGTCAGCCGCGACGAATACGGCGACCGCCACCACGTACACATCGCCGCCCGCGCCACCCACGTCCGCGGCGAACGCCGCGTCCGCGCGGTCGTCGCCGACGTCTCCGCCAACGCCACCCCCGGCCGCCCCGACCTCGCCCTCGCCGCCGTACGGCATATGCCGATTCCCCCTGGTCACGCGCTCGCGCTGCTGGACCTCAAAACGGGGTTCATCCATGAGTGGCTCGTGTCGCCGACCAGCGCGCTGGCCGCGTGGCGCCACCACAACCCCGAATTCCACGAGGACGACAAACTCGCGGTGGTCAACGCCGTGTTCGCCCTGGCCGCCGGTGTCGAGGACACCGCTGCCACCCGCGCCCGGGTCCGGTTCGCCCCCAGCGAGGGTTGGATGCTGTTAGACGCGAAGTGGACTCGGATCCTCGACGGGGACCGGCCGCAGGCCCTGCTCGACATCACCCCCATGGGTGAGATTCCTGTCCCCGTCGTGCGCGACTGCAAGGCATGCCAGGAAATGGCCACCCAGGCGAACAAGTCCAAGTCACGACACTGACCTACTGCAGGTCTGGACTCGGTCCGGCAAGACGCTCCTGTCACACTCGCCGTGACCCGATGGGCAGTAGCAAGTTCACCGGGCTGGCCACCATCGACTTGGCGTGACCAGGCAACGAACATGCCGCGCGGTCCGCTTCGACGCACACGCTCACTGCAGCCAATCCCCAGATTTCTTCGTATGTATCCGCTGGCTCCACTTTCTGTCATCCCCGGCAACACTTGCACCGAATACCAGATCACCGCCGGCCCTCCTTGCCGCTTCCCAGCAGCTACCCAAGCCATTGTCGCCGTTTACGCGATTGCTATCGATACCCCGATCCGTTGCCAGTCCCCGGCACCCTAGTCTTTGGCCCGCCACACTGGGCGAATACCCACGAGCCGGACAAACTCGGTCCGACAGTTAATATGCATAGAATAGCTGCACGGGCTAATGGTGGCTGTGAGGAGAATCGTGAGCCCGTGCAGCACTGTCAGGTTAGAGCCCCAAAGCGGAGGATCCACTCGCGGGCGGCTGACGACCGACATAGACCAGATGCCATACCCCGCAGTCCGTCGTCGAGAAGCTGGCGGCATTGTCGGGGATCTCGACCTGGACCACGCCGCGATTTACCGATGCTGCGCCGCCGGAGACCAGCACGTTACCCGCGGCGTCGGAGACCGAGAATGCGCAATCATCACTGAAATGATTTGTCTGATACTGACCGGAAGTAGCGTCTCCGGGGACCGCGTAAACGCCATCATGGTCCAGGTCGGTGGCCGCGGACGTAGCCGAACTCGCGCCAACGGAGACCGCCGCGATACCGAGACTGGTGAACCCAGCCGTCACGAGAAGCAGGTGCTTTTTCTTCGACATGCGGAGCAGGATTCCATACTGGGTAGGTGAATCGCCAATTACACTATCCCCAGCACTGAAGCGCCCTAGTAATTCGGACACTCCAAACCAACCGTGTGGTTCTTGGAGGTTTCGAGCGAGGGCGATCGAAAATGCAGACCGAGCGGCCCACTCGAGAAAATGATCGCTTCAATCGGTAATTTCGCAGCCAGCGCTGCCCCATCGGTGCACACCATCAAGGCCACCGTGTGGGCCCGCTGTCGGAATGTGTCGGACACGGCGGCATCCAACGCTGCGAACAACGCCATCGCCGTCGGATCCCAATCGTGACAGGCCACGCCGATGTTTACGTGGCGATGCTCACCGCCGCCGGTCCACCAGGCAGGATATCGCCGAGTGTCGCGGCGACCATGGCTGTGTCCTTGTCACCGCGCCCGGAGAGTCCCAAGACGATCAGCATGCCCTCGGCGAGCTCGCCCCGCTCGGCCATCTCGAGCAGAGCGCCTAACGCGTGCGCGGGCTCGAGTGCGGCGATGATCCCTTCCGTGCGGGACAGAGCGTACATTCCGCGCAGGGCGGTCGAATCCGATACTGCTCGATACTGCACGCGTCCACTGTCTTTGAGGTAGCTCAATTCCGAACCGACTCCGGAGATATCGAGCCCGGCGGCGATGGAATGTGTGGGCGAGATCTGGCCGTCCTCATCCTGGAGCAGGTAGCTGTACGTGCCATCCGATACCCCGGGGCTGCCGTGCGTGAGCGTGGCGGCATGCTGCCCTGCGGCGTCGCCGCGACCCGCCGCCTCGACACCGACCAGTCGCACAGCAGCGTCGGCCAGGAACGGATGGAACAGACCTATCGCATTGCTCCCACCTCCCACACACGCGAGCATCAGATCGGGCAGGCGAGCTTCGGTGGCGAGTAGCTGTCCTCGGGTCTCGGTGCCGATCACCGTCTGGAAGTCACGCACGATCTGCGGATAGGGTGCTGGCCCGGTCACGGTGCCGAAGAGGAAATGGGTGCTGTCGAGGGTGGTTACCCAATCCCGAACCGCCTCGGTCGTCGCCTCTTTCACTCCTCGCCGACCGTGCAGTATGGGGTGCACTCGTGCACCCAGCAGGCGCATTCGATCGACGTTGAACGGCTGACGCGCGATATCCGCGGCACCCATGTAGACGACGCAGTCGAGCCCGAGGATCGCGCATGCCGTGGCCGCGGCTACACCGTGCTGGCCTGCGCCGGTTTCTGCGACGATCCGGGTCTTGCCCAGCCGGAGGGCCAGAAGTGCTTGTCCGACAGCATTGTTGATGCAATGCCCTCCGGTGTGTGTCAAGTCCTCACGTTTGAGATAGACCTCGACGCCCGCGACCTTAAGCAGGCGTGCGAAGCGCGAGGCCCGATACAGCAGGGTGGGGCGCCCGACGAATTCCCGCAGGATTTGGTTCAATTCGGCGGTGAACGCCGGATCCGAGCGTGCGCGCGAATATTCTTCTTCGAGGCGCAGCAGCTCCGGCATCAGACTCTCCGGCACATATCGGCCGCCGTAACGACCGAACCGACCACGTTCGTCCGGAAGCACATTGTGCCGCGGTCGAACGAAACAGTCAGTCATTCCTCGAACGTAATTCGTTCCCACCCCTGGGAATAGTTTTACTGTGTCGAACGACCGCGACTCTCCGGCCCCGGCGAGGTCGCTCGCCAAGGCTCCCCACCGTTGATGTCAGCGGCTACGTGGTGAAACGCGGTGTGTGCGAGTCCCTTTCAGCCGTCACCGGGGATCAGTGCGCTGCGGCGGGTGCCTCTGTCGGGGCTTGGCAGTAGGTGGTGTCGGGCGGGCAAGGAGCGAGGATGGTGGAGAAATACTGGATCGCGGCGAACAAGGTGATCGGTCCGCCGAGGCCGACGAGTCCGAGAGTGGACCCCGCGGCTCCAAGCGTGGCGGCACCGACGACACACCCTGCGACGATCCCGCCGACGAAGGGCAGCAGCAGGGCCATGGCCGGACTCGTGACCGTCCCGCCGACGGCCGCTCCGACCAGACATCCGACGCCGGCGCCGACGACGGCGCCCACCACCGCACTGACCGCCGCGGCGATGGCTTCACGCTGAGCGAAGACACCCAGCGCCTGGTTGTCGCGAGGGCTGAAGGATTCGGCGACCTGGGATGCCGCTTGATCGACAGAAATGGTCTCGCCTTCGTTGACCGATTGCGCGCTCGGCACAGGCTGCCCATCCGCCGTGTCCGGGGTGAGAGTTGCTGTGTCACCGTCGATGCGGGCCTCGATCGGGTAGGCGGTGTCATCGACTCGGTAGGAGAGAGGAACCGCGGCGACCGGGAGATCGCTGGGATCGGTGAGAACCAACTGATCTCCGATGATTTCCAAACCGCCGCCGGTGACTCTCAGTAGTGCGGCGTCGCTCTGTCGAGTCACGGCGTAGGAGACGGCATTGCCGTCGTCGGTGGGGGGCGCGGCCTCGCCGGCGGGCGCGGTCAGGGTGATCGCCGTGACTGCCAGCAAGGCGGTCGTGGTTTTCCTCATCGATGGTCTCCGGGTTTCCTCATGCTGATTGGTGAGAGTGATCGGTACGGCCACCGGTGCCATGTTGCCGAGTCCAGTCGGTGACGGCCCCAGAAACCGCGGCAGGCTACCTCGACGCTGAGACGAGAGGCCCCGGTTGAGATGCCCACGCGCCACATCGTCGACCTTGAACAGGGGAACGCATCGACTGAAAAGGGCAGGGCAGCAACGCAACCTACACCTGGCTTGCCTGCGGCGCGGAGTGAAGGGCCGGTCACCGAGCGGCGCGGATCCGTCTCCGCGGTGGTGTCGGACGATTCACGGGCATCATCGTCAGCCACCTCTCCTCGGCCGCATCGGTGTCGCTGTGATCTGGGCCAGGAATCTATTGCCGAGTCCGCTCTCCGGCCAGCACCGAATTCCCAACAGTGGGAAGCGGCTGGCGGGATCGGATCCGACGCCACGACAACCGGATCGTCTCGACCGGTACCCCTGCTACGAAATCGTCATCGGGGAGGCCGTGGGCTGCCGCCGTCACCACCGCACGACTCTGTCGAACTCGAGGCTGACGACGCGCTTCCCGGGACCGTCACCAACAGGGCGGCGACCTGCGCAGCGACAGCTGGGGGGCATCGATCCCGATGGCGCGTAACCGATCCGGGGTAGGTTCCGTCGCACCGTGGACAACGAATCCGTAGCGCCTGTACGCGCCTACCGCCGCGGTGCCCTCGGTAGTCCATACGCGGATACTCCGCACCCGCTGGCGATCCAGGTCCTCCAGCGTCGCGCGCATCAGAGCTCCGCCGACCCCGGTGCCCTGCCACCGCGGATGGACATACCAGGAATGGATCACCCCGCAGGGAGCCGAATCAGTGGTCGACCACAGGAATCCCGCGACTTGTCGTGTGGCGGTGCGAGCCACCAGCAGCCCGCGCTCCCGGCGCGCCGCGAGAGCGGTCCACTCTGGAAGCTTGCGTGGCGCGAGGTCCTCGAGGAGGAACCTGTCGAGGACGGCGCGTTTCTCGCCCGAACCCCGCACGCACAGCAGAGCACTGCGGAACGACAGGACGTGCACACGCGTGAGCTGTGCCGCGTCGGCCGGGACGACGCCGCTGATCTCGGCGATCGGTGACGGCGGCGTCCACGGCTCGGTGAGATATGTTGCGGGAAATCGATTCATCACGCCCACCTCCTGCTCCTGACGACAGTGCCGACCGCGGTGGAAGTCGGCCGCCTCTCCGGCGCGGCGTTTCAGTGTGGTGGATTGCCGCCCAGCACAACGCCTTCACGGCGGGGGTCGGCACCACCGATCCAACCGCTACCCTCGCGTACCAGTGCGGAGGCGCCGCTGGATTGCGGGTCGACCGAGACCTGGTGGCCGAGTTGGCGTAGCCGCTGCACCAGCGGATCGTGCGCGCCGTTGTCGGAGGCGTCCACGCGGGGATGCTCGCCACCGATGTTGGTCACCGGTGTGTCGGCGGCACCGAAGTCGATCATCGAGACGGCCTGTTGCGGGTCGAGACCCCAATCCAGCATGGCGACCAGGGTTTTCACGACGAACTGGATGATGACCGCGCCGCCGGGTGAGCCGGTCACGTAGTCCAGCCGTCCACGCGAACCGTCGGGATCGCGCTCGAACACCAGAGTCGGGGCCATGGAGCTGCGCGGCCGCTTGCCCGCCTCGACACGATTGGCGATCGGTGCGCCGGCGCTGTCGACTGGTTGCGTCGAGAAATCGGTGAGCTGATTGTTGAGCACAAACCCGTCGACCATGTGCATCGACCCGAACGCCGACTCCACGGTCGTGGTCATGGACGCGGCGTTACCGTACTGGTCGACAATGCTGATGTGGCTCGTGCCGTGTTCGGGCTGCGGCGCCGCCGCACCGACGAGTGCGGGCCCGAAGCTGCCCGGCGCGGCGGTGCCCATGCTGTGGTGTGGATCGATGAGCGCCGCGCGCCCGGCCAGATAGCCCGGGTCGAGCATGGCGCTCGGTGAATTCCCGGGCAGAGCCACGAAATCGGAGTCCGCGACGTATCGGTCGCGGTCGGCGTAGGCGAGCCGTTCGGCCTCGGCGATCAGGTGTACCGCGTCCGCGTTCGGTGTGCCGCCGTTGCGGGCGATGTCACCGTCGCCGGTGATGTCGGTGGGGCGCATCGAGCCGAGATCGAAATGGGAGAGGATGCCGAGAGTCTGCTCGACGGCCAACCCGCCCGAGGAAGGGGTGGGCATCCCGCAGACCTCATGGTTCCGATACGGCGAGCACACGGCGGTGCGCTTCTTGGCCTGGTAACCGGCCAGATCCGCGGTGGTCGTGGCGCCAGGGGTGCGGCCGCCGGTCGCCGAGGCGATCGCGGCGACGATGTCGGCTGCGACAGGACCGGTATAGAAGGCCTCGGCGCCGTCGGTGGCGACGCTCGAGAGCACTTTGCCCAACGCCGGATTCGTCAGCATGGTCCCGGCTGGTTTGGCAGTTCCGTCGGGCTGCAGAAAATAGGCGGCGGCCTGCTGGTCGCGAGTCAGATCGTGTGCGGACTGCGCGATCTGTCCGGCCATGCGGGGGCCGATCGCGAATCCGTTGTCCGCCAGCGTGATCGCTGGCGTGAACAGTTCCTTCCACGGTCGTCGACCGTGCTCGGTGTGGGCGAGTTCCAGCATCCGCAGCACCCCCGGAGTCCCGATGGAGCGTCCGCTGGCGCGGGCGTCGGGTGTCGGCGCGGAATGGTCGGTGGCGCTGACGAATCGGAGATAGTCCGGGGTCGCGGCCGCGGGCGCGGTCTCACGGCCGTCATAGGCGTCGACGGTGCGGGCTTTGGCGTCGTAGTACATCAAGAACGCGCCACCGCCGATACCGGTGGCTTGCGGTTCGACCAGCGTCAAGACCGTCTGCGCGACGATCAGCGCGTCCGCGGCGCTGCCCCCCGCGGCCAGCACGGTACACGCGGCCTCGGTGGCGACCGGGTTCGCCGTCGACACTGCGAAATCGGTGGTCCGCACTGCACGCATCCCACTGCGATAGCCGGTCGCGATCTCGGGATGGTCGGCCAGATTCGTCGAAGACGGTGCCGCGGGGACACCCGAGGCCACCGCGATCCCGTTGGGGGTCGCCGTACACGAGGAGCCCGTCGAGTGTCCCGGATCCGACGAGCAGGCACACGCCGACCCGAGCAGCAGCAACGTCGTCACCGCGCCGATCCACCGGTGCTCTCGCGATCGCATCATGACCGCACACGATAGTGCTGTCGCCCACGTTGGGAAGTGTTGCGCGGCAACGGCACTGGCAGCGGTGATCCGCGTGGATGTTCACCATCGTCGGCTCCCCAGCAGTGGAAAGCCCTGGTCCTCGACAGTCTGGCATCGTTGAACAGACGATCGGGACGATTCATCGATTCTCACAGGTGTGTTTCACAGCAACTGCCGCCGAACAGGACTCGGCGTTGCTCGGCTCGGCAGGAGTTGCTCCCTTGGTGACAGACGGGCCCCCGTTCCGCCCGCGCACCGAGCAAGCCACCCCGCGTTCGCCCTCCGACGGATGCGCCGCGGCGGGACCGGCGCGGCGACTCTCCTCGCCGCAATTCAGCACCAACCCGCACGCCGCGTTCGACCGGCTGCGTCGCGAACACGGCCGCCTGATCAGTGTCGAGCTCGCCGAAGGGATACCGGCGACACTCGTCGTGGGCTACCAGGCCGCCGTGTCGATCCTCAACGACCTCGACCACTTCCCCGCTGATGCGCGGGCCTGGCAGTCGACCGTCGCGTCCCGCTGCCCGGTCCTGCCGTTGATGGAATGGGGACCACCTGCCACGCAGAGCGAACACCGATTCCGGTATCGACCGGCCTACCGAGCCGCTCTGGAGGCCATCGACCTCTATGAACTGCGCCGCCGCATCGAGGTGGCCGCGGTCCCGCTGATCAACGGCTTCTGCGCCGACGGCACCGCCGATCTCCTCGGCCAGTACGCGATCCCTCTGACGGTGTCCGTGCTCGACCACCTGCTCGGATTTCCCCCCGAACACGCAGCGCGCGTCTTCACCGCGATGCGGGGACTGTCTCACGCGGAGGACCCGGCGACCTCGCGAGTCCACGAACGATCCTTCTTCACGACGCTGTCGGATGTTGTCGGGACGAAACGCAGCAAACCCGGGGCCGATATCACCTCCCGCCTGATCAACGACCCCGCTCGGCTCGACGACAGCGAGATCGTCGCCCAACTCGCGGTCCTCTACGCCCGTGGCAGCGAACCCACCTGGAACCTGATCGCCAATACCGTCTTACATCTGGTGACCGACGAGCAGTTCCACGACGAGGTCCTCGGCGGCGCATTGCCTTTGCGCGACACGATCGATCAAGTGCTGTTCCTCGACCCTCCCCTGATCAACTGTGCCATTCGCTACCCACAGCAACCCCAAAGCCTCGACGACATGTGGCTGCCGGCCGACCAACCGGTCATCGTCAACGCCACCGCGTGCAACTCCGACCCCAGCGTCGGCGACGACCACCACGGCAACCGATCACACCTGGCCTGGGGCATCGGTCCACGAGCCTGCCCGGCGTCCACCCTGGCTACCTTCATCGCCCAGGAAGCACTCGATCAACTCCTCGACGCCTTGCCCGACATCACTCTCGCCGTACCGACAGATCAACTGTCCTGGCATCCGAGCCCCTTCCATCGCGCTCCCACGCGGGTGCCGGTCGCCTTCCCGCCCTCCCCACCACTGGCTCTGCTGTGAAAGCCCCGACGCCCCAGGCGAATACCGAGCCCGCCGCACCTCTCTACACGGCAGCAGCCACCTCGCCGGTGGCCAGGTTCGCCAGTCGCAGCGTGCCCCGAGCGACAAGCGTGTCCCCGCCGTCGCGGATCGTCACCGTCCACACCTGCTGGCTGCGGCCACGATGCACCGGCTCCGCGACTGCGTACAGAATTCCCTCGCGCACCGCGCGCAGGAAATCGGTGTTGTTGTTGACCCCGACCACTCGGCCGCGCTCGCCGAACCAGCACGACCCGCCGACACTGCCCAGCGCTTCCACCACCGCGCAATAGACACCGCCGTGCACGATCCCGTCGGGCTGATGCAAACTCGGATCGATCGCCAGTTCGGCGCTCACTCGATCGGGTGTCACCTCGCTGTACTTCAGGCCCAGCACCTCGCCGAAGCCCGCGTTGATGTCGTCGCTCGCCATTGCTCTCCCACTCGATCGATAGTCTTGGGTCATGTCGTTCTCCGACAGGGGCCTGCCGATGGCGGCTCGAGTCCGTTGATCCGGCGCCGGTCGCGATGCGTGTCGAGCATGCGCAGACCCTCCCGCAGCGCTGCCGACACCCGCGCCTCCCGCGACCACCACGTCGCCGACCTGATCGGCAGGCCGCGCGGCCGGTACCGGTTCATGATCTCGACGTGGTAGGGCAGCCCGATGAACGTCTCCAGCCCTGTCTCGTCGGTCCAGATCGAGATCGACCCCACATCACGGCGAAATGGACGGGCGTAGGCCGACACTCCGACCGCGCCCTCGATCCCCACCAACTCATCGGCCAACCGCGACGAAGCCCGCCAGATATCGACCCCATCTGCCAGATGTCGGGGTGTGTACTGAGTGACACTGATCATGAACGGGCCCTGGGAAACTCGGCCCGGCCCGCGCTTCCATGCGGTGGCCAGAACGAGCCCGTTGCGACCGGTCAGGACACTCATCTCAGAACGCGTCCTCATCCAGATGCATGACATCGAGATCGACCTGCGACAGGATCGACCGGGTGGCGGTCAGCTCCGGCAGGACATTGCGAGCGAAAAACGATGCCGCAGCGACCTTCCCGAGATAGAAGGCGCGCTCGTTCCCCACCACGCCTGCGCGCAGGGCCGTGGTCGCGACCACGGCCTGGCGCAGCAACTGCCAGCCGATCAGGAGATCACCGACCGCCAGCAGCAACCGCACCGAGCCCAGTCCGATCTTGTAGAGCTGTTCGGGGTCTTGTTGTGCGGCACCCAGATGAGCGATCATCGCCACCACGATCTCGTGAACATCCTCGAGCGCGGTCCGCAACAGCGCACGCTCGGGCTTCAGCTCGTCGCTGTCTTCTGCCTGCTCGAGAAACGTCGAGATCTGAGCGGTCAGGTGCCGCAACGCCACACCCTGGTCCCGAACGATCTTGCGGAAGAAGAAGTCCTGCGCCTGGATCGCGGTGGTGCCCTCGTACAGCGAGTCGATCTTGGCGTCGCGGATGTACTGCTCGATCGGGTAGTCCTGCAGGAAGCCGGAGCCGCCGAAGATCTGCAACGACTCGGTCAGATATTGGTAGGCCCGCTCGGAGCCGACTCCCTTGACGATCGGCAGCAGCAGGTCGTTCACACGAAACGCCAGCCCAGCGTCCGCACCCGACACCGACTCGGCGACGGCGGGGTCCTGATGCGCGGCGGTGTACAGATACAGCGCGCGCATGCCTTCGGCGTAGGCCTTCTGCAGGATCAGGCTGCGTCGCACATCCGGATGACGCGTGATCGGTACTCGCGGCGCGTCCTTGTCGGCCAGACGAGCGAGATCCGCACCCTGAACCCGCAGCTTCGCATAGGCCAACGCGTTCAGATACCCCGTCGACAACGTGCCGATGGCCTTGGTGCCCACCATCATTCGAGCGTTCTCGATGACCTTGAACATTTGCGCGATGCCGTCGTGGACCTCACCCACCAGCCAGCCTGTGGCCGCGATCCCGTGGCCGCCGAAGGTGAGCTCGCACGTCGCAGACGCCTTCAACCCCATCTTGTGCTCGACATTGGTGACGAAGACGCCGTTGCGCTCACCCAGGGTCTCGGTCTCGAAGTCGAAGTGGTACTTCGGCACGTAGAACAGCGACAGGCCCTTGGTGCCCGGTCCGGCGCCCTCGGGGCGGGCCAGCACCAGGTGCATGATGTTCTCGAACAGGTCGTCGGAGTCACCCGAGGTGATGAAGCGCTTGACGCCCTCGATGTGCCAGGTGCCGTCTTCCTGCTGAACCGCCTTGGTGCGACCCGCGCCGACGTCGGAGCCCGCGTCGGGCTCGGTCAGCACCATGGTGGCGCCCCAGTTGCGGTCGGCGATGATCTGAGCCCACTTCTTCTGCTCATCGGTGCCGTTGTCGTAGAAGATGTTCGCGAACGCCGGCCCCGCGTTGTACAGGTGCGCCGCGGGCTGGGCGCTGACGATCATCTCGGTCAACGCCCAGGTCACCGTGCGCGGAACCGCCTGCCCGCCCAGTTCCTCGGCGACGCCGAGCATCGCCCAACCGCCGGCCTGCAACGTTCGAAACGACCGCTTGAACGTCTCAGGAAGCCGCACCGCATGGGTCGCGGGATCGAAGGTCGGTGGATGCCGATCAGCCTGCGCGTACGAATCCGCCAGCGGTCCCTCGGCCAGACGCCGCACCTCGCCCAACATCTCGCGCACACCGGCGGGGTCCAATTCTCCGAAGGCCCCCGATTCGAGCACCGTGCCCAGGCCCAGTACCTCGAACAGGTTGAACTCCAGGTCACGCACATTGCTCCGGTAATGACCCATCAGAGCAGTCCCTTCTCGCTCATCGCCACGCCGTGCGTCTGGGCCCACCCGAAGTCGGTCCCGGCGCTCCACCAAATTAATACGCACATGCGTATCTTCATCTCAAGCTGATGTTCTGTCAATGCCTACTATCGACGGAACGGGCGTCCGGTATCGCACGACGATCCCGATCGCCGATCCTGTTGCAGCCGAAGGGAATAACGCACCGCGACCGACTTCATCGCTCCGACTACCCCGCCATGACCAGCACCGTCGCCCACCAGCGTTGCAGCCTCGAGACAGGCCGCGTAGGCGCGAGCACCACCTCCCAGCACGGAGGGCATTCACCCCCTCGACACGCTGAGATTCAGGTCTCACACCGCGCAGGAGTCCCGCCTCCGCGACGGTCGGCGAGAATCTCGTGACCTGTCGAGGCCGCTCCCGTCGCTGCCGCCGGTCCCCGGACGTGGGCGAGGGTCCCTGCCACGATGTGTCCTGACCAGACGGCGCCACAGCGGGGAGGCGTGTCCGCGACAACCCGGTCCACCGTGTTCGAGATTCCGAGCGAGATCCGCCGAATCCCGTCCTCGCCGGCCGTCGTCGCATCCGCATCCGGTTGCCGGAATGTGGCGAGGTTCCCAGATTCTATAGATTGACGAGAGCGCCCAGCCCACGCAAGATCGACCCCGAAATGGATGATTCATGCAGGTAGAGCTTTTGGGGCCGATCGTTGTGGAGGCCGCGGACGGGACGCGGACGACTGTCCGGGGGCCACGAGTACGGACATTGCTGGGGTTGCTGGCCCTGAACGCGGGCCGAGTAGTACCCGCACCACGGCTGGTGGACGGACTGTGGGGGCAAGACCCGCCCGGCGGGGGCCCGCAGGCCCTACAGACGTTGGCCAGTCGACTGCGTCCCGCGGTGTCGGGCGCGGTACGCAACCACAAGGGCGGATACGTGCTCGACCTCGCCCCCGAGGCCGTCGACGTACACCGATTCACCCGAGCGATCGAAGCCGGGCGCACACTACTCGCCGCCGACGAAGTCGAGCGTGCCATCACCTCCTTCGACGCCGCACTCGCGTTATGGCGCGGGGAACCGTTCATCGACGTCGGCGAATCGGAGGTTTTGCGCGCGGCCGGGCTGCGACTGACCGAGCTGCGTCTCGAGGTGGTCGAACTGCGTGCCGATGCCTTCCGCATGCTGGGCCGCAGCGGTGAAGTGGTGCGCGAATTGCGGAGCGAAGTCGCCGCGCACCCGTTGCGGGAGACACTCGCCGCACGATTGATCCGGGCCCTGTCGGTCGCGGGGCGAACCCCCGAGGCCATCCAACAGTTCCAGCGCACCGAAGCCCTCCTTCGCGAGGAACTCGGCACGACACCGACACAAGTGCTGCGCGCCGCCCTGGCAGACATTCACGCCAACACCACCTCCGATCACACCATCGAGGCGTCCGCTCCTGCCGCGACACCGCCACCGGATCGCAGCCACCCCACACCACCGGCGCCGACCGGCCCGCCCTCGTTGCCGCGACGCAGCACCAGTTTCGTCGGACGCGGACCTGACGTCGACGGGGCCCGCCAGGCATTGCGCGAGGCGCGGCTGGTGACATTGTCGGGTACCGGTGGTGTCGGCAAGACCCGACTGGCCACCGAGACAGTCAGCGCCCACACCGAGGACTGGGCCGACGGGTACGCCTTCGTCGAACTCGCCGCGCTCGAACGCGAACGCGCCGACCGGCCCGCAACCAACGCCGTCGGCGTGGCCATCGCCAACGCGCTCACCCACTTCCAACGACCCGACGACCTGTCCACGAACTGGGCCGAAGTTCTCGAACGCACACTGTCGGGTCGGCGAACACTGCTCGTGCTCGACAACTGTGAGCACGTCGTGGCGGCCACCGCACACCTGATCGACGACCTGCTGCAACGGCTGCCGCTGTTGCGCGTGTTGACCACCAGTCGCGAACCGATCGGCGTGGACGGGGAGCGCCTGTACCCGGTGCGGACCCTGGCACTGCCCGCCGCCGACGCCGACGTCCCCACGCTCACCATGTCAGCGGCCGTGCGGCTGTTCCTCGACCGCGCGCGCACGGTGTCCCCGGATTTCACGCTCTCGCAGAGCAACGCCGCCGATATCCGCGCCATCGTGCGCAGCCTCGACGGCATGCCGCTGGCCATCGAGCTGGCCGCGGCCCGCGTGCGGAGCCTGCCGCTGTCCGAACTCAACGCCCGGCTCGCCGACCGCTTTCGGTTGCTCACCAACAGCACCCGTCACGTGGCCGATCGCCATCGCACCCTGCACGCGGCTGTCGCCTGGAGCTGGGGACTGCTCACCGACGCCGAAGCCGCCGCCGCGCGACGGTTCTCGATGTTCGCCGGCGGCGCCACCCTGGACGCCGTCATCCAGGTATGCGGACCCCGGGCGATCGACACGGTCACCTCGCTGGTGATGAAGTCGCTGGTGGAATTCGACGGGCAGCGCTACCGCATGGTCGAAACCATCCGGGCCTATGCTGCCGCGGAACTGATCGCGGCCGACGAGGTCGACGAGGTCGCCCGCCTGCACGCCGACTGCTTCCTGCAGTTCACCGACGCCGCCGCGCACGGATTGCGCACCGCCACCTATCCCGACTGGCTCGCGCGGCTCATCGCCGAACACAGCAATTGCGAAACCGCGCTGCGCTGGGCGCTCGATGTCGGCGACGGGGAACGCGCGGTACGGCTGTACGCCAATCTCGTGTGGTACTGGCTGCTGCGCGGATTGCACACCGACGTGTCCGAACGCCGCCGCGAAGTCCTCGCACTACTCGGTGACACCCCGCCACCGGGATGCACCGGCGCCTATCTGGCCTGCCGCTACGCGGAGGATCTACCGCCGTATTTCACCACCGTCTGGTGGGGCCAGATCCAGGAGAACACCGGCGAATTCGAGCGCTTGACCCGTGCGGCCCTCACCGAGGACCGGCCCCCACACCCGATCTTCGTGCTCATTCTCGCGCTGCGCGACCTGCTCGACGACGACGACACTCTCTTGAGCGTGTGTACCACCTCCGACGACCCGTGGTTGCGTGGAAACGCGCTGATAGCAAAGGGTTTCGACGACCTGGGCGGCAGCGACGCCGTCCGCGGGCAACCCGCGCTCGAAGCGGCGCTGACGTGTCTGAGCGCCCATGGAGACGCCCGCTCCTACAGTCGCGCCCTGATCGCGTTGGCCAGCTTCCGGACCCGGGTGCTCGGGTTGGACTCCGCGCGGACCCTGATCGCGAGCGCGGTGGAGCTGCTCAGTCCCGAGCTCGGTGCCGGCGAACGCATCGGTGTGTTGCTGTTCACCGCGGATATGCACCTCGTCGGTGGTGACCCCGACGGCGCTGCGCCCCTTCTCGCCCGCGCCGAGGCCCTGCTCACCCCGAACATCATCCCCGCCCCCGAACGGTTCCTGGCCGCGACGCAGGCACACCTGGCACACCTGCGCGGAGACAACGATCGCGCGCTGGAGCTCTACCGGCGGATGGCCGACTACCCGTTGCCTGTCGGTCCGCCTCCGGCCGGACGCCACGACACCGTCCGCTTCGTGAACCTGACCTACATGAGCACCGCTCAGGCCGCGACCCTGGCCGCGGTGGGTCGCCAGGAGGAAGCGCTGCGCGTCTTGGCCCTGCCGCGCGACCTGACCGCTCAGACCTCGACGGCACTGCTGGCCGAGGTCGGCACCGGCTACGCCCTCATCGCCCTGGCCAGCGGCGACCCCGAACGTGCCGCCCGAATTCTCGGTGCCACCGATCGGCTCAACCGGCGCGGCGGGGTGATCCGTATCGGGCCGTTCCGCCGACGCGCACTCGACCAGACGCACGAGGCGCTGGGGCCCGCGCGCGCGAACGCTGAATTTCTCGTCGGCGCTCAGCTTTCCGACGAGGCCCTACTCGACCTACTACGGACATGACGTGACAACATCTGTCGACCTACATCGCCGGGCCGCCGAGTACGTGAGGCTGAACGGAGGTGGTCCTCCCGCCCATCCTGGTGCTTCATCGCAAACCTTCCCATCCGGAATCGGGGTGAATCTCGCGACGAACGCCGTAATTGCTTGGCCCACAGCGTGTTACAGGCCCGCGATCGAGGTCGGCATCGACGCCGAACTCGGGCCGACCGGGTATCGGCCCATGCGGATGCGCTGTTCTGGTCCGGCCGTCCGAGTCGCTTGCTCGTTCGACTGGTCATCCCTGGCTCGCGGCTACAGCGGCGGCTGGCCCGGCCGGTAAAGCAACCGGGCCGCGGACGGTGAGGAAGGACGCTATCGCACACCCGACAGCGATGGCTGCGGCGAGCAGGAACGCTGGCACGAACGAGCCACTGGATTGCACGACGAAACCGGTGACCAGAGGTGCCAGCGCACCGCCGAGGTACCCACCGAAATTGTGAATCGCCCCCAGTGAAGCGGTGGCATGAGGGGGTGCCGCAACCGGAACCATGGCCCAGGATGCGGAGCTGGCCACACAACCCAGGAACATGGCACAGGAGATGAAGGTCAACGCAACAGCGGTCGCCGATTCCAATGCCGCAGCGCCAGTACAGACGGCCATGCCCAGCAGTGACACAACCATCGGGTATCGGCGGCTATCGACCGGCGAGAACCGCTGCCGGGCAAGGCGATCGGTGAGCCATCCGCCGGACAGGGCCCCGACGACCCCGGCGATGAAGGGCACCGCAGTCGCGAATCCTGCTGTCTTGATACTCAAATGCCGTTGGCTCTCCAGATAGGTGGGCAGCCACGCGGTGTAAACCCACGTCACGTAGACGACGCCGAAAAACCCGGTGATCATCCCCCAGGTGGTTCGGTGACCCAGGAGTCGACGCCATTCGGCGAAGCCGATCGCTGCCCGAACGGGCCGAATGTCCCCCTCGTCCAAGTAGGTTCGCTCGGTCTCGGTGAGCGCGACGGTGGCAGGCTCGCGGTAGAAGGCATACCAGAGGGCGGCGATGACCAGCCCCGCGACGGCCATCACGACGAACATCCATCGCCAGCCGAGGCCCAGCATGAGACCGGTCAGCAGTGGACCGGCAATAGCGGTGCCGAGGGTCGAGGAGCAGTTCACGATTCCGGTGGCGGTACCGCGGGAGCGAACGTTGAACCAATCCCGGATCACCCGGATGCCGGAGGGGAATTGAGGTGCCTCGCCCACACCGAGCACGACTCGTGCCGCGGCGAAGGCACCGAATGACCCCGCCGCGCCGGCCGCGGCTTGCGCGCTCGACCAGATGACAATCCCTGCGGCCAGTAGTCGCCGAGGCCCGAGCTTGTCGACCAGGACACCGATCGGGAGCTGCGCGGCCGCGTAGGCCCACAGGAAAACCGACAGCAGCATGCCCATCTGGGCAACCGACAGGTGCAGATCATGGCGGATCATCGGACTGCCGATCGACAGCGTCGCACGATCGATATAGCTGACCAGCCCACTCGACACCAGCAAGGTGAGCGAGCCGAGATGAATCCGCCGAAGCCTGGGTGTGGCATCAACGGCGGTATTCATCAATTCTCGCGGCAAGGTGTTCTGATCCGCAGATGACATGCTGTCCTCGGTGCTGGGCGGTGCAGCGGAACCGACCTGTCGTGGAGGTCGATACAGCCATCGACATCGACCGGACTCCGATTCCGGTGCATGGCATCGACAGGGTGCCATGTCCGGCAATGAAGTCGATGCGCTACGTCCCCACCGCTGGAGATAGCCACTGCGGCAGTCAGATTCGTGTGATTCGCTGTGAGGCGACCGCTGTGGAGAACCGCGAGGAGCGCCATCGATGACACCCGCCTGCACCCCGGACCCGGATCCTGCGCCCGAAATCACGGCCACCAGGGAAATCCAGACGCCTGTCGTCGCGGTCGTCACCCCGTTCACCGACAATCGTGTCGATACCGACGCTATCCGTCGCTACGCCGAGTGGCTGTGGGATCGGGGAGTGCGAACGATCATGGTCAACGGCACCACCGGCGAGTTCTTCGCCACCACAGCAAGCGAACGCCTCGTGGTCTTGACGCAGTTCCGTCGCTGGTTCCCCGGCATGGTCATCGCCCACATCGGCGCCTGTGCGGTCGAGGAGGTCATCGCCCAGCTCCGAGATGTTCAACCGCTCGCCGACTATCTGGCCGTTGTCGCCCCGTACTTCTACGCCGATCCGCCCGAAGACGGGGTGTTCGAGTATTTCCGGCAGATCCTGACTCGGGTCGAGATCCCGACCCTGCTCTACAACTTTCCCCACCACACTCAAACACCGGTCACACCAGCAGTAGTGGCCCGTCTGGCCGGGCAGTTCCCACTCCTGGCCGGGATCAAGGACTCGGGTACCGACCGGGATACAACGCACGCTTACACCGCGACCGGTCGGTGTGTTCTCGTCGGCGATGACAGCGTTGCCGCCCGTGTGACCGATCTCGGCGTTGAGGGCATCGTCACCGGCGGCGGGAACCCGATCGTCGAAATACCGGTGGGCATCGCGGCGGCCATCCGCGAGGGCGACACCGCCACGGCAACCCACCTGCAAGCGATCTTCGATGAGTGGAGCCGCACCAAACGCCGTTCGCCGCTACCCGAACTGCCCTACATCAAAGCCGCTCTGGGCCAACGAATCCCGAACTTCCCACACAAGACTCGACCCCCGTTGGTGCCACACCATCCAAAGTCATCAACACCTGACGCTGCGTTCGCCGCACGACTACACGGGCCTGAGAACTCTCGAAGCACCTGTAGCAGTAGGACTTTGCCGTTCCGCACGTGCGGCACGGCGTCGGTCGGGCGCTGCTGTTTTACCGTCACCAGCTCTCCGAGCGAACACCACGAACCTGCGACGGTCGAGTAGGCGACCTCACCAGGCGACGACCCGGGTACTCCGGGGAAAGACCATGATCAGACAGAGTGGTTGGGCACGGCATTGTTCGCCATGAGCATGGCGGTGAGTTGCTCGACAGTCAGGGCCATCCCGGCCACCCGCGCTGCCTCGAAACGTGTATCGCCGAGCAGCGCACGGATTTCGGTGATCGCGCGGCGATCATCGGCTGGAACATAACGGCATCCGGCTCGGGCGTTGATACCCGACACCGCCCCGATGATCACCGCGGCCCGCTCGGGGTCCTCAGCGGCCAGGGCAGCCATCGCGTAGCCGACGCCGACCACCGGAAGCAACATGTGCGAGGAACCGCGCGCCAACTCGAGAGCGATCGATAATTGCGAGTTCGCCGCTGGCACTTCGCCGATCGCGATCAGTGCCAGCGCGTAGGAGGTGCGCATGCTCGCTTCGTCGCCCATCCTGCTGATCGCCAACCGATCACTCGATACGTTGGGCTGCGTCGAATCGTCGACCAGCTCCCGATACATCGCGACCGCCTCGGCCGGGTGACCACCGCGGCGCACCGAGTCGGCCTCGGTCAACCGCTGCCAGCGCAACATTCCCGGATGCACGACCCCCAGAGCGCGTGCCCGCTGCAGATACTCGGCAGCGCCCTCGACATCGCCGTCGAGCAGATGCAGATGTGCCACGACCCGCAACAGTCCCGCATCCTCCGGCGCCGCGGGACTCAGCAGCGCGACCGCCTCGGCGATCAACGACGCCGCCGCGGCCGGACCCTCGACCCGCGTCCGGCAGCTGGCCAGGCCCAGCAGCGCGCCACTGAGCCCACGCGGATCAGCGATTTCGCGCCGACGCGCCACCGCCGCCTCGAGATCCACCATCGCGCGCAGCGGTGCCCCCGCGCTGTACTCGGCGCTGCCCCGCACCCCCAACGCGTTACCCGCCAACCACGGATCCGTCGAGCTCGTGCACTCCGCCAGCAGCTGGGGGTTGCCGCGCCGCCACCGGCGCAACGCCAGTATCAAGACGAAAACCGGATGCGGGGGGCGCGATTCGGTCATCGCCGCTTCGACGAGCCGGTCGAATTCGCCGGCCGGGTCATCCACACGCCGCAAGGGCGGATCCTGATATGTCGGCAGGGCCGGGGTGAAACGGCACGCGAGGTAGGCGCTGATCAGGCCCGATTGTGGCTGATCGCCGAGAATCGCCAGCACCTGCTCGCGCCAGGCCAGTGCTTCCACTCGTAGGCCTCGCCACATCCAGTACCAGATCAGATTGCCGTACAACAGCACCGCCCGGTCGCGGTCGCCCGCGGCCACCGCCCACCGCAGCGCGGCCTCTCCGTTCGGGTACTCCTCCGCCCAACGCTGTGTCCAATAGGCGTACTCGGCGCCCCGCAGCCGCGGTGCGGCGATATCGGAGAAGGCGATGAACCAGTCCGCGTGCGCACCCGATAACCGCTCACGCTCGCCGGCCGCATCGAGTTGCGTTGCGGCGTAGGCGCGAACGGTGTCGGTCATGCGGTAACGCTCGCTGACCAACTCCACCAACGACTTGTCGACCAACGACACCAAGGTATCCAGGACATCCTCGCAACCGCACACCTGCTGCACGGCATCGATAGTGGCGCCGACGGCGAAGACCGACAGGCGTCGCGCGAGTTCGGCCTCAGCGTCACTGAGCAGATCCCAACTCCACGCCACCACCGCCGCGAGTGTGCGATGCCGCGGTGCGGCGGTGCGGGTTCCTTGCGACAGCAACCGGAAGCGATCGGTGAGCCGAACGGTGATCTCGTGCAACGACATCCCGCGTAGCCGCGCCGCGGCCAACTCGATCGCCAAGGGCAATCCATCCAAACCCTGCACAATCGTGGTGACCTCAGCACGATTGTCCTGGTTCAAACGAAAGTCCGGCCGCACCGCTACCGCGCGGTCGACGAACAAGCGCACCGCCGCGGCGACGGCCGTGTCCTCGAGACTGGACTGGGCTGTCGGCACCGCCAACGTCCGGAGCGGAAACAGGTTCTCTCCGGCGATATTGAGCGCCTGACGACTGGTTGTCAGGATCCGCAACAGGGGCAGTCGTTCGAGTAACCATTCACTGAGCCGCGCCACCGCGGCCACCACATGCTCACAATTGTCCAGGATCAGCAGTATCCGACGCTCGGCCAAGATACGAGACAACGCTTCCTCGGTATCGGACACCGACGTGCTGTGTTCGCGGATTCCCAGTGCGATTCGCAGCGCATCCGCGACCGCGGCCCTGGCCTCGTCCTCCTCGCACTCCCGGGAGATCGACGCCAACTCGACCAAGACACATCCATCGGACCAGACATCGGCGTACGCGTGTGCCACTTCGATCGCGAGTCGCGTCTTGCCGATCCCGCCCGATCCGATCAACGTCACCAACTGCGCCGCCCGCAACGCCCGCGCGACCCCGGACAGATCTTCCTCGCGCCCCACGAAACTCGTCGGCCGCCGCGGCAGCACCGCCATCACGGGCCGGTCGAGCGTCTCGGGAATCTGTTCGGCAGGCGGGGCCGGCTGCGAGACCGCTGCCGCCACACGCGGGGCGGGCACCGGGGACGCCGGCGGCGCCGGCGTGTAGTCCAAGGCCTCACGTAATTCTCGGGAGGGCTCCACTCCCAGCTCGTCCTGCAAGATGCGGCGTGTGCGTTGAAAGGCTTGGCGGGCATCGACCACCCGCCCCATCGAGAGCAGCGCGCGAATCAGACGCACCACCAACGTCTCCCGAAACGGGTGCGCGCCTACCTCGGTAGCCAGTTCCCGCAAGGTCTCGCCACCACGCCCGAGCCCCAGATAGGCATCGGCCCACAGTTCGACCACGGCGAGACGCTGCTCGTTGAGCGTGGTCGCGAGCGTGCGCAGCTCCGCGGAATCGATCACTCCGGCCAGTGCCTGCCCACGCCACAGCCCCAAAGCCTCGTCGAAACACCGCGAGGCCGGGCCGAACGCGCCCTGTTCGAGGTGGCCTCGTCCCTGCACGAGCAGTTGGCTGAAGCGGTGCACATCGACGTCGTCGGGATCGACGGCGAGCAGGTAGCCGGGTGGTCGTGTCTGAATCAGATGATGCGCCATCGTCGAGACCCGCAACCGTTTCACCAGGGTGTGCAGAGCATTGTCCACGGAGGCGGGTGGATTGTCTTCCCAAATTCCATCGATCAGACGCGAATTCGGGACGATCTGTCCAGCGTTCAACGCCAACAATGCCAGCAACGTTCGCACCCGGGGCCCGCCGATCGGAATCGCGGTCCCCTTATCCGAGGTCGCGATGATCGAACCAAGAAGCCCTACTTGCATGAAACGCCCATTCTGGACAATGAATACCTGGCGGTGTGGACGCTCGGTGCTGCCAACCGCCCTCGCAACCGAACCCGGCGTGGTGAGCAAACATACAGATAGTCGTCAGCTCGCGGCGGTGGAAACGACGAGGACGCCGGCCAAGGCCCCCCGTCGAACCGAAGATCGGCCATGCCGTCGAATCGCAGGCACTGGAGCGAACCTACGCGTCGGCGAGATCGGATGTGTCGCATCAACTGTCGGTCACACCGACAAAGCGAATGTTGATGTCGTGGCGCGACCCATCGGACAGCCCGAGCACCACTGGGGCCGTTCGTATTCCGCTGCGTGGTCATCCATAACGTGCGCCCAACAGGGCTACGGTCATTCCCTCCATGAGGGTCACCATGAATCCTCGCACTGTCACGCTTCTGGCAATCCCCTGTCACGGCGAGTTGCGAAGTGGGCCGACCGAAGCGATCCGCTCCTCGTCGGCGCCGGAAAGTTACGGAGGTATGTCAAGGCAGTCCCACAATTGCTGAACGAAGCCGATTCACCCGACCAAGACTACGGCGATCACGGCAGGTGGAGGCTTCTCCACCCTGGCGGGCCCGCGACATCGACGAACCCACCACCGCTCCGACCCCGGGTGGCACGACTAGGGCACCAGTTTGCGGAGGGCCGCCGCGGCAGGCGAATCGGCCGCCGCGGTCTGGACCACCATGGCCAGGTCGGCCTGGCCGGGGAGCCGCAACGTCTCATAGGTCAGTTCGAGCTCACCGACGAGGGGGTGCCGGTACCGGTGGGTGCCGTGCTGGGAGTTCTTGACCCCGTGCTCGTTCCAGATCTGCCGGAACTCGGGACTGGCAGCCTCGAGCTCCTCGACGAGGGCCTGTGTACCAGGAGCATGGGGCGGTCGGGCCATGTCTTCCCGGATGAACGCCACCACATCGCGTGCGCGTGACCACCAGTCGACGTACAGCTCGCGTATACCGACGTCGAGGAACACCAGCTTCGCCATGTTGCGCCGGGTGGCGGGAAGGGCGCCGAAATCGAGGTAGAACGCCGCCGCGATCGGGTTCCAGGCCAGCACATCGCAGGTCCGATCGACCACATAAGCCGGGCCGCCGGTGATCGCGGACACCGTGCTGTGCACGCCCGCGCGCGCCGGTTGTCCCTGCCAGGGTTCGGCTGCCGCAGGGGCTGTCGGCCGGGCGAGCCGGTGGAGATGGTCTCGCTCTGTGGAGTTGAGGCGCAGAGCGGTTGCCACGGCATCGAGGATCTCCACCGAGAACTGCGTATTGCGCCCCTGTTCGAGTCGCGTGTAGTGGTCGACGCTGATTCCGGCCAGGCGCGCCAGTTCATCCCGTCGTAGCCCCGGGACGCGGCGGTGGCGGCCGTAGGAGATGAGTCCGAACTCTTCGGGGTGCAATCGTGCTCGACGTGATCGCAGGAACTCCCCCAGTTCGGCGCGGCGGTCGAAGACCATGTGGCGCTGTCCTTTCATCCGGTGGATTGGTGGTCGTGCCGTGCCTAGGCAGAGCTGGGTACTGCCCGACCCGGCGGGCATATCCGACAGTGGAGTCGACCGGAATGGCTCCGGACATCGATCGAATGAAGGAGAACCGTCATGACTGTCGAACTCGGCAGAACCGGCATGGAGATCACCCCGCTGGGTTTCGGATCGTGGGCGGTATCGGGATCGGGATGGACGTTCAGTTGGGGTGCCACCGACGACGACGAGTCGGTCGCGGCCATTCGCCACGCGCTCGACGCGGGGATCAACTGGATCGACACCGCCGCGGTGTACGGATTGGGTCACTCCGAAGAGTTGGTCGGCAAGGCTGTCGCGGGCCTGTCCGACACCGACCGGCCGTATTTGTTCACCAAGGCGGGCCTGGTGTGGGATCCGCAGAACCCGTCGGCGGCGCCGCGGCGGATCATGAAGCCCGCCAGCGTGCGACGCGAGGTCGAGGATTCCCTGCGGCGACTCGGGACCGATCACCTCGACCTGTACCTGGTGCATTACCCCGACACGGGTGAATCCCTCGAATACGCCGGCGACGGCTTCGGCGCGGTATCGCCCAATGCCACTCCGCTCGAACAGTACTGGCAGGTCATGGCGGAGTTGAAAGCCGAAGGCAAGGTCCGCGCCATCGGATTGTCCAACCACACCACCGATCTGCTCGAGCGCGCGGAAAGCGTCGCCCACGTCGATGTCATCGAGCCGCCGTTCTCGGCGATCAACCGCTCCTCCGCCGAGGAGATCGCCTGGGCACGCGCCCACGACACGGGTGTGATCGTCTACTCGCCGATGCAGTCGGGCCTGCTCACCGGCGCTTTCACTGCCGAGCGGGTCGCGGGTCTGCCCGCCGAGGACTGGCGTCGTGCGCACACCGACTTCACCACTGACCTCGACGCCAATCTTCAACTCGTGCAGGCGCTGCGCCCCATCGCACAACGCCACCAACGCAGCATCGGTGAGGTGGCCATCGCCTGGGCGCTGGCCTGGCCCGGGGTCACCGGCGCGATCGTGGGTGCACGCAAGGCGTCCCAGGTCGACGGTTGGATCGACGCGGCATCGTTGACGCTGACCCCGGCCGACCTCGAAGAGATCGCCGCCGCGATCACGTCCACCGGCGCAGGCAGTGGCCCAGCCCGCCCCGCCTGAGGCGGCCAGGTCGTGACCCACTTCGTCATCGTCGAGTATCGCGCCGTGCCGGGTCAGGAAGATCGGCTCCGCACGGCCCTGGAAGCCTTGATCGAACCGGCCCTGGACGATCCCAGGTGTCTGGCCTTCGGGGTGTACGTCGACCCCAACGACCTCTCCCGAATGATGACCTTCCAACGATGGGACAGCCGACAGGCTTACGACGCACACGCCACCACCGCGCCAATGCGCCACGCCCAGACGGTCCTGGACAGAATCCTGATCCGGCCACCGACGATACGGCCCCTGATCGACGCGCCACCAGCGTGACCTACGATCCGGAGAGTCACGGGCTCGCGACAGTCGGTACACACCACCGCCGCGTTTCCATTCCGCGTCACTGACTTTCACGATCCCGGACTCTGGCCGAACGGACTGTCACAGAGCTGACAGATCAGTGTCAACCGGCTGCTCGGTCACACCCAATCCCTCGGGGCGAACACCACACGAACGCTGAACGGTGACGACCGTGCCCACAGCGTCTCGTCCGTATTCAGACTGTCAGCGATCTTTCAATCCGTGACAGAGGACTGCCAGAGCACCAACAGATTACCCGGACGGGCCAGACCGTGGTTGAACGCCAATATGTGTCGGCGTCAACAAATGATGTGTTGGCGCCCAACTAATTCCGAGCCTGATTCGCCGCATCCGGACGCCACGACGCACAGCGCTCTCGGTCATTTTCACTGCGGCCATTGCGCTTGAGCCGACAAGATCCCTCAAAGCGGTGGCCACAGCCAGACGATGTCACTCATCAATCAGCGCAAGGACTCTCGTCGGCAAGCCGAAAGTACGGCATCCGGAACGGGTACATCAACGCTCGCATGAACGCCGGTCCGTCCGCCCGATCAGTATGCAGGGCACTGCTCGACGGCGCGATCCCGTTGGTGAACCAATCCCGCGCCAACAAGCAATCTTGACCACCCGTCAGAGCGAGTTCAACGGTCCCCGCCGCGGTGAGGCGGAATTCGGCGGCTCGCCTCCAGACCCGACCCACCAGTTCATACACCGCGACCAGGGTCGGCGGCGTTTTCGACGTGCATTCCACACAATTCATTGGACGCCGACATGACCGTCATCTCCATTTACCTGTTCTACCCCTTGGGAATACAACGCGTGGCGGGCGAGCGACAACCAGCACACCGCCACCGCGAGCCCTTCGGTCAGAACCGGTAGTTGTCGAGGCGATAAGCGTGCCATGTCCTGAGCAACCATGGCCGGAGTCCACCGACCCGGAAGCTTGGGCTCGAGCATCGGCACGGATCCTTTGCGGTAACGACCGTCCGCGCTCCAAGACAGTGGCACACGATGGTTCCGTGCCGGGGCGAGGATTCGACGACACGCGCCGAGCACTCCCCCAGCCACCTCCCATAGCCTTCCCAACGGTGGCAGATACCGTCACGGTCGGTATCTTTACGGAACTCGAGCAAATTTCCACGCAGACGACTGCGGAATGGATGAAATTCGTGGAGTACCACCAGAATACGGCCCGCCTTTCCGTGGTGATCCCAGTCATTCGCGAGGAGAAAGGAATTACCGAAACCCTCGATCGACTGGCCGCGCAAGCATCGATCGACCAGGTCATCGTCGTCGACAACGGGGCGATCGGCGAAACCCGCCACGTGATAGCGCACTACGCGATGACCTGCCCGAAGATCGATATCGTCGCCGAACCGATCCCCGGAATCGCCCACGCGCGAAACACTGGATTCGACCGCGCCCGAGGCGATCTGATCGCTCGCATCGACGCGGCCACATTGGTCGCGTCCGACTGGGGCGAGACGATCCGACAAATCTTCGCCAGCTACCCCGCGATCGACGCGATCAACGGTGCTACCACGTATCACGATTCGCCCATCCGATCCGTACGCCATCACAGCATCGGATTCGACCGCCGCGCAGGCGCCGATGGTAAGAGAATCGAAGCATTGCACAGCGCGAACATGGCCCTACGACGCAGCGCGTGGATGGCTGTTCGAGCCGACACCTGCCGGTCGCGGGATTCACTCGAGGACCTGGACCTTGCCCTGTGTCTGGTCAGACATGGACTCCGGATCGAACAAGCCGACCAGATGCGCGCCCAGACCTCGGCTCGATACCGCAAGATCAGCCCACGGACCCTCTGGCGTTACGAACGCGATCGCCTGCGAACCCTCGAACGTCACGGCATCGAAGTTACTGCGCGGCACAGGTTTCACGGTGCTGGGGCGTGGTTGACCCACAGCCTGCAATGGCCGATCTACCGGTTCTGGGACGTGGAACGGCGCCGCTTCGCCCTCTTCTCAACCGGACATGAGCTCCTCGACACCGATCCGAGCCGATCTCCTCAGCCGCTCGCCCCGACCCATGCGCCACTACCCACACGCCCGCGCCGGTTGCCCGACGTCGACGGCATCCTGTCGGCGCGAGTAGCGGCCGGCTCACGGCAGTGACCGGTCGACAAGGCACTCGGCGACACACTCGGTGCCTCGGTCATGATCGTCGGCGGGGCTGGTCGCATACCTGTCGCGATCGATGCCGGAGGCCGAGCCGAGAGGATCTCGCCCCTGTCTTGGCCGCGAATCACCCTGAACCCGACCAGGAATCGACCCCGAATCCCGATTCGGAACAGCCGACTGTGTGATCGCCCGCTCGATCTACCAGAGCAGCCGAGCAGACCAGCGTTGACGCCACAGCCTTCGTATGAAGGGGGCGGAAAGCGCCCACGTCACGCATCCACGCCCGCCGACTGATCATCGTCAGGACGGATTCTCGGCATGGGTGAGTGTCTCCCACATGGTGAACATGTCCAATCCGGCCGGACGCTGCTTGACGGTGAGCCGTTCGGTGTCGGGCATATCCATGTGCATCCGATTGTGCAACGCGTTGTACGCGACCTCGGTCACCGGCCCCAGTTCGCGGCGCAACTGTCCGCCGCACAGCCACTCCGGCATCGGTGTGCCGAGTTGGTATCGCGCATGCAGTTCGAATCCGGCTCGCAGGCGATCGGCTACCTGCGGATACAGGTCATGGCCTTGAATGCGACTGGTTTCGGCAATATGCGCTGCGGCCGACAACCCATAGCCGGTATGCGCGAAATCGCGGCACGTCTCCTGCGCGACCCCGTCGACGAGCCGTGTCTGCCCCCACCAGTAGTCGGCGATCGGGGCATGGGTGCGTGGTGACATGTGCGGTTGCCGGCCGTCGGAGCTGAGGTAGATATACGCAGGCACTCGATCCAGATACATCGAGACCGCGGTGTCGTAGGCGTGCCGATCGTCGAGGAAGACGCCGATTGCCTGGGTGGCCTCGATCATCGACAGCTCCCAGTTGCCGTTCGAGGTCGTGCCGGGAATCACCTTGGGTAGATACACATTCCGCAACAGGTTCTCGAATCGGCCCAGATCCGGCCACCCGCCGGCGAAGCCGTGGCGGATGATCTCGGCCGCCCGAGTCCACACCGATGCCGCCCACCCGCTCTGCAGCGTGGCGTTGCTGCCGGTATGGTCGCTCAGGGTCGCCGACCATGCATCCATGATCTCGATCGACTTTCTCGCATACCGATCGTCACCGGTCAGAGACCACGCCAGCGCTTGGGTGTACGCGGCATCGGCGTCCCGTCGCTCATCACCGCATCCGTTGTCCGGATGGTCATAGGGCCCGCACTCGACAACTTCTCGGGGCTTGGCCGTATAGCCCAGTCCCGCAAACTGACTGGCCAGCATGGCATCGAAGGCCGATTTCCATGGCTGTGCGCCCGCGCGCAGTTGCCCGCGCACGAAATCGAGTTGCCCGAGCGACACCAACACTCCGGGATGCACGAAACCCGCCGCATCACTCGTCCCGCTCACGTGCTCGGGCGGATGAGCCGTCCCCGCGGGCGATGCACAACCGACCAACAGTCCCAGAATCACCACAACCGTCGAAGGCAGCGACATCCGACGCGCCTTCACATCCCGGCGCCAACGCGATGCCACCATGTCGTCCTCTCTCCGGAGCAGCGAAGCCAGCAGCGAGGCCACTATCGGCCTGCACGCGAACATGTTCGCAAGGCAGCGCATGTCGGGACTTCCCATCGATGGCAGTGCCGTTGTTCTCCCCCGATACGAGTCGGTCCTCCCGGCCCAACCTCGAGGGTCGGCCGGAAGGACCGCGATCAAGATCCGCCGTTATCCCAGACCCGCCAGGGGTACGGACACGGACATCAGCCGTTCTGAACGACGGCAGCGGTGAGCGGGTGATAGGTCGAGATCTTCAGCGGAGAAGCCAGCAGTCCCTCGAGATCGACCACCAACTGACGCAGGTGCGCGGTGGCAAGGTGCTTGTCGAGATCCTCGGCGCTGCGCCAGTTTTCGATCGCGACGAAGGTGTCAGGGTCGCTGGTGTCGCGATACATGCTGTATCCGAGGCAGCCCAGCTCCTGCAGGGTGGGCGCGACGACCGCCCCGAGGAGGCGCGCGACCGTCTCTCGATCGTCGGGCTTCGCCACAATCGTTGCGACGACGGTGATTTCACGATCCGCGGTACTCACGACTCGACCACCTTCTCCGGGGTAATGCGAACGATGACGCGCTGGGCGGCCGGATCGGCTTCGGTCCACGCCGAACCGGTGTATTTGCGTGACAATTCGTCGATCAGCGCACCGTCCGGGTCGTCGGATACGGTTGCGCGGCCGCGGATCTCGACGCGGGTGAACGTGTCGTCCGGGTCGAAGGCACTCACGCTCACGCGCGGGTCACGCAGAAGATTCGAGTACTTACGTCGCCCCTTCACCGTGGAGAAGACCACATCGTCGCCGTCGGTGCGCCCCCAGACGAGTGTCGTCTGGGGGGACCCGTCGGGATTGAGGGTGGCAACCGTCAGAACAGTGCGATCCTCGAGGAGCCGTTTGGCTTTGTCGGACAACATAGGAAATCCCTTCTGTGTGGAAGTCGGTCGGTCAGGGCAGCACGGGGCCGGCGCCGATGCCTTCAGCGATCAGCAACTCAGCGATGTGGTGATGGTCGTCGTCGGTCAGCCGCACGGTCGCGGCGTCGATCCACGCGTCGATCTGATCGGGTCGGCGAGCACCGACGATCGCGCCGGTCACACCGGTCCATGACAGCGTCCAGGCGATGGCAACCGCGGCCACCGTGATCCCGTGCGCGGCAGCGATAGAGGTCAGTCCCTCGACCAGGGCGAGGTTGCGGTGCAGCTCGGCGGTGAATTCGACAGCGGTCCTTCGCCAATCGCCCTCGGGCAATGCCGCGACACGGTCGGCGGAGAAGGCTCCGCTCAGCAGCCCGGAATGCAGCGGCTGGTAGACGATTCCGCCGGTTCCGTACGCTGCGGCCCACGCCAGCTCGTTCGCCGCGGCACGATGGATGAGCGAGAACCTCGGCTGGATGGCATCGACATGCGCGATCTCCTCGGCCGCCTGCAGCTGCGCCACACTGTGATTGGACAGACCGATCGCCGAGACCTTGCCCTCCTGCACCAGTTCCGCCATCAAGGCCCAATATTCCGCCAGCGGTGTCACCGCAGCGTCGGTGCCCTCCACACCCGCGGCATCCGGTGACCGTCCGGTGTCAGGACATTGCACCTGGTACAGGTCGATGCACTCGAGATTCAACCGACGAAGCGAGTCCTCCAGCTCACGCCTCACACTGGCAGGCGTCGTGACCGCCCTGGGCATGGCGAACGGATCTGCCTCGTCCCAGACCAGGCCGCACTTGGTGAACACATAGGGTCGATCGTTGTCGGAGAATCCCGCGAGGGCCTTGGCGACGAGATGTTCGGAATGGCCGAACCCATAGACCGCCGCGGTGTCGATCCAGTTGATCCCTGTCTCCACCGCGTACCGAATGCTCGCGATCGACTCCGCATCGTCCTGGGCACCCCACCCATAACACCAGCCACCCGCGGCGACCGACCATGCGCCGAACCCCAAGGGACTCAACTGCATGTCGGTGGCACCGAGTCGATTCTTGACCATCTCGCCCATGGCCATCACCCTGCCCGCACGGCCTGTCAGTAGCCTGTCAACGGCTGCCATCTCCGACCGCCTCGCTCACCGCCGACGTCGTCGTGACGAAATGCCTGAAATCAGGCTCGACCACGCCCCATCATCCGGCCGCGACGCACACGACCCACGACCGCGTGATCGTGCGAGTCGATAACAGTTAACTGACAGAAGAATCCGCGACGCTGCCACCATGAACCCGATCCCATCCCTGCGCCGCGGGCTCCTCGCAGCAGTCCTGGCCACCACCGCCGTCGTGGGCTCAGCCTGCTCCTCACATTCGGATACCCCCGCCGTACGTTCCGATACCGCGACTGCAGCTCCCTTGCCCGGCTTCACTGACGGCACCACCGACAACAACGGTGTCAAGATCCACTATGTGATCGGCGGCCACGGCCCGGCCGTGGTGCTGTTGCATGGATGGCCGGAGACCTGGCGCGCCTGGAGCAAAGTCGCCCCCGAACTGGCCAAGGACCACACCGTCGTCGCCATCGACCTGCGCGGCTTCGGCGATTCCGGATTCGCGCCCCAAGACGACGGCGGCTACACCCCCCAAGTTGTCGCCTCCGACATCCACGCCGCGGTCCAGAAACTACAACTCGGACAGATCGACTTGGCAGGACACGACTGGGGCGGACAAATCGCACTGGCCTACGCCACGCAATATCGCAACGAGGTCAAACACCTCGCCGTCTACGAAGCCCCCGCGACCACCGACTACCTGAACATCGTCCAGTCCAAACCCGGCGCGACGTGGTGGGATTGGCTGGCCACAGGCCCCCGCGCCGACTTCCCCGAGCGCCTTATCGCAGGACATGAACACGACTTCTTCAACTACTTCTACAGCGAAGCCGACGGCGCGATCGACCCCAGTGAATCCGACGTGATGATCGCCGCGTTCACCCGACCCGGCCGAGTTCACGCATCGCTGGAATACTTCCGCCAGCAAAACGTCGGCCTGAAGCAAATCGATGACCTGCTCGCTCGGGACGGAAAGCTGACGATCCCCGTATTGGCCGTCGGCGGCGAGCACAGCCTCGGCCCCGCCGTCGGAGCCTCCTTCCCTCGCGTGGCCGACCACGTCACGACCGACGTCGTGCCCGGGGCCAACCACTGGGTGCTCGAGGAGAATCCCACCTATGTGGTGACGGCCCTGGAAAAGTTCCTCGCGTCGTGAAGCGCGCCCTGTCCCGTTAGGGTTTTCGACCGTCGTTGACCAGCAACCCAACGTCAGTGCACTACTTGCGTCCTTGCCAGCCACGCACCATCGCAAGCAAGACCTAGTCCTCCTAAGCCTAGTCACCGTGTGCACTGCCTGAGCTGCCACGAACCGACAACACTGGGCGTCAGCCGGAATTGTCCGATTCATCGATTAGAAAGATGACACCTTCATGCGAATCGCTATTGCCGGGGCAACCGGGAATATCGGAAGTTTGACTGCCTCCGCTTTGACTGCGATGGGGCACGACGTAGTCGCTATCAGTCGTGGTGCCGGTGTCGACCTTTCCACCGGCGTCGGCCTGGATGCCGCATTGACTGGAGTCGATGCGGTGGTCGACGTCACGAATATCATTGCCGCTGATCCGGTTGAGGTAGTCGCCTCCTTCGGGACCGCCACCGCCAATCTGCTCGCGGCCGAACAGCGAGCGAATGTCCGCCACCATGTGCTGTTGTCCATCGCCGGAGTACACCGGGTCGAGGGTAACGCCCACTACGCGGGCAAACGTGAGCAAGAAAGGCTTGTCGCGGAGGGGCCGGTGCCGTGGACGATCGTGTCCGCGACGCAATTCCATGACTTCGCTGCGATGGTCGCCAGCTGGACCGAACAAGACGGGAAGGCCACGATCGCCCCGCTGCTCGTTCAACCGATCGCACCGATCGATGTGGCCGAGATCCTCGCCGAAATCGTCACCGGCACACCCCAAGGCCGCTATCACGAGATCGCAGGCCCTGATCCTCAGGACCTGGTCGACATGGCGCGACGCACCAACCAGGCACGTGGCCGCACGATCGAACTAGTTCCCTCTTGGGCTGGGATCTTCGGCCCGGAGATGGCCGGCACCGTCCTGCTGCCGAGCACAGACGCGCGCATCGCCCCCACACGATTCGAAGAATGGCTGTCTCAGCAACACTGAGGTCGACCCATCGTCCTCCCAACCGGGAGTCCCGGTTGGGAGGACACATCCCGGCCACCGCTGCCTTATCACCGAACCGGCCCGGAACCTGACCTGAACAGCGCCCGACCAAATAGGTGCTGCACATGTGGAACGGCAAAGTCCTACTGCTACAGGTGCTTCGAGAGTTCTCAGGCCCGTGTAGTCGTGCGGCGAACGCAGCGTCAGGTGTTGATGACTTTGGATGGTGTGGCACCAACGGGGGTCGAGTCTTGTGTGGGGAGCTCGGGATTCGTTCGCCCAGAGCGGCTTTGACATAGAGCGGTTCGGGTAGCGTCAAACTGCGTTCGGTGGCGACGCCTACGCCAATACCGCGCCCGAAACTAACGCCCACTACCAGCGCCGACACGCACTACATCACAAGGTGATGCTGGAGCTCTAGGTCGACGCCGCCTCCGAGCCTTGCGCACCGCACGACGGATCGCTGTGCTGGGCACCTGAACCGTGCGAGGTTCTGCGGGCCGCTGGCTGGACAGCGTACTCCGGTGTGGCCCAGCGTGCTTCTTACGGGTGCCAGAGTGTCCGGGCATCGCGATGACTTGGGATGCAACCGATATCCAAGCCGCCGCCGAATCCATCGCCAGGATCCCTCGATCCATACCCCAAGAAACCGCAGCCGAACGGCAATTACGAAATCGAAGGATATTCAAATCAAAAGGGGTACGGAATCAATATGACCGTCGTCGTCGACAAGGACGGGGCTATCGTCACAGCCTGGCCTCACGGCGGCCAGCCCGGTGTCTGGCGGCGTGGCCCCGATCTCGTGCTGACCCCGAACACTGGAGAGTGAGATGACCGAGTTGAACGAAGACGATCGTGCAGCGGCGATCGCAGCTTCGCGCTGGTGGGAAGAACGGACCGACTCTCTCCTGGCTGAGCTCAGGGAGCGGATCGAAGCTAACGCAGAGGACGGCACCGACATCTACGGCTACTTCGGGCGACTTCGAGAACAAAGCGAATTTGATCTCATCATCGACAACTTGGCTGCGGTTCTGTCTGGTAGCCCGATTCCGATTACCGGAGACGAAAGGGATCGATTGCGGGAGCTACTGTTCAGGATTGACAATCCAAATCCAATCTTTCGGTTCATCGCGAACCGCGATCAGGTCTTGTCAAGCTTGAACGTGATCTCCGGAAACTGATCTTCGAATCTGCAAGATAGCAGCGATGCGTGCGCCCGCTACTAGGACAATTTTCTCGTCGAGATCTGATAGACATCGGCCGGTCCGCAGAACAACGAACCACCGTTCTGACCAGCACGGCGTGCGCGGGTGCGGTGAAACATCCAGCGCGCGCCCTACATTGACGTTGTGGACGGGTCGCTGCTGGTTTCAGAGATCGCGCTCCTCGTAGCAGCTGCCAGCGCTGTCAGGACGTGAGGAGCGTGGTTTACGCCAGAAGTCAGATCCACCGACGCCCGCGCCCCATCATGGGTGCCTGAGTTCGAATCCTCGACCTCTTCGGTGTGCTTGCAACTGCTCTCCCACCACACCCTGGTGTCGGTGGAAGGCAACCGAGCTGTCGCACTGAAGGTGGGTCGAACAGCTCGACTCTGGACGTGCTTGTGCCGATACGTATCTCGACTACTTGCTGGCGATGAGCGCAGGTATCTGGCAGATAGTGTCGAGTTTCCTGGTCGCGTAGGCGCGGACGGTTTCGACCATGCGGTAGCGCTCGCCGTCGAACTCGATCAATGACTTGGCCACCAGCGAGGCGAGCACGTCCACGATGTCCGGGCCACAGATCCGGGTCACCGTTTCGAGGGTCGCTCCGCCGACGAACACCGAAAATCTGCGTGCGAGTTCGGCTTCGGGCTCACTGAGCAGTTCCCAACTCCATTGAACTGCGGCCAGCAGGGTGCGGTGTCGCGGGATGGTGTGGCGGGCAGTGCTGGTCAGCACCGAGAACCGATCACCGAGCCGGGCCGCGATCTCCGACAGTGGCAGCGCGTGCAGGCGCGCGGCGGCCAGCTCGATCGCCAGTGGTAGACCATCGAGCTCACACACCAGCGCGCATACCTGAGCACAGTTGTCCTCGGACAGAACGAAATCCGGGCGCACCGCGGTAGCCCGCTCCACGAACAATCCCACCGCCGCGCGGTCGAGGGCCTCGACCAAGGTCGCCTCACGGCCAGGCAAGGCCAAAGCCCGAACCGGGAACAGACGCTCCCCATCCACACCCAGCGCTTCACGACTGGTGACCAGGACTGTCAATAGCGGAAGTCTCTGCACAAGTGCCGTTGTCAGCTCGGCAACAGCAGCCACGACGTGTTCGCAATTATCCAGTGCCAACAACATCCGGCGGCTGGTGAGCAGTCGGCACACGGTATCGAGCCAGTCGTCCTCGAATGCCCCGCTGCGCACGGACTGGCCGAGCGCAGCCAACACGGCGACACCGATCGCGGCAGTGCCGGGCTTTCCGGGCTGATCTCGACCCACACCCGCCAGATCCACGAAGACGAATCCGCCCGCCCATTCCGGCCCGTGGGCCGCGAGCATCTCGGTCGCAAGGCGTGTCTTGCCCACTCCTCCCGTGCCGACCAACGTGACCAAGGGCGATAATCCCAGTACTCGCACCAGCCCGACCACGTCGGTGTCGCGGCCTAGGAAACTCGTGGCGCGTCGCGGCAGGTCCGAGCAAATCACTTGTCCCTCGGCGCATCCCTCATCGACGGAGGGCGCGGCCTCGACGATTGCTCGTCTCTGCGTTGCGCCGCACGGTCTTGGGGCGGCCCGCGCCGCGGTGGCGGCACGAACAAGGACAGCCGAGGGTACGGCACCCCATTCGGTACGCAGCCTCTCGTCCATGCGATCGAAGGTCTGCAGCGCCTCGGTGTGTCGGTCTGCGGCGCTCAAAGCGGTGACCAGACAAGCGGCGAGGGTTTCGCGCAGGGGGTGCGCATCGAGCTCCGCGGCGAGCTCTCGCAAGAGTTCCTCACTGCGTCCGAGTATGCGGTAGACCTCGGCTCGCAACTCGATCGTCGCCAGTCTTTGCTCTGCAAGTCCTGTCGCGAGGGCGTGCAGTATGGGTGATCCACAGATGTCTGCCATGGGCGCGCCGCGCCATTCGGCCAATGCGGAGTCCAAACTCGTTGCCGCAGCGTCGACCTGCCCCGCAGCCACGAGGCGACGCCCCAGCGCCAGCGCAGCAGTGAAACGGTGAACATCGGTCAGGCCGGGATCAAGAGTCAGGGCGTAGCCGCCGCACTGGCGAGTCACCGCCTGCGGCATCAGCAGCCGCAACCGCCTGACCAGGCTCTGCAACGCGTTGGCCGCATCGGCTGGCGGGTCCTCGTCCCAGATGCCGTCGACCAGGCGGGCATCCGGAACGGGCCTACCCACCTCCAACGCCAGCAGCGCGAGCAGTCCCCGCACCCGCGGACCGCCGACAGGCACATCGACTCCCTCCGATGTCACTGTCACCGGACCCAAGAGCCCAATTTGCATCAAGCCTGCCCGTCTCGCACCGGTGCACGATCTTCGCGACCACACACTGCATCTGAATAAGTAGCTGCCGAAGGCTCGATCGATCGAAGCGGTCGACCAACGTGCGCATTCGCTCTCGAGCTGGTGCCGTAGGCCGACGGCAACTCGACCGTCGACCCCGGTATGCGACCGCCGACGCTGGCGGCTCGGTAACGACTTCACAAGAGCGCCAGGCGCTATCGGCCCAGCTCGTCGTCTCGAGGAACAACCTTCTCGCGAATCACATGACCTTGCAACAGATCAGGCGCGAAATACTCTCCCAGATTCGAACGACCGTGGGCTCCGAGGTTTGGTGTGACCTCGAGGACCTCGACCCGCTCTAACCTCTCGAATGTCGTCGCGCAGCTCTGTTGAGCGTTTCAGCTCCTGTTATGTAGACCCGCCGCTCGACCGCAGCGCTTCGATAGTGACGGGAGCACACAGTCCAGGCCGGTAGTGGACGCGATGCGATGAAAAGTCATGGTCACAAGCGCTCCTTCTGTTCCGATTCGAAGGATCGTGTGCGCACCTCATCGACGCCAGCCCTCAGAAACAGGGGCCGACCCACGAGTGGGAACGGCTCACGAACGTCGAAGAGATACCGCCTCTGGATGGCACTCACGGATTCCACGTGGGTAGGCGATCCGCTGGGCAGTTCCGCTCGCTTCTGCCAGCACCTGTCATCGGCTGACAGGTTGCTGACAGAAGGCATGAACAGACTTTTCAGTCAACACAGGACTATCCAGGAGAAGGAATGCTCGGCTCCATCATTGCCGTGGTCGTCGTGGTCGTCATCGGCGCTCCGATCGTCGGCCTGCTCGGCTACCGGCAGATCAAACGAATGGCCAACGCTCGACGACTACGGATCACCACGCCGAACGGAATCGACGAGTCGGGCTTCGTGCACATCGGCGGGCTCGACCAATGGATCTCGGTCCGCGGCGACGACCGCCGCAACCCGGTGATCGTCGAGATCCAGGGCGGACCAGGTGCGTCCAACCACGTCTTCATCACGCGAACCCGCCCCTGGGAGCAGTACTTCACCATCGTGCGGTGGGATGTTCGCGGCTCCGGCAAGACCTATGCCGCCGCACCCGACGCCCAAGGCGACATGACCCTCGAACAGGTCTATCAGGACGCTCTGCACGTCATCGCCGATGCGCGCCGCCGGATGGGCGTCGACCGAGTTCTGCTGGTAGCCAACTCCTTCGGCACCAACGTTGGGCTCCGTCTCGCCCGCAATCACCCCGAATTGTTCTACGCCTACGTCGGAACCGACCAGAACATCAACGACGGCGGTCGCGAGGTCTCGGCCTACCAGGCGATGGTGAGCCGACTGCAGAACTCTGGCAAGAAGAAGGACCTGGCCAAGGCCCTCGCGATGGGCTCGGACAAATCGCGCTGGACCCCCGAAGAGTGGTCGGCCTACAACAAGTTCGTCATCACCAGCGATCCACTCTCCTTCAACACCATGAAGACCGTGGTGATCCGCTCACTGTGGTTCTCCCCGCTGCACAACCTGCGCGGCCTGCAGAAATACCTCAAGGGCATGACCTTCTCCGAACAGATGGGCACGCAAGCGGTGATGATCGACGAACGGGCTGAAGGCACCTCCTTCGTCATCCCGATGTTCGTCTTCCAAGGTGACAACGACGCACTGACCCCGCCCGCCCCCGCCGGCAGGTACGTCAGCGATATCACCGCACCGGTCAAGGACTTCTCGCTGATCCGAGACGCCAGCCACTTCGCCGGCTTCCGTCATCCTGATCAGTTCCTCGACCTGCTCCTGGACAAGGTCCGTCCGCTGACGATCAACCAGGCTCCGGATGTCACCAATCACTACCGGGCAACACGAAACTGACAACGCGGACACACCGCGTTCGACAGCGAGCAGCTGAAGCACGGTCCCGGTGAACAAGGTCCGATATCGAAATCACCTCGCTGATGTCGTTGAAGACCCGGCTGCCGACCCGTCTTTGTCGGGTGCATCCCCGTCGAGGGGTCAGGGATGCAGCCGACAACACAAATCCCAGCTTCCTCGGGTCAGGTGCCCTGGAGTACGGCCTGCCCCCGGGTGGCGATGAGTGCGGCCACACCATCGAGAATCCGGTCGATCCCGTACTCCAGAGCCATACCCCGACCCGACTCGGCGGCGGTCCCGCTCATGCTCTCGGCGAGCGAGCTCACCGCCTGCGGGAACCGTTCGGCCTGCGCCGCGAGCACACCAACCAGTTCCTCGAGAAACTGTCCCTCCCAGTCCTCGCCGACCATCGAGGCATTCTGAAACGCGACGATGCGACCATGCCCGAGCAACAGCACGATGGTGTCCAGCTTTTCGGCACCGGTCAGCCCGGTACCGGCCAGCGAGGTCAGTGCGGCCTCCATCCACGCCAACTCATTCGGTCCGACGGGTCGCACACCGTTGACCAACTCGTGAGCCCACGGGTGATCTCGAACCAAGTCGTAGAAACTGATCGTCCACAGGCGCAGGTAGGCCCGCCACGGCGCCTCACCGCTCTCGGGCGCCAGCACACTCGGATCCGGTGGGACGCCCAGACCGTAGTCGAGCATCAGCGCGGTGAGCTCGTTCTTGCCAGGCACATACCGGTACAGCGCCATCTTCGCGCAGCCCAACCGCTCGGCCAGTCGAGCCATCGACAGGTTGGCCAGACCCTCGACGTCGGCCATCACGACCGCCTCGGCAACGATCCGCGCCAGGGTCAAGGACGGCTTCGGTCCGCGTTTGGGCCGGTCAAGGGTGCCCCACAGCAGTGCGAGGGCAGAACGAGCGGGCATGGTCGCCATCTTTCCGGATTCGAAGTTGACAAGTAACTGCGTCCACCATACGCTTATCTCAGTCACCGCGTCCACCGGACGCAATTAACATAGGAGTCATCGCAATGCGCACCACCACCGTCCTCATCTCCGGAGCTTCCGTCGCCGGCCCCGCCCTCGCCTACTGGCTCAACCGATACGGCTACCAGGTGACCGTCGTCGAGCGGGCCCCGCAACTGCGCGCCGGCGGCCAGGCCATCGACTTCACCGGCCAGACCCACATGACCGTGCTGGAACGGATGGGCATCCTCGACGAGATCAAGCGCCGCGAGACCGGCAAGACCGACATGGTCATGCGCGACGAGACCGGCACGCAGCAGGCCTTCATCTCCGGCGACTTCACCGGCGGCGACATCGAGATCCTGCGCGGCGACCTGGCCGAGATCATGTACGAGAAGACCGCGAACACCTGCGAATATCTCTTCGACGACACCATCACCGCGCTCACCGAGACCGACGCGGGCATGTACGTCGAATTCCAGAACTCCCCGCCGCGACGGTTCGACCTGGTCTTCGGCTGCGACGGCATCCACTCCCGGGTACGGAAGCTGACCTTCGGACCGGAGTCGGACTTCGTGACCCACAACGGCTACTACTACGCCATCGCCGGTGCCTCCCGCTGGGCCGGCACCTCCGCGGTCGCCCACGAACGCGCGACCTCCGATGTGTACAACACCCCCGGCCGGTTCGCGCAGACCGGCGGGCCCAAGGCGGCACAGATGTACATGTTCGCCTCACCGCAGCTGGACTACTCGCGTCAGGATTTCGACGCCCAGCGTCGAATCGTGCAGGAGACCTTCGCCGGCATGGGCGGCGCCGTGCCCCAGATGCTGGCCGAACTGCCGTTCCTGAACGACTTCTACCTCGACGCACTGTGCAAGGTCCAGATGAAGAAGTTCGTCTCGGGGCGCGTGGCACTCGTCGGCGACGCCGGATACGGCAACACCCTCGCCGGATTCGGCACCGGCCTGGCGATCATCGGAGCCTACGTGCTCGCCGGTGAACTGGCCGCAGCCGACGGCGACTACACCCAGGCGTTCGCCCGCTACGAGCAGATCATGAAGCGCTACACCCGCAAGGCCGACGATGCGCGCCCGGGCCCGTTCCTGGCACCGAAGACCGCGACGGGCCTGCGCTTCCGGAACTGGTTCGTGGGCTCGCGCGCCTTCAACCTGATGCTGAAGTACGGAGACTCGGCCAAGAACGACATCGATCTGAAGGACTACCCCGAAATCGTCGAATCGGCACGGTGAGCTGCCGCAGCGGCTTCACCGAAGGTGGGACAAGCCATGCAGATCGCGCTGTTGGGTCCGATAACCGTCACCGCCGACGGTCGCGAGTTGCCGCTCGGCGGGCCTCGGGTCAAAGCGCTGCTGACACTGCTCGCGATGGACCCGGGCCGACCGGTGCCGGCAACTCGTCTGATCGACGGAATCTGGGCCGAAGACCTACCCACCGATGCGACCAACGCCCTGCATACCCTCATCAAGAGATTGCGTGTCCGGCTGCCCCACCACGTGATCCGGCGAGGATCGAGTTATGGGCTGACCGTGGAACCGGACTCCACCGATGCCCATCGGTTCACCACCGCCGTGACCCAGGCACGAACCGAACTCGCGTCAGGTCGGCACACCCGAGCCGTCGAATGCCTCAACATGGGTCTCGACCTGTGGCGTGGACCGGCATTGGGCGGGGCTCACCCGTCACCCACGATCAGTGAACTCACCGCGGGATTGACCGAACAGCGTCTCACCGCAATCGAACTGCGCGCGGACGCATTCCACGCCCTGGGCCGCAGCGGTGAGCTCATTCACCAGCTCACCGCCGAAGTATCGACGCACCCGTTCCGTGAGACTCTGATCGCACGCTTGATCAGGGCCCTGGCCACGGTGGGACGCTCCGCCGAAGCCCTGCAGACCTACCAACGGGCCGAGTCCCTGCTACACGACGAACTCCGCATCGCCCCCTCACCCGCGCTCCACCAGGCCATGACGCAGATCCCGTCCACGCCACCCGCGCACGCCGAATCCCGCGCAGCCGATCCCCAGATGCCCACCCGCCCCTGGGTATTCGTGTCCGCAACCCGTGCACTCGACACACCCCTGACCACGTCACCACTCTCGCAGGCAACATCCGACACCGGTAACGCTGGTTCGGTTGTGCCGCAACACTGGACCAGTTTCGTCGGGCGTACAGAAGACCTCACGGGCTTGCACCGATCACTGGATATCTCACGATTGGTCACACTCGTCGGCGCAGGCGGCGTCGGCAAGACGCGACTGGTGACACAGCTGCTGCGGACGACCGGACGAGACCAGAGTGCGGGCTGCGCATTCGTCTCACTCGCGGCCGTAGACAACGAACATCTCAGCCGCACCGAAGCATCCACGATCGGAAACACGATCCTGGCCGCTCTCGAACCGGCCGCAGCCGCAATCGAGCCTCGAGCGGACTACATCACCGGTCTCAAACGCTCACTGTCAGGTCGCCGAATGCTGTTGGTGTTGGACAACTGCGAGCACATCGCGGTCCCCACCGCCGCCGTCGTCGCAGAACTCTTACAACAGGTTCCCGACCTGAACATCCTCGCGATCAGCCGCGAAGCCCTCGGCATCGAAGGCGAACGGCTCTACCCCCTGCGACCATTGCCCGTACCCGAACACGACGCGACTCTCACCCAGGCAATCGACAACGCCGCGATGCGGTTGTTCGTGGAGCGGGCCGTGGCGGTACGCCCGGACTTCGTACTCACCGAGGACAATTACACGCTGGTGTGCGATCTGGTGTGCGACCTCGACGGCCTGCCGCTGGCCATCGAACTGGCCGCCGCCCGCGTGCAAGCGCTCCCGCTATCAGAGATCGCCGCCCGTCTCACCGACCGATTCACCCTGCTGACCAGTACAGCGCGCCACACTATCCCACGCCACCGCACCCTGCACGCCGCGGTCGCGTGGAGTTGGGAACTACTCACCGAACCCGAAGCCCACCTCGCACGACAATTCTCCGTATTCGTCGACGGAGCCGACCTCGACGCCATCACCGCTACCTGCGGCACCGACACCCTCGACGCATTGACCTCACTGGTCGCCAAATCACTCATCGAATTCGACGGCGAACGCTACCGCATGGTCGAAACCATCCGCGCCTACGCCGCCGGACAATCCTGGCGCCCATCGGAGGCCAACCACCATCCAGATACACCGCGGCCTACCTCACATGTAGATACGCCGCACAGGTGATGCTCCCGCGCACGGGGGGGCCATGGTGGGGGGCAAATCGACACCCTCGAACATCTCGCGCAAACCGGCTGGAGATCAATGCTTCGAAGCCAACGACCCTGCGCGTCTCATGGAACGTCCCCAGCTGCCGCGCTTCGCGCGGTTCTGCGATGCTCAGCCGGCCCTTGCCGTCCCCGGCAGCCGGGGGTACACGGCTCCAACCACCCAACGCAGTACACGAACCGCGAGGCAATCGCCGTACTGATCTCTGAAGCGTCGCGTTCGAGACGACCGCGAGATCGCTTCGAGTAGAGACGCGATGAGATTCAGATCGATGAGAATCCAACATGCATACTAATTGCAATTCGGGCACGTCGCGCTCCTCACCTGAGACCGGACCGACCTGGTCCACACGCTTTGACATTTATGGCATTTCCATCCGACGGTGATATCGGATCCTGAAGAAACCTCGTCCGGACCGAAAGAGTTGATGCTGCAGTCCCAGTCCTTTGCAACATCGGGGTGCAAATCCATCAATGATCGTCCACGCCTGGGTAGCTGACGCAAGAAGCCTCGCACCTTGTAGCTGCACGACCTACAGGTCGGCCCAACCTGGGCAATTTCCGCATCCCACGGATCTCCACATATTGGACAGAGCCACCAGGCCCGAACCTTCGAATAGGGCCTGAAATCAAAGAGCGTCGCGCCGTCATTCAATGTCGGATGCCATAGCGACAGCAGGTTCGGCCGAAGATCGCCGGCCGACCGCTCTGCAGCGGGAGTTTTTCTCGCTGCACGCATTGCCAACCTTCCACAAGTCGGGCAGCCCGACCCACTGTAGACACGGGAAGCAGGTGAGGACCTGTAGCTATGGCCGCTCGCACAAGACCACCAGACAGGTGTCAAACTATTGCACTTTGTTCTTTCCGGTGAATCGTTTCCATTCTTAGAATAGTTCCAGTCTTTCGCGACGTCGGGATACTTTGTCGCCAGGTTCTCCAAAAGTCGGTCAGCGATGTATTCCTCCGCGCTATCACTCGACCACGTCTCATCTTCCGACAGATATCGATCAAGCAGGCGAGGCCGGAGTCCGAGGCGGTGAAGCTCGGCCAGCGCCGCTCGGGCCAAAATCTTCACCGAGGCCCCTCGTGGGACCCGCAAACAATGCTCAGTAAACAGAGGTAGCGGTTCCTCACGCAACCTGATAACGGTCCAATTCACCTCGCGGAGCGCTGCTGTCTGACGCCTGTCGCGGCGCATAGATGCAGCTGCGGAATGATATCTCGCACTATCGAACTCGACAACAATCCGGTATTCGGGTATCGAGATATCAGCCCTGACAGGACGACGTCCGGAAACTGGAATTTCCGAGAGATTCATATCGACTGGGCAGCCAACGGCGGCGAGTTCGAATCGAAGTCGGATCTCGGTCTCCGAGGTTCCATAGAGTATGCACTTCGGACATCCGGATGGTTTGGGCTTCGTCCTGTTATTCGGGCTGGCTTCCCATTCGTGCCCGCGGCGCGTGCATTTCCACCACATCTTTCGGTTGTCTCCGGCAGAAACATCTCCCGGCCCCAGTGTTCCATTCTTGGTCCGATGAAATTCCTCGGCAAGGTCTGGCCGCTGGAGCAACAACGAGCGCCCTTCGTCGAGGGCGCGCCGCCGCAACCTATCACCAGCCCTCCTCACGTTGCAGGACCTGCATCCCACGCTATTGCTTCGTGTTCTGTTACCGATGATGCCCTGCCACGGATATCCGCAGTACGAGCACAACCACCAAACAATTTTTCCGCTGAATGGCCGCACATCAAATGGAGTGAGATTCTCATTCAACGTTGGATGCCACTCTGCGGATTGACGCGGAAACAAATGCCCCATGGACTGCCCGGGACGGGGATCCGACTTCACACCTAGCCTCGAATCTTTCAACTCTTCCCAAAGGAGAGACACGACCAGTTTTGCACGATACCAAGAGCCATGCGCGAGCCCGAGGCGCATCCTGATAATCAAGCAGGCAGCGACTCGAATCTCATATCGAAGAAAGGGAACAATTCGGACGATTCACCGTTACTGGCATCGACGACGACCACAGAGGTGATATTCAAACCAATCGGAGCCACCGACCCGCGTATGCCAACCGCACGATACTTAGCGAGTAGCGGATACTGGCCGACCTCTCGGATCGGCAACACGGGGTTGATCTTCTGCCACGCCGCACCGGCCGGTTTGCTCAGCGACCCGCGGCAGATGCGGACCGCCAGAGCGACGCATCCGACCCGACGACGACTGGATCACCCTGCACGCCCGCTGGAACCGCATCGCCGACGGCGAGACTCCAGGAAGGGCTCGGAGTAGATGTGCCCCGATGGTCACCGCCCAGTCGGCGAAAGAGGTGGAGCTGGTGAACCCTGCGAACCTGTGCCTGGCTCACGCACGTGCTCGTCTGGGCAACGGGGCAATGTATCTACGTCCAAACTCAGGTCGTAGATCGATGCCTCCGGCGATCAGTCGGTCGTGAGCGCAACCACGTCAGGCTGGCGGTCGAGGAACTCGATCACGGCGCTCGCGAACGCGGTGGGATCCTCGAGAGGAAGAGCGTGTCCAGCCGCGAACTCGCGGTGATCCGCACCGGGGATCGCAGCGGCTACCGCGTGTTGTTGTGCCGGGGCGATGATCTGGTCATAGGCGCTGACCAAGACCCGTGTCGGTGTCTTGATCCCCGAGAGCAACCCTGCGATATCGACGTTGCGCGCGGCGGCCACCTGGGCCGCATGCGTGAAGCTGAGCATGGCGGTGAAGAGCGAGGCCGAGGAACTCATCGCCGCATCGTCGGCCTCGACGAGGGTGTCGGGACGAAACCCCGTGAGCTGCAAGATTTTGGCGAGCAACCGGCGATCGGCCTGCAGTATCCGCTCCCACAGCTCGAATTGGAATCGGCCGCGTGCATCGGTGACCGACCATGGCGCGTGCAGAAGCAACGAATCCACCCGCTGGGCGTGACGGGCCGCCACCACCGCCGCAGTGACCGCGCCGAGGGAATGACCGACCAGGTGATAGCGATCCAACCCGGCGTCGGCCGCTGCACCGGCGACCTGAATCGCAAGGTCGTCGACCGTCACCCTGTCGGGAGCCGTCGTTCTGCCCGAACCCGCCAAATTGACCGACACGACGGTGTAGCGGCCTTGTACGGCATCTATGAGAGGCTGCCAACTCACCTCGGCGTCGCCGAAGGTGCCGTGAACCAGCACCAAGCCAGGCCCGCTGCCCGAGATCAGGTACTCGACATTACTGGGCCCGTGTTCGAGAACGACGGGAGTTCTCGGCATTATCAATTTCCTTTCCAGGTCGAGACCGGTCGCACTCCTTCATGCCAACTGCCCGGAACAGCGGGCATGAGCGTGGTGGCTCTGGGTGCCTCATGCACGAGCGTGATCGCAAGGATGGTCGGGTCCCCTGGCAGGGAACTGTCGTCGCCTGACAGAGCGGCCACAACCGACAGTCACGGAATCTCAAGGTCGACGCGCCGATTATCCGCAGTGCCTGGGCATTTCAGCTCCATTCCCCCAAATCTGCTCTGCCACATCACTTATCAGCTCGTTGCCAGACGAGGAATGCACTATCTCATGTTGCTATTGATCAACCGCACCAAGGAGTCTCATGACGCATCCCACCGTCACCCTCAATACCGGCGCCTCCATGCCCATGCTCGGCTTCGGTACCTGGCAACTGGACGATCCGACCGCCGAGCGCGCGGTCGCTTCCGCGTTGGAGGCCGGATACCGCAGCATCGACACCTCAGCGGCGTACGGGAACGAACGAGGTGTCGGGCGTGCGATCCGCGACTCCGGGATCGCCCGACCCGAGATCTTCCTCACCACGAAGGTCGTGGATCGCGAGGGCTATGACCACACCATCGCGAGCGCCCACGCCAGCCTCGAACGTCTCGGCGTCGACCATGTGGACCTGTTCCTGATCCACTGGCCCTTCGACGAGTCGATGGCCGAGACCTGGCGAGCCATGCAGGATCTGCATGCTGACGGGCTCGCTGCCGCGATCGGGGTATCCAACTTCGGAATCGAACGCTTGAATCGTCTACTGGCAGCGGCCACGATCGTTCCAGCGGTCAACCAGGTCGAACTTCATCCACGTCTCGCCCAGACCGCCCTGCGCGACTACTGCTCGGATCGAGGCATCGTCGTCGAAGCCTGGAGCCCGCTGATGCAAGGCGGAGAACTGCTGAGCCATCCCTCCATCACCGCGATCGCTGCCGCACACGACCGCAGCCCCGCGCAGGTCATCCTGCGCTGGCACCTGCAGCACGGTCTGGTGGCCATCCCCAGATCGACCTCACCCCAACACGTGCGCACCAACGCCGCCCTCCATGACTTCGTGCTCTCGGCCGCTGACTTGGCGATCATCGACGCGCTCGACGCAGGACGACGCGCGAATCCGAATGCCGACCCGGACACGTATGTCTTCACCGATGAGGTCTATGCGCATCTGCAGTCAGTCAACGATTGAGAGCCCGCACGTCAGGAGTCGGGATCCTCAACGGCGCCCCGTCTTCAGTCACGGCGGAACCCAGGGCTGTCACAGGATGACAGGTTGTTGACAGCCCACGTCAACACACTGTCGATCACACAGATACCCAGCACGGGAGTGAATAAATTGAATCCCGAGACCGGCTCCGACGAGCGATCCTCGCATGTGAGCCAATTCAGCGGCTATTGATCGGCGGGGCCCAGCTTTATCGCTGGGCGCCCACCACAAGTCGACGAAGAATCCCCGCACAACAAGAACGAAACACGGCATGACCATGCGAACGACATTCGGACCCACCATCTCCTACCTCGATACCGGCGGCAGCGGGCGTCCATTGCTCACCGTGCACAGTCGCCCTTGTGACGTCGAGAACTCGACGGAACTCTCTCGGGAACTGGCACCGGACTGGCGACTCATCTCGGTGAACTGCCAGTCCTCCATCTGTTCGGGAGGTGAAGAACACCACGAGGATCAAACCGATGCCGCGGAACTCGTCGCATTGCTGGATCATCTTGGCCTCGAGCGAGTTGTCATGCTCACCGACCAGCCCCGTGTAGTCGACACATGCCGCTTCGCCACAAGGCATCCGGAAAGGATCGAAGCGATTATCGACACCGCTATAGCACTCGCATTGGTTGGCCGGCCATGCAGCGCACACCACCCTGGAGCGTGTGAGGCCCGACCCGATATCAGCCCTGCGACCAGGGCATCTGCCGGTCACGTACGTCTAGCCGACCTGTTCATCATGTAGCGCCTCGGTCAAGGGCGAGAAAGAGGAACAACTGCCCTCGCGCCACGCGGGAGCACTCTGATCGGTCTCGTCAGCAGCGAAATAACCGCTGCCGCCAGCAGATCAAAGTCGGCAGAATTGTGGATATCGTGGAGTCTTCCGGAATCGCCCCGACCACCCACTGTCATTCGAATACGACTCAAACGACAGCCAGGTTTGCCTGGACCAATTCAGGCCGGTCCGTTCCCGAAAGGCCTCGGGCACGATGGACAACAAACATTGTCCATCGAGCGCCGTGTACCGTGCAAACATTACTGGCCGATCGAACATACTCGAATACACTTCACGGCCCGCTGCCACAACGGCACACCGAGCGCGAAGGAAGCTCTCGCCGGACTGCGTACCCACCCGTCGCGACGTGGCCGTATCGATGACCGGCTGCAGGCCGAAGCACTCCTGATCGAGCCAGTACAGGGCCTCGGACAACAACTCGGCGAAACCCGCGATCTCAGTAACCGGCCGCGACGCCAAGTATCTGGACAACCGCCGACATGAATGCCGACTTGCTCGGCCATCAATAGTGGCGATGAGCGCCCAAAATTTCTCGTGAGTCATCACGATCGAAAGCACACCATGATCGACCCGAGCAGTATTCCCACAGCCGGGAAATCGATGCACGGCTATCAAGCATTTACGATTCGCGATACACCGACCAGTTATTCAAAGACGCTCACCGAGTCAACCGTGATCCATCGCTGTGGTCCGATCCGGCTCTCCCCTGCCGCGGCGCCCGGGCCGCGGACATATCACCGAGGCGTCACTGAGGTACCAACCGACGCCGTGATCGCCTCGGCGTGTGTCGAGCTGAGATACGTTGCACTGACGTCCTTCTCGCCCAGGCCGTCCTCGACAGATCGGCGAAGCCGGGCGGCCACCGCATCGATCACATCGGTCCGCACACCGACAGCCTCGGCGGCATCCGCGATAAGGACGGCGTCCTTGGCGGCCATGTCCAACCCGAAGTTCGGTGTGAAATCTCCAGCGGCGATCGCATTGGCCTTGACCTGAAGATATGGACTGTCGACCGCGCTGCCCTGAACCAGGGCAGCGAAGGCGGTCGTGTCCAACCCGAGTCCTTCGGCGAGAGCGATGGCCTCCGCGGTCGCGACAGTTGTTGCCAGCACCCACGAGTTGACGACGAGTTTGAGGCGGCTGGCGGTCGCCGCCTCGGCATTGTCACCGAGTGGGATCGTGCGCGCGGCAACGGCGTCCAGAACGGGTGTGGCATCCGCCAGAGCCTGCCGGTCTCCGGCAGCGAGAACCAGAAGCTGTCCGTTCTCCGCCGGCTGCCGGGTCCCGATCACCGGGGCATCGATCAGGCGCAACTGGTGACGTTCAGCCAATGATGCCAGTTCGGTCGTCGGTTCGATACCCACAGTAGAGGTCTGCAACCAGATCTGGCCTGCCCTCAAACCCGGCGCGGCCGCCGCCATCGACGACAACACCGCGGCACCATCAGACAGCATGGTGATCACGACATCGGCATCTTTCACCGCCTCCGCGGCGTCGACCAACACCGTGATCCCCTCGGCCGCAAGTGGTTCGGCCTTCGCGAGGGTGCGGTTCCATACCCGAGTGGTGATTCCGGCCCGCTGCAACGAACGCGCCATGCCGGCACCCATCGTGCCCGTGCCAAGTATCGCGACAGTGGTCATTGTGTACTCCTCGTGAGTTGGGGCGCGGCCGCCTCCGCCCGCTCGATTGAGGCGGGCTCCAACCAGAGGTCTTCTCGCCAACCGAGCGACCGTGCCGTCGCCCACGGTAATTCCTTCCCAGTTCTGGGAATGGCATTGTCTTTCGCAGAATAGATGTTGTACCAGTCGGCGAGTTCAAAGCCCCCGACCAACTTGGTGCCAACCCGGTGGTCCAAAAACCTGAGGCGTACAGCGCCTCTCGGCCCAGTGCGCTGAATGAGAATGTGCAAGTCCATCATTCGGCCTGCGACATACTCGACCGGCCAAACAAGGTGATCCACTCAACCGACCAAGAGGGCTGCACGATGATCGACGGCACGGCCGTAATGATCCGACGACCACAAGCCCTCCGACTACGCACCTTCCAAACCAGGGAGCCTCCAACGCCCAGAAGTTTGGGTATCGGCCCCTTGTTCCGCCGTGCATGGGGTGGCGGCACGGCGGCTATCGCCGCGGTCCGGTAGCGTCATCATTGGAACGGATTACCGCCCACACTGTGTCGCGGCCCGGCCGATTACCCAGAAGAGCCCTGCCAGTGGGCCATCCGACCGAATCGGGGGCCGCTATTCACCCTGGCAGGGCTTTTCGTTACCCGGTCAAGTCCATATCGGCGGAGAAAGCATGGCTCGTGAGCTAGACCGATAGCCGATTCGTTTGAGCGTCGTCGAGAGGTTGTGGATCCCATCCCTCCGGACGGTCGGTAGTGATGTGACGCTGGCGGGCTGACAGTGCGAACCATCGACGAGCATCCTCATCGCCCAAGTAGCCGGGCGTGAAGTACATCTGGTCGACGGTGCGCCGACTCATACGCCAGATCCCGTCGGTACCACGGCGGAACCGATCGGTCACCAGCCCATGCCCAACCACCGGCCCCAACGCCGGGGCACGACCGTCACCACCCGCCGGGCCGGTCACCACCCGCTCGGTCAGATAGCTCTGCGCCCGCGCCGTATCGGGATCGTCGGCCCAGACCACAGTGTTCGTACTCTCATGGCGCACACCGAGATTGGCGTGCTGCCACTGCCGCAACAACGCGACCACGGCCTGACGACCCCGCCGACGTCCCCACAGATGATCGATCACGACATCATCGGTGAACATGTCGGCCAGGCCAGCGAAATGACGACGATCGAAACACCAGTCGAACCGGCATACCAGATCAGCGATGTCCAAGCGGTCCGCTGGGCTCAAGACCCGCGCTTGACAATCCAACGGCATGTAATAACCGGGCTCGGGATCAACCGACGGTCCAACGGCAGTCAACGAAGCGGTCGCCTTCCTCATACGGTCACTGTGCACCGGGCAACCGTCAGCCAACTGTCAACGGCTGACAGCACCAACCGTTCCACCCACCGGTAATGCCAGCGCACCGTCATGACACCACAACGGCCCGCGATTCGTAGAAATCGACTGCGGCCAATCCGAAACCCTGCCATTCACAACGTTTCTCAAGGATCGACCGTGAGCTACAGGCCGGAGTGCTCAGACAACTGCCGGACTGCCGATGTGGTCACTTTGCAACCTGCGAGGACAGCCAACCCAACTGGCGGGCTCGACCGAGATCATCGCGCGCGGCCCAGTGTTCGATGACCAGTCCGTCGACGATACGAATCCAGTGCGTCTGGGCCACGGAGAAGGATTTGCCCTGTGGGGCGAAGACCTGATCGACCTCGCCGTCATCGGTGTACAGCACAAAGGGACCTGTTTGCCGACCAGCCATGACAGTATCGAGACACACCAGATCGCCTTCAGCGACGACATGCACGATCTCGTGGCCCATCTCGGTGAACGCGGCCCGCAACCACATCGCGGTCGCATAGAACCCCTCCGGGCCGCGAACCCGGGTCGCGGGCGGTTCGCGACGACTCTCACGGTTACTCGCGTCAGGATGGTAGACCGCGTCGAAGTCGGCGCGGCTACCGCTCGACATGATCTCGAGACTACGGATAGCCAGCTTCTTCTGAGTAGCAGCGGGACTCATCGAACTCCTCGAACAACTATGCAAACAAAACCCGCTCCGACTCCATGGACACATCGACGGCCCCACGTAGCACGGAGGCACGCCGAGTTCCCCACTATCGTCGGAGCGCTCGTTCCCTTCGGCGCGAAGTTGCGGCCGCCGAAACTATTCGCCAGCTGGCCGCACGTAATCGACCACCTGATACCGCCCGGGCCTTGCCCTCACATGCAGCTCGGGATCATCGAGCATGGTGGTGATCGCCGCGCGCCATTCGGAATTGGCGCGAGCCGTCCTAAGGGCGTCGGCGCTTCGCCACTCGGCCACATCAACGAAGGTCAACTCGTCGCCAGCGATCGTCTTGTGCATCACCGCGCGAACGAAACCCGGCTGTTCGGACATGATTCGGGCGCTGGACCCTCGCCACATTCGCAAGAATCGATCGGACTGTTCAAGCGGAACCGAGTACGCATTGATCATCGTGACCGGCGTGGTATCCGGCACCGCCGCCTCCGAAACCGCCCAAGGCTCACCATCAACCAACTCCGTCATCACTCAACCACCTATCCACACCATCGGGCTTCGACGAGCAACCTAACCAGGCCACCGTGCCAGCCGACGCCCCAAACCTCCCACCACTGGGAAAAGCTCATCGATGTTGACCGCGGCGAACCCAAACACCCCACAAGGACCGACCTGACAAGTGCAAGGCCTCAGCTACCTCACCGAACTGCACCTCGGCCGTACACCCGCCTTGGGACGCACCGCGAACGACGCCTTCGACGCACTCGAACTGATGTCTTCTCACATCCAACGGAGTGTCCACGAATTCGTCACGTGACACCATCGAGGCAAGGCGCACAGGACATCTGATGCCACACCGGATGTCGAGGTTGCCTGCAACGTGGACCTCACACCAGTGGCGCGGACGGAGGCTGGAGTCAGCCGGGAGGGGTGCTCCAAGCGCGAAACGAGCGGCTCGCACCGCGAGTCGGGTCGTCCCGGATCGGAGCACCTGTCGTTCACTCGGTGAGTTGTGATTCCACCGATGCCCGACCGATCAGTCAGGCGTCTTCGAGGATCTCGGCGAACGCGATCACGACACCGCCGGTGGCATTCTCACGGGTCGCCGCAACCAGAGGACCAGCCTCGGCGGCCGCGGCGCTCGCGGCCGCGTAGTCGGTGAAATACAGATCCAGCAGCCGGTAGGCCGGGGTGGGGCTGCCATCCTCCTTGGGCCACACCTTCGAGGCCTGCAACCGAGTCAGGCCCGGCAGCTTGCGCGCGAGGGTGAGCTGTTCTGCGTAGGCCGCTTCGAAGGCCTCCGGGTCGGTGGGGTTGGAATACACGAAGCTGATCTTGGTGGGATTGCCCTGTTCCGTCATGAAAGACCTCTCGCTCGAATCTCCAGTGGTGACCCGCGGGCGCGCACGCCCGCGGGTCACGACACTAGATGCTCACTCGCACAACGGACTTCCCACTGCGGGAGACTCGGCGCACCCACTCCGATTAGGGGGTGGTCGAGGCCTCGAACGACCGGATCGCCGAGGATCGCCCTGGCGCACCCCCATTCACCAGCGCATCGCTCGTAGGCGGAAGCTGCTCTGCGACAGGCGAATCCAGCAGCCCCACACTGATCCACCCGAATGGCCCGCTCGACCCGGCAGGCCAGCGCGGTATCGCCGATTGCGAATGCGTTGTCGAATTTCGGCCTGACGAAGCAACTGCCCCCAAGGGTGGGAAGCATACGTTGGGCATCTAGCCGTCACACTCGGAAGCCGATCGACTGTCCGCCCCATTGTCCCAATTCTCCGAGGGTTCCCACCCGTTGACACAGTCTCATTGAGACTATATCTTCGATACCAAGCAGGCAGTATCAATGAGACCATTGGAGTCAAGGTGCACACTCTGACCGTTCATCCCGAACTCGCCGCCTTGCTGGACCGTATGCCGGAACGGCCAAACTTCTTCGACGACATCGCGGCGACTCGGCGCAACTTCCAGGCGTCGATGGATTCGCTACCGCTCGATACCTCCGGCGTGGATATCCAGAACCTCGACATCGACGGGCCGGACGGCAATCTCATCCCGATCAGCGTCTACCGGCCGAAGGGCGTCGAGGAGACGCTGCCTGCCGTGCTGCACATTCACGGCGGTAGCTTCGCCTTCGGCCGATCCCGGCCGGGCGAGGATCGCACCGCCATCGCCATCGCCGAGGAGGTGGGCGCGGTGGCCGTTTCGGTCGATTACCGGCTCGCGCCCGAGCATCGCTACCCGGCCGGCATGGAGGACTGCTACGCCGCGCTGGTATGGATCGCCGAGCATGCCACCGACCTTCGAGTCGACGCGCAGCGCATCGCGGTCATCGGTAAGTCGGCGGGCGGCGGGCTGACGGCGTCTCTGACCTTGCTGTCGCGGGATCGCGGCGGTCCGGCTATCGCCTACCAGTCGATGTACATCCCGACCGTGGACCATCGCCACGACTCCGACTCGGCGCGGCTCATCACCGATCGCCGGATCCTCAACAACACCGACATGAAGCAGACCTACCAGCACTACCTGCCCGAACTGGAGAGCGGGACCGTCCCGGTCTACGCGAGCCCGGCACTGGTCGAGGACCTCTCGGGCCTGCCGCCCGCCTTCGTCCTGGCCTGCGACCTTGATCCATTGCGCGACGAGGCACTGGATTATGCCCGCCGCCTCATGGATTCGGGTGTCCCGGTCACGGTGTGCAACGTGCCCGGCACCTGGCATCTGTTCGAACTCGCCGCACCCGATTCCGCAGTGGCGCGCAGTACCCAGCGGAAGTGGCTGGGGGACCTGCGTGCCGCCCTGCGCGACTGAAGGTCGTTCATAGGTTTGCATCGTCGAGGGCCGGCAGGGGGCACGGACTGGATCCGGTCATTCGTGGGACGTGAGTGAATGGCGGTCTCACTGCCGGTGACCGGTGCGCGCTGAGGCATCCATCCGTAATCCGGACGGGGACAGGATGGCCGTGGCTTTCGGACGTACCCGAGCATCGGCGACATGACTCAGCCGCCAGCGGGCCGCGATGGTGGCCAGCATCAGCGTCGCCTCGGTCTGGGAGAACACGTCACCCATACATTTGCGCGCGCCCGACCCGAAGGGAACGTAGGAGATGCGTTGCGGGGCAGTGTTTCCCGGCAGCCACCGATCCGGGTCGAAGCGATCGACGCGCAACTGATCGGGGTGGCGATGGATCAGATAGGCGCCGAACACAATCGTGGTCCCCGCTGCGATCTCGTGCCCGGCGAGCACCGTGTCGACGGTGGTGGTGCGGGTGAGCAACCACGCCGACGGCCACAACCGCATCGTCTCGGTGATGATCCGCCCGGTCAATTCGAGTTGCTCCAGGTCGGCATAGGTCGCGGCACGACCACCGAGCGCCGCGTCGACCTCCGCGAAAAGACGCTGCTCGGCCTCGGGATAGTGCGCCAGCATGTGCAGCGCCCACGCCACGGTGCTACCGGTCGTTTCCGTGCCCGCCCAAAAGAACGACAACAATTGTCCGATGATCTCCTCGTCGCCGAGTCGGGACTGATCACTGTCGGGGTCGTCAGCGTCCAACAACGCCGAGAGCAGATCACCATGATCCCTGCCGTCGCCGCGGCGCGCGGCAATGATCATCGACATGTCCGCACGCAGACGTCGGCTCGCGCGCTCGTAGCGCCAGGCGCCCAGTAGGTTGAGCCGAGCAAGTCGTCGGGGCACGATGACCCGCCGGTAGATCCCGTTCACGATGACAGCCAGGTCGGTGAGCATGCGCTGCAACACCTCCGGCGGCAGCGACTCGGAGAACATCGTCGCCACCAACGTATTGGAGGCGATCGTGGTGGTTTCGCGCAGGACGTCGAGGACCTGCCCGTCACGCCAGCGTTCGACCACAGCCGTGATCTGGTTGGTCATGATCTCGGCATAGCCGGGGAAGGAAGGTTGAGCGAGGCGGCGAAGCCGACGGTGTGCGCTGTGCGGGCAGACCGGAAGACTGTCGCCCACCACCTCACGCGCCCGATCGAACAACGGGCCGCCCTTGTCGAACACCCGATCATCGTGCAGTAGTCGGTCCAACACGCGCGGGTCCGACACGACCACCGCCGACACCGTACCTATCCGGATACGCACCAGATTTCCGTGCGCGGCAAGGGATTCCACGAAGGACAGGGGTCTGCGGACGAGCTGTATGGCGTGCCCAAGCAGCGGCAGCGCGCCTGGTGCGGCGGGGATCGTGGATACCACGTGCGTCAACTCCTTCTGATTTGTCTCAAAACTGTTGGCCGCGAACCGAATCACCCGCGTCCCCAGCAGGTCGACGACAGCGACGTGCGAACCATGCACAGCGCCAACATGTTTCCCGCCGATGGGAGGTGGTGGATCGGTGGAGCGCAGGCCGAGTGTCACTATCCGACGTTCATCACCACAGCGGAGGGACCGACCTATGAACGCACTGCAGACGACCGATCTGGCCGTGGGTGAACGCCTCGAGATACGCCGACGCCGACGCGGTCTGTCGCGCAAGGTGGTGGCCAACCTCGCTGGACGCAGCGAGGAATGGCTGCGGCTGGTCGAATCGGGCCGACGCAAACTCGACAGCATCGAAGTACTGCTGCGGCTGGCGGAAATCCTGCACATCGACGATCTCACCGAACTGATCGACACCGCACCCGCACCGCTGCCACGCGAAGCCGACCATGATCAGATGCTGTGCCGGCTGCGTCGCGCGATCGTCGATCATCCCGCGCTGCGGATCTACGACACCAGCGGTGCCGCCACCACGGCTGAACCCACCGAGCTGGACCGAGGGCTGCGATCGTGTCGGGAAAGCTGGAACGCTGCGCCGCAACGCTATTCGCAGCTGGCCCGGACCTTGCCCGGTGTGTTGCAGGCCTGCCGCGCGGCACAGTGGCAAGCCCGTGACGACGCCTCGGCGGTGCTGCTGATACAGGCCTACCATCTCGCCCGCCAGCTGCTGTCGGCCTGCGGCGATCACGCAATGGCTGCCACCGTCGCCGACCGCGCCATGACCACCGCGACAGAGCTGGGTGACACGACCCTGATAGCTGCCAGCGCCTGGCAGGTCGGGAACGCGCTGCTGGGCTTGTCCTACCCCACGCATTGCAAGAACTACGCCCAGGCCGCGGCCGACCAACTCTCCATGACCGTGCCCGACTCGACCTGTCACGCCACACTCTGGGGCGCGCTGCAGCTGCTGGGCGCGCACGCGACCGCTCAGGGCAGCGGCGACACAGCGACCATGCTCCAGGCCGCCAGGGCCGCCGCGGCCGCCCTCGATGCCGACGCCCAGTGTCACGGCATCGCGTTCGGGCCCATCGAGGTCGGATTGACCAGCATCGAGATCGCGTTGACGACCAACGATCCCGACGAAGCGATACGATTGGCCGCCACCGTCGAACCACCGACGGACTACCTGCCGGCCCGCCGCACGAAATATCACATCGCCCAGGCCAGCGCCTACATCCGCCGACGCGACGACATCGCCGCAGCGTTGGCGCTGACCAAAGCGTCCCGAGTGTGCGCCGAGGACATCCGCTACGACCCGGATGCCCGCCGGAGTGTGCGCCACCTGATCCGGCGCGACAACTACCTGGTGCGCCCCGAAGTGCGCCATCTGGCCGAACTGGCAGGCCTGCCCTGAACAGCGCGGCACGAAGTTGGGGCCAGCGTGGGTTGGCCAAACCCGCCCTGCGGGCCGACACAATCGCGTCGGTGGGCGCACCGTCACACCGATCCGCCCCACCGTGCGAGCGGCGAGAGAAAGGTCCGGCTCGTGGAAATCGACAGCGGGCGTTACCATCTGCGGTGGGCAGGAGTGGTCGGACTGCTGCCCTTGCCCGCCATGGTTCTCGGCTTCGCGTTGGGTCAATTCCCGTGGCCCGATGACAATCTCGACGGCAGGGTGTACCTCGACTACGAGTTTCCCCGCCACTTCGGCGAGATCGGCACCCTGGTGTGGTTGGTGCTCACCGGCGCCTCGGTGATGTTCCTGTGGCTGCTCGCCATCGCATACGCGCGGCGAAGCGAACAGCTCACCGCGAGTGTCGTCGTCATGATCGCCGGTGGCGGCGCGAGTGCAGCGGCGGCACTGGTGTTCGCGAGCTCGTTCGTGACCATCGCCGTCATGGGGCGCGGCTATCCCGTCGACACCGCCGGATCCGATCACGCGGCCTCGATGGTGATCACCTATTCGTGGGATCTCACCGAGATCTGCTTCGCACTCAACACTGTTCTGCTCGGATTGATCTGGTTCGCGGTGGCCGCGGCCAATCGACGTCATCGCCTGTTGCCCACCGCCTTGACGCATACCGCCGTCGGCGTGGCGGTGATCGATGTCGTCGGCGTGGTGTCGGTGTTCGTCCCGACCGGTGCCTGGTCGCCGGGTTCGTTCGCCCAGGTGCTGCCCGGCGCCGGTACGACCTACCTGTGGATCACCGCCGCTGCCGTAATCCTGTTGCGTCGCCACGGTTTTCCCGCCGCCCCGACCGTGACTGCGGCGCGTCGCCACTCCCAGTGGCCCGGCGGGGCGGACCTCGTCGAATCCCATGCTCAGCGAGTGGGATTCAACTGCCAGGCGTGGTGCCCGTTCGCGGTGGCGGCCTGGGTGCGGGCGTATTCGAGGCTGTTGCGGAAGCTGGTGTAATACCACTCGATCGCTCCGCCCAGCCACCACCGCATCGCAGCCGCGTACTGCATTACCGCTGTACGCTCGTCTTCGCTCAGCCCGATCTGCTCACACATCTGCGGCAGCCGCTCCCGCTGAGTCCGAAATCGTTCGATCAGTTCCTCGGTGTACCCGGCGACCGAACGCATGGCCTCGTCGCGACTGCAGCCAATCTCGTGCTGGCGGACCAACACGAGATTGTCGATGTCACCGACCATCTCCTCTTTGGGCAACGAGATCAGGTCGTTGGCCAGCAGCGAGATGTCCTCGGTGAGGTCACGCATCAACGCGATCTCGGGGCTGTAGAACGCCACCGCCGGCACCTCGAAATGCCCGACTCGTTCCATAAAGTCGAACACGATGCCCATTCCGCCGCTTCCACGGCGGATGACCAGATACGCATCGATGCTCTCGGGAGTCCCGCGCACCCTTCCCCGCGCCTCGTGCACATGGGCGTACAGCCATCGGTCGTAGTGGTACGCCGCACGCTCACACCACGGTCGAGACATGCCGGCCCGGCTGCGATCCCAGATATCGGCCAGCGCCGCCAGATACGGTGGCAGACCTTCGCGCTCCTCGCTGTGGAACACACTCGCCGCGCGACCGATCACCCGCGCCGTCTCGACGGGATCGCGGCCCAGTGCCCCGTCGAAGGGCTCGTCGGTGATCGCGGCCATACCCATGAAATCCGCGAGCAGATCCAGATCCTCGCCTCGCGCGTTGGGCCAGCCCTGCGCCACCAGCCTCGTGGTTTCGATGCGCACGAATCGGTCTGTCGGATAGGCGTTCTCGCCGATCAGCCCATAGCTCTTGTGCCAGGCGACAGTGTGGGCGAGCGAGCGCTGCAGGTCCGGACTACACCTCATGTCGAAGGGGTGGACGACGCGCCCGTCGTGATCCTCTGTACTCACAAGCATCCTCCTCGGGCTGATCCGATGTGACGCGCCGCAGCCTAGAACCGACCACAGCACGGCCGGTCCAACCCGGCGAGGACCCCACAACGCCGCGCCGTTGCCCTCCACAGCACGTCCTCGGGAGGCACACCGCAGCGCGGCCATGTGGTGCTCACCATGCGATGCAGGTGCGGCCACCAACAGCGTTGTCCGCCACCGGCGTCGAGCGATCTAGCGTGACCTCCGCTCTCATGGGGCGCGGTGAATCGGAGATGACGTATGACCATGACGACCCTCGACCCACAACAGCTGTCCCAACGTGCGCAGACCGTGCTGCGCCAAGCACGCCATCTGTGCACACCCGTGTTACGCGAAGCAGTCGAGACCCTGCGAGATCCATTGCGGCGCATGGCCGGCTATCACTTCGGCTGGTGGGACGAGCGCGGCGATCCGATCGCCGAGGAGTCAGGCAAGGCGCTGCGCGCGGCGTTGACCCTGGCCACCGCCGCCGCATGCGGCGACACCGGCCGCCTACCCGCCACATCCGCCGCAGCAGCGATGGAACTGATCCACAACTTCACCCTCGTCCACGACGACGTCATGGACCGTGATCGCCTCCGCCGCGGACGAGCGACCGTGTGGGCGATCTGGGGTATCAGCGACGCGATTCTGCTGGGAGATGTGCTGCACAGCTTGGCTTTTCACACCGCCGCCACCACCCTGACCCCGACCGTCGCGGCGGCGGCGACCACCCGACTGGCGGCTGCGTCGGTCGAGGTGTGCCGCGGCCAGCAACAAGACTGCGCGTTCGAAACCTGCACCCAGGTCAGCATCGACGACTACCTCACCATGGCGGCCGGCAAGACCGGAGCACTCATCAGTTGCGCCACCGGATTGGGTGCGCGGTGCGCCGGCGCGGGCGAAGACACCGTCGCAGCGTTCGAAACCTTCGGCCTGCACCTCGGGCTCGCCTTCCAGTGCATCGACGACATCATCGGCATCTGGGGCGACCCAGCCGTCACGGGTAAACCTACGGGACGAGACCTGGTGCGGCGCAAACGAACTCTCCCAGTGATCGCCGCCATGGCCTCCCATACTCCGGCCGGTGACTCACTCGCCGAGCTCTACCGATCCCCCCACCCGGTGACCCCCGCGGAGGTCACCGCCGCCACCGACCTCGTAGTCGCCGCCGGCGGCAAAGACATGGCCGACGAATGCGCACGCCGATGCATCACCACCGCACTTACCGCGCTGCCCTCCGACCTCCGCACTCCCGACCTGCAGGCTCTCGCCCACCTCGTAACCCACCGAACCCACTGACACGACCCCCTCGGCGGGCATCACTTCGCACGATCGCCCTCGGCACTGTGCTCGACAACCAGCCGCAGGACAGGTGACCGTCAATCCTGATTCCGCAGCTCCCCTTCGGAAGCATAGGGTTGTCCGCATGCCCGTGATCTGCGGTTCCCCCAGGAATGCGAGTGATCCGCAGAGTTGTCGCCCTACCCCTCGACGATGCTCACTTTGAGGTCGAGATCGATTGTGACTCGTATCCTCCGGCGCGCACCGCTTCGCAGCACCGTCACATCGAACGGCGCTGCCGCCAAAAACTTTTCGGTACCGCGATGTGGAACAGCGATGCTCATATGCCGGCCCGAATCGGCCAAGCTCGTGTAAATGACGTGCCGAACCCCCGCCGTGGCGGCGGCCTCGACGACCGCCCTGTGCCGGCTCAGCACCACATCATCCTCCGCGTAGCCCGCCGAGACGAACACCAGGACACCGACACCGCGAAATCCGCCGACCAATGTGGCGGGATCATCGAAATCGATACGCCGGGTGGTCGAGCCACCACCTGATCGAGTACCGCTCACCACTTCCAGATCGCCGCGCGCGGCCAGACCGTCGCGGACCATGCCGCCCAGGCTCCCAGAAACTCCGGTGACGAGAATCAGTATGTTGCTCCAGACGTTGTACGTTGTGTTCAGAACGACGTCATCGAGCGTGATCCGATCGAAGAACGGCCGCCAGCACGCACTTTCAGGTCAGCTACACACACCGCCATAACCATCGACGTGGATAGGCCTATTCCCGAGTGGCGCAGTGATTATCGCGATGGCAGCATCCGCGAAATCGTCGACATCGGTCGGCGATCGATCAGCATATATTCCCAATGAAGGGAATAGATGGGTGAATTCTTCTCCGGCAGAACTACACTCGTGATGGGTCCGGTGCCCGAGCGTCCTCCCCCCTCTCGACGCGAAGCCCGGATCGCCACGGGTCTGTTCTACCGGTCGGCACCTCTCACCGCCCAAGGTAAGCATGATCAAGAGTGCGTGGCGCGAGTTGCATGTGCTCGCGCCACGCCGTGGCCGGGACCCAATTCGCTTGCCCTCCAACGCAACCACACGCAGGGAATCTGCTCTCGAGGCGAACCGATGGATGAGGGTCGTCCGAGGTGGAGCATCCGATCAGCTGGATCCGGTTCCGACACCCGCTCACGCCGCTGAAACATCGCGACAGTGGCAGCCTCGAATATTTGACGGACACTTTCCACCATTGGCAAGGGCCTGTCTCCAACCCATCCGTAGATTCTGAAACTGGTTAGACAGGCGGTCCCGCCTCGAGCGACCAACCCACCATCGGAAAAGGGCACTCGACAAACTATTTCGCGGTGCTCGGAAAGTGCCCGAATGAAATCTTTGAAACGTCGAGCCATGCGCTCCGCGGTCGCGGTGTCCGCTGCGATGATCGTGGCGTTCACGGCGTCCCCGGCCATTGCCGCGGCGCCGACATTCGCCACGCCTGTGCTCGATTCGCCCGCTCATCAGGACTCGACCTCGAATCCGGATAACGACGAGCCGCCGGAACCCGATAATTGGGCAGATCCAGACGGGGCATGGGCACCCTCGCCCAACGACTATCCCGGCCATGACAGCGACGAGGATCGGGACAACCCTTCACACGATGGGCAGAACTGCCCCGACAGTGAGCAACCCCGCTTACACGGTCCGGGCCGCGCCCATCACCGAGACTCCCTCAACCCGTATCCGCCGTATGCCTATCTCCTTCCGCCGTCCGGAAGCGCCTCCGGCAGCGGCGTCTGATCACACAGAGGGGTACCGCCCCGCGGCCTCGCGCCTCTGCCGAGCGACGACCAGGCTGTGCCAACTCCGCTATCCCTCGCGACCGAACCGTCTCCTCGTCAGCTACTGAAGCCGATCCAGCGCAACCCGACAACGAGCCGAGAACGGCATGCGGAGTCCACGTCAAACATGTTGGCGCAACATAACACTCAGTCCCGCGCCACCATGCGACGCGCGGATCTGGGCACGATGTGCGCGCTATCGTGAGCGACCAGTCTGCCCACTCCTACACTTCCCGACAGAGAGAACAACAGGCCATAAGCCGACGACTATCGTGCCGCTATATAACGGAACGATAGTCGTGGTGATCGTTCCAAAGCAGCCACGGAGGAACCCCATGATCACCTACAACGCGAAGAAGATCCTCGTCACGTCCCTGTTCACCATTGGCATCGCCGCGGGCGCAACCGTCGCAGCTCCGCTGGCCTTAGCAGAGCACGGCTGCCACTCCACTGACCACCACCACGGAGACAACGGTGACCAAAGAGGCCAACGAGGCAGTCACGGCAGCTATCTCATGCCCAACGGCGCAACCACTCCCTTGGGATGTATCCCCGGCTCAATGACCCGCCCCTGCGAGGGCGGCGACCGCTAGCCCCGGATCTCCCAGCACGTCACACCTCCAGACCAATCTCCGACGTCCACAGCTCTCATCCGCGGCCGCCGATCGGAAGAGCCAGTCATGTGGCATGACACGCGCACGACGATCCCCGAGGCGCGCAAGGCCTGGACGCCGCAAGTGATCTGGGTTGGGGAGTGAGAGAGTCCTTCGTTGCCCACCGACCCCGGTCACCCAGCGCGCCGGAATAGGCGTCGTCGGTCCAGACGAGGCTGACGGTATCGAGACCACGGGTAGAACGCCCAGATTGGTGATCAGCTCGAGATCGTGCCCCGAACCCGCGCAGCCGGGCTCGGGGCACGGGTGATTCCAACGCTTCCCGTGGATGGGAAAGGGCCCGCGAATGTTTCCCGGATCGGTGGCATTGTGAGTTGTCCCTCTACTGCGTAACCCAGGTCCGGATCGCGGATCCGCCGTCCTCGACGACGGCTGGACACCACCCGATCCCATCGGCGAATTCCCGCAGTAGACAAGAAACTCGGATGGAATCGTGACTGTCAAACCGATGTTCTCCGCGCTACTCGCGGTCGGCGTCATGGTCGCCGCGGGCGGCTGCGGAACCCTGCCCCATCTGGTTCGAACGTCGGCCACGCCCGCGAGCGCGCCGACGACACCACCAGCCGATATCACGCCCGCCGTACAACCATTCGGCGTAACGTCCACACTGCACGGCAGCGGAAACGGCATGTGTTTCAGCGTGAACACCGACCTCGCGACGTTCGCGCTTTCCCAGCTCGCCGCGCCACCCGTCGGTTCCTGGAAGATCGATACGGCGAGCACGGATTCGATCGCCGACGGCTGCGACGGGGTCTTGTCCTGGATGCTCGTGGAGGCGGGCGGCGATCAGCCGATCAACCACGTCCTGTTCTTCACCAACGGCACCTTCCTGGGCACCGCGACCCCCAAGCCCTACAGCTATACCGAGGTCGTCGGCTCCTCCCAGAACACCGTCCAAGTCCGCTACCGCTGGCCCAAATCCGGCGACCCGACCTGCTGCCCTCGAGGCGGCTCCAGCGTCGTGACCTTCACCCTCAAGGGCGCCACCGTGCAATCGGTCGGGCAGCTCCCCCCGGTCAACTGACCGCGCCGCTGTAGCCGAAGTCTGTTGCGACTCGAAGCAAGTGGTGATCGGTGTCGCGGATGGCTCAGGCGGAGTAGTCGATCGGGTCGCCGAAGGTGCCGTCACCCCGGCCGTATCGCAGGGTGATGTTCCCGGTGGCGGTGTTGCCGACGACCATGTCGAGGATTCCATCGCCGTTGAAGTCGGCGAGGATCGGGGTGGACAGCGGCATGAGCCCGCCGGAGGGGTAGGTGGTCGGTGGGCCGAAGGTGCCGTCTCCATTGCCGAGAAGGACTGTGATGGTGGAGGTTCCGGCGTTGGCGATCACGAGGTCGAGTTTGCCGTCGCCGTTGAGGTCGGCGACATCGAAGCATTGCGGCAGCACTCCGCCGGTCGGCACGACGACGGGTTTGGCGAAGGTACCGTCGCCGTTGTTGAGGAGCACGGAGATCGTGCTGCTCACCAGGTTCGAGAACAGCAGGTCGGGCTTGCCGTCGCCGTTGATGTCCCGCGCCATGCCGTACCAGGCGGTCAGGGCGCCGTCGGTGAGGGTGACGGGAGGTTCGAAGGTTCCGTCACCGCGCCCACGGAAGATCTGGATCGTGCTGTTGATGTAATTGCCGCGCAGCAGGTCGAGGTTGCCGTCGCCGTAGAAATCGGCGACTGCGGCGGATCCGGACCCGAGACCGCCTTCGGTGGAAACGGTGGTGGCGGGCTGAAAGGTGCCGTCTCCGTTGCCGAGCAGGATCGACCAGGAGGCGCTCTGATTGGAGGTGGCGAGGTCGAGATTGCCGTTGTGTTTGAAATCGCCGACGACCACCGCGCCGGGAGCGAAGCCGGTCGGGTAATTGACGGCAGCGTTGAAAGTGCCGTCGCCTCTGCCGGTCAGAATGGAGACGGTGTTGGAGGTGAAGTTGGTGACGGCCAGATCGGGTATGCCGTCGTGGTTGAAGTCGGCGATCGCGACGTAGTCGGCCTGTCCGCCGGTGGGGTAGTGCACGGCGGGCTCGAACCCGCCGCCGGGCTTACCCAGAAAGACCGATATCCCGTTTCCGAGTAGGAAGTCGCTGAACACGACATCCTTCATTCCGTCGCCGCGCAGGTCGGCGACCGCTGGGACCGCGGGTCCGACCAGATTGGGCACGGTGTCAGCGACGGCGTGGCCGCTCATCGCACCGGGGCCCACGAACGACGTCCCGGCGAACACCATGGAAATCAGGCCGACGACAACTGATCTGATGCGTGACACTTCCACTCCCCTGGACGAAATCTCTCCACGGGACCCTATGGGGTTCCCGCCGCTGGGAACAGCTCGACATCAGTGCTCGATGGGCGATCTCGGATCGGTTCGCGCTTCCCCTCGCGCGAAGCCCGGATGGCCGCGGGCAGCACGCTCGGCAACTGATGGGGCAGGGCGTCTTTCATGAGATACCTCGACTGAACTGTCAGCGACAGGTTCCGGTTGGGCCCACCGGTATTGCCAGGGATGGCAATACCGGTGATCGCTGCCCGTCGGTACATTGTTGCCGGCCGGTCGGCGAGATACCGTCCTCGCCACCGTCCCGATCATCAGGCGACCGCGTCCGCCCGAGCGAAGGAGCCGGCCCTGGTGACATCGACTGGCCCGGTTACCCGAATTACTCCGAAAGTCCGGGGCTGGGACTGTCGCCGACACCCGCCGTACTCGCCCTATCCCCCGTAGCCGCCGCCATCCAGTAGCGCTTCGGGCAGCGGCATGTGAATTCTCGCTGCCGACAATCGAATATCGCAGTCGACACCCGCCGACGTCCGATCCGTTCGATCGCCCACGAGCATCTCGGCACATGCTCGAACAACGATGCCCTGTTGCGGACCCTGTCGATCCATCCGGGTGAAAGGACCTCGATCCGATGCGAGAGATTCCCATTGTCGTGAACACGCCTGTCTGGGACGTCCACGGCGATGATTCGACCTGGCCGACGACTCCGGAACCATCGGATCGGGTGCCCGATCCGTCTACCGCGGGTGAGCGAATCGCGGTCGTCGCGCGAGGACTCCATGCTCGGGGCTGGATGTCAGGTACCGCCGGCAATGTCTCCGAGCGGCACAGCGATCATGCCGTGATCACCCCGAGTGGGCTGCCCAAGGGTGAACTTCGCGCCACCGATATGGTGACCATCGCCATCGCGGATTCTATTCCGTTACATGACAATTCACTTCGCCCATCGGCACAGGCCTACATTCATACCGCCATCTATCGAGCCTGTGGTGCCGACGCTGTGGTTCATGCGCATCCTCCTCACGCGACCGCCCTGTCGGTTCACGAACTCGCGGCCGAGGTGAGTACCATCCGATTCGCGGGCTACGAACTGATCAAGGCATTGGGCGGGAATCGCTCGGGTGTCGTGGACATTCCGGCGTTCCCCAACCATGCCGATGTATGGCGTATCGGAGCAGAGGTCGAGACCTACCTGGCCGCACATCCCGACGCGCCGCCCGTGCTGTTCATCATGGGACACGGCATCACAGCGTGGGGTACCAGCCTCGCGCAAGCTCAGGACCGCGCGGAAGGTCTCGAGGCCCTCTGCGAATTGACCAGCCTGACCGGGCGACGTCAGATTGCGGTGAGCGACAACTAGATCCGATCGAGAGCCCTCCAGCTCACCATTCCCCGTATCGTGAAATACGTCACCGGCATTCCCATCGGTGGGAACTTCTATTCTCGGTCTAATATCTGGATCTCGAAGTTCACGAATTCCACTGTCTCGCAATGCCCGCTGCGCATTTCGGCTGTTTTTCGCGGTGGTCGCTCGGTGGGTGCGACCGCGAGCAACTGGTTCGATGGGAAGGTCCCGGTCATGTTTCACCGAAATGGGTTACCCACCAGGCGAATGAGTCCCCTCTGGTACATGCTGTCGCCGCTGGCGATGCTTGCCGCCACGCTGTGCCTGATGATCTCTCTCGCGGAGATGAGCCTCGAGGATCGGAGTCTCATCGGCCAGGACGGTCGTTCGGTGTATCTCGAGCGCGATAGTTCCTACACGATCAGCGGCGATGCGGTCGCCGGTGATCACATCACCTGCGCCTTCGATCCGCTCTCGGGGAAACTCGGCTTCGACCGCAGCTTCACGGTGCCCGTGCAGCAATCGTGGCAGCGTCCGACACGATCACGAATCGGCACGTTCGCGGTGTCCGACGGGGGCACGTACACGATCACCTGTCAATCCCGATCGAGTGCGGTCGGCCCGGTACAGATCGCACCACCGAACCCGCGCTGGTTGCGCTCGGTCGAAATCTGCGGAAGCAGTCTCGGGCTCTTCGGCGTGCTGTGGATCGCCTATGTCTTCGTGCGCCGCAGGCGGGGCCGATCTGTCGTGGTTGGCGCGATCTCCGACATCATGGACGCTTTCCGCCCTGCGGTGAGTCGACCCTAGGGTTCCTGCGGGTGGAAGCTACGCGGATCCGGTGCTGCCGGTGGGTAGCAGCATTCCCCACGGCCAGAACATGTCGTCGGAGCCTGAATACCCCCGGCAGAATCCCTCGTGACAGGTCGGTGGGCCATCGACATCGGTCGCCGGTGTATCCAGGGTGCCGCCGAGGGCGAGTCCGGCGAGCCCGAGAGCGATCGCGGTGGTGATGGTTGCCACTCGGGTAACCGTACTGCTGGTCATGTCGAGCTCCTTTGGAATGGGTTGTGGGAAACGAGATCCGACGCTCGCCGCGACCGTGTGGTCTATCGGCCGCCGAGTCCGGTGGTCGCGACGCCGCGCAGGAAAGCGCGCTGGGCCAGCGCGTAGACCGCGACCAGCGGTAGCAGGATGAGGATGGCAGCGGCCATGAGTACCGGCCATCTCGACACGTATTGGCCTTGCATCCACACCAATCCGAGGGTGAGGGTGCCGATGTCCTTGCGCTGCACCATGACCAGGGGCCAGAGGAAGTCGTTCCACACATTGACCCACGTCAGTACCGCGAGGACGGTGGCGGCGGGCTTGGCGTTGGGCAGCAGGATCCGCCAGTACACCTGCCACGGCGAGCAGCCGTCGAGCACGGCGGCCTCGTCCAGATCACGGGGCAGGGTGTGGAAGAACTGTCGCATGAGATAGGTGCCGAAAGCGCTGCCGAACAAGCCCGGAACGATCATCGCCCACGGCGTGTCCATCCAGCCGAAGGCACGCATCAGGATGAACTGCGGTATGACGGTGACCGTCAACGGGACCATCAGGGTACCCAGGTACAGGACGAAAAGCGTGTCACGACCGGTGAATCGGAGCCGGGCGAACGCGTACCCCGCCAAGGAACAGAAGAACACTTGTCCGGCCGTGACCGCTCCCGCGTAGATCGTCGTGTTAAGCAGCATCCGCCAGAACGGCATCATCGTGAACACGTCCGTGTAGTTCGACCACTGCGGATGCGCGGGAAGCAGCACCGGCGCACCGACGTCGGATTCCTTCTTCAGCGACCCCGACACCGCCCACAGGATCGGAGCCAGCGCGCACCAGGCGGCCGCGATCAATCCGGTGTAGAGCGCGAGACCGCGCAGCAGGCCGCGTCTGATCCGGCGTTCGCTCGAGACGGTCATCAGTCCTCCCCCGTGTGGCGGCGTGCGAACCACAGTTGCGCCACCGTCAGCGCGAACAGGACAACGAACATGACCCACGACAGCGCCGACGCGTAGCCGAAGTCGAGAAACGCGAACGCGTGCTGGAACAACATGATTCCGAAAACGTAGGTTCCCGACTCGGGTCCGCCGTGCCCGCCGGTGAGGACGTAGACCTGGTCGAATGCCTGGAAGGCGTTGATGACCGAAACCACCACCACGAACGACAGCGCCCCGCGGATCAGCGGCAGCGTGATGGCGAAGAATCGCCGCACCTCGCCGGCGCCGTCGATCGCCGCGGCCTCGTAGAGCGACTCCGGTACACCGCGCATCGCGGCCAGCAGCACGACGATCGCGAAGGGCACGTTCTTCCACACGCTGACCAGACACAGCGAGACCATCGCCCACTTCGGGTCGACCAGCCACGGCACCGCAGCGAGCCCGAACCAGCCGAGCACAATGTTGAGCAGCCCGTCCTCGGTGTTGAACACGAACTGCCACACCAAGGCCATCACGACCGACGACACCGCCAACGGCAGGAACAGGATCGTGCGAAAGATGCTGATCCCCTTGATCTTCCGATTCAGTATCGCCGCGACGGCCGCGCCGATCAGCACGGTGGGGACAACCGTGCCGAACGTGAAGATCGCCGTATTGCGCGCGGCGATGGCGAACAGCGGATCCGCGGTCAGCAGGGTCCGGAAGTTGGTCGATCCGACATACCGTGGCGCGGTGAACAGGTCCCACCTTTGCACGCTCATGTACAGCGAGAACGCGAGCGGGAATACCATGAACAGCGCTATCGCGGACAGGTTCGGCGCGATGAACACCAGCGCCCACCGCCGCACCCGCGTTTTCGCCGTGGTCGATCCGGCCGCGGCGCGAACCTCGGGCGGCGCATTCAGCAGTGAGGTCATTGTCTGGCCAGCACCTGGTCGATATCGCGGGACAGGGCGCTCTTCAAGGAAGCCGCGGGCCGCGCACCGCGCAGTACGGGTCCCATGCTCCGGTCCATCAACGCGTCGATTTCCTCCCACACCGGCGTGACCGGCAAACAGCCGGATCGGGCTGGACCGTCGGTGAGCACCGTGAGGTTGCCGATCCTGGTGTGGGCCTTGGCAAATCCCGGTGAGTTCACCGCGGATCGCAGCACCGGCACGAACAGGCCGGACTCACCGATCAGCGCTTGTCCCACCGGCCCGGTCATGAACTTCAGGAAGTCCCACGCCTGTTGCTTGCGCGGACTGCTCGCCGCGATCGCGATCCCCGTGGTGCCGATATTCGACTGTGCACCAGTGTTTTTCGAGCCCACGGGCAGCACCGTCAGATCCAGGTCCACCGCGTCGGTGCGGGTGAATGTGCCGTAGCGCCAGTGTCCACCCATCGCCATACCGGCCTTGCCCGACACGAACATGTCCATCGTGGACATGGACTGCCGATCGGCGGGGGTCGGTGCCACCCGGTGGGTGTTGGACAGATCCGCGTAGAACTGGACACCCGCGAGGAAGGCGTCGTCGTCGAAATTCAGATGCGCGGGATTCGCCCGCGGCGCCGACCATGGGGTGCCGTTGTTCATCCCGAACAGGCCCGCCGAGTAGTACGGCACCCAGGTATCGACGAAACCCCACTGCGTCGTCTTCCCCGAGGCGTCATGCTTCGTCAAAGCCTTTGCGCTGTCCAAGAATTCGTCGAAACTCCAGGGCTGATCCCAGCGCGTCGGCGGCTTCTTCAACCCGGCATCGGCGAAGAGTTGCTTGTTGTAGAACAGGAAGTTCCCGGCCCACTGCTCCGGGAAGGCGAACTGCCCGCCCTTGAACTGGAATGTGTCGTAGAGCGTATCGACGCTGTCGGCCCGCAACTGGGCGGCGAACACCGGATCGGTGTCGAGCAGGGTGTTGAGATCCAGCAGCACCCCGCGATCGGCGAGTCCGGCATAGGTCAAATCCCACGCCATCAGCACGTCCGGACACCTTCCACCCGCGCAGAACGTGGACATCTGCTGCATCGGGTCGGGTCCGGAGGCCACCGTTCGCACGGTGATTCCCGGCCGTTGACGTTGGAATTCGTCGATGATTCTCATCCGGCCCCGCAGTTCTTCGGGATTGGCTTGGAAGAAGAACGTCAAAGCGCCGTCGTCGTAGCCGCAGGCGGTCGCGGGCAGTGCCGCCGCCGCGGCTCCGAGGGCCCCGGCACCCCGCAGGAATGTCCGCCGCCCGAACGATCTATCGAACATCCAGCTCAGCTCCTGACCTCCGGGCCGTTCCAGTGCCGCCGCATACCGTACCGTCAGATAACGGCGTATGCAAGATTCGATTGTTCGGCTGATGGCATCGCCTTGCGAAGTCCGTTGCAAACCAACGCGTTTGATTCAACACCCAATTCACACCCGGGTTATCGTACCGTTGTTCATTGGCTTATTGTGAAGCGTCCGCACAGACTCTCACCAAACAGCGGCCGGCATCCCCACACGTACGGCGCGTAATTCCTGATGCGCCACCAACACAGGGTCGCGGTCTCGCAGTATCCGCAATTGACCGTCCTCGTCACTGGAGGTGCGGGCGCCGTGGCCCACCATTGCTATCGAGATAGCCAGGCACGCAGGTGTTTTCGTCATTGCCGCGGCCAGTATTACGGGTCGCCACCCGCGCCGCCTGGATGTTCGCCATCCCCGAACCCGCGATGGCGCAAGCAACCCGGTGAGGCGACATCCCTTGTCGCACAGGGCATCCTCACCCACCGGATCGCCGCATGCCATCGACTCGATCAGACCGCCCAGGCGCATCTCGATGTCGAAGCAGGGCAGCAACACGGCTGCACCATTCTCACCCACGCCTGGACAGCCGCCACACAACGCGGCACACCGTTGATGGATCATGTGAATTCGAAAGGGGCATAAGCTGTTTCGATGACAGTCGACCCTCCCATCGTTGGGGACGACCTACTCTGGTCGGAATATCAGCAGGGGATCGGATCCGGCCGGCGGCCGTGGTCCGCGGCATCTGCGTCCGGAGTCTCAGAGACGTAGCTCGGGAGTCGACATGGCAGAGAAAATCGGCACGTCCGGTACGGTGCGAACGACGATACCCGCGCGTATCGACCGATTGCCCTGGTCGCGTTTCCACACCCGGATCGTCATCGCCCTCGGCGTCGCCTGGGTGCTCGACGGGCTCGAGATCACCGTGGCCGGCGCGGTCGCCGACACCCTCACCAAGCCCGAAACCCTGCACCTGTCCTCCACCGCGGTCGGCCTGGTCGCCACTGTCTACCTGGTCGGGGAAGTGTTCGGCGCGTTGTTCTTCGGCAATCTCTCCGATCGCCTCGGACGACGCAAACTGTTCATGATCACCCTCGGCGTCTACCTGCTCGGCAGCGGACTCACCGCGCTGACCCTGGGATCCGGACCCGGCTGGCTGGCCTTCCTATATCTCACACGCTTCGTGGCCGGAACCGGCATCGGCGGCGAATACGCGGCGATCAACTCCGCCATCGACGAACTCATCCCAGCGAGCCACCGCGGGCGCGTGGATATCGCCGTCAACGGAACCTATTGGGCCGGTGCGATTCTCGGCACCCTGGGCACCTACGTGCTGCTCGAGTACGTGAGCTTGTCCGCGGGCTGGCGCCTAGGCTTCCTGCTCGGGCCGGTACTCGGGCTGGTGATCCTGCTGGTTCGTCGCGACCTCCCCGAGAGCCCCCGCTGGCAGATCATGCACGGCCGCGGTGACGAGGCCGAAGCCACCATCCGCGCGATCGAGGACGAGGTGCGTGCCAGCGGTGTCGAACTGGCAGCCGTCGACGACACCCACGCACTGTGTATCCGACCCGCCAACCATGTCGGATACGCGGCACTGACGCGAATCCTGTTCCGCGAGTACCCCTCTCGGGCAATCCTGGGCGCGAGCCTGATGATCAGTCAGTCATTTCTCTACAACGCGATCTTCTTCACCTACACCTTGGTGCTGGGCAAGTTCTACGGCGTCGCGGCGACCATGACCCCGGTCTACCTGATCGCCTTCGCTGTAGGAAACCTGGTTGGGCCCTTGATGATTGGGCGCTATTTCGACACCATCGGCCGCCGCGTCATGATCTCCGGAACCTACATGGTCTCCGGCGTCGCACTCGCGGTGTCGGCTTGCTTGTTCGATATCGGAGCCCTCAACGCCTACACCCAAACCCTCTGCTGGTGCGTGACCTTCTTCTTCGCCTCCGCCGGTGCCAGCGCCGCCTACCTCACCGTGAGCGAGATCTTCCCCCTCGAGGTCCGCGCCCAGGCTATCGCCGTATTCTTCGCCATCGCACAATGTTTCGGCGCCCTGGGCCCGGTCATCTACGGCGCACTCATCGGCGACGGCACCCACCCGGGCCGCCTGTTCATCGGCTACCTCCTGGGCGCAACGGTGATGATCGGTGGTGGTCTGGTCGCGCGCGCCCTCGCCGTCGATGCCGAGGGTCGCTCGCTCGAGGACATCGCCCCGCCGCTGGCCTCCTCGGACATTCCCGCGCATGGGAATTGACGACGGATGGGCAGGGCGGTGACTGACTAGACTTCAGCGGCCCGGGTCGCACCAGCGCACAGGTGCAACCCCGGGGTCACGATTCGCTACCGACGGCCGTGGAGCCTCCACCACCACCCGTTCCCGTGATCGCCGGCGCGAAGTCCGCTGCGGACGCGGAGACCGCAACAGGCGCCCATCGTGATGTGCCTCGCCTTCCGGACGAGACCCTCCAACTCCCAGGGTTGGAAGGCGAGGCCGCACCGCGCCAAACCCCAGACGACTGTTCCCATGAGCGGGTAGGTATGTCGACCCACCGAAGAGATCGGCAATCGTACGATCGCTTTACGTGCTCGCTGACCCAGCGAAGACTCGGCACCCAGCGTGTCGACCCTCGTATGCACTGCTCCAGCAGCGGCTGGTTTCACACGCAGACCAGTTGAATCGGATCAGACACAGTCGATCACGTAGCTCCACGACCGCGCGCGTGTAAGGGTCAGGGCCACCCTCGCGGTCGTGGAGCATCCCCGCACTGCGGTCCTACGGCAGCAGGCCGGCGGTGAATCCCAGTGACTGGTCGAGATGGAACAACGGTCCACTCGCGGTAGCCCCCCACACACGGGCGGTCCGGATCGGGTCAGCCTCACGCGGCATCCGGGCGCGCCGACGATGGTCGGCTATCGAAGCGGTGTGTTCGGGCGTCTTCAGCCTCGGTGGCGGCCTCGTCGTAGGCAGGGGGCACGAATGGTCACACTGCCTCGTTCTCGAGCGACAGATCCGTTTCTTGGATCAGAAGTCCAGTGAAGGAGCAGGTCTGGCCGGGACTTCAGTTCCCAGCGTGCCCTTCGCCTGTAAATGGACGCGGTTGACGATGACAACGTCATCCCGGCCACGCGCGACGACTCGAAGCTGGATCGAGGCCCCGGGCCCCTCCGCGGGCACACAGACCTCGGCCGCGAGCTCGGCTTGCCGTGGGCGGCCGGTTTCGACCAGCGCCGTATCGATGGCATAACCATCGCAAAGTAGCTGTACCCCGATGGTTTCCAGCTCACCATCGGCCGAGAGGTCGGCGGTGCCGTTCAGCGAATAGACGATGCCGGGAGGTTGGCTGCCCCCGCTGAGCCGGATCGAGGTACCTGCCTCCTCGAGTTCGATGAGAGGTCGTTCCTGTCCGGTTCGCCACCAGTGGGCTTGATCGCCACCGTGTTGACCATATTTGCGTAAGGGGACAAACGAACCGTGGGACGCGCGACGTCCCTCGACGGACCGGTCGCTGTCCAGGCGAACGCGGTCATCGAATACGGCGGCGGGTGGCCGACCGTAGTCGTATTTCCAATCCCTCAGCCTGCTCCAGCGCATGGCGCCGCGCGGATCGCCGATCAACCGGTTCGTCTGGGAGGAACCGCCATTACCGAGGCTGACCAGAAAATCGACCATGCCGCCGTCGAAGTCAACCCAATGATCGCGGGATTCGCTGTCCTGAAAGTGAACACGGATCGGCCAGGTGTCCGGATCCTCGCCGTCGGTAGCCCAGAAAAGCAGGCAACCGTTGGATGTCTGCCCCCACAGCAGGAGATTGTCCGATGTCAGCCGGCCCGCAGCCGGATTCGGGCAAGCGGCATCGAGATCGTCGAAGAATCCGCTCTCTCGGAGCGACCGGGTGTTGTCGAGCAGAACCGTCAGGGTAGGACGGGGCCCGCGTTGGCGCGCCGGAAAGAACACGGAGAGCACGTGGTTGATCTCCCCGTCCCCATAACAATCGATGAACTCGCGATAGTCGGCGGGAAGCGTGAGGTGCATCGCCTGCTGGATCGCCGACCACGGCGGCGCCACCACCGGCGGCAGCGGCGGTGGCGGCATGAGCGACTTCAGAAGTGCCAGGCCAGGATTCACGAAGGACCCCTCGATCGGATGTGCCGCACATTCGCAGCCCGGTGGTCGCGAGGTACACGCCTTGGCATTTTGCTTCGATCAGAGAGCGAAACTCAGCAGTGAGCTTCCCAGACCGACTGCTGAACCGACGAAGGACAAGAAGCTAGCCAGATCGAGCGGACCGGCTGAACCAGTATCGGGCACTTCAAACCTCTTCCATATGATTACGTGATCGACACATGCAACGTCAGGATCGAAGGGGTAATCCGATCCGGTCGACATAGTCCCCCGCTGCGAAGATCCACAGAACATCGCTGAGCGATCGGAACGTTAGGGGCTTCCAGTTTGAGCTATTCCCAATGGTGGCAATAAGTCCGCTCACACCTGACGGATGCCATTGGTAGGCACCAGAACTGACATGCCCGCACCTGATGCAAGGAAGCCCGGAGCGGCGGTGCGGGAGGTGTCGAGGAACCACAGCACGCAGCCGGGATCCTCGCAGCGTCGAATCCGTGGGAGGCAGGCGATCCGAGCAATCCGACGCTCGTGCTGGTGCCCGGTGCTCCCGCCAGTTCGGCAATGATTCGTCCAGCCTTCGATGAACTCGCCGACGAATACCATCTGATCGCGCCCGACCATCGCGGCCTCAACCAGTTTGCGCTTCACATCCAGGAATACACCGCCACGATCGGATTGCGCATCGCCGCCCAGCATCCCGAGCAGATGACCGCACTGAACAGTCACCACGAAAACGCCTTCCTCGAAGGGTTTATCCCTTTCTGGGATATCCGTTTCGCACGTCGGCTCGTCTGGATCGAACCGGGCACCAAAGAGATTCAGCTCCAGCTGTTCTTCTACTGCCCCACCAGCCCCAACCATGATCACGTGGGGCAAGCACGACGAGATCTTCGGCGCTGTCGCTCGATGGGAAATCTAGTTCCCGCCCCGGATGATTCCCAGAGTGGAATGCCCGAACTCGTCCTTCAAGACCGTCGCCATTCCACCACTCAGAACCTGTGCAACACAATGCATCTCGACGATGCCGGAAACCGCACCATCCGTTCCCAGTAGGGGGAACAGCCGACAATGAAAGCCAGGTCAAACGGAAGGCGGTGTCGACGGACATGACGGTGGATGGGTCGATAACTCCGGATCCGTTCTTTCCAGATCCGCCCGACTCCACCACGGTAGCCTCGGATCCATCTCGGCTCATTCCACGCAGCCCCACGCCGGTCGGCCTGCTCAACCGTGGCATCACCGAACTGCCTCCAGCCGTTGCCGATCACAACGGCGAGCAACCGAACCCGAGTGCCCTCGCGACTCCGCCGCCTCCCGCCCGGGCCGACCCCGGCCAACCGCCCATCGTCACCACTCCCCCCTCGCAACAGCACGCGTCTGTCCGAGCCGTCCACTGACGAGCGGGGACCGATGAGAGAGCTCCATCCCGACGTGCTGGCCGGATTCAGCATGAGGCGGGAATTGCGCCATCACATCGCCGAAATTCGGGAACGAGCCGATGCAATCGTGGCACGCCGTCCATCACCGAGTGGACTGGTCATTCCCGAGGTCGATGTACGCGGACGACTGCGGAACCTATATCTGACGCCCGGAACCTGCGATCGGTTCGACAACCGGGAACTGGCCGCGGAAATCATGGCGGCCATCACCGAAAGCACCGCGGACACCAAGCGGCAATACACCCTCGCGATGAACGACCCGGCCCAGCTGCCTCGCCCGTTCGAGGAGGTCGTATGGGAATTGCACCCCGATGTGGCGAGCAGCCTACAGAAGAAAGCAGACGAAAATGTCGGATAATTTAGACGCCCGTCCGGATGAGTTTCGTCGCATCGCCGAGCAACACGATGCCGTCGCAGCAATACTTCGGAAAGCCAAAGTTCCGCAAGAATATCTCGACGCTTTCCTGAGACGCAACGGAACGTTCCACGCGCCCACGCATGCCTACCTGATAGACAGCTACACCGGTCTAATCCCAGACGCCCACGGTCAGGCCACCAGTCACGAGCGCGCGGGCGACCACTTACGCGATGCGGCCAGCAAAATCGAGGAGGCGGATGTACTGCAGATTCCGCCGGGCCACGACGTCACCGCCAGCCAGAAGGACGCCTGATGTCCGGCATGCCTCCACGCCCCCAGCCGCCAGAGCCTATCAGCAACGTCGATACTGTCTATTATAGCATTAGGGACAATTGGAAGCCCGCAGCATTCTTCCACCAGCTTGGATCATATGGATTCACCAACACGCAGATCAAGGATGCCCTAGACAAACTCCTGAACCTGAGTCCAGAAGAACTCAAAGAAGCCTGGAAGAAACTCTACAACACTGACGCCTGGGATGATCCCAAGTCATTCAAACAGGATTTTCTCGATGCCGCGAAAGGTGCCCAACTTGCCGACGACCCCAAATATAGGGATTTTATCGTAGCGGTTAAGAACAACGCTGTCGACGCTTATTGCAATGAACTATCGGCCGCACCACAGTTCAGCGCCTATGGTTTCGAACCGACCGACGGCAAGGGGCAAGTGGATGCCGTAGACACCAGACTCTTTAGGCCGAAGGGAGCCAGCCGACCGCTGAGGGCCCTGATAGCGAATACCGAGTTCATGATGTGGTGGGATGTGAATACGCTCGGGCTCCGCGATCCCCAGGCCGTACCCGACTTCATCACGGAACTCGCCGGACTGCAAATTACAGAGGCGAACGGTTGGTCTAAAGTCCGAGATGCGAGCATCGACCTGCAGAGTCAGTTGCAGAGCCAGCAAGAAGCTTATATTCAGGCGCACCAGGACATTGCACACACCACGTACGACGCCACGAAGACAAGTTCCGACCTGTTCAATAACCTGGTCAAGATCAAAGACCGTCTGAACGACCAGCTCAAGTACGAGCCGCCGACCACCGCACAGGAATCCAATCAGATCATGGAGAGCACGGGCGGCAGTGCACTCAGTGCCATGAACGTGGTCCTGTACCAGGGGGACGCCGACGTCACGAGCTCTGACTTCGGCAAATACACCCTGACCCCCGACGCCGAACAACGCTATTACATCGCGCCGCTCGAGACCGCCGCCGCCGCTTGGGATACCGCTTACGCGGCGGCGGCCAAGACGATCCAGGAAGGGGCGAACAATCCCCCCAAGGGTCCAGCCACTCCAGGCGGTCCCGGCGCCACCCCAGGCGGTCCCGGCGCCACCCCAGGCGGTCCCGGCGCCA
>NZ_BAAGTC010000013.1:0-9378 GCF_054782115.1 Nocardia heshunensis | reverse complement strand
CCCGGGCCACGTAGGCGGCCATGATGTCGCGCGCCATCGGGCCCATGGAGGAGCCGTCGGCGGAGACATGGTGGACGGTGAAAGCCAGCACGTGCTGGACGGTCTCACTGTCGGAGATGCGGAACATCTTCACCGCCAGGGGCACCTCGACGGTGACGTCGAATCTGGTCGTGATGAATTCGACGACCTTGCCGAGCAGTTCGGCCTCGGTCACATCCTCCACGGGAAGCGGCACGTCGGCCTGCGAGACGGGCAGGATCACCTGGTGCGGGCCCTCGGCCGTCTGCGGGTAGATCGTGCGCAGCACCTCGTGCCGCGCGATCACATCGCCGATGGCCTGCTTGATTGCCTCCCGGTCCAGCGCGCCGGTGAATCTGACCGCCGCCGGAATGTTGTCGACCGCTGAGATGCTGGGGTCGTACTGGTTGAGGAACCAGTAGCGCTGCTGCGCTGGAGCCAGCGGCATGAACTCGGGCCGGTCGCCGGCGACCAGGCGCGGACGACGCCCGGATCCGGCATTGTGTTCCACCCGCGCGGCCAGCGCCGCGACGGTGGACGCCTCGAACAGATCGCGCACGGCAAGCTGGGTGTCGAGGGCCGCACCGAGGCGGGCGGTGACCTGGGTGGCGATCAGCGAGTTGCCGCCGAGCTCGAAGAAGTCGTCGTCCATGCCGACCCGGCCGACGCCGAGCACGTCGGAGAAGATGCCCGCCACGATCTCTTCGATCGGGGTGGACGGGGCGCGGAAGACCTTGGCCTCGAATACCGGCGCGGGCAGCTGCTTGCGATCCAGCTTGCCGGAGGCATTGAGCGGGAAGGCATCCAGCACCACGAACGCGGTCGGGACCATGTAGCCGGGCAGGCCATCGTGCAGTTCGGCGCGCACGGCCTCGACATCGACGCTGTGGCCGGCGGCCGGGATGACGTAGCCGACGAGCTGTTCGCCTAGCCGGTCGTCGCTGCGGACCACGACCACCGACTGGGCGATGGATTCGACCGCGGTGAGCGCGGCCTCGATCTCGCCCAGTTCGATGCGCAGACCGCGCAGCTTGACCTGGAAGTCGGTGCGGCCCAGGTATTCGATCTCCCCGCGACCGGTCCACTTGACCAGGTCGCCGGTGCGATACATGCGCCTGCCTGGCGTGAACGGGTTGGCCACGAAGCGATCCGCGGTCAGATCCGGGCGCGCCACATACCCGGTGGCGAGCTGATCACCCGCCAGATACAGCTCACCCGCGACACCCACCGGAACCGGCCGCAGCCGCGAATCCAGCACGTACACCTGGGTGTTGAAGACTGGCACACCGATCGGCACCGACGCCACATCGGCGTCGGTGACCTCGTGGTAGGTGACGTCGACCGCGGCCTCGGTGGGGCCGTACAGGTTGTGCACGCGCACACCGGTCAGCTCGCGCAGCTTCTGCGCGGTCGGCGCGGGCAGCGCCTCACCCGAGGCGAACACCTGTCGTAGCGAAGTGCATTCGGCAGCCTTTTCCTCGACCACGAATACCGACATCATCGACGGCACGAAGTGCGCCGTGGTGACACCGGTCTCGATGATCAGATCCGCCAGGTAGGCGGGATCGCGGTGACCGTCCGGCTTGGCGATGACCAGCGTCGCGCCGATCTGCAAGGGCCAGAAGAACTCCCACACCGAGACGTCGAAGGTGGCGGGCGTCTTCTGCAGCACCACATCGTCGTCGAACAGGTTGTATTCGGTCTGCATCCAGACCAAACGGTTGACGATGGCGGAGTGGCTGACCGCCACCCCCTTCGGGCGACCGGTCGAACCCGACGTGAAGATCACGTACGCGGTGTTGTCGCCACGCAGCGGGGCGACGCGGTCCGCGTCGGTGATCGGGGCGTCGGAGTAGCCGGACACGTCCAGCTCGTCGATCAGCAGTGTGCGCGTGCTGGTTTCGAAGCCGTCGCGGCCGGTGCTGAGCACGCATACCGGCTGTGCGGTGTCGAGCACGTACTGGTTGCGCTCGGCCGGGTGATCCGGGTCCAGCGGCACGTACGCGCCACCGGCCAGCGTGACGGCGTACATGCCGACCAACAGCTCGAAGGAGCGGCGCATGCCCAGGGCCACATAGGAATCCGGTCCGACGCCTTCGGCGATGAGATGCCGCGCCAGGCGGTTGGCCTGGGAGGCGAACTCGCCGTAGGTCAGGCTCTCGCCCTCGAACACCAGCGCGGTGAGCTTCGGGGTCTGCTTGGCCTGGTTGGCGAACATCGAGGCCAGAGTGACCTCGGCGAGGGTCTCGCTGCCGCCCCGTACGACTCGCTCGATGTCGTAGTCGGTGGCATTGCGTCCACGCAGCAGCTGGCGCCGCTCGGTGTCGTCGAGCAGTTCGATGTCGCCGACCAGCACGGTCGGTTCCGCGACCGCGGCCGTGAGGAAGCGCACCAGGCGATCCGCGAACGTGGCGATCGTGGCTGCGTCGAACATGTCGGTGGCGTAGGCGAATTCGGCGGTCATGCCATCGCGGTCCACACGCTCGGTGAGGTTCAAATGCAGGTCGAACTTGGCCGTCACGACGTCCAAGGGCACGCCGGCGACCTCCAGGCCCGGCAGGGCGAAGGTGGCCTCGCCGGTGTTCTGGAACGACAGCATCACCTGGAACAGCGGGTGCCGTGCTTGGGAGCGGGCCGGGTTGAGGATCTCCACCAGGCGCTCGAACGGCAGATCGGCGTGACCGAAGGCGGCCAGGTCGGTGTGGCGCACGCGATCCAGCAGTTCGGTGAACTTCTCGCCGGAATCGACAGTCGTGCGCAGCACGAGGGTATTGACGAACATGCCGATGGCGTCGTCGATCTCCCGCTCACCACGCCCGGCGACCGCAGTGCCGATGGCGATGTCATCACCATTGGACAGTCGCGCCAATAGGCCGGCGAAGGCTGCGTGGAACACCATGAACAGCGACGCGCCGTGCTTACGCGCCAGGGCGTTGAGCTCGGTCAGCAGCTCGGCGGCGATGGGGAATTCGTGTACGCCACCGGCATTGGATGCCACGACCGGGCGCGGGCGATCGGTGGGCAGGTCGATCTGATCGGGCAGCCCGGCCAGTGATTCGCTCCAGTATGCGACTTGCTGCGCGATCAGCGATTCGGTGTCGTCCTCGCTGCCGAGGGTCTCGCGCTGCCACAGCGCGAAGTCGGCGTACTGCACCGGCAGCGGAGTCCACTGCGGCGCGTGGCCGGTCGAGCGCGCGGCGTAGGCGACCATGACATCGCGCGCGAGCGGACGCACAGACCAGCCGTCACCGGAGATGTGGTGGACCACGAAAACCAGCACATGCGTGGGGGTTTCGGCGTCGGTGACCCGGAACAGTCCGGCGCGCACCGGGGCGGCGGCGGTCACGTCGAAGCCGGTGAGCACCAGCTCGGCGATGCGCTCGCGCAGGTCGGCCTCGTTCACCGAGACCGCGAACAGTCCGGTGCCGCCGCCGTGGATGCCGGCATTGGCGGCCGAGTCCAGGCGGACCTGGTCGGCGGGCAGGATCACCTGCACGCCACGGCCTTCCGCGTTCTCCGGGTAGACGGTGCGCAGCACCTCGTGCCGCTCGAGCACGTCCTCGACGGCGGCCAGCAGCGCATCGACATCGAGGTCGCCGGTGAGGCGGACAGCCAGGGGGATGTTGTTGACGGCCGAGGCGGTGTCGAAGCGGTTGAGGAACCACATGCGCTGCTGAGCCAGCGACAAGGGAATCTCGTCAGGCCGCTGCTGGGCCACCAGCTCACGCCGCGCCCCGGTGCCCGCCTGCGCCTGGGAGTGGGCGGCCAGTGCGGCCACGGTCGGGGAGTCGAACAGTGCGCGGACCGGGATCCGGGTGTCGAATGCCTGACCGAGGCGAGCCACCACCTGGGTGGCGATCAGCGAGTTGCCGCCGAGCTCGAAGAAGTCGTCGTCCACGCCGACCCGGCCGACACCGAGCACGTCGGAGAAGATGCCCGCCACGATCTCCTCGATCGGGGTGGACGGGGCACGAAACACCTTGGCCTCGAAAACCGGCGCGGGCAGCGCCCTGCGATCCAGCTTGCCGGAGGCATTGAGCGGGAAGGCATCCAACACCACGAACGCCGTCGGCACCATATAGGACGGCAGCAAGCCGTCCAGGTGGGCGCGCAGCGCCTCGATATCGAGGGCGCCGGCATCGAGGGCGACCGGTTCGGTGGTCGGCGAGTTCGCCGGGACCACGTAGGCGACCAGCGCGTCGCCGGTGCGGTCGTCTGAACGCAGCACCACCACGGCCTGGGCGATGGACTTGTGGGCGGTCAGCGCCGCCTCGATCTCGCCCAGCTCGATGCGCAGACCACGCAGCTTCACCTGGAAGTCGGTGCGGCCCAGGTACTCCAGCTCGCCGTCCGCGGTCCAAGCAACCAGGTCACCGGTGCGGTACATGCGCTCGCCCGGCGTGAACGGGTTGGCCACGAAGCGATCCGACGACAGGTCCGGCCGCGCCACGTAGCCGCGTGCCAGCTGCATACCCGCCAGGTAGAGCTCACCGGCCATACCCGGGGCGACGGGGTGCAGACGCGAATCCAGCACGTACACCTGGGTGTTGAACACCGGACGGCCGATCGGCACGGTCTCGGTGTCGAGTACCTCGTGGTAGGTGACGTCGACCGCGGCCTCGGTCGGGCCGTACAAGTTGTGCACCCGGGCACCGGTCAGCTCCCGCAGCTTCTGCGCGGTCGGCGCGGGCAGCGCCTCACCGGACGCGAACACCTGCGCCAACGAGGTCAGTTCGGCGGCCTTGTCCGGATCGGCTTCCAGCCCGGCCACGAACACCGACATCATCGACGGCACGAAGTGCGCCGTGGTGACACCAGTTTCGATGATCAGATCCGCCAGGTAGGCGGGATCGCGGTGGCCGTCCGGCTTGGCGATGACCAGCGTCGCACCGATCTGCAAGGGCCAGAAGAACTCCCACACCGACACATCGAAGGTAGCCGGAGTCTTCTGCAACACCACATCGTCGGTGTAGAGGCTGTACTCGGTCTGCATCCAGACCAGGCGGTTGACGATCGACGTGTGGCTCACGGCCACACCCTTCGGGCGGCCGGTCGAACCCGACGTGAAGATCACGTAGGCAGTGTTGTCGCCGCGCAGCGGCGCGAGTCGGTCGGCATCGGTGACAGGAGCCTCCGAGTAGCCGGAAAGATCCAGCTCATCGATGCGCAGCGCCTCCGATACCGCACGAGGTGCGGCCAGTTCGAGAGCGTCGTGCGAGGTGGTCAGTACATGCACGGGCTGGGCGGTGTCGAGCACGTACTGGTTGCGTTCGGCCGGGTGGTCGGGGTCCAGCGGCACGTACGCGCCACCCGCGAGGGTGACGGCGTACATGCCGACCAGCAGCTCGAAGGAGCGGCGCATACCAAGAGCCACATAGGAATCCGGCCCCACACCCTCGGCGATGAGATGCCGTGCCAGGCGGTTGGCCTGGGACGCGAACTCGCCGTAGGTCAGGCTTACGCCCTCGAACACCAGGGCGGTGAGTGTCGGGGTCTGCTCGGCCTGGTTGGCGAACATCGAGGCCAGGGTGACCTCGGCGGCGCTCTGCTTGCCGCCCAGCGCGACGCGTTTGACGTCGTACTCGGTGGAGTTCCAGGATCGCAGCAGCTGACGGCGCTCGGTGTCCTCCAGCAGTTCGATATCGCCGACCAGCGCGGCCGGTTGCGCGACCACAGCCGACAACAGCCGCACCAGGCGCTGCCCGAACGTGGCGATCGTGGCCGCGTCGAACATGTCGGTGGCGTAGGCGAATTCGGCGGTCATGCCATCGCGGTCCGCACGCTCGGTGAGGTTCAAATGCAGGTCGAACTTGGCCGTCACGACGTCCAAGGGCACGCCGGCGACTTCCAGACCGGGCAGGCTGAAGGTGGCTTCGGCGGTGTTCTGGAACGAGAGCATGACTTGGAACAGCGGGTGCCGGGCCTGCGACCGCGCCGGGTTGAGGATCTCCACCAGGCGTTCGAACGGCAGGTCCGCGTGACCGAAGGCGGCCAGGTCGGTGTCCTTGGTACGGGCCAGCAGCTCGCTGAACTTCTCGCCCGAGTCGACGGCGGTCCGCAGCACGAGGGTGTTGACGAACATGCCGATGGCGTCGTCGATCTCCCGCTCGCCACGACCCGCGACCGCGGTGCCGATCGCGATGTCGTCACCGTTGGACAGACGCGCCAGCAGGGCCGCGAAGGCCGCATGCACGACCATGAACAGCGACGCGCCGTTCTCCCGGGCCAGGCCGTTGAGCCCGGCCAGCAGGTCGGCGTCGATCGAGAACTCATACACGCCACCGGCATTGGACGCCACCGCCGGGCGGGGACGATCCGAGGGCAGGTCGATCTGGTCGGGCAGCCCGGCCAGTTCGCTGCTCCAGTACGACACCTGCTGGGAGATCAGCGATTCGGCGTCGTCCTCGTGGCCGAGGGTCTCGCGCTGCCACAGCGCGAAGTCGGCGTACTGCACCGGCAGCGGAGCCCACGCCGGGGCTTCACCATTGGCGCGCGCGGCATAGGCGACCATGACGTCGCGGGCCAGCGGACCCACCGACCAGCCGTCACCGGAGATGTGGTGGACGACAAATACCAGCACATGCGTGGGCACGTCAGCGGTACTCGATCCCCCGACCCCGCCCGGAAGGATCCGGAACAGCCCGGCGCGCACGGGCGGCGCGGCGGTGACGTCGAAGCCGGTGAGTACCAGTTCGGCGACGCGGTCGCGCAGCTGCGCCTCGCTCACCTCGAGCGCGGCCGAGTCGAGGCGGACCTGGTCGGCGGGCAGGATGACCTGCACGCCACGGCCTTCCGCGTTCTCCGGGTAGACGGTGCGCAGCACCTCGTGACGCTCGAGCACGTCGCCGACGGCGGCCAGCAGTGCGTCCACGTCCAGGTCGCCGGTGAGGCGGACGGCCAGGGGGATGTTGTTGACGGCCGAGGCGGTGTCGAAGCGGTTGAGGAACCACATGCGCTGCTGAGCCAGCGACAAAGGAATCTCGTCAGGGCGTTCACGTCGCACCAGGGCGGTACGACGGCCGGTCCCTGCCTCCACCGACAGCCGCGCGGCCAGTCCGGCCACGGTCGGAGCCTCGAACAGCACACGCACCGGGATTCGAGTGTCGAGGGCCGCACCGAGGCGGGCGGTGACCTGGGTGGCGATCAGCGAGTTGCCGCCCAGGGCAAAGAAGTCGTCGTCTATGCCGACGGGCTGGGCCACGCCGAGTGTCTCGGTGAAGATTCCGGCGACCATCTGCTCGGCGTGCGATTCCGGGGCCCGGAACGCGCGCGCCTCGAATACCGGCGCGGGCAGCTGGTTGCGGTCCAGCTTGCCGGAGGTGTTGAGCGGGAACGCCTCCATCACTACGAAGGCGGCCGGGACCATGTAGGACGGCAGGCGATCGGCCATGTGCGCCCGCAACGCCGCCAGGTCGATCGGGCCGGCCGCGGGCACGACGTAGGCGGCCAGCATGTCGCCGGTGTGCTCGGCGGTGTGCAGGACGACGACGGACTGGCTGACCATGGGGTGGGCGGTGAGCGCGGCTTCGATCTCGCCGAGCTCGATGCGCTGACCGCGGAACTTCACCTGGAAATCGGTGCGACCCAGGTACACCAGCTCGGCGTTCTCGCCGCTGTCGTCCCAGCGCACCAGGTCGCCGGTACGGTACATGCGTTCGCCGGGATCGCCGAAGGGGTTGGCGACGAATCGATCCGACGTCAGGTCCGCACGCGCGACGTAGCCGCGCGCCAGTTGGACCCCGGCGAGGTAGAGCTCGCCCGCCACACCCGGCGGCGTCGGGTGCAGACGCGAATCGAGCACGTAGACACGGCTGTTGGTCTCGGGACGGCCGATCGGCATCACAATCCGGTCGACCTCGCCGGTGACCTCGCGGTAGGTGATGGACACCGCCGTCTCGGTCGGGCCGTAGAGGTTGTGCAGTTCGGCGTCACTGACCGCGCCGACGGCGCGCACGGCCTCGGCGGGCAGCGCCTCACCGATCACGTACACCTGCCGCAGGGTGCGCAGCGCCGTGCGCAGCCGCTCCGGATCCGGCTGTGCGGCGAAGACACTCAGCATCGACGGCACGAAGTCGGTGATCGTGACACCGCGCCGTTCGATGAGATCGGCCAGATATCCGGGGTCGCGGTGCCCGTCGGCAGTCGCGAGCAGCAACGTCGCGCCGACTCGCAGCGGCATGAAGTAACCCCACAGCGAGACGTCGAAGGTGCTCGGAGTCTTCTGAAGGTAGATGTCCTCGGCGGTGAGGCGGTACTCCGCCTGCATCCAGTCCAACTGGTTGACGATCGCGGCATGGGAGACGCTGACGCCCTTGGGCTTTCCGGTGGAGCCGGAGGTGAAGATGACGTACGCCGGATGCTGCGGGTGCAGCGGGGCCAAGCGTTCCGCGTCCGCCACCGGACGATCGGAGTGGTCCGACAGGTCTACCGTGTCGACCTCCAACACGGTGTACGCGTCGTTGTCGAACACCGAGACCGAGGTGGCCAGCACGCACACCGGATTCGCGGTCTCGAGCACATGAGCGACGCGCTCGACGGGCTGATCAGGATCCACCGGCACGTACGCGCCACCCGTGGTCACCACCGCATAGGCGGCGACCACGAAATCGACCGAGCGCCGAATGTGCAGCACTACCAGCGATTCCGGGCCCACACCCGCGGCGATGAGGCAGCGGGCCAGGCGGTTCACCCGAGCAGCGAACTCACCGTAGGACAGACTTGTCCCCTCGAAGCTGACAGCGGTCGCCGCAGGCGTCCGCGCAGCCTGCCCCTCGAAGCGCGCGACCAGCGACTCACCGGCACCGCGGGAAACCTCCGGCAAGGCGACGGCCTCGGTGGAAGTGTTGTTCCAGGCGGTCAGCACCCGGTCGCGTTCGCCGACGGCCAGCAGGTCCAGATCGCCGACGGCCAGTTCCGGCTGCGCGGTAATGGCTTTCAGCAGCAGGGTGAACCGGTCGCCGAAGCGGGTCATCGTGGCCGCGTCGAACAGGTCGGTGGCGTAGATGAGTTCGGCGGCGATTCCGGCCGGGGCCGCGCCGTGGCCATTGCCCTCGGCCGTGCCCAGCTGCTCGGTGAGCACCAGTTGCAGGTCGAACTTGGCGGTGTCGATGGGCAGGTCGACGGCGCTGACGGTCAGGCCCGGCAGTTCCAGCTCGGTGATGCCGGTGTTCTGGAACGACAGCATGACCTGGAACAGCGGGTGTCGTGCCTGCGAGCGGGCCGGGTTGAGGATCTCCACCAGGCGCTCGAAGGGCAGGTCGGCGTGGCCGAAGGCTTGAATGTCGGTGGCGCGCACCGCGTCCAGCAGTTCGGTGAAGCCGCGGCCGCCGTCCACCTCGGTGCGCAGCACCAGGGTGTTGA
>NZ_BAAGTC010000012.1:0-5391 GCF_054782115.1 Nocardia heshunensis | reverse complement strand
GTCTGCCCGCGTACATGGTGCCGTCCTCGGTCATGGTCATCGACCGGGTGCCGTTGACCCCCGTCGGCAAGCTGGATCGCCGGGCGCTGCCCGAGCCGGTCTTCGCCACCGAGGTGGTCTTCCGGGCCGCGCGTAACCCCCTCGAGCACACCATCGCCGAGGTCTTCGCCGAGGTGCTGGGTCTCGAGCGGGTCGGCATCGACGATTCGTTCTTCGCGCTGGGCGGCGACTCCATCGTCTCCATCCAGCTGGTGTCCCGCGCCAAGGCGCGTGGCGTGGTGTTCAGCCCGCGTGACGTGTTCGAGCAGCGCACCGTGTCCGGGCTGGCCGCGGTCGCGCAAACCGCTGACGGCCAGGACGATTCGGCTCCGCAGCTGACCGAGCTGCCGGGCGGCGGCGTGGGTGTCATGCCGCTGACGCCGGTGGTGCGGTTCATGGCGGGACGGCCGGGCGAGTTCGGCCGGTTCAACCAGACGATGGCTCTGGAACTGCCGATCGGTATCGATCGGGCGGGGATCGCGGCCACCGTCGGCGCGGTCATCGACCGCCACGACATGCTGCGGGCGCGTCTGCGCCGGGTGCCGGACGCGGACTGGATCGTCGAGACCGCCGCTGCCGGAACGATCGACGCGGATGCGCTGATCGACCGCACCGACTTCGACGCGGGCGTCAGCGATGAGCAGCTGCTCGAGATCGCCACCGCCGCACTCGATGCCACCCTCGACAAGCTGGATCCCGCTGCGGGGTCGATCATTCGAGTCGTCTGGCTGGAACCGTCGGACCAGAGCCGTTCCGGTCGCCTCGTCGTCGCTGCGCACCACCTGGTGGTCGACGGTGTCACCTGGCGAATCCTGGTGCCGGACTTCGTGACCGTGTGGGGGCAGCTGTCGGCCGGACAGACCCCCGAGCTGGTCGCCCCGGCCACCAGCATGCGCACCTGGGCGCACGCCCTCGAGCGTGAGGCCGCCACCGACGAGCGCGTGGCCGAGCTGTCGTTCTGGCGTGACGTCGTCGAAGGCCCGGATCCGCTGCTCACCGGGCGCGCGATGGATCCGGCCGTGGATGTCACCGCGGCGATCCGCAAGCTGCGTGTCGAGTTGTCCACGGAGGTCACCAAGTCCCTGCTGACGACTGTCCCGGCGTTGTTCCATGGCGGCGTGAACGATGGTCTGCTGACCGCGCTGGCTCTCTCTGTCGCGAAGTTCCGCGCTGCCAGGGGCATTCACGGGGAGAAGTCTGCCTTGGTCCGGCTGGAGGGCCACGGGCGTGAAGAAGAGGTCGTGCCCGGTGCTGACCTCTCGCGCACTGTCGGCTGGTTCACCGCCATCTTCCCGGTGCGTTTCGACCTGTCGGGGATCGATGTGGAGGCCGCCCTGACCGGTGGTCCCGCCATGGGCCGGGCCATCAAGGCTGTCAAGGAGCAGTTGCTGTCGGTGCCGGACAAGGGCATCGGTTACGGCCTGCTGCGCTACATGAACTCCGACACCGCCGCGCAGCTGCCCAAGCAGCTGCCGGGCCAGGTCAGCTTCAACTACCTGGGCCGCGTCAACGACGCCGATGTGCCCGAGGCGCTGCGCGGGTTCGGCTGGATCCCGGCCGCGGACCTGGCCGATCTGGCGGGTGCCTACGACGGCGACATGCCCGCCATGGCCCCGATCGACATCAACGCGATCGTGGTCGGCGACAAGCTGACCGCCAACATCGGCTACCCGAGCACGCTGCTCACGGCGGCGGAGGTCGAGCATTTCGCCGCCTTCTGGGTTGAGGCCCTGGAAGCCGTTGCCCACCACGTCAATTCGGCACGGGTTGGCGGGCACACCCCGTCTGACTTCGGTCTGGTCCGCGTCCTTCAGCGCGATATCGACGGCTGGGAGCGGCGTTTCGGCGAACTCGACCAGGTGTGGCCGCTGGCAGCGCTGCAGGCTGGTCTGCTCTTCCACGCACAACTGGCCGCCACCTCCGTGGACATCTACACCGCCCAGGTCGTGCTCACCCTCGAAGGACGGGTCGACGCCGACCGGCTGCGTGTCGCCGCTCAGGCGCTCATCGACCGGCACGAGATCCTGCGCACCGCCTACGTTTCCGACGTGGCGGGCACCCCGATGCAGTTGGTGATCAACGGCGTCCGCGCCGCGTTCAAGGTGCACGATCGTACCGAGACCGGCGACGCGAGTGACATCATCGCCACGGACCGGGTCGAGCGCTTCGATCTGACCGAGCCGCCGCTGATTCGCTTCACCTTGGTGCAGACAGCCTCAGACCGCTGGCAGCTGGCGGTGGCGAATCATCACATCCTGCTCGACGGCTGGTCCATGCCGCTGCTCATGCAGGACCTGCTGGTTCTCTACGCCACGCACTCCGACGCCGCCGTGCTGCCGCCGGTGCGGTCCTACCGCTACTTCCTGGAATGGGTTGCCGCGCAGGATCGTTCGGCCTCGCTGGCCGCCTGGCAGACCTCGCTGCGCGGGGTGTCGGAGCCGACCCTGCTCACCCGCCCGGACGCCGCGCACGAGATCACCGCGCTGTCGGGCGAGTACTTCTTCGACCTGGACGAGGCCGCGACCGCGCGCCTGACCGCGCTGGCCGCCGAGATCGGTGTCACCCCCAACACCGTGTTGCAGGTGGCGTGGGGTCTGCTGCTGGGCCGCCTCACCGGTCGCGAGGACGTGCTGTTCGGCACCACCGTGTCCGGTCGCCCGGCACAGCTGTCCGGCGTGGAATCCATGGTGGGCCTGTTCATCAACACCGTCCCGGTGCGGGTCGCGTTCGACCCGGCCGAGTCGGCGCGCTCGCTGCTCACCCGCACCCAGGGCGAGCAGGCAGACCTGCTCGACCACCACTACGTGGGCCTGGCCGACATCCAGTCGGCCGCGGGCATCGGCGGGCTGTTCGACACCCTGGTGGTGTTCGAGTCCTACCCCGTTGACGCCGAAGGCATCCGGGCCAAGGCCGCCGATATCGACGGCATGGCCGTCACCGGCCTCGACGCCGCCGACGCCACCCACTACCCGCTGACGCTGATCGCTCAGCTCGACACGCGCCTGCGCATTCGCGCGGGTTACCTGCGCGACCTGTTCGACGAGGACACCGTCGCCCGCATCGCCGAACGCCTGGTGCGGGTGCTGACCGCCATCACCTCCGAACCGGCTGCGGCCGTGGGCGATATCGAACTCGTCGATGCCGCCGAGCGCGAGCTCGTGGTGAAGACCTGGAACGACACCGCCTTCGATGTGGACGCTGCCCTGGCGCTAGTCGTCCCGTCGGCCCCCTCGTCATCCCACCATGTCCTCGGCCGGGACACACAGGACGAGGCGTTGGATTCCGGCAGAGAGCTCGCCGAAATGACGGTGGAGGATCCGAACACGCTGGTCGCGTTGTTCGAAGCTCAAGCCGCGCGCACGCCTGAGGCAACCGCCGTCAGCTTCGAGGGGACAAGTCTGTCCTACGCCGAGTTCGGCGCGCAGGTGCATCGCCTGGCCCGCTGGCTCGTCGAGCGCGGTGTCGGCGCGGAATCGTTTGTGGCGCTGGGTATGCGGCGCTCCATCGATCTCGTGGTCGGCATGTACGCGGTCGCCGTGACCGGTGCCGCCTACGTGCCACTGGATCCCGATCACCCGGCCGAGCGCATCGAGTACATCCTCGAGACCGCCGACCCGGTGACCGTGCTGACCTCCGGCGAGGACCTGGCCATCGACACCGCACAGGTGCGCATCGACAAGCTGGAGCTCAGCGCCTACTCGGCGGCTCCGCTGCGCGATGCGGAACGCCGTGCCCCGCTACGGGATTCGAACACCGCCTACGTCATCTTCACCTCCGGCTCGACGGGTCGCCCGAAGGGTGTGGCGGTGCCGCACTCGGCCATCGTCAACCGCCTGCTGTGGATGCAAGCCGAGTACGGCCTCACGCCGCAGGACGTCGTCCTGCAGAAGACGCCCGCCACCTTCGACGTGTCGGTATGGGAGTTCTTCTGGCCCCTGCAGATCGGCGCAACGCTGGTTGTCGCCAAGCCCGAAGGCCACCGAGACCCGGCCTACCTGGCCGATCTCATCACAGCTGAGGGCGTGACCGTCACCCACTTCGTGCCGTCGATGCTGGGGGTGTTCGTGGCCACCCTGGCGGACCGGGGATTGGAGGCCACCCACTGCACCAGCCTGCGCAAGGTCTTCGCGTCCGGTGAAGCCCTGTCGCCGAAGCCGTCGCATAAGCTGCGCGCGCTGACCGGTGCGGAGCTGCACAACCTCTACGGCCCGACCGAGGCCGCGGTCGACGTCACCTACCACCGGGTCGTCGACGCCGACGTGGACACGGTGCCGATCGGCCGCCCGGTGTTCAACACCCAGGTGTACGTGCTGGATTCGCGACTGCGGCCGGTGCCGGTCGGTGTCGCGGGTGAGCTGTACCTGGCGGGCGTGCAGTTGGCGCGCGGTTACGTGGCGCGACCGGATCTGTCCTCGGATCGCTTCGTGGCCAACCCGTTCGCCGACGGAGAGCGCATGTACCGCACCGGTGACCTCGTCGTCTGGACCGCGGACGGCGAACTGGACTACATCGGCCGCACCGACTTCCAGGTCAAGCTGCGCGGTCTGCGCATCGAGCTCGGCGAGATCGAATCCGCGCTCACCGCACTGGATTCCATCGCCCAGTCGGTGGTCGTGGTGCGCAGCGATGTGCACACCGGCGATCAGCTGGTCGGCTACGTCATCGCCGCTGCGGGTGTGACCGTCGATGTCGAGGGCGTGCGCGCGGAGATCGGCGAGACCCTCGCCGCGTACATGGTGCCGTCGATGCTGATAGTGCTCGACGAGTTCCCGCTCAATGCCTCCGGGAAGCTGGATCGTAAGGCGCTGCCCGCGCCGGTGTTCGAGGCCGCGGTGTTCCGCGCCCCGGTGACTCCGGTCGAGCAGATCGTGGCCGGTGTGTTCGCCGAGATCCTGGGCCTCGAGCGGGTCGGTCTCGACGACGATTTCTTCGCGCTGGGCGGCAACTCGCTGATCGCTACCCAGGTGGCGGCGCGCCTGTCGGCCGCGCTGGAGACCCAGCTCGGTGTCCGTGAAATCTTCGAGTCGTCGACGGTGGCCGCGCTGGCGGCCAAGGCCGAAACCCATTCCAGCCCTATGCGTCAGCCGCTGGTCGCGCAGCAGCGCCCTGAGCGGTTGCCGTTGTCCCTTGCGCAGCAGCGCATGTGGTTCCTCAACCGGTTCGATCCCGAATCGGCCGTGGACAATATCCCGGCGGCCGTGCGCCTCTCAGGTCTGGTGGATCGCCAGGCCCTGCAGATCGCGGTGGCCGACGTGCTCGCGCGCCACGAGTCGCTGCGCACCCGCTACCCGGAGATCGACGGGCAGGCGTTCCAGGAGATCGTGCCCACCGGCCAGGTCATTCCCGATCTGA
>NZ_BAAGTC010000011.1:0-5403 GCF_054782115.1 Nocardia heshunensis | reverse complement strand
GTCTGCCCGCGTACATGGTGCCGTCCTCGGTCATGGTCATCGACCGGGTGCCGTTGACCCCGGTCGGCAAGCTGGATCGCCGGGCGCTGCCCGAGCCGGTCTTCGCTACCGAGGTGGTCTTCCGGGCCGCGCGTAACCCCCTGGAACACACCATCGCCGAGGTCTTCGCCGAGGTGCTGGGTCTCGAGCGGGTCGGTATCGACGACTCGTTCTTCGCGCTGGGCGGCGACTCCATCGTCTCCATCCAGCTGGTGTCCCGCGCCAAGGCGCGCGGCGTGGTGTTCAGCCCGCGTGACGTGTTCGAGCAGCGCACCGTGTCCGGGCTGGCCGCGGTCGCGCAAACCGCTGACGGCCAGGACGATTCGGCTCCGCAGCTGACCGAGCTGCCCGGCGGCGGCGTGGGTGTCATGCCGCTGACACCGGTGGTGCGGTTCATGGCGGGACGGCCGGGCGAGTTCGGCCGGTTCAACCAGACGATGGCCCTGGAACTGCCGATCGGGATCGATCGCGCGGGGATCGCCGCCACCGTCGGCGCGGTCATCGACCGCCACGACATGCTGCGGGCGCGTCTGCGCCGGGTGCCGGACGCGGACTGGATCGTCGAGACCGCCGCTGCCGGAACGATCGACGCGGATGCGCTGATCGATCGCACCGAGTTCGACGCCGCCGTCACCGCTGAGCATCTCGTCGAGATCGCCACCGCCGCACTGGATGCCACCCTGGACAAGCTGGATCCGGCTGCGGGGCAGGTTATCCGGTTCGTGTGGCTGGAACCGTCGGATGCCTCCCGTGCCGGTCGACTCGTCGTCGCCGCGCACCACCTCGTGGTCGACGGTGTCACCTGGCGAATCCTGGTGCCGGACTTCGTCGCCGCCTGGGGTCAGCTGTCCGCCGGACAGACCCCCGAGCTGGTCGCCCCGGCCACCAGCATGCGCACCTGGGCGCACGCCCTCGAGCGTGAGGCCGCCACCGACGAGCGTGTGGCCGAGCTGTCGTTCTGGCGTGACGTCGTCGAAGGCCCGGATCCGCTGCTCACCGAGCGCGCGATGGATCCGGCCGTGGATGTCACCGCGACCATCGCCAAGCATCGCGTCGAGCTGTCGGCCGAGGCCACCAAGTCGTTGCTGACCACCGTGCCCGCGCTGTTCCACGGCGGTGTGAACGACGGTCTGCTGACCGCACTCGCGTTGACGGTGGCCAAGTTCCGTGCCGCCAAGGGGCTGGGGGAGAAGTCTGCCCTCGTCCGGCTCGAAGGCCACGGGCGTGAGGAAGAGGTCGTGCCCGGTGCCGACCTGTCGCGCACGGTCGGCTGGTTCACCGCCATCTTCCCGGTGCGCTTCGACCTGTCGGGGATCGACGTGGAGGCCGCCCTCACCGGCGGTCCCGCCATGGGCCGGGCCATCAAGGCCGTCAAGGAACAGCTCCTGGCCGTGCCCGACAAGGGCATCGGTTACGGCCTGCTGCGCTACATGAACTCCGACACCGCCGCGCAGCTGCCCAAGCAGCTGCCGGGTCAGGTCAGCTTCAACTACCTGGGCCGCGTCAACGACGGCGATGTGCCCGAGGCCCTGCGCGGGTTCGGCTGGATCCCGGCCGCGGACCTGGCCGACCTGGCCGGTGCCTACGACGCGGACATGCCCGCCATGGCCCCGATCGACATCAACGCGATCGTGGTCGGCGACAAGCTGACCGCCAATATCGGCTACCCGAGCACGCTGCTCGGCGCCGAGGAGATCGCCGAATTCGCCGCGCTGTGGACCTCGGCGCTGGAAGCCGTTGCGCAGCACGCCGAATCGGCGCAGGCCGGCGGGCACACCCCGTCGGACTTCGGGCTGGTGCACGTCACCCAGGCCGATATCGACGGCTGGGAACGCAAGTACGGCGAGCTGAGCCAGGTGTGGCCGCTGTCCGCGCTGCAGGGCGGTCTGCTCTTCCACGCGCAGCTCGCCGCCACCTCGGTGGACGTGTACACCGCGCAGGCCGTGCTCACCCTCGAAGGACGGGTGGACGCCGACCGGCTCCGGTCGGCCGCGCAGGCGCTGCTGGAGCGGCACGAGATCCTGCGCACCGCTTACGTGAACGATGCGTCGGGTGTCCCGGTGCAGGTGGTCATCGACGGTGTGAAGGTGGCGTGGACCAACCACGACCTCACCGACATCGCCGATGAAGCGGCCCGTACTGCTCGCGCGGCCGAGATCCTGGCCGCCGACCGCGTGCAGCGCTTCGACCTGACCGAGCCGCCGCTCATCCGCTACACGCTGGTGCGCACCGGTCCCGCCAGCTACCAGCTGGCCGTGGCCAACCACCACATCCTGCTCGACGGCTGGTCCATGCCGCTGCTCATGCAGGACCTGCTGGTGCTCTACGCCACGCACTCCGACAGCGCCGTGCTGCCGCCGGTGCGGTCCTACCGCTACTTCCTGGAATGGGTTGCCGCGCAGGATCGTTCGGCCTCGCTGGCCGCCTGGCAGACCTCGCTGCGCGGGGTGTCCGAGCCGACCCTGCTCACCCGCCCGGACGCCGCGCACGAGATCACCGCGCTGTCGGGCGAGTACTTCTTCGACCTGGACGAGACCGCGACCGCGCGCCTGACCGCGCTGGCCGCCGACATCGGCGTCACCCCCAACACCGTGTTGCAGGTGGCGTGGGGTCTGCTGCTGGGCCGCCTCACCGGCCGCGAGGACGTGCTGTTCGGCACCACCGTGTCCGGCCGCCCGGCACAGCTGTCCGGCGTGGAATCCATGGTGGGCCTGTTCATCAACACCGTCCCGGTGCGGGTCGCCTTCGACCCGGCCGAATCGGCGCGCTCGCTGCTCACCCGCACCCAGGGCGAGCAGGCCGACCTGCTCGACCACCACTACGTGGGCCTGGCCGACATCCAGTCGGCCGCGGGCATCGGCGGGCTGTTCGACACCCTGGTGGTGTTCGAGTCGTATCCCGTTGACGCCGAAGGCATCCGGGCCAAGGCCGCCGACATCGACGGCATGGCCGTCACCGGCCTGGACGCCGCCGACGCGACCCACTACCCGCTGACGCTGATCGCCCAGCTCGACACCCGCCTGCGCATCCGCGCGGGTTACCTGCGTGACCTGTTCGACGAGGACACCGTCGCCCGCATCGCCGAGCGTCTGGTGCGGGTGCTGACCGCTATCACCACCGAACCGGCTGCGGCCGTGGGAGATATCGAGTTGGTCGACGCCGCCGAGCGCGAGCTCGTGGTGACGACCTGGAACGACACCGCATTCGACGGGGACGCGGCCTTGGCAGCGCTCGGCCTCGAGGGGACCTCCTCGTCATCCCGGCGTGCTCTTGGCCGGGATCCACACGACGAGGCGTTGGATTCCGGCCAAAAGCGCGCCGGAATGACGGGGCCGAGCGACCCGAACACGCTGGTCGCGCTGTTCGAAGCTCAGGCCCTCCGGACTCCCGACGCGATTGCTGTCAGCTTCGAGGGGACCAGTCTGTCCTACGCCGAGTTCGGCGACCGGGTGCATCGCCTGGCCCGCTGGCTCGTCGAGCGTGGCGTCGGTGCGGAATCGTTTGTGGCGCTGGGCATGCGGCGCTCCATCGATCTCGTGGTCGGCATGTACGCGGTCGCCGTGACCGGTGCCGCCTACGTGCCGCTGGATCCGGATCACCCGGCCGAGCGCATCGAGTACATCCTCGAGACCGCCGACCCGGTGACCGTGCTGACCTCCGGCGAGGACCTGGCCATCGACACCGCGCAGGTGCGCATCGACAAGCTGGAGCTGAGCGCCTACTCGGCGGCTCCGCTGCGCGATGCGGAACGTCGTGCGCCGCTGCGGGATTCGAACACCGCGTACGTCATCTTCACCTCCGGTTCGACCGGTCGCCCGAAGGGTGTGGCGGTGCCGCACTCGGCGATCGTCAACCGCCTGCTGTGGATGCAGGGCGAATACGGCCTGACCGCCGACGATGTGGTGTTGCAGAAGACGCCCGCCACCTTCGACGTGTCGGTGTGGGAGTTCTTCTGGCCGCTGCAGATCGGCGCGAAGCTGGTCGTGGCCAAGCCCGAAGGCCACCGTGATCCGGCCTACCTGGCGGATCTCATTGCCCGCGAGGGTGTCACGGTCACACACTTCGTGCCGTCCATGCTGGCGGTGTTCGTGGCCGAGGAAGCCGCCGCGCGGTGCACCAGCCTGCGCATGGTCTTCGCCTCCGGTGAAGCCCTGTCGCCCAAGCCGTCGCACAAGCTGCGTGCGCTGACCGGCGCGGAGCTGCACAACCTCTATGGTCCGACCGAGGCCGCCGTCGACGTCACCTACCACCAGGTTGTGGACGCCGACGTGGATTCGGTGCCGATCGGCCGCCCGGTGTTCAACACTCAGGTGTACGTGCTGGATTCGCGACTGCGGCCGGTGCCGGTCGGCGTCGCGGGTGAGCTCTACCTGGCGGGCGTGCAGTTGGCGCGCGGCTATGTGGCGCGACCGGATCTGTCCGCGGATCGCTTCGTGGCCAACCCGTTCGGCGACGGCGAGCGCATGTACCGCACCGGTGACCTCGTCACCTGGACCGCGGACGGCGAGCTCGACTACATCGGCCGCACCGACTTCCAGGTCAAGCTGCGCGGTCTGCGGATCGAGCTCGGCGAGATCGAATCCGCGCTCACCGCACTGGATTCCGTCGCCCAGTCGGTGGTCGTGGTGCGCAGCGATGTGCACACCGGCGATCAACTGGTCGGCTACGTCATTCCGGCGGCCGGGCAGACCGTCGACGTGGAGAAGGTCCGCGTCGAGGTCGGCGAGCGCGTGCCGTCCTACATGGTGCCGTCGATCCTGATGGTGCTCGACGAGTTCCCGCTCAATGCCTCCGGCAAGCTGGATCGCAAGGCGCTGCCCGCGCCGGTGTTCGAGGCCGCGGTGTTCCGCGCCCCGGTCACGCCGGTCGAGCAGATCGTCGCGGGCGTGTTCTCCGAGATCCTCGGGCTGGAGCGGGTCGGTCTCGACGACGACTTCTTCGCCCTCGGTGGCAACTCGCTCATCGCCACCCAGGTGGCGGCGCGGCTGTCGGCCGCGCTGGACGCCCACCTGGGCGTGCGTGAGATCTTCGAGGCGTCGACCGTGGCCGCGCTGGCGGCCCGCGCCGAAACCCATTCCGGTGCGGGGGCTCGCGAGAAGCTGACCGCGCAGGAACGCCCCGAGCGGCTGCCGCTGTCCCTGGCGCAGCAGCGCATGTGGTTCCTCAACCGGTTCGATCCCGAATCGGCCGTGGACAATATCCCGGCGGCCGTGCGCCTGTCGGGTCTGGTGGACCGCCAGGCTCTCCAGATCGCGGTGGCCGACGTGCTGGCGCGCCACGAGTCGCTGCGCACCCGCTACCCCGAGATCGACGGGCAGGCGTTCCAGGAGATCGTGCCCACCGGCCAGGTCATTCCCGATCTGA
>NZ_BAAGTC010000010.1:0-60758 GCF_054782115.1 Nocardia heshunensis | reverse complement strand
GGACAGCAGAGCTCCACAAGTTCCCGCTTCACCACAAGCCAACCGTTACAAGATAAGTAGGTGCGTAAGGTACGTACAGTGACGGTCATGCGGCATGTGGAATCGGATCAGTTGCGCGTGAAGTGGGCCGACAACCTGCGCGCGGCCTATGAGGATGACGAGGTCCTCGTCACGACTTTCTTCGACGAACCCGCAGGCGTGCTGATGTCGCGGGACAGGTGGCATTCGGGCCTGCAACGCAGCCCGGTCGAGGAATCCCTGCGGGTCGTGCTGAACTCCCGCACCGCCCGCACCAACCTGCGCGCACAACGCGAAGGCCTGCGCCGTGGCCGCCACACGATCGTGACCCTGTGGAACGAGGAACGTGCCGTGCTGGCCCCCTACCGGTGGGCGGTCGAGGCATTCCCCGAAATGGACTTCGCCGATACCGCGGACTCGTGAGCAGAGGTTGAACCTCGACCTGGAATGAGGCATCGACGCGGGGATCTCGATGGACTCCCTGTCGAGGCCGTCGAGATCGAGCGGCGACGACCTCCACACGCTGGTCTCGGTTGTTGTTACCCCACAACACGTCCGGTTGTTTGGGACGCCACGCCCTTTTCGGCACCCGCGGAGTTGAATCAGTCGTCGAAATCCGGGCGCATATCATCGTCCTCGGAATTGCCGGTCACGACGAGCGTGGCGGTGCCAGTCTCGCCGGGATCGTCGTAGGTCACGACACTTCCCTGCCCCACAGCTTCGAGTTCCTTGGCCGCGGATTTGACTAGAGCAGCGGGCCCCTGTGCGTACAGATACCCCTCCACGTTGGTCCCGGTTGTCAAACCCAGGCCCTCGAGGATGAGCTGGGACTGCAGGTTGGAATCCGTTGACACAATTGCCTCCTGAAGCTGAACCGTGACTGGTCGACCGGGTGGGGCGCGTCTGGGGACCAGAGCCGAGGACCTCCGGCGGGGTGACTGCGCAGTGTGTCCGCAGCACCAGCCCCGGCTCGCGATTTTACCGTTCCTCTTGAAGGGGCCGCAGCGACTTACTCTCCAATTCCGTTGACCGGCTTGCACTCTCGATCCCTGCCGAACGTCGACAATCAGGTCGTACTCGACAAGCGTCCAGCTGGCGATGCACCCAGCGCTGGGCGGCACGTGGGCTTGGTCGAACCGCCTGGCCGCTGCTGTCATGCTGGTCGGGGTGGCGAATTACTCGCCGCTCCCGTCGCACCGCAACCAACAGGTTCGGGGGCACGCAGGCCCGCCGCATCCCTAGCCTGGAATGTTGTTGCAGCACAGCGGCGTCTTGCGGGCCAATGTGCGACGCCGCACCCAATCCTCGCGGGTGTGAGTGATAGGTCGGTGCGGGCGGTCACTGGTGGGGGAGGTCGCGAAGCGGCCGGCTCGACCGCCTCGATCAGGGGCTCGCGGGAGATTTGTAGGATTTGCCAGGTTTCAGTGTCGCGTGTGCATCGCTGAAAGGGGGCAGCATGTCGGGCGTCGATGAGGAGATCGGCTGAGGTGCGGCCCGGAAGCCCGAATGCGAACAGCTACCCCATTTCTCGACGAATCACGTCACGTTCACGTGCTAGTGCCCTCTCCGCCTCCCGTCCTCCACGGGTGACCTCGGAGACCGCCTCGCGTGATATGCGCGCTGCTTCAGCGGCGGTTGGACTCGAACGCGCAAGCATCATCGCGACGTCCGCGGGCAAGTTGGGCAGCTGAGCCCGGATCTGCTGTTCCCGTGCCTCGATCGCCAGTTGCTTCTGGCGTGCGCGTTCTTCGCGTTCGCGCGCCTTTAACGCGCGGGTGGCAGCTTCTTGCACGCGCGCTACCTCCCGCACCCGGTCGGCGCGTTCCTTCGCTCGCTGCTGGGCTTGCAGCTTCTCTGTGGGGATCAGCTCGAGCTGGTCGCGCGTCTTGGCCCGTTCGAGTTCCTTGCCGATGTGCTGAGCGTGTTTGGCTTGCTCGCGGGTGGCGAGCTCAAGGACGAACCGGTCTCCGAATAGACGCTGCATCTTCTCGAGCTGTCGTTGCACCATGGGATCCACTCGCGAGTCTTCGCGAAGGACCCATGTTCCGCGGGCCTGGGCGTCGCGTTCGAGGATCTCTCTGTCCTTCGCCAACTGCATCAAGGCATCGGCGCGAACGTGGCGTTGATTCTTGTATTCGGTGAATTCCTTTGTGCGCCCGTCTTTGTCGACGCGGGCCGTGTCGTGTCTTCGGCCGCCGAGCGAGGTTTGTACCGTCCGCTCATGCTGCCAGCCCCGTTCGGGGGTCTCGCCGCGTTCCTGGGCCATGCCTCGGTGGAAGTGTTCGCCGCGTTCGTTGGCCTTCTTGCCGCGCTCGCGTTCTCGTTGTTGCTGCTCTTTCTCCCGTCGCGCTGCCTCCGCCGTGCGACGTTGACGCTCGTCGTCGTCGGTAGGCACGGCATCGCCTTATGCGAGTCTGTGCCGTGCCTTCAGCTCATCGGGTTCGTGGGGTATGCCGTGCGTCTGCGTGTAATCGGCGGCGCGCGAATAGATGTCGGACTCGATCTCCATCAGGAAATCGGGGCCGCCGTCGGCCTCGACCGCGCGGAACAACGTGTCGGTGATGTCGTCGGGCCCGATGTCCTCGCCCCACCGGTAGCCGATCGCGGGGGCGAGCTTCTCGTCGTAGAGGACGCTGGCGGTGGGATAGCTGTTGTTGAACCACTCACCGCCGGCGGCTTGGCGCAGCGCTTCGCCGATGTAGCAGACGAATTGGTCTGCTACGCCGTGGTTCTCGCGCTCGTAGAGCGCGTTCTCGTCGGGGAAGAACTGTTCGAAAACCTCGGCGATCCAGCTCATCATCGTGTCGCTGAATCGGTCGGCCTCAGGCATCGGTTTGTCGCAGCGGACGCTCGGCAGTGTCTCGGTGAACAGCTGATCGATCTGGGCGGCGATCCGCTCCGGTTTCGCCCATTCGACCCATACCGGATCGCGCTGGGCGTCCTCGTCGAAGTAGCCGGGGTTCAGTATGTAATCACTCATCGGGTGCCCTCGAGGGTGTCACAGCGGGCAGTTTACCGCTGTTCAAACGGATTTCCGCCGCTATGGGCGGTCGGTGGGCCCGCATTCGAGCGCGAGCTGTGTCCGGCCTCCTGCCTGATTGCCGTACTCGACGTCGATGACCTCGAGCGGTTCGTACGGAGATCAGCCGCACTCGACGACCAGGGCGAGCGAGCGAATTGCCGTGCGCTCGTTCTCGCCCGGCGCGGCGAGCAGCTCGTCGTGGATGATGCGCCCGCACCCGTCGAACAATGCCCGCACCTCGTCGCTGATCGAGCGTGAAAATCAAGGCGACCACCGGTGTAGGTGCGGGTGATGAACTCGAGGCGCTCGGGTGCAGCATCGCCCCCCAGGTGCGTGGTCACCAGCAGTGATCCAGGAGCGAGCGTGGTGGACAGGGTTCGGATCATCGCGGCAGGGTCCGCCAGATGCTCGGCAAGACCGCAGAAACTCACGACCGCGGGCTCAGCGAAGTTCAGCATCGGCCATTCGTCGGCGGTACCTGTGCGGGCAACGGCGAGCATTCGCTCGGTGTCGCGGACATCAGCGCGCAGGAACCGGACGTTCTCACGCTCGGTGAGCGCCCGATGATGCGTCTCGACCATCGGATCGAAATCGACGTACAGCACGCGCGCGTTCGGATTCACCTCCCGCACAGCCTGATCGATCCCGCACAGCGGCAGTCCGGCCCCCAACTCCACAAACTGGGTTGCTCCTGCCTCGGCGCAGTCCTTGACGGTACCCAGCAGAAACCGCCGCGATGCCCACGCATTCGACGGCATCGTCGGAATCCCAACTTTCAGCTCGTCCGCGAATTCGCGATCTGCACAGAAATTGTCCTTGCCGCCGAGCAAGTAGTTGTGAACCCTCGCGTACTGGGGACGCATGGGATCGAACGCCGGAAGTTCCGGCACATCATCGACCGGCGGACGTGCTACCGGGGGCGCTAGCGGATTCATGGGTCCCAGCTCCAATGCATCGGTAAGCGGGAGGAATGACAGCGCCCCGGAGGTCGACTGCTCCGGGGCGCTGAGGTGGCGATATCGCAAAAGATTTTGGAGCTACTAGCGGCGGCCGAAGTGGCTGGTCTGGTCCTGGCCGTCATCATCGGCATTGACCGGTACGTTCCAGTTGTCGTGCGACGACCCGTTCGGGCCGGGCTCGAGAATCTCCACTACATCACCCCCTCTCGATATCGCCGCTCGGCGGCAGGCGTCGGCCGCGAGCTTGGTCAACAAGACTTCGAGGAACAGGTCGACGCCCTCGATGTTTCTGGCGGGCAGCGTGTCCGGATCCGCGGCCATTGCTCGTAACAGGTGCTCGACACCGATCCATGGCGCCCCTGCGCGGTCTGCGATCTCTCGTGCGACTCGCAGGGCCCGGGTCAGCGACAGGTCGCATCGGTCCTGGAAGTTGCGCCACGTCATCGGGGCCGCCCCTGGCCTGCGTATTCGCGGTACACCGGCCGCATGATTGCGAGCCGCCCGCGCTCGGTCGCCTTCCAACGCGCAGCGCCCCGTGCCGTGCTCATCGCAAGGCCTGTCCTCGACAATCGCACCAACGCGCGGTGAACCGACGTATCAGGCAATTGCGTTGCGCGGCAGAGCTGCTGGGCGGTCAGTGACCGCGCCGCGCTGAGCATCGACAGCGCACCGAGTACTTTCGCCTCTGGTTCGGTAAATGCCATCGGTTACCACCCCCGGCTGATCGGCGTATAGGTCTGGGGCCCCTCGGCATTCAGGCGGTCCCTGATGGCGTCGACGGTCAGCCGCGGCGCAGTGCGATCGATCGCACCGAGGATGCGAGAGACCGTGCCTGCCACGAACACCGCGAGCGACACGAGCGTGAAGGCAAGAATGAGGTCCATGTCCGGCAGCTCCCGGTATTCGGATTCCGTTGCTGGGTAGCCCCTGGTGCCGGGAATTGCGTTCCAACGGTCTGCGGCTGCATTGCGATCGGATACACGCTGGCCGTAGTTCCCACCCGGCACCGGGGCTGGTTTTCAGTCCACTGCACTGCGATCTCCCTCGAAAGGCTCGCAGCGCGGGCGGGTGTGTGCAGAGGGGGCGTGCACGATCGGCGATTCATAGCGTGCCCGTTCCGCAGCTGCGAAACTCCACTCATGGGACGTCGTCCGAAGCAACCGAATCGCCAGCTTGAGGAGCTGCTCGAGGAGGCCGGCGGAATGCGAAAGCCTCTGGCTCGCCGGGTCGTCGAGCGTGCGCGTGGTCGCGGTTTGACACTCCGCTACGACCACAGTTCGGTAAGTCGTTGGCTCGCTGGCGAGCAGCCGCAGTCGCCCGGCCCCGAGCTGATCGCGGAAGTCCTCACGGAATTGCTCGGCCGACGGATCACAGCAGCGATGTGCGGCATGATCAGCAGCAGTGACGCCGCCTCGGACCTCGGTCTTGAGTTCTCGCTGAGCCTGTCCGACGCTGTCGAGGCTGCTACTGCGTTGTGGCGCAGCGATATTGAACACCGTCGGTTCTTGCGGGGCACCACCTACGCGGTAGCTGTCTACCCTGCTGCGTCGATGCGCTGGCTGACGTTGCCCGGCCCCGAGCATCCTGTATCGAGCGGGTCGTCGCGCCGCATTGGACAGATGGACGTTGACGCCGTACGGGATATGGCGGGTGCTTTCCGTGACCTCGATAACAAGGTCGGCGGCGGCAAGGTCCGATCAACCATCGTGCAGTACCTGCACAGCTCGGTCGCGCCGCTATTGCGCGGCAGCTTCAACGAGCACATCGGCCGTCAATTGTTCGGCTCCACGGCCGAACTCGTTCGACTGGCAGGGTGGGCCGCCTACGACCAAGAAGACCACGGGCTGGCGCAGCGCTACCTTATTCAGGCGCTGCGGCTCGCCCGCGCTGCGAGCGATACCCCGCTCAGTGCAGAGATCATGGCCGCCATGAGCCACCAGGCAACCTACGTCGGTCGACCGGGTGACGCCGTCGACCTCGCGCGTGCAGCGCAGATCGCGGCCCGCGGTGCGGGATTGGCGGCCCTCGAGTCCGAGTGCCATATGGTCGAGGCGCATGGGCACGCCGCCCGCCAGGACCAGACCTCTTGCTCGTCGGCCCTCACCGCCGCAGAACGCGCGTTTGACCGCGCCCGGCCAGGAGAGCAACCGGTGTGGCTGGCCTACTTTGATCAGTCTTACCTGTCGGCGAAAACCGCGCATTGCTTCCGCGAGCTCGGAGACAATGCCCGCACAGCACATTTCGCCGAGCAGTCGCTCACGATGTCCGTCGGATATCAGCGCGGACGAGCGTTCAACCTGAGCCTGCTGGCCTCGGCACTGGTACCCGCAGACCCCCGTGAAGCCGTCCGGGTCGGACAAGGCGCGCTGAGCATCGCGACAGACCTTGCCTCGCGGCGCAGCCTGTCCTACCTGCGAGACCTTCGCTACCGGCTGCGCCCCTTCAACGACTTGACCGAGGTCGCGGAATTCCGCGACCAGGTCCTCGAGCTCACACGTCGAGGCTGAGAGCCCGATAGACCGCGACCACCGTTGCCGCTCCCACGATTTCACCGCGATCGATCATGGCCGCCGCCTCGTCGAGCGGAATCCAACGAACGTCCTCGGCCTCGTTGATATCCGGTGCTGTATCGGTGAGGTCCGCTCCGCGCGCGAGGTAGATCTCTTGAGGCTGGTCGAGACTGCCGATTGAGGGCTGATAGGCAACAAGCCGTTCCATCGACCGTGGACGCCACCCGGTTTCTTCCTCAACCTCGCGCGCAGCCGCGGCAGCAACGTCCTCGGCGTGGTCGACGTATCCGCCGGGCAGCTCCCACACCCACTGATCAATGATGAACCGGTGCCGGTACATCAGTAGAACTTCCCGGTTCTCGTTGATTACCAACGTCATTGCGCACCGCGGCATGCGTGCGACGTACTGCGTGAACTTGACGCCGTCCGGTAGTTCAACGTCGACCGTTGAGAGACGAATGTGCCTGTTCTCGTCGACCAGGCGCTCACCAAGAATGTTCCACTGCGTGGGGCGCTTCACGATTCAGACACTACGCGGGGATGCTCGGCGCGTGTGGTGCTGACGGCCGGATTCAGTACCGGTCGTCGGGACCCTCGGTATCCACCTCGGCCAAGACGTCGAGGACTAAGACGAGTCGGCTGCCCTTCATCGGTGCGACACTGACTGACACCGGCCGCGGAACCTTCACCGTGTCCGGTCGGCCGGTCTCGGACCCCGCGACCCTCGGTCAGCTCACGATGGCCGGTGACGAGGCAGCGATCGAAGCTCCGAAGCTAGAGGACGTTCTACGGTGCTGCGAGCCCACGGACAGTCTGGTGAGCTGTTCCGCGAGTGCCAGTTCGATGCGTTCCACCTCGAAGTTCGTGACTCGTATGCCGTTCCGTCGGAATCGGAGGGTTTGCGCCGATTCCTGAACGGAGAACCGGCCGCGACCGATTACTCGTCGCGTCCATGGGTGCAACTCATCCGCGAGACGTCGGCGCGGGGTGTTGTGGTCCGGCGAGTGCGGGCGGTGACGGTCCCTCATTCGGACTAATGGGTGTGGGTCGAGCAGCACAACACAAGTGGACAGCACCTCGGCACCGACCACACTGGCCGCCAGCGTCCCCGCCTCAGCGCCAGCCTCGAAGGAATGCAACTTGCAAACCGCGCGAGATCTTTTGATCTGGCAGAGGTGGCTGGGATCTCCCGATACGACACTTCAGGTTGGGGACGTCGACATCGTGAATTGCGTGCCGACTCTTGATAACTGGCGGGTCGGGCAGCCAGCCAACGCCGGGTACTGCTCAAAGATCGCATGGGCGGACGACAATCCAGGCTATGACGACAGCGCCCGTCCGGCTGCGCCATTGAAGAAGGTTCTCGACGAGATTGGCCCGGCCTGCTAGACCGGTCCCGTCCAGACTGGCAGTTGCGGTGGCAGCTTGTCAGCCGCAGTCGCTCGGGCACACCAGAAGGACGCCGTGACCGATGAACAGCCGCTCTACCAGCGCGACCCTGAGGCCTACCGCGCCTGCCTGGCCGAAGGCAATGCCCGCCAGGCCCGCAAACGCGTCGGCGCGGACGCGCTCGTCTCCGACCGGCACGGCCGGATCCTGCTCGTGGATCCCGCCTACAAACCGGCCTGGGACCTGCCCGGCGGCATGGCCGAAGAATCCGAGGCCCCCGACGAAGCGCTGCGCCGCGAGCTCGGCGAAGAACTCGGGCTGCAGGTCGGGGACCTGCGGCTGCTCGTGGTCGATTGGGTGGCAGCGCACGGCCCGTGGGGCGATTCGATGATGCTCGTCTACGACGTCGGAGTCCTGACCGACGACCAGATCGCCGCGCTTCGGATCGGTGACGGGGAGCTCGAGCGATTCGAGTTCTGCACCCCGGCCGAGGCCCGCACGCGGCTCAAACCGTACTTCTGGCAGCGGGTTTCGACCGCACTCGAGGCCCGACAAGCCGGGACCGCCGTCTATCGGCGGACCGAAGACTTCACCTGACGCGGCGGATCGCCGTAGCGAGGGCTTCGGGATCGCGCAGGTCAGGCAATACCGTGTCGGCGGCCGCGAGGTCCGCGGTGGGGGTTCCGCCTGCCGCGACAGCGATTACTCGCGCGCCGCCACGGTGCGCGGTCTCGATATCGGCGGGGCTGTCGCCGATCAGCACGGTGGTGCGAGAGTCGAAGGTCCCTGCGCCGGCGGAGTGTGCGCGTTGCTGGGCCAGCGCGACCAGGGCGGGCCGGTGGCCGTTGTCGTCGCCGTAGGCACCGATTGTGAGGTTCAAATGTTGGTGCAGTCCAAAGGTTTCGAGCTTCATGCGCGCCACCGTTCGCGTGTTGCCGGTCAGAACCGACTGATGCATCCCGGGCAGCGCTGTGAGGCTCGCCAGAGCTTGGGCTGCGCCGGGCATGACACGGCCCTGGTCGCGCAACTGGTCTTGTCGCTGCAGGTAGGCGTGCGCCAGCGCGTCGGCGAACACCGAGAACGGTGGCGGCGTCGCGATCTGGTGCAAGGCGGCGGTGGCGGCGTAGATGTCGGGTTCGGTGCGGCCGGTGACGTGCGGCATCTGCTCGAGTTCCCGGCCGGTGACCTGCTCGAACGCTGCCGCGAAGGCTGCCCGCCCGACCCCGCGGGTCTCGATGAGCGTGTGGTCGATATCCCACAGGATGAGGACATCGATGTCGCTGCGCGCGAATTCCATGCGAACCCGTTCCGTCGGCCCTACCGTGACGTTTATGGCCAAAGCGCCACGGCCCCATGACCATATCGGTGTGCGGATCCGCATGTACCGGGAGCGGTCGGGCCGCACCCAGGACGCCATCGCCGGACTCGCGGGCATCAGCCGCGACTACCTCGGCCAGGTCGAACGCGGCCGCAAGAACCCCAGCACCGCCGTGGTGCAGGCCCTCGCCGACGCCCTGCGTGTCACCGCTGGCGAACTGCTCGGCGGCACCGCCCACTCGACAAGCGTCGCGGCCCCGGTCAGCGGGGATCGGCTCGCGCTGGCGCTGCTCTCGGGCGGTGGCGCGGTCGTGGATCCTCAGGAGCTGGCCGACCGGACAGCAGCCGCCTGGTCCACCTGGCAATCCAGCGGACACCGTTTCACCGAGCTGCTGCCGGGGCTGCCGGACCTGATCCGCGACACCGAAGCCACCCGCCGGGCCGGACGTCACAGCCCGTATCAGCGGCAGATCGCCGCCACCGCCAGCGACCTGTACGGGCTGCTGCGCACCGTCACCCGCCGGGTCGGGCGTGGTGATCTGTCGTTCCTGGTGGCCGATCGCGGAGTCACCGCGGCCGAAGACGCCGACGATCCGATCCGGATCGCGGCCGCCCAATGGAATCTGGGCCACACGCTGCTGCTCTCGGGTGAGCACGAAGCCGCCATCGAACTCGTCGCCCAGGCATCGGCAGCCGTCATGACCGCGGCGGGATGCACACCGGCCGCGCTGGCGATGACCGGTGCCCTCGAACTGGTCGCGGCGGTGGCCGAGGCACGCTCGGGGCGGCTGTGGGAGGCCCGCGATCGGCTGCACGAGGTGGGCCCGCTGGCCGTGCAGGCCCGCACCGCCAGCAACGTCGGGCACACGATGTTCGGAACGTTGAACGTGGGATTGCATGCCATCGCGATCGAGTTGCAGGCCGGGGATGCGTTGGAGGCGTTGCGGATTGCCGAACACCTCGACACCTCCGGCTGCCCGAGCGTGGAACGCCGCTTCACCTTCGCACTCGATCTCGCCCGCGCCTACGAGCTGCGCCGCCAAGAAACCGGGACGCTGCTGCACCTGCTCGACGCCGAACACGTCTCCCCAGAAGATATGCGCTACAACCCAGCCGGTCACGACATGGTCGCGCGGCTGATGACCCGCGGCAGCCGAGCCACCATCCGCGCCCAGGCCGCCAAACTCGCCCACCGCCTCGACCTTCCGGCGGATGCGGTCCGCTAGACAACGCGGTCTGACAGACCACATGGAGCGCGCGAATCGGATCTAGCCTCGTCGCCGGTGCCAGGGAGACCGGTCCGGCACGGGAACGCTGTCTCGTTGTCGGCATCCCGATCCCGCCTACATCGGGATGTATGTGGCCCGCATTGCCGGGCCCTGGTGCCCCCGAGTCGACACAGGGCAACGACATCGGGCCGACGACGTGAGGGGCAACGATGGCTCTAACACACACGCAGGCAAAGGTTCTCGGTGTTCTGGTCGACCTGGGCGCCGCGCAGGTCCGCACAGTCCGGCAGATGTGCGGCGACACCGGACTCTCGGAGACCACTACCCGAAAGGCGCTGCGCCAGTTGGCGTATCTGGGACTGGCGATCGGAACTCACCAGAGTCCGCCCAACTGGCGCAGCACCGACCGCGGCCGCCGAGCATTCAGCCACACCGGCTACCGCGACAAGGCCGGGACCTCGTCGTGAGCAGGGTCATCGTCGGATTCATCAACCCGCAGATCTCAGGCGCGCACGACCTCGAGGACTACGTGCGAATCCACGCGGCCGTCGAAGAACTCGACGGCACGCTGGCGGTGCTGAAGTACGGCAACGCCGCCGACGACGCCGTCCTGATCCGGCTGATGAACCTCGTCTACAACGAACGCGCCGACACCCTGATCGTGCCCAGCCGCACACACCTCCCCGACAGCGGAATCCGCGAGCTCGTCAACTGGGCGGCGGTGGTCTGCGCCGACACCGGCGAACGGTTCAGCGCCGAAGGCGACGGCGAGCGCCCGAAACTGCTCGTCATCCGCGAAGAGGTGACGTAAGGCGCGCCACTCGACTCGACGCGCGACCCAACGGCCGTGACCGAGCCAGACGGCCTCCCTCGACGACGAACATGGGGTGCCGGGACTCGCGGACGGGTTTCGCCGGGGGGTGGCTGCCGATACGCTGGTGACCATGACCGACCGGGAGATCCAGGTGCGGCTGTCGGAAGAAGTGGCCGCGCAGCTGAAGACGGCGCTGACCGCGGCCGCCCCGCAGCAGAGCACGGCTGATCGGGAGCAGGCCCTGGCCCGCATCACCGAACTCGCGGGCGGCAAGGTGGATCCGGCGCTGCTCAAGCGCGCCTACAAGGTGTTGGGACACGATCCGGAGGCCCCCGAAGGGGCGCACGCCGGCGCGGCATGAGCGAAAAACTCCCCAGCGGCGTGGTTTTCGACCGCGCCGCTCTGATCGAGTTCGCCCATCAAGGCCCGTACGCGCTGGCCATCGCCTTCGCCGTCGTCGATCTCAGCGACACCCTGATCGTGCCAGCCACCGCCCTGGCCGAGGCCCGCGCACACGTTCCCGTCGACCGGCTGCCGGTGCTCGAGGTGCTGCTGGACCTGCCGACCACCGTGGTGATCGACCTCGACCGGACCGCTGCCTGGACCCAGGTCGGTGCCGTCCTCGCCGCCGCCCCGCAGATCCCGGATGGGCTCTCGGCCGCTCACGTCGTCGTCGCCGGTGTCGGCCGCGATTATCCGGTCGTCACCGACCGTGGCCCGGTGCTGCAGACCCTCGATCCCCGCGTTGCCGTCGACGAACTGCCCTGACCAGCACAGACGCTGTTGTGTCATCCTGAGGTGTGGTCGCAGGGCTCGGCGATGGCGGCGAGCCGGAGGACACCGTCACCACGACGGCCCCGGCCGGTGCCCGCACGCTGCCCGCCTCGATCCCGACCCCGATCACCGCAATCCCGCAGCTGGCCGCCGCCGCGGCCACGCGCGGCGATACCGGGCGCATCATCCTCGTCGATGCCGCAGAGCCGCCTGTCGTGCACACTCCGGGCCGGGTGCCCAATCAATGGCTCGAATCGGGGGACTTTCTCCCGCTGCCGATCCCGTGCCCGTGGTGCGGGTGGTGGCGCGATGGTGCATGCGAGTGCCCACCGTGAGGTCAATGTTTTCCACCGCTTCTCCCGGCACCACGGCACCCACGGACCGTGCCGGATGGTGAGTTAACGCGCAGACAACAAACTGTGACTTGGCGTGCAGCAGGACCGACCTAGCGTTCCTACCGCCTGGAAGCGGCTATCGCGCACAGGTTTCCGATCGTAATGTCGCGAATGGGTTTGCAGGCTTGTCTCAGCAACCGCAACCGCTGGTGTCGCCGGTGAGCTATCAGGCGGCACTCACGCTTCGCGAACCCCTGCGGGTCGCCCGCCCTTGCGGCCCCTGATCGGCGCTTCTCCCAGCCATGGAAGCGGCCGAGTGCGAGAACGCCCGACGGCCGGCGGGAACCCCCGAAAAACCTACCCCGCCGGTTCGGGAACAGATCCGCCGCAGCAACATCGCGCGGGAACCGCAACAGCGACCGTCGCGTCCAACCTGCCACGGTCGAACGGGCGAAAATCGTTGAGCTGTGGCCGAATCCAGCCGATCCCCGCCTGCCCGGCGCGACGAATGCCAGCATTCAAGCGTTGCGTCCCGGCCGTACTGTCTCCTACGGCCGGGAGCCGATCGATGGCGCACTGAGCCAGATCGGCATGGAATAGCTGCCTCGCCGACGGCGTAAAAGGCCCGTATCCAGCTTTGCAAGAACCCGCCACCAGTGAATTCGGAGCATGGTCTCGGTGCTGAACACATCCGCCGCGCCGTGCGGTGCGGGTTCGCCTCGCCATGCAACGGTGGACGCATTGATCCGGTGCTCTGCTGGGCGGATTCCTGATCGGCTCGGGTGGGTTCAGTATGTCGCACGCGAGCGCTCAGCCGTACAGAACCGTGCGCCACCTGGCGACCGTTGTCCCCAGGATCGCCGTGTGTTGATACCCTGCCGCCGCACACCACCTCCGCCTGGGCCGATCAGGAATGCGCCTGTGCCGCTGCCGACCCCGGCTATGCCGCTCCAGCCCCAGACAGGTAACAGCTCCGGCCCCAACGCGGAGCCCCGACGCCTCCGCCGGGAGAAGAAGAACTCCAATCGTGGGATGGGATCGGAGTCTCGCCGTGTTGCGGAGGAGCATGACTGCTCGGTCCAGTGCCGAAGTGTTGCGCTACGCGGCGTTCACCACCGATCCGCTTGGGGGCAACCCTGCGGGGGTTGTACTCGACGCCGTGGGACTCGATGTTGCAGCGATGCTTGCCATCGCTGGTGAGGTAGGTTTCTCCGAAACTGCGTTCCTCACCCCGCCGCCGCCTGGTCTCGGCACCCCCGGCAGGGCATTCACTGTGCGCTACTTCAGCCCGAAGGTCGAGGTCCCGTTCTGCGGACACGCCACCATCGCGGCCGCGGTGGCCCTGGTCGAGCGGATCGGTATTGGCGACCTGGTCTTCGCTACTCGCTCGGGTACCGTGCCGGTCGAGGTCACCAAGGACAACCGGGGCACCCTCCACGCGACCCTGACGAGCGTCGAGCCCAACGTCGCACCGGTCAGCACCGAGGATCTCACCGAGGCTCTGGCGGCCCTGGATTGGGCAGCCGCCGATTTGGATCCGGCGACGCCGCCGCGAGTGGCCTACGCGGGGGCGCATCACTTGGTGATTGCCGCGAGGACTCGGACGCGCCTGGCGGACCTCGACTATGATTTCGACCGGCTGGCTGCACTGATGCGGGCGCGGGATTGGATTACCGTGCAGTTGGTGTGGCGTGAATCGGCGCAGGTCTACCATGTGCGAAACCCATTTCCGGTAGGTGGGGTGGTCGAGGACCCTGCCACGGGAGCTGCTGCGGCGGCCCTCGGCGGCTATCTGCGCGAACTGGGTCTGATTGGAGCTACGGCCGAACTCACGTTGCACCAAGGCGACGACCTTGGTCGGCCCGGGGTGCTCGGAGTCGAACTGCGTTCGGGCGATTCACGAGTGCGGGTCACCGGCGCAGCGGTGGCGCTCGACTGATTCGCTGCACGAACTTTCAGGCTGGCTGTATATAGCAACCTGCGGGAGTGACGCTGAGGTTGTCGCATGGGTCCAGCAGCACCGGGTCCCGGTGTCGGTCGCGAGAGTCATTCGGTGCGGCCGGACATCTTGGAGACCCGCGAGCACGTCTTGGTCGACCTGTTCGCGGACAAGGCACTTCATGGCGCGCACGATGGGAATGGCGGTTGTGCGAGCATCCAGTCGCCGCACACGCGAACAACTTCCACGCCTGCATCCGGGCTGACAACCAGCGCAGCCTGAACGCAATCAATAAGATCGCCGGAATCCAGCTGATCGGCACAGCGGTGGCAGACGGCTACCCGTGGCGCCACTTCCGATGGCCTCCACACCAGCCCTGAGGATGAACGCCGTCACCCCGTCCATCCCCGTGTATGGGTGGGTGCGGACGGGTGCGCATCACTCTCCCGTGAATGAGCGCTGTCCGAATTCCGGCCGGCAGTCGCAGCAATCGGGGACATGGAATGTCGTGGTGCCTATGCTCGATGTCATGAGCGATGGGGGAATCGACGAGCCACCACCCTGTCCTTCCTGGTGCGTCGATCACTTCGACCACCTCGACCCCTCACCCTTCCCCGGCGATCGATACGTGGTCCACACCGGGCTGAAATCGACTCAGCCGCTGCGCATCAGCGGCCTCTGGCCGCTCACCACCTCGCTGACCCGCACCGACTCACCCGCCGGCGAGACCGAGTCCTACAGCATCGAACTGCACGTCGAGGACGACCACTGGCTCGCTCTCACCCCCGCCGAGACCGAGCACCTCATCCGACATCTGCAGATGCTTCTCGCCGAGACTCGACGCGTACCCGCCACGAAACAAGAAGGCTACTCGGACAACGAGATCGACGACCACTGATCTTCTCCGGGCGGACCCTGGCCGAGCACCGTAGGTGGACGGGGTATGGACGACCACTCGGCATCCATACCCGGCCGCCAACGGCCGATCGATACCGAGCTCGCTCGAGTGGACCATGTGCTGGGATCCGGCGCGTCGCCTGCCCATCCGATGCTCTTACGGCATCGCTTGTCCCACATCGAGCTCGGCGTCATGACGCTGTCGCCTCCGATAGTGCCCCTCAGTGAAAAGGGCAGAGCCCGTTGAGCGTGGTCTCTGGGGTTGTGAACACTCGCTCCGAGTGTCGGTTGTGGACTCGACTCCGTATTGGCGGGTGTACGTCGTTCGATGATGAAGAGGGCTCGGCGAGTTCTACGATGGCGGGGTCCAGATCGCGCGAAGGTGCGGGAGAGTGGCCGTGGATCCTGTTGTAGTGCAGGCGCGCACCGCGTTGGTGAAGTTGATGGCTACCGACGGATGGACTCGGTGCGAAGGATCTGGTGGTCCTCTGGCGGGCGCGAGCATCATCCTGAGCAGGCCGGGCAGATCGGTCTCGATCTCGAACGGCTTCACACCGAGGTCCTAGCGACCCGAATCGACAGCAACGTGCAGCAGGCTCTGGCCGGGGAATGGCAGGCCCGACTATGGCGGCTGGTCGGCGCAGATCCCGTACTGGTGGGGGAGCTTCGAGGGTTGTTGAACGAGCAGTTGACTCCGCTGCTGGCCAGCGCCGACCCGAGCAACACCCTCACCCAGACCTCCACGGTCTGAGGCAACGGCAACACCGTCATCCAGGCCGGAGGCGACGTCTACCCGCGATCGTCTTCGTGAGGGCAGGTGCGTGTACCGACCGTCGGATCGTAGGGATGAGGTGTTCATCGGCCGGAGCAGACGAGGGGTGACACCGGGCTTTCATCAACCGCGAGCAGAGGCCACCCTGCTGAGAATTCGCCTTTTGGGAAAGCAAAGTCGTGATGGACGAAGCAGATTCGGCCGGGAATCAGCGCAGGATCGATATCGGCGGCGATTCGACGGGCGTGGTGGTCGCGGGCGATTACAACGTGGTGATCGACGCTCAGCACGGGTCGAGCGTCACCTTGGTGATGGAACGCGAACGGCCCCGCGTGGTGCGTCGTGAGTGTGTCGCATTGCTACCGAGACGACAGCGGGAACCGGTCGGGCGAGCTCCTGTGCTCGCGGCGTTGACCACAGCAGTCCAGGCGGGCAACTCCGTACAGCTCTGGGGCCCTGCGGGGTTCGGCAAGAGCACTGTGCTGCGCTACGCCGCAGGGTGTTTCGAGCAGGGTCCGGACGGGGCGGTGTTCGTCAGCGCCGCCAGCCGCGAGGTCGGCGATCTGACTCAGGAAATCTTCGAAGCCTGCTACGAGGCACCCGGTTACGCGCCGTCGAGGACCGAGTTGCGTCGGCTCATGACCGGAGTGCGGATCCGCATCTGGTCGATGACGCCGACTTCGACCTCGACCAGATGCGAGAGCTCACCGACGCTTTCCCGAGGTGATGTACGGAACGTATTGCTGCCCAACGCTTGCGACGTAGTCCTGCACCGACAGATGGATCCGACGTCGTTGATCGCAGCGGCGGCTGCCGCAGGCGCGTTCGACGATCCAACGCCGATGCAGAGCAACGCATCCGACGGTGCCCTTGCGGTTGAGGGTGGCGAGAAAAGATCTCATCGTCACTCCTGACGTGTCGGGGAAGCACCAGCGGCTACACACTCCTCGTCTGGTCACCAGGCCAGCCTCCACGCGGGTGGGTCGAGATCGTTGTGGTCTCAAGGGAATACGCAGCGCACCGGTCGAGTTCCGGGCCTGCCGAAGCTATTGCCTTCCGGTAGATGCCTTCCCCATCCTCGAATAGAGATACCATGAGGAGCCGACATGACCGTGACCGTGGGAATCGACCTCGGCACCACCAATTGTTGCGTCGCCGTGCCCGCGGACGCCGATATTCCGGACAAGGCGGGATTGATCGAGCGTGGTCGGCTGCGGCCGCTCGGCGGGGTCCTGATCGTCACCAATCCTGATCTCTCCCTGACCACTCCTTCCGCGGTGTGGGTCGCCCACGACGGCACCGCACTCGTCGGCGCGCCCGCCAAACGAAAGGCCCGCGTACCGGGCGCTCCGCCCGCCATGTTCTTCAAACGCCTCATGGGCACCGACCAGACCGTGCGCGCCGGACACGCCGAACTCACCGCGGTACAAGCCTCGACGATGCTGCTGCGGCACCTGAAGCAGACCGCTGAGGACGCCCTCGGCGTCACGATCGATCGCGCCGTCATCACTGTGCCGGCCTATTTCGAGGCCAGCGCCAAAACCAGTACGGCTGAGGCGGGTAGACAGGCTGGACTCGAGGTGGCGGAGACGCTCATAGAACCGTTCGCCGCCGCACTGGCACACCGATATCTGCAAGAGGAACCCGAGCAAGAACCACACCGATTGCTGGTCTATGACCTCGGTGGCGGAACGTTCGACACCTCGGTGGTGCTGTGGGATCCCGAGGAGGGTTTCACCGGCAAGTCCTTCGACGGCGACCGGTACCTCGGCGGTTACGACTTCGATCAGGCCATCGTCGATTGGATGATCGAGAGACTGCCCGCCTACGATCTCGCCGCGGAGCCGGGCGACCCGCAGGACAGCGAGCGGCAAGCCTGGCTGCTGTCGCTCGCGGAGCGCGCCAAACACGACCTGTCCTGGGAGACCGAATCCGAGATCGTTGACGACAGCCTCGAAGACCGCTCCGGGCAGCCGATGAGCATCAATCTGACCATCGGTCGGACCGATTTCGAGGCGAGGATCGGTGCCTACCTTCGGGACACGATCGAGCTGTGTGACTCGGCGCTGCGCAAGGCTCGCGTGCGACCGGACCAACTCGACGAGGTGATACTGGTCGGAGGTTCTTCACGCATTCCGCTGGTATCCACCTTGCTCGAGCGGCATTTCGGCAAGCCACCGCGAATTCTCCATCCCGAATTGGTGGTGGCCATCGGTGCCGCGCTGAAAGCCGGAAGCTTCGCCTACCGCCGCAAGGTGTTGGAACTCGATCGCCCGATCCCGTTGGAGACAACGGTCGACATCAGCGGACGGGTGCTTCCCGACGTGCCAGCGACGGCCGACACCGTGGTCGTGTTGCGGCCCAGTGGTCAGCGCGAGCCGGTCGACGGTGACGGAAGTTTCCAGTTCCTCGACGTTCCTCTGGATGACACCGCGACCTTCACCATCCAGGTGCTCCGCGACGAGGTGGAGGTTGCCACCGAGGCCATTACGGTCTCGCGGGAACGCGCCGATCCCTTTCTAGTCAAGGAAGCCCTCGCACACGACTTCTCGATCGAGCGGCTCGACCATAAACTGCTGCCGATCGCCAAGGCGGGCACCACGATTCCACATCGTGAGCTGCATCGATTTCAGACGGCGACGACCGGTTCGACACTGACGGTCAGGCTGTACGAGGGCTTGGTACCCATCGGTTTCGTGCAGATCCGTGACCTCCCGGCCGACCTCCCGCCGGGGAGCGTGGTGGAGGTGGCGTTCGAATTCGCCGCGGACTGGACGATTCGCGTCGATGTAGAGCTGCCTGGTCTGAACAGATCCGCCACCGGAATCATCGATGTACCCAAACGACAGGTACCCGGGTGGACCGAACTGCGGCAGCGCGCCGCCAAACTCGAGGACGACTGGAAGCAGGCGCGGCGTGAAGGGCACAGTGCCGAGGTGGCCGAGGCCGAACCGGAGGTCACCCGGCGACTGACCACGATTCTGCCGCTGCTGCACCAGCAAAGGGATCCAGCCAAAGCACATCACCTGCTCTTGGAGATCGACACCCTTTTGGGCCGCCTCCTCGAATCCGAGAACCTCGAGAGATACCTGGAACCACCACCCAGTCAATTCCACGGCACCCTGCACTCGCTGCGGGGTCGCATCGAGGAGTTGGGCAGGCACGATCTCACCGCCGCCGATGCATTTCTGCACCGCATGGCCAACCTCGAGTCGGAAGGCCTGGCCGCACGCGCAAGCCGTGACCTGATCCGCTGGCGGCGGGTAAACCGGAGTCTGGAGGAGACTCTGGGCGAGATCTGGCAGATCCCGTTTATCCGGGACACCACGCGGATGCCAGCCGACACGATCAAGCAACGACTGCTGGAAATAAGCACCGACATCGATGAGACCATCACCCGCAGACACCTCGAACTGTTGCACGACTCAGGTCTAGATTCGCAGGACCGCGGACTGCTACCCGACGAGCGAGACACATTCCGCGACAAGCTCACTCAGGTCCGCGGGGCAATCGCGCAAGTCCAAACCGAGAGCACAACAGCCCGCACCGAATTGCTCCGCCTACACGACCGCCTAGCCCCGCTACAGCGGGCGGTGGCGGGTTGGCGCCGCGAATTGGGTATATGGGAAGGGTTGGGAGACAGCACGAGCGCACTGCCTGCGATCGGCAAGGCACTGCCCGTGACCGATGAGGCACTGCCCGTGATCGGTAATACACTGCCCGAGACCGGCGAGAACCTACCACGGTACGTCAACATCGCAGTCACTCGCCGAGGTGGTGGGCCCCCGATGCCTCGACAGGTAGCGTTGGCAGTTGCTGGGCAGTATCTGTTGCGCATCAGTATTGGTGACATCGACGTTGTCAGCCTTGTCGACCGCCCAACCGCGTTTCCGGCAGATCAGCTCCCGGTCAGCAACGAAGGGCATTGGCTATCGGCCAGCCTGTCCAGCAGCCAACTCCTGATCGGTGCGGAGCCGATTCAGCTGTTCCTTCCGAGGACAGGTCCCGCCTGGGTTTGTGCGTGCACGCCGGGCAACCTTGCCCACACGTGCGGTCCGGCAACCCGCTCGCTGTTCGCATATGTCCCTTTCACCGCGCCACCGGTGAAGACCCGGGCGCGTTTGAGGGTTGGTCTCTATTTCGGCGCCACGATCGTGCAGACGTTCGTACTCACAATCAGCGTCGAACGCGCCGAGATCCCGTCGGAACCAGCGTCGGTGTTGTGCGACTACAGCTTGACGCCGGACCTGGACGATATCGCGGGGCTACCGCGGCGCGATGTCTCCGCGCTAGCCGATTCCGACGGCGGCACTCACCACCTGCTGATCACTCGCTCCAATAGCGATGCGACGACGACCACGGTCGTCGCGAGCCTCGGCGACGGTGCGCGTACAGATCTCGTGCGGGCAGTCCGAGCGGCCTTGCTGACCATGCATGTCGAGGACATCGAGGTTGGCATGATCTACAAGCGCCGACGGCTACGAAATCGCTACCAGCAGGACAACTCGGCCTTCACGCTCGAACAATTTCGTGCTGATCTACGTCGATTGGCAGTGCTGGGGCGCGCCTTGTGGACCGGGTTGTTCGGAACGATCGTCAGCGGCGGCGAGATCATGCACGAGATCGCGCGCACCGCCGGGTTACGCATGCAGATAGCCGCGCCCGCAACCTCGCGATTCGTGTTTCCCTGGGCGGTTGTCTACGACATTCCTCTGCAGTCCGTGCCGGAATCGTTCCACGACTGCCCTGTTCTCAGCACCTGGGACCTCACCGCGCGTCACACGCCGCTATTACCCGACGGCAGGTGCCCCTACGCGGACCACCATGACATCGACACGATCTGCCCGTCAGGATTCTGGGGGTACCGCCACCTCATCGACCAGCCCGTACCCGCCGAGGGCACTCGGGTGACGACCGTCGTCTCAACAGGTTCCACCAACGCAGCCGCAGTGGCCGGGATCGGCACCGCAGGACTGGTCGCCGAGTCGGTACAGGCACATATGCGCACGGTCGAACGCGCGATCGGCCGGCCATTGACCCAATGCGGGCGCACCGAAGACCTGCGATCAGCGCTCGCCCACGACGACGTCGCCGTCGTGTACTTCTTCTGTCACGGCAGGTGGCGTCCGGGCCCGACCGGCAGCATCGAGTCGCGACTCGAACTCGACGAGGGCCAGATCGTCGCGGCAGGTGATCTACTCGCCTGGAAACAGGTGTGGGGGCAACAACATTGGCCTGGCGGTGGCCCACTGGTATTTGTCAATGGGTGCCATACTCTCGACGTCACACCCGACTCGGTTACCGATCTCGTCGCCGGATTCTCGAGGATCGGCGCCTCGGGCGTGATCGGCACCGAAACCACGGTGCACCAGAATCTCGCGGCCGAGGCCGGGGAAATCTTCTGGCGCGCAATCGTACTCGACCAGTCCTCGGCAGGTGAGAGCCTGCGCAAGCTCCGACATTCACTCCTGGCGAAGGGAAACCTTCTCGGCTTGGCGTATACCGCGTACTGCGCGACAGAACTCCGGATTCGGTAATCGAAACGAGTATCCAGTCACGCCGACGTGCTGGTTCGTGCCGAGGATCCCTGATCAGCCCGGAGAACACGAACCCTGCCCAGGCCAAGCCACTCCAGGCGGTCCTCGACGCTGGCACCCGTGCCGGAAGCGACGAGCATGCTCCCACCGGCGATCCATCACTGATACGGGTGCGTCATCGATCAGCTTGATGCGTGGGCGCGGCCCGAACCGGCCATACCGGGTTCACCCCGCACCCACCGCGCACCGGGGCAACGCCGCGCAGCCGCGTGTGACCTTCACGCATCGGCCCGAGTTCGACGCGGAAGGTGCACGGCGAGAACGGATTTTGTTCGTGACCCGAGATCTCAGGCTCTGGGGACATAGACTTGCGATCCTCTGTGGCGCAGACTAAGGATACGAAATGACCTCCAGCCCAACAGTTGTCAGCATCGGTGCGGTCTGTTTCGGAATCGTCATCGGGTGGATCACTTACCGCACGTTGCGGCGCAAAACCGCTAGCGCGGCAATCTCCGATATCGCCGCTGTGATCGGCGCTGTCGGTGGCGGAGCCGTCACCACGCTCTACGCCAAGGGCACCTCGGACGCGGACGCGTTCGGTTGGTATTCAATCGGCCTGCTGACTGGATTCATGCTCTACCTGATAGTGGCACGCCTCGCTGGAGGACCCGACTCTGTCGACGGCTGGCTCGGGGACCATGACCGTGACCAGGGGCCAAATTAGCCGTCTTCGCGACGGCGCTGACCTCACCCTGCAGATCGTCCGTCGTCGCGAACCACTGATCAGCTTCGTCGCCATTCCCACGCCGCTGCCTGCTGAGCAGGCAGCCACACGGCCTCGCCGTACCCGCCACGGAGATGAGCAGTTTGCTCACGGGTTTCATGGTGTTGGGAGGTCGGTATTGATCGCTGCCTTCCGACTGAACCCGAGCGTGGTCGTACTCAGCTGCATGGCCCTGCGCAGACATAACAATTCGGACACGTAACCAGCTCTGCTCGGGGCACGTGATTCGACCCTGTGGCGTGAATCATGCAGCGAAAGAACATCTTTCGAGAATCCATGACGGTCTGTGACGTCCGCGATGTTCTCGCCCCTAAGTGATGGGGATCCCATTCGCCTGGTGTGGAGCGCGGCTTGCATGCCAGCCTGGCCATCCAGTGAGTTTGCTGGAAGTTGTCTGAATGTGGAGGGGATCCCGTAGTGATGATTCGACCGACAATGGCTTCAAGTGTCGGTATGCTGGCCACAGCACTTCTTGCCGCGGTATGGGTGGCAGGTTCGGCGACCGCCGATCCGATAGCTGAAAAGTTTCGACAGACCGTGACCGATGACGGCTGGACACTGTCGGTCACCAAAACCGCCGAGAACCTCGACCGCTGGCCCAACCTTGCCAACTCCCCGGTCAGCCGCGAAGGCTTCGTCAGCCTCAAGGCGATCGCCGAGGTCGCGGGGAGTGGCCGCCAGCCGATCACCTCCGGCGCCCTCACCCTGGGCTACCAAATCGGCTGTGCCGTGGACGTATCCAACGGTGTGACCCTGGGTTTGGGGTTGTCGATCGGTCCGAACGCCTCCGTCACGATCTCGCAGTTCCCCGGTGTGACGATCGGCGGGCAGGCGGCGGTGACCCCGAACATCTCCACCACTCTCAAGCCCGGCGCGATCGCCACCATCGCCTTCGGATCGAAACCCCTTGCGGGAGCGCGGGCTTCGATCACCGCCGAGCAGGTCGAGATCAAGGTCGATGCCTGTGCCGGGCCCGTCACGATCAGGAGTTTCGCCACTGCGGCGATCTCGACGCCGGCCGCCGACAACAACCTGTCCGTCTACGGCGACCCCATCTGGCTGTGAAACACCCTGCACCGCAACACCTTCGCCGCTGTCCATAGCGCGGAGCAAGCTCAGGAAGGTAGCTACCGATGACCGATCCCGCTCCTGCCAGCGACACCGCCGCAGCCCCACGTATCAACGCCACACCGCAACCGGTGAACCCGACCGCCGTCGCGGTCGGTGGACTCATGCTCGGCGTGCTGCTGCTGATCGTGGCGTTCGCGAATCTGAACCGGATGCCGGACTGGGCCGACGATTACGGCGCGGTCCTGGTGTATCTGGCGTTCTTCCTCTACATGTCCATCGCGGGACGGCTGACCTGGTGGGGCATCGACGCACTGCGTGAACAGCTCGAGGGTCGCCGGGGGCGCCGATGAGAACCCGCCTCACCAGCCACGCCGCCCTGATCCTGGCCACCTCGGCGCTCGGCTTCGGCGGCGGTGCCGTGGTGATGGCCGGTTCCCCGACGGCGAGCGCGCAGGGGTATGTGCCGTGTGAGCAGTGGCAGGCCATGCATCCGGGCTGGCCCTGCATCGATACCCCGACGGTGCCGCCGGTACCACCGGGCGGACCACCGACGGTGTCCACGCCGCCGCCGCTGCCCTCACAAGCTCCGGGTCTGCCCTCACAGCCCGGCGGTGGCGGTGGGATCGGGGCGGGCGCGCTCACCCCACCCCCCATCCCGCCGGGCAACGGGACGCCGATCGTGCCGGTCCCCGGCGCCGAATCCCCGGCCCCGCCCGGCGATCAGGCCCCGGCGCCACCCCCGCGGGCACCGCTTGCTCCCGCACCGGAGACTTCCAACGCGGCCGCACCGTCATCCGAGCACGCACCTGCGCCCACCGCGGTGCCTGCGCAGGCACCGACCCCGGCCGCACCCGTGACGACGGCACCGCTTGCGGCGGAACGGGATTCGCACGTGTCGTCCGCCCCTGCACACCGCGGTGGCGATGAGCGGGTTCCGTGGCTGCTGCTGGCCGGTGTGGCCGCATTCCTCGCACCCGTGTCGCGGCTGCGCGGTGGTGGCGGTTCGTCGCGGCAGTTGACGATCACCAAACCGTGGGACGGGGGCGAGCAGACCTTCATCCTCATGGACGATCCGAGCGCGCCACGCGACTACCGATTCCCGCAAGATGCCCCGCCCGGCGGGGTGCTGCGCAAGAACCCGGACGGCTCGGTCGATGTGCTCGACGCGAACGGGCACGTGGTGTCGCATACGAACCCGCCCTGGGCCTACGACGCCCTCGGCCGACCGGTCGACACCTGGTACGACCTCGACGGCGACACGATCGTCCAGCACATCGATCCCGACCCCGAGAACGTGTTCCCGATCCTGGCCGACCCCGACACCGTCCCCTCGTGCTCGATCGACGGGCAGGGCGGCGCCGTCATCACCCACAGCGACGGAACACAAACCAACTACCCGGCCGACAACACCTCGAGCGCCAGTGCCGGGGTCGGCCCGCAACAGCAAGCCGCGGACCAGCTCGCCCGCGCGCACGGCGACGTGCCCGACGATTTCACCGGACACGTGCCGTTACCGCCACAGAAGACCGATCCCTCATCCAGCGCACCCGCGAATTCGACTGCGCCGCAGACCTCCACCTACCAGCCGAGCCCGGCCGAGCAGCGGGCCGCGGACCAGCTCGCCCACGCGCACGCCGACGTGCCCGACGACTACACCGGTGCCGGTCGCGCCGCCCCCGGGAACGGCGCACAAAGACAGCGAACTCGCGAATACCCTCAGCAACGGCAGTACCGCCCTCGGAAACCTCGGCGGTGCCGCGCAGGGCGCCGCCGAGAAGACCCCGCAAGGCAGCCATTGGGCACCGGGAAGTGGTCCCACCTTCACCCCCGAGGAAGCCGCCAACGCCGCGAAACTCGCCAAGGGGCTGACGATCGTGTCGATCGGGATGGAAGTCGGCGCGGCGGCCAACGATCTGGCGAACGGCAAACCGCCTGGTGAAACAATAGGAAAGAGCGGTGGCGCGATCGGTGGCGGTTGGGCCGGAGCCACGGCGGGTGCAGCCATCGGTGGCGCGGTGGGCGGACCGGTCGGTGCCGTGATCGGCGGCGGTATCGGCGCTTTCGCTGGCACGACGGCCGGAGCCAAGGTCGGCAAATGGTTCGGCAGTCTCTTCGACTCGAAAGGCGAGTGATCAGTATGGAAATCGTCGCGGCCCTCACCGCAGTGATCGCTCTGTGTGTCGGCGCCTTCTCCGCGCTCGACGCCGAACGCGGGCACCCACGCCGAGCCACCGCCACGCTGACCCTCGCCCTGGCGGTGGGCGCGACCGCATTGTGTGTCCTGGCTCCCACCGACATTCGAGCAGGCATCATCGCCGGCACGCTCGTCATCCTCGCCACGCAGCTCATACCCAAGAGTTCGCCGTACCGGATCACGCGGAACCAGCGGCAATGACCGTAATCCTCGTGGCTGGGGCCATTGTGATGGGCGGTGTGCTCGGTTACGCGGTCCTGGCCGCTGATTCCCGGCGCTACACCGCGCGCCTGTACTGGTGTTCGGCCGCGTACGTGGCTTTGTTGATCGCCCCGCTGATGCCTTCACTGGGACGAGCGGTGGCCGCGGCAGTCGTCATCGCCTTAGCCGCTGTCATCCTCGCGCTGCGTTCGACGCCCTTCCTGTCTCGGCGCCGGTCCGACGGGACGCGCAAGGTCGGTCACAACGATGTGTACTGGCCGCCGCGCTGGCCGGGCGGCCAAGTGCCGCGAGTGAATCGGTACGAGAAGCGTGCGCGCGTCGCGTCGCGTAAGAACGCGGACAGCCCGCGCCAATCCGATCGACCGTGATCGTTGGGCTACTCATCTCAATCTGCACCGACACGCCTGCTTCGGCAGCGGTTCAAGCTCGCGTCGTGCAGGGATGACACGGATCGACACAGACAAGATGTCAGGCTGCGTCCATCGACTGTGCGGCCAAGGATTTGGAGCACTTGCGCGTCGACCGTCGACTTGATCCGTTGCAGCCATCGCCACGGATACGCGAGTGTCTGCAGAACTTCCGCCGCGGTGACGTCATGGAGATAGTTATTTTCGGCAACGTCCTCGCGAAAATGGAGAGCCACAACTCGAGGGCGTACAAGAGAATGCGGCGGGAGAGGAGGGTGCCGCCTGGCCGGGAAGCTCGGATGCGGAGTGGGGCACATCGATCGCAGAACGCCGGGAACATCGCACGGGTCGCCGGGACCCATCGCGTGGTCAGGCCTCCGCGCAGGTTCGAGCGAATCGGCGAAACTGCTTCAAGCGCTACGGTTTCGGGCCGCCGTCGCGGGCCCCGCTAATCCCGGACTGTCCCGTTGTCGAGAGGCACTACCTAAAGGGACCGACCTGGATCGTCGATGGAATCGCCTGCTGTGTGGCCGAACATCTCGGCGCATCGACTCGTGCGGAGGCCTCTGCCTCAGAGGTCGAACCTGACGGCGAGCATTATCGTGATGTAGTCGAGCATCGTGTGCAGGACGCCGTCTCCTCGGCGTCCCCTGTCTCGAGGACCGCTTACACGCAGGGAATGAACCATGTACCGCGAGCAGGCGGCCCGCATTCCAGCCCACCAAGAAGATCTGCAGGTCAACTACCCCCCAGGACATAACACCGCTGCCGATCAGGCGCAGTGCTGGTGCTTCGCTTCCGGCCCGGTCGGACCAGAGACTGTCCGAGACCTGTCAGCCTGCCCGATTCCCATGAGACGCTTGAACATTCGACCGAAAGGGTCGCGAGGACCTGTCGGATATCAAGGGGGTCAACGATGCTCGTCGACGTCTCGAATATTTCCGAGTACGGTCGGGGGCGGTGATCGTGCGAGTGGTCAACGCCGCCCGATCGGGCATCGAACCCACCGAACTGCAGGTGATCTCCGCGCTGCGGCGTGTCGATGGCGCGGGCATCGCGGTATCCGGTGCGCGGGTCACGGTGAGCGGTAACCCCAGCGCCGAAGTCGACCTGCTGGTGATTCTGCCGAATCTGGCGCTGGTGTTGGAGGTCAAAGGTATTCGGGAGCGCGCGGGCGGCACGCTGTACTGCCCGGTGCAGGGCGATTGGTCGCTGCCCGGCGTCGTCGGCGACCCGGTGCATTCGCAGCAGAGCGGTAACCCACGCGAGCAGGTCGAGCGGGTGATGTACGGGTTCAAGAACCTCGCCGATGACGTCACCGGGATTCGACTGTTCGTCGACGGGTTGGTGCTGGTGGTCGGCTGGCCGGGCCTGCCGCTCAACCGTCGACAAGGGCCGCATCGCCATGCCGCCGGGCCAAGACGTGCTGGTCTTCGACCACACCCTCGCACCGCTGCGCGCGTGGATCGCACGCCGCGCGCTCCGCGACGTCGTCTGGAGCGCCGACCGTGTCTTGGCCGTGCTGAGCGAGTTCGGCTTCACCGAGTCCGCCCGAGATCCCGACCAGCGCGTCACGTACGCCGAACTGATGGCCGCAGGATTCCCTGGAGACGTCCGTGCCGGCGCGCCGGGCGCCGCGTTGCCATCATCGGCTGTCCCCGACGACGACCGTGACTCGTTCGATGATCCCTTCGCGCCGCCCACCCCACACTTTGGGCGTGGCTTCGCTACCGCCGACGATGAATCCACCGACCACGAATCCGCCGAATACGAACCGGTGGAACAGGATTCGCCACCGTGGTCGTGGCGATCCACCACCACGATCGGTGCCATTCAACCGAGCAAGACCTGGTATCGCCCTGAGCCACCCCCGAACACGCGCACAGCATGCTCGCACCGACAAGCTCGCCTGGATGGGCGCCGGCTACGCGGCCGGCCCGACGTCGCGGGATGCTGGCCGTCGTCGTGGCCGGGCTGTGGATCGGTCTGGCGTTGCTGGTCGGTGTCGTGCTGACCCCGCATCATTCAGGCCGGGGCACCGAGCCGGTCGTGAGTTCCACATCGGTTGCCACGCCGACCAGCGCCGCCGGGCCGTCGCGGTGACTGCCAGTACCGAGCTGCTCGGTGCGTGTCGGTGGTCGGGATTGGTGAGGGTTCCGATCTGGCCCTACGGTCGTGCACTGTGTGCCGACCGGTAACGATCAGCGTTCGCGGGCCGCGCAGGTTGCGTCGATGGCCGGTCCCTGATGGCAGCGGTGCTCATACCGAAACAGCTGTCATGTCAACAGAGTTCAATGGAAAGGGCACCCGGGGGAGCGGGAAGGATCTCGGCACGTGCGACTTTCGCGTCAGATTTATGAATTCATCCATCAGTCACTGCCGATAAGCGTCCGCTATCACCACACAAGCCACAGGTCAGTCCTTCGGTGGAGCGAAGTTGTCCAGACAGGGCCTCACCGGCCGACATACCGGATCAGCTGGTCCGAATATCTGGCGCCAGCCACCGCGCCCGGCGGGCTGGTGGCCTCTATCCGCGAAAGGTCTTCCAGAGACAAATCTATTTCTACTGCGGCAATGTTATCCTTCAAGTGGCTGAGGAACCTGGTCCCAGGGATTGGGACAACGTCATTGCCGCGATAATGAACCCAGGCCAGACTCAGCTGCGCGACCGTTACACCCTTTTCTACCGATATCTTTCGGAGGGAATCTACAATCGAATTATTGTGGTTCAAGTTGGATTCGGAAAACCGAGGTAGCGATCGACGGAGATCATCAACAGAAAACTGATCGGTCGAGGTAATTTCGCCGGCCAACAGACCTCGTCCGAGCGGGGCGAACGGGACGACACCGATCCCCAACCGTCGACAAATAGGTACTATCTCTGATTCGATTTCCCGATGCCACAAGGACCATTCGCTCTGGAGCGCGGTGACCGGGTGGATCGAATGCGCACGCTGTATGGTCCGAGCAGATACTTCTGAAAGGCCGAGGTAGCGGACCTTGCCTGCAGTCACGAGTTCCGACATGGCTCCCCATGTGTCCTCGATCGGAATATCCGGGTCGACCCGATGCAGGTAGTAGAGATCGATGTGGTCGACACCGAGTCTGCTCAGTGAATCGTCACAGGATCGCCGGACGTAACCACTGTCACCGCGAGCGCGCAGAAATCCGTCCTGGTCGTAGTAGATTCCAAACTTCGTTGCGATCACCACGCGGTCTCGGCAACTCGCCACAGCCCGACCGAGCAGTCGTTCGTTACTGTGGGGGCCATAGGCATCGGCGGTGTCGAACAGCGTTATGCCCGCGTCAACAGCGTGGCGCAGGAGGGAAATCAATTCGGCGTCGGTGCCGTTAGGAGTTCGTGCCGGCACCGAGTTGGGGCCTATCCCGCTCATCCGCATACAGCCGAGCCCCTGCGCGCCAACCTCGAGTTCGCCGAGTCTCCTGGTCATCATGTCGGTCCTCCGTCGAGTAGTGCGGGTGTCCGCGAATGGGTGGCTGGGCGTGGCATGGCTCGAATCCGACCGGGCGGTGTGCGAAACAGGTACAGGGGTCAGGACCATGGCTCCCCGAAACGAGCAGCATCGCCTGCGCGGCTCCCGCCGGTCGGGCAATGCTGCGGCCAACCAGCGCACCGATAGGGTGCGGCGGGCATCGCCGGGCCGGTGTCCCCGGACCGGGACGAAGTCACCGAATACCGACGAGGGTGGGTGACCATAATCGTTCTCCCAGTCCCGCAGTCGGCTCCCGCGCGATCCACCCGAGCGGAAGCCGATCAGTTCCGCGGTCACCGCCAGGCTGCCGTCGACACCGGCGACCAGGAATTCGACCATTCCGCCGTCGAATCGGCGCCAGCAATCCTCGGAACCGGGGCGCTGCAGGAACACCCGGGTTGCCCACCTGTCGGAGTTCTCGTCGGTCGTCGACCAGAAGACAAGGTCGCCAACGAAGGTCTGTCCCCACAGCAGCAGATCGTCGGATCCAGCGGAATGGGTGGTGAAATTGTCTCTGGGGCAAGCGAATTCAGCGAAGAAGCCGTTGGCTCGCAGTCCAGCGGTGTTGTCGGCCAGCACTCAGCGAAGGACGGTGCCCGCCGCGTCTGGCCGGGAAGAATACCGAGAGCGCCCCGTTGATCCGGCCGTCACCGTAGAGGTCGATGAAGTCGCGATAGTCGGAGGGCAGCATCGACCCCATTGCATGTTCGATCTCCAGCCAGGGTGGTGCAACCACCGGCGGAAGGGGCGCAGGTGGCATGAGTGAACTCAGATGCGTGCACAACGAACCTCTCGATTGGCTGCCCGGACCGTAGCAGGAGAGATCGACTCTTCCCGCGGGCGGGAATCGACCGGTAGAACGCGGAGTCCGATGTCGGCATCTGCCCTCTCGACGAGCGCCGGAACCCGGACACGAGCGGGATTCCTGCCGACCACCGTCCACGGTGCGAGTGGCAGCGAGCCGTCTAATCGACTGGCGGTGAGGGAGAGGTGACGGGTGTCGCGGGGTTAGACAAACCTGAGATGGGGAGCGTCGTGCAGCAAGGGCACGGCCACCAGTACCTCAGATCGCGACCGACTTCGATCGTCCGACTTGGCCAGCGCAGCTTTGGCATACCAATCGGTCCGGCTTGTTCCGAGGCTGAGGAAAGTTCACCTTGCAGTTCCCATACCATGCCGTTAAACTACGGTACGATATATAACGACACTTCAGATAGGTGTAAACCGGCGCGTCGGCAATCCATGCACGGGGATCACGATGCGTACATATAGTCAGCGACTTCAGCCCGGTGAGGTTGCCACAGCCACGGGCAATCGTGAGCGCGCTGCGGATTTCGCGCGGCAAGGTTTTCTGGTGACGATGGCATATATGAACGGAATATCACCGGCCATCGATGAAATCGATGCCACTGTTTATCATGGCATATTCACGGTACTTGTCGAGAACGGGGCAGAACAAGTATGGGGTGGCTCGCACGGGAGTTCATAGCCGTTCCCGACAGCAGCAAGAATCAGCTGGTCTACAAATGGCCGGACGCCAAGATTCGGCGTTACAGCCGTGTCATCGTCAACGCGGATCAGATCGCGGTGTTCGTAAGAACAGGGCACGTGGTCGCGGCGCTGGGACCGGGTCGCCACCGAATCGACGCAGACGCGCTACCGGTCCTGGGCGTCCTGGTCGACGCTCTGACCGGCGGCAACTACTACCGGGCTGAACTGTACTTTGTGTCCACGAGAGGCAAAACGGGAATCAAGTTCGGCGGGCAGCTCGCCGATATCTCCGACCCGGTCAGCGCACAGGTGGTCAGCCTGAGAGTGTTCGGCGAGTTCGCGCTGGCGGCCCGAGATCCGGCGCTGTTGATCACGACGTGCACCGGTACCACAGACCTCACCAGTCCGGCCCCGCTCTACAAATGGTGCGCGGATCTGCTTCTCAAATCGGTCCGAAGTTGTGTCACGGAGGGAATCCTGGAAGGAAAATGGCAGGTGCTAGGGCTGTCGGCGAAATTGAAGCCGATCGAGGCCCAGGTGCTGTCTGAGGTCAATCTGACATTCAGTCAGTTCGGTCTGCGCGTCACTCGGATGGGAAACTTCTACGTTAGCCTCGCACCCGAGGATGCCGAGCGCCTCAAGCGACTCGCCAAAGACTCGACCTATATTCGCTTGGCCGGCGACTTCCAACGATACGCCGCCGCAGAGCTGTCTCTCGGCGCGGCCGCAGGCTTCGCCGATGGCCACGCGGCCACCGGAAGCGGCGGAATTCTTGGCGGCGCGCTCGGACTGTACGCGGTGCAGGCCGCCAAATCGACGCTCGAACCGTCTGCCACCTCGTGTGCCGTATGTACCGACTGCGGAACCCCCGTCTCCCCGATGGGGGATCATTTCTGCCCCAATTGCGGAATGCAACTACGCTCGCCGCAACCGGCACATTGCAGCAATTGCGGAAAGAGATTCATCCGTCCCGCGAAATTTTGCAGCACATGCGGCACGTCGACGGACGAGGGTCGAACCCGCTAATAGGTCCACTTTGCCGCGGTACCCATAGGGGCATCAAACTCGCCTCGACCTACCGCGCCGGGATCGTCCTGGCCCTCATCGTCGAATGGCTCAAATCATTGGGAGACAGGACCTAGCACGGTTCATCGAGAACCACTCGAATCTTCTCGGACCACGACCAGCGGAGCGACCCGGACGAGCGGCGGAACAGCAAGTCCCGCGGTACAAGGTGCATCACGTTCTGTACGGCGGTGGGCACTGGAAGCCGCTGCAACCATTCATCCTGCGCTGCAACGCAATTCGGCTCCCTCTGGATCATGATCAGCGTTCTTGTCGAGGCTGTGGGGCCGACACTGTCGGAGTCTCGACCGAGGGAGGTGCGGACGCGCAACTCGTCGAGCGGCGAATCTCCGGCCCGATGCCTCCTGTTGCGCACCAATAGTGTTGCGGCCGTCGAGGATTCCTCAACCCGACGATTCCGGCGCGGCGCTCGAGGGTTGTGTTGGGTCAAATTCAGAAGATCTTGTGACAGCGGGCGACACGAACGCTGACCGGGTGTGCCAGCGTCGCTCGTGCTGTCGACGTTCGGCCGGCGCGGCGGCTTGGCTCGACCAGCCAACTCCAGTGCATTGCTGATCAGAGCCCAGTACAACGGCAATTCGACCGATCCGGTACCTCGAGCAGCCGCCCGACCAGCATGATTCCGAGCTGGCCTCCACCGTCACCCGGGCCGGATTCCGGGCCAGCTGCTGGCTGACGAACCCCGCCGGCATCGCCTCGAACACCTGCTCCTCCGGGCACAGCAGCGACACCCCAAACCAGCATGGCCGGTGGAACACATCACCCCCGAGTGAGGATCAGCTTCCACTCACCCCGTCCTCGGCCACCACAAAGACGTGAGACATGCTCGAGCACAACACTCTGCTGTGGACCATGACAGAGCACGTCGCACTATTGACGGACACGCTGGTCCAGTAGTGGCCCGGACTGGGTGAGATCACGAGTAATCGCGCGGAAAAACAATCAACGCATGCCCGCCGCCTCGTAGTGGTGATGCGCGAGTACTCGGACCTCCTCGGCCGACGCACAGCCGAGCGCGTCTGCGGCGGTTCTCGCACACGCTGAGGAGTCGTATTCGCGCACTGCGGCTTTCACCAGCGGGATCGCCGGGGGTGCCACGCTGAGCTCGTCGATGCCGAGGCCGAGCAGTAGCGGGATCACGGATGGGTCGGCGGCGGCCTCACCGCAGACCGCGACCCGCGCACTACCCGCATCACGGCACACCATGTCCACCAGGCGTAGTACGCCCGGATCCAGGGCGTCGGCGAGGGCCGCCACGGCGTTGTTGCCGCGTTCGGCGGCCAGCGCGTACTGCACCAGATCGTTGGTGCCGATGCTGAAAAAGTCGACGTGCGGTGCGAAGGCGGCGGTTTTGGCGGCGGTGGCCGGAACTTCCACCATGATGCCGACTTCCGGTGTGGCGCCGGGCAAGGCGACCTCGTCCAGCAGCTGCCGTGCCGCCAGCAGCTCGCCGAGCTGGGTGACCATCGGGAACATCACGCTCACCGGATGGTCGGCGGCGACCCGGCAGATGGCCGTCAGCTGGTCACGCAGCAGCGGCGGGCGAGCGAGGGTCAGCCGGATGCCCCGAACTCCCAAGAACGGGTTGGCTTCCGGCGCTTGCGCGATGTAGGGGAGTGGTTTGTCGCCACCCACGTCGAGGGTGCGCAACACGATGCGGCGGCCTCCGAAGGCTTCGGCGATCGCGCGATAGGTCTGCTCCTGTTCGTCGATGGACGGCGCGTGATCGCGTCCCAGGAACAGGAATTCGGTCCGGACCAGTCCGGCCATGTCCGCGCCGCCGCGCACGGCCGCGACGGCATCGGCAACGTCACCGATATTGGCGGCGATGTGGATGAGCTTGCCGTCGGTGGTGCGGGCCGGTTGTGCGGAGGCGGCCGCGGCGGCCGCCCGCTGTCGCGACTGCTGAAGCGCGGCATGGTCGAATTCGGCTCGGGTGTCGGGGTCCGGGTCCACCGCCAGCCGCCCGGTCGCGCCGTCGAAGGCGACCACGGTGCCCTCGGGTACCGCGAGGATTTCAGGGCCGGCGCTGACGATGGCGGGGATGCCCTGGGAACGGGTCAGGATCATGCTGTGGGAGGTCGAACTGCCCTGTGCGAGAACGACTCCGCGAACCGTCAGTGGATCCAGGGTGGCGGCCTGGGCCGGTGTCAGGTCGGATGCGACCAGAATGCCGGAGACCTGTCCGAGGTCGACGGTGACGCCGAGCAGAGCGGCGAGCACCTGGTCGCGTACGGCGCGCAGGTCGGCCGCGCGGGCACGCTGATAGTCGTCGGCGAGTGCGTCGAGTTCGGCCGCGGCGGAATCCATGACGGTTGCCCATGCGGTCGCTGCCGCGTATCCGTCGGTAATGCGTTGGCGCACATCGGTCAGTAGTTCGTCGTCCTCGAGCAGCATCAGGTGCGCCTCGAAGATCTCGGTAGCGTCGGTTCCGGCAGCGGCCCGCACTTGTTCGATCTCGACGCTGGCCGCATCGATCGCGGTGGTGAGTCGATGCAGCTCCTCGGCCGTCGTGCCGCCGGGTGCGTCCGGCAGCGTGAACTCGGCCCGCACGGCCCGGCGCAGCGGGCCGACAGCGATGCCGGGTGATGCCGCCAATGGACCGCTGCTGCGTTCCCCGCTGGGTTCCACGGGGTCGGTGATGTGGGCGGGGGCCTCGTCGAAGCGTCGGTCGGCAAGGGCGCGCACTCGTTCCACCACCTCCTCGGCGTCGGAACCACTGGCGGTGACCTCTATTTCGTGGCCGCGCAGCGCGCCCAGTGTCGCGAGGCGGCTGAGGCTGCTCCCGGAGGCGGGACCGCCGCCGGTGCTCAGGTTGCGCAGCCATACCCGGGCGTTGTGGCCGCGCAGTTCGGCGACGAGCCGGGCCGCCGGGCGGGCATGCAGGCCGTGCTCGTTGCGAATCACGAAGGTGGCCGAGGCATCCGGTCGATGCGTCTGCGGATCATCGGGTTCGGACCGACCTTGCGACGACACACCTGCGGGTTCGCCCAGTTGGGATCGCTTTCCGGCCAGTGAGTTCTCCGCCTCGGCCGCGGCGGTGTCCAGATCCGCGCCCCCCGCCGCGGCGACCGTCGCGGCGATCAGCCCTTCGAGCAGCGGTGCCGAGCACAGCCGGGTGCGGTGATCGCCGTCGAGCAGATCCAGTGCCAGTTCCGCCGATAGCACGGCGCTGCCGAGGTCCATCAGCATCAGTACGCCATCGCCGTGATCGGCCGCGGTGATCGCCTCCGCGACGGCGCTCGCGTCGGTCCCGAAGGTCTGCTCGTCCAGCCCGGCCGCGATCTCGATGGGAACAGCCGTGTCGTGCAGCATTTCCGAGGCCAGGGCCACGGCCGCGCGGGCGAGCGGGCGGCTGTGGGAGATTACGACGATGCCGATCATCGCACCGCCTCCCGGGCCGCCCGCACCAGCAGCACGGCGCTGGTGGCGCCGGGATCGCGATGGCCGATGCTGCGCGGCCCCAGATAGGAGGCACGGCCCTTGCGAGCGAGCATATCGACCGTGGCGTCACTCCCGGCCTGCGCGGCAGCAACGGCACGGTCGAGCGCGTGCGCCAATTCGGTTCCGGCGGCGGCACAGTCGTCGAGGGCCTCGGCTGCCGGGGCCAGTGAGTCGTACATCGTCTTGTCTCCGGCTTCGGCCTTGCCGCGCGCGACGACTCCGTCCAAGCCCGCCCGGAAGGCCTTGGCGAAACCGGCCGTGTCGAGATCGTTCCCGTCGACCGCGGCCGAAAAGCGCAGGAAGAATGTGCCGTACAGCGGCCCGCTCGCGCCGCCGACGCTGCGGATCAACACCATCGCAGCCTGTTTCGTGGTTTCCGCGACGGTGTGCTGCGGGGTTTCGGCGAGCGCAGCCAGCACCGCGGCGGTACCGCGCCGCATATTGCTGCCGTGGTCGGCGTCGCCGATGGCGGCGTCGAGTTCGGTGAGTTCGTCGGCATTGGCCTCGATGAGCGTGGCGAATCCGCTCAGCCACAACTGGGTATCGAACATGATCACACTCCCCACCGCAGCGCGGGCGTGCGCACCGGCGCATCCCACAGCCGCAGCATTTCGTCGTCCACCTTGGTCAGGGTCACCGAGCAGCCCGCCATGTCCAGCGAGGTGACGTACGGGCCGACGAGACTGCGTGCGATCTCCACCCCGTGCCCGTGCAGGATCCGCGCGACCTCGTTGTACATCACGTACAGCTCCAGCAGCGGTGTTCCGCCCATCCCGTTGACGAAGCAGATCACCTTGTCTGCCTTGGTAAACGGGAGATCGGAGAGGATCGGCTCGACCAGCATCGCGGCGAGCTCGCGTGCGGGCGCGAGCGGGACCCGAGATCGACCCGGTTCACCGTGGATGCCGATACCGATCTCCACCTCGCCCTCGCCCAGCGCGAAGGTCGGCTTGCCCACCGCCGGGACCGTGCACGAGGTCAACGCCATACCCATACTGCGCGAGTGCGCATTGGCCGTGCGAGCGATATCGGCGACCGTTGTGAGCGGGCGGCCCTGCTCGGCCGCGGCTCCCGCGAGCTTCTCCAGGATCAGGGTGCCGCCGACTCCCCGCCGGCCCGCGGTGAACAGACTGTCCTGGACCGCGACATCGTCGTCGACGATGACCGCGACCACCTCGGTCCCGGTCTCGGCGGACGCCAGTTCGGCGGCCATCTCGAAGTTCATGACGTCGCCGGTGTAGTTCTTCACGATGTGAATGACGCCCGAGCCGGAGTCGACGGCGGTGGTCGCGGCCAGGATCTGGTCCGGCACCGGCGAGGTGAAAACCTCACCGGCACAGGCGGCGTCGAGCATGCCGAGCCCGACGAACCCGCCGTGCAGGGGTTCGTGGCCGGAGCCGCCGCCGGAGACCAGTCCGACCTTGCCGGGGGTGGGCGCGTCCTGGCGCAGGATGAGCCGGTTGGGCAGGTCGATCCGCAGTTCCGGATGGGCGCTCGCCATTCCGGCGAGGGCATCGGTGACGATGTCGGCGGGATCGTTGATCAGTTTCTTCATGGGATTTCCTTGCTCACGCGGTCGCTTCGACCGGATCACGGTCGGCCGCTTCGGTTTCGGCGGGGACCAGCAGCCGCGCCACCAGCGCGGCGGCGACGCCCGCCAGGAATTCGGCCGCGAGGTAGACGGGGGCCTGCCCCCAGGACACCTGCCCGCCGTAGAGCTGCTGCACGATCATCGGGCCCAGGGTGCGTGCCGGGTTGATGGCCGCACCGGTGGCGGGGGCGACCGGGATGATGGCGGCGAACACCACCAGGCCGATGGCCACGCCCGCGAATCCCGCAGGCGCCGCACGATGTACGGCCAGCAGCACGGTCAGCACCAGGATGAAGGTGCCGACGAATTCGGCGATGAACGCCTGCCCCGAGCCCACGCCCTGGCCGTATGCAGCGACGCCCAGCCCGACATCCGAGGCGCGGCGGCCCAGCACCCCGACGATGGCGAACGCGCCGATCACCGCGCCCAGCAGCTGGGCGGCCAGGTAGGCGGGAACCGCGCGCCACGGGAACTGCCGGGTGACCGCGAGTGCCAGCGTGACAGCGGGATTGATGTGGTTGCCTGACACATGCCCGAAGGCGTACACGGTCGCGACGACGACCGTGGCGAACGCCAGCGAGATCATGCCCAGATCGGCCATGGTGAACGGCGCGCTGCCGTTGACGATGAGCGTGGCGGGCACCGACCCGACACCGATGAAGACGAGGAACGCAGTGCCGAGCACTTCAGCCGCCAGCTTCTGCGGCGTGCGCAGTCCGTTCATGGGGATCTCCCGAGAGAATTTCGAAGCACATTCGATAATGTCGAATGTGATGCGTAGAGTACGACGAAGTTGCGTGGGTCACAAGACCCGGCTTCGGGTATCGAGGGAGGTGTCGGCGTGATCCAGTCCGTCGATCGGGCGGTCCGTATCCTGTTCGCGCTGCAGGGAGCTCGTCGGATGACGCTGTCCGAGCTGGCTGCCGAACTCGAACTGGCGCCGACCACCGTGCACGGCATCGTGCGCACCCTGGCCGCGCACGGCGTGGTGGTGCAGGAGGGTGACGGCGGGCGATACCGACTCGGACCGGCCGTCCTGCGCTTCGGAAACGTCTACCTCGACTCGTTGGACCTGCGTGCCCGGTCGCTGGCCTGGGCACACGAACTCGCCCGGCAGTCCGGTCTCGCGGTGCGCGTCGGGGTACTGCTGGGGGAGGAGGTCGTGGTCATCCATCACGAGCCGCGCCCGGACGGCAGTCGCCAGATGCCGGAGGTCGGCGCCGAAATCCCCTCGCACGCCAGCGCTCTGGGCAAGGCGATGCTCGCCTTCAGTGGCCTGCCGGATGCCCTGGAGTTGCGCAGCATGACCGGGGCGACGGTAACCTCGCGGGCCGTGCTCGACGAGCAGCTCGATGTGACAAGAGAATCGGGTATCGCCTACGAGTGCGATGAGGCGGTGCTCGGCGAATCAGGGGTCGCGGGCGCGATTTTCGACCGCGCCGGTATCGCCGGTGCGGTGGCCGTGGTCATCCCCACCCTGGACTGGCCCGCCTCGGACGCGGTGGTCGACATGGTGCGCACCACCGCCCGCACAATCTCCCGGGAACTCGGGGCCGCACAGTGGCCCCTGGCGATCCTCCGGGAAGAACGCCAGGCCGAGCGCCACCGCGGCGCGCGGTGACCGCAGCCAAGCGGCTGCCGCAATGTGGCAACGCCGTCGGTGTCAGATCACAGGCCCAGGGTAGTTCCCCAGTCGCGCATGGCGGCGCGGATCGTGGTGCCCAGCTCCTTCCACATGACTTCTCCTCGCATTCGTGCAGGTGAAGTCCATTCCAGCGACGAATACACGCCTGGTCACCCGGGGCGGACGGATTCGGATGGCATCCGGCCATGTCCGGCCGACGTCGGCTGAATCCGGCGAGACAAAGGGTCTCGTCGTCGAGGACAACGCGGGCCCGCGACGCGTCGTGCAGCACCGGAGGAGGTTTCGCCAATACCCGCGAGCGCCTGGGCTTTTGCGATTACACGGTCCGGCACTCGGGATGTCGGAGCATGTCGCGCCCGAATGCGTCGGGTCGCATCACCGCGCCATCATCGAGGCCCGCACGCGCGTAACGGATCCCGGGTCAGAGCGTCGCGTGATGCCCAGCTAGGCGGCGGGTGGGTGTGCGACGGTGTGCAGGACGCGCAGGACATCGGCGAGATCAAGGACCAGGCCCGGGTTCTCGGCGGCCAGTCCCATTTCGATGTACTGGCGGATCAATTCCGAGGCAGTGATGCCTTTGCGCTCGGCGGTCTGCTTGATCGCGTCATCGGTTGCAAGCGACCATTTCACCGATCGCTTGACCATGGGTTCGGCTGGAGCCTCACCGGGTCCGGGGAAGTTCTCGGCCGGTAGGGTGTTGGTCGGGTCGAAAGTCAGTGCGTCGATCCTGGTCTCGTTGTCGGTGCTCATCGGTTGTTCTCCCATTCGGTGAGGATTCCCAGTTCGTAGGCGCGCATGTCGTAAACGCTGCGAATCAGGTAGTCGACGATGCCGCTGTCCTCTTCTTCGTCGTCGTCATCGGGTCGTAGGGCGATGATCACCGGCCGTCCGGCGCCGGTCCGTCCCCAGAACAGCAGGACCGGTTTCGCGTCGTCGGTGCCGGGCATGACGAGTTTCGTCGCGCTGTAGAGAACGTCGGTCACGTCTGCCGGGGTAAGTCCCAGCGCGGCGGCCATGGTCCGCGCCTTCTGTGTCCAGTAGTAGCCCATATCCCTTACGGAATACCTCGCGCGAGGTACCGGCGTGCATTCGATTTGCTGCCCATCGGCATCGTGGTGCCAGCAGCCCTGTTGCAGGGCTCCTCGACTCGACAGGATCCAGCGCGCCGGTGACCCGTGGCCCACGCTGCGGGCGGGTGCGAGGTGGGTGAGGTCTGCATCGGTCAGGTCCGCCGCCGCGTGACCCGATGGGCTAGCGCACCGCCTCACTGGTGCATTCCATGTGGCTGCGCTCTCAGTGCGCCGCGCGCTCGAAACCTGTTGCGAGCAAGTCGAAAGCGCGTTCGGCTTCCGTGACCGCCACCGGGTGCCGTTGCGCCACACTGGTTCCGGCGACGATTGCCTGCCAGTTGGCTTCGCTGAGGTCACGCCGTACCGCGATGATCGCGGCGGCCGCCAGCCGCGCATCCAACTCTCCCGGCACGTAGTGCTTCAGCGCCCGGCTGGGGGAGTCCTGTACGGAAAATGGTCGCTGTCGAATCCTCGGTGTGCTGGTTTGGGCCACCCAGATCACGAATCGTGGTGGTCTCGTATCGTTGCCGCGCGGTCTTCATCGGAGTCGGGGTCATCGCCCGTGTTTATGCTTGCTCAGCCGATGCTGCCCGTGGAGCCGCAGCCGTGCCGGGGAGATGGGGCTGGCGCACCCGGCGGGGCCGGTTCGACGGTGACCGTCAGGGTCTTCACACTCCAGCCGTCTCTGAACTGCAGGGTGTGCGTGCCAGCAGTCAACGGTGTCCAGGGCATCGATTTCAGACCGGTGCCGTTCATGCCGATGATGTCCGAGATGACACATTGGCCGTTGTCGTAGAGGTACACGTAGTACCCGGCCGAACCCGTCAAAGTGGGCACCATCGTGATCAGAGCAGCGCCCGCAACCGCCAACCCCTTCAGGCTCCAGCCGATTCGAGTGCCGACTCGCCGTGATGTCACTCGTCTTCCCCGTTCGTTCGTTTCGTTCTCGCCCGCGTTGATCCCCGACGAGTCGGCAGATCGGGCAGGCGCAGCGAACAGTGACGGCATCGAAGACCGAGCGGGCTGATTCCCGTCGCCGAAGACGCCCCGAGTTCCTGGGGCATGCCCGATGCCACCGCACGGCGCCATGCCCTCCAGCGGATCCCGCGTTGCCTCACGATGTTCGGAAAACGATGCGTGAGTATCGGGACGCGCGATCTCACCTCACTGCCGTGACCGAGCTCGGTGCGGAGGGGGAGACCGCTGCTGGAGAGCTATGGGTAAGTGCAGGCGGAAGGAAGCCGGTCAGGCCCAGGATGAGGCCGGCTGCGAAAGCAGCGGTCGTACGCGAAATCTTGATCGTGAAATGCATTGGTATTCCTTGCGATTCGAGTGGTCTCTGAGGCCCAGTGTGGGGTGCTCGCCAGGCGGAGGCAACCGCAAAAAACGCCGTTTGACCTGCGTCTTTCCGTCAAACCGGCGATGAGGTTTAGCGAGCTCCGCAAGTGGCTACACACCGCAGCGTGAGCTGCGAATACCCGGCTTTACACGCTCACCCCGTACCCCCTGCGGCCGAAAGGGTTTTGAGCACTGACTTTCGACGGCCAGACCCCGGAAGGCAACGCGATCGGAATTTCCCCACCTACCACCACCCGCAGCCAGAATATGTGATCTGAATCACATATTCTTCGTCCGATTTCTGCCAGATTTACGCAGGGATCGGCACTCAACGGAGATTCCCGTGGCCGGGGCTGATCCATACCGAGCGCCAGCGCACACGGAAGTGATGCTGGCGGTTCGCTGTCGACGCGCCGGCTAAATCTGTGGGCAAAGAAGGCTCGTAGCTGAAGGATGCCGCTCGGTCGGTACAGAATGGGTGCGCCGGGCGGCAGCCCCAGGAAGTCGGGGCAAGGTGGGCATATCGCCCGTAGGTAGCCTGGATCTCACCGACGGAGCCCGGCATCGGGGGTCTGCCGTCGAACTCTGCGGTACCCCAATCGTTTTCGTCAGATCGGAGTACCCCCATGCGACTCGTGGGCCCACTCGCCCTCGGCGCTGCTGCCGTGACACTCACCGCAGTCGCGTACGCCAACGCCGCCGGACCGGAGACCACCACAGCCACACCGGCGCCACCGACCACCACTGTCGCGCCGCCGACCACAACTGTGATGCCACAACCTACGACGACCATCGCTCCGCCGGTCGTCGTTTCACCGTTCCCGACTACCACACCATCGGTCTTTCCAGCACGCGACGGCTTCTACTGCGGCAACGGATTTCGCGGATACGAGGTGTACGCGGATTTCGTCTCGTGCGATATGGCGCACCAGGTGACCGACGCCTACGGCGCCGAGTACCCGCGCTGGGTCTCCGGTGCCATGATCACCGTCTCCGTGGCCGGGGCGAACTGGGATTGCAGGCAGCGGTCCGAGCACCTCGACACCTACCAGGAGTGCGTGACCAGCGAGCGCCCGTTTCGACGCGCGTTGCTGTACTCGGATATCGGATTCAGTGGTGGCGAAACTGGCTCGTTGGGCCGATAACGACCGGTATCAATCCCGGGAACAGACCTGGTGAAACGCCTTGCTGGTCGTCGATCACCGTGATACGCCAGCGAGCAGGCCGGCCCGACGTCGGTTTCCGATAGCGCTGGACTCACCGACCGAGTAAGCGCACCAGCGTGCGTAGCTGCGCGCGGTAGTAGTCCTCGAATTCCGTTGTGCCGGGCTGTTTTCCGGTGGCCTGGAGCGCGGTCTCGGGCAGCATGACGGGGGCCAGGATCATGCCCATGACCGCTATGCGGATGAAGGCCGGGTCCAGTGCCGGATCGATCTCCCCACGCTGCTGGGCCCGGGTCAGATTTGCCAGGTCGGATTCGACCGTGCCGGCGCCTTCGAGAAAGTCGGTGGTCGTACCGCTTCCGGTGAGGCCACGCCACACCAGTAGGCGAGCGGGCCGGGGATCTTCGAGAACCGCCGAGAGATAGCGGACAGCGACCTCGTCGAGCGGCAGTTCGGGATCCGCGCGTTCGGCCTCGGCCGCGGGCCAGTCACGTTGAATCTCTTGGTAGAGGCCCTCTTTGCCGCCGAAGTAGTAGGCGATCAGCTGCTTGTTGACGCCGGCCCGGTCGGCGATCTCCTGGACCCGCGCGCCGTCGAAGCCCTTGGCGGCGAACTCGTCCAGAGCGGCGTCGAGCAGGGCTTGGCGGGAACGTTCGGCGTCGCGGCGGCGGTCGGCGGCGCTGGGTGCGCGGCGCGGGCGGCGACCTGCGTCGAGGGGTGCCGGTGTCGCGGTGATCTCCGGCTCGGTTGCCATCCGGTCATACTACTGCGCCGGATGACTGGGTCACCCGAATGGCTACTTTGTCATCCATTCGTTTGACACTTAGCGGATCTATAACTATGTCGACAAACTAGCCACCACCTTGGCTGGGAAGTCGGCCGAGTCGTCACTCGATCAAGCGTCCACCGGAGTCCAATCGCAATGGGACGGCGGAAGACTTCCTGCAAATGGGAAGTTCTGTAGCGAGATTCGCGATCAGCGGGCGATAGCTTTGCCTCGCCGGGGCTTTGTCACGGTGTGGTTGGCATGCTGCGGTCGATCAACGTCTGCTGACCGACGACACCCGCAAACAATTCGAGGACAGCTGTGACCGGTCTACTGCATATCTCCTCCTCGCCCTTCGAGGAGCTGTCCGAGTCAATCAAGCTGGCCCGTTCGTTTCTGACCGGATACCGCGAATCACATCCGGATGCGGTGATCGATCAATGGGATCTGTGGCAGATCAGCGTGTCAGATATCAGAGGCGCTGCCACATCGGGGAAGATGAACGCGCCCACCGACGTCGAAGTCACCGAGCAACAGGCACACCCAACCCCGGTGCAGGACATGGTCAGTCGCTTCAACAGCTACGAGCACCTCCTGTTCAGCGTGCCCCTGTGGAACCACGAGCTGCCGTACATTCTGAACTTGTGCTCTGACCTCCAGATCGGTCGCCCTGGACCGTGGTTCGTTTGCTGCCTGCAATGTCCCTCGGCGGATCCGGGCGCGGGGTCGCGATCGCATGACGGCTTTCCCGCGGGATGCGATGCGCCTATCGCACAAGGTCGAGGTGCTGCGCGGCTGTCGGCTCGTCGCCGAACTGCCGAATGACGCGGCACTGACCCTGGACCGGCTCATGGAACCGTTGCCAGCGGGGCCGGTCTCATGAGATCCCGGGCGGCCGCATTGATCCGCCGCCGCCTCGTCTGGCAGGTGGTCGCGTTGCTGGCCGTGGACGTCGTGCACACGCCGGGATTTCTGGCCGTACGCAGGCAGGACGGCCTCCTCTACGGCGGCCCGATCGACATCCTGAGCTACGGCGCCCCGCTGGTGCTGATCTCGGTGGGCATGACCCAGGTTCATCGCCACCCGGGAATCGATCTGTCAGTGGGCGCGGTGGTGGCCATCGGAGCGCTGGCGTGTCTGCGCATCCGGAAGCTGACCGATCCCGGCGCGACAGGGGGGCGTCCTCGCGGCCGTCGCCATCGCCCTCGCGGTCGCGGCCGCCCTGGGCTGGTGGAACGGAATCCTGGTGGCGCGCTTCAGTATTCAACCGATCGGCGCGACGCTGATTCTTATGGTGGCCGACCGAACTCGCGCGGCCACACCGCAGGTTCTCGGACTACCCGATGGAGTTGTCTGCCGAAATCTGTTCAGCGACATCGCTCGAGTGCTTCTGCGCGGTGTAGCCCGAACTTGGGCCAGCGTCAGGATCACTACCGCAGGTTCGGCATCTCGATCCGAACACCAAGGACCACATGTGGATTGTGGGTGTCCCCGTGAGCCGTCTCAGTGGCACTCGGTGTCGGATCCGATGTCCCCATTGAGGGGAGAAACCGTGCCTTGCACGGTCCCCTTAACTGCTCGTTCGGGGGACCTGTCGGGGACAGGTCGGTGTTGCCTGTCCACTGTTTCTACCTGCAGATACGTGCTCTCTGGGCCATCGGGATCGCATCTGGATGCCATGGGGATGACATCGAGATCGCACCTCGATGTCATCAGCTTGTGACCGTTACCTGTCAACTTTGCTCTCATGATGGGGGTAAGGTCGCGTGGCGATGCGCACACGACTACACGATTAATCGTGTGGTCCGGGCCACACTGGTGGTGTCCCGGTGGAAGTTGCGCCGAGTGTTCGGCGTTACCGTATGTGCGTCCCATAAAGGAAAAGCGCCCGGATCGTCGGTTTCCGATCGATCCGAGCGCCACCCGGCTACTTGCGCGAACGGCGTGCGAAACCATTGATCGCGCGAAGAGCCACAGCCGACAGCCTGGCACTCTGTGCCAGGCTGTCGCTGTTCAGCAGGTCGAAAACCCCTGCCGCGAGATCGAATCCCGAAGCGATTGCCGGACACCAGCGCGTGGCTGCCGCCCTCATCCGCTCCAAACCCGAAGGCTTGTCCTGGATGTCGGGATTCGACTGCTCGGGCGGATCAGGATCCACTCGAGCCCCCTTTCCTACGGTGGCCACCGCCTGGCTGGCGGTGGCCTGGCCGCCGCCGCTGGGGGGCAGCGGCCAGGCCAGGGGCCTCTCGCGAAAGAGGCTGTGCAGGTCGGGGACTCGGCAACAATCGAACGCACGCGCGAGTCGAATCCAAGGCGACAGTCTAGACCCGACTCCCTGACGGACAACTGCTGATCCGTCCGGCCGAGTTCCTGAGGCCGCCCCGTCTCCGATCTGCGTGGGCGACCAACCCCTGCCGAATCGAAATCCCTTGTCGGCAGCACCGACACGGGCGCCAACAGGGCAGAGCTATTGGATCAGATCTCCTCCGCTGTTACGAACCGACACACCGATTCACTTACCTTCGAACCGCTTGGTCCCGTGCTAACGGCTCGCTCTCGCCAAGGGCAGGCGTGGTCCGTAAATCCCATGGCGTGGAGGGCCATCCCGAGTCCAAGACAATCCGACCGATCCGTTTTATAGCTGCCGCACATAGCCCCTTTCGTGGCGTGCGGTTATGCGGCATGCTCAATGCTTCGATCTTCCTTGAGAATTGGCGAGGACCCAGGACGGTGAAGGATTGCTGGCCGTCGACGGCCTGGGTGCTCGCGGTGACATAACACGACCGCCACTGGCTGTGGCGGTCGTGTCAACTGTCGTGCGATCAGCATCAGTCCGGCAACGGACTGAGCGGACTTGTGAGGGATAGTGGCGGAGAAACGGGCGGCCACCAGCAATTGTGCCGCATTGGAGAAGTACCGGAACTCGAAGAAAGGCTGTGCGCCACCACTTCTGGAGCTCCTGATGCGTCTCAAGCAGCTCTCGCTAGAGGGCAGATTCACTCATTGTGAAGCGGCGATGCGGGTCAGTCCGGGCGCGGGTCCGAAGTTGCACGATACGGACCCAGCGACTGGCGAAATCGTGGTGTCCAACCGGTTGGTGTCTGCGCAGCTCTCGCCGCGGGACAAGCTGACACCACCATGTATCCAGCTCGTCGAGGCGTTCGTCGAGCTGTACGCGGAGAGGACCGGTGCCGACCCGAATGTGCTTGCCCACGAGTTGAACGCGCTGCACAGAATCGCTCGGGTCCACTGCGAAGAGGTGAAAGCAGATCGCGTCGAAGCCGCGATCCGGGCCGGGCTCCGGGCTCCCACCTATGCCCAGCTGCAGGCCAAGGAACATACGATCATCGAGCTGCGCAAGAAGGTCGAGACCTGCGACGCGGAGTTGACCCGGCTACGCGAAGAGGTCGGCACCCTCCAAGACGCCCGCAATGAGCAGATCTTGCGGATCGCCGCGCTGGCGGACGAGCTCGTCCAGCTGCGCCGCCAGCTGGACGAAGCAGTCACCGAGCGCAACGACATGCTGCAGGAACGCGACGACACGATCACCGAGCTGCGCGAAATAGTCGAAAGCCGCGAGGCCGAGCTGACCCGTCTGCGCGGCCAGGTCGGTGCCTTCCGGTCCGGGGACAAGCAGCACCTTCGACGAATCAAGGTCTTGACCGAGGAGATCGAAGACCTCCGCCAGCAGTTGGCCGTTGTCCTCGATGCGCTGAAGCGCTCCCGCGGCAACGAGCGGCAGCTGCGTCGCGATCTGGAGCGGTCCGAGCGGCGGTTGCTGCGAACGGTCGCAGAGAGCGATCAGCAACAGGCACGTATTGCAGAACTCGCGCACCATGTGGAGGACCCGGTGGAGCGCGAACGACGCGAGCACGCCGTCCAGGTCTGGCAAGCCCTCGTTACGGACTCTGACTTCGAAGACCGCGACCAGATATCTCCGGCGCGAGCACTGCTCAAGCTCCGGGGTGCGCGCCCGCGGCTGTGGATGAAGGCTGAAGCCGGTGCAGCAGCCGCAGCAGCCCTGGGCAGCTTGTGGGTGCTCGGGATCTTCTGGGGCACCGCCCTCTTCGTCGCGATGGCGATAGTGCGCTGCTACATCTACGAGGCCAGCGTCCCTGTGGTGACAATCCGGACAGATGACCTGCTCATCAGCCGCTTTTACAAAACCCGATCCTTCGACTGGCGTGAGATCGGTGAGGTCAGCCAGGTTAGGCGCCATGCCTGGGCCAGGGGAAGCGGCCAGAACCCCGGTAGCGGCGATTTCAGGATCGAGTCCCGAGACGGCAATCAGCTGGCCGTGATCCGCGGCGGTCTGTGTGAGTGGGAGGCCTTCACCACTCTCGCGCGCACCCTCGCTCCCCACGTCGTTCTCGTCCAGGGGCCTCCGTCGTTCGGGCGCGATCAGAGGCGGCCATTTTTTGGCGGGGTCGATCATGGGGCGCGAAATCTGATGCTGGCACGAGCCTGCGTTCATGGGCTGGAGAAGGACCGCGCGATCGTCGAACGACACACGACGTGGGTGGTGCAGCCTGCTCCGGAACTCCACATGGAGTTCTGACCGCCGATACCCCTGTATCGACGCGTAGGAAATGTCCGTACACGCGCCTGGAGGAGGCGGGGAGGTGCGCCCGCAAGGTTGGTTGGTGCCCGGTTTGCTCTATCGGTCGAGCCCATCCCATCGGATCCTGCGGGCTCCTTTCGAGCGCCGATGTCGTGGGCAACGTGGGGCGCGGGCTGGTGATCGTCGGGTGCTCGAATTCCCATCTCGCCTTTTCCAGCAGCGTGCGGGCCTCGCGGCCACGCAGTAGCAGTTCTCGACGGTGGGCGGCGTAGGGGACTGTGGCCGCCAGCGCGTCGAGGTTGCGCAGGCATTCATCCAGGCGGGCAAGGGCTTTCGCATCGAGTGCGCCGGGCCGTTTCAGCTCGGCGGTCATCTCGTCGTACTGCTCCTTCGTCAGCATGCCGGGGCCGCCCCGACCATTGAGGTGCTCCTCGGGAGCGCTCGAGGCGTGCCCCCACTGCTGAGCGGTGAGACTGGTTGCGTGGTAGTAGGTTTCGAGAACGAGGTCGCCGCTGGGGGCTTCCAGGGCGCGGCCAATCCCGATACATGACCGCTGGGCGAATGGCTCGCGTTTCTGCGCGGATGTCGGGTTGTTGGTCGAGGGTGAGGTGGATCTTTGAAGCGTGGGCGGCGACGGCGTCGATGAGGGGTTGTTCGAGCCCGCATGAAGTGAGGGTGCGAGCGTCCACCGGAGTCCAATCCCAACGGGACGGCGGAAGACTACCTGATCACACACGAATCAGGTTGCTGGCCAACATGTTCGATCCTCAGGGCGCGGTAGCACAGGCGCACAAGAAGGCCGTCTTATTCGGCAAGAGCTTCAGACTCACCCGTCAGTTGATTGTGTTCAATGAAGGAGACTTTCTCATGCCTGGCACCGGATCTGCCGAACCGAACGATCTGACCACACCTCCCAAGCCGGGATGGCCGGTAGAACGCATCCAACCCCAGAGTGAAGATCAGACTCCGCTCACCCCGTCCTCGGCCACCACGAATACACGAGACATGCTCGAGCACAACACTCTGGTGCGGACCATGACAGAACATGTCGCACCGTTGACGGACACACTGGTCGAGTAGTGGTCCGGGCTGGGTGAGATCACGGGGTTACCGCCGGCAAGGGTGTGCGATCCGTTCGAGTTCCACTGCGGATGAGCCGGCGCGCCGCTGGTGTCGATGACTACCGCAGGCACGAACGGTACCGGCAGAGTGGCACCCGTTTTCGCCGTAACACCCTGCATTGCAATCGACATCATGGGTGCCGCGGCGGGGAGGTCACAGCCCACGACGCCGTTCGGAGCTATGGAACAGTTGTTCCCGGCCATGTTGAACCACGCCACACCGTTCGCATCGACGTAGGGCGTCGGGTCGATGAAGTCCGCTCGCGCGAGTCCCGTGGAGGCGAAGCAGACCAAGACTCCCCCGACTACGGAGCCGATGAGGGCTACTGACCTAGCTGGCATTGTGCATCTCCTGTGATGACTTCTAGCTGATCATGTCGCTTACCTGTCGAAGCTGTTCGGACATCCTGTGACGCATGACCCAGGCGACATGCCACGACTCCCGCGATTGGCACGATCAGTCAGGTACAAACGAACTTTCCGGACTAATCGCCTCGCGTTCGCCGAAGACATCCCACATTCTCGGCTCAACCTCGGAAGAGGGGGATGCGTCACCAGGTGCGGCAGTAACGAAGGTTCGCACGCTGGCGCCGTCAGGCGGTTGGATGACGAACTTGCCGGGATCGAAATACGGTTTGGCGTAGTCACTCTCGTTCCCTCAGCGGCCACACGGCGGTTGCGGGCGACAGAGTTGCCGATCAGGGCGAGCAGTGGCGGGCGTCCGCGCGCAGGTTGCGGCCGCCGGGGTAGATGATGCCGATGTCGGGATCGTCATCGGCGACAGGACACTGTCCAGCGTCGAGTACCTGCTGCTATGTCGCGCCGAATCGTTTGCGGGCCCGGTAAGCGCGGGCGACACACGCCGCAGAGCAGTAGCGGCGCCGTGACTGGGCGTCCCGCGGCAGCGCGGTCCGGCAGATGAGACACCGGCGAGATCGAGACCGCTGGCCCACCAACCGATTGTCGCTCGGCGGCCGCGCCGCGAAGCTCCGTCTCCGCGATGAAGGCCGAATGCTCCGAGACGTGCTGCTCCGCGAGGTCGGTTCAGCTGCAGGCGCTTACGCGGATCCGAAGGTCATCGAATGGTGAGGGTTGGTCCGGGGAAGCCATCCGACGGCACCCGGACGGCTCACATCACCAACAGGAACTCTCCAGGGCGTGACGTCCCTGGGCGCAAGGCAACGTAGTGCCCGGGATTTTGCTCGGTGCCGTGGACCTCTGACCGCGACGCGTCGGGGTGTTCGAGGATGCCGTTCGAACACCCCGACGCGGGAAGGTTGTGCCGGTTTTGTCGTGTCGGTACTTCTACACGGGTCGTTGGCGGGAGCGTCGTTGTCGTGCGGCATAGGCATCGCGCTTCCGACGCTGTTTGGCGCATTGGTCGTCGCGACAGTATGTGGGCGGTCGGCCGGTTTTGCCCGGTATCCGGAAAACATCCCTCCCGCAGCCAGGGCAGTAGGACGTAGGTGCAATCACCTCGCCGTAGGCGAATGCTCGGACGTCCTCTTGTGCCTGCGGGCGGGCGAGTCTTCCTCGCTGCAGATAGATCTTGTCAGGCAGCGACCACGTGTCGTGGTCCTGACAGGCCGATTGGCTGCGGAAGATGCCGAGCAACACGGCGAAGGTCTCGTCGGTGAGCGGCTCCATGGTTTCGCGTGCCGCCCTGTCGAATGTCACGCTCAATGCCAACAGCTCGTCGTCGTCGAGGCCGTATCTGGCCAGCCGCGTGGCCAGTTCGTCGGGGAGAACATGCCGGGCGGCCGTTTCTCCGACGGTGTCGTTGTGGCGTGCGTTTCTGCGGCGAGCGGGCCGGATCACCGGTTTCCCCTTTCGGTCGATCGCGACTGCGGTTTGTGGTTGTTCCCGGTTCGCCGACGGCGATGCCGCTTTCGCCCGAGTGCGCCTGCGAACGTTTCGAACATGCGCGCCATGTCTTCTCGGGGAGCCCGCAGCCACGCGACGATACCGCCGGTGGCCAGCACCAGCGCCGGCAATTGAACCCAGAACACCGTCCAGGTGCTACCCGACACCACAACGGACGCGGCATTGACCGACACGTCGACCTCCTCAAACAACGAAGGCCCCCAGCGTGGGCTGGGGGCCTTGGTATGGATACGAAAAAAGCTCCGGCCATCGACCGGAGCTTCCGCTGGGCACACTTGTTGCGCAGCGCCGAGAAGCGTAACGCGCCAACAGGATCGCGTCAATCAACCGCATTCACGCAGGTAGGGCGCAAGACCGGTTCTGTCGATCGAGTTGCCCAGGAGCGGAGGTCGCCCAACGTTTCACTCCATACCCGACGCCGCGGCGGCCTACCACCTGGCCATCATCTACGCCGACAACACCGCCGAACGCGACTTCCTCATCACTCGAGCCGAATCCCTCTGACAGGCGATCACGGCGGCTCCGGTGGCGAAAACCGGTACGGCGTAGGACATCATGTCGCTGACGCCGACGGATGTGGCCATGGCGAGCCCGAAGGTCGTCAGCACGAGCGCCGCCGCGGCAGCCGTGTAGCGGACCGCGAGGCCCACGACCAGCGCCAGTCCGAGGGTGAGTTCCACGACCGTGGCACCGGCCGCGGCGGGTACCGCGACGGGTTCGGCCCAGTGTGGCAAGAGCTTTCGCGTGTAGTCGGTGAAGGCGGCGTAATCTCCCCAGGAAACCCCGCTGCTCCCCGGCCCGCCCAGCAGTCCGAACCGGTCCGCCACGGATCCGAGCAGCAACGCGCCCAGCAGGATTCGCGCCTCGATCACCACGGGCCGATAGCGTGCCCGCGTGAGCACCATCGCCGCGACGACCGCGACGACGATCGCGGTGATCCACGCGATTCTGCCGTGGGCGAGCACCAGCCAGCCGACCTCGATTCCCAACATCGTTGCGGCAGCGATGATCGCGATGGTGCGGGCGGTCATGATTCCCTCCGACCCAGATGTAGCGGCAAGATAGAGGTATCGATATTCAGCGGTGACGGTTGAAGGCGCGCTCATCATGCCAACATTCGCGCGTGCCGGCCTGGAGGCTGTTCCCAGTCACGGTGATAGTCGCCAGTACGCCTTGTCTGCGGGAACCGAGACATTCCGGTGGCCCGCGGAAGACCTCAGGCTGCCTCTCGATTGCTGCCGTACCGGCGCAAGGGGATTCCGGACGGCTTCTGACAGCGTCAAGTCGGCTCGGATCCGTTCTGATACCGAGATAGCGGCGTGGAGGGTGCACGGCGCCGGAGTCGACGGCCGGGTCGAACATCATTTCCCTGCGGCGCTGAAGCTTTCGCTTCCACTAATTCGGACTTCCTGCCAGCTTCGGGATTCCGGGGCCGATTCGCAGCAGTGCCGTGTCATGCGGCAGCACGGTCGAGGCGACGGTACCGGAGACGACGGTGCTGGCGCCGGTCCACAGATCGGTCATCGGCAGGGGGGCTTCGGGTAGTCCGAGCTGCGCGGGTGACACGGTCAGCGTTCGAGCGTCATCGGAATCGTTACACAGTGCGATGGTCACCGACCCGTCGGCCATCCGCCTGCGCCAGATCATCGGCGCGATGCTGGTGGCAGGAGCCGACGGATCCTGATCGACGGCGAGCACCTGACCATCGGTGAGCAGGCTGCGCACCCGGTCGGGCATGGACGGGAGGGGGTTGCCCGCGATGAGCGGCGAGGACCACATTGCCCACATGCCCAGGTGGGTGCGTTCCTCGGCCTCGGTCAAGCCTGGCGTGAGCGTGCCCGCGGTTCCGGGCACACCGAGCACGAGCATGTCCAGGTCCGTCCAGTAGCCAGGGGTGTCGCGGCTGACCGGTGGGTATGCCTGGGCGAGCGCTTGCTGCACGCCGATGGACGTCTTGTGCGGCCTCGAGGGCAGCTGCCATGCCCACATCACGTCCGCGGTATCACGCGACATGCTCGCGATACCGTTCCAGTTGTAGCGGCTTCCCGAAGGCGGAGCGAACACTTCACTGTTTGGGTTGATGCTGTAGACCATGGCGCGCCCGGTGGACCGGATCGCATCGCGCATCGCCGTGAACGCCTGCACCTGTCGAGCGACGTCGGCGTCGGAGGAACACCAGTCGTATTTCAGGTAGTCCACGCCCCACGACGCGAACGTCACCGCGTCCAGCCGCTCGTATCCGGCGCTGCCGGTCGCACCGGGGTAGGCGTGTTCGTATTGGGTGCATGTCATGGTGTTCGGGGACTCGTAGAGGCCGAATTTCAGCCCGCGCGTGTGCATGTACTCCGCGAGCGCGGCCATCCCGTCGGGAAAGCGGGTTGGATCCGCGTGGAGCCTGCCAGTGCTGTCTCGTTGGGGATCGAACCAGCAGTCGTCGAGGATGACGTATTGATAGCCGGCCGCGCGCATGCCCGAGGCCACCATCGCATCGGCCTGCGCCTCGATATCACGCTCGGTGACGTTGCAGCCGTACGTGTTCCAGCTGTCCCATCCCAACGGCGGGGTCAACGCCACACCCGCGACAGCGGGCCCCTTCACCGGCGGAAAAACCAGTGGTTCGGCAGCGGTACAAGCGACCACCGACATCGCGAGACACAACAACGCTGCCGAGATCGCAGCGGCCTTTGTGATGCGGTAATCCATGTGCCTATCGGTACCCGAAGCGGACAGGGCCCCTCCCCAGGACCGTTCCCAGCGACGAGAAGCTCCAGGGGCTTTCGGACCGGTTCCGGCAGGTCCACGCGCGGCACTATGACCTCCGGACGAACCCGCAGGTCGGAAATGATCACGGACTGCCCGGAAGTGGACGACGGTCCGGAAGCGGGCAGGCTTCCGGACCGTCTACGTACCGCGCGCATGGTGCGTCTGCCGGCGTCCCGTTGACGCCGTCCGGTCCATGGGCGCGCGGCGCGCCACCGAGGGGAGTCGAAACGGGCGCGGCCGCGCAGGGGGAGCATTCTGGTGGACGGCGCGACCTCACGATCCGCCTCACCATGCGCGCAGCAGACCGGCTCGTTGTTCGCACTGCCCGCGAGCCTCGCGCCGGTCCCCATGAGTGTCATGTCAACACCGGGGGGTCTGCCAACTCGAGACGACCTCATTGGCACGGGAGGTCCCGATCTTGGCACCGCATGTCCGCTCCATCACTTCGTGTTGAAATTGCAACTGCAACAGGTCTTTTCGACCCTCGGGAGATCATAGAGAGGCAGGCACGTCCGGCCGCGGCGTAGGCACACGAGAGCCCGGCGTCGAGCCACAGCTGCAGCGAAACTTCCTGTCCAGTATCGGTTTCGGTGCGACAGAGCTGGATCTCGTCGAGGTTCATCACCGGGAACCCGTCGATGAGACCGGGGCCTGCTCACTCGCGTGCGGGTGCGGGTGAACAGAGGCCCATTCCAAGTACCAGCCGCCGCAGCGGCCATCGGCTCGGCGCAAGTAGGCCAGATCTCGCGGTCGGACTTGTTCCCGGCTTGCGCGCGAACTGAGCCATCTGACGGGAGCGGCTGGTTATGACGTGGTTGCGATGGTTCCCCCCGTGATGATCTGGATGTCCTCGTCTGCTGTTTCGGTCGGGTCCGCGGTGGTCGCGAACCAGTGGGTTACTTCACCGCCCTCGAGATCGGTGGCGATCTCACCGGTCGGGAGGACCGACAGAGCGCCGGCAGTGGCGGAGGCGAGGAATTCGTCGATGGCGGACAGGCCGGTCGCGGCGGTGGTGTAAGTGGCCGACGTGTAGTCGATCTCGTTCACCCTGCGCAGGTCGGATGCACGGGCGAGCGCTTCGGTCTGGGTCAGTACGGCCCAGGCACCCGCACCGTCGTCATACACGAAGGCCGGGTCGGATTCCGACAGTGGACGGACCCGCTCGGTGTAGGAGACTCGGTGGGCAGACCGGTCGGTGATGCCGGACTGGACCAGGGGATCAGTGAGCGCGAGCCACCGCACCGGGCCGGGCGACGATTCCTGGGTGACGCCGAAACTCGCTCCGGCGGTACGGATTTCACCCGCCGACAGGTCGTGGCCGAACAGCGTGGCGGCACCTGCCTTGTGGATGGCCCAGACCGCGACCACGGCGTCGACCGCGTGGGGGAGGTCGACGGCGACGATGTCGCCGGGGCCCGCGCCGTGGTCGATGAGGAGGCGGGCGAGCTGGGAGCTGCGGCGGTCCAGGACGTGGTAGGCGATTTCCTGGCCGGCGGACAGCAGCGCCGGTGCCTGCGGGTCTTCTTCCACGACCGCGGCGAGGGCTTTCTCCATCGTGGAGGTGCCGATCCGGGCCGACGCCACGGCCGAATCCGTCTGGGGGCCGGATCTTTCGGTGAGGATGCGGGTGCGTTCGGTGGCACCGAGGATGTCGATGTCACCGACGAGGCCGTCTGGATCGCCGAGCAGGGCGTCCAGAATCCGGTTGAAGCGGGCGGCCAGGACCGCGACCTGGTCGGCTGTGAAACGGCTGGTCAGATAGCGCATCCCGATCTCGATGGAGTCGCCGGCGACGATCACCAGCGACATCGGGTAGTGGGAGTTGTCACTGATGCCGACGCCACTGACCGACATGCCGTCGATGGAGCTCGCGGCCGCGATCGCGTCCTTGTCGACCGGGAAGGACTCGAACGCCAGGACGGTGTCGAATTCGGCTCCGGCACCGGCCAATTGCTGGATCTCGGTGAGGCCGATGTGGTGGTGCTCGAGCAGGTCGGCCTGATCGTGCTGGACCTGTTGCACCAGCCCGACGATGGTCAGACGGTCATCCACCCGGATGCGAACCGGCACCATGTTCAAGAACAGGCCCACCATGGATTCCACGCCCGGCAGATCACCGGGGCGGCCGGACACGGCCGCGCCGAACACCACGTCGCTGCGCCCCGTGAGCCGCCCGACCAGCACTGCCCAGGAAGTCTGGATCAGCGTGTTGAGCGTGACGTTGAGTTCTCGGGCGCGCTTGGTGAGCGCGCGGGTGCGTTCGGCGTCGATATCCAGGGTGTGGCGGCCGATTTCGTAGTTCTCGTCGTGTCCGGTGGCGGGCGCGAGCTGGGTGGGTTCGCTGACCCCTGCCAGCGCACGCTGCCACGCCGCGATCGACTCGTCGCGGTCGCGCCCGGCCAGCCAGGCCAGGTAGTCGCGGAACGGCGGCACGTGAGGCAGCACCGAGGTGTCGCCGCGCATCGCGTACAGCACCAACAGGTCGCGCATGAGCAGCGGCATCGACCAACCGTCCACCAGAATGTGGTGGGTGGTGATCGCCAGATGCCATTGGTCTTCGGCCAGCTTGAAAAGGTTGAAGCGCATCAGCGGGGGAGCGGACAGATCGAATTGCTCTGCTCGGTCCTGGTCGATGAGCTTGCGCAGCTGGGAAATGCGGTCGGATCCCGGCAGGTCCGTCGCGGATAGATCGATGACCCGGAACGGCACCTCGATACGGTCGAGTACCAGCTGGTGGGCTTGGCCGTCGGCGTCGGTGACGAACGCGGTCCGCAGGCTCGGGTAGCGGTCGAGGATCGCCTGCGCGGCCACCCGCAGCCGACTCACGTCCACCACACCGCTCAGGTCGAGCGCGGCCTGAATGGTGTAGACGTCCACCGTGTTCTGGGTGAGCAGCGAGTGGAACAGCAGACCGGACTGCAGCGGCGAGAGCGGCCACACATCCGACAGTGTCGGGTAGTTGCGTTCCCACACTTCGATGTCGGATTGCGCGACATCCACCAGCGCCAGGTCGGACGGTGTGAAGCCGCCCGCCTCGGGCCGTGCCGCGTGCGCGGCGAGCGCGGTCAGCGCCGCCACGAACAGATCCGCGAACTCCTGCACCCGTTCCCGCTCGAGCAGTCCGTTCGGGTAGGAGAAGGTCGCGCCGAGCTGTGGTCCGTCCTCGCCGTCGGTGACGGTGGCGTTGATGTCGAGGGTGGCGTTGGCCGGCGTGTCGGCGTCCATGTCGCCGTCGAGGCGACCGAGATCGTCGACGGGCACCCAGCCGAGTTCGGCTGTGCCCTCGGGTATCTCGCCGGCCGACATGCGGCCCAGGTAGTTGAAGCTGATCTGTCCGACATCGCGTAGCTGCGTGGCGGTTTCGGGGTTGAGGTGTCGCAGCAGACCCCAGCCGAGACCCTGGTCGGGCAGTGTCAGCAACTGTTCCTTGACCGATTTCACGATGTCGCCCAGGGTGTTTCCGCCCTCGAATGCCTCGTCGAGGTTCGCGTCTTCGAGGTCCAGCGCGATCGGGAAGACCGCCGTGAACAAGCCGATGGTGCGCGAAAGATTCGCGCCCGCAACGACTTCCTCCGCACGGCCGTCATTTCCGAGTCTGATCAAGGTCGAACCGCCGGTGGCTCGCCCGCGCCAGCGTGCGACGGCCATGGCCACTGCCGAGAGCAGGCCGTCGTTGACATCGCCTCGGTAGAGGCTGGGTACTGCGGTGAGCACTGCTTCGGTGACCTTCGCCGGGACGCTTATCTCGATGCGTTCGACGGTCGAGACGGTGTCGACGGCCGGATCGAAGGCCCGTGACCCGAGCAGCGGATCCGGCGTCTGGGTGACCCGCTGCCAGAACGGCAGTTCCGCGACCCGCGCCTCGGAGCGAGACCCCTCGACGAGGGCATGCGCCCAGCGTCGCAGGGAGGTGCCGGTCGCGGGCAGCGCGATCGGCTGCTCGAACGCGAGCTGCGACCAGGCCAGACCCAAGTCCGCAATCAGGATGCGCCAGGACACGCCGTCGACCACCAGGTGGTGGGCGACGATGAGCAGCACGTCACGACGCACCCGTGCCTCGTCGGAGCCTTCGGGGGCGAAGGCGAACCAGACGAACTGCACCATGGCGGCATTCGCCGGATCCAGACGGCCCAGCGCGGCATCGAATTCGATGCGGCCGACCCGCGTCAGCTCCTCGTCGCTGACATCCGCGGACAGCTCGACCCGGTGCACCAGCGCGTCGATATCGACGGCTCCACGCGGCAGCGCCTCGAACTGGAAGCCTTCCGCGATGTTCCCGCGCAGATGGGACCGCAGCACATCGTGGTGGTCGAACAGCGCCGAGATGGCATCCACGAGCACCGCACGCGTGATTGCGTCCGGCAGTCGCAGCGACATGGTCTGTGAGAACCGTTCGTAGGACGACTCGCTCGACAGCATCGCGTGCATGGCCGGCGTCAGCGGGATGTCGCCGACCCCGCCGCCCGGCAGTTCCGCCAGTGTCACCCGCTCGCCCTCGCCCACCAGTCGGGCAGCCTCGGCCAGGCCCGCGACGGTTCGCAGTTCGAACACCTCGCGTGGGCTGAACACGATGCCGCGCGCCTTGGCTCGCGAGACCAGCTGGATCGACAGGATCGAGTCGCCGCCGAGGGCGAAGAACGGGTCGTCCACGCCCACCTGCTCGACACCGAGCACATCCGCGAACACCTCGGCGATGGACGCCTCGATCGGGGTGGACGGCGCACGGAACGCCGTGGTCTCGAACTCGGGCTCCGGCAACGCGTTGCGGTCCAGTTTGCCGTTCACATTGAGCGGCAGAGCATCCAGCACCACGAACGCCGACGGCACCATGTACGACGGCAACGCCGCACTCAGCGCCGACTTCACCAGCGGCACATCGATATCCGTGCCGGGTGACACCAGGTAGGCGACCAGGCGGTCACCCGTGCGGGCGTCCTGCTTGGCGATCACGGCGGTCTGCGCGATCTCGGGCAGCGCGAGCAGCGCCGCCTCGATCTCGCCCAGTTCGATTCGGAAGCCACGGATCTTCACCTGGAAGTCCGTACGGCCCCGGTAATCGAGTTCACCGTCGTTCCAAGCCACCAGGTCACCGGTGCGGTACATGCGCTCACCCACCGCGAACGGGTTGGCCACGAAACGATCCGCGGTCAGATCCGGACGCGCGAAGTAACCGCGCGCCAACTGCGTACCGGCCAGATACAGCTCACCGAAGACGCCATCAGGCACCGGACGCAACCGGGCGTCGAGGACGTAGACCTGCGAATTCCATTGCGGCACACCGATGGACACCGAACCGGAGTCGGCATCGGTGACCAGGTGGCTGGTGAGGGACACCGCGGCCTCGGTGGGGCCGTAGAGGTTGAACAACGACGCGTCCGGATTGCCCGCGCGGAAGCGCTGTGCCATAGAGGCAGGCAGCGCCTCACCGATGGCCAGCACTTGCCGCAGCGAATCGCTGAGTGTGCCTTCGGATTCGGTGAGCAGCGCATCCAGCATGGACGGCACCGCATGCAGCGTGGTGACCCGCTCCCGAGCCATGAGCTCGTTGAGGTATGCCGGATCCCGGTGGCCGTCGGCCGCAGCGATCACCAGGCGGCCACCCGACACGGCGGCCGACCAGAACTCCCACATCGACAGGTCGAACGTCGCGGCCGTCTTCAACAACACCGCGTCATCCGCGCCGAGCCCGAATTCGGCCGTCTTCCACTGCAACTGGTTGGCAATAGCGGCGTGCGGCAGTGCCACGCCCTTCGGGCGGCCGGTGGAACCGGAGGTGAAGATGACGTACGCGGTGTTCGCCGCAGTCAGCTCTCGCACCCGATCGGCGTTGGTGACCGGCGTGACCGAATAGCGCGTCAGCTCCAGCTCATCGATGCGCAAGACCTCCGTCATTCCGGAGTCCGACAGCTCGAAGGCGTCTCGCGACGTGGTGAGCACAGCGGCCGGGGCGGCGGTCTCGAGGATGTAGCCCACCCGTTCGGCGGGCTGGTCGGGGTCCACCGGCACGTAGGCGGCACCGGCGACCGAGACCGCGTACATGGCGACCACGAGGTCCACCGAGCGACGCATGGCCAGGGCCACACGGTCTTCCACGCCGATGCCACGCGCGATGAGTTCCCGCGCGAGCTGGTTGACCCGTGCGCCGAGTTCGGCGTAGGTGACCGTCTCGCCGCCCGGTCCGACCAGCGCGATGGCGGTCGGCTTGGCCGCCACCGTCGCATCCAGCATCGAGACCAATGTCGCGGCCGCATCCACCTCGTGCGCGGTCGCATTGCGGGCGTCGAGGATTTCGGCCCGCTCGGCCGGGGCCAGCAGGTCGATCTCACCGACCGCGGTGCGCGGGGCGACCACGATCTCGCCGAGCAGATTGATGAACCGGTCGGCGAATTCGGCCACGGTGTCGCGGTCGAAGATATCGGTGGCGTAGGTCAGGATGCCCGTGATGCCCTGTGCCGCACCGTCTTCGCCGTAGATGTCGGAGACGATGAGGTGCAGGTCGAACTGCGACAGCTCGGTGTCCACGTCCAGGCCGGACACGCTCAGCCCCGGCAGTTCCAGGGTGGAGCGGGTCAGGTTCTGGAAGGACAGACCCACCTGGAACAGCGGGTGCCGCGCGGTGGAGCGGGCCGGGTTGAGCACCTCGACGAGCCGCTCGAACGGCACATCGGCGTTGGCGTACGCCTGAATGTCGGTCTCGCGCTGGCGCGCCAGCAGGGCGGCGAACGGTTCCCCGCCGTCGACCTGGGTGCGGAACACCAGCGTGTTGACGAACATGCCGATCAGGTCGTCGAGCACGGCCTCGCCACGACCGGCCATCGGAGTGCCGATGGCGATGTCGTCGGAGCCCGACAGGCGCGAGAGCAGTACCGCGAGCGCAGTGTGCACGACCATGAACAGCGTCGCGCCCTCGGCGCGCGCCAATTCGACCAGGCCCGTGTGCAATTCGGCGTCGATGCGGACGTCGATCTTGCCACCGGCGAAGGACTGCACCGCCGGACGCGGCCGGTCGGCCGGAAGGTCCAGCTGATCAGGCAGCCCGGCCAGCGCGTTGCGCCAGTAGGCGACCTGCTTGGCGGCAAGCGATTCCGCATCGCTCTCGTCACCGAGCAGTTCGCGCTGCCAGATGGAGTAGTCGGCGTACTGCACCGCCA